>NZ_WTYV01000009.1 GCF_009827655.1 Alteraurantiacibacter buctensis | reverse complement strand
TGATCGTCTCGTCGAGGCCGATCGGGCCGATGCGGTCCATGCGCAGCTCGGTGCCCACGCGCAGCGTCAGCCGGTCGGTCAGCCGGTCGAACCGTTCCACCCGGCCGCCCCAGGTCCAGCGTTGCTCGAACTGGCGCAACTGGTCACCGTTGACCGGATCGGCCAGGAAATAGGTGAAGTTGTTCAGCAGCTCCCAATCGTACTGTTGGGCATAGGCGGTCAGCTTCCAGTGATCGTCCTGGTAATTGGCGGTCAGCACCTGGCGTTCGGTGCTGCCGCGCAGGGTTAGGTCGATCGAGCAGAAACGGTTTTCGCACAGCGGCGTGCCGATCAGGCGTTCGGGAAGCTGCTCGGTGGGAGCCCAGGTGGCATCGTAGAGTTGGAGCGCGATCTGGAAATCGCCCGCGCCCAGCGGGGTGGCATACTTGATGAGGCCCGAATAGCCCTCGAAATCCTCGGGCAGTTCCCACGGCCCGTCGTTCAGCTTGGCCTGGCCCATCACTGTCAGGTCGCCCTGGCCGAGGGGCACCGAGCCGCCGCCGACAAGGCGACGATAGCCATAGGAGCCGACCTCCAGCGTGGCGAAGGGGTCCACCCGGTCAACCGTGGTGATGAAGGCCGAGCCCACGAAGCTGAAATCCCCCGTGTCCGCGCGGTAGGGGCCCTTGCGGTAATCGACCCTTTCCACGCTCTCCGGGATCAGGCCGTTGACGTCCAGGTAGCCCTGGCCATGGCCGTGGGTGCGGAAGTTCACCGGCATGTCATCGATGTAGAGGCCGAAGTCCGTCCCGTGATCCAGGTTGAAGCCGCGCAGGAAGAACTGGTTGGCCTTGCCGCCGCCCGAATGCTGGGTGGCGATCAGGCCGGGGGTGGCTTCCAGGATTTCGCCGGGGCGCAGCAGCGGGCGGATTTCCAGGTCCGCGCCGGCAACGCCGCCTTCGCTGGCGGCCACGGCATCGCCGATGCGCCGTTCGCCGCGGCCGTAGACATAGATGACGTCGCCCGTCTCCTCGTCCCGCACGACGCCGATATTGCCGCGGTCGGGGTGGTCGTGGCCCTGATCCTGCACCTGTTCCTGCACCTCGACCTGCGTCCCATCTTGGGCACGGGCTGGATCGGCCGTCAGGACGCAGGCGAGGGCAGCCGTGCCGAGCAGAAGCGCGGCACGGGGAGAGCAGGGCAAGGTGGCATTTTCGAGGCGAAGCAAGGGGTGTAACCTGGTGACTGTTGATCCGGCCCCAGCACCTGCTCCCACCGCTCTGGCCTCGCCACGTAAATTACGGTAATCGGCCCGTTACAAGCACGTTACAGCTTGGCGAGGATCACCGCCGTGGCACAGGGCAGCACCAGTAACGCAGACCTTGCGGCCTACCGCGCCGAAGTGGCGCGCCTGCAGGCGGGGGGCGTGGTGGGCAAGGGCGGGCGGCTGGCCGAATTGTTCGATTACCTGGCGCAGCGCGGGCCGCTGGCCCCTTCCGCCACGCAAGGAGAAATTGCCGCCGCCGTGTTCGGCCAGACCGAAACAGATGCCGACGATGCCACGGTGCGGGTCTATGTCCACCGCCTGCGCAAGAAGCTGGACGATCACTATCGCGACCATCCGCCCGCACCGGGGGCGACCGTGCTGGAAATACCGGCTGGCATCTATGCCCTGCAGGTCCTGCCGGGGAACGAGCCTGCCGCTCCGCCGCCGCCTCCCGCTGCTGCCGCACCGGTTGCCGCGCCGCGCGGGGTGCTGGCCGTGGCCGCTGCCGCCGTGCTGCTGGCCTTCGCGCTCGGCTGGTGGTTCTCGGGCCGCGAGCATTCCACGCCCAACGCCCTGTGGGAGCCGCTGACCCGCAGCGAACGGCCGGTGCTGCTGGTGCTGGGCGACTACTACCTGTTTGGCGAGATCGATCCGGTGATCCCCGAAAACGGCCGCCTAATCCGCGATTTCCGCGTCAATTCCGCCGAGGACCTGCTGCGCCTGCAGAACAGCGAGCCGGACCGTTATGGCATGGCCGAGGACGTGGGCCTCAACTACCTGCCGTTCCAGACCTCCTATGCCCTGCAGCAGATCGCCCCGCTGCTGGCGACCGAAGGAAAGCAGGTGGACGTGATCCCGGCATCCGAGATGACCGCGCAGATGCTTTCCACGCATGATGTCGTCTATGTCGGCCTGCTGTCCGGCATGGGCCTGCTGGAGGACATCACCTTTGCCGGCAGCAGCCTGTCCGTTGGCGACACCTACGACGAGATCCGCGACAGGCGCAGCGACCAGCGCTGGATCAGCGATGAGGCAACGCGGATTGCCGCGCCGGTGTTCTACCGCGACTATGCCTATCTTGCCCGCTTCCACGCCCCTGGTGGCGCGCTGGTGACGGTGGTGGCCAGCGAGCGGGTGACGGGCCTGCGCGGCATCGGTCCCATCGTGGCCGGGCGCCACCTGCCGGGCGAACTGGACGAGGCGGCGCAAGGCGATGGGGTGGAGGCGCTGATCCGCTTCACCGGCCAGCAGGGGGCGGACCTGTCCGAAGCGGTGGAACTGGTGCGCCCGCGCAACTGATCGCGCGCAGCCGTTCCCTCCCTACGGCCAATAGACCGTGATCGCCTTGGCATTAGCTTGCCATTCATGGCTCCAATCCTACATTGGCGTTCTGAAAGGACGCTGCCCCCACGATGAGCGACAACCGCGAACCCGAGAACACCCCCAACCCCTGGATAAAGAGCCTGCTGATCTGGGGCGCGATCTTCATGGGCCTGCTGCTGGCCGTGTCGATCTTCGGCGGGTCCGGCCAGCCCAGCGGCACGCGCATTTCCTATGCCGAATTCCGCGAGAAGGTGGCCGAAGGCAGCGTGGAGCAGGTGGAAATCGGGCCGGAACTGATCACCGGCACGTTCAAGAACGAACAGCCGTTCAGCACCATCCCGGTGTTCAATGACCAGGGCCTGCCCGAACTGCTGGAAAGCGCGGGCGTGGACTATGCCGGCGCCGCGCCGGACAGCGGCAACCTGCTGATGGTCATGCTGATCAACATCCTGCCCTTCCTGCTGATCCTGGGCGTGGCCTTCTTTGCCCTGCGCCAGGTGCAGAAGGGCGGCGGATCGGGCGCGATGGGTTTTGGCAAGTCCAAGGCCAAGCTGCTGACCGAAAAGCAGGGCCGCGTGACGTTTGACGACGTGGCCGGCATCGACGAGGCGCGCGAGGAACTGCAGGAGATCGTGGAGTTCCTGCGCGATCCGCAGCGCTTCTCCAAGCTGGGCGGCCAGATCCCCAAGGGCGCGCTGCTGGTCGGCAGCCCCGGCACCGGCAAGACACTGCTGGCCCGCGCCATCGCGGGCGAGGCGCGGGTGCCGTTCTTCACCATCTCCGGCTCGGACTTCGTCGAGATGTTTGTGGGCGTGGGCGCCAGCCGCGTGCGCGACATGTTCGAACAGGCCAAGAAGAACGCGCCGTGCATCGTCTTCATCGACGAGATCGACGCGGTGGGCCGCCACCGTGGCCACGGCCTGGGCAATTCGAATGACGAGCGCGAGCAGACCCTCAACCAGTTGCTGGTGGAGATGGACGGCTTCGAGGCCAACGAAGGCATCATCATCATCGCCGCCACCAACCGGCCGGACGTGCTGGACCCCGCGCTGCTGCGCCCGGGCCGGTTTGACCGGCAGGTGGTGGTCCCCGTGCCCGACATCGACGGGCGCGAGAAGATCCTGGCCGTGCACATGAAGAAGGTGCCGCTGGCGCCTGACGTCAACCCGCGCACCATTGCCCGTGGCACTCCCGGCTTCTCCGGTGCGGACCTGGCCAACCTGGTCAACGAGGCCGCCCTGCTGGCCGCGCGGCGCAACAAGCGCCTGGTGGCCATGCAGGAATTCGAGGACGCCAAGGACAAGGTGATGATGGGCGCGGAACGCCGCTCCATGGTCATGACCGACGACGAGAAGAAGATGACCGCCTATCACGAGGCCGGCCACGCCGTGGTCGCCGTGCACGAGGCAGCATCGGACCCGATCCACAAGGCCACCATCATCCCGCGCGGTCGTGCGCTGGGCATGGTGATGCGCCTGCCGGAGCGGGACAACTACTCCTACCACCGCGACAAGATGCACGCGAACCTGTCCGTCTCCATGGGCGGGCGCGTGGCGGAAGAACTGGTGTTCGGCCACGACAAGGTGTCGAGCGGAGCTTCGTCCGACATCCAGTATGCCACCGGCCTGGCGCGCAACATGGTCACCCGCTGGGGCATGTCCGAGAAGCTGGGGCCGCTGCTGTATGAAGAAACGCAGGAAGGCTACCTGGGCTATGGCGGTAGCCAGCGCACCATGCATTCGGCCGATACCAACAAGCTGATCGACGCCGAGATCCGCGACCTGGTGGAAGGGGCGCACAAGCGGGCGACCGACCTGCTCACCACCCACCGCGACCAGCTGGAACTGGTGGCCCAGGCGCTGCTGGAATACGAGACGCTGACGGGTGACGAGATCAAGCAGTTGCTCGACAACGGCAAGATCGACCGCCCCGACGTGCCGCGTGGCCCTACCGCGGTGCAGCCGGTGCGCGGCAGCGCGATCCCCAAGGCGGGCAAGCGCTTCGGCGATTCCGGCGCGCCGCAGGGGGCGTGAGGTCTGCTCCCCCTCCCGCTGGGAGGGGGCGGGGGGCGGGTGAGAAGCCTCAAATGCTTCTTGCGCTGGCACACCCTCACCCAACCCTCTCCCAAGGGGAGAGGGCTTTTGGGCAGAAAACACTTTCCTACAGCACCCAATTTAGTGCAGCCCGATTCGCGTCCGCAGTATCCGGCCGGTGCAGCGGATGGGCCATCCTCCGGTTCTTCGGAATGCGAAGGAAATGACCGGCGCGGGCGTCCCGGTGTTCAGCCGAACGTTCGCACCAGGCATGGCCGCCACGCGAGTGCTGCCCTCCGTCGCGTCAGTAGCTGGAGGATGGCCGCGGGCCGGCGGCAACAAATCTCGACGCGAATGCTGAGTACCTAAACTACCCAAAAGCGTCGTCGAGTCCGGGCACAGAATGCGGCAACCCCGCGCCGGTCATTTGCTCTCCCCCGTCCACCCCGGCAGCCAAAGGCTGGCCGGGCTACAGGCGCATCGGCCTCAATCGCGCGCCGCTTCCCCGCGTGCCAGCACGAGGCCGTTGACGTCACGGATCGTGGCGATGAACTGCGCATAGGGCGCATCCAGGCAGCCGGCGTTGTAGGCATAGTCCTTCGTGGTGCCGCCGCTCCCTGCAATGAAAAGCGCGCCATAGACCTGGTCGGTAATTCGCTCACGGCAGCCATCGCCGGTGGGCGGGGTAGCCGGCAGCGCGGCGATTCGTTCGGCCAGCGCGGTAGCGGCGGCGGCATCGGCGGGCAGGGAGACCGTGATGGTCTGCCGGTTGAAGTAATCGCCATCCTTCGGTTCGCTGACGCTCCAGGTGCCGCTGCCGTCGGCCTGCACCGTCCAGCTTGTCAGCGGTTGGCCCCACGAATTCATCGTGAAGCTGACACTGGTCCAGGCGGGAGCTTCGCTTTGCGCCGGTGTGGTGGCGCAGCCGGCCAGCAGGGCGGGCGCGGCGAGGAGGGCGAAGGGGCGCAAGGCCCGCCTCAAAGCGCCTCTTCCAGCCATTCCAGCAGTGCGCCCAGGCAGTCGCGCGCCAGCAGGCGGCTGCGTTCGGGGCTCCAGCCCTGTTCGGCATCGGCCATCGGCAGGTGGTCCTTGAACGGCATCTCCAGCGTCATCGCCACCGCGCCGAAGCGCTCGGCCACCTGGTTGGTGCTCATCGAGAGGTTGGCCTTGCCCGCCGGGGCCACGGGGTAGCCGAGCTTCGTCTGGAAATCGGGCGTGCGCCGTTCCAGGATCGCGCGATAGCGGGCATAGCCTTCGCCCTGCCGGTCGGTCCACGAAGGAATGCCCTCGAACCCGGCCAGGAAGTTGGCCGCGATCGCCTCGTCGCCGTGGACGTCCATGGCAAAGTCCACCCCCGTCTCGTCCATCGCGTTGCGGATGGCGAGCACTTCGGGGCTGCGCTCGGCGCTCGGCTGGTGCCATTCGCGGTTGAGGTTGACCCCGGCGGCGTTGGTCCGCAGGTGGCCGCGCACCGAACCATCGGGGTTGCAGTTGGGCACGATGTGGAAGCTGCAAATCTGGCGCAGGCGGCGGGCGATGGGGTCGGTCTCGTCGGTCAGCAGGTCCAGCGCGCCTTCCATCCACCATTCGGCCATCGATTCGCCGGGATGCTGGCGGGCATAGAGCCACACCTGCACATCGCCCTCGCCAAGATCGAGGCAGTCGAGCGTGCGCCCGTCCAGCGTCAGCCCCAGCGTGCGGTGGGTGACCCCGGGGGCCACGGCGGCCTGCGCCACCAGGTCCAGGTGCCGTTCCCACGAATAGGGGGCGAAATAGGCGAACCACGCTAGGTCGCCGGCCGGCTGGTAGCGGATCGTCAGCGAGCCGTTATGCTCGGCCTTGTCATAGCTGCTGTCAGCCCGGCCCCAGTATTCGCGGTCCTCCGACACGCAGGCGCTGTAGCCCGGCCAGCCTTCGGGATAGGCGCTCTGGGCAAGGCCGGTGATTTTCAGTTCCACCTCGCGGCCCGCACAGCCGGACACGCGGAAGTGGAACCACTGGAAGAAGTCGCTCTGGTGGTCCTTGCGGATGGCGAGGCGCGCGCTGGTGCCGGTGATGTCGAGGACTTCGATATTGCCGCTGTCGAAGGCGGCGCTGATGGCGATCTGGGTCATTCCACCTCGATAGTCTCGCCCGATGTGCCGGGGAAGCCCCGGAACAGCGCGGCGGCGGCGCGGCCGGCGGCGGGGGCATCCTCGGCAAAGTCGCTGTCGGTGCTGGCGGTGAAGCTGGCGCGCCCTTCCCACAGGTTTGCGGGCGCATCGCTGCTGCGGATCGAGACCGACAGCAGCCGCTCGATCCGGTCGGCTGGCGGGCCCGCCAGGCTGTTGAGGTTGATCCCCACGCCCAGGCCCACGCCCGATCCCCACGAGCCGACGCTGCCGCCGCCGCCAACGCTGACCGGGCCCCGCTCGCGCCCTGCCTCCAGCAGGGCTTCCTGCAGCCCGACCAGCGCCACCTGCGCCCCCATGTCAGGCACCACGCGATAGCCCAGCCGCTCCAACTCGGTGGCCACGGCGGCGCGGTATATGCCCCATTCCAGGCTCTCGTCCGTCCCCGGCGCGGGGCGCAGCGTAATGGTGCCGCTGCCCAGTGCGGCAGCGGGTGCGGCAAAGCGCGTCACCTCCACCGGCGAGACATAGGCCGGCGCGGCGCAGGCGCCCAGCAGCAGGCCGCTGCCCAGCGCCATCGCGGTTAATGCCTGCTTTGCAATCTTCTGATAGGCACCCGAACCCATGAGCGCTTCCTTTCCCGTTCTCGTTACCGGCGGTGCCGGATACATCGGCAGCCACGCCGTCCTTGCCCTGCGCGATCGCGGCACGCCTGTTGCCGTGATCGACAACCTGTCGACCGGCTTCCGCTTCGCCATACCCGAGGGCGTTGCCTTCTACCAAGGCGACATTGCCGACCAGGACCTGGTGCAGCGGATCGTGCGCGAACAGCAGATCGGTGCAGTGATGCATTTCGCGGGATCGATTATCGTTCCCGAAAGCGTTGCCGACCCGCTGAAATACTACAACAACAACACCGTGAAGAGCCGCGCGCTGATCGAGGCGGTGGTAGCCGCCGGCGTGCCGCACTTCATTTTCTCAAGTACGGCAGCCACTTATGGCATGCCCGCTGTCTCGCCCGTGAACGAGGACGTGCCGCGCCAGCCGATCAACCCCTATGGCTGGTCGAAGCTGATGACCGAGCAGATGCTGGCCGATACCGCCTTTGCCCATCCGCTGAACTATTGCGCGCTCAGGTATTTCAACGTGGCCGGGGCCGATCCGCAGGCGCGCAGCGGGCAGAGCACCGCCGGGGCCACCCACCTGATCAAGGTGGCGGTGGAGGCCGCACTGGGGATGCGCGACAGCGTGGGCGTGTTCGGCACGGACTATGCCACGCCCGATGGCACCGGGGTGCGCGACTACATCCACGTCAGTGACCTGGCCCAGGCGCACGTGCTGGCGCTGGACGCACTGGTGGTGCAGCCGCAGCGCTCGCTGACGATGAACTGCGGCTATGGGCGGGGTTTCTCGGTGCTGGAGGTGCTGGACGCGGTGGACCGGGTGACCAACCGCACGATCACCCGTGTGCTCGGCCCCCGTCGGGCCGGCGATCCCGATTTGCTGGTCAGCGATCCTTCGCGCATCAAGGCCACCCTGCCCTGGGTGCCGCAGCATGCCGATCTGGACACGATCGTGCGCCACGCGCTGGCGTGGGAGCGCAAGCTGGCCGAAATCCGCCAGCCGGCCTGAAGCGACACCCAGTGGCCGCTTGACTTTGGCAGGGGCCACAAGTAACCGGCCCACCAAGAATTCGGCATCGGGGCCATCTCCGGTGCCGCTTGTTTTTCGGGAAACCTGTCATGAAGATCGTCAACAGCCTGAAGTCGCTCAAGGATCGCCACCGGGACAACCGCGTGATCCGCCGTCGCGGCCGCGTTTACGTGATCAACAAGACCCAGCGCCGCTTCAAGGCCCGCCAGGGCTGATTCGGATGACGCCTGTGCGATTCGTTCGCCGGGCCGGTCTATGTGAAAGCCCCCGCCACCACGGGGGCTTTTTGCATGTCTGAGCGGCAGGACGCGAATCGGCCGCGCGCGGTGGTGTGGGACGTGGGCCGCGTCCTCTACCAGTGGAACCTGCGCTTCCTGTTCAGCAAGCTGATCCCCGATCAGGCCGAGCTGGAATGGTTCGTGGGCAATGTCATCACCGAGGAGTGGCACTTCCAGAGCGACGAGGGCCGCCCGCTGGCCGAGATGATCCCTGAACTGAAGGCCCGCTTTCCCGATCACGGCCCCCTGATCGATGCCTATCACCCGCGCTTCCTGGAAACGCTGCCCGCCCCGGTGCCCGGCACCCACGCGCTGGTGGAGCGGCTGGCGGCGCGCGGGGTGCCGCAGTTTGCGCTGTCGAACTTCGGGGCGGAGTTCTGGGCCATGTTCCGCCCCACAGCGCCGGTGTTCGACCACTTCCACGATTGCGTGATTTCCGGCGAGGAGCGGTGCGTGAAACCGCATCCGCGCATTTATCAAGTGCTGGAGGAAAGAAGCGGCTTTCCTACACGCGATCTTCTGTTCATCGATGACCGGGCAGACAACATTGCCGCAGCGGTGGCGCGGGGCTGGCACGGCCACGTGTTTACCGATGCAGCCGTGCTTGAAGCCGAACTGGAGCGCCACGGCCTGCTCGGCTGATGCAAAACGGGCCCCGGAGCGGTGCTCCGGGGCCCAGTTGCCGGCCCGGCGATGGAGTGGGGTAGCCGGGCCAGTTTTTTGGGGGCGGTTGAAGAAGGTCGCGGCCTCAGCCGTTGCAGCGGGCCAGGTCTTCCGCAGACAGCACCTGGCCGGCCACTTCGAAGCTGACGATCTGGCCGACCGACTGCTTCAGCTCGCGGCACATGCGCAGCGGGCGGCCGCCGGTACGCGGGGCGGAGCAGGCGGTTTCCGCACAGCGCCACACCACGCCGCCCGCCAACGGCCGCGCGTCGGGGGCGGGGGCGGCAAGCTGGGCGCGGAAGTGCGCGCCTTCACCCTGCGCCGAAGCACCGGGGGCAACGGCCAGGCCAAGCGCCAAGGCGAGGGCGGCGGAAGCGGACAGTCGGGTGCTGCTGAGCGTGGTCATCGGGGGGTCCTCATGTCAGTTGCATTGTAATACTGGTTGCGAAACGCTACCTATGTCGATGCGTTGCGGATTGCAACCGGAATCAGCGAGCGGTTTGGCTTTCCCGCGATTGGCTGTAGGAACGGTGTCACAGGGACTGGATGGCGGATGGGTGAACTGCGCGAATCATTGGCGGACATGGCCACCTGCGGCCTGCCCAGCGCCCTTGAGGTGATGGGGGAACGCTGGTCGTTCCTGCTGCTGCGCGCCGCCTTCAATGGCCTGAAGCACTTCGAGGAATTCTCCACCGAACTGGGCATTGCCCGCAATATCCTGTCCAACCGGCTGGCCCGGCTGGTGGAACACGGGGTGATGACGCGGCAGCCGTGCTCGGATGACCGGCGCAAGGTGGAATACTGCCTGACCCCCAAGGGCGTGGACCTGCTGCCCGCCATGCTGGCGCTGCGCCAGTGGGGGGAACGGCACAACCAGAACGTCAACACCCAACTGGTGCTGGTCGACGCGCGCGACGGACTGCCCGTGGCCCCGGTGACGATCCGTGCGGCGGACGGGCGTGATCTGACCTGGCACGACCTGGCGTGGAAACGGCGCGAGGACCTGGGCAAGGCCGGGGTGGAATGCTGCGAGAAGGCGGACCTGCTCTAAGGCTGTAAGGCCCAATATCTCAAGCCAGGTGCTCCACCAGGATCTTCACGCCAAGGCCGATCAGCACCACGCCGCCAAGGCCTTCCGCCACGTGCCCCAGCTTGCCGCCGATGCGGCTGGCGAACCAATAGGCCGGCACGCACAGCGCGGCGGTGACGGCGGCGATGATCGCGCAGGCCAGCAGCACCGGCACACCGAACAGGTCCAGCGTCAGGCCCGCCGCGGCGGCATCGATGCTGGTGGCGATGGCCGCCAGCAGCAGCGCCGCCCAGTGGCCGCGCTGGCGTTCAGTACTGGCCGCTTCCTCGGCATCGTCATCGCTGTCGGAGAACGCCTCGCGCAGCATCCGTGCGCCCAGGAAGGCGAGGAGGCCAAAGGCGATCCAGTGGTCGAAGGCCTCGATCCAGCGGATGAACAGCGCGCCCGCCGCCCAGCCCAGCAGCGGCATGACCCCCTGCGCCGCGCCGAAGGCCAGCCCCGTCTCCGCCGCCCGCGCCAGCGAATGCGGCCCCGCCGCCCCGCGCGCTATCGAGACGGCAAAGGCATCCATGGCCAGCGCCAGGGCAAGGAGGAACAGGGCGGTCATGATGCGGGGGCTCTGTGGCGCAGGAACCAGCCGGCGGTCAACAGCCCGAACAGGAAGCCTCCCAGGTGCGCCTCCCAGGCGATCATGATGCCGCCGCCGCCAAACAGGGCGGGCAGGGCAAACAACGCGATCAGGATCAGGTTGGCCTTGAGGAAATCCCAGATGCGCAGGGCCAGCTCGCGCCCCAGCAGCGGCAGCAGGCGGCCGTGGGTGCCAAGCCGGGCGACAAACCCGATGAGGCCCGAAATGGCCCCCGACGCGCCCACGGCAGGAATCGTGCCATCGGGGTTGAACGCGACATAGAGCAGCGATCCCGCCAGCCCGGCCAGCAGGTAGAAGGCGAAGAACGGCCCTGCTCCCCGTCGCGCGCCGCCCATCGCGCCAACTGTCACCGGTGCCAGGGAGGCCAGCACCGCGCTGTTCATGCCCAGGTGCAGCAGGCCGGCGTGGGCGAACATGGTCAGCAGCAGCGTGTCGTAGCGCCCTTCGGCCAGCGAAGCGGCGGAGATGCCCCACTTGGCCATGGATCGGCCTTCCACCACGAACCACAGCCACGCCCCCCAGCACAAGGCGAGCAGGATCCCGCCGGGTAGGTGCGACCCGCGCGAGGGCAACTGGCCCACACTGCGCACGATGCGGGGGACCGAGACCTGCGCCGAAGGCAGGCGAGCGGGTTCAGGCAATCTGGACTCAGGCACGGGGAACCTGGCGGCGATAGCTGAGCGCCTCGGCCACGTGCAGCCGCTTCACGCCCTCGCTGCCCGCCAGGTCGGCAATGGTGCGCGCCACGCGCAGCACGCGGGTATAGGAACGGGCGGACAGGCGCATGGCCTCGGCCGCCTGCATCAGCAGCGCGCGGCCGGCCTCGTCCGGGGTGGCGTGGGCTTCCAGCAGGTCGCCCTCCAGCTCGGCATTGGAGCGGATGCCGCGGGCCACCTGCACCTCGCGCGCCGCCGCCACACGGGCGGCCACTTCGGCGCTGCCCTCGGCGGGCGGGGGCAGCGAGAGGTCGGCGGCGGATACCGGGTCCACCTCCACGTGCAGGTCGATGCGGTCGAGCAGGGGCCCGGACACCTTGCCCTGGTAATCGGCCGCGCAGCGCGGGGCGCGGCTGCATGCCAGCGCGGCATCGCCCAGGTGGCCGCAGCGGCACGGGTTCATTGCCGCGACCAGCTGCACCCGCGCCGGATAGGCCACGTGGGCATTGGCGCGGGCGACATCCACCTTGCCCGTCTCCAGCGGCTGGCGCAGCGAATCGAGCACGGCGCGCTGGAATTCGGGCAGCTCGTCCAGGAACAGCACGCCCAGGTGCGCCAGCGATACCTCGCCCGGCCGCACGCGCAGCCCGCCGCCGGTCAACGCCGCCATGCTGGCGGAATGGTGCGGCGCGCGGAACGGGCGGGTGCGGCTGATCTTGCCGCCTTCCAGCGTGCCGGCGACCGAGGCGACCATGCTCACCTCCAGCGCCTCCGCCGGGGTCAGGGGCGGGAGAACGCCCGGCAGGCAGCTTGCCAGCAGGCTCTTGCCCGCACCCGGGGGGCCGATCATCAGCAGGTTGTGCCCACCGGCGGCAGCAATCTCCAGCGCGCGCTTGGCCACTTCCTGGCCCTTTACCTGGCGAAGGTCCGGGCCATAGGCCGGCTCGTCCACTTCGCCCGCCTGCGGATCGGGCAGGCGGCTGGTGCCCTTCAGGTGGTTGAGCAGGCTGACCAGGTCCGGCGCGGCCAGCACCGGCACGCCGCTGGCCCAGCGTGCCTCGGCCCCTTGCGCGGCAGGGCAGATCAGGCCTTTCTCCGCCTCGCTGGCATGAAGCGCGGCCAGCAGTACGCCGGGCGAGGCGACCACGCGGCCATCCAGCGCCAGCTCGCCCACAGCCACGAAATCGGTCAGTTGCTCGGCATCGGTCACGCCCATTGCCGCCAGCAGCGCCAGGGCAATCGGCAGGTTGTAATGGCTGCCTTCCTTGGGCAGGTCTGCGGGCGACAGGTTCACCGTGATCCGCTTGGGCGGCAGCGCTAGGCCCATGGAGGCGAGGGCCGACTGCACCCGTTCGCGGCTTTCGCCCACCGCCTTGTCCGGCAGGCCGACCACGGCAAAGCGCGGCAGCCCGGCGGCAAGCTGGCACTGCACCTCCACCGGACGGGCATCGAGCCCGAGATAGGCAACCGTCTGAACCAGCGCGACCAAGCAGAATCCCCCTTCGCTTGAAGGTGATAGCGCGGGCGGCCCGCTTGTCGAGCGGGGCAAGATGGTGAATCCGCCGGAAACCGCGTTTGGTAATGAAGGGGGAAGGGGCGGGGGCCGATTCTGCCGCCCATGCGCCGCTTCCCCCTCGTCCTTGCCGTGCTCGCTTCGCATCTGGCCGTGACAGGGCCGGTGGCGGCGCAGACCTTTGTTTACGAGGAAATGGTCGAGGAGTGGGTGGATACGTCCGCCCAGCGCTTCGTCTCGCCGCAACTGGCCCATGCCGAGCAGCAGGCGATCGCCGCCTATGGCCCGTTCCGCGTGCTGGATGGCAGCCGGGCGGCGCTGGTGGGGATCACCGACAGCTACAGCCCCGGCCAGTTCGCGCAGATGCTGGCGGACTTCCCCGGCATCGCCACGCTCAGCTTCATCGAATGCCCGGGTACTTATGACGACCGCGCCAACCTGCACCTGGGCCGCATGATCCGTGCCCGCGGCCTGGCGGTGGACGTGCCAGAAGGCGGCTCGGTCCGCTCGGGCGCGGTGGAACTGGTGCTGGCAGGGACCAGCCTGACGATTGCCGACGGGGCCGAATTCGCCGTCCACGCCTGGCTGGACGACCGCGGCCTGGGCGCCTGGGACTATGCCCCCGATTCGCCCGAGCACGCGAAATACCTCGACTATTACCGCGAGATGGGCATGAGCGCGGCTGACGCGGGGCAGTTCTATGCCATGACCAATTCGGTGCCGTTCGAATCGGCGCTGTGGCTGGACGGGGCCGAGATGCGCCGCTGGATGCACCGGGGCGAGGGTGAGGCTGAGGCTGGGGCGGCCCCGCTGCCGCCAATGCCGCAACTGGCCTATGCCGATGTGGCTGGCCTGACCGGCAGCCACCTTGACTTGGGCGCAACCGTCAACTAACGCGCGCCCATCTGTGGCCGCCCGTGCTGGCGGCCGTAATTGTTTTAGACATTTGCTAAGGTAGTCCGAATCATGAAGCGCACTTTCCAGCCGAGCAACCTGGTGCGTGCTCGCCGCCACGGCTTCTTCGCCCGCAAGGCCACCCCGGGTGGCCGCAAGATCCTGCGCGCGCGCCGCCGTCGCGGCCGCAAGACGCTCTGCGCCTGATCATTTTGCACGCGCCCATCCGGGCGCGTGACATCCTCGCTCCCGGTCAGCAAGGCTGACCTGCGCTGCGGGCGGCCGTTTGGCCTTGCGGGCTGCTTAACGCAGCCCGTTTTCGTTCCTATAATGGCCAGCGTGGATTTGACCGTTCTCACCAAGCGCGCGGATTTCGTCGCCGCGAATCAGGGCCTGCGCAATGCGCGGCCCGGTTTCGTGCTGCTGACCCGGCCCAACGGCGGGGCGGGCACGCGCTATGGCATCACCGTTACCAAGAAGATCGGCAACGCCGTGGTCCGCAACCGCATGAAGCGCCGCTTCCGCGAACTGCTGCGCGCCGCGCTGCCCGACCTGGGCCTGCCCGACCATGACCACGTGCTGATCGGCCGTGAAGGCGGGATCGAGCGGGACTTTGCCCGGATGCAGGCGGAACTGGGCTATGCCCTGGCCGCCGCGCGCGAAGGGAAGGGCGAGAAAAGCCGCCCGCGCCGACCTGTCGGCACGAAGGTGCACGGCCGGTGAAGCGGGTGCTGATCCTGGTCGCGCGGGCCTGGCAGCTTGGCCCCAGCCGGGTATTGCCGCCATCGTGCCGCTACCAGCCAAGCTGCAGCGCCTATGCCATCGAGGCGCTGGAGAAGCATGGTGCAATCAGGGGTGGATGGATGGCGGCCAAGCGTCTATTGCGCTGCCACCCTTGGGGGGGACACGGATATGACCCCGTACCGTGAACGGCACCGCCCGGGGCTACGGAACACAGACTTGCCGGACGGGAATCTCACTTGAGCAACCAGCGTAACCTCATCCTCGCCATCGTGCTGAGCCTTGCCCTGTTCCTGGGCTGGCAGTTCCTCATGGTGAAGCTGTATCCGCCCGAGGAAGTGCCGGTGGCCCAGGCCGCCGTCACCTCGCAGGAGACCGTGGAATCGCCCGCCGCCGAGGCCGAGGTGACGCGCACCCTGGCGACCGAGCTGGCCAGCCCGAGCCGCGTGAAGATCGATGCGCCGGAACTGGAAGGCTCGATCAACCTGGTCGGCGCACGGGTGGACGATATCGAGTTCCGCAACCACCGCGAGACGATCGAGCGTGACAGCGGCCCGGTGCAGTTCATGGCCCCGCTGGGCACCGACAAGCAGCACTTTGCCCGCTTCGACTGGGTGGGCGAGGGCGTGGCCGTGCCCGGCCCGCAGACCCTGTGGACCAGCGCCGGGGGCACGCTGACCCCGGCCACGCCGGTCAAGCTCTCCTGGAACAACGGCCAGGGCCAGCTGTTCGAGCTGACCTATCGCATCGACGAAGACTACATGATCACCGTGGAGCAGGCGGTCAGCAACCTGGGCACCGGCACCGTGGCCCTGCGCCCGCGCGCGCTGATCAACCGCACCAGCCTGACCGCCGATCCCAGCAACTTCAACGTCCACTCCGGCCCCATTGCCGCCGTCGACGGCGCGGTCGATTTCGACTGGGACTACGAGGAAGTGAGCGAGGAACTGGCCCGCCAGCGGCAGGCCAACAATGCCGGCCCGCTCAACCTGCCGGGCCGTCCGGGGTGGGTGGGCTTCACCGACATCTACTGGATGTCCGCCCTGATCCCGCAGAACGGGGCCGATACGCAGATCTCGTTCTCCGAAGCGGGGCAGGACAAGTATGCCGCCGTGCTGCTGTACGATGCGGTCAACGTGCCCGCCGGGCGCAAGGTGGTGCGCACCACCCGCCTGTTCGCGGGGGCCAAGGAAAGCGCCGTGCTCAACGCTTATGAGGCGCAGGGCGTGGAGCGCTTCGGCCTGGCGATCGACTGGGGCTGGTTCCGCTTCATCGTCAAGCCGATGGAACAGTTCCTGCTGTTCCTCTTCGGCCTGGTGGGCAACTTCGGCCTGGCCATCATCTGCCTGACGCTGATCGTGCGGCTGGTGATGTTCCCCATCGCCAACAAGCAGTTCGCCTCGATGGCCCAGATGCGCGCTGTGCAGCCCAAGATGAAGGCGCTGCAGGAACGCTACAAGGATGACAAGCCGCAACTGCAGCAGGAAATGGCGCGGCTGTACAAGGAAGAGAAGATCAACCCGCTGGCGGGCTGCCTGCCGATCTTCCTGCAGATGCCGATCTTCTTTGCCCTGTACAAGGCGCTGCGGGTGGCCGTGGAGATGCGCCACCAGCCGTTCTATTCGTGGATCAAGGACCTGTCCGCGCCCGATCCGCTGCACGTGCTGAACCTGTTCGGCCTGCTCGATTTCACCCCCGCCAGCTTCCTCGCCATCGGCCCGCTGGCGATCCTGCTGGGCGTGACCATGTGGCTGCAGTTCAAGCTGAACCCGGCGGCCATGGACCCGATGCAGCAGCAGGTCTTCATGATCATGCCGTGGATGATGATGTTCGTGATGGCCCCGTTCGCCGCGGGCCTGCTGATCTACTGGATCACCTCGAACATCCTGACGCTGGCGCAGCAGAAGTACCTCTATTCGCGCCACCCGCAGTTGAAGGCGCAGATGGCGACCGCCACGCCGGAGAAGGGATGACCGGCTCCGCCCCCGACAAAGCGCCCGAAGCCGGCCCCGCCGATGCGGAGCTGGTGGAGGAAGCCCGGCGCCTGTTTTCAGGCCCGGTCACCTTCCTGCTGTCCGCCCCGCAACTGCAGTTCCTGCCCCCGCCGGACTTTCCGGAGATCGCCTTTGCCGGCCGGTCCAACGTGGGCAAGAGCAGCCTGATCAACGCGGTGACAGGCCGCAAGGCCATCGCCCGCGCCTCGGTAACGCCGGGCCGCACGCAGGAACTCAATTTCTTCGACGTGGGCGATCCGGTGGTGTTCCGCCTGGTCGACATGCCGGGCTACGGCTTTGCCAAGGCCCCGCTGAAGGTGGTCGAGAAGTGGCGCGGGCTGGTCCGCAGCTTCCTGCGCGGGCGGGTGCCGCTGAAGCGCACCATGCTGCTGGTCGATTCGCGCCACGGCCTGAAGGACAGCGACCGCGAGATGATGAAGATGCTCGACGAAGCGGCCGTGGGTTATCGACTGGTGCTGACCAAGGCCGACAAGATCAAGGCGAGCGAGCTGGCCAAGGTTACCGAGGCGACCGTGCAGGAAGCCCGCCGCCACGTGGCCGCGCACCCGCAGATTGCGGTCACCTCGTCCGAACACGGGATGGGCATTGCCGAACTGCGCGCCGCCATCCTGGCCGACGTGCGCGGCTGAGCCTGCGTTTCAGGCAATAAAAAAGGGCACCCGGAGGTGCCCTCTCATATTTTACAAAAAGGCTTGCGGATTAACCGCGGCCCCCCAGGAGCCAATCCCAAAAACCGCGACCCATGGTCCGTCTCCTTAGTTAAGACGGACTACATATCTGTTAACCAAGCTTATTTGTAAAGCCTAAACCATCTTTGTTAATCGGTCTTCAGGTCTAAGCTTCTGGAATTGCAGGATTTCATCGAATGGAACGGGCCGGGAAATGCCGAATCCCTGGGCCACAAGGCACCCCGCATCGCGTAATTTGGTTAACGTAGCTGCGTTTTCGACCCCTTCGGCCACCACGATGATTCGCAGATCCTTGCCCATTTGCAGCACGTTACGGACGATTGCGTAGGCCTTGGCATCGTCCTTCATCGCGGCGATGAACAGGCGGTCGATCTTGAGTTCGCCAAACGGCAGGCGCTGCAGCGCTTCCAGGCTGGCGGCACCGACGCCGAAATCGTCCATCGAGATCTTGGGGCCAAGGGCTGCCAGGTCGCCCAGCACCTCGGCCGCGCGGTCGAAGTCCGAGATGCGGTAGGTCTCGGTGATCTCCAGCGTCAGCCGGCGGGGATCGAAGCCGGTCCCGTGCAGCACTTCGCTGACCATGGCGACGATCTGCGGTTCGTGGACCAGGGTAGATGAGATGTTGACCGCCACCGGGATATGCAGCCCGGCCTCGGCAAAGCGGTTGCCCGCCTGGCACGCCTCAGTCAGCGCGTGGCGGGTCAGGTGGCCCATCCGTCCGGCGTTCTCGCACTGGCGGATGAAGCTGTCCGGCGGGATCAGGCCCTTCACGGGGTCGCGCCAGCGCACCAGCGATTCCACGCCTACGATCTCGCCGGTCTGCACCAGCACCTTGGGCTGGTAGATCATGTAGATCTCGCCATTGGCCAGCGCCGCATCGATCCGCGCCTGGAGCGAGATGTTCCAGATCAGGTCCTCGTCGCTGGTCGATTCGGCGATGACGATGGGCTCGTAGGTCTCGGTGGTGCGTTCGGCGGCGTCGATCGCCGCCGCCAGGCGACGGGCGACGTTGGGGCTGGGGGTGATGTCCACGCCAAAGGTGATACGCACGTCCACCTGGTTGTCGCCCACCAGCAGCGGTGACGAGAACAGGGCCCGCAGGCCCTCAAGATGCTCACGCACCAGCGCCGGTTCCTTCTCGGGGAAGGTCCAGGCGATCAGGTGCCCCGGCCCGGCATAGATCACCGCATCGCGCTTGGCCGCCTTCAGCCGCGCGATCAGCCGCAGCATGTATTCGGCGTGCAGTTCCTTGGGCAGGGTGCGGCGCACTTCCTCGAACCGGTGGATGCGCGCGACGATAATGGCCTGCGATCCGTCCACCAGGTCGCTGGCGGTTTCCATCGCGGCAAAGGTGGGCAAGCGGGTTTCCGGATCGATCAGGCGCAAGGTCTGTTGCCATAGAGATCGCAGGCGCAGGATCGAGAACATGCCGAGCAGGACGAGGGCACCGGACAGACTGACCGGAACCGCGGTCTGCGCGCCAACCAGCGTTGCCACGGGCAGTGCCAGAGCCAAAAGAGCATAGCCTGCATAGCGCACGCGGCGGCGCGGCACCCGCACCAGCAGGATCAGGCCCAGCAGCATCACTAGCGCCCCGGTCCAACTGCTGACTGAGCGCGTGAAGCCGGCCTTCAGCGTTTCCGCACCGTATATGTCGATGAAGGTGGCGGGAACGCCTTGGTGGCCGGGAATCTTGAAGACCTGGCCATCGCTGCGCTCGAAATAGCCAATCACTACTTTCTTGCCGCGCAGTTCCTCCACTGGAATGGTGCGCGCACCCAACGGCCCGGTGCCGTGCGTAATATTTTCGAGCCGGTAGGTAGGAATTGAGCTGCGATCGAAACCATAGAAGATTTGGTTGCGTTCGCGCCCGGTGCTGCGCCCTGCAAGTGCGACGTGGAGCGACGGCAATTGCTCTTCCAACGCCCGATTGGTTTCCCGCAACTCCCAAGTGTAGCCCATGAAATTGCGCCAGCGATAGGTGCTTACCTGAGGAATACCGATACCCACTGCAGGCACGTTTTCCAAAAACGCCGGTCTGCCGCTGGCATCGTCGGTGGCGGTTCGCACCAGAAAGGCGCGACCGTTGAAGGCGAGCAGGGCCTGGTTCAGTCGTTGGTCTGCCAAAGCTCGCGATGGACGCGAAAAGGCCAGGTCGACGTAGACCTGGTCCACTCCTGTTTGGCGGAGCGAATCCAGCGCCTCGGCCAGCTCCACGCGGCGCTCCGGCTCGTCAGGGTCGGTCAGGTCGTCGACCGAGCCGATGTAGACAATGTCGCCGGAAACCGGGAAGTTGGCGATGCGCGACTGCAGCATCCAGGTCATTTCGTCGAGCGGCAGCAGGACCGTGGATATCGACAGGACAAGCGCCACCAGGCCCGCCCAGGTGGCGTGGCTGATGCGCTCCGTGGCGCCCATGCGTTCCTTGCCTTCAGGCATTCGCCGGGACCCTGTTCACTTTTGCGCAGGGCCAATCTGGGGCCTGCGGCACAATTCCTAGCCGCAAGATGGTAAACAAACCCCTGCCAGCGGCGCGATTAGGTGGCTGGCCTTAACCCTATTGCGGCCCGTTCAGGGTCGACACCCCGCGCATGAACGCATAGGGCTTGCCCGTGGCCAGCAGGGAGGCACGATGAAACTGATTGTCGGCAACCGGAACTATTCCAGCTGGTCGCTGCGCGGGTGGCTGGCGGCGAAGCAGTCAGGCCTGCCGTTCGAGGAACTGGCAGTTCCGCTCTACGGCGAGGACTGGGAGGAGATGAAGCGCGCGGCGGGCGAGTTCCAGCCGTCGGGCGGCAAGGTTCCGGTGCTGTGGGACGGCGATGTGGTCGTGTGGGACAGCCTGGCGATCATGGAATACCTGGCCGACAGGGTGGGCCGCGACCGGTTCTGGCCCAAGCCCGATGCCCCGCGCGCCATGGCCCGGGCGATGGTGGCGGAGATGCACAGCAGCTACCTGCCGCTGCGCCGCAGCCTGCCGATGAACATCCGCCTGCACACCCGGCTGGCCGACCTGCCGGACGAAGTACGCGCCGACATCGTGCGCATCCTGGGCCTGTGGGCGGAAGCGCGCGCCCGTTTTGGCCAGGGTGGCCCGTTCCTGTTCGGGACATTCTGCGCGGCGGACATCTTCTATGCCCCGGTGGTCAGCCGTTTCATCACCTATGGCATCACGGTGCCAGGCTTTGCCCAGGCCTATATGGAAGCAGTGTGGGAACACGCGTGGCTGCGCGAATGGATCGCCAGCGCCGAGGCCGAGGATTGGACCATCAGCCAGTTCGAGGTGGCAGCGCGCTGAATTTCCTGCGTGATCGGTGGGCTAGGCAGTGCACAGCCAGTAGCCGTCGATGATCTGCTCTTCCTGGCCGGCCATGGTCACGCGCAGCAGGGCGCGACCGGGGGCGGCCTTGCCGCTGCCGTCGGGCTCCACGTCGATCCGGGCCACGTCGATCACCATGCCGCCGGTGTCGAAAGTGGCCTCGCGGGTGATGGCATCGAAGCCGCCGGGCGTGCGCAGGTGCGCCTCCACCACCTGGCCGCCGTATTTGACCAGCACGTCCACCCGGGCCTGAGGCCGGCGCAGGTAGCCGGTGGCCAGCACCAGCGGCGGCAGCGCAGGGCTGGTGGCAAAGCTGCAGCGCTTGTCGCCGGCCAGCTCGAAATTGTCCTGCTCGAAGGCTGTCACCGGCTCCAGCGTGAAGACCGGCAGGTCATCCGCGCGGGTGAACACGGCGGTCTGCTCTTCCGGCTCGGCCGGGGTGGGATCGCGCGCGCAACCGGCCAGCACCAGCGCCGCGCCCAGCGGCACTGCCCAGCGTCTGCTGCGGCCCGCAAGCCAGTCGATGCAGCCAACCCTCTCCATCTCGAAAGCCAGATAGCACCAAAGCCTGACAAAATGTCAAAGGCGGCGGGGGAAAGGCGCAAAGATTGACATTCGGGCCACACCTGCCTATCGGCGTGGCCTTTCCGCACAAGCTGCTGATTCATTGATTGGAGTGCCCATATGGCGCGCGTTACCGTCGAAGATTGCGTCGACAAGGTCCCCAACCGGTTCGATCTGGTGCTGCTGGCTGCCCAGCGTGCGCGCGAGATTTCGGGCGGTGGTGAGCTGACCATCGATCGTGACCGGGACAAGAACCCGGTGGTGGCCCTGCGCGAGATCGCGGAACAGACGATCCGCCCGAAGGATCTGAAGGAATCGCTGGTGCAGAGCCTGCAGAACTTCCTGCCTGATGAAGATGACGAGGCGGACGATATCGGCTCGCTCAGCCAGTCGGCCGAAGCCATGCGCCTCAGCGCCGCCGCGCCCACCCGCTCGACCTCGCTGGGTGGCGACTACGACGGCTGATCCGCCGGCATTGCCTATATGCGAAAGGGCTGCGGAAGTGCGAACTTCCGCAGCCCTTTGCTTTTGGCCTGCCGCGCGATACTTTTGACGCGATGTTCAACGGGTTCGCCAATGTCTGGACGGTGATCGGGCTGGCGCGCGATTTCGCGCCTGGCAAGTTGCACGCGCGGCAGGTGGCGGGGGAAGGGGTGGTGCTGTTCCGCGACGCCGCCGGCACTCTTGGCGCGCTGCGCGACCGGTGCCCGCATCGCGGCGTGGCCCTGTCACTCGGCAAGCTTCGCGATGGCGTGGTGGAATGCCCGTTTCACGGCTGGTGCTTTGATGCCAGCGGGGCCTGCACGCGGGTGCCGTGGAACCCCGACGCCAAGCTGGAAGCGCTCTCCGCCACCGCGCTGCCGGTGCGCGAGGCGGGCGGGCTGGTGTGGCTCTACACCGGGCTCGATCCGCAGGACGAGCCGCAGGTCAGCCCCACGCTCGCCGATCCGCGCGTGGTATTGTGCGGGCAGAGCGTGCGCTGGGCGGTCCACTGGACGCGGGCGATGGAGAACATGCTCGATTCGCCGCACCTGCCCTTCGTCCACAAGGGCAGCATCGGGCGGGGGCTGGCGAAGCTTGTTGCTACCCGCCGGATGGACGTGCGCTGGACGCCGGTGGACTATGGCGCGCGTATCGAGAACACGGTGGAAGCGCGCGAGGGCACGGCACGGCTGGACTATCGCTTTCCAAACATGATGGAACTGTTCATCGATCCGCCGGGGAGGACCTTCCGGATGCTGGCCGTGTGCCTGCCGGAAAGCGATACCCATACCTCGATGGACATCTACACCGTGCGCGACTTCCTGCGCCCGCGCCTGTTCAACCCGCTATTCGCGTGGAGCAACGGTCGCATCGCGCGCGAGGACCAGGCCGTGCTGGAAACCAGCGATCCGCCGATGGTGCCGCCGGCGGGCCAGGAAAAGTCGGTCCGCACCGATGCCCCCACGCTGGCCTTCCGCAAGCTGTGGTTCGAGCGGCTGAAGGACAGCAAGGCCGGATAACCGGCCCGCTGTCGGTCAGCCGCCCAGCGAATCCGGGCCGAACCCGTCGGGCAGCAGGCCTTTCAGCGTCCACTGGCGCACGCCGCCGGTGCCTTCGCCCACCACCAGCGGGTCGGCCCCGTCAAGGCTGGCAATCTCGTTCAGCACTTGGCGGCAGCGGCCGCAGGGGCTGATCGTCGCGCCGTCGGGCGTGGTCACGGCCACCGCCTTCAGCCCGCCGCGCCGCCCTTCGGCCATCGCTTTTGCCACGGCCACCGTCTCGGCGCACAGCGACAGGCCGTAACTGGCGTTCTCCACGTTGCTGCCGGTGATCACCGCGCCATCGGTGAACAGCAGCGCCGCTCCCACGCGGAACTGCGAATAGGGGGCATAGGCCTGCGCCGCCGCTTCGCGGGCGGCTTCAAGCAGGGCGGCAGGTTGCAATGTTCCGGCCAAGTAGCGGCTCCCTATTGCTGCGCGACGACCCAGCGAACGGGGCGCTCGGTCACCTCCGTAGCCAGCTCCGGATTGGCGGTCCACAGAGTGAAGGGGCGGCCGGCATACTCCGGCTCCAGCCAGCCGCCTTCCAGCCACAGGTTGCGCTCGATCCGCGCGGCCATGCCGGTTTCGGCCTGGAAACGCTCGGACAGGCGCAGGATCGCTGGCTGGCCGGCGTGGCCTTCCACCTGGTTGAGGAAAGTGGTCAGCTCGGCCTCCACACCGTTCTCGATCGCCGGATCGCCGCAGGCGCTGGCGGGCTTGTCGAGCGCGATGACCGGCGGCAGCAGGGCGGGGCTGGCATGGCCCTGGGCAGGCCCGGCACCGCGCGGCACGATGGTGACGAAGTTGGCCGCCTGCCGCTCTGCCGGAACGCAGGGGTCGTATTCGTGGACCACGCCGAAGGGCAGGCCGGCTTCGCCAAGGGCGGCAAGGTTGGCGGCAAAGCGGGCGTCCCGGTGCTCGCCCCCCTGGCTGGCTTCCAGGTAGACGAACTGGGCCCCCACGGCGGCCAGCGCGCGGAAATCCACCGGCCCGTCAGCCGCGCCGACCAGCACGCCCTGCACCGCGTATTTCTCGCGGGCCGGGGTCCAGTGCTGCGCCTGCCACCAGGCCCAGGCCCCGCCCACCAGCACGACCAGCAGCAGGGCCGCGGCCACGCGCCAGCGCCAGCGATATGCCTTCTTCCTGCCCATGATTCCGTGCGACCCGTCCCGTCCCGTCCCTCAGGGCTTGCTATGCAGCACGCAGATCAGCGTGAAAAGCCGCCTTGCGGTGGCAAAATCGGTCACGATCTTGCCTTCCAGGATGTGCAGCAGGTGGCGCGTGCCGCGATCGTGGATGGCCCGCCGGGTCATGTCCAGCGTCTCGATCTCGGCGGCGGTCGCGCGGCGCAGGGCCATGAAATAGCTGTCGCAGATGGCGAAATACTCGCGGATCACGCGGCGCAGGCGGGCCATCCCCAGGCCCACCGTGCCGCCATCGGTGCCATCGCGGTCACGCACCTGCACCGCCAGCATCCCGTCGATCACCGACAGGTGCAGGTGCCAGGGCCCGTGATGCCCCTTGGCCACGGCCCACAGCGGGCGGAACGCGTTGTCCTCCACCAGGGCGGCCACGGCAGCAGCGCGCTCGCCCTCCACTTCCGCGTTGCGGGCGATGATCGTCGTCTCGTCCAGCGTGATGCTGGCGATGCGGTCAGCGTTGGGTTCGGGCGCGGCAGTGCAGGCCATGACAGCGCGGCTTGTTGCAGATGAAACCCTATGCTGCAAATGCGAATGCGATCATCCCCGCTATCCACAGGGGCCGACCGGCGCTTTTCCCGCCACGGCGCTTGCGGCCCCGCCCGGCAAGGCGCATCAGGCGGCCATGGCCGATGAAGACCTGCTGATCCGATCCCCCGTCGCCCCCGCCGCCGGGGCTGTCCAGGGCCGCGCCCTGCCGGCGAACCTTGAGGCGGAGGCCGCCTTCCTGGGCGCGGTGCTGATCGACAACCGCGTGCTGGAGGAGCTGGTAGCCCCCTTGCGTGCCGAGCATTTCTTCGTGCCGCTGCACCAGCGCATCTATGAGCGGGTCGTGACCCTGGTGGACCGTCAGATGGTAGTCACCCCGGTCACTCTCAAACCCTATTTCGACGGGGACGAGGCGCTGGCCCAGCTTGGCGGCACCGGTTACCTGGCGCAGCTTACGGCCGATGGGCAGGGCCTGCTGGCCCCGCGCGAACTGGCCCAGCAGATCTATGACCTGGCGCTGCTGCGCGAACTGGTGAGCGTGGGGCGCGAACTGGTGGAAAGCGCGCTCGACACATCCGAGGAAGTGGAGCCGCTGCGCCAGATCGAGCGGGCCGAAGCCGCGCTCTACCGCGTGGCCGAAGGGGCATCCGAAGGCAACGAGGCGCAGGCCTTCCGCCAGTCCAGCCTCACCGCCATCCAGCAGATCGAGAAGGCGCTGAATTCCGGCGGCCATATCTCCGGCCGCACTACCGGCCTGTCCGACCTCAACGGCAAGATCGGCGGCCTGCACGACAGCGACCTCATTATCCTGGCCGGCCGCCCCGCCATGGGCAAGACATCGCTCGCCACCAACATCGCCTTCAACTGCGCAGACCGCTATCGGCGCGACCTGAAGGATGGGATAGACATGAGCAAGTCGGTCGGCGCGCCCACCGCCTTCTTCAGCCTGGAAATGAGCGCCGACCAGCTCGCCACGCGTATCCTGGCAGAACAGGCCGAAATCAGCAGCGAGCGGCTGCGCATGGGCAAGATCAGCCACGACGATTTCCAGCGCATCAGCCGCGCCAGCCAGACGCTGAACGACCTGCCGCTGTACATCGACGATACCCCGGCTCTCACCATCGGCGCGCTGCGCACCCGCGCGCGGCGGCTGAAGCGGCGGCACGATATCGGCCTGATCGTGATCGACTACCTGCAACTGCTGCAAGGGTCGGGCCGCGCCAACGACAACCGCGTGAACGAGATTTCCGAGATCAGCCGCGGCCTGAAGACTCTGGCCAAGGAGCTATCCGTCCCCGTGATTGCGCTCTCGCAGCTATCCCGCGCGGTCGAAAGCCGCGAGGACAAGCGGCCACAACTGTCGGACCTGCGCGAATCGGGTTCGATCGAGCAGGACGCCGACATGGTGTGGTTCATCTTCCGCGAGGAATATTACCACAATGCCGCCAAGCCAGACGATCCCACCGAAACCAGCAGCGCCGATGCCGTGGCCAAGTATGACACCTGGATGCAGCGGCACCTGGAAGTGGTCAACAAGGCAACCGTGATCGTGGCCAAGCAGCGCCACGGTTCCACCGGCAACGTGCAATTGAAGTTCGTCAGCGAGTTCACCAAGTTCATGGACCTGGCGCCCGAATACCAGCGCGACGATTACGACTAGGCCGCCATCCATGACCGATTTTCCGCCGTCCGATCCGGTCGATTTGGACCCCGTCGCGTTGACGGGGCGCCTGATCGCCTGTCCCAGCGTTACCCCGGCCACCGGCGGCGTGTTCGATGCCTTGCAGGCAATGGTGGAGCCGCTGGGGTTCACCGTGCACCGCTGGATCGAGGGGCAGGATGCCACTGGCCACGAAGGGCCGGTGGAGAACCTGTTCGCCGTGCGGCACGGCCCGGCGGGCAGCCGCCACTTCGGCTTTGCCGGGCACTTGGACGTGGTCCCGGCGGGCGAGGGGTGGACTGCCCATGCCTTCCAGCCCGAAGTGCGCGGCAACCTGCTCTACGGGCGCGGCGCGGTGGACATGAAGGGGGCCATCGCGTGCATGGTCGCTGCCCTGGCCGATATTCCCGCCGATGCCGGCACGATCAGCCTGATCATCACCGGCGACGAGGAGGGCGAGGCGCAGCACGGCACCCGCGCACTGATGGAGCGGATGGCGCAGCTGGGCGAAAAGCCCGACCTGATCCTGGTGGGCGAACCCACCAGCGTTCACCGACTGGGCGACATGATGAAGATCGGCCGCCGCGGATCGATCAACGCCTGGTTCACCGTGGAGGGGCGCGAGGGACACGTCGCCTATCCGCACCTGGCCGATAATCCGCTGCCCCGGCTGGTGGCGCTGCTGGCCGACCTTGACGCTATGGAACTGGACCACGGCACCGACTGGTTCCAGCCAAGCAACCTGGAAATCACCGAGATCACGGTAGGCAACAAGGCCACCAACGTCATTCCCCATCGCGGGATGGGGCGCATCTCGATCCGCTTCAACGATACCCATTCGGGTGCCGGCCTGTGCGCCCGCCTGGAAGAGATCGCCGCCCGCCACGGGGCGGTCGCGCGTCCGAAGATCTATGGCGAACCGTTCCTGACCCCGCCGGGCGAGTTCTCCGCCATGATCGCGGCGGCGGTGGAGGCCGAGACGGGCCTGATCCCCGAACCCTCGACCTCGGGCGGCACATCCGACGCGCGGTTCCTGAAGAGCATCGCCCCGGTGATCGAATTCGGCCTGTGCAACGCCACCATGCACAAGCGTGACGAGGCCGTGGCGCTGGACGATCTCTACGCCCTTACGCGGATTTACCGGCGGATCGTGCTGGCGGCATTGTCATAACCGGTTCGTCATGCTGAACTTGTTTCAGCATCCATCAGGCGGCTAGCTCAGTTGTCAGAAGCCAGCACAGTTACTGCGGACTGATGGACCCTGAGCCGAATTCAGGGTGACGAGAACAATGAGGAGCCGGGGTTTATGACCGCAGACACCGCCGAAATCGCCGCCCCCGCCGCGCCGCCGCACAGCAACCGCCTGCAATGGCGCATCCTGATCGGCTTCGTCACCGGTCTGGTGGCGGGCCTGCTGGCCTATACCTTCGCGCGTGATGCGGCCTGGGTGGATACCCTGGTCACCTATGTCACCGGACCCATCGGCCAGGTGTTCCTGCGCCTGCTGTTCATGTTGGTGATCCCGCTGTTGTTTTCCGCGCTGGTGGTGGGCATTGCCGACATGGGCGAGATCCGCAAGCTGAAGGCCGTGGGCATCCGCACGCTGGTCTACACGGTGGTCGTCTCCAGCATCTCGGTTGCCGTGGCGCTGGCCTGCGTCAATGTGCTGCGCCCCGGCGGCGGGGTCGATCCGGCGGCAGCGCAGGACCTGCTGGACCAGGGGCGCGAGAATGCCGGGGCCATCGTGCAGGCGGGGGCCGAGGCCAAGACCGGGGTGGAAGCGCTGCTCTCCATCGTGCCCAACAACGTGGTCGCGGCGATGAGCCAGAATGACATCCTGGCGGTGATGTTCTTCGCGCTGTTCTTCGGCATCGGCCTGCTGGTGGTGGAGACGCGGCGCACGGCGGTGCTGAAGGATGCGATCGAAGGCGTGTTCGAAGTGGCGATGAAGCTGATCGGCTTCGTCATCCAGTTGGCCCCCATCGCTATCTTCTGCTTCATGTTCAACCTTTCCGCCCAGTTCGGCTGGGACCTGCTGTTCAAGCTGGCGGCCTTCGTGGGCGTGGTGCTGCTGGCGCTGGGCTTGCAGATGTTCGGCGTGTTCTCGCTGCTGCTGAAGTTCATTGCGAAGAAGAGCCCCGTCGCCTTCTTCAGGGAGACGCGTGAGGCCAGCCTGATGGCCTTCTCCACCGCCAGTTCCAACGCCACGCTGCCCACCGCGCTGCGCATCGCCCAGACCGAACTGAAGCTGCCGCCGCAGATCAGCCGTTTCGTGCTGACCATCGGGGCCACGGCCAACCAGAACGGCTCGGCCATGTTCGAAGGGGTGACCGTGCTGTTCCTGGCCCAGTTCTTCGGCGTGGACCTGGGGCTGGGCGACCAGCTCTTCGTGATGTTCCTGTGCATCCTGGCCGGAATCGGCACCGCAGGCGTGCCCGGCGGCACCCTGCCGGTGATCGCCCTGATCCTGGCGGGCGTGGGCGTGCCGCCCGAAGGCATCGGCCTGATCCTGGGGGTGGACCGCTTTCTCGACATGTGCCGGACCACGGTGAACGTGGTGGGGGACCTGGTGGCCGCGACCGTGATCAGCGCCAAGAGCGGGGATGTTGCGCCGCCCGAGCTGGCGGGAACCTGATCACCGCCCCTTCGGCGGTTCCAGCACCTTCTGCTTGAACCGGCACAGGTCCACCACCGGGCAGCGCCAGCATTCGGGCGTGCGCGCCTTGCACACATAGCGGCCGTGCAGGATCAGCCAGTGGTGCGCGCCCAGGCGGAAGGGCTGGGGGACGGCCTTCTCCAGCTTGGTCTCCACCTGGTCCGGCGTCTTGCCCTTGGCCAGCCCGGTGCGGTTGCCTACGCGGAAGATGTGCGTATCGACTGCGAAGGTTTCCTGCCCGAACCAGCAGTTGAGCACCACGTTCGCCGTCTTGCGGCCCACGCCGGGTAGGGTGACGAGCTCCTCGCGCGTGCTGGGCACTTCCCCGCCGAAGTTGTCGACCAGCAGGCGCGCCATCGCCATCACGTTCTTCGCCTTGGAGTTGAACAGGCCGATGGTCTTGATGTGCTCCTTCAAGCCATCCTCGCCCAGGTCGAGCATCTGCTGCGGGGTCTGCACCCTGGCGAACAGCGCGCGGGTGGCCTTGTTCACCCCCACATCGGTCGCCTGGGCCGAAAGGGTAACGGCCACCAGCAACTGGTAGGCGTTGCCATATTCCAGCTCGGTCTGCGGATCGGGATTGTCCTCGGCCAGGCGGCGGAAGAATTCGAAGATTTCGGCCTTGGTCATTCGGGTCAAAGCCCCAGTACCTGCCCCATCGTATAGCGACCCGGCTCGCGCCCGATCAGCCACTCCACTCCCTTCACCGCGCCGCGGGCGAAGATCATGCGGTTTTCAGCCAGGTGGGTGAGGGTGATGCGTTCGTGATCTCCCGCGAAATGGACCAGGTGTTCGCCCGCCACGGTGCCGCCGCGCAGGGCGGCAAAGCCAATGGCGCCTTCGGCCCGGCGGCCGGTGTGGCCGTGGCGGCCTGATTCGGTGTGATCGGCCAGCGATATGCCGCGCCCCCTGGCCGCCGCCTCACCCAGCAGGATCGCCGTGCCGCTGGGGGCATCCACCTTCATCCGGTGGTGCATTTCGACGATCTCGATATCCCAGTCCGGCCCCAGGCGGCTGGCGGCTTCCTGCACCAGGTGCGCCAGCAGGGTCACGCCCAGCGAAGTGTTGCCGGTCTGCAGCACCGGCACCACGCGCGCGGCATTGTCGATCGCCTCGTGGTGGTTGGCATCAAGGCCCGTGGTGCCGACCAGGATGGGAATCCCTGCGCCGATGGCGGCGTGCAGGTTGTCGTTAAGCGCCGGGGGCGCGGAGAAATCGACCAGCGCATCCGACTGGTCAGCCAGGCCCGCCACGTTCTCGCCCCGGTCCACGCCGCCGCTGACTTCGTGCCCGGCAGCCTCGATGGCATCGGCCAGCGCCTGCCCCATGCGCCCCGCGCTGCCGATGATCCCGATGCGTGCCATTTGATCTATTCCCTTTGCGGTGCTTCATGGTCGACATGACCGATATACGCAACATCGTGATCCTGACCGGCGCGGGGATCAGCGCCGAGAGCGGGCTGCGCACCTTCCGTGCCGATGATGGCCTGTGGGAAGATCACCCGGTTGAGCAGGTGGCCACCCCGCAGGGCTTTCGGCGCGATCCGGACCTGGTGCAGCGCTTCTATGACGAACGGCGCGCCCAAGTCCGCGCGGCCAACCCCAATGCCGCGCACCTGGCGCTGGGGCGGCTGGACATGGGGTGGAAACGGGGTGACCTGCTGATCGTCACCCAGAACATCGATGACCTGCACGAACGCGGCGGCGCGGCCCGCGTGCTGCACATGCATGGCGAGGCGCTCTCGGCCTGGTGCACAAATTGCGATGCCCGCCACCGCTGGACAGGCACCTTGCGAAACAATCCGCCGTGCCCATCCTGCGGCATGGCCAGCCTGCGCCCTGACATCGTGTGGTTTGGCGAAATGCCCTACCGGATGGAGCGGATCTACCGCGCGATCGCGGGGTGCGACCTGTTCGTCTCCATCGGCACCAGCGGCGCGGTCTATCCGGCAGCGGGCTTCGTGCAGGAAGCGGGCAGGGCCGGGGCGCGCACGCTGGAACTGAACCTGGAGGAGAGCCTGGGCAGCCGCGTGTTCAGCGAAACCCGGCTGGGCAAGGCCAGCGAGATCGTGCCCGCCTGGGTGGAGGAGATGCTGGCTGGCTGATTGGCCCGCAGGCCCGGTCAACCCACCCAGCCAAGGACCATTGCGGTCAGCGGATTGGCGGGATCAGCCAGCAGCCTTGCCGTCAGCGCCAGTGACGAAACGATCAGCAGGGGGCGGGCAATCCCCGCTCCGAAGCGCATGGCGAAGTGGGCACCTGCCTGGCCGCCGGCGGCGCTGCCCACGGCCATTGCCAGCCCGATGATCCACAGCACATGGCCACCCGCCACCAGCACTGCCAGGCCGGCGACATTGCTGGCCAGGTTCAGCACCTTGGCATGGGCGACCGCGCGGATCAGGCCAAGGCCGAACACGGCCACCAGCGCCGTGGTGAAGAATGATCCGGTGCCAGGGCCGAAGAACCCGTCATAGCAGCCGATCACCATGGCTACGCCCGCCAGCGCTAACGGCCCGGCGCGGCTGTGCCGGTCAGCGTCGGACATCCGGGGCGCGAAGCAGTAATACAAGGCCATGGCGATGAGCAGAGCCGGCAGCAGGGCCGACAGGAAGGTGGAATCGATCCGCGTCAGGATGAAGGCGCCCACGGCAGAGCCCGCGAACGAGGCCGCTATCGGCACGGCAAACTTGCGCCAGTCGATATGCCCGCGGCGCGCAAAGGCGATCACTGCCCCGCCGGTGCCGATGGTGCTTTGCAGCTTGTTTGTGGCAATCGCGGCCACCGGGGGCACGCCGGCTGCCAGCAGGGCGGGAATGGTGATCAGCCCGCCGCCACCGGCAATGGCATCAATCATGCCCGCCACAAAGGCGGCCACCATCAGGGCGGCGATCAGGTCAAAACCGATGTCCATGGGTGTTCCGGGCCAACAGGCTGGCTAGCGCTGTTTCCTGGCCAGCGGGGCGGTGAAGTCCGGGTCCTTGTTTGCCACCCAGCTGACGAACTTGGCCACGGCGGGATCGGCCAGCAGGCTGCCGGCATCCATCCCGTGGCGCTGCAATTCGCTGGTGGTGAAATTGGCGATCAGGAAGTTCTGGCACACCGGGTGCATCGGCACCGTCTCGCGGCCGCCACGGCTCTTGGGAATGGGGTGGTGCCAGACCACGGTTTCACCCGTTACGCGCCCGCACAGCCAGCAGATCGGCGCTTCGGTTGCGGCTTCGGGCTCGTCTTCCTCGATGCCCCAGCGGTCCTTGCTCTTCTTTGCCATGCGCGTTTCCCCTAAGCGTGAGAGGCCTTAGCGCAAGCAGCGCCCCGTGCCTAATCCCCCCTCAATCGCGCCTGGTCAGGAAGCCGTGCATCCACAGCCAGTCGGCAAAGGCGGGGAACCAGCCCGTGCTGGTGGTGGTCTTCTGGTACATGCCGAAGCCGTGGCCGCCCTGCTCATAGAGGTGGAATTCCACCGGCCGCCCGGCATTGCGCCAGCTTTCGACGATTCCGAAGCCGCCCCCGGCAAACAGAGGATCGTCCGCCGCCAGGGCAACGAACATCGGCGGGGCATCGGCGGGCACCGGCATGGCCGCCATGGGGCCATAGATATTGCCCAGGAACGCAGGCCGCGCATCATCAACGCCCACGTATGTCGCCATGGTCAGCATGGCTCCGGCGGAAAAGCCGATCATGCCGATGCGGTCCGGGTCCACGCCCCATTCGCCAGCACGGGCGCGCACCAGGGCAAAGGCGGCGCGCGAATCGGCCAGTTGCGCCGGGCTGTTGGCGGCTGCCTCGGCCACGCTGAGATTGCCGATGCGGGTGGTGGTGAGCACGGTGCGCATCGAGGCATCGAAAGCGGCCAGTTCGCCCGGCGACTGGCGCAGCCGGTATTTCAGTACGAAAGCCGCCACGCCGCGGGCCGCCAGCGCACGGGCCACGTCCCAGCCTTCGTTTTCCATCGACAGGGTGATGAAACCCCCGCCGGGAGCCACGATCACGGCCGCGCCGCTGCCGCGTCCGTCTTCTGGCAGGAACGGCGTCAGCGTCGCTTCCACCACGTTGCGAGCGAAATGGCTGCCGTATTGCATGTGCCAGCTTTCGCCGTTCTGCGCATCGGGCAACCGGCCGGTACCCAGGGAAATCGCGGTCGGCTGGGCCGGTTCGGCAATCGCCGTCATTGCCTCCTGCGCCAAGGCTACGCCAGGCAGGGACACAGTGGCCAACGGCAACAGCATGGCGGCGAAACGGTGAAGCGAGAACATGGCGGCAAATCCCCTCGGGTCTGTTTGCTGCAACACTACTCTGACAAAAGGCCGGGTCAACCGGCGGGCGCGGTGTTCCGCTGCCGGGTGCGCCCGCCGATGGCGTAGTGCAGCGGTATGCCCGCCAGCATCAGCGCCAGGCCCAGCCCCCCCGCCTCGATCCCGGTGCCATAGAGCACCCACAAGCAGAAGCCGATCGCCAGCACGGCTACAGGGCGCAGCAGCCTGACCAGAATCGCGGCGGCGGCAATGCCGATGTAGAACCAGATGGCGGAGGCCGTGGTCAGCAGCAGCATGAATTCCAGCACCCGGCTACCCATGCCGGTGACGCTGCCCCACATCAGCGCCAGCCCCAGCGCCAGGCCCGCCAGCAGCGGGCGGGCAGCCACGCCGCGCGGGTTCAGCGGAGCCACCCAGTCGGGCAACTGCCCGTCACGCACCATGCCCAGCGGTACCTCGCCCAGCATCAGCACCAGCACGTTGAGGCAGCCGATGGCGCTGATCGCGGCGAACAAGGCTACCGCGTCACCCGCCCAGGGCCCCAGGTTGCGGCTGACGAACAGGGCAACCGGCGCGGAACTGGCGGCCAGCTCGGCCTGCGGCGTGGTGGCGACGATCCCCGTGCTGACCGTGGCATAGACCAGCAGCACGCCCACGATGCCCAACACCGTGGCGCGGGCCACGTTGCGCGCCGGATCGCGCACCCGCTCGGCCAGCATGCCGGCGTTCTCCAGGTTCAGCATGGCGAAGAACACCAGCCCCAGCGCCGGGGTCAGCAGCGCGGGACTGACGGGGGCAGCCTCGCTGCGGGTGAAGGCCGTGGGCTCGGCAGCCGCCAGCCATGCGGTGATTGCCACCACCAGCACCAGCGGCAGCAGTTTCAGCACGGTGGTCACTACCTGGAACACCCCGGCTTCGCGCACGCCGCGCAGGTTCAGGGCCGTCAGCGCCAGCAGGATCAGCGTGCCGCCGATCACCTCTACCCATACCCCCTGCGGCGCGGCAGGAAACAGGTGCAGGAGATAGGCCGTTGCCGTCATTCCCAGCACCGGCAGGGTGGTGACGATGGTCAGCCAGTAGATCCATGCCAGCAGTCGCCCTGGCAGCAGGCCCAGGATATCGCCGCAGTTGGTGACGATGCTGGGTTCGGTCGGCCGCCGGGCGGTGAGGGCAACAATCAGCCAGGCAATCAGCAATGCCCCCGCGCCCGCCGCCAGCCAGGCGATGAGGCCGGTCCAGCCATAGGGGGCGAGGCTGGCGGGCAGGGCAAAGATGCCCCCGCCGATCATCCCGCCCACCACCAGCGCGGTGGCGGTCCACAGGCCGAAGGGCCGCTCGATCGTATCGGTCATCCATGACCCTCCCCGATGGGGAAGGTGTCACAAACCGGTCAGGGTGCGAAGCGGTTTCTGCCGCAACGGTTCAGGCCGCGTGACCACAGGCCTTGCACGCCGGGTCCTTGGCGATCTTCAGCGTGCGCATCCCCGGCTTCAGGCCGTCGAGGATGTGGAGCTGGCCCCACTGCGGTTCACCCATCTGCGGGGCGATGAGGACGCGGATGGCCTGCATGGCGGCAAAGCTGGCGGTCCAGCCGGACATGGCACCCAGCATCCCGTCTGCCGCGCAGGTATCGCAGTCCTCGGCATCGAAGGCGTCGCCGACGTAGCAGCGGTAGCAGGGCGAAGACACGAGGTGCCCGGCAAAGGCGCCGACCTGCCCCTGGAAGCGGCCCACGGCAGCCGACAGCAGCGGCACCCGCTCGGCCACGCAGGCATCGGCCATGGCCAGGCGGGTGGCGAAGTTGTCGGTGCCGTCCAGCACCAGGTCCACCCCCTCGATCATGCCGGGGGCGCTGTCCGCCGTGATGCGGGCATCGGAGATGGTCACGTCCAGCGCGCGGTCGAAGTTGGCCACCCACTGCCGCGCGGCCACCGCCTTGCCGTGGCCCACGTCGCGCTCGGTATAGATCGTCTGGCGTTGCAGGTTGGTGGTGTCGACGCTGTCGTTATCCACCAGCGTCAGCTTGCCCACCCCGGCGGCGGCGAGGAACTGCAGGGCCGGCGCACCGATGCCGCCAAGGCCCGCCAGCAGCACATGGCTGCCCGCCAGCTTCACCTGCCCCGCGCCGCCGATCTCCGGCAGCACGATGTGGCGGGCGAAGCGGTCCAGACGATCCGGGGACAAGGTCATGGACAGCCTGTTGGCAGGCTGTGCGCAGGCTGTCGACAGCCATGTGGACATGGCTGGGGATGGGATATTGGCTGTGTGTGGAAGCCCACCCCGCTGCGACCAGGCAGCAAGCTGCCAAGTCTCGCTCCCCTCCCGCAAGCGGGAGGGGTTGGGGGTGGGCGAAAACCTCAGCTCTCCAGTTGCCGCAGCAGGCTGCGCACGTCGCCGTCCATGTCCGCATCGCGCTTCCTCAGGTCTTCGATCAGCCGCACCGCATGGATCACGGTGGAGTGGTCGCGCCCGCCGAACTTGCGGCCGATCTCCGGATAGGAGCGGGGTGTCAGCACCTTGGCGAGATACATCGCCACCTGCCGCGGGCGGACCACGGCGCGGGCGCGGCGCTTGCTGCTCATCTCCGCACGGTCGATGCGGTAGAACTGGCACACGGTACGCTGGATCTCGTCGATGGTGATCCGGCGGCGGTTGGCGGAAAGGATGTCGGTCAGTTGCTCTTCGGCCAACTGGAGCGACACGTCCTGCCCGGTCAGCTGGGCATAGGCGACCAGCTTGTTGAGGCCGCCCACCAGCTCGCGCACGTTGCGGTTGATCGTGCGGGCCAGGAACTCGATCACGTCGGCCGGCACATCCAGCGGGGCAAAGCGAGTCAGCTTCGATTCGAGGATCTGGCGGCGCAGCTCGATATCGGCGGGCTGGATGTCGGCCACCAGGCCCATCGACAGGCGCGAGAGGAGGCGCGGTTCCACCCCGTCCAGCGCCTGCGGCGCGCGGTCGGCGGCGAAGACCAGCCGCTTGCCTTCGGCCAGCAGGGCATCAATCGTGTAGAGCAGTTCTTCCTGCGCGCTGGCCTTGCCGATGATGAACTGGATATCGTCCACCAGCAGCAGGTCGAAACCCCGCAGGCGCGACTTGAACTCCATCATCTCGCCGCTCTTCAGCGCCTGGACGAATTCGACCATGAAGCGCTCGGCGCTGCAGTAGAAGATGCGCGCGCGGGGGTGGGCCTGCAGGTAGGAGTGGCCGATGGCGTGAAGCAGGTGCGTCTTGCCCTGGCCGGTGGCGGCCTTCAGGTAGAGCGGCGAGAACTGCGGCTTCTCGGTCCGCGCCATGCGCTCGGCGGCGTTCTTGGCCAGCACGTTGGTGGTGCCGGTGACGAAGGCGGCAAAGGTCTGCGTGGGGTCCAGGCCAACGGACGAGGTGAAGCCGTCCTCGCCGATCGATTCCATCGCCAGCGTGGCATCGTTGGCGGCGCGGTGGCCGAAGCCGTCCTCGCCGCGCAGGTCGATGTCGGCCAGCTTGCGGCGGCCCGGCTGCACCTTGATGGACAGCTGGCGCACTTCGCTGCGGGCGATCTTCCAGGCCAGGCTCAGCCGGTCATGGAACCGGTCGTTGACCCAGTTGGCGGCGAATTCGGTGGGCAGGAACAGCTCCAGCGTGCCGGTCTGCGCGTTGAAGCTGCCCAGCTGGATCGGGCGGATCCACTGGGTGTAGAGCTGGTTGCCGAGGTCCTTGCGCAGGCCCTGGCTGATATCGGCCCAATCCGCCTGCAGGGCGAGGGCTTCCTGGTCTTCCATTTTGTCGGCTGCCCCTTCGCGTTTGTCCTGGCCACGCCCCGATTGCGGTCCCACTCTGATCATTGCCTCGACTATCCCCGTCCGAATTGCCGCTCGGCCCCCCCTGCATGAGCCTTAACGCCATCAAAAAAGCTGCCATCCGCCGCTGCAAAACAGTTTCCCCACCGCAGAAGCTTCCTGTTGAAGCGCCTGCAGAGCCTGTTCGTGCGAATGTCAGTACTGCCTGCCTGTGACCGGTCGGCCCGGCTGGCAAAAGCAGTTATGCAGATCGCTGCGAGCGGGGGAAGAGGGCTGCCACAAAATTTAAATAAATAATGGGTGTTGACACCCCGCAACCCCGCAGGCGTGCGTTCAACCCCATGATTCCTATGACAAACTTATGTGACAAAGCCGCGAATCGTGGAAAATCCGACACTTTCCGCATTGCACAACCGGCCTGCACCGCGGATGCGAAAAAGGCCGCCGGTTTTGCCGGCGACCTTGATGCGGTTTGTTCCGATTGTGTTCTGCCGGGGCTGCCATCCGGGGCCGAATCAGCGGCCCCGAATCAGCCCGGCGAAGCTCAGAGGCCGGCGACTCGCTTGGTCAGGCGGCTGAGCTTGCGCGAGGCGGTGTTCTTGTGCAGCACGCCGCGGGCCACGCCGCGCGCCAGTTCCGGCTGGGCAGCCTTCAGGGCTTCGGCAGCGGCGGTCTTGTCGCCATCGGCGCAGGCCAGTTCCACCTTCTTCACGAAGGTGCGGATGCGGCTCATGCGGGCACCGTTGATCTCGGCGCGCTTCTCGTTGCGGCGGATGCGCTTCTTGGCTTGCGGCGTATTGGCCATGGTCGTCCTTAAACTGTCGCGCCGCTGGCGCGGCCGGTCTTTGTTTCACAAATCGCAGAAGGCGGTTGCCCGCCGGAAAGCGCGGCCCTTAGCGGCGACGGGGCGAATCGTCAACGCCGAACCACCCCCGGGCGGCTACTTCTGGCACCGGGGGCAGAACCAGGTGCTGCGCCCGCCCTGCACGATCCGCCGGATCACCCCGCCATCGTCCTTCTGGCAGGCCTGCCCCTCGCGCCCGTAGACGGCGAAGCGGGTGGCGAAATAGCCCAGTTCGCCATCGGGCTGGACATAATCGCGCAAGGTGGAGCCACCATCGCGGATCGACTGTTCCAGCACCGCGCGGATCGCGGGCACCAGCCGGGTGAGCGCCGCCAGCGAGACGCGGCCGGCCGCCTTGCGCGGATCGATGCCGGCCATGTGCAGCGCCTCGCACACGTAGATATTGCCCAGGCCAGCCACGATCCGCTGGTCAAGCAGCAGCAGCTTCACCGCCTGCTTGCGACCGGTGAAGGCGGCCTTCAGGTGAGCGGCTGTCAGCCCATCGCCCAACGGCTCCGGCCCCATCACGGCGAAGGCGGGCCATGCGTCCAGCAGGCGGGTATCGACCAGGTCGACAAAGCCGAACCGGCGCGGGTCGTTCAGATGAAAGCGGTGGTCGGGGGTTTCCAGCACCAGGTGGTCGTGCTTGTCCGGTGCGGCGGGGTTGATCCGCCACGATCCGCTCATGCCCAGGTGGAACACCAGCGTGGTCTCGCGATCGGTGTGGATCAGGCCATATTTCGCGCGGCGGCCAAGCCCCGTCACCCGCGCGCCGGTGAGGCTCTGGACCAGGCCCGCGGGGAAGGGAAAGCGCATGTCCGGCCGGTTCTGTCGCACCGCTTCCAGCCGCTCGCCATCGAGGAAGCGGGCAAGGCCGCGCACGGTGGTTTCGACTTCGGGCAGTTCGGGCATGACGGGGCGGGAGGTAAGACCCAAGACCGGTCTTGTCCATGCCGCTGCAGGCCCCTAGCTATCCGCCACCAAGACGAGAGGGATCCAAGCCATGTCAGCCTACCAGTCCAGCGTGCCCGTGCTCATCGCCATGCTCACCAACATCAAGGCCTGGCTGGACAAGGCGGCCGAGCAGGGCGACGAGGCCACGCTGCTGGAAGCGCGGCTGGCGCCCGACATGTACCCGCTGCCCAAGCAGATCCAGCTCGTTTCCGACAGCGCCAAGGGTTGCGGCGCGCGGCTGGCCGGGGCCGAGGCCCCCTCGATGCCCGATACCGAGGCCAGCTTTGCCGAACTGAAGGAGCGCTGCGACAAGACCATCGCCTTTCTGCAAGGACTGGACCCGGCGGCAGTGGACGCCGGGATCGGGCGCGAGATCGAGATCAGGTTCCCCAACGGCGGCGGCATCCGCTTCGATGGCGCGACCTACCTGAACGGGTTCGTGCTGCCCAACGTCTATTTCCACGCCAGCATGGCCTATGCCATCCTGCGGGCAAACGGGGTGAACGTCGGCAAGCAGGACTACCTGGCCCATCTGGCGGGCCACATGTTCGCCCCGCCGGCAGCCTGAGGCGGCTTTCGCTGGCGCGGCCTCAAGGCAGTCGCTAAGGCGCAGCGCATGAGCAACGACACGGTTTCCTTCGGCTACGAAGAGGTTTCGCCCGCCGAGAAGACGCAGCGCGTGGGCGCGGTCTTCTCCAGCGTGGCGGCCAAGTACGATGTGATGAACGATGCCATGTCCGCCGGCATGCATCGCCTGTGGAAGGACCGCTTCGTGCGGCGGGTGAAACCGCAGCCGGGCGAGGCGATCCTTGACATGGCTGGCGGCACGGGCGACATCGCCTTCCGCATGGAAGAACGCGGGGCCAGCGTCACCGTGTCGGACATCAACCAGGACATGCTGGATGTGGGTATCGAACGCGCGATGCAGCGCGGCATCGATGGCCTGGTGTGGAGCCGCCAGAACGCCGAGGCCCTGACCTTCGAGGACCGGGTGTTCGATGCCTACACCATCGCTTTCGGCATCCGCAACGTGACCAACATCCCCGCCGCGCTGAAGGAAGCGCACCGGGTACTGAAGTTCGGCGGGCGGTTCTTCTGCCTGGAGTTTTCCAGCACCGACTGGCCGGGTTTCAGGGAGGTCTACGACCTCTATTCGCACAAGCTGATGCCCAAGATCGGCAAGCTGATCGCGGACGACGAGGACAGCTATCGCTACCTCGCCGAGTCGATCCGCCGCTTTCCCAAGCCGCTGGAATTCGAGGCGATGATCCGCGCGGCGGGTTTCGTGAACACGCGGGTCGAGAAGATCCTGGGCGGCGCGGTCAACATCCATTCGGGGTGGAAGGTCTGAGTTGACCCGTCCTTCCACGCATATCCTGCGGCTGCTCGGCTGGGGCCGGACGCTGGCCAAACACGGCGCGCTGCGTGGGATCGAGGGCGATCCCAACACCCCTGCGCCGGTGCGGCGGCTGGTGCGGCTGGCCCGCTTCGGCACCCGCCAGCCGCGCGTGCCGGACTATGCCACTGCCTTCCAGCAAATCGGGCCCGCGGCAATCAAGCTGGGGCAGACGCTGGCCACCCGCCCCGACCTGGTGGGCGAGGAAGCCGCGCGCAACCTGCTGACCCTGCAGGACAACCTGCCGCCGGTGCCGTTCGAGGCGATCCGCGCGCAGATCGAAGCCAGCTTCGAAGCCCCGCTGGAAGCCCTGTTCACCCATGTCGACCCCGATCCGGTGGGCGCGGCAAGCATCGCGCAGGTCCACCAGGGCGTAACCACCGATGGCCGCAAGGTGGCGATCAAGGTGCTGCGCCCCGGCATCCGCGAGAAGTTCGCCCGCGATATCGTAACCTACGAATGGGCCGCCGCGCACCTGGAAGCCATGGGTGGCGAAGCCCAGCGGCTGCGCCCACGGCTGACCATTGCCAATTTCAAGCGCTGGACCAACCGCGAACTGGACCTGCGCCGCGAAGCCGCCTCCGCTTCCGAGCTGGCCGAGTTCATGCGGGCCATTCCGCAGTACCGCATCCCCGCCATCGACTGGGACCGCACCAACGGCCGCGTGATGACCATCGAGTGGGTCGACGGCATCAAGATCAGCAATGTAGAGGCGCTGAGGGCTGCCGGGCATGACCTGCCCGACCTGGCGCGGCGGCTGGTGCTGGCGTTCCTCAACCAGGCGATCAGCGCCGGGTTCTTCCATGCCGACATGCACCAGGGCAACCTGTTCGTGGCGGATGACGGCACCATCGTGGCGATCGATTTCGGCATCATGGGCCGGATCGACCGGCGCGCCCGCCAGTGGCTGGCGGAAATCCTCTATGGCCTGACCACGGGCAACTATCGCCGCGTGGCCGAGATCCATTTCGAGGCGCAGTACGTGCCCAGCTATCACTCGGTCGACGAGTTCGCGACCGCGCTGCGCGCCGTGGGCGAGCCGATGCGCGGCAAGCCGGTGAGCGAGCTGAGCGTCGGCCAGATGCTCGACGGCCTGTTCGCCATCACCCGCGATTTCGACATGCAGACCCAGCCGCACCTGCTGCTGCTGCAGAAGACCATGGTGATGGTCGAGGGGATCGCCACCCAGCTCGATCCGCAGATCAACATGTGGGACGTGTCCGCCCCCTTCGTGCATAGCTGGATCCGCGACGAACTGGGGCCGGAGGCGGCGATTGCCGACCGGATCAAGCAGGATACCGAAACGTTGCTGCGCGTGCCCGCGCTGATCCGCCGGCTGGAAGAGATGTATCCGCCCAAGGGCGGCGCGCCCGAGCCGCCGCCGCTGCCGGACGTGGAACTGGTGTGGCAGCGCCGCTCCAGCCGCCGCAGCAGGTGGGCCGGCTACCTGGCAGCCGCGCTGGCGGGTGGCCTGGCCGCATGGGGCGCTGGCACGCTGGGCTGGCTGCAATAGCGCAGCTGTGCAAATCGCCCGCGCGCGCCATTGAAACGTTACCGCCGCCGGTCCAGTCAGCTCGTTCATGAACCCGACCCTTCTCAAGGATCCCGTGGGCTGGTGGACCGCCCTTGGCCGCCCGTTCCTGCGCTTGCCGCGCTGGGGGGCGATTGCCGCCCTGCTGGTGATCGTGATGTCGCTGGGCTGGATGGTCCACGCCACCAGCCAGCTCGACGTGGCCGAGAAAGCGCGGGTGGCGGCCCGGCCCAAGGACTCGATCGGCGACGTGGAGCTCTATCGCCGTGTCACCCGCCGGGTGGCGGAAGGGGAGAGCTTCTACGTCGCCTCGCTGGATGAACAGCGCCAGCACCGCTATCCCACCAAGCCCTTCGTCACCGTGCGCCCGCCCACGCTGGCCACGCTCACCGCCATGCTTGGCAAGCAGGGCGGCAAGATCGTCAGCGGCGGGCTGTTCGTGGTGTGCCTGGCGCTGTGGCTGTGGCGGCTGGACAAGGCTGGCGTGTCCATAGCGGAGCGGGGGCTGGCCGTGGTGGCGATGGCGATCTTCGGCATCACCCTGTTCCGCGAAAGCGCCATGCTGTTTCACGAGGTGTTTGCCGGCTTGCTGCTGGCCATCGCCCTGGCGCTGGTGCGACAAGACGGCAAGATGTGGCCGGTGCTGCTGCTGGGGGCACTGGCGCTGGCCGTGCGCGAACTGGTGCTGCCCTTCATCCTGCTGTGGGCGGTGTTTGTCGCCTTCGATCGCAACTGGAAGGGCGTAGCGGCGGCGCTGGGCGTGGTGGCGCTGTTTGCCGTGGGCATGATGCTGCATGCCCAGGCGGTGGCGGCCAACGTGCAGCCGGGCGATCTCGATTCCCCCGGCTGGGATGCGCTCAACGGTCCGCGCCTGCCGTTCTACGCCATGGCCAAGCTGACCGCGCTGGTGATGATCAAGCCGTGGATTGCCGCGCCGCTGGCCATGCTGCCGCTGGTGGGCTGGGCGGCGCTGGGGGGAAGGCTGGGTCTGTTCGCCAGCCTGTGGTTCCTAGGCTATTTCCTGATGCTGGCGTTGTTTGCCCGCACCAACAACAACTACTGGGTGCTGCTGGTGCTGCCGGCCTATGCCATCGGCTTCGCCCTGTTGCCCCGTGCGTTGTGGGAACTGGCGAGGGTTGCAGTCAAAGGGCCTAAAAGCCTATCTTAACCAAGATGCGTCATGGCAGGCTCCGGTAAAGTGCCGGGAAGGGCCATGTTGCAGCAACTGATCCAGCGAGAGGGCCGCGCAGAACCGATGACGAACCCGCGTGTCCTGCTGGTGGTGGGGGGCGGCATCGCGGCCTACAAGGCGTGCGAACTGGTGCGCCTGATCCGCAAGGGCGGGGCCGATGTCACCTGCGTGCTGACCAACGGGGGCGCGCAGTTCGTCACCCCGATGGCGCTGGCTGCACTCTCCGGCAACCAGGTCCACACCAGCCTGTGGGACCTGAAGAACGAAGCCGAGATCGGCCATATCCAGTTATCCCGCCAGGCCGACCTGGTGGTGGTGTGCCCGGCGACTGCGGACCTGATGGCCAGGATGGCCGCAGGCATCGCCGACGATCTTGCCACCACGCTGCTGCTGGCGACCGACAAGCCGGTGCTCTGCGTGCCGGCCATGAACGTGCGCATGTGGTTGCACGAGGCGACCCAGCGCAACGTCCAGTGGCTGGCCGACAGCGGCATGCGGGTGATGCTGCCCGACGAGGGCGAGATGGCCTGCGGCGAATTCGGCCCCGGCCGCCTGCCCGAACCTGAGATGGTCTGGCTGGAAATTGCCGACATGCTCGGCCTCGATCCCGGCGATGCGGGGCACGACCAGGTGGCTGCCTACTTGCGCCGCATGGCCGAGGACGAAGTGCCCGAGGGCGAGGACGGAGAAAGCGTGGCGGCGGAAGGCGGCGCGCTTTCCAGCCTGCTCGGCTCACTGATCCAGCGCACCACCCCGCACCGCATCGACATGGACGAGGCGGGCATCGACATGGACGACCTGCCCGAGGCGGCAGAACTGTCCGACGGCGGACCAGATCTGCCCGAGCCCGATCCCGCGCTGGGCGGCCCGGTCCTGGCGACCAAGGGCAAGGCCGTGGCCGCCCCGCCCACCGACCGCGAGGCGATCAACCACGAGGTCAACGCCCGCCAGGCGGCGCCGCAGCCGTTCGAGGGCGAGGAAGCCGCCGCGCCGGTTGCTCCGCTGGCCCCCTCGCTTGCCCCCACACCTCCCCCCGCCATGGCCAAGGCCGTTGCCGCCGATCCGCTGTCGGGCCAGCCCGAATTCGCCGCCACCGACCATCGTCCGCTGCATGGCAAGCACCTGCTGATCACCGCCGGCCCTACGCACGAGGCGATCGATCCGGTGCGCTACCTGGCCAACCGTTCCAGCGGCAAGCAGGGCTTCGCCATCGCTGCCGCAGCTGCGGCTGCGGGCGCGCGGGTCACGCTCGTTTCCGGCCCCGTTAACCTGCCCACCCCGCCGGGGGTTGACCGGATCGACGTGGAAAGCGCCGAGGAAATGGCCAGGGCGGTCAAGGAAGCGCTGCCCGCCGATTGCGCGGTGATGGTGGCCGCCGTGGCCGACTGGCGCCCGCGCGATTACCAGCAGGAAAAGATCAAGAAGCGCGGGTCTGCCCCGCCGGCCCTCATGCTCACCGAGAATCCCGATATCCTGGCCATGGTGGCGGCCAATTCCAAGCGGCCCGATCTCCTCATCGGCTTTGCCGCCGAGACCGAGAACGTGGTCGAAAATGCCCGCAAGAAGCGCAAGAGCAAGGGCGTCGACTGGATCGTGGCCAACGATGTTTCGGGTGACGTGATGGGCGGCGATCGCAACAAGGTGCACGTGATCCGCGAACGCAAGGCGGATGACTGGGAAGACCTGACCAAGGACCAGGTGGCCGCGCGCCTGGTGCAGGAAATCGCCGAGCAACTGGAGAAGGTGCATGGCTGATCCGCTGCTGTCCCACGTGCCGGTGCGCCTCAAGCGCCTGCCGCACGGCCACGGCCTGCCGCTGCCCGCCTATGCCACGCCCGGCGCGGCGGGGATGGACGTGGTGTCCGCCGAGGAGCTGATCCTGCGGCCCGGTGCCCGCCATGCGGTGGCCACCGGCTTTGCCGTGGCCATTCCGCCCGGCTACGAGATCCAGGTGCGCCCCCGTTCCGGCCTGGCGCTGAAGCACGGCATTACCGTGCCCAACACGCCGGGCACGGTCGACAGCGACTATCGCGGCGAGGTGAAGGTGATCCTGATCAACCATTCGCCGGACAACTTCCCGATCCAGCGCGGTGACCGGATCGCCCAGTTGGTTGTCTCCCCCGTCACCCTCGCCCGGTGGGACGAGGTGGAGGAACTGGACGAAACGATGCGCGGGGCCGGCGGCTTTGGCTCAACCGGCGGTCACGCGGGGCTCTAGCCGCCCGCGCGCTGCGGCCAGCCGGAAGCACCAGGCCGAGGCACCCCAGATAAGCGCGAAGAAGGCCAGCACCCCCCATTCCACCGCATGGCCCGGCATGGTCCACAGCATGGCCACCAGGCCCACGGCGAACTGGCCGACAGAGATGCCGCCCATCACCCAGCGCATGGCGGCGGGGCGGAATCGCAACGCCAGCCCCACGGTGACGCCCGCCAGGGCCATGCCGATGAAGGCCAGGTTGGTCGGCTCGTCCTCGCTGCCCAGCATCCCCACCGCGCCGTTGATCCACACGGTCAGGAACAGGGCCAGCACCGCGATGGCGATGCCCACCTTGTGCGGAGCGGACCGGCCCACGACGATCGCCAGTTCGGTGCCTGCACCCAGCACGCCCAGCAGGACACCGGCAAACAGGAAGTCCGATCCGGTCCAATACACTTCGGGTGTCATCCGCATGGCGATGGCGGGCAGGGCCAGCAGCGCGGCCAGCGCGCCCCAGCCGGCGATGCGCCAGCCGGTCAGCATCTTGTTCGGTCGGTCGGTCATGGTCGGGTCTCCGTTCAGCAAGGCCCGGCGTGTGCCGCTTTGCGTGGTGAGCGGCATGAGCAATTCCTGAGCAATCGGCGAAAAGCTTCCCAACCGCGCGCAGCGTGGCATAGCTGCCGGCATGGCTAACCCCCCCATGCTGCATTTCGGCGATTTTGCCTTCGATCCGGCGAACCGTCGCCTGACGCGGGCGGGCCAGCCGGTGGACCTGGGCAGCCGCTATTTCGATGCCCTTGGCCTGCTGCTGGCCCATCCGGGCGAACTGGTGACGAAGCAGCGCTTCATGGACGAGGTCTGGCGTGGCATTCCGGTGACCGACGAGGCGCTGACCCAGTGCATCCGCACCCTGCGCCGTGCCCTGGGCGAGCGAGCGGGGGCCGCGCAGTTCATCGAGACCGTGCCCAAGCATGGCTATCGCTTCGTGGCCGAGGTTTCCTTCGCAGGCGCCGCCGCGCCGCTCGCCGTCACCCAGAAGCCGGAGCGTCAAGGCGGACTGGCCGCTGCCGCTGCTGCGGGCGGGGGTGCGGCAGGCGCGCTGGGCGGGCTGGCTTACGGCCTGCTGGCCGGTTCGGGCACGGCGAACGTGCTGCCGGTGCTGGCCGGCCTCGGCCTGACGCTGGGGGTGATGGGCGGTGCTGGCGTGGGCCTGGGCATGGCGCTGGCGCGGATGCTGGTGCCCCGGTCAGCCGCTGCCCTGGTTGCCGGGGGAACTGGCGGCGGCATGGTGGCAGGCGCGGTGGGCCGCCTGCTGGGGACAGACGGGATCGCAGTGCTTACCGGGGCGAGGATCGGCCCGGTTACCGGCTTGCTCGAAGGGCTGGTGCTGGGCGCGGCGGTGGCGTTGGCCGTGCTGCTGGCCGCGCGCCTGCGACCTGTTGCCGCTGCCTTGGCGGCCAGCCTGGCAGGCGGCCTGGCCGGCCTGCTGATCGCGCTGGCCGGCGGCCGGATGCTCGGTGGCAGCCTGGCCCAGCTTCAGGGCCGCTTTCCGGAATCCGGGCTGGCCGTGGGCGCGCTGGCCAGCGGACCGGCCGCCACGGCTGCCACCGCTGCCGAGGCCGCGCTGTTCGTCAGCGGAATCGTGCTGGCGGAGGGCTGGCGCGCCCGCCGTGCTGCGGCCGCGGGCTGAAGCTTACAGCCCCCGCAGCCATTGCAGCACCGGGCCGCTCAGGCTTTCGTCCACCGATCCCACACTGGCCCCCTCGCTCAGGTGGTTATGATCGGGCAGGTAGACCATGCGCGGGCAATTGCGGCGGCTCCAGGCGGTGCACAGTTCGCTTTCCACCGCGCGGGCAAAATCCACATAGGGCTGGGGATCGTGCTGGGCATAGGCCAGCAGCAGCGGCACGCGGGTGGCCCCCAGCCGGTCGATCGCCAGGCTCTGCTCCTGCAGGCTCCGGTCGTCGCCATAATAGGGATGGGTAACGTTGCCCGGCGGCGGCGGGTAGGCAGGCGAGAGCAGGATCGCGCCCTTGACCGAAGCCGCCTCCGCCCTCTGGAGGCCGGTGTGCGAGACATAGTCCGCCACGTGGCTGGCACCCGCCGAATGGCCCCACAGCACCACGGTGTCCGGATCGCCGCCATGCTGCGCGATGTTGGCGCGCACCCAGGCGATGGCGGCGGCAATGTCATCGCGCCCGGCGGGCCACTTGGCGGCAGGGGCCAGCCGGTAATCCATGTTCACGCCCACATAGCCGTTGCGCGCTGCCCAGGCGGTGACGTTCTGCGGGTAATAGCCGTTGCCCGCCTTGCTGCCGCCAACGAAGCCGCCGCCGTGGACGAACAGCAGCACGGGGCGCCGCTCGCCCGCCGGCGCGGCGTTGAGGGTGTAGACATCCAGCTTCTGCAAGGGGTCCGGCCCGAAGGCTACGTTGGCGGTAACGGTGACGTCGTCATAGGGCGGGGCATCGACCATGTCGGCATAGATCGCGAAGCTGGCGGCGTCGATCACGGGGCCCAGCGCACGGATGCGTTCGACCCGGTCGGCGGGAACGCCCGGCCAGGCGGTCCGGACGCCATCCCCGGTCGCCGCGCACCCTGCCAGAACCAGCGCCAGCGCCGCGCCCAATACCTTATGCCGCATATGTCTCTCCCTGGTTGTGGCCACAGAGTGCCCCAGCCGTGCGCAAAAGAAAAGGCGGGCCAACCCTTCGGCTGGCCCGCCCGATCATGCTTGCGGCAAGCGGATCAGCGCTGGTTGCGCCGCACCGGCTGGTCTTCCTCGGCGATCGAGATGCGCACCGTCTCGCCCGAGTTGCCCGGGAAATCGGTGAACAGCGCCTCAACCAGGTTGGGCACCAGGTACTGCAGGCGGTTCGAGCGGCTGACCGCCTCGGCCTGGCCTTCGAACAGGCGCTGGCCGGTGGCGCGATCATCGATCTTCATCGATACGCCACTGGTGTAGACGGTGTAGCTTTCCACCCCGCCCCGGTCGAAGAACGGATCGTAGAAGCCATAGCCCCAGCGGCTGCCGGGCACATAGGCGATGCGGGCGTTGCCGCGCCGGTCACGATAGAGCACAGGCTGGTAGCTGAACCACGGATCGTAGAACGGATCGCGATAGCCCGTGCTGCGCACCCGCTCGCGCCCGTTGTCCACGCCATAATCGAAGCGGACGAGGAGGGTGGCGTTCTCGGGCGAGCTGGCCTCGCGATAACCGAGCGCGGACAGGCGTTCCTCCACCCGGTCGGCATACTGGGCGAATTCGAGGCCACCGGCCAGTTCCGGATCGTCGGCCACCACGGCAAAGGTCTGCCCCTGGGGTGCGGGGAGTTGGCTTTCGAACCGCGACACATCGGCGCGGAACGGCGTGGCGCAGGCAGCAAGACCGGCCAGCGCCACCACGCCGGCGAGGATCTTCGCGCCCCTGCTCATCTTGGATACATGCGACATCGTCTTTTCTTCCCAATCACGAGTGGGGTCTGGCCCCGCCTGGCAGCACCCAGCGTGCGCGCAGGTTTTCGTATGTTGGCCGCAATAGCAAGCGCGGGCTGAACCGTGTTTGAATGGCGACCGGAAGAAAACCGTTCTTTGTCAGGGAAGTGCCCCGGAAAACGGCAGCCGGATCAGCCGCCGCGCACCAGCCCCAGCGCGTTGTAGGCCGCGGTCAGCGTAGGTCCACCGATGGCGCGGGCCTGGGCTGCGCCGCGCGCCAGGATGGCATCGAGCGATTCGCGGTCTTCCTTCAGTTCCACGAAGCGCTGGCGGATCGGGCCCAGCGTCTCCACCACCAGTTCCGCCATGGCCGGCTTGAACGCGCCGAAGCCCTGGCCGGCAAAGCGGGCCAGCACGGCATCGGGGGTGGAGCCTTCCAGCGCGGCGAAGATCGAGACCAGGTTCAGCGCCTCCGGCCGCCCCGCCAGTCCGGCCAATTCGGACGGCAGCAGTCCGGGATCGGTCTTGGCCTTCTTGATCTTGGCCGCCATCGCATCGGCATCGTCGGCCAGGTTGATGCGGCTCATGTCACTGGGGTCGGACTTGCTCATCTTGGCCGTGCCGTCACGCAAAGACATGATGCGGGCCGCTTCAGGCGGCACGATCGGCTCGGGCAGGGTGAACACGGGGGTATCCTCCAGCCCGCTGCCCAGACCGCAATAGTCCACATTGAACTTCTGCGCGATGTCGCGCGCCAGCTCCAGGTGCTGCTTCTGGTCCTCGCCCACCGGGACGTGGGTGGCCTGGTACAGCAGCACGTCGGCCGCCTGCAGCACGGGATAGGTGAACAGGGCGACCGACTGCCCCTCGCGGTTCTTGCCGGCCTTGTCCTTCCACTGGGTCATGCGGTTCAGCCAGCCCATCCGGGCCGTGCCGTTCAGCAGCCACTGCAGTTCGGAATGCTGCGGTACCTGCGCCTGGTTGAACAGGATCGAGCGGGCGGGATCGATCCCGCAGGCCACCAGCGCTGCGGTCATCTCCAGCGTGGCAGCGCGCAGTTCCGCCGGGTTGTGCGGCATCGAGATGGCGTGCAGGTCAGCCAGGAAGAACAGGCACTGGGAACCCGGCTCCATGCCATCCTGCATCCGCACCCAGTTGCGGATCGCGCCCAGGTAATTGCCCAGGTGAAGCGAGCCCGTGGGCTGGATTCCGGAAACGACGCGCATGGTTGTCAGGCTTTCTTGGTTGTCAGGGTGGCAAGGCGCTGCCGGTCGACCGCGCCAATCAGGTAGGCGACGCCGAAATAGACCACCACCGATGCGATAACCAGCACCAGCAGGGCAAACAGGCGTTCGAACAGGCCGGCGGAGTAGTACCCGGCCAGCAGGCCATTGGCCTGCCACAAGGCCAAGCCCATGGCCAGGGCCGCCAGCAACTGGCGGGCAAGCCTGCCCAGCAGGGCCCAGCTTCCGCGGTAGTAGCCGCGGTGCACCATTACGACATAGAGGTAGGCGGCGTTGAGCCAGGCTCCCAGCGCGCTGGCCAGGGCCACGCCCACCGCGCCCATGGTATCCAGCATGACCACGTTGAAACCCACGAACAGCAGCAGCGCCACCAGCGCGGCATAGACCGGGGTGCGCGTGTCCGAGCGGGCGTAGAAATTGGGCACCAGCACTTTCACCAGCACATAGGCCGGCAGGCCCAGCACCAGCGCCGCCAGCACCTGTCCGGTGGCGGCGGCATCGGCCAGATCGAACCGGCCGCCCTGGAAGATCATGGTGACGAAGGGAATCCCGCACACCGCCAGCGCCACGGTGGCTGGCAGGGTCAGCAGCATTCCCAGCTCGATCGCGTCGCTCTGCACGCGCACCGCGCCTTCGTGGTTGTCCCCGCCGATGAAGCGCGACAGCGTGGGCAGGATCGCCGTGGAGAGCGCTATGCCGATGATCCCCAGCGGCAGCTGGTTCAGCCGGTCGGCATAGTTCATCCAGCTCACCGCGCTGCCTTCGAGCTGGTTGAGGAAATAGACCTGCAGCAGCGTGTTGATCTGGTAGGCCCCGCCGCCGATGGCGGCAGGCAGGGCAATGATGCCCAGCCGCTTGACCTCCGGCGTCAGGCGGGGGCGGCGGATGTGCGGGCGGAACCCGGCGCGGCGCGCCCAGAAATAGAGCCAGGCCAGCTGGGCCAGCCCGGCCACGGGCACGGCCAGGGCAATGGCCAGGCCAACCTCCTCCACGGCCGCCTGGCTGGTGAACAGCGCCTCGGCCCCCAGCAGGGCGGCGATCAGCACCAGGTTGAGGATAATCGGAAAGCTCGCCCCCGGCGCAAACCGCGAGACGGAGTTGAGCATCCCGGTCAGCAGCGTGACCACGCTGATCAGGAGGATATAGGGGAACATGATCCGCGCGAAGGCGACCGAATAGTCGAACTCCGCCGGATTCACCGGCTTGTCGGCCAGCAGCCAGATCACCCCCGGCATGGCGAGCTCGAACAACGCTGTCAGCGCCAGCAGCACCGGCAGGAACACCGAGAGCACGTCATCGCTGAAGCTGCGGGCCGCTTCCAGCCCGCCTTCGCCGTGCAGCTTCTTCGAGAACATCGGCACGAAGGCGGCGGAAAAGGCCCCTTCGGCAAACAGGCGGCGGAACACGTTGGGGATGATGAAGGCCTGGAACCAGGCATCCGTCACCTCGTTGGCGCCCAGCACGCGGGCAAAGATCATCTCGCGCGCCATGCCGGCCACGCGGCTGACCATGGTCAGCCCGCCGATGGTGCCGACGTGTTTGACCAGACTCATGGCCGCACGAGACCCATGCCGGTTTGCCCTCTGGCCCCGGCAGGATCAGTTGCCGGGGTTGACCTGGATCGGGTCGGTCGTGCCGTCGGCCGACCGCTTGGCGGCCAGCTGCTGCACGTAGAGGCCGTTGAAGTCGATCGGATCAAGCAGCAGCGGGGCAAAGCCGGCATCGCGCACGGCATCGGCCACGATGCGGCGGGCGAAGGGGAACAGGATGCGCGGCGCTTCGGCATAGGTGAAGGCGTGCATCTGGTCTTCCGGCATGTTGCGCATACCCACCAGGCCGCAGAAGGCCAGGTCCACGATATAGGCCACGCCCTGTTCGGCCTTGGCGGTGCAGGTCACCTTCAGCTCGACCTCGCTCACCTCGTCGCTGATCTTCTTCGCCCCGATGTTGAACTGCACGTCCATCTGCGGCTGCGAATTCCAGCCGAAGCTGTCAGGTGCGTGGGGGTTTTCGACCGAGAGGTCCTTCACGTACTGGCTCAGCAGGCCGGCAACCGGCAGGTTGTCGGCGCCGTTCACGGCCTGGGCAGGAGTCGCTTCGGGGGTGGTGCCTTCTTCGGCCATGGATCGCTCTCTTCGTGTCACTGGGGGCGTGGGCGGACCGGGTCCGCCTTGCGCCGGTTGGCTGGGTAATCAGGCCGGTGCGCCTAGCACCGGGGCGCGGGCGTAGCAACGGGGCCCGACGCGAGGGTGGCGTTCAGCCCCTGTTAGCGCGATATGTTGCACTTTCGGGACGGTCGCGGACCCAGTTTGCCCCATGGACCGTTGTCCATTTGTAATTCGGGCCTATCTGGGCCACATTCATGTCTGAAGCCGAAACCGGCCAGCTTCCTGTCCGGCCAGGCGAATCGGGAATTGCCTGTGATTTATGAAATCGTCATCCTCGCCATGGTCGCCGCCTTCCTAGGCATGCGGCTCTATTCCGTGCTGGGCCGCCGCGCCGAGCATGAGGAGGAGATCGTCCCCGGCGGTTACGAGCGCGGGGATGACAAGCAGCCGGTAGCCCAGCCCGCCGCAGCCGGCCTGCAGGAAGCGCCGCGCAACGAGCGAGCGATCAGCGGTTTCTCGCCCGCGATCGAGCGCGGCCTGCGCGATATCGCCGGGGCTGACCGGCGGTTTGACCTGATCGGCTTCATGGAAGGCGCGCGTGGCGCCTATGGCATGGTGCTGGAAGCCTTCTGGCGTGGCGACCGCGAGACGCTGCGCGAGCTGTGCGACGATGACGTGTACCAGGGCTTCGACGCCGCGATTGCCGAGCGTGAGGCTGCCGGCCACGTGCTGGAAAACCGCCTGATCCGGATCGAGGACGTGTCGATCCACGCTGCCGAACTGAACGGCCAGACCGCGCGCATTGCGGTCAGCTTCGTGTCCGATATCGCCGCGCTCACCCGCGACGCCGATGGCAACATGGTCGCCGGCTCGCTGGACGATGCGGTGGAAAGCCGCGACGTGTGGACTTTCAGCCGCCGGGTTACCAGCAACGATCCCGCCTGGCTGGTCGACGAGACCGACGAAGGCTGATAGTTCTCTCCCCGCTATTCGGCAGGGGAGCGTAACGACATGATCGGCAAGGCATTTCGGCAGCCACGGACGCTGGCCTTGGCGGCTGGCCTGGGCCTGCTTGCCGCCTGCGTCAGCATTCCCGGCCCGCGACCCACGCCCACGCCGTCACCCGCCACCGCCACCACCGCCGCGCTGCTGGGCGTGGCGCGCGGGCCAACGGTGGAAAGCATGGGCCTGCTGCCGCGTGACAGTGCCGCCGCGCTGGACGCCTTCCAGACGAGCTGCTCGGTCCTCACCAGCCGCCCGGACGAAAGCGGCCTCACCCGCCCGGCAGACTGGAATTTTGCCTGTGCCAATGCGCCGGGCTGGCCGCGCGACCGGGCGTCCGCTTTCTTCCAGACCTATTTCGAGGCGGTGCGCGTGGGTGACGGGGCGGCCTATGCCACCGGCTATTTCGAACCCGAGATTGCCGGATCGCGCACCCGCCGCCCGGGCTTCGCCGTGCCGGTCTATGCCCTGCCGCCCGACCTGGTGCGCTGCTGGCGCGACGATATCCCTGAGCGCGAGCGCACCGGACGCGCCCCGCTGGGCCGGTTCGACGAGCAGGGCCGCTGCGTCGATTATTATACCCACGCCCAGATCGCCGACGGGGCGCTGGCGGGGCGCGGGCTGGAGATTGGCTGGGCGGCGGACGCGGCGGAATTCTTCTTCCTGCAGGTGCAGGGATCGGGCCGGCTGCTGACGCCGGAGGGCGAGGTGATCCGCATCGGCTATGCCGGGCAGAACGGCCATTCCTATACCGGCATCGGCGGCCTGATGCGCGAGCGCGGGCTGATTGGCAGCGGGCCGGGGCAGTATTCGGGATCGATGCAGGGTATCCTGCAATACATCCGCGAGCATCCCGCCGAAGGCGCGGCGCTGATGCGCGAGAATGCCAGCTGGGTGTTCTTCCGCGTGCTGGACGGGCCCGAGGCGCAGATCGGCCCGATCGGCTCCATCGGCGTGCCGGTGCGCGCCGAAAGCAGCGTGGCGGTGGACCCGAAATTCGTGCCCTATGGCGCGCCGGTGTTCCTCTCCACCGACCGGCCCGAGGCGCGCGGCCTGTGGGTGGCGCAGGATACCGGCGGGGCGATCCGCGGGCCCAACCGGTTCGATACCTTCTGGGGCGCAGGCGAGCGGGCGCGGACCGTGGCGGGCGGCATGAGCGCGCGCGGCCAGGCCACCCTGCTGCTGCCACGCGGCACGCTGGACCGGCTGGGCGTGCGGTGAGCAAGCCGCCGCGGGGCCTCAGTGCCGAAGAGGCCGCGCTGTGGTCACGCGTGGCGGCAACGGTGAAGCCGCTGGATCCGACCCGCGTGGCCAAAAGGGCCGCTGACCCGCTGGCTGCGGTTTCCAGCGAGGGGGCCGCCCCGCCGCCGTTACCCAAGAAGATCAAGGGCCGCGTGCCTCCGCCGCCTCCGCCACCCCCTGCTCCGGCCCCACCGCCATCCGGGCCCGGGCTGGACAGCCACTGGGAACGCCGCCTGGCGCGGCAATCAACCAGCCCCGATTTCACGCTGGACCTGCACGGCTGCAACCTGGAGCAGGCACATATCCGGCTGGATCACGGACTCACCCAGGCCAAGGCCATGGGCGCCCGGGTGGTGCTGCTGATCACCGGGAAGCCGCGCCCGGTGGCCGCTGCCGACCGGGGCGAGCAGCGCGGGGCAATCCGCGCCAAGGTGCTCGACTGGCTGGCCGCCGGCCCGCACGGATCGGACATCGCCGCCGTGCGTGCCGCGCAGCGCCGCCACGGCGGGGAAGGCGCGCTCTACCTGATCCTGCGCCGCCGCAGGGCCTGATCCAAAGGGTAAGCCCCCGGCATCGCTGCCGGGGGCTCCCTGGGGCGCTGCAGGGCAGGTAGGGGCCCGCTGCGCCTTACTGGCTGGCCGGACTCACGCGTGGTATTTCGCGTAGGTCAGGTCGAACCGGTCGGCGTTCATCACCTTGGTCCAGGCCTTCACGAAGTCGGCCTTGAACTTTTCCTCGCCGCCCTTCTGGGCATAGACCTCGGCCACGGCGCGCAGTTCCGCATTGGAGCCGAAGACCAGGTCGGCCCGGGTGGCGCGCCATACCTCGCCGCCGCTCTTGCGGTCGGTGGCGACGTATTCCTCGTCATCGCTGCCATCCACGGCCTTCCACACGTTGGTCATGGCCAGCAGGTTGACGAAGTAGTCGTTGGTGAGCTGGCCCGACCGGTGGGTGAAGTGGCCATGGCCCCGCTCGCCGTGGTTGGCACCCAGCACCCGCAGGCCGCCCACCAGCACGGTCATCTCGGGCACGCTCAGCCCCAGCAGGGCTGCCCGGTCGAGCATGGCTTCCTCGGTCTTGATGCGCAGCTTCTTCGGCATGTAGTTGCGGAAGGCATCGGCCTCCGGTTCCAGCCAGTCGAAGCTTTCCACGTCGGTCTGCTCCTGCGTGGCATCGCCGCGCCCGCCGGTGAAGGGGACATCGCCGGCCCCGGCCATTTCCAGCCCCACCACGCCGCCCAGCACGATGGCATCGGCCAGCGACATCTCGCCGCGCAGGGCATCGAGCGTGCCGATCACCTTGGCCAGCAGGGCGGGCTCGTTCACGTCCCAGTCCTTCTGCGGAGCCAGGGCAATGCGCGCGCCGTTGGCACCGCCGCGGTGGTCGCTCTTGCGATAGGTGCTGGCCGACGCCCAGGCCACCTTGACCAACTGGCTGACGGTGAGGCCGCTGGCGCGGATCTTCGCCTTCACTTGCGTAACCAGCGCGTCCGACGGCATGGTCCCGGCAGGCACCGGGTCCTGCCAGATCAGGTCTTCAGCCGGGACTTCCGGGCCGAGGTAGCGGATCTTGGGCCCCATGTCGCGGTGGGTCAGCTTGAACCAGGCGCGGGCGAAGGCGTCCTCGAACGCGGCATGGTCATTGCGGAACCGTTCGCTGATGGCGCGGAAGCCGGGATCGCGCTTCATCGCCATGTCGGCCGTGGTCATCATGGTGGGCACCTTGATGCTGGCGTCCCACGCGGCGGGGGCCATGTCTTCCGGCTTCTGGTTGATCGGCTGCCACTGGTGTGCGCCGGCGGGGCTCTTCACCAGCTCGTAGTCATAGTCGAGCAGCAGGCGGAAGTAGTTGTGCGTCCACTTGTTGGGCACGTTGGTCCACGAACCCTCGATGCCGCTGGTCACCGTGTGCTCGCCGATGCCGCCACTTTCGTGGCTGGAGACCCAGCCGAACCCTTGCGCCGCCAGGTCGCCGCCCGCGGGGGCCGCGCCCAGCAGGCTGGCATCGCCGTTGCCGTGGGCTTTGCCGAAGGTGTGGCCGCCGGCGGTCAGCGCCACGATCTCCTCGTCATCCATCGCCATGCGGCGGAAGGTCTCGCGCAGGTCGCGCGCCATGCCGGCATCGTCGTGCGGGTTGCCGCCGGGGCCTTCGGGGTTGACGTAGATCAGCCCCATCTGGATCGCCGCCAGCGGCCCGTCGATGTCGTTCATTTCCTTGGTGGGATCGAGGCGCGTCTGCACGCCTTCGTTGACCCACTGGTCCTCGGTGCCCCAGTAGATGTCCTTCTCCGGCTCGAACACGTCGGCGCGGCCACCGCCGAAGCCGAACACCGGGCCGCCCATGCTCTCGATGGCCACGTTGCCCGCCAGGATGAACAGGTCGGCCCACGAGATGTTGGCCCCGTACTTCTGCTTGATCGGCCAGAGCAGGCGGCGGGCCTTGTCGAGGTTGCCGTTATCCGGCCAGGAATCGAGCGGGGCAAAGCGCTGCTGGCCGCTGTTCGCGCCGCCGCGCCCGTCACCGGTGCGATAGGTGCCGGCGGCGTGCCAGGCCATGCGGATGAAGAACGGGCCATAGTGGCCATAGTCTGCCGGCCACCAGGGCTGGCTGTCGGTCATCAGCGCGTGGAGGTCAGCCTTCAGGGCGTTGTAATCGAGCGCGTTGAACGCCTCGGCATAGTCGAAGTCCGCACCCAGCGGGTTGGCGGGGCCATTTGGCTGGAGGATGTCCACCGCCAGCATCTCCGGCCACCAGTCGCGGTTGGTGCGGCCCAGCAGGGCGCGTGACGCCCCATCGTGGGGAACGGGGCAGCCGCCCGAAATCGAACCGGTCTTGGCATCCATGGGAAAATCTCCTCTCTGCTTTGCGCGCGACCTGAAGGGAGGAATCGCGCTGTCTGAGGAGAGAATGCGCCTTGCGGAGTGATGGGTCCAACCGATTAAATGGCAATCATTGATCGGATTTCGCGCTTATTCCGATGACTGTCCGCAAACGCACAACGGCCCCGCTTCCGGGCTGGATGCGGGGCCGCAGTCGCTCCGGGAAACGGACAGGCTCAGGCAGCCTGCGCCGCCTCCGCCACCACGGGCGCGGGGGTGCGGATCAGGTAGTCGAAAGCGCTGAGGGCCGCTTTGCTGCCTTCGCCCATCGCCACGATGATCTGCTTGTAGGGCACCGTGGTACAGTCCCCCGCCGCGAACACGCCGGGGAGCGACGTGGCGGCCTTGTGGTCGATCTCCACCTCGCCGTGCTTCGACAGGGCGATGCCGCTGTCCTTCAGCCACTCGGTGTTGGGTACCAGCCCGATCTGCACGAACACGCCCTCCAGCTCCACCGTGTGGACGCTGTCGTTGGTGCGGTCCTTGTAGACCAGCCCCGAAACCCGCTCGCCATCTCCGGTTACCTCGGTGGTCTGGGCCGAGACGATGATCGTGACATTGGGCATCGAGCGCAGCTTCCTCTGCAGCACCTCGTCCGCCCGCAACTGGTGGTCGAACTCGATCAGCGTCACGTGGCCCACGATGCCCGCCAGGTCGATCGCCGCTTCCACGCCGGAGTTGCCGCCGCCGATCACCGCCACGCGCTTGCCCTTGAACAGCGGGCCATCGCAGTGCGGGCAATAGGCCACGCCCCGGTTGCGGTATTCGAACTCGCCCGGCACGCCCAGGTTGCGCCAGCGCGCGCCGGTGGAGATGACCACGCTGCGGCCTTTCAGGGTGGCGCCGTTGTCGAACTCCACCGTGTGATAGCCGCCGGCCTCGGTGGCCGGGATCAACCGGGTGGCGGTGGCCAGCTTCATCACGTCGATGTCGTATTCGCCAACGTGGGCTTCCAGTTGCGCCGCCAGCTTGGGGCCTTCGGTATAGGGTACGGAGATGAAGTTCTCGATACCCATGGTATCGAGCACCTGGCCGCCCAGCCGCTCGGCCGCGATGCCGGTGCTGAAACCCTTGCGCGCGGTATAGATTGCCGCCGCCGCGCCGGCCGGGCCGCCGCCCACCACCAGCACTTCGAACGGTTCCTTCTCCGCCAGCTTGGCCGCCGCGCGGGCGCTGGCATTGCCATCCAGCTTGGCGAGGACTTCCTCCACGCTCATCTTGCCGCTGGCGAACATCTCGCCATTGAGGAAGGTGGCGGGCACGGCCATCACGTTGCGGGCATCCACCTCCGCCTGGAAGGTGCCGCCCTCGATCAGCGTTGCCTCGATGCGCGGGTTGTTGAGCGCCATCAGCGTCAGCGCCTGCACCACGTCCGGGCAGTTGTGGCACGACAGGCTGAAGTACATCTCGAACTGGTAGGCGCCTTCCAGCGCGGCGATCTGGTCCAGCACGGCCTGCTCCACCTTGGGCGGGTGGCCGCCGGCCCACAGCAGGGCCAGCACCAGGCTGGTGAATTCGTGCCCCATCGGCAGGCCGGCAAAGCGCACCCACTTGGCCGCATCGCTGGCGCGGCGGATCACGAAGCTGGGCTTGCGGGCGTCGGCGCCATCGAAGCTGGCGGAAACCTTGTCGCTCAGCGCGGCAATCTCGCCCAGCAGCTCGCGGGTTTCGGCCGAGCGCTTGGAGTCGTCCAGGCTCGCCACCAGCTCGATCGGCTCGCGCAGCAGCTCCAGGTATTGCTTCAGTTGCTGGGTCATCGTGGCATCGAGCATGGCGGATTCCTTCGGAAAAAGGCAAAAACGGCCCGGGGCCTTCCGGGGGGGTGGGGGATGGAAGAACCCCGGACCGTTCGTGCGACCCGTCTGGGGGGACGGGTTTCTCGGTTAGTCTGTCGCGTCGGGCTTAGATCTTGCCGACGAGGTCAATCGACGGGGCAAGGGTTTCGCTGCCCTCTTCCCACTTGGCCGGGCACACCTGGCCGGGGTGCTCCTGCCAGTACTTGGCGGCCTTGATCTTGCGCACCAGTTCGGCAGCGTTGCGGCCCACGCCTTCGGGGGTCACTTCCACCAGCTGCAGCACGCCTTCGGGATCGGTCACGAAGGTGCCGCGGTCGGCCAGGCCCACGCCATCGCGCAGGTTGTTGAACGCCAGGGACAGGGTGTGGTTCTGGTCGCCCACCATGTGGTACTTGATCTTGCCGATGGCCGGCGAGGTATCGTGCCAGGCCTTGTGGCTGAAGTGGGTGTCGGTCGACACGGCGAACACTTCCACGCCCATTGCCTGCAGGTCGGCATAGCTGTCGGCCAGGTCTTCCAGCTCGGTCGGGCAGACGAAGGTGAAGTCCGCCGGATAGAAGAACCACACGGCCCACTTGCCCAGTGCGTCGGCCTCGGTGATGTCGACGAACTTGCCATCCTTGAACGAGGTGGCCGAGAACGGCTGCAGCTTGCTGCCGATGATACCCATGAAATGCGTCTCCTTGTGTGGTTGCCCCGGATGTTCGGTGCTGCCCAGATAGAGGCCTTTTTGCTGCGATAAAGCGACAAGTTGCGATTGGTTTGATCGACTGGGGCGATTATGCGGCGAAGCGTGGTGGACAGCCGCAAGGCGCCCGCTAATCTGCCGCGGAGCCCTTGGGGGAGGGGGCGAGCCATGACCGATACGCCGCGCCGCTTCCGGCCAACGTTCTTCTTCTGGCTGGTGCTGGCGATGTGCTTCTTCGTCTTTGCCGGGTTCGGCATCCATTCGGCCATCCCGGCGCTGCGGGGCGACTTCCCGCCCGCGCCGCCGATCGTCCACCTGCACGGGCTGGTGTTTATTTCGTGGATGCTGCTGTTGCTGGTCCAGACCGGGCTGGTCAGCGCGGGGAACGTGAAGCTGCACCGCTCCCTCGGCATGTGGGGCGTGGCCCATGCCGCCGCGATCATGCTGATGGGCTTGTCGATGCAGCTTATCGCCAGCAACAAGGGCTGGGCGGCGGGAAGGCCGGGCGGGACGGATGGGCTTTACCTGGGCCTGCTGGCCTTCGCGGGCTTCACCTGGATGTTCACCGTGGCGATCCGCCACCGGGCACGTGCCCCGCAGGTTCACAAGCGCATGGTGATGTATGCCATGCTGCCGGTGATCCCCCCGGGTGTGAACCGCTTCTGGGCCAATGCGCTGGGGCTGGACGATCCGGTGCCCGCCTTCTGGCTGTACCTGACGCTGTGGACCATGGCCGCGGCGCTGCTGTGGCAGGAGAAGCGGGCGACGGGCGCGATCAACCGCTGGTCAATCGCTGGCGCGGCGTGGATTTTCGTGCAGGGCGCGGTGCAGGAAACCGTGGTCGGCAGCGCCTGGTTCGAGAGCCTGTCAGGCGCGATCCTGGGCCTGGTGCATTACCGCTGATTTAGCCCACCTGCGCGCGGTGCAGCAGCTTGTGATCGGCCAGCACCAGCGCCATCATCGCTTCCACCACCGGCACGCCGCGGATGCCCACGCAGGGGTCATGGCGGCCCTTGGTGCGCAGGTCCACCGCCTCGCCGGCAGAGTTGATCGTCTGCCGTTCGATCAGGATGGAACTGGTGGGCTTGAAGGCCACCCGGCACACCACCGGCTGGCCGGTGGAGATGCCCCCGGCGATGCCGCCCGCATGGTTGGCCAGGAACTGCGGCCCTTCGGCACCGGGTCGCATCTCGTCGGCATTGTCTTCCCCGCGCAAGGTGGCGGCGGCAAAGCCTTCGCCGATCTCAACGCCCTTCACCGCGTTGATGCCCATCATGGCACTGGCCAGGTCGGCATCCAGCTTGGCATAGAGCGGCGCGCCCCAGCCGGCGGGAACACCACTGGCCACGCATTCCACCACCGCGCCCACCGATGATCCGGCCAGCCGCACCTCGTCCACCAGCTTGGCCCAGCGTTCGGCTGCGGCGGCATCAGGGCAGAAGAACGGGTTGTTGCCGATTTCGGCGGCATCGAAATTGGCCATGTCGATCCGGTCATCGCCGATCTGGCTGACATAGCCGGTTATGGTCACTTCCGGGATCACCAGCCGCGCCACTGCGCCTGCCGCCACCCGCGCCGCCGTTTCGCGCGCCGATGAGCGCCCGCCGCCGCGATAGTCGCGATGGCCGTACTTCGCGTCATAGGCGTAGTCGGCATGGCCGGGGCGATAGGCCTTGGCAATCTCGCCATAGTCCTTGCTGCGCTGGTCGGTATTCTCGATCATCAGGCTGATCGGCGTGCCGGTGGTCTGGCCCTCGAATACACCGGAAAGGATGCGCACCTGGTCCGGCTCGTTGCGCTGGGTGGTGAACTTGCTGGTGCCGGGGCGGCGCTTGTCCAGCCACGGCTGGATGCCGGTTTCGCTGAGCGCCAGCCGCGGCGGGCAGCCATCCACCACCGCGCCCAGGGCAGGGCCGTGGCTCTCCCCCCAGGTGGTGAAGCGGAAAACGCGGCCAAAGGTGTTCATGCTCATGGGCCCGCTGCTTGGCGCAAGAGTGGGCAAGTGTCCATATTGCTCTAGCCAACGCGGGCGCAATCAGGCAGGAACAAAGCATGATCGCGAAGCTGACGGGGCTGCTCGACGAAACGGGCGAGGATTGGGCGGTGATCGACGTGGGCGGCGTCGGCTACCTCGTCCACTGTTCCGCGCGCACGCTGGCCAGCCTGGGCGAGCGTGGGGAAGCCTGCCGCCTCTACACCGACCTGCAGGTGAGCGAGAACGACATGCGCCTGCTGGGCTTTGCCACGGCGGGGGAGCGGGACTGGTTTCGCCTGCTGACGCAGGTGCAGGGCGTGGGGTCCAAGGTGGGGCTGGCGATCCTCTCGGCCCTGTCCACCGATGACCTGCGCGATGCCTGCGCCCGCGGCGATGCCGCCACCGTGGCGCGGGCCAACGGCGTGGGCCCGAAGCTGGCCGGGCGGATCGTCAACGAGTTGAAGGACAAGGCCGGGGCGTTGCCGGGTGGCAGTTCACTGCCGGGCGCGGTGCCCGTGCCGAGGGGCGGGGCGAACGCCGATGCCGTTTCCGCCCTGCAGAACCTTGGCTTCAAGCCTGCCGTGGCGGCGCAAGCCGTGGCCCGCGCGGTGGAGGAACTGGGCGAGGGTGCAGCCGAGGGCGACGTGATCCGGGTGGCGTTGAAGAGGGCGGCGGGGTGATGGACCAAGTTCAGAAGATGCTGCAATTCGTCTCTACTTGCGGCGACCCCAAGAAGCTTCGGCAGATTGCGAAGAATGCTGACGAAAGGAACGTCCCCGAGCTAGCGCAGGCTGCACGATTGAAGCTCTACAGCATTCTCCCTGGAGAACAGCCGGGGACCATCGAATACGCCGTCTGGCAATCAATATTTGCTCTCGAAGACGTGCTCAAGCAGGAGCGGGGAAAGACCATCCTCCTGTCGAGAACGCGTCAGAAGATCGGACGACAGGGCGTAACACAGTGCGTTGCTGATCTTGTGCAGGGGCCGGCTTCTGAAGGCTTCAGGATGCTGCAAGAGCGGGAAATGCTCCACTTGTCTTTCGAAGCGATTGCATTGCAGTTTCCCGAAAAGTTTGATGCGCCAGTATTGGCGGCTGCATCATCCCGGTTGAAGGATGTGGGGTATTCGGTCGGATGACCACCAACCCTGACCTCACCCCCCAGCGCCTCCCCGAGGACCCTGACGCGGCCTTGCGCCCGAAAAGCCTCGCCGAATTCGTCGGCCAGGCCTCGGCGCGCGAGAACCTGCGGGTGTTTATCGAGGCGGCGAAGGGCCGGGGCGAGGCGATGGATCATGTGCTGTTCTTCGGCCCGCCGGGGCTGGGCAAGACCACGCTGGCGCAGATCGTGGCCAGGGAACTGGGCGTGGGCTTCCGCGCCACCAGCGGCCCCGTCATCGCCAAGGCGGGCGACCTGGCGGCGCTGCTGACCAACCTTGAACCGCATGACGTGCTGTTCATTGACGAAATCCACCGCCTCAACCCCGTGGTCGAGGAAGTGCTCTACCCGGCGATGGAAGACCGTGCGCTGGACCTGATCATCGGCGAGGGGCCGTCGGCCCGCTCGGTCCGCATCGACCTGCCGCCCTTCACGCTGGTGGGCGCAACCACGCGGCAGGGGCTGCTGACCACGCCGCTGCGTGACCGCTTCGGCATCCCCGTGCGGCTGCAATTCTATACCGAGGACGAGCTGCTGCAGGTGGTCACCCGCGCCGCGCGGCTGCTGGGCCTTGAGATGAATCCCGCGGGCGCGCGCGAGGTGGCCCGCCGCAGCCGGGGCACGCCGCGCGTGGCCGGCCGCCTGCTGCGCCGCGTGCGCGACTTTGCCCATGTGGCGGGCGCGGGCGAAGTGGATGCACGCGTGGCCGATGCCGCGCTGACCCGGCTGGAGATCGACGCGCTGGGCCTTGATGCGATGGACCGGCGCTACCTCCACATGATCGCCGATATCTACAAGGGCGGCCCGGTGGGGGTGGAAACACTGGCCGCCGGCCTGTCCGAACCGCGCGACACGGTGGAAGAGGTGATCGAGCCCTACCTGATCCAGCTTGGCCTGATCGCCCGCACCGCCCGCGGGCGCTGCCTGAACGATCGCGGCTGGGCGCATCTGGGCCTGAATCCGCCCGCTACCCTGCCGGGCGAATCGCCCTTTCCGGCGCAAAAGGGCCTGTTCGACTCCGGCAAGTGACCGGTAGCAGGCCAATCGGGCCTTAACCTTTGTCAGGCAAAAGCCGCCGTTCGGTTCCATTGTGGGACAATGCGGCGCCAAGTGCCGGATTGCCCGCATAATATCGCCGATTCCGTGGCTCTGCAGGCCCGTTCACCATTGCCGTTGCGGCATGTGACGCGCTTTTTGCAGGCTTGGAAGAACCCCACGGTCGGCATTGGACCCCACGGGTTTGCAGGGAATTGCGGAAGAGAGACAGCGCATGTCGATTAGATTGGCCCTCGCAAAGTTGTCGGCAGCCGCCGCTGGTACGGCGCTGCTGGCCGGTGGTGCGGTGCACGTGGCCGAGCCGCAGGCGGCAACCGTGGACTACAAGAACCGCCCGCAACTGGTCGACGTGAAGGAGCGCCGCGTGGCACGCCGCGTCATCGAGCGCGAGCCGCGCCGCGAAACGCGCCGCATCCGCCGCGTGATCGAGGTGGAGCCGGAACCCGAAGTGATGGCCCTGCCGCTGCCAGCCCTTCCGCTGCCGGAACAGGGCTCGCGCATCAGCGGTGGCGGCGGCGGCCAGCCGATCGTGATCGGCGGTTCGGGCGGTTTCGGCGGCGGTTTCGGCGGGGGCTTCTTCGGCGGCTTCTTCGGCGGCAGCGGCGGCGGCGGTTCGGCCAACATCGACCTGTCGACCACCACCACGACCTCGGGCTCGTCGAGCACCTCGGGCACCAGTGGCACCACCAGCGGCACTACGTCGGGCATCAACATCGATATCGATATCGACAACTCCACCACCGGCTCGTCCACCTCGACCAGCTCAGGCGGCAGCGGCGGCTCGTCCACCAGCACCACCACGGGCGGTGTGTCGACCAGCACCGGCGGCATCACCAGCACCAGCACCTCGGGCAATGTCACGTCGAGCACCGGCAACGTGTCCAGTTCGTCGGGCAATGTCTCGACCAGCTCGGGCAATGTGACCTCCAGCTCGGGCAACAACGCCAGCAGCTCGTCGTCCAGTTCGTCGAGCTCGTCGTCCAGCTCCTCCTCGTCGAGCTCCAGCTCGTCGTCGGGCGGGTGCTGTTCCTCGGGCAACGTCACCTCGTCCACCGGCAGCTCGTCGACCGGCAGCAGCTCGTCTTCGTCCTCCTCGTCCGGCTCCTCCTCGTCCAGCGGCTCCTCGTCGGGTTCGTCGAGCAGCTCCAGCTCGTCGTCCTCGTCCAGCTCCTCCTCGTCCAGCTCCAGCTCGTCGACCAGCGGGTCTTCGGGCACCACCTCGGGCGTGGACGTGCCGGAGCCGGGGATGCTGGGCCTGTTCGGCCTGGGCTTGGGCGCGCTGGCCCTGCGCCGCCGCCGCCGCAAGGATGCGAAGAAGGCGGCCTGAGCCGCGTCAGAACCGATATTTGGTGAGGAAAGGCGGTCCATCGCGGGCCGCCTTTTCTGTCTGGGCCGTTCCGCTCAGCGCAGGTGGAGCGACCATTCCTCCTGCCGGAACCACTGGGTGATCACGTGCTTGCGCCCGGCCAGCACCGGCATGCCGGCGTGCAGCGTCAGCGGGTTGGGGTGGCCCGCCGGGTCCATGTTGTTCCACGTCACCAGCGCGCCCGGCTGCGGCGCGATGCAGGCGGGAATGCTGGCAAAGTCGGTCTCGCCACCGCCATCGGGCACGCCCAGGATCACCATTGCCGTCCAGGTCCGCTGCCCGCCGCGCCGCCGTTCCTGCTGCCAGTAGGCCTGGCTTGCGGTGAAATAGTCGTAGTGATGTTTGTACTGCTGGCCGGGCAGGTAGCGCTGGCCCTGCATCACTTCGGCGTGGGCCTGGCTCAGGCCCAGCGCGGCGCAGATGCGCTTCTGCAGCGCGTCGATCTCAGGATCGCCATTGTCGAAATAGTGGGTGGAGCTGGTGCGGAAGCCGTCGATCTCGGTGCCCTTGAACAGTTCGGAAGGGCCGATGCGGCTGTCCACCACCTGCACCAGCCGGGCGCATTCGGCGGGATCGAGAAAGCCGGGCAGCACGAACAGGTCCGCCTTGCTGCCACCTGGCGCAAGTACGCCCGGCGTGGCGCGCAGCCTTTCGGCCACGACGCGCCCGGCGCGGGCCAGTTTCACAGGATCGGCCATCGGGTCGACGCCGGGGCGGCCGATGATGAAGGGGGGCGGGGTGCTGGCCATGGCCGCCTAGGTGATGGGGCGGGCGGGCGAGGTCAAGCGCCTATGCGGCGGGTGATGCCCCGCGCCCGATTCGCCACAGGGTGGCGAGGCCCACGCCCATCCACACCACGTTTAGCGCGGTGGAGGGGATTGCCCCGTGCCAGCCCGAATTGACCACAAAGCCTGCCGCGCCCGCCACGTTGAGCCACTGGAACGCGGCCGACCGGCCCGAAAGCCGGCCCAGCGAGACGAGGATGTAGGACCCCAGGATCAGCAGCGCGCCCAGCCAGCCGCAAGCCTCGATCAGCAATTCCGGCATGGCAGCCTTCTCTCCCAAAAAGCGCAACGGGGCGGGAAGCGCCAGCCTCCCGCCCCGTCATCATGCGTGTTGCCCGCTTACGAAGCCAGCTTGCGCAGCACGTAGTGCAGGATGCCGCCGTTGAGGTAGTATTCCAGCTCGTTGGCGGTATCGATGCGGCAGGTGGCGGTGAAGGTCAGCTTCGTCCCGTCCTTGCGGGTCACTTCCACTTCCACGTCCTGCTGCGGCTTCAGGCTGGCCACGCCCCTGATGGTATAGCTGTCATCGCCGGTGAGGCCCAGCGAGGTGCGGCTCTGCCCGTCCTTGAACTGCAGCGGCAGCACGCCCATGCCCACCAGGTTGGAGCGGTGGATGCGTTCGAAGCTCTCCACGATCACCGCACGCACGCCCAGCAGGTTGGTGCCCTTGGCCGCCCAGTCGCGGCTGGAGCCGGTGCCGTATTCCTTGCCGGCGATCACCACCATCGGGGTGCCGTCAGCCTTGTGCTTCATGGCCACGTCGAACACGCTGCCGACCTCGTCGCCATAGCGCGAGACGCCGCCTTCCACGCCCGGCACCATCTCGTTGCGGATGCGGATATTGGCGAAGGTGCCGCGCATCATCACCTCGTGATGGCCGCGGCGCGCGCCGTAGGAGTTGAAGTCCGCCTTGGCCACCTTGTGGTCCATCAGCCACTTGCCGGCCGGGCTGTCAGCCTTGATCGACCCTGCCGGGCTGATGTGGTCGGTGGTGATCGAATCGCCCAGGATCAGCAGCGGCTTGGCTTCCACGATGTCGGCCACCGGGGCCGGGGTCATGCTCATGCCTTCGAAGTACGGCGGATTGGCCACATAGGTCGATCCGGCACGCCACGAGTAGGTTTCCGAACCCGTCACGTTGATCGCCTGCCAGTGGGCATCGCCCTTGTAGACGTCGGCATAGCGGGCCTGGAACATCGCCCGGTCCATGCAGCCGGCCATGGTTTCGGCCACTTCGCTGTTCGACGGCCAGATGTCCTTCAGGAACACGTCCTTCCCGTCGGTCGACTGGCCGATCGGGGTGGTGACGAAGTCCTCCACCACGGTGCCCTTCAGGGCATAGGCCACCACCAGCGGCGGGCTGGCGAGGAAGTTGGCGCGCACATCGGGCGATACGCGGCCTTCGAAGTTGCGGTTGCCGGAGATGACCGCCGCGGCGACCAGGCCGTTGTCGTTGATCGCCTTGCTGATCGGCTCGGCCAGCGGGCCGGAGTTGCCGATGCAGGTGGTGCAGCCATAGCCCACCAGGTTGAAGCCGATGGCGTCCAGGTGCTCCTGCAGGCCGGCCTTGTTCAGGTAGTCGGTGACTACCTGGCTGCCGGGGGCGAGGCTGGTCTTCACCCAGGGCTTGGGCTTCAGGCCCAGTTCGTTGGCCTTCTTGGCCACCAGACCGGCGGCTACCAGCACGCCGGGGTTCGATGTGTTGGTGCAGCTGGTGATGGCCGCAATGGTCACGTCACCATCGCCGATGTCGAAGTCCTTGCCCTGCACCGGCACGCGGGCCAGCGCCTTGTTGTAGGTGTTGGCCATGTCGGCCATGAACACGTCGTCCACCTCGGGCAGCGAGACGCGGTCCTGCGGGCGCTTGGGGCCGGCGAGGGAGGGAACCACGGTGCCAAGGTCCAGCTCCAGCGTGGAGGAGAACACCGGCTCGATCGCCGGATCGATCCAGAAGCCCTGCTCCTTGGCATAGGCTTCCACCAGCGCGATCTGGTCTTCCTCGCGGCCGGTCAGGCGCAGGTAGTCCAGCGTCTTGTCGTCAATGCCGAAGAAGCCGCAGGTGGCGCCGTATTCCGGGGCCATGTTGGCCAGGGTAGCGCGGTCGGCCAGCGACAGGTGGGCAAGGCCGGGGCCATAGTATTCCACGAAGCGGCCGACCACGCCATGCTTGCGCAGCATGTTGGTGCAGGTCAGCACCAGGTCGGTGGCGGTCACGCCTTCCTTCAGGGTGCCGGTCAGCTTGAAGCCGACCACTTCGGGGATCAGCATGGAGACCGGCTGGCCCAGCATGGCGGCTTCCGCCTCGATGCCGCCCACGCCCCAGCCCAGCACGCCCAGGCCGTTGATCATGGTGGTGTGGCTGTCGGTGCCCACGCAGGTATCGGGATAGGCCACCAGTTCGCCGTTCTGGTCGGTGCTGGTCCACACGGCCTGGGCGATGTTTTCCAGGTTCACCTGGTGGCAGATGCCGGTGCCCGGCGGCACGGCGTAGAAGTTGTTGAGCGACTTGGAGCCCCACTTGAGGAAGTCATAGCGCTCCATGTTGCGCTGGTATTCGATCTCCACGTTCTGCTCGGCCGCCTTGGGATGGCCGAACTCGTCCACCATCACCGAGTGGTCGATGACCAGGTTAACCGGGACCAGCGGGTTGATCTTGCTGGTATCGCCGCCCAGCGTGGCAATGGCATCGCGCATCGCGGCCAGGTCCACCACGCAGGGCACGCCGGTGAAATCCTGCAGCAGCACGCGGGCGGGGCGGTACTGGATCTCGTCACCCGTCACCGGGTTCTTCTGCCAGTCGGCAATCGCCTGGATGTGGCTGCGGTCCACGGTGAAGCCTTCATCCTCGAACCGGAGCAGGTTTTCCAGCAGCACCTTCATGCTGAAGGGCAGGCGGCTGACATCGCCGATCTGCTCTGCCGCTTTCTTCAGCGAGTAATAGGCGTAGGTCTTGCCGCCTACCGCCATGGTGCTGCGGGTTCCGAGCGAGTTCGCGCCGACGATGGTCATGGATGGATGGGTCCTTTGCCGCTGAAGCCGATGGTCAAGACGGGTCACGGGCGGAATTAATCACCGCCTGCCCCCTTGCGGGCCGGTTGCGCGTTTGCGAAGCGCAGGTCAAGGGGCAGACTCGGCAAAAGGGTGCCGTGCGGGCCGCAGACAGGGACTTTTTCGGACTATGGAATGGAGCGGCAGCAATCCCCGCAAGCCCCGGCTGGGCGTGCGCGCCATGCTGCTGGCGCTGGTGCTGGCCGCCTTCCTTGGCGGCGCGCTGGGGCTGGTATGGCACGGCAGCGGGCTGGGGGACGAGGTGCCGGCGGACAGCGCGACGGAGGCGGCTTCCCCGGCGGACTGAGGCTTACAGCGCCGTCTGCTCCACGTGGCGGCGGGGTACGGCGATCCAGCAGGCCAGCACTACCAGGGCCGTGCCCGCCAGCGTGGGGAGGGTCAGTTCCTCGCGGTAGAACAGCCAGCCCATCAGCGCGGCCCACACGAAGGCGCTGTATTCCAGCGGCACCAGCACCTGCGCTTCCGCGCGGCGGTAGGCCCAGGCCAGGCACAGGCCCGCCAGCACGGTCAGCGCGGCGGCCCCGGCCACGGTCGCCAGCGCCCAGCCATCGGGCGGCAGCACGGCCAGGAAGGGGGCGAAGGGCAGCAGGCACAGGGTCATGCCCAGGCTCATGAAGCTGGTCACTTCCAGCGGCTCCGCCACCAGGCTCTGCTGGCGTTGCAGGATCAGGTTCCAGGCATAGAGCACGGCAGAGACGAGCACGGCCACGATGCCCCAGCCCACCCCGTCGGCCGGCTGGCTGGCCCCCATCCGCGCCGTCCCGATCACCACCACGCCCGCCAGGCCCATGATCGAGGCGACGATGGCGCCCCTGGCAATCGTCTCGCCCAGCATCACGGCGGCCAGGAACAGTGCGATCAGCGGGGCAATGAAGCTGATGGCAATGGCCTCGGCAATCGGCAGGCGGGTCAGCCCCCAGAAGAAGGTGACCGCCATGCCCGCCCCCACCGCGCCGCGCAGCATGTGCAGGCGCATGGTCGGCCGGTCCGGCCACTTGCCGCCCGCCAGCCGCCAGGCGGGCAGGGTGCCGGCCACCGCGATCAGGCAGCGCCACAGCAGCGCGCTGTAGGCCCCCATCGCCAGCGATGCGCCCTTCATCATCGCGTCCATCACCGAGAAGAAGCCCACGCCCAGCAGGGTCATCAGGATGGGATAGAGGGTGGCGCGGCGGTCCATCTGCTGCCCCTAGCCGGGTAGGCCCGCGCGGTCACGCCGTGCTTCGTTTGACCGCTGTCATTGCACGAATCGCCGTGCGGGCGCAGGAAGGGATTTATGGCTTACCTCCGACACTTGGCCCTGGCCCTTGGCGCCGCGATCATCGCCGCGCCGGCGCTGGCCACGGCCCAGTCGATCGCCTACCAGCCGGTGCTGGAAAGCGATGCGGTGATGGTGATGGCCGCGCAACTGCCCGCCGGCACCGCCCGCCGGGTGATCCCGCCGCGCGTGGCGGGGGACCTGTCGTGGCCGGTGGAGCACGCGCAGCAGTTGCTGGAGGTGATCGCGGGGATCGCCGCCGAAGGGCTGGACCCGGCGGACTATCGCCCGGACGAACTGCGCGCCGCCCTGGCCGCCGGGGAAGGGCCGCGCCTCGATGCCGTGGCGGGCACCGTGTTCGGCTGGCTGGCGGCAGACCTGCGCGATGGCCACACCCCGCTGGCCGACCGGCGCGCCTACCTGATGGAAGACCCCGACGCGGGCCTGCTGCCAACCCCTGAACTGCTGGAACGGGCGCTGGCCAGCGGCGACGTGGCGGGGGTTCTGCGCGGCCTCAACCCGGCGCACCCGGACTATGCCACGCTGCGTGCCGAACTGGCCGCCACGCCTGCCGCCGATACCCGGCGCCGCGCGCTGATCCGCGCCAACATGGACCGCTGGCGCTGGCTCCCGCGCGAGCTGGGCGGCATCAACGTGCTGGTCAACGTGCCGGAATACATGGTGCGCCTGTCGATCAACGGGCAGACGGCCAATTCCTATCGCGCCATCGTGGGCACGCCAGGGCGCAACGCCACCCCGCAACTGTCAGAGATGGTGGAGGGGGTGATCCTCAACCCCACCTGGACCGTGCCGCAATCGATCGTGGTGGGCGAAGGGCTGGGCCGCCGCGTGCTGGCCAATCCCGCCTGGGCGCGCTCCATGGGCTATACCGCCACCCGCAGCGGGGGCGCGATCAGCGTGGTGCAGCAGCCGGGGCCGCGGAATTCGCTGGGCCTAATGAAGCTGGACATGCCCAACAGTCACGCGATCTTCCTGCACGACACCCCCAGCCGGGGGCTGTTCAACCAGGCCAACCGCGCGCTCAGCCACGGCTGCGTGCGGGTGGAACGGGCGCTGGAATTCGCCATGACGCTGTCGATCCTGGGCGGCGGGCCGGGGGTGGAGGAGGCGATGGCGATTTCGCGCAGCGGCGATTACACCCGCGTGCCGCTGCCACGGCAGATCCCGGTCTACATCGCCTATTTCACCCTGGGGGTGAACGATGCGGGCGAGCTGGTGGAGTTTGGCGACATCTACAACCGCGATGCACCGGTGCTGGCCAGCCTGGCGCGGGCCGATACGCGCCAGCTCTAGCAGCGCTGTAATCCAACATCGCTGGACGGGGGAAGGCGCAGCTTCGCGCGAAGGAAGGCCCAGGCAACCGGTGCGCCGCCAGTAACGGCGTGCGGGGCGAGGGGCAGCTTGGTCAGGCGAGCGGCCGGGCCAGCGCTGCGCCCGCGCTGGCTGTTCGGCTCCATCCCTGTTCCACCGGGCGGCGGCTGGCGGCAGGGGGGATTCGCACGGGGCATCCCTGCCGGTCCTGCGGGTGATCCCCCGCACCAACGGCTGCTCGGTTCGCCTCCCGGAGAGCCTGCCTGTCACGCTGGCAGGTTGCAGGTGCGATAGCGGCAGACCCATCCACCCGCTGCATTACTGGTTTGCCTTGAAGGGCTTGGGGCTTGTCGCACCCGCCGGCCACGGCGCACCGGTTGCTGGGTTTGGCGAACCCACCCGCTACCCGTCGACTGGTGGCGGTAGGTCCGGCCTTCCGGGGAAGGCGGCAAGCATATAACCGATATGGTTCAAAATGTCAATTGAAAATTGCCGGATCGGAACTGCTGTCGGGAACTTCCCCGCCGTGCTCGGCCGCCCGTTCCGCCGCCTGCGCCCGACGCAGGGCAATCGCGCTCTCGAAATCCACCGGCGGTTGCGGCGGCACCGCGCCGCGCGTGCCATCGGCACCGATGCCCAGGGTATCGGCATAGATCAGGCGCCCGCCGCCAAGCTGGTAGAGCGCAGCGGGAAGCTCCGCCGGATCGAGCGCAAAGCACCCGTTGGACCGGCCCGCCTTGCCCCAGCGTGCCACGTGGGCCGGGGTGGCATAGGTGGCGGCGTGCATCACGATCGCCCGGTCGAACACGTTGGAATTGTCCGCCTCCAGCCCGGTCAGCCGCATCGAGGTGCCGTAGATCCCCTCGTACCACTCCCAGGTGAGGTAGGCCCCGCGGCTGGTGGCCCAGCTATCGACCAGGTTGGAATAGGCGTTCAGCCAGCCATCGTGCTCCGGATCGGAGCCGCTGCCGTGGGCCACCAGCAGGCTGCGCACGGTGCCGCTTTCCAGGTTGACGATGTGGAACCGGCTCTCCGCCGAATGCAGGCCGAAATCGGCAATCGCCGCCATGTCACGCCGCCACAGGTGGGCATCGGCCCGCGCCACTTGCTCGCGCGCCAGGTCCAGCAGCGCCCGGTGGCGAGGGGAGGGCGCGGGCTGCGCGGCCACGCGCAGCGGTGTTGCCCCCAGCGGCGCGGCGGCAAGGGCACAGGCAAGGAAACGGCGGCGGTCCATCATGCCCTATTGCGCCCGGCCGGCTGAACCTGTCCAGTCCGCGATGGAACCGCGCTCAATTGCCGAAGGTTATCAGGCCATGCGTCTTGCCCTGCTCCTGCTCGCCCCGCTGGCGCTGGCCGCCTGCAATGTCCCGGATGACGCACAGCCCGCGTCCGAGCCGTCAGCCTCGCCAACCCCGGCTGTAAGCGCATTGCCAAGCCCATCTTCGCCCTCGTCTCCGGCCAGCCCGTCACCGGCCCCCACGGCAACACCCTTGCCCGCCGCGCCCACGATCCATGATCCGGCGATGGCCCAGCGGCTGCGGGCCAACAGGGGGCTGACGCTGCAATGGATCGACTGGGACCGGCGCGGCGCGGCCCGGATTGCGGTACAGCCCGATGGTGCCTGGCGGCTGACCGGCAGCCAGCAGGCGCGCACCGGCGCTGGCCGGCTGGCGCTGGACGGCACGGTGACCGAGGTGGGCGCGGACTATTTCCTGTTCGACGGGACGATAAAGATCACCGACGCCCCCGATCCGGGCCGCCAGTGCAGCGCGGACAAGGTGTGGCGCTTCGCCATTACGCAGAACCGCCCCTACTGGCGCTTACGCGAATTCGAATGGTGCGACGGGCTGACCGACTACGTCGACATCTATTTCTGAAGCCCATTATCTCTTGAGTTGGGCAATCGCCTGCCGGCTGGCGGCCAGGTAGGCCCCGTTGTCATACCGGTGCGCGCCCACGAAGTGGACGAAGGCAGCATCTTCCCCCCAGGGCTCGCCCCAGTAGTTGAGGTAGCGGGCGTGCGGCAGGCACACGGCCCCCGGCTCGTTGGCCACCAGGAAGTTGCTGGCAACTTGCTCGGTGCCCCAGATGGCGGTGTCATCATTGCCGATGGCGGTGGCCATGCGGCGCAGGAAGGCTGCCGCCAGGTCGCGCCCGGCATTGCCCGCAGCAAACCCGGCAAAGCCCGCACAGCCGCGGATGTATTTCCAGCCTGCGTCCGGGGCCAGGGTGGCCAGGCGGCTTTCCACCCGGCTCTGCACGTGGCCGTCCATCGGGCCATCGGGGTAATAGCGGCGGACGAACTCGCTGAGGTCCAGCGCCTCTGTCGGTACGTCGTCGCCGCCCAGCATGGTGAAGCTGCGGTTGCTGGCCACGGCGCGCTCCAGTTCGGGCACCGGGCCCAGCGTCACAGTGTCGCTGTCAAGCTGCAGCCAGTATTCCCCGGCGCGGTGGTCAAGGATGGTCAGCAGCCGTTCCCAGCAGCCGCCTTTGGGGAATGGGCCCTGCGGCACCTCGTCGATCCGCAGGATCTGCGGATCGCCCAGGTGCGCGGCCAGGATCGCCCGGTCCTGCGCGGTCAGCGTGCCATCGTCGAGGATCGCCACCCGTCCGCGCCCGAGATGCTGCCACAGGCTTTTCACCGCCACCAGATAGGGCAGGACCACCGCCGTGCCGATCATCGAGAACAGCACCAGCCCGTCGCGCCGCGGCACCAGCGGCGGCGTGTCGAGCACGCCGGCAATCGCCTCGTTATGGCGGCCCGCCTGGTGCTTCACGCGCCAGCGATAGGGCAGCAGGTTGCTCATGTTCATCGGGCGCTCTCCACCATGTCAGCCATCCCCATTGCCCACGATCATCTGGTCACCGTCCATCCGCACCTGGCCCAGGGTGGACAGGAACGACTGGCCCAGCAGCGAGACCACCAGCCCTTCGGGGATGATCAGCGCCTGCACGTTTTCGGCCACATGGTCGCCCAGCGCCAGTTCGGGAATGGTCACGTTGACCCCCAGCACCGGGCCTGAGGCACCCTGCGCCACCGGGGTCACGTCGGCCTCGTCCCAGGTCAGGCCCAGCGCCTCGGCATCGGAGCCGGTGAGCGCGACGACGCTGGCGCCGGTATCCACCAGCATCCGCAGGCTCTGCCCGTCCACAGTAACATCGGCGTAGAAATGGCCGTCGGCCTCGCGGGCAAGGACCACGTCCTGGGCCCAGGCGCTGTCCGTGCCGTTTGCGGAGGCGGGGCTGGCCTGCCGCGCATCGAGCAGGCGCGGCTCATCCTGCGGGGCCATGCTGCCCAGCTCCGGCAGCAGCAGGCCGGCGGCCGCGCCGGTGATCAGCACCGCGGCAAGGGGCAGTTTCAGGTCCATTGTGCGCCCACCATAGGGCAGGGCGCGTTACCGCGGGGTAAAGCGGCGTCAGCGCTGGCGCTTGGCGTACTGGCGCAGGAAGCGATAGACCTCGCGCTCGCTGCGGCTGGAGGCGTTGCGCCAGGCGCGTGCATTGTCCGGGCTGTTGAGCAGGTGCCCGCGACCGTCGAGGACCAGCACGGTCGGCGTGCCGGTGATATCGGCCACGCCATGGCGCGACGCGAGGTCCATATTGCGGCCATTGCCGGTCTGCGGCATGCCGGCATCGATCAGCACCACCTGGTATTGCTGCGCCAGCAATGCGGCGATGCTCGGCCGCTGCAGCATGGTCACAAGATCGCGGCTGTCGTGGCACCAGTTGGCCCCGAAGATGGCGAGGACACGCTGCTCGCCGTCAAATTCGCTGTCGATGATGTATTGGCCCCGGACCCTTTCCAGCGCTGCTAGCAGGGCGGCTCCGGCATCTGCAGTCTCGTCGAAGGGGCCTGCCACGGCCTGCTGCGCGTCCTGCGCGGCGGCGGGCTGGCCCGCCAGCGGTGAGGCCAGTGCCAGCGCCAGCGCCAGCCGCCTCACGCCGCCAGCTCCGCCAGCGCCGCACCGTCCACGCGCATGGTGGTCCATTCGTCCATCGGCCGGGCTCCCAGCTTCCGGTAGAAGCCGATGGCCGGCGCGTTCCAGTCCAGCACCCACCATTCCAGCCGGGCGCAGTCCCGCTCCAGCGCGAGCCGGGCGAGTTCCTTCAGCATCAGCTTGCCAAGCCCGGCACCGCGTGCCTGCGGCCGCACGTAGAGGTCTTCCAGGTAGACCCCGGGCTTGCCCTCGAACGTGCTGAAATTGTGGAAGAACAGGGCAAACCCTTCCGCCACGCCGTCCACTTCGCCGATCAGCACCTCGGCATAGGGGCGCGCGCCAAACAGCCGCTCGCCCAGCGCGGCCTCGTCAAACCGCACCTCGTGGGCCAGCTTCTCGTAGTCCGCCAGTTCGCGGATCAGGCTGGCGATCAGCGGCAGGTCGGCGCGGGTGGCGGGGCGGATCGAGAGGGTCATTCCGCCGCTTCGGCGTTCCCAGCGTCGCTCATCTCGGCCTCCATCTCGGCCGCCTTGGCTTCCACCAGGCGCACGATGTGTTCGACCATGTCGGCATCCTGCACATGGTGGTCGGTCACGCCGGACAGGTAGACCATGTGCTTGCCCGCGCCGCCGCCGGTCAGGCCGATGTCGGTTTCGCGCGCTTCGCCCGGGCCGTTGACCACGCAGCCCAAGACTGAGAGGCTGATCGGCGTCTTGATGTGCTGCAGGCGCTCTTCCAGCGTCTGCACGGTGCGGATCACGTCAAAACCCTGCCGCGCGCAGCTGGGGCACGAGACGACCCGCACGCCGCGGGTGCGCAGGCCCAGCGCCTTCAGGATCTCGAACCCCACGCGCACTTCCTGCTCCGGCTCGGCGGAAAGCGAGACGCGGATGGTATCGCCGATGCCCGCCCACAGCAGGTTGCCGATGCCGATGCTGGACTTGACCGTTCCGCCGATCATGCCGCCGGCTTCGGTGATGCCCAGGTGCAGCGGGCAGTCCACCGCATCGGCCAGGCCCATGTAGGCGGATACGGCCAGGAACACGTCACTGGCCTTCACCGCCACCTTGTATTCGTGGAAATCGTGGTCCTGCAGCAGCTTGATGTGGTCCAGCGCGCTTTCCACCAGCGCTTCGGGGCACGGCTCGCCGTACTTTTCCAGCAGGTCCTTTTCCAGGCTGCCGGCGTTCACCCCGATGCGGATGGCACAGCCGTTGGCCTTTGCGGCGCGGACCACTTCGGCCACGCGGTCGGCCGAACCGATGTTGCCGGGGTTGATGCGCAGGCAGGCCGCGCCCTTGTCTGCCGCTTCCAGCGCGCGTTTGTAGTGGAAGTGGATGTCGGCCACGATCGGGATGTTCGATGCCCGCGTGATCTGGTCGAAGTGCCGCGTCGACTCCTCGGTGGGGCAGGATACGCGGATGATATCCGCCCCCGCATCCTCGCACCGGCGGATCTGGTCGATGGTGGCGGCCACGTCCTCGGTCGGCGTGTTGGTCATGGTCTGCACGGTGATCGGCGCATCGCCGCCAACGGGCACCTTGCCCACCATGATCTGGCGGCTCTGACGGCGCATGATGTCGCGCCACGGTCTGACTGATGAGGACATGGTGCGCGATATAGGCCGCCGCGCGCGAAGGAGCAATGACAGCGACCGCATGACAAAGCACGGTCTTTGGGGCATGGGTTGGCGGAAAGGATCACCACCATGGAAGAACACGGCGGCGCGCTGATGTTGCGCGACGGCTTGCTGATGCTGGGTTTTGCCCTGGGCTTCGTGTTGCTGTTCCGGCGCCTGGGGCTGGGTGCCACGCTGGGCTACCTGCTGGCGGGCGTGACCATCGGCCCCGAGGTGCTGGGCCTGGTGGGCGGGGCCGAGCAGAAAGTGGCCTTTGCCGAACTGGGCATCGTGATGCTGCTGTTCATCGTCGGGCTGGAACTGAACCCGGCGCGGCTGTGGTCGATGCGCAAGGAAATCTTCGTGCTGGGCGGGGCGCAGGTGGTGGCCTGCGGCCTGGCCATTTCCGCCACGATCCTGGCGCTGAGCGGGTTCACCACCGAGGCGGCGCTGGCCATCGGCCTGCCGCTGGCGCTCAGTTCCACCGCGCAGGTGCTGCCGATGCTGCAATCGGCCGGCCGCCTGAAAACCCCCTTTGGTGAGCGCGCCTTTGCCATCCTGCTGTTCCAGGACCTGTCGATCATCCCGCTGATCACCATCGTTTCCGCGATGAGCCGCAACCCCGATGATGCCGGCGGTCCCACCGGCTGGATGATGGCGCTGATGACGCTGGCCGCCATCGCCGGGCTGATCGCGGCGGGCCGCTTCCTGATCCGCCCGCTGTTCCGCCTGATCGCCCGGCTGGGCGAGCGCGAGATGTTCGTCGTCTCGGCCCTGTTCACCGTGGTGGCCAGCGCCGCGATCATGCAGATGCTGGGCCTGTCGCTGGCGCTGGGGGCCTTCATCGCCGGCGTGATGCTGGCCGATACGCCTTACCGGCACGAGCTGGAGGCCGCGGTGGAGCCGTTCCGCTCGATCCTGCTGGGCCTGTTCTTCCTGGCTGTGGGCATGATGCTGGACCTGTCCGCCATTGCCCAGCGACCGCTCGAAGTGGCCGGTTTTGCCGTGCTGCTGATCGCCACCAAGACCGCGCTGATCACCCTGCTGGGCCGGGCCATGAAGATGACCTGGCGCGGGGCCGTGGCGCTGGGCCTGCTGCTGAGCCAGGGCGGCGAATTCGCCTTCGTGCTCTATACCGCGGCGCAGAACGCGCTGCTGATCACCGACGAGGCGGCCAGCGTGTTCGGTGCCGTGGTCACCGTATCGATGGCCACCACCCCGTTCCTGATGAAGCTGACGCGTGGCCTGCGCAGCGATCCCGAAGGGGATGACAAGCCCGCCGGCGTCGGCGAGCGGCCCGCCCCGCGCGACCTTTCCGCCAGCGCGCTGGTGATCGGCCATGGCCGCTTCGGGCAGACCGTGGCGCGGACGCTGGGAATGGCGGGCCTTACGGTCACGCTGGTAGACCGCGACGTGGAGCGGATCGACATCTCGGGCGAGTTCGGCACCAAGGTCTATTTCGGAGATGGCGTGCGGCTGGACCTGCTGCGCCAGGCGGGCGCGGCGGACGCGCAACTGATCATGTTCTGCATCGATGGCGACCAGATCGAGCCGGACTACATGGCGGCGGTGCAGGAAGCCTTCCCGCAGGCGGCGATCTATGTGCGCGGCTATGACCGGCGCAGCGTGATGAAGCTGGGCCGCGCGCCGCAGCGCTACGTGATCCGCGAGGTCCACGAATCGGCCATCCGCATGGCTCTGCTGGGGCTGGATGCGCTGGGCCTGTCCGAAGCCGATATCGACCGGGCGGAGGAATCCTATCGCCGCGAGGACCGCACCCGCCTGCGCCGCCAGATCGACACCGGCGAACTGCGCGCCGCGCATTTCCGCATGGCGGACCCGGACGGGAGCGGGCGCACGCCTGTCGCGTAAGTGTCTGGGAGCCTGACAGCAGGAGCCCGCGTCAGGCGTTGCGGATCAGCGCCGGCTGGTCGCCTTCGCTTGGCATGGGGCGCAGTTCGTGCGGAGCCACGTCGGGCTCGGCATCCTCGTCGCGCAGGCCCAGCAGGTGCTGCTGGGCAGCCACCACGGGCAAGGGCCGCGCGAACAAGTAGCCCTGGCCATAGTCCACCCCCAGCGCGGCCATGGCGGCGCGCTCCTCCACCGTCTCGATGCCTTCCGCGATCAGCTTGCAGCCGATATCGCGCGACAGTTGCACCAGTGCGCCGGTGAGGGCGCGGCGGGCGGGATCCTTGTGGATGTCGCGGGTCAGCGCCATGTCCATCTTCAGGATATCGGGCTTCAGGTCCACGATATGGCGCAGGCCCGAATAGCCGGTGCCGACATCGTCGATGGCCACGCGCACCTTGCCCTTCAGGCGGCCCAGTGCCGCGGCCAGCACGGCAAAGTCCACCACCTTCTGGTGTTCGGTCACTTCCAGCACCAGCTTGGCGGTGTTCACGCCCTCAAGCTCGCGCTCGACCAGGCCGGACAGGATGGTGGCGGGCGATACGTTGACCGCGGCATACTTGCCTTCTGGGACGTGCCCCAGCGTCTCCAGCGCATTGCGCACGGCGGCCATTTCCAGCTCCACACCCAGGCCCACCTTCTCGGCATCCTCGAACCACTGGTCCGGGCCGCGCTGGCGGGTGTTGGGGAAGCGGGCCAGGCATTCCACGCCCACCGGATCGCCGCTGGTCAGGCAGTGGATCGGCTGGTGGAAGATGGTGATGGCGTGCCCGTCCAGCATCTCGCTGACGCGGGCGCGGGCGGCGGACAGTTCCACGTCCTGCACCATGCTCTCCTCGATCCGCTCGGCGGCCAGCGCGGCAAAGGCGCGCACCACCTTCATGTCGCGCTCGCCCAGCGTGCGGTCGGGTTTGCGGCCCAGCGCGCAGAAGCTGCCCCACACGCTGCCATCGTGCAGCCGCAGCGGCACGTTGAGGTGGCAGCCCACGGGCAGGAAGTCGGTGATCGCCAGTTGCGCCGTCAGCGGATAGTCCGCCGGATCGTGGATCAGTTCGGGCAGGCGGCCTTCCAGAATGTGCCAGCAATAGCTGTCTTCCACCGGCTCGCGGAAACCGGCGCCCATCGGCAGGTCCAGGTCGGTATGCACATGGGTCAGCTCGCGTAGACCGCCGTCGACATAGCGCGAGACAAAGGCGATCTCTACGCCCAGGTGCCCGCGCACGGCGGCCAGCACGCGCTCGATCGCCGGATCTTTTAGCAGCTCGTCGGCCAGCGGGCCGCTGGGCAGGCCTTGATCGGCAAGGCGTTGGATCTGGGCGAGCGGCATGCGGGCGGTCCTCTGGTTTACCAGAGGGCAGCATGTGCCAGCGAAATGCTAAATCGGGCTTAACTGCGTTCTACAGGCGCAGTTCGTAGAGGTATTCCTCGTCGCGCTGGCTGCCCACCCAGAACTCGGTATCGGCCACCTTCTCGAAGCCATAGCGCTGGTAAAACCGCTGCGCGCCGGGGTTCTCGCTATAGACCGACAGGCTGAGCGAATCCGCCTGCCAGTCCCGCGCCTGCTCCAGCACCCAGTCCATCAGCTGCCGCCCCAGGCCGTGGCCGGTCAGGTGCCCGGCGCAGTAAAGCTGGCTGAGGAAGACGGGGCGCTGCGGGCGGGGGTGGGGGTGATCGTCCATCACATAGCCGCGCTTGACGAGGGCATAGGCGGCCAGTTCCCCGTCCACCTCGGCCAGCCGGATCGCGGTGTCCGGATCGGCGATAGCCCGCGTGTAGACCTCCGGCGTCTTCCACTCGTCGAGGAACTGCTGGAGGTCCTCCGGCCGGTAGAAATGGGCGAAGGCGTCGATGAACGATTGGCGCGCCAGCGCGGCCAGCGCGGGGGCATCGGCGGGCACGGCGGGCCGCAGGATGATGGTCTGGCCGGTCACGAGAACTTGTCCGCCTTGCGCTTGCCGAACCGCATCCCGCTTTCCAGGTGGCCGCGCAGGGCCTGGTAGAAGGCTTCCAGGAATTCCCGCTCGTAGCCTGCGCCCCCCTGCCAGCCGATCTTGCGACAGATCGCCTGCATCACCTCGCGCATGGCTTCGGGGTTGTTCTGCCGCAGCACGCTTTCCAGCACCTGCAACTCGTGCTCGCCATAGACCGACAGTTCGGCCGGGCCGAAGCGGTAGTCCTGGCTGTGGTCGGGCGCGGTGGACATGGCCTGGGCCAGCTTCAGGCGCGGCGCTTCCACCACCCAGGTGCCGGCGATCAGGTCGCCCGCGCGCAGCCGGTCCCTGTTGAACACCGGGAACAGCAGGAACAGCATCAGCCAGCCGAAGGTGGCCCAGCCGCTGACCCCGCTGCCCGCCACTTCGCCCGATGGCAGGGCCATCAGGTAAGCCAGCGGAATGAACACCTCGAAATCGCGCAGTAGGTTGCGCGCGATCACCGCCTCCGCCGTCAGCCTTTCGCCATCGCGGGCGGCCACGCGGATGCCCAGCAGCCGCTTGCCCGGCGTGGCCCCGCGCGGGCCCAGCTCGAAAGCCAGGAAATAGCCATAGCGGGCGAAGAACAGCAGCAGGATGATGAACACCACCATCAGCTCCACCGCCGGGCCGGTGCCCTGCTCCTCCACCGCGAAGGCCAGGTTGATGCCGATCAGCGCCAGCACCACCACGATCACGATCAGCGCCAGGACCAGGAACGCAATGTCCAGCAGCAGCGCGCCGATGCGCGATCCGCGGCTGGCCAGCGTCAGCGGCAGGGACAGGCCCTCGGGCGTCACCAGCTCGCGCTGGCGTGACGTGCGGCTCAGGGCCAGGCGGCGGCGGGCAGGCAGGGCGGCAGCGTTCATGGCGCGCCTTCCGCACCGGCCCCGGCGCGCGGACGCACCAGCAGGAAATAGGCCAGCCACAGCCCCAGCATGATCCCGCCGATGGTGGCGCGGGTTTCTGCCGTGCCGACAAGCTGGCGCACGAAGCCTTCCAGCAGGCCCGCGATCACCAGCATGATCACGCAGCCCGCCATTACCTGCGCCGCGCGCCGACCCGCTTCCGCCGCGCTGGCCATCACCGTGCGGGTGCCGGGGAACACCATGGAGCGCCCGATGTGCAGCCCCGCCGCGCCGGACAGCAGGATGGCGAACAGCTCGGTCGTGCCGTGGACCGAAAGCCAGGCGGCAAAGGGCCAGACCAGCCCCTGCTGGTCGAATACGTAGAGCATGGCCCCCAGCAGTGCCATGTTGTGGACCAGCAGCATCAGGGTGGGCACGCCGAAGGCAAAGCCCAGGGCAAAGGCCAGGATGCAGACCCCGGCATTGTTCGAGAACAGGTAGGCGGCAAAGGCCCCCAGGCCCTGCGCGCTGGCGGTCGGCTCCAGCGTTTCCAGCAACTGTTCGCGCGTGGCGCTGGGGCCGCGCCCGCCGTCCATCCCGCCGACGAGGGCATAGTACCAGTTGTCATCCTGGGCCACCAGCAGCCAGCCCACCACGGTGCCCGCCACCATCACGAACAGGGCAATGCAGATATCCAGCCACAGCGCGCGGACCGATGCGCTCCAGCCGCCGGTGAAGAACCGCCGCGCCCAGCCGGCCAGCCCCACGCGCGGGCCATAGACCTGGAACCAGGCCCGCCGCACCAGCGCTTCCAGATAGGCGAGGGTGGCGGCATCGAGCGATGTCTCGCGCGCCACGGCCAGGCTGCTGGCGGTCTTGCGATAGAGCACCGGCAGCTCCATCAGGTCCTCATCGGCAATGCGCCGCACGCGGCCCTTTTCCAGCGCGGTGACGATCGCCTCCAGCCGCCGCCAGTCCCCCTCGCGCTCCAGCCGGAAGCGGTCGGAGCGCAAGCTCGCCGCCTCGATGTCGGGGATGGCCTCCATCGCCTTGCGGGTGAAGATGTTGAGCGCCATCAGCCCACGGCCTCCATCCGCTTGGTTTCCAGGTAGCGGTCGATCAGGCTATAGCCGATCTGGTCATGCGGGGCCTCGATCACGTCCACCCCCAGACGCCGCAGGCGTTGCAGCACGATGGCCCGCTGGTGAGCCAGCGCTGCGGCGGTGACGGCCGTGGCCAGGTGCGGAAGGCTGTCCGGTTCCACCCGGGCCAGGCCCTCCAGCTCGGCATCCTGCATGGTCACGAAGATCACCACGTGGTGGCGCACCAGTCGCTCCACGCTTTCCACCATCAGTTCGGCGCTGGTGGGATCGGTGAAATCGGAAAACAGCACGATCAGGCTGCGGCGGCGCAGTCTGGCGGTGAGGGTGGCCAGCGCCAGGGTAAAGTTCGGCTCGCGTGGCACATAGTCCAGCCCGGCGGCGGCAGTCTGCAACCGGTGGAAGCTGCGCGTGTCGGTGACGAACGGGGTGAGCACGATGGGCCGGTCGGCAAAGCCGAACAGGGCCACCTTGTCGCCCCCCTTCAGCGCCACATAGCTGGCGGTGAGCGCGGCGGTGACCGCGCGGTCGATGCGCGGCAGGCCGTCCACCGGCTCGCACATGGCCTGGCCGCAATCGAAGGCGAAGACGATCTGGTTGTCGCGTTCGGCCTCGTTCTCGCGGGCATAGAGGCGGGTATGGCGGGCGCTGGCCTTCCAGTCGATGCGGCGGCGGTCCATGCCGGGCTCGTACTCGCTCAGCGCCTCGAACTGGGTGCCCTCGCCGCGGATGCGCCGGGCGATCAGGCCGAACTGGGCATCGCGCAGGAAGTTCTGGAGCACCGGGCTGCGGGTGGGGGACAGGTCCGGCCACACGCGCACCGGTTGGCCCAGGTGGCGATAGACCTGCCGCACGCCCAGCCCCAGCGGGCCGGGCCAGCGCAGCCACAGGTCCTGCACCAGGCCGGTGCCGCGCCGCTGCGGGACGATTGCCCCGGCACCGGCAAAGTGCTCGCCCGCGCCGGTGCCGGACAGGGTAAAGTCGATGGCTCCGCGCGGCCCCAGCCGGGCATCGAAGCCCAGCGCCCCCTGCGGCGCGGCGGCATCGCTGTCGCGCGCGATCTGCGCCGTCACCCGCACGGCGGCAGGCTGGCCCACCTCGGCATCGTGCGGCACGGTCACGTCCAGCCGGTGCAGTGATCCCGCCAGCCAGCCATCCGCCAGCACCAGCACCAGCACGGTCAGCGCGGCGGCGGGCGCGACGATCCAGGCCGATGGTGCCGTGGCGGCGATGACCACGGCCACCGGCGTCAGCAGCACCAGCAGCGCCAGCGCGCGGCCCGTGGGGACGATAGGGAAGGCGGGGAGGCGGATCATCAGGCCTAGCGCGGCGCCTCGGTCTGTTCGACCAGGCCGGCCACCAGGTCTTCGATCTGGCGTCCTTCGATCTCGGCGGCGGGGCTGAGCAGCAGGCGGTGGCGCAGCACGGCAGTGGCCAGCGCCTTCACGTCATCGGGGATCACATAGGCACGGCCCTGCAAGGCGGCGCGGGCGCGGGCGGCGTTGGCCAGCAGCACGGCGGCGCGGGGGCTGGCCCCGCTGGCAATCTCGGCATTGTCGCGCGTGGCGCGCACCAGGCGCACGGTATAGTCGACGATCTCCGGAGCCAGCGTGACGTGGCGCAGCGACCCCTGCGCGGCGGCGATGGTGCCGGCATCGGCCACCACGGCCACCCCGCAGCTTTCGGGCGTGGGCGCGCCGGCGTTCTGGCCGAAGCGTTCCACGATGCGCGCCTCCTCCTCGAGGCTGGGATAGGCCACCAGCAGCTTGAAGGCGAAGCGGTCCAACTGGGCTTCGGGCAGCGGATAGACGCCCTGGTTCTCGATCGGGTTTTGCGTTGCCACCACCATGAACTGCTCGCCCAGCGCGTGGGTCTCGCCATCCAGCGTCACGCGGCGTTCCTGCATGGCTTCCAGCAACGCGGCCTGGGTCTTGGGCGGGGTGCGGTTGATCTCGTCGGCCAGCAGCAGGTCGCAGAAGATGGGGCCGCGCGTAAGGGTGAACTGGCTGGTCTGGAAGTTGAACAGGTTGCTGCCCAGGATATCGCCCGGCAGCAGGTCCGGCGTGAACTGGATGCGCCCGAAATCCAGGCCCGTAGCGCGCGAAAAGCACTGCGCCAGGAAGGTCTTGGCCGTGCCCGGCGGGCCTTCCAGCAGCACGTGGCCGCGCGCGATCAGGGCGATCAGCAGGTGCTCCACCGTGTCCTCCTGGCCCACGATGGCTTTCCCCACCTCGGCGCGGATGGCGGCGGCCAGGCTCCGGGTTTCCTCCAGGGTCATGGTCATTTGGTCAGGGTCCTTTCGATCGATCTCAGGGCGGCCGCGCCGCGCAGCACATCGGGCAGGCGGCGGGCCTGGCGCAGGCTTTCCGCCGTGGGAGCAAAGCGGGGGCCGGGATGGCCCTGCCGGTCCAGCGCGGCATCGATGGCCGCCTCGCGCGCGGCCTCGTCACCGGCGCGGATCTGCAAGGCGGCGGCGATGCGCCCGGCCACCAGCGCGGCATAGGGCGCGCCCAGCAGGTGCCAGCGCCGCGCGCGCTGGATCAGCGCGGCGCCGTTGCTGGCCAGTTGCGTCTTGCCGAGGGCCATCGCGGGCGGCGCGGCCAGCGGCGAGCCGAAACGGCGGAAGGCGCGCCAGCCGATCACCAGCATGGCCACCAGCAGGCACAGCGTGGCCGCCAGGAACGGCGGGCGGAAGGCCAGGGTCAGCAGGTTCTGCCCCTGGCCCAGGCCATCGATGGTGCTGTCGAACACGATCGGCATCGCGTCCGCGCCCTCGATCGCCGTCTCGTCCATCGCCGCCTCGATCACGGCCACCGCCGCGCGCGCGCGGGTGCGGTCGGCCATGCCGGAATTGTTGAACAGGTCGGGTTCGGCCACGATCACCAGCGGGTAGATGTCGGCATCCTGCGCATCCTCTTCCGCGCGGCTGAACGAGATCCCGCCCAGCGCGGCCAGCGCCGGGTGCCAGCCGCCACGGTTCCAGTAGCCCACCAGCAGGTCGCCCTCGCCATCGGTCACCAGCGGCAGCAACTGCTTGTCGGTGGTGTTCACCAGCGCCTGGACCATCTTCGGATTGGCCGGCGCGCCGCGCAGCCCCGCGCCCTGCCAGCGGGCGGATGTCCCGTGCGCCAGGGCCATGCCGGCAAACTCGGGCACCCGGGCAAACCATTCGGGCGCCGGACCGGGCAGGGTGCGCACCCAGTCGTCCGGCACGTCCTCGCCCTCCACCTCGCCCACCGGGACGACCACCCACTTGGGCAGGATCACCACGGTGGGCCCCTGGTACCGGCGCGCCTCGATCACTTCGCCCAGTTCAGCGGGATCGGTGCCAAGGCCGGGGGTGATGACCAGCAGGTTCCCGTCCCACTCGTCAATCCCGGCCGACAGGCGGCCACGGGTGCGGATCACCTCTTGCCCGCGCCGCTCCAGCAGGTCGGCCAGGGCCGTAAAACCGTTGAGCGCGTTGGAATCGGCGGTTTCGGTGGCGGTCCGCCCGGCGCTGCCGTTCCAGCCCGCGCCGATCGCATAGAGCAGCAGCAGGAATACCGCGCTGCCCACAGTGACCAGCGCCAGCACGCCGCGCAAGGCGAACGGCCCCCTGGCAGCGGGAGCACCCACCGGCGCGGTAACGGCAACCTCGCTCACGCGCGCACCCCGCGATAGCCCAGGGCGAAATCGGCATAGGCGGCACGGGCCGCCTGCCAGTCATCGCGGGTCAGGCGGGTGAGGGCAAACAGGCTGCGCTCCACCCGCGCGGCAATGGTGGCAAAGGCGCTGCGGGCATTGGCGGGCAGGGCCGGCAGGGCGGCAATCTCGCGCGCGGTGCTGCTGGGCGGGATCAGGTCCGGCCGCAGTTCGGCAATCTGGCCAACGGAGCGTTGCAGCAACAGGTGGGTCGCCTCGTCAAAGCGGCCTTCCGCCGCCAGCCGGTCCGCCTCCTCCAGCAGTTGCAGGGCCTGGCCCTGGTCCACCCGCAGCTCCTCCTCCTCGGCCCTGGCGCGTCGGCCGAAGCGCAGGGTGGCCGGATCGATCAGCCGCCACAGGCCCCACAGCACCAGCACGGCCAGCCCGCCCAGCAGCAGCCATTGCAGCCAGAACCAGTTTCCCGCGATAGCCTGCGCCACGGGGCCGAGCAGCGTGCCCAGCCATTCCAGCAGGTCGGTCAGCCAGTCGGGCGGGGTGGGCGGCTCGGGCGTGGCGGGCTCGGGCACCGGCTGGAACTGGATATCGCCGTCGGAACGCACCGCGTCCCAAGCGTCCGCAAATCCCTGATCCCCCGCCGGTCTTTTCACGCTGCCGGTGGTGGCACGGCTGGCGGCCCCGCGCAACCGGGGCATTGCGGGCAGCTTGGGCCAAGGGGCAGATTGCGCCCCGGCGCGCCAGCGGCCATTATGGCCGGCATGACCCAGCTTGCCGCCCACGCCTATCTGCCCCAGGTCCCCTCCGAACAGGCGGTGCGCCGCGTGCTGGTGGTGGGGGGCGGATCGTCCGGCTGGATGGCGGCGACCATGCTGGTCACGGCCCTGTCGCGCCACACGGCGGTGGAGCTGGTGGAAAGTGACGCCATCGGCATTGTCGGCGTGGGCGAGGCGACCATTCCGCCGATGCAGAAGTTCAACCGCTTCTGCCAGATCGACGAGCGCGCCTTCATGGCCGAGACCCACGGCACCTTCAAGCTGGGGATCGAGTTCCACAACTGGGGCCGCGTGGGTGACAAGTACCTGCACCAGTTCGGGGCCGTGGGGCGCGAGATCGATGCCGTGGTCAGGTTGCACCACTGGTGGCAGGCCGGGCGGCTGGCGGCGCAGCGGGACGGCCAGCCCTATCCCCAGTTCCAAGAGCTGTTCGTGGCCCAGGCGGCCGCGCGTGATAACCGCTTTGCCCCCGCAGCACACCAGGCCAGCGGCTATACCCATGCCTACCACTTCGACGCTTCGCTCTATGGCAGACATCTGAGAAAGCTGGCGGAGGGGCGCGGCGTCAGGCGCCACGAAGGGCGCATCGCCCACGTGGAGCGCGACGGGGAGAGCGGCTTCGTCACTGCCGTGCTGCTGGACGACGGGCGGCGGCTGGAGGCGGACCTGTTCATCGACTGCTCCGGCTTTGCCAGCCTGCTGCTGGGCAAGGCGCTGGACGAGCCGTTCGACGACTGGAGCCGCTATATTCCGTCGGACCGGGCGCTGGCCGTGCCAAGCAGGCGGCCCGATGGCCCGCTGCGCCCCTATACCCACGGGATCGCCCACAGCGTCGGCTGGCAGTGGCGCATTCCGCTGCAACACCGCACCGGCAACGGCCACGTGTTCTGCAGCGCCTTCTCGTCCGAAAGCGAGGCGGAGGAGCGGCTGCTGGCGACGGTGGAGGGGGAAACCCTGGATACCCCGCGCCTGATCAGGTTCACCACCGGTCGCCGCCAGCGAAGCTGGGTGGGCAACGTGGTGGCGCTGGGCCTGTCATCGGGTTTCCTGGAGCCGCTGGAATCGACCAGCATCCATTTCGTCCAGTCCTCGCTGGAACGGCTGGTGGACCTGTTCCCCACCCGGGCGATGGACCCATGCTTACGCGATACCTACAACCGCCAGACTGCGCGCGAGTGGACCGATGTGCGCGATTTCATCGTCGCCCACTATCACCTGAGTGAGCGCGACGATTCCGAATTCTGGCGCCACGTGCGGCACATGCCGATCCCGGACAGCCTGGCCCATACCATCGAGTTGTGGCGCGCGCGGGGCATCCTTGACGTGGATGGCGGGCACCTGTTCCAGTTGGGCAGCTGGTCATCGGTGCTGATCGGCCAGCGCTGCCTGCCGGTCGGGGTTCATGCCCTGGCCGACCGGGCCGAGCCCGCCTATGCCGCGCGCCAGATTCGCCAGATCGCCGACGAATGCACCGCCGCCGCGCGCCGCCTGCCGGACCATGCGGCGTTCGTGGCGGGCTATTGTCCCTCGGTGTGAGCGTTCGATGATCGTCATCCTGAACTTGTTTCAGGATCCATCGTGCCGCCGGAGCGGAGCAATCGGGCGGGGTGCAGCGGCGAAGTTCGGCTTTGGCGACAAGCAACTGTGCCGGGCCGAGAACTGGATCCTGAAACGAGTTCAGGATGACGGCAAGGAGGAGGGCGGAGCCTTCTGGCCCTAGCGCAGGTGCAGGCCCTTCAACCGGCGATCTTCGCTGTTCCTGCTATCGGCGCGAACCGGCTGCCTACCCCCGCTTGCGAGCCGATCGGTAAGTGCCCAGCATCCGCAGGTCCTTGGCGTGAAATGCCAGTTCCCGCAGCGCCATGTCCACCGCCGGATCGCCCGGGGCGCCCGTGATGTCGCAGAAGAACATCGTGGCGGCGAAGCTGGCCCCCTTCTGGTAGCTTTCCAGCTTGGTCATGTTGACCCCGTTGGTGGCAAAGCAGCCCAGCGCCTTGTACAGCGCGGCAGGCACGTTGTTCACCTCGAAGATGAAGGTGGTGATGGCATCCTCGCCCGTGAGGGTGGCGGGATCGAGCGGCTCCTGCGCCAGCAGCACGAAGCGGGTGGTGTTGTCCGCCGCGTCCTCCACCTTCTGGTCGATGATGGTCAGGCCATAGAGGTCGGCGGCAATCGCCGGGGCGATCGCGGCAATCGTCGGGTCGCCACTTTCCTTCACGAAGGCCGCCGCGCCCGCCGTGTCGGCATAAGCCATCGGCACGATGCCCCGCTCGCGCAGGTAGTGGCGGCTCTGCCCCAAAGCCTGCGGGTGGCTGTAAGCCGCGTGAAAGGGGCCGTTGCCCAGCGCCATCAGCGCGTGGGTGATCGACAGGAAGTGCTCGCCCACGATGCTAAGGCCACTTTCGGGCAGCAGGAAGTGGATATCGGCCACCCGGCCGTGCTGCGAATTCTCGATCGGGATGATCGCCGCACCGGCCTTGCCGGTCTTCACCGCGTCCAGCGCGTCCTCGAAGCTGAAGCAGGGCAGCGGCAGGCATTCGGGCGCATATTCCAGCGCCGCGCGGTGCGAATTGGCCCCCGGCGCGCCCTGGAACGATATCGCCCGCGCCGGATCGGCAGCGGCCTGGCCTTGCATTTTCTCGACCAGTTCGAGCGCGGGTTGGGGGTATGATCGCATGGGGCAAGCCGCCTATCGCGTCACCAGGGGGCGGACAAGCCGTTATTGCGCACTTGCCTAAGGGCGCGCGCCTGACTAGAGCGCGCCCAAACAGGCACAAACGGGCAGTGAATCACCCATGAGCGACCGTCTCAACACCATTCTCGGCTGGCTTCTTGGCGCGGGCGTCGTCGCCCTGCTGCTGCGTTTCCTGGTGGGCTTCGTGATCCCCGATACCGAAGCGCCGGAAGAACCCGGCTATGCCATCGTCGCTGCGGAAGAGGGCGGGGCGGAAGCCGGCCCGGACCTCGGCACCCTGCTGGCCATGGCCGATGTGGCTGCGGGTGAAGCCAGCTTTGCCAAGTGCATGGCCTGCCACACCATCGCCTCGGGCGGTGCCACCGGCATCGGCCCCAACCTGTGGGCCGTGGTCGGCACGCCGATCGGCGCCCACGCTCCCGGCTTTGCCTACTCGGAAGCCCTGTCGAGCCACGGTGGCGAATGGACCTACGAGAACCTCGATGCCTGGCTGAAGAGCCCCAAGGCCTTCGCCAACGGCACCAAGATGAGCTTCCCGGGTCTCAGCGATCCGCAGGAGCGCGCCAACGTGATCGCCTACATGCACGCCAACGGCGGCGGCCCGGAATTCCCGGCCCCGGCCGCCCCGGCCGCTGAAGAAGGTGCCGAAGGTGCTGAGGGCGACGCTGCCGCCGCGGCCGACAGTGCTGCACCGGCCGAGGGCGAAGCGCCTGCCGCGGAAGCTGCTCCCGCCGCATAAGCGGTCAACTTTGAAGAGTTACGAAAGGCCGGGGCATTGCTCCGGCCTTTTGTTTTGCGAATGACGGGTATGGAGTTGCTACTCCGGTCCCTCGCGCCCCTTGAAGCCCTGCGCGATCACGTACCACTCGCTGCTGTCCTTCCGGCTCGCAGGCGGCTTGGCGTGCTTCACCGTCTTGAAGTGCTGCTTCAGCAGGGACAGCAGATCGTTATCCGTGCCCCCCGCCAGCACCTTGGCGACATAGGCGCCGCCGGGTGCCAGGTTCTCCACCGCGAACCAGGCGCCGGCTTCCACCAGGCCCATGGTGCGCAGGTGGTCGGTCTGCTTGTGGCCCACGGTGTTGGCGGCCATGTCGGACAGGACCAGGTCCGGCTCGCCACCCAGCGCATCGCGTAAGGCGCGCGGGGCCTCGTCGGACATGAAATCCATCTGGAAGATGGTGACGCCATCCAGCGGCTCCACCTCCAGCAGGTCGATCCCCACGATCGCCGCCTGCGGGGCGCGCTTCCTGACCACCTGGCTCCACCCGCCCGGCGCGATGCCCAGGTCCACCACGCGGCGCACGCCTTTCAGCAGGCCGAACTTCTCGTCCAGCTCGGCCAGCTTGTAGGCGGCGCGGCTGCGATAGCCGTCGGCCTTGGCGCGCTTGACGTAAGGGTCGTTCAGCTGCCGCGTCAGCCAGCTGGCAGAGCTGGGCTTGCGCTTCTTGTTCGACGTCAGCCGCCGCTTGGAATCGTCGCCTGCGCGCGCCATCAGTGCAGTTCCTTCTGCCGCAGGTGCGGCGCCACTTCGCTGGCCATCAGCGAACGCAGGATGCCTTCGCGGATGCCGCGGTCGGCCACGCCCAGCCGGGTGGCGGGCCACAGGTCCAGGATCGCCTCCAGGATGGCGCAGCCGGCCACCACCAGGCCCGATCGTTCATTACCCACGCAGGGAATCTGCCGGCGCTCGGCCAGCGACAGGCCGGCCAGCTTCTGCGAGATCGCCCGCATCCGTTCTGCCGGCACCACCAGCCCGTCCACCGCCTGGCGGTTGTACTGCGGCAGGTCCAGGTGGATGCTGGCAAGCGTGGTCACCGTGCCGCTGGTGCCCAGCAGGCGCAGTTCCGGGGCCTGCTTCTGCGGCTGGAGCCGCGCGGCAAAGCGGGCGAGGCTGTCCTCCACCCGCTGGCGCATGGCGCTATAGCGGTCCACTCGGCCGGCGTGGCTGTCCACCTCGTCACCCAGCGTTTCGGACAGCGAGACCACGCCCCAGGGCACGCTTTCCCAGTCGACGATGCGCGGCACGCCCGGCGCGGTATCGGCATCGATCAGCACCAGCTCGGTGGAACCGCCGCCGATATCGAAGATGAGCGCGGGGCCACTGCCGTCCTCCAGCAGCTTGTGGCAGCCCAGCACGGCCAGCCGCGCCTCCTCCTCGGCGCTGATGATGTCGAGCAGGATGCCGGTCTCGCGCGCCACCCGCTCCACGAACTCGGCCCCGTTCTCGGCCTGGCGGCAGGCTTCGGTGGCGACCGAGCGGGCCAGGTGGACCTTGCGTTTCCGCAGCTTGTCGGAACAGATCTTCAGCGCGCCCAGTGCCCGGTCCATCGCCGCGGGGGACAGGCGGCCGGTCTGCGCCAGCCCTTCGCCCAGCCGCACCACGCGGCTGAAGGCATCGATCACCGTGAAATTCTCGTCATCGGGCCGCGCGATCAGCAGGCGGCAGTTGTTGGTGCCCAGGTCGATCGCGGCATAGGCGTGGCGGGTGCCGCCGGCGGGGGGCAGCGCAATGTTCTTGGGGGTCGCCATGCGCGGCGCGGCAGCGGGGGTTTCGCCTGATACGGCAGGGGCGCCGGGGCGGCCCGAAGGCTGGGACTTGCCGGTAAACGGGCGCTTGCGATCCGGCTTCCTGGCGGGACGGCGACCTGGCCTTCCCTTGCGATTGCCGGTGCCTTTGCGGCGACCGTCCGGCGGATGCGTGTCCGCCATGGGAGTGAACTTTCCGATACTAAAACCCGCCACCAGTGAGCGGAACCTGAAAGCAGGTTACCCGATCCGTGCCCCATCGGCAAGGCGCAGGGGCCGCGCCCTCCGGGGCGAGGGGAGCAGCGGGGCCTTGAGCGCCCCCGCCAGCGGCACGTCCTGCGCGGCGCACGGGTCATCCACGCCGATGGTGATGGCATCCTGCGGCACCTCGCCCCGGTATGTCCCGTGAAGGTGATCCCACAGGGCCACGCCGCTGGACCAGTTGCTGTCCATCAGGTGCCAGTCCTGCGCGTGGTGGACGCCGTGCATGGCGGGCGTGGTGATCAGGCGGGAGAGTGCCCGTTCCCACGCAGGGCTCAGCCGGGTGTTGGAATGGTGGAACAGCACCGAGAGGAAGAAGAACCGCTGCCAGCGCGCCAGCATTGCCGGGTCCACCCCGCTCAGCCGCACCTGCACCAGCCGCCAGGGCAGGCTGACCACCATGTCGAGGAAATGGAACCGCAGCGCCGTGCTGGCATCCATGTCCGGATCGACATGGTGCACCCGGTGCCAGCGCCACAGGAAGGGCACCTTGTGGGTCGCCACGTGCCACAGGTAGAAGCCGTAATCCATCGCCAGGAAGGCCGCTGCCTTGCCCGGGATGCCGCCCAGCGCGTGCTGCAATCCGCGCCGCTTGCGGGAATTGCGCGCGGCCACCGCGCGGGTGGCGGGGTTCTCGATGGCGGCTATCACCACCAGGCACATGGCCCCCATCATCAGGTTGCGGGTAACGCGGGGGAGCGCGGGCACGGTCTGCCGCCGCAGCGGCCGCGTGCGTTCGGCCACGGCGATTGCCCCCACTGCGCCCAGCGTGAAGGCCATGCCCGCCAGTTTCAGCCACCTGCCTGCCATGCGGGCCAAGATGCCCCTTCGCCAAAGCCGGGTCCAGCGGCTAAACGGCGGGAGATGAAACCGACCGTTGCCCTGTTTGCGCGCTATCCCACTCCCGGCGAAGCCAAGACCCGGCTGATCCCCGCGCTGGGGCCGGAAGGCGCGGCGCGGGTGCACCGGCTGCTGGTGGAGCGGACGCTGGCCACGGTGCGCGCCAGCGGCCTGCCGTTCGCCCTCCACGCCACCGGCGCGCCGCTGGCAGACTTTGCCGAATGGCTGGGCGCAGACGTGCCGCTGGTGGAGCAGGGCGGGGGTGATCTGGGCGCGCGGCTGACGCGGGTGGGGGCGCCCGCGATCCTGCTGGGGGCCGATGTGCCCGGCCTCACCCCGCGCCACCTGACTGCCGCTGCGGCCGCGCTGGAGGCTGGCGAAGTGGCGATCGGCCCGGCGCTCGATGGCGGGTATTACCTGCTGGGTCTTGCCCGCCGACTGCCGTTCCTGTTCACCGCCATGCCCTGGGGCACCGCAAGCGTGCTTGAGGAAACGCTGGCCCGCCTGCGCCAGCAACAGATCGCGCCCCACATGCTGGAGCCGCTGGCCGATTGCGACCGCCCGGCGGACCTCGCCCATTGGCCCGAACTGCTCGGCTGATGCGCGTTTCGGTGGTCATTCCCATGCTGAACGAGGCGGCGGCGCTGCCCGCGCTGGCTCCTGTCATTGCCGCGCTCGACCCGCCCCCGCACGAGGTGGTCTGCGTCGACGGTGGCAGCGCCGATGCCTCGGTGGCGCTTGCGCAGGGCTTCGGCTGGCGGGTGGTGGAATGCGAGCGCGGGCGCGGGCGGCAGATCAACGCCGGGGTGGCAGCGGCCACGGGCGATGCCGTGGTGGTGCTCCACGCCGATACTTTTCCCCCGCCCGATGCGCTGGCCGTGGTGGCGCAGGTGCTGGCCGATCCGGGTACCGTGCTGGCGGGCTTCACCCCGATCATTCGCGGGCCGGACAAGACCCGCTGGGGCACCACGGCGCACAACTGGGCCAAGACCTGGTATGCCCCGCTGCTGTTCCACCCCGTCCGCTTCGCTCGCGGGCTGCGCCTGCTGTTCGGCGACCACGGCATGTTCTTCCGCCGCGCCGATTACCTGGCTGCGGGCGGCTGCGATCCGCAGGCCCTGGTGATGGAGGAGGCCGAACTGTGCCTGCGCATGGCCACCCTTGGCCGGGTGCGGCTGGTGCCGCGCGCCATCGAGACGAGTGACCGGCGCATTGCCCAGTGGGGCGCGCTGAGGGCCAACTGGATCTACCTGAAGGTCGGCATCCTGTGGGGCCTGGGCGCGCGCCGGGGGCTGGAGCGCTTCTATCCCGATATTCGTTAGCAGGAGGGGCGCTAGCAGCAGGGTGCGCCGCTTGCCGTGGCGGACTGGCTGCCCCTCAGGCCAAACGGGCTGCCGGTGCCGCAGCCGGGGAACACGCCGAAGTGCGTCGAGAAATCGCCGATGAAATCGAAGTGCGGGGCAAACCGCGTGCCGGCCAGCATGGCCCACGAATTGCCGCAGATCGGGAAGATTCGCCCCTTCTCGATCGCATGGTGCGCGTCGAGGTGGAATACCTGGGGGTGGCCGGGAATGGTGCCCCTGTAGACCACCGCCTGGCCATAATCCTCGCACTGCGGTTCCAGCGCCGCCAGCTTGAACAGGCGATAGGTGGCGGAAACGAAGCTGATGCCGGCCAGCTTTTCGGCCACCTCGGCGTTGTTGATCGCCAGCGGCCGGTCGGTCACCAGGCGCGGATCGGCAAAGCCTGTGGCCTTGGCCAGCCGGTCGAAATCGCCCCAGTAGAGCGCGCCGGACAGGCATTCGCCGTGCAGCACCGGGTCTGCCAGCAGGTGTTGGGGCACGCGCCGGTCGGCATAGACGTCGCTGAAATACAGTTCCCCGCCCGGCTTCAGCAGGCGGTGGGCAGCGCGGAACACCGCAACCTTGTCGGCCACCAGGTTGATCACGCAGTTGGACACGATCACGTCGAAGCTTTCCGGCTCCAGCCCCAGCGCGTCCAGCCGCTCGATGTCGCCTTCCACAAACCTGACGTTGGCATAGCCGAAGCGTTCGGCGTGCCAGGCCTGATGATCGCGCGCCACGGCGAGCTGTTCGGGCGTGGCATCCACCCCCGTCACCGATCCCTGCGCGCCCACCATCTGCGCCAGCAGGTAGGCATCCTGGCCGCTGCCCGAGCCGAGGTCGAGCACCCGGCAGCCGTCGATCATCTGCGGCATCACCAGCCCGCAGCCGTAATAGCGGGCCTTCACCTCCGGGTGGACGTTGGCGAGCGCCGCCAGCACCTCCGGCGGCGGGGCTTCCGCCGTGCAGCAGGCATCGGTCAGCAGGTCGGCGCTGCCCTGCAGCACCTTGCCGTAATAATCCTGCGCGTTCTGGAGGTTCATCGTGCTCGCTCTTCCGGTCTGGCGCGCACCCTAACCGATAAGCGGTATCGCGCGACACGGTTTTCGGTCTACCTTGGCAGCGATGGCCTATACCCATGATGTGATCGTGATCGGCGCCGGGGCCGCCGGCCTGACGGCGGCGGGCGGCTGCGCGCTGTTCGGCCTTGAGGTGGCGCTGATCGAGCGGGCCGAGATGGGCGGCGAGTGCCTCAACAACGGCTGCGTGCCGTCGAAGGCGCTGATCGCCGCGAGCCGGCGGGCGGGCGCGGCTGGCAGCGCGCTGGGGGTGCACCTGCCCGCGCCGGTAGTCGACTGGGCCGCCGTCCACGCCCACATCCACGGCGCGATTGCCGCGATTGCCCCGCACGATTCGCAAGGCAGGTTCGAAGGGATGGGTTGCGAGGTGATCCGGGGCGATGCCCGGCTGACCGATCCGCACAGCGTTGCGGTGAATGGCCGCACGCTTTGCGCCCCCCGCATCGTGCTGGCCACGGGGTCCGAACCGGCGGTGCCGCCGATCCCCGGGCTGGCCGATGTGCCCTACCTGACCAACGAGAACCTGTTTGCCCTCACCGAACTGCCCGGCCACCTGGTGGTGCTGGGCGGCGGGGCCGTGGGCATGGAAATGGCGCAGGCCTTCCGCAAGCTGGGCAGCCAGGTGACGCTGGTCGAGCCGGGGCAGCTCCTTGCCCGCGATGACCGTGACAGCGTGGCCGTGGTGGAAGCCGCCATGCGTGCCGATGGCGTGGCGTTCGTGACCGACAAGGCGGCGCGCGTGTCCGGCAAGGCCGGGGCGATCACGGTGACGCTGGCGGGCGGGGGGCAGGTGCAGGGCACCCACCTGCTGCTGGCCACCGGGCGCCGCGCGCGGGTGGCAGGGTACGGGCTGGAGCAGATCGGCGTGAAGCTGGGGGATAACGGCATTGCCGTGGATGCCCGCCGCCGCACCTCGCTCAAGCACATCTACGCCATCGGCGATTGCCGCGATGGCCCGCGCCTGACCCATGTGGCCGGGCAGGAAGGCAGCAACGTGGTGCTGGAGATCTGCACCGGCCTGCCCACCAAGGTGGACTGGCGGGCGCTGCCCTGGTGCACCTATACCTTGCCCGAAGTGGCGCAGATCGGCCTGACCGAGGCGCAGGCGCGCGAGCAGTTCGGCGATGCAGTGACCGTGCAGCGCGAAGGCTTTGACCATATCGACCGCGCCGTGGCCGAAGGCGAGACGGCGGGCCACATGAAGCTGGTGTTGAAGGGCAGGAAGGTCGTCGGCGCCAGCATCGTGGGCGACAACGCGGGCGAGCTGCTGCTGCCGCTGTGGCAGGCGATCACCGGCAAGACCGGCACCTTCGCGCTGGGCGGGGCGATTGTCGCCTATCCCACTCGCAGCGATGTGACCAAGGCGCTGGCGTTCAAGGCGTGGGAACCGACCGTGTTCGGCAAGTGGCCGAAGAAGTGGGCGGGCCTGCTGGCCAGCCTGCGGAGGCGGTCCTGATGGCCAGCCGCACCCTCTCGCGCAAGGCCCCCATCGGCCCCTCTCCCTTCGCCCTGCCGGATCGCCGGCCGCTGCCTGCGGACAAGTTCACCGATTCGCTGGTCACCGCCGATGGCTCCCCGCGCGCCGTGGTGGCGCTGGCGCGGCTGGAAACGCTGTGGCTCAACACCGGCACTCTGTGCAACCTGGCCTGTGCCAGTTGCTATATCGAGAGCAGCCCCACCAACGATGCGCTGGCCTACCTGTCGCTGGCCGAGGCCGAGCAGTTCCTCGACGAACTGGCCCAGCCTATCGAGATCGGCTTCACCGGCGGCGAGCCGTTCATGAACCCGGCGATCGTGCCCATGCTGGAGGCTGCGCTGGAACGCGGCCACCGCGTGCTGGTGCTGACCAATGCCATGCGCCCGATGCGGCGGCACGAGGCGGCGCTGCTGGCCTTGCGCCAGCGGTTCGGACCTGCGCTGACCCTGCGCGTCTCGATCGATCACCACACTCGCGCCGTGCACGAGGGTGAGCGCGGCCCCGGTTCGTGGCAGCCGATGATCGAGGGGCTGCGCTGGCTGTCCGCCCACCACTTCAGCCTGGCCGCCGCAGGCCGCGCGCTTGCGGGCGAGGACCAGGACACGGCCCGCGCCGCCTATGCCGCGCTGTTCGCTGCCGAGGGCATCGCCATCGACGCCGCCGATCCCGCAGCCCTGGTGATCTTCCCCGAGATGGATGCCGGAGCCGACGTGCCGGAGATTACCGAGGCCTGCTGGGGCATCCTGCACAAGCGCCCTGCCGATGTTATGTGTGCCACCAGCCGCATGGTGGTGCGCCGCAAGGGGGAGGGGGAGGCGCGCGTGGTCGCCTGCACTCTGCTGCCCTACGATCCGCAGTTCGATCTGGGCGCGACGCTGGCCGAAGCCGCCCGCCCCGTGCCGCTGAACCACCCGCATTGCGCGCGCTTCTGCGTGCTGGGCGGGGCGAGCTGCTCGGCATGAGGGGGTGGCTGGGCATTGCCGCGCTGGCGCTGGCCGTCCCCGCAGCGGCGCAAGGCAGCATCGACGGCGTGTGGCGCGACGATGGCGGCTATGTCGAGATCACTGTCGGCCCCTGGGGCGCTCAGGGCGGCGCGACGCGCTGCGGCCGCATTACCCGCATCATCCGCCAGAAGCCGGGCGAGACCGACCGCGACCGACACAACGACAACCCGGCGCTGCGCGGCCGCTCGATTTTGGGCATCACCATCCTGTCCGGCCTCGCCTGGCGCGACGGGGCCTGGCGCGGGCGGGTGTACAATCCGGAGGACGGCGGCACCTACCGCACCGAAGTGCGCCCCGGCAGCGGCGGCACGCTGGAGGTGAAGGGCTGCCTTGGCTTCATCTGCCGCACGAAGGTATGGCCAGCGGCCCGTTAAGCGACATCTCCCGGAACTACCCTATGGATAGGGGGTTGATTCCCGCTGGTGCGCGTTCTAGAGGCCCGCCCTCTATTGCCCCGTCGTCTAAAGGTAAGACTACGGATTCTGATTCCGTCTATCGAGGTTCGAATCCTCGCGGGGCATCCAACCTTCCCGTTTTTCCCGACAGTTCAGGAGCAGGTGGCCACCATGGCCGCCGGGGTGGTCTGGTACACCTGCGTCAGGTCGCGCGCATCGCGCACGTTGTATGATCCGGTATAGACGATCAGCCGCCCGTCAAACGGGGACAGCCCGCTGACCGCGTGGTAGCGATAGGCCACTTCCACGAACATCACCGCATCGCCCGCCCCGGCGGTTATGCGCGTGCCGGCCGGGCCCATGCCGGGAAAGGCAGTTCCGGTGGCTCCCGTCCCTTGCGGGCCATAGGCCGATGCCCGCGCCAGCGTGCCGGTGCAGCGCTGCCAGTGGATCCACTGGCCACCGTCCGCATTGCGTTCCAGGCTGGACAGGATGATCCGCCCGCGCCCGGCGATGTCCAGCCCGCTGGCGGCCTGCCGCGCACCGATGAACACGTCGTTGATGTCGCTTTCATAGACCTTGCGGCTGACCAGCACGTTGCGCTCGCCCATCCGGCTGGCGTTGTCGGCCACCTGCAGGGCCAGCTGGCTCATCCGCATGTGGGTGAGGATGTAGCTGGCGGTATCCACGCCGCCCACGCCCAGCACCAGGAACAGCGGCAGCAGCAGGGCGAATTCGGTGGTGGCCACCGCGCCATCGGCACGCCCGATACGGCTCAGTTGGGAGCGGGCACCCGTCATGCGCAATTTCCCAGCGGGATCGTGCGGTTCTGCTCGTCATAGGGCTGGTTGCGCAGCACGGTCGTCGCGCGCAGCTCCTCGGTGCTCGGCCAGCCCACCAGCGCGCCCAGCGGCAGCAGGCGGCGATAGCTGACCGTGGCGGTGAACACCACGGCATCGCGCGCGCCCCCGTTGCCGGACCGGCCCCGGTCGCTGTCCCAGGCGCCATTGCCGTTGGCGTCCTCGAACGGCTCGTTGGCGTTGCACTGGCCGTCGGCGTTGATGTCGTCGAACTTCTCCGCCTGGCCGATGTCGCCGAAATCGAAGTAGGACCTGCGGTTAAAGGTGAATTGCGCCCCCGGCACCACGCTGCCCACCTGGCCGCGGATCAGGTTCTCCAGCTCGGTGCGGCGCGAATAGGCGTCCTCCATCGAGAAATCGCGCCCCACCCGCTGCATCGCGCCCTGCAGGACCGAGCTGGCATAGACCTTCATGCCGGTATCGAACACGGCGAACAGCATCATCAGGAACAGCGGGGCCACCAGCGCGAATTCCACGATGGCCGCGCCGCGCGTGCAGGCGGAAAGACGGGTGGCGAGGGAGCGAAGGCAGGCCATGTCAGCTTGTCAGCCGCAGCGCGGCGATCTTTTCCGCGATCTGGGTAAAGGCGGTCTGCAAGCCGGCCGAATTGCTGGCCGCAAAGGCCCGCCCGGGGGTGGCGCAATCGATCAGGCTTTGCGTAAGCGTGGTGCCGAAGGCCACAACCCAGACCGAGATGTTCTCCTCGCGCGCCTGGCGGCAAATCGCCTGGAAGCGCGCCTCGTGGGCTGCCTGGACATCGGCAAAGGCTGTGCCGGTGGTGACCCGCCGGTCCCACCAGTGGATGCCATAGGGGGTGTACACCGTGTCGCTGGTGGACAGTTCGCCATCGGTCATGAAGACGATGTGGCGCGAAATGGCATCGCCGTTGGGGGCGGTGGCATTGTCTGCCGCGAACAGCCCGTTGGGGCTGAGGAAGCGCGCGCCCCACAGCATGCCGATATCGTGATAGGTGCTGCCCAGCGCGCGGAAGCCGTTGGCATGGCTGAGGTAATTCTCAAGGCCGGTGCGGTCGTAATCGGTCAGCCGCGTCGCCGCCTTGGGGCAGTAATAGGGGGCCAGGCCGAAGTTGCCCGTGGTGTTCACCGTGGCTTGCGTGGCGTTGTAGCCGCTGTAGCGCAGGTAGACCGCCCCCGGCAGGGTGGGCTTCCACTTCTGCGCCGTGCTGGCCGGCACCAGGTTGATGTCCAGGTCATAGGCGGTGGCGGGCAGCGGGTTGAGGCTGGTGGAGGTGGTGGTTCCGGCTTCCTCGATGCAACCGTCCCAGGTGTGCACCTGGTTGGCGCCCGATGCGCCGGTGGGCAGGGTAACCGCGCCGTTGGTCACCATCGCGCCCACGTTCCACGTGGCCTGCTGGTAGTTCCAGCTGGCAAAGGTGTTGCTCACCCGCTCCACGATGGTGGCGTTCATGTCCGCCGGATAGCGGTTGTAGGTCAGGTCGATGAAACACCTGGGATTCCAGTTGGAATTCCACCAGGCGGTGGGCACCCCTTCCTGGAAGGTGGCCCGCGCGGTGATCACGCGGGTGCGCAGGTCGCCGTTCCAGCTTTCGGACACGACGGTGACGGTATTCGCCTGAATAGTGTTGTCGACATAGACATCGGTGGTGGCCAGCGGGGAACTGGCCGCCTTCGAGTTGCACGCGGTCTGGCTGGAAACCGAGGATTCCCCGGTCGGATTGTACCAGTAGGAATGGTAGGTCTTGGTCCCCCGGTTGGACAGGCTGTTGACCGTGACGCTGACCGTGCTGGTGGACGTGGTATATTGCGGCACCCGCGTCTGGTAGGCGGCGCTGGTGGCCATGTATTGCGCGGGGATTGAACGGCCCACGTTGATCCCGCTGGAATAGGGCACCACGCCATAGCGCACCTGCGCGGCGGACGATGTGGCCGCCTCCACCGTGTCGTAGAAGCTCATCACCGCCGTGCGCAGGCCGCGGATGCGGGCATTGCCGGCCTCGGTATTGTTGTTGTTGCCGTTGGGGCAGAAGGCGCCATCATCCGGGCAGTTCATCGAACCGGTCACGTCCAGCACGAAGACGATATCGGTGTTGGAGATGTTGACTTCCGCCGTGCAGTCCACCGCCAGGTCGAACCGGGCAAAGCCGAACATCTGCATGATCGTGGTGGGCAGGCGAGCGCTGGCCGTGCCCCCCACCTCGCCATTGCTGGTAGCCCCGTAATCGCGCGTCAGGTTGGTGGTGCCGAAGGTGCCGGCGGGAAAGTTGTGGTCGAAGAAGGCCAGCCCCTGGTTGCGGGCCGCCGTGGTCATCGTGTCGTTGGTCATCAGCTTGCGTGCGGCCAGGGCCCCGGAATCGCAGGCGTTCTGCAGCCGGGTCTGGGCCATCTGGTAGCGGCTGACATCGATCGCGCTGCCGATCACGATCACCAGCGGCACCAGCGCCACGGCGGCCAGCACCATCACGTTGCCCCGCGCATCACGCGCCAGGCGCGCCAGCAGGGCGCGCAGCAGCCGCAGGGCCGTGGCCCGACAGGGGGGCCGGCGCGTGATGGCAGGCGTGATCATCCGCGCGCCTTAGCGGGGTGAGGGCTGGCACCGGCCTAGCGGTCTCCTGCGCGTTTCTACCTAGGGGCACGGTAACGCCGTGCCGCTTGCGGGGGGATATGGGGGCATCAGGGGTTACGCAGGGTGTCAGGATGGACATCATAAACATTCGGTCGTCGGTGACGCTGCTGGTGTGTTGCGTGGCGGCGGCTGGCTTTTTCCTTGACCAGTCGCCGCGCCGCGAGCGCGCTGCGGAGCCGCGCGTGGTGCAGGCACCAGCACCGGCACCAGTGCCGACCCGCGCTGCCAATCCCGCTCCCATGCCCGATCTCAAGGACAATTCGGGGCCGGCCGGGCCGGAAACGCTGACGCCAGCAGCCACCCGCGCACCGCAGATCGGCGCCGGCGTGCGCCTCGCTTCCCCCCCGCAGCAGCCGGTGAGCGCCGAGGCGGCCGAGCGCGCCCTGGCCGAAGACCTGCAGGCCGCGCTGGACTGAACGCCTGCCAGTGCCCACATTGGCAGGCCCGGCGCGGCGGCCTAGGCCTGTCGCCCGTGTGTTCTGGAGATTGCCTTTTGTCCGATACCCCTACCGATCCGGTCACGCCCGCCGCTGAAGAAGACCGCGAGTTGACGCACCGCAAGTTCTACCCCGCGCAGGCCGAGGTGAAGTTCCTCGACCGCGATCCGGCCGATACCCCGCAGACGCGCCACCCCAGCTATCGCCTGGCTTTCCGCGACACCGATTTCCTGCTGCGCGAGGAACTGCGCCCGGTGCGCTTCCAGCTTGAACTGCTGAAGCCGGAGATGATCCTGGAGGAGGCGCGCATCGGTTCCACGCTGGTGATGTACGGTTCGGCCCGCATCCCTTCGCCGGAGAACGCCGCCGACCTGGCCAGACTGCTGCCAGACATGCCTGAAGACGAGCAGCGGGTTAAGCAGAGCCTGATCGACAAGGCGAAATACTACCAGGAAGCCTATAACCTGGCGCGCATGGTCAGCGAACGCAGCCTGATCGAGGACGGCAAGCGCCAGTTCGTGATCTGCTCGGGCGGTGGCCCCTCGATCATGGAAGCGGCCAACAAGGGGGCCAGCGACGCGGGCGCGGAAAGCATCGGCCTCAACATCGTGCTGCCGCATGAACAGGCGCCCAACCAGTATGTCACGCCCTACCTGGCGCTGAACTTCCACTATTTCGCGCTGCGCAAGATGCACTTCCTGATCCGCGCGCGGGCCGTGGCGGTGTTCCCCGGCGGGTTCGGCACGTGTGACGAGATGTTCGAACTGCTGACCCTGATCCAGACCGGCAAGATGAAGCGCGTGCCGATCCTGCTGTTCGGGCGCGAGTTCTGGAACCGCATCGTCAACTTCGAGGGGCTGGTGGAAGAAGGCACGATCAACGCCAAGGACCTGGAACTGATCCAGTGGTGCGAAACGGCCGAGGAGGCCTGGGCGCACATCTGCGAATTCTACCGCATCAGCGACCCGATAAACGGCTGCGACTGATTACCTGACTGCCTGATGGCCCATCGGCCCATGGCCGCTGCCGAAACCGGGGGCGGCCTCCAGCGCGCGGCGGACGAACAGGCGCGCTTGCGCCACCGCCTGGTCCAGCTCCAGCCCCCGCGCCAGCAGGGTGGCAATGGCGCTGGCCAGCGTGCAGCCGGTGCCGTGGGTGTGGCGGGTGACGATGCGCGGGTCGGACCAGATCACCGGCACCTGGCCCGCACGGTGCAGCACGTCAGTCACTTCCGGCCCGTCGGCATCGCCGCCCTTGGCGAGATACGTGACGCCGCGCGCCTGCATCGCCGCATCGCCGCCCAGTGCGGCCAGTTCGGGCACGTTGGGGGTGGTCAGCGTGGCCAGCTCCATCAGCCATTCGAACACGCCCACGGTCGCCTCGTCCGCCAGTGTGCTGCCGCTGGTGGCCACCATCACCGGGTCGAACACGATGGGCACCGGCAGGTCTTCCAGCCGGTCGGCCACCACTTCGGCAATGTCGGCGCTGCCCAGCATGCCGATCTTCACCGCGTCCACGCCGATATCGGTCATGCAGGCATCCATCTGCGCGGCCACGAAATCGGGCGTCAGCAGTTCCACCCCGGTCACGCCCCGGGTGTTCTGCGCGGTCACGGCGGTGATGGCGGTCATCGCATAGCCGCCCAGCATGGTGACGGTCTTGATGTCGGCCTGAATGCCCGCGCCGCCGGAACTGTCGGATCCGGCAATGATCAGAATGCGGGGTGGGCGCGAGGCGGTCATGCGCCCTTGTAACGCCGATCGGTGGACGGCGGATGGGCTGAATGGTGCTTCTTCGCCCGCGTGGGCCGGTCCAGCAGTTCGCCGCCGCAATTGGGGCAGCGCTCGTCCAGCGCGTCGGCGCATTCGGCGCACAAGGTGCACTCGAAGCTGCAGATGAACGCGCCGGGTGCTTCGGCGGGCAGGTCCTCGCCGCAGCGTTCGCAATCGGGGCGCATTTCCAGCATCAGACCGCCGCCCGCACCGCGTCGCAGATCGAATCGACCACCCGCTCCACCTGGGCGGCATCGTCGCCTTCGGCCATCACGCGGATCAGCGGCTCGGTGCCGGACTTGCGGATCACCAGCCGCCCGCCGCCGCCAAGGTCGGCCGCCGCATCCTCGATCGCCTGCTTCACCAGCGCATCTGCCAGCGGATCGCCGCTTTCATAGCGCACGTTCTTGAGCAACTGGGGCACGGGATCGAACAGGTGCAGCAGTTCGCTGGCGGGCACGCCGCGGCGGACCATCGCACCCAGCACCTGCAGCGCGGCAATGGTGCCATCGCCGGTGGTGGCATGGTCGGTCAGGATCATGTGGCCGCTCTGTTCGCCGCCCACGTTGTAACCGCCCGCGCGCATGGCTTCGAGCACGTAGCGATCGCCCACCTTGGTGCGGATCAGGCCCAGCCCCTCGGCGGCCAGCCGCCGCTCCAGCCCCAGGTTGGACATCACCGTGGCCACCACGCCGCCGCCCTTCAGCAGCCCGCGCTTGGCCATCGAAATGCCGATCAGCGCCATGATCTGGTCGCCGTCGACCTCCTGCCCCTTCTCGTCGATCACGATCAGCCGGTCGGCATCGCCATCCAGCGCAATGCCGATGTGCGCGCCTTCCTCCACCACCCGCGCCTTGATGGCCGCGAGCGCGGTGGAGCCGACACCGTCGTTGATATTGGTGCCGTTGGGAGACACGCCCATGGCCACCACTTCCGCGCCCAGTTCCCAGATGGCGGTGGGGGCCACGGAATAGGCCGCGCCGTGGGCGCAATCGACCACGATCTTCAGCCCGTCCAGCCGCACGTCGTCAGACAGGGATTGCTTGATCGCGTGGATATAGCGGCCGCGCGCATCGTCGATCCGGCGGGCGCGGCCGATGTGCTCGGCCTGCGCCAGCTCCTGCTCGCGGCCCATCTCGGCCTCGATCGCTTCCTCGTCCGCGTCGGACAGCTTGTAGCCATCGGGGCCGAACAGCTTGATGCCGTTATCGGCAAAGGCGTTGTGGGAGGCGGAAATCATCACCCCCAGGTCGGCCCGCATCTCGCGTGCCAGCAGGGCCACCGCGGGGGTGGGCAGCGGGCCAGTCAGGATCACGTCCATCCCCACGCTGGTGAAGCCGGCGGTGAGCGCGTTTTCCATCATATAGCCCGACAGACGGGTGTCCTTGCCGATCACCACCCGGTGCTTGTGGCTGCCGCGCAGGAAGTGCTTTCCGGCAGCCTGGCCCACTTTCATCGCCGTGGCGGCGTTCAGCTTGCCGGCATTGGCCCGGCCGCGAATGCCGTCGGTGCCGAAATATGTGCGCGCCATCTACAAGTCCCAGTTTTTCACACCCCAGCAATGCCAAGTCCGCAGCGTAAAGTCACGCCTGCTTGGCACGGGAAAAGCAGAGATTTCGCAACCATTGCAGGGGCCATGCGTTAGGGGCAGGCACCCCACTCAACCCCCCGGATACGGAAAGACACCAAGATGGCCTTTACCCTGATCGACCTGCCTTTTGCCAAGGAAGCCCTGGCCCCCGCCATCAGCGGCGAGACCTTCGACTATCACCACGGCAAGCACCACAAGGCCTATATCGACAAGACCAATGCCGCGATTGCTGGCACCGACCTTGACGGTAAAAGCCTGGAATACGTGATTGCCGCCGCGCGCGGCAGCAACCAGGGCCTGTTCAACAACGCCGCGCAGAGCTGGAACCACGGCTTCTACTGGCATTCGCTGGCCCCGCAGGGCGGCGCCCCGGCCGGCGACCTCGCCAGCGCGATCGATGCCGCGTTCGGCTCGCTCGAAAAGCTGGTGGCGCTGCTGAAGGAAAAGGGCGCGGGCCACTTTGCCAGCGGCTGGGTGTGGCTGGTGGATCGCGGCGGCACGCTGGAAGTGGGCGAAACGCATGACGGCGACACCTTCGCCGATCAGGGCGTCAACCCGCTGCTGGTGATCGACCTGTGGGAGCACGCCTATTACATCGACCACCGCAATGCGCGGCCTGCCTATCTGGATGCGGTGATCGACCAGCACCTGAACTGGGATTTTGCCGCCGAGAACCTGGCGCGCGGCAGCGCCTGGACCTATCCCGCGTAAGCAGGGCAGGCCGGGGGCGGCATCAGTCGCCCTCGGCCAGTTCCAGCAGATTGTTGGCGAACAAGGGCTCGCCAAACAGGAAGCCGATCAGGTTGGGCTTGCCCAGGTGGTCGACCAGCGCGGTCAGCGCCAGCAGCAGCGGGACCGACAGCAGCGCCCCCGCCACCCCCCAGATCCAGCTGAAATAGGACAGCGCCAGAAGGATCATCACCGGGTTCATGGTGAAGCGCGCGCCCAGCACGGCGGGTGTCACCACGTTCGATTCGATGGTGTGCAGGCCCAGGTAGGCCGCCGCCGGGATCAGGCCCACCAGCGGGCTTTCCGCCGTGCCAAGGCCAAACAGCGCCAGCAGCGCCACCATCGCCATCGGCCCGATATAGGGGATGAAGTTCAACAGCGCTGCCAGCCCGCCCCACATCAGCGGCGCGGTGACGCCCATGGCCCAAGCCCCCAGCGTCACGATCACGCCCACGCCCAAGTTGATGACGCCCACGGTCAGGATATAGGCGGCCACCCGGTCCTGCACCGCGCGCATAACCCGTGCGGCTTTCAGGCTGGCATCCAGTTGCTGGCGTTGCAGCACCAGCCGGCGGCGCAGGCGCACGCGCGATTCCACCATGAAGAAGGTCATCATGATGGTCAGCAGCAGTTCCAGCACCACGGTGGGCGTGGCCACGGCCACCTTTTCCAGTAGCGATGGGCTGGCCAGCACCACCTCGCGGGCGCTGGTGCCGCCGGTGATGCCGGCGATCTGGTCATTGATGCGGGCCAGCCACGAAAGGTTGCCGCGCAGTTCGCTGAACCGCTCGCCCACCGTGGCGATCATCTGCGGTAGCTCGTCATACAGCGCGATGGCCGGGCTCAGCACGGCAGTCAGCGCCAGCAGGATCACCAGCACCATCACTACCATCGACAGCAGCGAGGCAAGCGTATTGGGCAGGCCCCAGCCGGCCAGCTTGTCGGCCAGCGGAGAGAGCAGGATGGTCAGCACCATAGCCGACACCAGCGGCAGGAACACCACCGCGCCGATCGACAGCACGAAAGGCAGGGCCAGGAACAAGCCGATTGCGAGGATCACCACCAGGGCGGAAATCAGCCGCAGTTCCTGCGCGGCAAAGCCCATGGTCCGGCGGCGCGGGGACGGGGCCGGCGAAGCCGCAGGGTCCGGTTGCTGATCTGCCTGCGAAGCCATTGCCCCGTGCGCCTTGTCGCGAATGCCGGCCAAATCCATGGCGCGCGCGGGGCGGCGGATCAAGCGGTGATTAGGAGGAGGTCAGCGCAGCGGCTCGGTCAGGCCGTCACCGGCGGCCACCATGTCCAGCTCGTCCATGATCGCGGTGTGGGCTTCCTTGCCCTTGCGATCGGCGTCGGGAACGCCTCCAGCCTCGATCATCTGCGACAGGGCGGCGCGGGCGCGGCCCACGCGGCTCTTGATCGTGCCCACGGCGCAGCCGCAGATTTCGGCGGCTTCTTCATAGGAAAAGCCGCCGGCCCCCACCAGCAGCAGCGCCTCGCGCCGTTCGGGCGGCAGGGTCAGCAGGGCGCTGTGCAGATCGGCCAGGTGCAGCGGGGCTTCCTGCCCGGCGGGTTCCACCAGGATGCGCTCGGCCACCAGCTCGTCATACTCGCCGCGGAAGCGGTTGCGGCGCATGTCGGTGAGGTAGATGTTGCGCAGGATCACGAAGGTCCAGGCGCGCATCGATGTGCCGGGCTCGAACCGGTCCTGCGCGGCCCAGGCCTTCAGCATGGTTTCCTGCACCAGGTCGTCGGCCATGTCCGGCCGACCGCACAGGCCGCGGGCAAAGGCGCGCAGGTGCGGCACCACGGCCGCAAGGTCGCGCTTGAAGGCAGCGCGGTCAGCGTCGCTGCGCGGGATCACCTGCCGGGGTGCGGTGGCGGCAGCGGTCACTTCTTGCCCTCGTCATCCAGACGGGCGAGCAGGGCGGTCAGGTCATCGGGCAGGGGTTCTTCGACGACGGAATCGTAAAGCTTTTTCAGGCCCTGCGCCCACTCGGGCTTGCGACCATTGCCGCCGGGCCTGCCTTTTGGTTCCACTGTTATTGTTTGTTCCCGCACCATACCAACTGCCTGAGTTAACGATCCCTACACCGCCTTTTGCGGTTTGTCCTCGTAGTGGAACGAAAACGCTTCTATTCGGTTCCCAACAGGATGGGCATGATTTCAGAGGGTGGATCGGCAAGAAGCAAGGTGACACGCGGCCGCGTACAGCGCTGGCTGGTGGGCAACCCGCGCTTTACGCCGGTGGGCATCTTCCTCCTCGTCATCATGGTCACCCTGCTGGCAATCTTTGCCATCGAGCGCAGCGAGAGCGAGCGCAACCAGGCCTTGCAGAGCAGCCGCTCCGCCGCGCTGGCCAGCGCGCTGGAACGGCGCGCCAATGCCAGCGCCGCTTACCTTCGCGCCGGTGCCGCGCTGATTGCGGCGCAGGGTGGCGAGGTGCAGGCGGACGATTTCCGCCGCTTCGTATCCGAGCTGCGGCTGGACGGGGATTCACGCGGGGCAGAAGGAATCGGCTGGGCCAAGGTAGTGCGGCCGGGCGGCGAGGCGGCGTTCAACACCCTGCTCAATGCCTCGGCCATCATCCCCGCCGTGCTCAATCCCGCGCGCCAACCAGGGCAGCCCTTCAGCGTGGGCGTGCTCTACCTGCAGCCCGATACCGACCGCAGCCGGCGGGCGCTGGGTTTTGACATGTATTCCGAACCGGTGCGCCGTGCGGCGATGGACGAGGCGGCCGACCAGGCCCGCCCGACCGCTTCGGGCGCGGTGGTGCTGGCGCAGGAGGGAGACGAGGAGCGCCCCGGCTTCCTGATCTACATGCCGGTGTTCGTGATGGTCGACGGCCGGCGGCAGCTCAGCGGCTTCGTCTACAGCCCGTTCAACGGCCAGGACTTCCTCAGCAGCGCGCTGGAACTGGAGGATGCCGGCAGCTACCTGGTCAACCTGTATGACGGGTGGGGCGATGGCAGCCAGTTACTGGCCTCCACCAGCCCGGGGGTCGAGCCATCGGGCCGCGTGGTGCGGCTGCAGGTGAACATCGCCAACCGCCCGTTCCGCATCGAGGTGGGGCGCAGCGGATCGGCCGCGCTCTCGCGCCTGTCGATGGCCACGCTGATCTTCGGCCTGCTGGCGGCCAGCCTGCTGATGCTGCTGGTGCGGATGCTTACCCGCCAGGCGCTGGAGGACGAGGCGGCGCTTAACTGGTTCGAGGAGCAGAGCGCGATCCGCGCCACGCTGACCCGCGAGCTCAACCACCGGGTCAAAAACACGCTGGCCAACGTCCTTTCAATCATCGCCCTCACCCGGCGGCGGGGCGGCAGCCTGGACGAGTTTGCCGACGGGCTGGACGGGCGCATCCGCGCGCTGTCTGCCACCCACGACCTGCTGACCATGTCAGACTGGGGGGCAACCCCCATCCGCGCGCTGATCGAGGCAGAGTTGAACCCTTATGCCTTCGAGGCCGAGCACACGGTGGAGATGGCCGGTCCGGACGTGGAACTGGCGCCCAACGATGCCCTGTCGCTGGGCCTGGCGATCCACGAGCTGGCCACCAATGCCGCCAAGTACGGCGCGCTCTCGCGGCCGGGCGGCACGGTTTCGGTCACTTGGCATCGGCGGAGCGAGGAACTGGTGGAAGTCGCTTGGCAGGAAAGCGGCGGTCCGCCGGTGGTGCGCCCGGACCGGCGCGGCTTCGGCACCGACCTGATCGAGCGGGTGGTGGCGCAGGAACTGAAGCAGCCGGTGAAGCTGGAATTCCTGCCCGAAGGGCTGCGCTGCCTGCTGACCATTCCGGTGCGGCGGCCCACCCAGTTCGCCATCCGCGCGGGCAAGCAGCCGCCCGCGATCACCACCCCGGCGGAAGGCAAATGAGGATCGGCCCCTCTCCCGCCGGGCGGGAAAGGGGCCGAGCTTGTGTTCAGACGCGGACGATCAGGCGAACTGGCTGGTGTCGATCGGCAGCTTGCGCACCCGCTTACCGGTCAGGGCAAACAGCGCGTTGGTCAGCGCCGGGATTACCGGCGGCAGCGCGGGTTCGCCCAGGCCGGTGGGGGCATTGTCGCTCTTCACGAATTCCACGTGCAGGTTGGGCACCATCGGCATGCGCGGCAGCTGGTAGTTGTGGAAGTTGGACTGCTTGGCCGCGCCCCCTTCGAATTCCACCGCCAGTTGCAGCGCCTGGCCCAGGCCGTCGATGATCGAGCCTTCCACCTGGTTCAGCGCCCCGTGCGGGTTGATGATGTGCGCGCCCACGTCGCCCGCGCACCACACGTCATGGATCACCACCTGGTTGCGCGCGTCGAGGCTGGCTTCCACCACTTCGGCGAAATAGCCCTGGTGGCTGAAGTAGAAGCCGAAGCCCTTGGCGCGGCCTTCTGCGGCAGGGGTGCCCCAGTTGGCCATCTCCATCACCTTGCGGGTGACGCCGGCCAGCCGCGCGGGGTTGAAGCCCGGGGTGGGGCCGGCAGGACCACGGCCGCCCTGTTCGGGGCCGGCACCGTCGATCAGCTCCAGCATCAGCGAAGGCAGGTCCTTGCCCGATGCCTGCGCCACCTCGTCCAGAAAGCTCTGGAAGACGAAGGCCAGCGCGTTGCTGGTGGGGGCCCGCAGCGCGCCCATCGGGATCGCGGTGCGCAGCTTGGTCATGCCATAGTGCACGTTGGGCACATAGTTGGCGGGGAACTCGCTGGCCGGCATCGATGCCGGGTTGAACGGGCCGCCGGCGGGATAGTCGAAGGTGACGAAGTGGTCCTGGATACCCACCAGCTTGCCGCTGCCGTCGATCGCCGCCTTGAACTTGTGATAGCCGCCCGGCCGGAAGAAGTCCGACCGCACGTCATCCTCGCGGCTCCAGATCAGCTGCACCGGGGTGCCGGGCATCCGCTTCGCAATCGCGGCCACCTGGACCATGTAGTCGTTGGTCAGCCGCCGGCCGAAGCCGCCGCCCATGCGGGTGATGTGCACGGTCACCTTGTCCTGCGGCAGGCCCAGGTAACTGGCCACCACGGCCAGGCCCCCCTGCGGGGTCTGCGACGGGGCCCACATTTCCATGCGCCCGTCCTCGTGCATCAGCGCGGTGCAGTTCATCGGCTCCATCGCCACGTGGGCCAGGAACGGATAGCTGTATTCGGCCTCGATCACCTTGGCCGCGCTGGCGGCAGCAGCGGCGAAATCGCCCTTGTTGTTGAGCACTTCCTGAGGGGTGCCCGATGCCCAGGCCTCGGCGGCCTGCGCGGTATAGCCGGCGGTGGAATGGTTCGCCCACTCGCCCTGGTCCCACTGGACGTTGAGGGCCGAGCGAGCGCGGTTGGCCAGCCACCAGTTGCTGGCGATCACGGCCACGCCATCAACCAGCTCGTCGGCCTTGCCGTTGCCCTCGATGGTGAAGGCATCGATCACGCCGGCCTGCGCCTTGGCGGCCGCCACGTCGGCCGAAACCAGCCGCGCGCCATAGACCGGGCTGCGCTCGTAGGCGGCATAGACCATGCCGGGAAGCTGGGTGTCGACGCCGAAGATCGGCTCACCCTTGACGATGCGCGGGCTGTCGATCCCGCCAATCGCACGGCCGATGATGCGGAACTGCGCCGCATCCTTCAGCGGCACGGCGGCCAGGTCCGGCACCTGCATTCCGGCGGCCACGCTGGCCAGGCTGCCATAGCTGGCGCGGCGGCCCGAAGCGGCATGGACCACGGCGTTCGGCTCGGTGGTAAGCGAGGAAGCCTCGACCCCCCAGGTCTGCGCGGCGGCGGCCAGCAGCATCTGCCGGGCGGCGGCGCCCACCTGGCGCATGGGAATCCAGTTCATCGGCGTGGCAAAGCTGCCGCCGGCTAGCTGCGGGCCATAGCGGGCGGCATCGGTATCGCCCTGCAGGATGCGCACCTGGTCCCAGTCGGCGTCCAGCTCCTCGGCGATCAGCATGGGCAGCATAGTCTTGATGCCCTGGCCGATCTCCGGGTTCTTGCCGATGATGGTAATGGTGTTGTCCGGATTGATGGTGACGAAGGCGTTGAGCATGCCGCCTTCGGCCTGTTCTGCCGCCATCGCGCGGGCAGCCATCGGGATGCTGGCGGCAAGGGCAAAGCCGCCGCCGACAAGGGCGCTGGCCTTCAGGAACCCGCGGCGGGCGAGAGCGATATCACGCATTGACCGGGCCCTCCTGCGCAACGCGGGCAATCGCCTGGTTGATCCGCTTGTAGCACGCGCAGCGGCAGATGTTGCCGCGCATGGCGTTCTCGATCTCGTCCTGGCTGGGGTTGGGGTTGGCGGTGAGCAGCGCTGTGGCGGTCATCAGCTGGCCGGCCTGGCAATAGCCGCACTGCATCACGTCCTCTTCCAGCCACACCTGCTGCAGGGCCTCACCCACGGGCGACTGGGCCAGCGCCTCGATGGTGGTCACTTCCTTGTCGCCGATGGAGCCGACCGGCAGGCTGCACGAGCGGGTGGCCACGCCGTCCACATGCACGGTGCAGGCCCCGCACATGCCGATGCCGCAGCCGAACTTCGTGCCGACCATGCCCAGTTCCTGGCGCAGGGCCCACAGCAGGGGCATATCCTGCGGCGCATCGATCTCGCGCGTCTCGCCATTGATCTTGACCCGATAGGCCATCGCTAACTCCTGTGAAGTGATCCAGTCCCGATTTTGACAAAGTCTACAGACTTGCGACCCCGCTGCCAAGTAGACCTTGGGGCGGGGCGGGCGGAACCTTGCGGGGCCGGGCTGCCGGGGCGGCCACGGAGCCTCAGTCGGCCAGCCACAACTGGTGGCTGTCCACGCGAATCCGGGTGATGGCGCGCTGAGCCTGGGCGCGGGTCACGGCTTCGGTGCGGAAGGCTTCGTGGGTCAGCCGCTCGCCCAGCAACAGGTCGGACAGGTCGATCTCGCTGAGGTCATGGCCGCGCCGCAGGCGTTGCAGGGCAGACATCTGCGCGTCCAGCGCCTCGCGGGCGCGGTGCCAGGCGCTGATGCGAAAGGTCGCCTCGGCCAGGTCTGCATCCGCGGTTTCGCGCACGGTGAAGCGGGCGAGGGTGGCATCGGCCGCGGCGGCCGAGGCGGTGGCCGCAGCCTCGCTGGCCAGGGCTGCGCGGTGGCCGCCGCCCAGCGGGATCGAGAAGACCAGGCCCGCGCCGCGCTCTTCCCCGCCGCGTTCGGAGAACAGCCGCACGCCCAGCGAAGGGTCGGCCGTGCGTTCCAGCCTGGCGCGCTCGGCAGCGGCGGACATGCCATCGGCGTGGGCCTCGGCGGCGGCGATTTCGTGGCTGTTGGTCAGCACCTGGTCGCGCAGGGTTGCCAGCAGGTCGCCGTCGGCAGCGGGCTGCGGCACCTCGGGCGCTTCGGCGGGCAGGGCCAGCGCCGGGAAGTGCGTTTCCAGCCGCCCGCGCGCCAGCAGGGCCTCGCCGGCGGACTGCTCGGCCAGGATGCGCGCCTGGCCCAGGGCGGCCTCGGCCAGATCGGCATCAAGCAGGGCTGCATCGCCCAGTTCCACGCGCCGCCGGACCGCCGCCAGCGACCGTTCAAGGTTGCCCACCGCCTGCAGGTCCACCCGCGCGGCGGCGGCAGCCTCCAGCCAATCCCACCAGTGGCCGGCCAGCACCAGCGCAGCCTGGTGGCGCACGTCCTCGGCCATGTTTTCCGCCGCCTCGACCTGGTGCTGGCCGATCTCGCTGTCGAGCCGGGCCTTGCCGGGCAGGCGGACCGAGCGCGAAAGCTGGGTGTCGAATTCGTTGAAGCCGCCGTCGATCCGCGTGTCGCGCCGCACGTAGCTGCCGGAGAAGGTCAGCTCGTGCGGACCGATGGCGCGCGCCTCGGCCCCGGCTCGGGTCGCCTCCACGCGCTGCCGGGCGGCGAGGACAGAGGGGTGGGCATCCAGCGCCTCGGCCACCTGCGCTGCATCGGGCAGGCCGGGTTCGGCCAGCGCCGGCAGCGGCACGATCACGGCGGCGGAGAGGGCAAGGAACAGTCGCCAGGTCATGCGTCATACCCTCCGCCCAGTTCCTCGTCGTGCTCGCCCGCGCTTTCGCCGAAGCGTTCGTAGAGGATCGGCAGCAGTACCAGCGTCAGCAGCGTGGCGGTGACGAGGCCGCCGATCACCACGATGGCCAGCGGCTTCTGGATTTCCGATCCCGGCCCGGTGGCGAACAACAGCGGCACCAGGCCGAAGGCAGCGATGGTGGCCGTCATCAGCACCGGCCGCAGGCGCCGCTCCGCCCCGCGGCGGACCGCCTCGTGCAGCGGCATCCCCTCGCTGCGCAACTGGCGGAAGTAGCTGACCATGACCAGGCCGTTGAGCACCGCGATGCCGACCAGAGCGATGAACCCAACCGAGGCGGGAACCGACAGGTATTCGCCGGATATGGCTAGCGCCACCATGCCGCCGACCATGGCGAAGGGGATGTTGGTGAGGATCAGCAGCGAGGCCCGCAGCGAGCCCAGTGTCATGTAGAGCACACCGAAGATCATCAGCACGGCAATCGGCAGCACCAGCCCCAGCCGGGCGCTGGCGCGCTGCTGGTTCTCGAACTGGCCGCCCCATTCCACGCGATAGCCCGGTGGCAGCGGGACATTGGCCTCGATGTCGGCGCGGGCCTCGTCAACGTAACCCACCAGGTCGCGCCCGGTCACGAAGGCCTGGATCAGGGCGAAGCGGCTGCCGTTCTCGTGCTCCAGCTTCACCGGGCCTTCCGTCACCGCTACGCGGGCGACATCGCTGGCGCGGACGAGCTGGCCGGCGGGCGAGCGGTAAAGCTGGTCGGCAAAGGCCTGCGGCGTATCGGCCGCCGAGCCTTCACCGCGCAGCACGATCGGCACGCGGCGGTTGCCATCGGCCACCACGCCCGCGCGGGTGCCTTCCACCTGCGCGCGCAGCATGTCCTGCAGGTCGGTGACCGGCATCCCCACCCGGCCCGCGGCCACGCGGTCGATATCCACCTGCAGGTAGTCCACGGTATCGTTGGCCACGGTCATCGCCTCGCTGGTGCCTTCGATCCCTTCCAGCCGGGTCTGGATCTGGCCCGACAGGCGCGACAGTTCTGCCAGGTCCGGCCCGAACAGCTTGATCGCCAGGTCACCGCGGGCGCCGGTGAGCATTTCCGATGTGCGCATCTCGATCGGCTGGGTGAAGCCGGGCTCGATGCCGGGGAAGCGGGCCAGCACGGCGCGGAGCTGATCAACCAGCCAGTCCTTGTCGGCCACCCGCCAGTCCTCGCGCGGGGCCAGTTGCAGGAAGGCGTCGGTCTCGTTCAGGCCCATCGGATCAAGCCCGATCTCGTCCGAGCCGACACGGGCGATGATCGCCTCCACTTCGGGCACGTCCTCAAGGATCGCGCGCTGCACGACCAGGTCGCCCGCCAGCGAATGCTCCAGCGAGACCGAGGGCAGCTTGGAGAGCTGCATCACCACCGAACCTTCGTCCATCACCGGCAGGAAGGTCTTGCCGGTGAAGCTGTAGGCCACGCCTGCCAGCGCCAGCGCCGCGCCCGCCACGCCGAACACCACCTTCTTGCGGGCAAAGGCGCGATCCAGCAGCGTGGTATAGCGCGGCCCGATCTGGCGCATCAGCCAGGGTTCGTGATGCCCCTCCTTCACCTTCAGCAGGTAGAGCGCCAGCACCGGCACCAGCGTCAGCGACAGGACCAGTGCGGACAGCAGCGCCAGCACGATGGTCTTGGCGACCGGCGAGAACAGCTTACCCTCCAGCCCTTCCAGCGTCAGCAGCGGCAGGAACACGATGGCGATGATCGCCAGCCCGGCGGCCACGGGCTTGGCCACTTCCACCGTGGCCCGCAGCACGTTGTAGGCCTTGCCCATTTTCGCGTGCTTTGCGTCGGACAGGCGCTCGACCACGTTCTCCACCACCACCACCGCGCCATCCACCAGGATGCCCACGGCAATCGCCAGGCCCCCCAGGCTCATCAGGTTGGCGGTGAGGCCGATCGCGCTCATGAAGATGAAGGTCAGCAATGCCGCCATCGGCAGGGCCAGCGCCACGATCACCGAGGCGCGCAGGTCACCCAGGAACAGCAGCAGCAGGAACACCACCAGCACGGTGGCTTCCAGCAGCGCTTTCTCCACCGTCCCCACGGCGCGGCCGATCAGGTCGGACCGGTCGTAGAAGGGCACCACGTCCATCCCTTCGGGCAGGCTGGGGGCGATCTCCTCCAGCCGCGTGCGGACGCCCGCTACCACCTGTGACGCATCGGCCCCGCGCAGGCCGATAACCAGGCCCTGCACCGCCTCCTCTTCGCCATTGCGGGTGACCGCGCCATAGCGGGTGAGGCTGCCGGTGCGCACATTGGCCACGTCACCCACCAGCACCACGCCGCCGGCTTCGTTCTTCACCACGGTGTTGGCCAGGTCCTCCAGCGAGGCGATGGCCCCGGTGGAGCGCACGATCAGCGCTTCCTCGCCGGTCACCAGCCGGCCCGCGCCGTCGTTGCGGTTGCCGCCTTCTATGGCGGCGGCAAGGTCGGCGGTGGACAGGCCCGCGGCGGCCAGCGCGGCATTGTCCGGCGCCACCTCGAAGGTCTCGACAAAGCCGCCGAGCGAATTGACGTCGGCCACGCCGGGCACCGTGCGCAGGGCCGGGCGGACCACCCAGTCGAGCACGCGGCGCTTCTCGGCCAGCGATTGCGGGCCTTCCAGCGTGAACATGTACATGTCGCTCAACGGGGTGGAGATCGGGGCCATGCCGCCGTCCACCGTATCGGGCAGGTCGCCTATGGCATTGTTGAGCCGCTCGGCCACCTGGCTGCGGGCCCAGTAGATGTCGGTCCCGTCGGCAAAGTCGATGGTGATATCGGCGATGGCATACTTGGCGACCGATCGCAGCATGGTCTGGTCGGGGATGCCCAGCATCTCCATCTCGATCGGGGTGATGACGCGGCTTTCCACTTCTTCCGGGGTCATCCCCGGCGCGCGCAGGATGATCTTCACCTGGGTGGAGCTGATGTCCGGGAAGGCATCGATCGGCAGCCTGGCGAACGACCAGGCTCCCAGGCCCGCCAGCAGCACTGCGAGGCCGAGAACGGCGAGGCGCAGGGCCAGCGCCTTTTCGATGAGTGCGCGCAGCATGGCCCTATTCCGCCGCCGCTGCCTTGAGCTCGGCAATCGAGCTGGTGGCTACCACCTCGCCCGCCTGCAGCCCCTGGCTGATGACGGCGGTGCCGCCCGAATTGGCAAGCACAGTGACGGGTCGGGGGGTAAAGTCCGCTCCGCTGCGGACGAACACGTGGTCTGCCCCCTCGATCCGGGTGACCGCCCGCGAGGGGACGGCAACGCCGGTGCCGTCACCATTGCCGGTGATCGAAACGGTGAGGTTCTGCCCGGCGACCAGGCCAGGTGCTGCGCCCACGCTGGCCTTGGCCATGACCGAACGGGTCTGCGGATCGAGCGAGGGGGTGACCGAGAGGATCTGCCCGCCAACCACCAGCGGCTCAGCACCTTCCACCGTGGGCACTTCCACCTCCACCGCCATGCCGGGGCGGACCTGCGCCGCCAGCCGCGCGGGAATCTGCAGGTCAAGCTGGTAGCGGCCGGTCGCCTCGATCACGAAGGGCGCGGTCATCCCGTCCACCCCGCCGCCGGTTTCCACCGCCACATGGGCCACGCGCCCGGCAATGGGCGCGCGCAGGGTCATCATGCCATCGGGGCCGGAACCGGCCATGCTGGCCATGCGCTGGGCTTCATTGAGGGTGGCGCGGGCCTGGGTCAGCGCGGCGGCGGCCTCGTCGGCGCGTGCGCGGGCAATGATGCCTTCCTCGGCCAACTGGTTGAGCCGGGAAGCGCGGGCTTCGGCCAGGCCCACCTCGGCGCGGGCGCGGGCGATATCGGCGCCGATGGTCACCGGCTCGGCCGCGCGGACCAGCGCCAGCGGCGTGCCGCGCGCCACGGCCTGCCCTTCGATCACGAACACCCGCACCGCCGCGCCGGGGAAGGGTGCGGTCACCGCCACGCGGGCATCGGGGGGCAGGGTCACCTGGCCCGGCACGCGGGCCAGCGGCAGGCCGGTTGCGGCGGCGGCCGTGGCAGTCTCGATCGCCAGCGCGGGGCTGGCGGCGGCTTGCGGTGCGGCGGGCTCATCCGCGCCGGAGCCGCAGGCGGCAAGCAAAAGCAGCGCGGTGGCGCAGGCGAAGCGGAGCGGGCGGCGGGTGGTCATGCCGCCCCGTTTCCGCTGCCAAGCTGACAGCAACTTGTCAGTTTGCCAGCTTGTTGTCAGTTTCGGGGCGGAAAGGGGCGGCACCACCGCCTGGCCCCAAGGAACTTCGCGCGATGCGCCTGCTGCTGGTTGAGGACGATCCCGAACTGGGCCGCCGCCTGGCCGAGCGGCTGCGCGGGGCGGGCTATGCCGTGGACCTGGCCACCACCTGCGATGCAGCGCGCGACTGGCCGGACATGGACCGCATGGCCGCCGTGGTGCTCGATCTTGGCCTGCCCGACGGCAGCGGGATCGACCTGCTGCGCCACTGGCGCGCGGCCCGCGTGGCCTGTCCGATCCTGATCCTGACCGCGCGGGGAAGCTGGCAGGACAAGGTGGAAGGCCTCAACGCGGGGGCCGACGATTTCGTGGTCAAGCCGGTGCGGTTCGAGGAACTGCAGGCCCGCCTCAACGCCCTGCACCGGCGGCAGGGCGGCACCCGCGCCTCGGCGCTCAGCGTGGGCGACCTGACCCTGGACCCGCTGGCCCGCACCGCGCAGGCGGATGGCGAGGAGCTGGAGCTCAGCCGCCGCGAGTTCGCCCTGCTGCACCTGTTCATGCGCCGCCCCGGCCAGGTGCTGGCGCAAGGGGATATCCTGGAAGACCTCTACGACCTTGAGGCGGAGCGCGAGCTCAACACCGTGGAAGTGCTGGTGGGCCGCCTGCGCCGCAAGATCGGGCGCGAGCGGATCAGCACCCTGCGCGGCCTTGGCTACAGGCTCAACCGGTGAGGGCGGCTCTGCCAGCCTCCGGCAGCCTGCGGCTGCGTTTCGTGCTGGCCGTGGGCCTGTGGGTGCTGCTGGGCATCGCCGGCATCTGGTTCACCGCCACGCAGGTGTTCACCCGCCACATCGAGACTGCCTATCACGAGGAGCTGGAAGTCCACGTGCGCGAGCTGGCGCGGCTGGCCGAGCTGGACGGGGAGGGCGCGCCCTACCTGCTGCGCCCGCTGTCCGATCCGCGGTATGAGGAACCGCTGTCCGGCTTCTACTGGGAGGTAGCGGTCCACGGCCACCCTCCGCTGAAATCGGAATCGATGACCCGCGGCGAGCTGGACCAGCGCGTGGCCCATTCGCCGCAGATCGTCCACCGCATCGAGCGGGGCCCCACCGGGCCGGCCATCACCTATGGCATGATCGAGCGCGGCCCGGCGGGCGAGGAAGTGCACGTCGTGATCGCCACCGACCAGCGCGAGCTGGACGAGGACATCGCCGCTTTCTCGCGCGAGCTGAGCTGGTGGCTGGCGGCGCTGGCCACTGCCCTGCTGGCAACCGGGCTGGTGATGATCGGCATCGGTCTCAAGCCGCTCGACCGGCTGGGTTCGGCAATCAACGCGGTGCGCGGCGGCAGGTCGCGCACGCTGGACGGCACCTATCCCGCCGAGATCGCCCCGCTGGTGAGCGACCTCAACGCCTACATCGCGCAGACCGGGCAGATGGTTGACCGGGCGCGGGTTCATGCCGGCAACCTGGCCCACTCGCTGCGCACCCCGCTGGCCGTGATCACCGACGAGGCGGAGCGGCTGGCGGACAATGAGGCGACCCGCGCCTCGGCCACCGTATTGCTGGATCATGCCGAACGGATGCAGCAACAGATCGATTACCAGCTCGCCCGCGCCCGCTCGAACGCCGTGGCCCGCCTGCCCGGCGAAAGCGTGCCCCTGCCCGATGCGCTGGAGCCGGTGCTGCGGGCCATGCGCCGGCTGCACCCGGACAAGGCGTTTGCGATGCAGGGGTTCGAGAGGCCCTTCAGCGTCGCAGCGGACCAGGCCAACCTGGTGGACCTGTGCGCGATCCTGCTCGACAATGCGGGCAAGTGGGCGGCCCGCCAGGTGACGATCGGGGCGGTCCGCGCCGATGGCGGCTGTCGCCTGACGGTCAGCGATGACGGGCCCGGCATGACCGACGAGCAGATCGCGCGCGCCACCGAGATCGGCACCCGCTTCGATCCGGACATGCCCGGCTCCGGCCTGGGGCTGGCCATGGCGCTCGACATTGCCGAGGCGCTGGACACCCGGCTGGTGCTTTCCCGGACGACCACAGGGCTGGCGGCATCGTTCCGCGTGCCACTGGCGGACAAGACCGCCTAGCGCGGCGGCGTGACAGTCGCCACGCGGTCTGCCTGGAACGATCCCAGCCACAGCTCGTCCTGCCACAGGACCGCTACCGAGTGGCCGTTGAAGCCGGGTTGCGGGTGGCCATAGGCAAGGGTGGCGATGCGCTCCTGATCGCGCAGCAGTTCGCCCACCACCCAGCCGCGGTGGCACAGCATCGGGTCGGCCACCCCGTCCACCACCTGCCGCAGCCCGCCGCAGGCCGGCTCGTCAAGGCGCATCCCGGCCAGCAGCAGCCTGCCTTCGGACCAGCGGATGTTGTCCGGCATGAAATCTGGCGCGGTAATCAGGCTGACGGGGGCCGCGGTGTTCTGCCGGTCGAACACCGCAACCGCGTGCAGGCCGAATGAAACGACATAGAAATGCCGCTGGTCCGGATCGGTCTCGATCCCGTTGTTGCCGGGAAGCTGCGTTCCGGGGAGCTCGCTGAAGCCGGGCTCTCCGGGCCGCCATTGCCATACCGCGCCCGTGGTGCGCCCCAGCATGAAATCGCCGATGGTCGTGCCCGGCCGTGTCAGCACAGTGACCAGCACCGTGCCGTCGGCAAAGGCGGTGACGGAGTTGGCGACCTGCCCCGCCGGCAGCGGCAGGCAGCCGCGCCAGACGATCTGCGGCTCGCCACCGGTCTGCACAACGTCGAACAGCTCGATCGCCTCGCGCCCGCCGTGGTTGACTGCCAGCAGCCGCCAGCGGCCATCGTCCAGCGGCCGCAGGGCAAGGCCCCGGGTGTGCAGCAGGGCCGGATCGGGCGGGCCGGGGCAGGCGGGCAGGGCATCGGCCAGCGGGGCGATCTGGTCCGCCGTGCCCGCGAACCAGCGCCGGGCCATGCGCGCCTCGCCATCGACCAGCCGGATGCCGCCGCCTGGCACGAAGCTGCTGGCCACCAGCCAGCGGGTGCCGGGGATCACTACCAGGTCCTCGGGCCGGTCAAGCCCGCAGATATAGGCAAGCTGGCTGTCGGCCGGGCACTCCTGCGCCGCTGCCGGGCTGCTGGCCAGGCAGGCGAGCCACAGGGCGGCGGTGCAGGAAAGCGCGCGCATCATCAGTCGCGTGGCGGCCTGGGCTGGGCGGGGGACTGGGCGGGCGGCTGGGCGGAACCGGCAAGCAGGGCCATGTCGGCCCAGTGTGGCCAGGCTGCGATCGCCGGTTCGGGCGCCAGCAGGGCTACGCGCGGGTCAGCCAGGTCAAGCTGCGGCCAGGGGCCCAGCCGCTCGCTGCGGGGCACGCCGTCGCGGGCAAAGGCGATCAGGGCGCCGGCCATCTCCCGTTCCAGCGCCGCATCGCCCGGCTCCCAGTCACGCGTGCGGCGGAACAGGTTGAGCGATTCGCGCGTGCGCAGCCAGTAGGGCACGTCACCGGTGTGATAGGCCCCCGCCGTCGCCGGGTCGTGGTCCGAGAAGGACACGCCCGGCGTATAGGGCTGGCGGCGGGTGAAGAAATAGCCGTAGACCGGCGCCGCGCCGTTGCCGGCCTGCGCGCGTGCCCAGCCTGCCATCTGCAGGCCCACCGTGGCATCGCGCGCGATGTCCAGCGCGGCCCGCTGCGGATCGGCTCCGGCATAGGCGGCAAGCACGGCGGCGGCATTGGCCGGAAAGCGCGCGGCAACCTCGGCCTCGAGCTGCGCGGCGCTGGCCGGCGGGGGCAGGGGCCGGAAGCTCTCGTCGCGGGTATAGCCCAGCAGCAGCGGCACATCGTTGAAACGGCCGCTGGCATAAACCTGATCGGCGGTGCCCATGACCACGTGGCCGTCAATCACCACCGGATCGCGCGGGGAGCGCGCGGCGGCCACGCGGTCACCCGGCAGGGCGCGCAGATCGGAAAGCGAGGTTGCGCCCAGTTCCTGTTGCAAGGCCAACCCTTGTGCTTCGGCGGCAGCCAGCGGCACGGGATTGACCAGCCCGCCGAAATTGCTGCCGCTCATCGCCACCGCACGGTGGAACAGGCCGGCGGCTTGCGGGCTTTGTTGCAGCACCGCAATGGCCATCGATCCGGCCGACTGGCCCACCAGTGTCACGTTGCCGGGATCGCCGCCGAAGCGCGCGATGTTGTCGCGCACCCATTCGAGGCCGGCGACAAGGTCCATCAGGCCATAATTGCCCGATGCCCCATAGTCCGCTTCACGCGACAGCTCGGGATGGGCCAAGAAACCCAGCGGACCGACGCGGTAGGACAGGTTCACCCGGATCACCCCGTCGGCGGCCAGCCCTTCGCCCGAATAGTTGGCCATGCTGGCCGAACCGATGTTGAACCCGCCGCCATAGACCCAGACCACCACCGGCAGCTTGTCACGCGCGCCGGCCGGTGCCCAGATGTTGAGGTAGAGGCAGTCCTCGCTGGTCGCCTCCACGCCGAAGTAGTGGTTCTGCGCCGGGCTGCGCAGCGGTTGCAGGCATTGCGGGGCAAACCGGTCGGCGTGGCGCACGCCGGTCCATGGCTCCACCGGCTGCGGCGGCTGCCAGCGCCGTTCGCGCACCGGCGGGGCGGCAAAGGGCACGCCCAGCCAGGCATCTACCCCGGATGGCAGGGTAATGCCGTCGATCATGCCGCCGTCGACGGCAACCGGTTCTTCCGCCGCAGCGGGGCCGGTCACCGCCAGCGCCAGCCCTGCCGCCAGCGCGGTCAGGACCAGGCGCATCACTGGCCTCCCCGGTGCAGGCGGGCATGGAAGAAGTCGAAGGTGGCATTGGTGGCTCGCAGGGTGGCCTCGCGCGTTTCGGCCGGCGTGCGGCCAATGAAGCTGTGGTCGACGTGCGGGATGTAGATCGCCTCCACCGGTACCCCGGCGGCGCGCAGGCGCTGTTCGGCCAGCCGCGACTGGCCAATGGCGACGGTGCGGTCCTCCTCGCCGTGGATCAGCAGGAAGGCGGGGTCCTGCGCATCGATGTAGGTCACCGGGCTGGCGAAGGCATAGCGGTCGGCCGGGCAGCGTCCTGCGCAGCCCAGCAGCCGCTCGGCGGCGGTGTCGACACTGCCCGGCTGGCCGGCTGCCTGCTGGGCAAAGTCGAACACGCCGTACCATGTCACTGCCGCTGACACGCAGGGTTCGCCTGCTGCTGCGGGATCAAGCGCGGTGTCGCCGCAGGTGAGCGCAGCCAGCGCCGTCAGGTGCCCGCCGGCGGAGCCGCCCCACACGCCGACCCGCGCCGGATCGACCCGGTACTGCGCGGCATTGGCGGCCAGGAACCGGATGGCCGCCTTGGCATCCTGCAACTGGGCCGGAAACTGCGCATCGGCAGACAGGCGATACTCGAGGCTGGCTACCACGAAGCCTTCCGCCGCCAGCGCCGCCAGCACCTCGGGGAAATTGGCCAGGGCACCCGAATGGCGCGTGTGCCCGCCCTGCCAGCCGCCGCCGTGGATATATAGCACCAGCGGGTGCGGCCCTGGTTCGCGCGGGACATAGATATCGAGCACCTGCGGGATATGGCCCGACAACTGCTGGTAGATCACGTCGCGCCAGGCGCTGACCCCGCGCGGAAAGGGCACGGCGTGGACCGGAAAGTTGTCGGCCAGCACCGGCGCATCGGCCACCGGAAAATCGCGCTGACCCTGTGCCTGTACCGGCGCGGCCAGCGATGCCGCCAGCAGTGCGAGTGTGGCCGCTCCGGCGTGCCTGTTCATGCTCATCCCTCTATTCTCCCTTGTCAGTCGATGAATTGCGGTTTGTGGCGCGCCTGGGCGGCAAGGCGGATCGGGGCATTGGCCGCGCCGTATCCGCCATAATCGCGCCGCTCGACCAGTTCGAAGAACACCCGGCGGGCAAAGGCGCGGGTGTAGAACTGGAAGTATTCGGCATCGCCGTCGCGGTCATACAGGATGTCGCGCGCGGCCATTCGTTGCACCAGGTCGGGGGCCAGGCCCCAGCGGGCCTCCAGGTCCTCGTAGTAGTTGGCGGGGATTGCCAGCCGCTCCACCCCGCCGGCAATCGCCCGGTCGGCCGCGGCGAAGATGTCGTCGCAGGCAAAGGCGATGTGCTGCACTCCGGCACCGAAATAGTTCTGCACGAAGCGGGCCGACAGCGATTGGTGCGCCAGCGACCCGTTGAGCGTGAAGCGCACAGCCCCGTTGGCCGATTCCACCGCCTGGCTCTGCACCAGCCCCATCGGATCGGCGATCTCCACCTGCGGCGTTTTGCGCATGGCGAACAGGCTGATGTAGAAAAGCAGCCAGCTAAGGAATTCTTCGTACTGCATGGTCTGGGCGATGTGGTCGAGGCTGAGTGCCGGTCCTGCTGCGGGTGCCGGCTCCAGCGGATGTGGAAACTCGTGCGCCCACATGGCCTGCGTCGTGGCCGCTTCCACCAGGTAGAGCAGGCTGCCGCCCACCCCGCGCACCGATGGCACGGCCCATTCGTCGGGCGCGATGGCCTGTTCGAAGCGTTCGATGCGCATGGCATCGGCGCGGGCTAGCGCGGCCTGCGGATCGGCCACGGCAATGCCGATGGCGCAGACCGAGGCACCGTGGACCATGTCGAAACTGTGGGCCAGGCCCTCCTGCTCGCAGTTGATGACGATGTTGGCCTGCCCCTGCTGCCAGCGGGTGACGTCCTTGCTGCGGTGGCGCGCGGTGGGCACGAAGCCCAGCGGCCGCAGCATGGCCGCCAGATCTTCGGCCTCGGCATGGCTGGCGGCAAACTCGATGAATTCCACGCCCAGCGGCTCGCTGCGGGTCGGCAGCGCGGGCACGGGCTGCGCGGGCCGGTTGATGCCGCCCTCCAGCAGGCGCAGCGAGCGGTAGCCATCGGTAGCCACGCCGCTGGCCGAACCGGCGCGGAAGCGGTCGTTGAAGATCTCCAGGCTCCAGAACCCGTCATAGCCGATCCGGCGGATGGCATCGGCCCAGTCATCCAGCGGCAGGTCGCCCTGGCCGGGCATGCAGCGGAAATGGCGGCTCCAGCTGAGGTAATCCATGTCCAGCCGGGGTGCATCGGCCACCTGCACCATGAACAGCTTTTCAGGCCGGATATCGCCGATGCTGCTGGACGGCACGGCGCGGGCCAGCGAATGGAAGCTGTCGAGGATCAGGCCAAGGGCGGGGTGGTCGACATCGCGCACCAGGCCCCAGGCCTCGCGATGGTCGAACACGTGGCGACCCCAGGCCAGGGCTTCATAGCCCACGCGCAAGTCCCGCCGTCCAGCCCGCTCGGCCGCTTCGGCCAGGTCCGCCAGCAGCCGCCCGCGATCCGCCAGCGCGTGCGGCTGGCAATTGGAGCAGACCAGCACGTCGCGCGCGCCAAGTTCCCCCATCAGGTCGAACTTGCGTTCAAGGCGGTCGAAAGTGCGCTGGCGCAAATCGTCAGGCATGCCCTCCAGGTCGCGGAAGGGCTGGAACAGGGTGCAGGCCAGCCCCAGTTCGCGCATCAGCGCGCCGATCTCGCGCGCGGTGAGGGGGGATGAGAGCAGGTCGTTCTCGAACACTTCCGCGCCCTGGAACCCGGCGGCCGCGATGGCCTGCAGCTTGGCCTCCAGCGTGCCGCTGATCGAAACCGTGGCGATCGACGTCTTCATCCCCGATCCTCTTCAAGCCCATTCCTGCGGGGCCGCAGGCGTGCCCTCTTGCCCGCAGGCTAACACCAAAGCGTGGTTGACAACAGAGAAAATGTGAGGGACTAGTTCGTTACATAATTCGGAGTTGGTAACTGGTCATGGCCGTGAAGACGCAGCGGCGCGAACAGGCTATCTGGCAGGGCGGGGGCAGCGGATCGTCCGTGCCGGCCGGCAGCAGAAGGGGTTCCCGCTTGAGCGACCAGAAGGGCCAGCGCCAGTCGCGCGCAGAAGCGCGCGAAAAGGCCATCAACCAGATCATCGACATCGCCACGGCCGAATTCGTCGAAAAGGGCCTGGCCGGCGCGAGGATCGACGAGATCGCGGGCAAGGCCACTAAGCGCAAGATCTACTACTACTTCGAAGGCAAGGAGGAGCTGTACCGCGCGGTCCTCAAGCGGGCCTACCAGCGCGTGCGCGCCAGCGAGGCCCAGGTCGATATCGAATCCGGCACCGCGGTGGAGGCCCTGCGCCGCCTGATCGAGCATGACGTGCACTACCACTCGGAACATTCCGAACTGGTCCGCCTGGTGATGAACGAGAACATCCACCGGGCCGAGCATCTCAAGCAGATCGAAGACCTGCCTTCGGGCAACCGCCAGGTCATCGCCATCCTGGCGCGCATCATCGCGCGGGGCGAGGCGGAGGGCAGTTTCCGCCCGGGCATCGACCCGGTGGAGCTGCACCTCAACATGACCGCGCTCAGTTTCTACAACGTCTCCAACCAGTTCACCTTCGCACAGAATTTCGGGGTCGACATGACCAGCCCCGAAGCGGTGGCGCGGCGGGCCAAACAGGTGGCGGACATCATCATAGCATGGGTGACCAAGCAGGACTGACGCCGGGCGTTCCCGCCCCTGCCTCCGGTCCGGTTTGCGATTGCCTGGCATAACGGGAGGGATGGCAATTGGCTGCAATCGACACGGGTGCCCCGGCGGGCACAGATGAAGGCTGGACGAAGCGCACGCTGGCGGTGGTGGCCTTGTGCTTTGCGATCAACATGGCCGACGGGATCGACGTCACGATCCTGTCCTTCATCGCCCCGCGCATCCAGCAGGAATGGACCATCGGGGCCGAGGTGATGGGCACCCTGTTCAGCGCCGGGCTGCTGGGCATGGCCATCGGCGGCATGCTGATCGCTCCGCTGGCCGACCGCTATGGCCGGCGGCGCATCATCCTGACCGCGCTGGCGCTGATGTCTGTCGGCATGATGGCCAGCGGGCTGGTGACCACCGTGGCCCAGTTCTTTGTCCTGCGGGTGATCGTGGGCGCGGGCATCGGCACGGTGCTGGCGGCGATGGCGGCGCTGGCGGCCGAAAGTGCCCCGGCCCACCACCGCAACCTGGCCGTGGGCATGGTCCAGGCCGGATACCCCTTTGCCGCCGTGTTCACCGGGCTGATCGTGGCGCAACTGCTGCCGGTCTACGGCTGGCACGCGCTGCTGGTTGCGGCGGGCCTGATTACCGTGGTGCTGTTTCCGCTGGCCTGGCGGCTCCTGCCCGATGCCCGCCCGGCCTCTGCCGAACAGGCCTTGGACGGCGGGGTGAAGCGGCTTTTCGCCACCGAATTCCGTGGCCGCACGCTGGCCCTGTGGGGTGCCGTCTTCTTCGGCCTGATGGTGCTCTACTTCATCGTCAGCTGGATCACCAAGTTGGCGATCGAGGCCGGCCTGTCCGAGACCGACGGAATCTACGCCGGCGCGCTGTACAACCTTGGCGCTTTCGTGGGCACCGTGGCCATGAGCTTCCTGGCGGTGCGCATTTCGCTGGGGCGGCTGGTGCCTGTCATGCTGGTGGCGGCGGCGGCCGCGATGATGTGGTTCGCCTCTATTCCCATGTCGGTGGCCGGGACCATGGCCACGGCTTTCGGCATCGGGGTGCTGCTGCAGGGCGGGTACAACGGCGTCTGGCCGCTGGCCGCGGGATCGTACCCTGCCTCGATCCGCGCAACAGGCGTGGGCTGGGCCATCGGCATCGGCCGCGCCGGAGCAATCTTCGGCCCGTGGTTTGGCGGCCAGCTGATGGCGGCCGGGGTGTCCCTGCCGGTGCTGTTTGCCAGCTACTGCGTGCCGCTGGTCCTGTGCGCGATCTGCGCCGCCCTCGCGCACCGGCTGGGCCAGGGAAAGCAGATGGCGATTGGAAATTGACAGGAACTAGTTCGTAACATAAATGAGCCTCCATCGATCGGATTGCAGATCCGGCAAGGGGAGGGTGCATTATGGTTTCGTCTTTTTCTCGTCTCTTGGTGTCGTCGTCGCTGGCCGCCTGTGCCACCGCGCTGTTGCTGCCATCGGCTGCCCTGGCGCAGGCTGGTGCCGAATCGGCAAGCGCGGACGACGATGACACGATCGTCGTCACCGGCTCGCTGATCCGGCGGCCCAACAACACTTCGGTCAGCCCGATCATCACGGTGGGGCCGGAAGCGCTCGACCAGGCCGGCACGATCAACCTCAACGATGCGCTGAACCAGCTGCCCAGCTTCACCACCTCGGGCAATGCCGCCACCGGCGGGCAGGGCACCGGCGGGCGCGCGACGATCAACCTGCGGGGCCTCGGCTCCAACCGCAACCTGGTGCTGCTGGACGGCCGCCGCCTGCCGCTGTCCGACATCTCGGGCAACGTGGACATCAACATCATCCCGGAATCGATCATCGGCGGGGTGGACGTGATCACCGGCGGCGCCTCGGCAGTTTACGGTTCGGACGCGATGTCGGGCGTGGTCAACTTCCGCACCCTGCGCGGGTTCGAAGGCGTGGTGCTGGATGGCCAGTACGGCATCAGCGAGATGGGCGATGCCGAGCGCTACAACACCTCGCTGGCGATCGGTTCGGCCTTCGCTGACGGGCGCGGCAGCGTGCTGGCCGCCTTCAGCTATACCCACCAGGATTCGCTGCAGGGCAGCGAGCGGGACTTCTTCTTCGACAAGGTGCCATCATCGTTCATCGGCACCGGCACCTTCATTCCCAGCGCCACCAACTCGCCCAGCCTGGCGGTGATCCAGCAGGTCTTCGCCGGCTACGGCACCCCGCTGAACCTGCCCGGATCGATCACCCAGGGCAGCCAGGTGGGCAACCTGGGCTTCAACAATAACGGCACGCTGTTCACCCAGAACAACATCGCGGCGGGCGGGGCGGTGGTCCAGCCGGGCGCGGTCAACTATCAGGGCCCCAACGGCACCAATGGCTATGGCGTGTTCGGCAACCAGGTGCGCATGCCGGTGGGCCAGCAGATCCAGATCCTCAACTCGCTGGAGCGCAAGACTGCCTTCGTCAACGGCGAGTACGAGCTGGCCCCGAGCATCACCGCCTATGGCCAGTTCCTCTATGTGGACCTGACGGTGAACACCGAAAGCGGCGGCAGCCTGACCCAGTTCCCCACGCTGACCAGCGTGCCGGTGACCAACCCCTTCATCACGCCCGATCTGGCCCGCGTTTTGGCTTCGCGGCCTAATCCCACGGCCAACTTCACCTGGAACGGCCGCTATGTCGGCGTGCCGGACAAGAACTGGGACGAGAACTACGTGGTCCAGCAGTACGTGCTGGGCTTCCGCGGCGACATTACCGACGGCTGGACCTACGACGTGTTCGGGGCCTACGACCAGTCGCGCCATACCCAGGTGATGCACCAGGCGGTGCTCAAGTCGCAGGTGCAGCGGCTGCTCAATGCGGCGGACGGCGGCCGGTCGCTGTGCAGCGGCGGGTTCAATCCCTTCGGTGACAGCAACGCCCGCAGCCTCTCGGCCGCCTGCGTCGATTTCATCACCAAGGATGCGATCAGCATCGAGGACCTGACGCAGACCCAGTTCCAGGCGCAGGTCAACGGCAACCTTTTCGACCTGGGTGCCGGGCCGGCGCAAATCGCGCTGCTGGGCAGCTATCGCCGCAACACCTATGCTTTCGCGCCGGACCAGGACCTGACGGCAGACAGCGGCTTTGCCCCGGGCGCCAACATCGAAGGCGTGGTCAACACCCTGCCGCTGGGCCGCACGGCGATTGCGGTGAAGGAATTTGCCGCGCAGGTCGACATTCCGCTGATCGCCAACAGCCCCTTTGCCGAGGAACTGGCGATCGGCGCGGCGGGCCGCGTGTCGGACTATTCCACGGTCGGCTCAGTCCACAGCTACGAATTCGACGCCCGCTGGCGGCCGGTAGAGGACCTGCTGATCCGTGGCAGCTACCAGCGCGCCGTGCGTGCGCCCAACATTGCCGAGCTGTTCTCGCCCCCGCAGGGTGCGCAGCTGGTGATCGGCACCCCGCCGGGCGCGCTGGGCGATCCGTGCGACGTGCGCTCCACGGCGCGCACCGGAGCCAACGGCACCCAGGTGGCCAACCTGTGCGTGGCGCAGGGCGTGCCGCAGGCGGGGATCGGGTCCTACCAGTTCCCCACCACCGCCACCGGCCAGGTGAACACGGGCAATGCCCTGCTGACGCCGGAGCGGGCCAATACCTTCAACGTGGGCGCGGTGTTCAACTCTCCGGCGAGCGACGGCGTGTTCGGCGACTTCTCGCTGTCGGTCGATTACTACAACATCAGCATCCAGAACGTGATCTCGCCGATCCCCGGCCTGACGGTGCTGTCCAAGTGCTACAACTTGGATGGCAGCAACCCCAGCTACAGCACCACCAACGAGTTCTGCCAGCTGGTGCGCCGCGATGCCAACGGCCAGCTGCTCAACGTGTCCACGCCGTTCCAGAACCTGGGCGCGCTGAAGACCGACGGGGTGGAGGTGCAGGTGCGCTGGAGCGTGCCCGCGCCGTTCCTGGCCGATAGTGGCCGGGTCTATGTCGACAGCGCGATCGGCTGGCTCAATTCGTTCAAGGTGCAACTGCTGCCCGGGGCGCCGTTCCTCGACTATACCGGCATCAGCAACGGCGGGGCCGGACCCAACAGCGTGCCGCCGCGCGCCACGCCGGAATGGAAGGCGCTTAGCACCTTCGGCTACCGGACGGACGACTTCAACGTGGGCCTGCGCTGGCGCTTCCAGGGGGCGATCGACGATGTCAGTTCGGTGCTCACGCCCAACAACGTCCAGGTCGGCGTCTCGTCCTACCACCTGTTCGACCTGTTCGCGAACTACACCTTCGAGAACGGTCTGGAACTGCGCGCCGGGGTGACCAACCTGTTCGATCGCGGCCTGCCATTCGTGGCCAGCTCGCAGAACTCGACCGATGCTGCGCTCTACGACCTCGTCGGCCGCTCGTTCTTCCTTGGCGCAACCTTCGAATTCTGATCGAAGGGCACCCGCCTGCGACCGCCGGTACCCCATTCTGGCGGTCGCAGGCCAGTTCCACTAGAGAGGTGACATGCTGCGTACGGGCCTCATAGGACGATCGATACTGGCGTCGCGATCGCCCTGGCTGCACGAGCAGGAGGCGGCGGCGCAAGGGATCGAGCTGGCCTACGAGCTGTTCGATTTTACCGACCGCGAGTGGGACGACAGCGCCCTCGGCCGCCTGCTGGACCGCCTTGCGGCCGAAGGATACGCCGGGGTCAACATCACCTTTCCCTTCAAGCAGGCGGTGATCCCGCTGCTGGACGAGCTGGCCGACTGCGCGCGACTGGTGGGGGCGGTCAATACCGTGGCCATGCGCGATGGCCGCAAGATCGGTTACAACACCGACAAGACGGGCTTCGAGACCAGCCTGGCCGAAGGGCTCCCGGGGGCTGCCCTCGACAGGGTGCTGCAACTAGGTGCGGGCGGAGCCGGCGCGGCCGTGGCCAATGCCCTGCTCAGCGCGGGCACGGGCACGGTGATGATTGCCGATCTCGACCTGGCGCGGGCCGAGAACCTCGCCGCCTTGCTGTCCGGCCATTTCGGTCCCGGCAGGGCCGTTGCCTGCCGGATGGACCGGCTGGATACCAGCGTGGTCGATGGCATCGTCAACACCACCCCGATGGGCATGGCCACCAACCCCGCCCCGGCCATTGCCGTGGACCTGATCGCCCCGCGCCACTGGGTCGCCGACATCGTCTATTTCCCGCTGGAGACCGAACTGCTGCGCGCCGCCAGGCTGCGTGGCTGTCGCACGCTTGACGGCAGCGGCATGGTGATCGGCCAGGCCGCCCGGGCCTTCGAGATTTTCACGGAGCGGAGGGCCGATCGGCACCGCATGCGGGCAAGCTTTTCGCGTCACGTCGGCGCCGATACGCTTCCTGGAGCCTGATCCCTTCCCGGCGATCCGCGCCGCCAGCGGCTGCGGCCCACTTCCATGCCTGAGGACTTGCACCAGCGCGGCCTAGGGAAAACCCCTTGGCTGGTGACACGCGGGCTTAACCCGTGGTGACGAAAACGCGAACGTTCATACCAATATCGCCCGAGGGCAGCGATGCGACTGATGTTACGCCAGGTGATGGCCCTGTTCCGGCTCGACACGAGCGACGGCGAGCTGGCGCACGCGCAGTTCCGCTCGTTCTCGCGGCAGATGCCACTGCTCTACGCCATTCTCGTCTGCAATGCTGCCGCGATCATGATCGAGTTCTACCGGCCGGAATATCCCTTCCGCACCGTCATCGCCCCGTTGGCGATGTGCGCGGTGGGCATCAGGCGGGCCATATGGTGGTACCGCCAGAAGAATATCGAGGCGATTTCGGATGCCGAGATTTCCGCGCTGATCCGCCGCACGTGCAGCCTGGCAGTCATCATGACGCTGGGGTTCGAGGGATGGTGCATGTGGATCTACCCCCTGGGCGATGCCTACGCCCGCGGACACCTGACGTTCTTCCTGGCACTGACCCAGGTCAGCTCGGTATTCTGCCTGATGAGCATGCGCGCGGCCGCCTTGCGGGTTGCGCTGGCCAGCACGGTAGCGTTCGTCCTCTATTTCTCGTGGATCGATGACGGCAAGATGATCGTACAGGCAATTGTCCTGAGCTTTGTCGGGGCGGGCATGATGGTGGTCACGCACCGCTACAATCTCGATTTCTCACAGATGATCCGCTCGGGCCGCGACCTGCGGTGGCGCCAGATTGAAACCGAGCGCCTGAGCGAGGAAAACCGGCGGGTATCGCTGACCGATGCGTTGAGCGGCCTGCCCAACCGGCGCCACCTGCTCGGCCGGCTTGATACGCTGGACGCATTGCCGCCGCCGGCGCAGGACACGCAGGCGGTGATCTTCATCGATCTGGACGGCTTCAAGGACATCAACGACGCGCATGGCCACCATGCAGGCGATACGCTGATCAGCTGCCTGGCAGCGCGCTTGCGCAAGGCCTGCCCGGGCCATGCCATGCTGACCCGCGTGGGGGGAGACGAGTTCGCCATCCTGATCGAAGTGCCCAATGCCACTTTCCAGGCCCTGTCCATCGCCCGCCACCTGGCCGAGGAGATCTGCCTGCCGGTGGTCTTCCAGCGGCATGTTCTCCAGGTGGGGGCAAGCATCGGCATTGCCAGCAACCTGGAAGGTCAGCTCAAGGCCCACGAGCTCCTCCGCCGGGCCGACATCGCCATGTACCATTGCAAGAGCAACGGCAAAGGCGAGATCGCGCTGTACGACAAGGCGTTCGACGAAGGCCGGCTGCACCGGATGCTGATCGAGGAGCAGATTGCCAGGGGCCTGGTCAATGACGAATTCGATGTTTTCTACCAACCCGTGGTAGACGGCGCGACCGGCTCGATCGTGGCTGCAGAAGCCCTGATCCGCTGGCCCCGCCGGCGCGAGGGCCAGCTCGACCCGGACCAGTTCATCGCAATCGCCGAGGCCACCGGGCAGATCCATCCGCTGGGTGCGCTGGTCCTGCGCCGCGCCTGCCAGGACTTCGTGCAGTTGCCGGGGCTTCGCCTCAGCGTCAACGTGTCGCCGGCGCAGTTTCGCGATCCCGGCTTCGAACGCCAGGTTGCCGAGATCCTGCAGGAGACAGGGTTTCCCCCCGATCGCCTGCAACTGGAAATTACCGAGGGCTACCTGCTTGCCCAGCCGGAACGGGCCATCAGGATGATCGGAGAATTCAAGGCGATGGGCATATCGGTTGCCCTGGATGATTTCGGGACCGGCTTCACCTCGATCCATTACCTCCAGTCCTATGGCTTCAGCCATATCAAGATCGACAAGTCGCTGGTGAGCGGATTGCAGCCGGGCAACAAGGCTTCGCTGCTGGTGGCGGGCGCCATCCTGCTGGCCAAGGGGCTCGACATGGAGGTCATCGCGGAAGGAGTCGAATGCGTTGAACAGGCCGATCTGCTGCGCAAGCCGGGGTGCGACTACCTGCAGGGCTACATGTTCGGCCGCCCGCTTTCCTTTGGGGACTTCTCCCAAAGCATGCCTGCCCGGCCAGCCCCGGCATCCCGGGAACACGGGGTAGTATCGATGGGCAGGGCGGCAGCCTGACGCGGCAGGTGTCGATGGGATGCCGGGGGCCTTTCCTCGAACAGTCACGCTGGAGGCAGGCTTGCGGCATTCGCTTATGCCATGGCAGCAATCAGCGCGTTCCTGATGAATGACTCGTCGAGCTCGTCGACCTGCATCGATGGCTCGGGAAAGAAGGCCAGTGTAAAGAAGGCGCCGCGGACGGTAATGCCGAAGCGGGTGGCTGAACGCACGGGGTCAGTCGCTCCCAGCCGGGCGAACAGTTCGGCATCGCGCCTTTCCCGCGCATCGAACTGGGCCTTGAGCAACAGCTTCAGCTCCTCGTCCCGCCGGGCCAGCAGGAAGCACTCGTAGCGCGCAAGCTGGATGACCTCGGGCGTGTTGTCACGCACGTGCCGGATCATGCGGACGAAGAACCGGACGACCGTCTCCAGCGTGATTTCTTCACCGCTTGCCAGCAGATCTCCGACCATCGCTGTGAAACGGTCGCTGTCTGCCTTGAACAAGGCGCGGATGGCCGCCCCCACCAGGTCTTCGCGCCGCCGGAAATAGGCCGAGGTCGTCCCCATCGGCAGGCCAAGGTGCTGATCGATGGCCCGGTGCGTCAATCCCCGGCTGCCATGCCGGCCGAGAACTTCCAGCGCCGCGCGGGCAATGGCCGGCCGGCGTTCCCCCCGCTGCAACGCCTGCCCTGGTGCACTGTTTGAGGTTGCAGGGTTCAACGGAGGAGCTCCCGGGTTCACGCGTCCCGCAGTCCGCGCATTTCCATTTACGACCCCCGAATTGACCGATGCAAGGCTGGTCCTGTCAGAACCGGTCCTGGTCGTTCGCGACCCTGACGCGGCCGGAGTAGTGGTTGCCGATTTCGCGGGCATAGCGGGCCGCCGCGTCCCGTTCGCCCTGCGCCTCGCCCCCGGCCAGGTGGGTCACCACCACTTCGCCAACGCCCGCGGCATGCGCCATCATGCCGATATCGGCGGTAGTCACGTGATGTTCGCGCAGGTGGCGCTCCATATTGGCCGCTTCTGCGGGTGAAAGCTGGGGCGCGCGGCGACGCACGTTGGCGATGGTCGCCTCGACGTCGATCATTTCGGTGACGAGCATGTCCGCACCCTGGGCCAGGGCGGTCACCTTGTCGCTGGGCCCGGTGTCGCCGGTGTAGACGATCGACCTCTGCGGAAGATCGAACCGGAACGACAGCGAACGGAAGTCCCGCTCGTTGGCCGACCCCGGAAGGAAGCTGTAGTGCGTGTTGCTGGCAACGCGCACGGTGAAATCGTCGAGCGTCACCACGTCCCCGTCGTCGAGTTCCACCACCGTGATCGAGGCACCCGGATCGATCGGCACCTCGCCCGGTACGCCAAAGCCCGACCGCGCGCTGGGCTGCATGGCCGCGATCAGGCCGTCAACGATGGCGCGGGTGCCCGGGGGGCCATAGATCGTCAGCGGTCCGGTCCCGCGGGTCTGCAGGCGCAGGCCCAGCGCGCCGAAGAGGCCGCCGATGTGGTCGAAGTGGATGTGGCTGATCCAGATGCTGCGCAGTTCCTGAAAGTCCGCGCCCGCCACCGTCATGGCCGTCGCTGCGCCATCGCCGACATCGACCAGGTGGGCGCTGCCGTTGCGCACCAGCAGGTTGGCGGGCTCGGCGCGGGCGGCACTCGGCATCGGACCGCCCATCGTGCCCAGGGTCACCCATTCATAGGAACTTTCTGTCCGCTCTGTGGCGGTAGTGGCATCACCAGAACGGGCCAGCGCGCTGCTCACGGGAACAAGAGGCGTGGCCAGCGCGACCGCAAGGACCAGCGAACGAAGTGTGGAGCAAGGCATGGTGGAATCCTTTTGATGGAGCAGGTCAGAGCGCGATTTCGGCCAGGTCGGTGCCGACCACCAGTTCGCCGGAATAGTTACGGCGTACCTCGGCAATATCCTCCTCGGACACATCGCCGATGTGCGTCAGGACCAGCTTCCTTACCCCGGCACGGGTTGCCAGGAGGCCCACTTCGGTTGGCGAGAGATGCTCCTCGTCCATGTGCCGCAGTACCTGGGGCGGAACGGCCAGGCGATCGGCGGCAGAGACCATCTCGGCAAACATGATATCGGCGCCGCGGGCCAGCTCGTCGACGCGGGGATCGGGGCCGGTATCCCCGGTAAACACGATCACCCTGCCGCCGGTTTCGAACCGCAGCGAATAGGATTTGTTGGTCGCCGCAGGGCTCTCCGGCCCGAAGCGGAAGTGATGGTTCTCGATGGCCGTAACGGTCACCCGGTCATCCTGGTAAACCGGGTTCTGGGTGAATTGCGTGGCATGCAGGAACTGGTCGGGAGTCAGCGGCAGCCGGTTCTCGACCATGCGGATATTGGCGCTGACCTGCAGCATGGCCGCCAAGGCCGTGCGCAGCTGGTCCGTGCCTGCCGGACCTACCAGGTGGAGGTTGCGCGACCGCAGGGTGTAGGCAAAGGTGGCCAGCGCGGTGAGACCGGCATAGTGGTCGTCATGCAGGTGGGTCAGGAAGACGACGGGAATTTCCACGTCACCGATTCCGGCGTGCGCCAGCTGGCGGGAAACGCCGTCGCCGGCATCGACCAGGTAGTTGCGGTCGCCTATCTGCACCAGCGTGGCGATGCCCGAGCGGTCGACGCGACCGCCGGGGCCGCCGCCGGTGCCCAGCAGCGTCATGGTGACGGCATGCGCGTCACTGGCAACCGCTGTATCCGACGCCAGCACCGGCGCAGAGGCAGTTCCCGCGCAGGCAGGTCCCCCTGCCAGCAGCACCAGTGCGGCCGCAACAGTTCGCAAGCGATCGACCATCATCTTCTCCCCTCCCCCTGTCCCGCCGTGATGCCTTGGGGCGGCGGTGCTGCCGCCGCTTATCAGACGTCGTAACCCCGCCGCACCCCGACGGCCGCAGGGAGCCATGTGAGATGTGGCTGGTTGCCGGCACCGGGTAGGATCACTTCGTTCTCGATGGTGTTTTCCCCCCGTGATCGAAGTGTTCTACATATGTAGATGACATGCACCGTGGTCCACTCCAAATTGATACTCTCGCTAGTCCTCTATCGATCCCGTGGTGTCGCCCGCCCCAGGAGCCCCGGCCAAACAGGAGCGAACGCGGGTGACCGGAAGGTGCACGCCTTTTTGCATATTTTCCGATGGCCAGATTCATCGGCGGACGCTGATGAATGGGAAAATGGTGCCGCTTACAGGACTCGAACCTGTGACCCCCGCATTACGAATGCGATGCTCTACCAACTGAGCTAAAGCGGCTCACCATGTGATCCACCCCTCGCATATTGCCAGCGTCACGCTGGGGCAATGCAAGGGAAGTGGAGGCCCGAGCCGGAATCGAACCGGCGTGCAAGGATTTGCAGTCCTCTGCGTAACCACTCCGCCATCGGGCCTTTTCAATGAGTTAGGGCGTTCCACGGGTGGTTTTCCGCAGTGCTTGTCCTCATTTTCCGCAATTTGCCCTTTCGGACACCCTGCGAGGGGGTGCGTCTAGCGCGATTCCGGACGGGGTCAAGCCTGCGATCCGAGGCGGGCAATCGCGGCTTCGGCGTCGGCGCGCTGGGCGGCGTACTTCATGGCCATCTGATAGGTGCGGTGGCCGATGATCGCGCTGACCTGGCTGACCGTGCATCCCGCTTGGGCGAGGTTGCCGGCGGCCGCATATCGCAAGCCGTGCATCGAGCGGCGAGGCATCCCATCGATCTTGCCGATAGCGCGGTAGATAGCGCTGGCGAGTGCGTTGGCGTTGGTGGGCTTGCCATCGGCCATGCGCAAGATGGGCCCGGCGAAGCGGGTGCGGATCTGTTTGAGGTGCGCGGCCAGCACCGGGTGGCAGGGGATCACAAGCGGTTCATCAGTCTTGTTCTGCCGCACCCTGATCATGTTACCGAGGCAATCGCTCCACTGCATGGCGACGACGTCGCTGGCGCGCTGGCCGGTGTGGAGCGCCAGCAGCACGGCGGTTTTCATCGGCGCGTCACAGCGGGACAGGAACAGCGCGATCTCCTCGGCCGACCAGATCTCGATCGGCGTGGCCTTGCCCTTCAGTTTCTTGAGCGCGCGGCCCGGATTAGCGAAGCCCGCAGGCAGCAGCTCCTCATCATCGGCCCAGCTGTAGAGCAGACTGGCCACCTGTTTCACTTTGTTGGCAGTGCGTGCGGATTTGCCGCTGGCGAGCACGGAATCGCGCACCAGCTTGATCGCGGCGCGGTTGATGCAATCGAACCGCTCCGGGCCTAGCGCCGGCAGGAGAAGTCGATCAAGCACCTTCCCGTAATCCAGCTGGGTAGCGGGGGCGAGCTGGTTGAATTCGGCGCTGGCGCGGTATTGGTTGGCGAGCCACTCGAAGGAGTGGCGCCCCGGCCCGGCAGCCGTCTCCGCCACTGCATTTGCCCTATCGATCAGTTCGGCATACTTGCGCATGGCCGCTGTGTCGGTGGCCGGATTGCCTGGCAAAGGGCAGTCGGTGCCATCGCGACGAAACCGCCAGTACTGGCGGACGCCGTTCTTTAGCCGCTTGGCGTTGCAATAGGTATAGGGGAGGGCAGAAGGCGGCATGCTGGCTTCCTTGCGGGTCAACTAGCGGCGAGGCGCTGGGCAACGCGTGCGGCGATGTCATCACCCTCTGCCGTGCGCTCGGCCGCGTCAAGGTCCTGACCTGAAAGCGCGTCGGCCCAGCGATCGAGGTCGCGACGATCGTAAAGCACTCGTGTACCCAAGCTTCTAGGCTGCGGCCCCTTCGTGCGCAGCGTGGTGGTGCCGATCGACAGATACGCCGCAGCAAGTTCCGAACTCATCAGACGGGGCCAATCAGGCAGTTTTTCGCGAAGCGTACCCATCGGTGTCCTGCCGGCGAAAGCCTACATCGTTCCTTCGTTGAAGAGGGCGAAGATCACGGCCAGCGCGATGGCGGGGCCGAAGGCGATGGCGACGAACCAGAGGGCGTCCTCGCGGCTTTGGCGGAAGAGGGCGACTTCCTGCCGCCCCCGTTCGATCAGGGTGCGGATGGCGTTCATGATTGCTGGTCCCTTTGT
>NZ_WTYV01000008.1 GCF_009827655.1 Alteraurantiacibacter buctensis | reverse complement strand
CGCCGCGCGCGGCGGCCAGCGCGGGTCCGCGCGGCGGCGGTGCAGCAGGGGCACCGGGCGTGCGGGGAGTGAAGTAGGCTGCCAGCTCGGCCGGCAATTGCATCGACCCGAAGCCCGCCGCCAGCAGCAGGGCGTGGCCCACGGCCATGCGCGGCGAGGCAGGTTGTCCGGTGCCGGTTGCTGCGCCAGACGCGGCGCTCGGGGCAATCGGCGCGGTGGCGGGAGCGACCGGCGGGGCCGAGGGTGCGGCCCCCAACGGTTCCAGTGTCGAGGGTGGCGCGGCCAGCGGCTCCCCCGGCTGGCGCTGCAACGGCAGCGCGTGCGGCGGCGCAGGCGAAGCTGTCACCGACGGCACAGCCGATGAGGATAGCGCGGCGGGGCCGGGCTGGTCCGGCACAGCCGCGCCTTCCCAGGTGGCCGCGCGCAGCAGGCTCCACCCGCCGACCACCAGCGCCAGCATGATTACCGGGCGGCCGCGCCTGCCGGTGTGCCGCGGTCCGGCGGCGGGCGGGCGCGGGCTCACTGCGACGACCCCAGGGCAATGTTAGCCGGCACGTCGAACGGCAGGTCCGCCAGCGAAACTCTGGCCACCAGCGGCACTTCCGGCAGCGGCTGCGCCGCCGGGTGACGGTCATGCCGGGTCTTTTCCCAGCGCGGGCGGCCACCCGCCAGCGTGTGGCAATAGGCCACAAAGGCGCGCCGGCCGGCCATGATGGCGATCACGTTGGTTACCGGAATGCGCAGCACGGCCAGCAGCCCTTGCCCCCAGCCATGTTCGCAGGCGGTGAAGCCGGCACGCCATACGGCCCGCCAGGCAAAGGCCAGCAGGTTGACCGTCACCAGCGCGCTCAGCAGTGGATCGGTTTGCCACGGGCGCGCCAGGCCAAGCTGGCCGATTAGCATCAGCACGCCGGAAAGTAAGAAGAAGCCGTAACCGCAGGCCAGCACCAGTGCCGCCAGCGGCCCGCGCCGGTCGCGCAGGCGCATCCAGCCTTCTGCCAGGCGATGGAGCCAGCCACGACCGCGCCGCTCGCCATCGGCCGCCCAGCCCAGCCGGTCCCACCCCTGAAGGGCGATCCCGTGGACCCAGCGCGCCTTCTGCCGCACGGCTTCGTCCAGCCGGGCGGGGAAATAGGCGCGGGTGGCGATCAGCGAACCGTCCTCGCCGCGCACCGGCAGGAAGCGCGAACGCCCTCCGAACTGCTGCATGCGCATGCCCAGCTCGTAATCCTCGGTCAGCGAATCGACCGCAAACGGCGTGCCGCCGCCGGCCACGGCAATCCGGCGCAGCATGTCGCGGGCCAGCGCGCAGCCCACGCCGGCGGCGGGCAGGCAGGTGCCCAGCCAGTCGCGCACCACCATGGTCTTGCCATGGGCCTCGGCAAATTCCTCGCAATAGTGGCTGCCCAGCCAGCGGCGGCCATGCTGCGGCAGCGGGACCACCGGCAGTTGCACGAATTCCGCCCGGTCCAGCGCCTTGTCCAGCAGGGCCAGGGCCGCCGGATCGACCATGTCCTCGGCATCGTGCAGCACCACCATGCGATGGGGCGCGCGCATCCGCTGCTCGTCCACCTCCATCGCGCGGTAGAGCCGGTTGAGGCAATCGGCCTTGGTGCTGGGGCCGTCGCAATCGTGGACCACCAGCCGCACCCGCCGGTCCATCCCCGCCCCGCGCATGGCCGCTTCCAGCGTCTTCATGTCATTGCGGTAAACGCCGACATAGATCACGAAATCGTCGTGCGGCCAGCTTGCCAGGGCGTGCTGCAGGGTGTGGGCGATCACGGCATCTTCATGCCAGGCGGGAATGAACACCGCCGCCCGGCCGCCCAGCCGGCGGGCCCGCACCTCGGTCCGGTCGAGCGACAGGCGCGGAGCCCGCCCGCTCAGCCGCAGCCACGACCACAGGCCATCGACCAGCAGCTCGTCCAGCGTACCGATCAGGAAGAAGACGCCGGCGAACAGCAGCAGCTCGCGCTCAACCAGCGCCAGCCATGACATGACTGTTCCCCCGTCCATGTGCCCCGTGCGTCCCCCGCGTATTAGTACCGAGGATTTACTTGGCATTTTGCAAAAGGCAACTGGCCGGTTTTGATTGCATTGCAGCGGGATATGCGTTTGGATCGATCCATGCCTGCCGTTCCTGTTTTCCGCGCGCTGAGCCGCCAGTTCCGCTCGCTCTTCGTCAGCGATGCCTTTGCGGGCGTATTGCTGATTGTCGTCGCTGTATCGGCAATGCTGGCCGCCAATTCCCCTTGGGCAGAAACGTATCACCACGTTTTCCACAGCGAATGGTTCAGCGCCGATACGTTCAAGCTCAACACCGCCCACCTGTGGATCAACGACGCGCTGATGGTGGTGTTCTTCTTCGTGGTGGGACTCGAGGTGAAGCGCGAGCTGGTCAGCGGCAACCTGGCGGATCCGGCACAGCGCAAGCTGCCCGTGCTGGCGGCGGCAGCCGGCATGGCGGTGCCCGCCGCCGTCTATCTGGCGATTGCCGGCACTGCGGCACCCCTGGGTGAAGGCTGGGCCATCCCGGCGGCCACCGATATCGCCTTTGCGATGGGCGTGGTTGGCCTGCTGGGCACCCGCGTGCCGTCGGTGCTCCGCCTGTTCCTGCTGACCGTGGCGATCGTGGACGATATCGGAGCGGTGCTGGTCATCGCGGTGGCCTATACCCCGGTGATCTATACCGAGTGGCTGCTGGCGGCTGTCGGCGTCGCGGCAGGGCTGCTTGCCTGCAACCGCGCCGGGGTCAGCCGCGGCTGGCCCTATGTGCTGGGGGCGGTAATGCTGTGGTATTGCGTGCTCCACTCCGGTGTCCATGCCACTATCGCCGGGGTGGTGGCCGCGCTGACCGTGCCGGTTACCCGCCGCGATGGATCCAAGCTGCTGGAGGATTTCGAACATGCCCTGGTGGGCTGGAACGCCTACCTGGTGGTGCCGCTGTTCGGCTTTGCCAATGCCGGCGTTGCGCTTGCCGGGCTGGGGTTGGGGGCCGTGCTGGACCCGCTGCCGCTGGCCGTGGGTGCGGGCCTGGTGCTGGGCAAGCAGGTGGGCATCTTCGGCTGCCTGTTCGCGGCCGACAAGCTGGGCATCGCCCCGCGCCCACCGGGCTGTTCGTGGGCCGAGATCTGGGGCGTATCGATCCTTACCGGCATCGGCTTCACGATGAGCCTGTTCATCGGCGAGCTGGCCTTCCCCGGCAACCGCGAACTGATCGACGAGGCGAAGATCGGCATCCTGGTCGGGTCGCTCGTTTCGGCCGTGCTGGGCTATACCGTGCTGCGGCTGGTCACGCGCGAGCGGACCGAGGCGGACGACCCTTACGACCCTGTGCTCTGAGCGGGCCGCGGCTGCGGCGGGCCCAGCTTCAGCAGCAGGCTGGCGGGCGTCCGGTGCAGCACCTGTGCCCCCGGCGGCAGGGCCGAAACCGGGTTGGTGCCGAAGTACCACAGGTAATCCGCCCGCCGCGCCGGGGCGAAGGCGGCAAGGTCGATCGTCTCGCCCCGCTTGGCCATGATCGTCTGCGATGGGCCGGTGAAGCCCTCCGCCGCCACCCGCAAACGCAGCATGTGCACCCCGGCAATAGCGAAATGGCTGTTGACCAGCGCATCGCGGTAGACGGTGGCATAGCTGGGGGCATGGGCGAGCGCGTGGCTGCCCCACTGGCCGGGATCGAGCGCCACGGCCCCGGCCACTCGGGCCCCTTCGGGGATCTGCTCCAGCCCCGCGAGGGCGGACTGCAATTGCGCCGATTCCTCGTGCCAGGCCACGCTGGTGACAGCCAGCCGCGCCAAGAACAGCACGGGTGCCAGGTAGAGCACCCAGCGCGGGGCCTTGAGGTCGATCGCCAGGCAGCCCAGCAGCAGGCCCACCGGCACCAGCCGCAGGTCGGCCAGATCACCCCCGCCAAAATGGCGCGGCAGCACCAGCGACAGCAGCGCCACGAACAGCGCCGCCCAGCCCAGCCGCCCGTCCAGCTTGCCTGCGCGCCAGGCGATCGCGATCACCGCGACAATCGCAATCACCGAAAGCATGTCCAGCCCCTGATGATGATCGGCTAGCGCCTTCAGCCAGATCGACAGCTTGTAGGCCAGCACGCTGTCGCCATAGCCGTTGCCGCTTGCCCCCTGCAGAGTGGCCGCGGTGATCGCGAATGGCAGCCACAGTGGCCAGGTGCGCAAGCCGGCTCGCCAGCCCTTGCTGCGGTGCCATTCATAACCGAAGACCATGACCCCCAGCACGCCCCAGCCCGCGCTGTGGCACAGCCACACCACCGCGCCGATCAGGATGAACAGCGGCGCACGCCAGCCCTTCCCCTCCAGCCGCACCCACAGGGCAAAGGCAAACAAGGCCGGCGCCAGCGCCAGGCAGAAGTTGGCAAAGCCCATCAGCTTGGCGGGCGACCAGACCAGCGTCAGGGCCAGCAGGGCCCCGGGGCCCACCTTGCGGCGCAGGGTCCATTCCACGCTGATGATGGCAAGGCCGGTGAAGGGTGGCAGCAGCAGGGCGATCAGCCAGGACGCCCGCTCCACCCCCAGCAGGGTGCCAAGGGGGACCATCAGCAGGTCCACGCCCAGGTTGCCGGTCAGGGCCCATCGGAAGTCGTAATAGCGGGCCAGGAAAGCACTGTCCGCCCCGTGCAGCATCACGTGATAGCGCGCCAGGTGGGCGGCATAGTCGGCCTGCTGCGGATGCACCGCCACCAGCACGGGCAGGGCCGCAAGCAGGGCCAGGACCAGGCCCAGCGCCAGCCCTTCGCGCGGGGCCGGCTGGCGTTTCAGCATGGCTATGGCTTGCGGCACCTGGAACCCCTTTGCGGGAAGTGTCCCGGCCACTAGCCAAAGATGGTTAACAAACCCGGTCCGTTGCCCGGCTTGCCAGCGGGCCTGCTCAGGCCTTCTTCGCCACCGGCGCGTCTTCGCCCAGGTCCTCAAACCAGGCTTCCACCGGGCCGGTCAGCTTGATCGTCAGCGGGCGGCCGCGGCGGTCCATCGCCTTGCCGGCCTGCACCCGCACCCATCCCTCGGAGATCGAGTATTCCTCGATATCGGTGCGCACCCGGTCCTTGAAGCGGATGCCGATGCCCCGACGCAGCTTCTCCTCGTCGAAGAAGGGGCTGGAGGGATCGACCGACAGGTGATCGGGCGGGGTGTCGGCAGCAGGTGCGGGGGTGTTGTCTTCGCTCATGGGCCAAGCGCTTAGCCGCAGCTTGCCCGCTGAATCAATCGGGCAATCGCCGGGGGCCGCCCAAATGCCGCTTGTCGCCCCCTTCCCCGCTTGCCCTTTCGGCCCTGCCACTCTAAGGGCGGCTCCCTGTTTGTCAGGCGCAGGCCTGGGAGAAGAAGTCACAGCTTGCGGGCGTGGCGGAACTGGTAGACGCAGCAGGTTTAGGTCCTGCCATCGCAAGATGTGGGGGTTCGAGTCCCTTCGCCCGCACCAGTGACCGCCGCCTGCTCCCGGGCTTGCCGCATAGAACCGTTTGAAAAGAAGGCAGTAGCATGCAGATTGTCGAGACCAGCAACGAAGGCCTGAAGCGCGCCTACACGCTGACCATTCCGGCCAAGGACATCGAGGCGCGGATCGATTCGGAAGTGAAGAAGATCGCTCCGCAGATCCGCATGCCGGGCTTCCGCCCGGGCAAGGTGCCGGCCAACCTGATCCGCAAGATGCACGGCGAGGCACTGCACGCCGATGCGTTGAACGTGGCCCTGCGCGAATCGGTCGAAGGCCTGATCCGCGAGAAGGCCCTGCGCCCTGCCCTGCAGCCGCGCGTGGACATGGCTGACGGCTATGCCCAGGGCAAGGATGCCGAGCTGACCGTGGAAGTGGAAGTGCTGCCCGAGATCAAGGCTCCGTCGATCGACGGCCTGGCGCTGGAAAAGCTGACCGTGCCGGTGTCCGACGCCGCGATGGACGAGGCGCTGGCCCGCATCGCCGAAGGGCAGAAGAGCTACAAGGACGCGCCCAAGAGCAAGAAGGCTGCCGCTGGCGACCAGCTGATCATCGACTTCGTCGGCTCCATCGATGGCGTGGAATTCGAAGGCGGCAAGGCCGAAGGCGCCCCGCTGGTAATCGGCTCCGGCCAGTTCATTCCCGGCTTCGAGGACCAGCTCACCGGCGTGAAGGCGGGTGAGGAAAAGACCATCACCGTCACCTTCCCGGCCGACTATCCCGCCGCCCACCTGGCCGGCAAGGACGCCCAGTTCGCCATCACCGTGCAGGCGGTGAAGGTGGAAGGCGAAACCAAGATCGACGACGACTTCGCCAAGAGCCTGGGCCTGGAAAGCCTGGAGAAGCTGCGCGACGTGCTGAAGATCCAGCTGGAGCAGGAAACTGCCGGCCTCACCCGCACGCAGATGAAGCGCCAGCTGCTCGACAAGCTGGCCGCCGACCACGATTTCGACGTGCCGCCGACCATGGTGGAAGCCGAGTTCGAGCAGATCTGGCAGCAGCTCCAGGCCGAAGCCGCCCGCGAGGCTGATCCCGAAGCCGCCCGCGCCGAGATCGAGGCCGAGAAGGACGACTATCGCCGCATCGCCGAGCGCCGCGTGCGCCTGGGCCTGCTGCTCAGCGAGATCGGCCAGGCCAACGGCGTGGAAGTGACCCAGCAGGAGATGTCCATGCTGATCACCCAGGCCGCCCAGCAGTATCGCCCGGAAGACCGCCAGCGCTTCGTCGACTATGTGCGCCAGGATGCCATGGCCCAGGCCCAGATCCGCGCCCCGCTGTACGAGGACAAGGTGGTCGACTTCCTGTTCGACAAGGCCGAAGTGACCGAACGGGAAGTGACCCGCGAGGAGCTGGAAGCCGCGATTGAGGCCGAGGAAACCCCGGCTGCTGACGCCAAGCCGGCCAAGAAGGCTGCGGCGAAGAAGGCCCCGGCCAAGAAGGCCAAGGCTGACGAGGCTCCCGCTGCCGAGGTAGAAGCAGAAGCCAAGCCCGCCAAGAAGGCCGCCGCCAAGAAGCCGGCAGCCGAGAAGGCCCCCGCCGCCGAAAAGGCTGCCGAGGACAAGCCGGCCGCTGCCAAGAAGGCTCCGGCCAAGAAGGCTGCCGCCAAGAAGTAAGGCCCGCGCCCCACTCGGGGCCCGGCACACGAAAAGGGCGGCCCTGCCACACGGCGGGGCCGCCCTTTTCGCGTCTGCACCTTCCCCGCATGCGGGAGAGGCCGGGGCGTGGGTGCGCCTAGAAGCTGCCCTTGATCGTCACGTTTGCCACCGGCCCCACGTAGCGGCGGCGGTGTTCGCTGAACAGCAGCGGGCTCGATCCGCGCGGGCCGGTGAACACGTAGCGGTCCAGTCCCAGCGGGCGGTCGAGCAGGTTGCTGAGGCGGAACTGCGCGGTCAGGCCGAACACGTCCTTGTGCTCGATGAAGAAGCCGGGGTTGTGGCGGAAGAACCGCTCGTGCCCGTATTCCGCCACGCGGTAATAGGGGTGCGCCGTCTGGTACTTGTATTCCGCCCCCAGCGCCCAGTCGCTGCCGGGAATGTCATAGCGGAAATCGATCTCCGCCCCGCGCGGCTGGGCGAACTGCACCGGCAGGAATCCCGGCTCCACCGGATCGGGAAAGCGCGAGCTGCGCCGGTCGAGCTGGAAGTCGATCTTGGCCCCGGGCACACCCAGCGGCGCGAGTTGCAGCGTGCCGGTGATGTCCAGCCCCATGATCCGCGACCACGGCACGTTGCCCCGCGCCTCGCCCCCGTTGGCGGTGGGAATGATCGTGATGTAGTCCTGGAACCGGCGGTAGAAGCCGCGCACGGTCAGGCTGCCCCAGGCACCGAAATCATGCGCCACGCGCACCTCGCCGCCCAGGCTCTGGTCCGGGCGCAGGTCGTTGTTGGTGGCGTTCTGGTTGTTGTCGTTGAGGTTCACCGCCGCCAGGAAGTCGGCAAAGTTCAACTGCCCCACCCGCTGTTCGATCTTGAACGAGATGTTCCAGCGCGGCCCCGGCACCCAGCCGATGGTGAGCGAGCCCTTGGGCCGCACGAAAGTGCGCGCGCGCGGATCGGTGCCGGTCTGGCGGATATTCGAATATTCGCCGCCCAGGATCAGCTGCATGGTCCAGCCGGGAGCCAGCGGGCGGCCATAGGAGACGAGCGATTCATACCGCTCCTCTCGTACGCCGCCGGTGCCGGCGGGGAACGGCAGGGGCACGAAGCTGCCGCCGCTCAGCCGGGCCAGTTCGCCCACCTGGTCCAGCCGGTTGAAGGCCCCTTCAACCGACCACTGCCAATCACCGCCCAGCATGGCCCACGAATATTCGCTGCGCCCGATCCGCTCGCCCTTGGTGCTCGCCAGGTTGAAGCGGCTGCCGAAGGGGGCCGTGCCGTCGGCGGGGTCAATCACCGTCTGGCTGGTCACGTCCAGCCGCGCCGAACTGTCGAGCACGATCAGCTTCAGGCGTCCGCCAGCCAGGGCAAAGTCGATATCGCCGCCCACCTCGCGGTCGTGCCCGCGGTTGCGCTGGTCGAAATCGTCGGTCAGCGGCGGGGTGCCGGCCGGGCCGGTGACGAATTCGTACTCGAACGACTTGAAACGGCGCAGCAGGTACGAGGCGTTGAAGTTGAGCAGCGTGCCGCCATGGGTGGTATAGGACACCGCGGTCGAGGCGCGCTTGTCATCGCCGTGGCTGCCGAATTCGTTGAAGCGCGTATCGAAGCTGCCATCGCCGAAGGTGACCACGTTGGGCCCGGCGTTGCCGTTGCGCACCGGGCGGCCTTCCAATGCCACGGTCCAGTCCAGCGCGCCCGAGGTGCCGGTGAGCGAGACGATGCCTTCCGCCCAGCGATCATCGGCATAGCGGGCGCCGAACTGCGGGCGCCATTCGAACTGGCCCTGCAGGCCATTCACGCTCTCGGCAATCACGTTGGCCACGCGGCCGGACAGGCCTGGAATATTGAGGGTGGATCCTTCCACCAGCTCAATCCGCACCACGCTGTCGGCGGGGATGCGGGCCAGCTCGTCACTGATGGAGCCCGCCTTGGTGACGATGCGCACACCGTTCAGCAGCACGTTGCCGCTGGCCTGGCCCAGGCCGCGGGCGGTGTTTGCGGTGTTGTTGTTGTTATTGCCGCCGCCACCGAAGCCCCCGTCGATGGAAAAGCCCGGGATCTGCCGCACCATGTCGAGCGCGGTGCGCGGGGCGAAGGCGGCGAAATCCTGCGGCACGAAGATGCGCGGGTCTTCCGCATGGGTGACCATTTCCGCCGGGTCCAGCGGGGCCGCCTCCTGCGCCAGCAGTGGGCAGGGCGCAAGCGCCGCCAGCCAGGCCGCAGCCAGAGCCTGTCGTCCTGCTCCGCGCAGGGCCATGTGCCGGTTAATCCGCAAGAAAATCAAGCCCACCCATTATCGGCGCTTAGATCGGCGCGCGTCCCGCGCTAGACGGCGGGGCCGGTCAGGACAACCGGGCAAGTGTATCCAATTGTCTTAGTCAACAGCCCAGGGGGCCAGGCGCGGCTGTGGCACCTGGGCACTGCGGGCACGCTCGTACGCGGCGCCGGCCTGCAACACGGCGTGATCCTGCCACCTGGCGCCAATCAGGGACAGGCCCACCGGCAGCCTTTCCACCGCGCCCATCGGCACCGACAGGTGCGGATAGCCGGCAATCGCCGCCAGGCTGCCCGCGCCCACCGAGGGGCTGACAAAGCGGTCACCCGCGATCAGGTCGATCGGCCAGGCCGGCCCTTCGGTTGGTGCGACCAGCAGCGACACGCCGTAATCGGCCAGCAGCCGGTCGATCCCCTCCGCTCCCGCCAGCCGCAGCGATGTGGCGCGCGCCTCGCGGTAGGCCGCCATATCGGTGGCTGCCAGGGATGCCTCGAAGATGTCCTGCCCGAACCAACGCAGCTCCGCAGCGGCATTGGCGCTGTTGAAAGCGATGACCTGTTCCAGCGAGCGCACGGGGATATCGGCGGGAGAGCCTTGAAGGTAGGCATCCAACCCCTCGCGCAGTTCGTAGAGCAGCACGGCATATTCAGCCTCACCCATGGCGGGATCGGGGGTGTAGTCGATCTCCACCAGCTCAGCCCCGGCGGCGCGCATGTCGGCCAGCGCCTGGTCGAACAGGGCGATCACGCGCGGGTCCCCGCCCGCCTGCCGCCGCAGCACGCCCACCCGCACGCCCTGCAATGAGGCGCTGGCCAGCCCGGCGGTAAAGTCGGTCACATGGGCCGCACCTTCGGCCGTGGCGGGATCGAGCGGGTCTGGCCCGGCCATGGCGGTCAGCAGCATGGCCGCATCGCGCACGCTGCGCGCCATCGGCCCGGCGGTATCCTGGCTGGAACTGATGGGCACCACGTGGGTGCGGCTGACCAGCCCCACGGATGGCTTGAAGCCGACAATGCCGTTGAGGCTGGCGGGGCAGGTGATGCTGCCATCGGTCTCGGTGCCGATCGCCGCCCACGCCAGGCCCGCCGCCACCGCCGCGCCGCTGCCGCTGGACGATCCGCAGGGGCTGCGGTCGGTCGCATGCGGGTTGCGCGCCTGACCGCCCACCGCGCTCCACCCGCTGGAACTGCGGCTGCCACGGATATTGGCCCATTCACTGAGGTTGGTCTTGCCCACGATCCGCGCCCCGTTGGCCCGAAGGCGGGCGACCAACGGCGCATCGCGGCCCGTTTCGTTATCCGCCAGCGCCAGGCTGCCTGCCGTGGTCGGGAACTCGCGGGTCTCGATGTTGTCCTTGATCAGCACGGTCCGGTCGGAAAGGATGCGTGCGGCAACGTGGGAATCGCTCAGCGCAAGGCGGTTGTAGGCAATGATCGCGTTGATCTGCGCATTGATCGCGGCAATGTCATCCTCGTGCATTCCGGTCGAGGGATCTGTCAGGCCGGGCCGCTGTGACGGGCCGACCTCCATCATCGGCGCCGCGTTTGCCTGGCCCTCCTGCGCCACGGCGGGCACGGCCAGTAGCAGGGCAAGGGCGGCAGAGGCGGGAATGCGTTTCATCGCCGTATCCTGTCGCTGCAAGGGGCTGCTGGCAAGAGCCGGCGGGCGCGGCGGTAACATGGCAGACATGTTCGGGCCGCGGGCACCCCTGCGGCGATTGATCGGGAAATGCATCCATTTCGGCAGCAGTTGTTGAACCGTCGATTTTGACAAAATGTTTGCCGAAATAAGTCGTTGATTCGGCAACATTCATCCCGCCTCAGGCATAGGAATTTTCCTACAATGCGAAGTCCCGTTACAAAAAATGTCCTGAAAAGCGACGGTTAGGGCACGTATCGATCCTGCGACCCGTTTGACAGGCACGGCCTTTTCCTGAGTATTGTCAGGCATAACTAGAACAGCGGTGCGCTTCGGGAAACACTCTTGGACAGTGGAGAAGAACGCGTGGGGCATATGTCGTCAAGCCGACAGGAGATCATCGACCGGCTGGCCACCGAGTGGAAGCCGGAAGCCATGCGCGACCTTGCCGCCATGCTGCTGCGGCTGGCGGATTCGATCGACCAGAACTGGCAACCTTCCAACGTTCGGTCGATCTACCGCTGGCCTTCCTCGCTTGCCCGGATAGAGCGCAACTCGGTGAACCTGGCGATGAAAGCCCGGGTGATCAGCACCCAGCGCGCCCGTCGCCGCGATTACGTCAGCACCAACCTGCTGGGCGAGCCGGCGTGGGACATGATGCTGGACCTGTTCGTGCAATATGCCGGCGGGGCCAAGGTCTCCACCACCAGCCTGTGCATCGCCTCGCAGGTGCCCACCTCCACCGCGCTGCGTTACATCGCGCTACTGGAGGAGACAGGATATGTCCAGCGCAGCCAGTCCGAGACGGACAAGCGGGTGACCTTCGTCAGCCTGACCGAACTGGGGGTGATGAGCATGGGCAACTACCTTGAGCAGTACTGAAAGCCGCCCCCTCGCTCAGAAATCGCCCTTCAGGCTGAACTGCACGATCGGCTGCACGCCCAGGTTGCGCCGTTCGGTGAACAGCAGCGGGCTGCGGTCGCGATAGCCGGCAAAGACGTTGCGATAGTACAGCGCGCGCCCGTTGGTGAGGTTGAACACGTTGAGGTTGGCGGTCATGCCCAGCACGTTCTTGTGCTCGATGAAGCCGAAAGTGTAGACCGGCCCTTCCCAGTCCTTGCTCACCTCGCCCGTGCGGTAGAACGGCCGGTTGTGGTTGTACTGCGCCCCCAGTCCCCAGGCCCACTGGCTGCCGGGCACATCGTGCCGCAAACTGACCTCGATATAGGTATCGTTGTCCCCGCTGATCTGGCGCCGCTCGCCGGTCAGCGGATCGCGCAGGCGGCTGGTGTTGTGGTTGACAGTGCTTTCCAGCCGCGCGCCGTTGAAGCCGATGCGGGCCAGTTCCAGTGTGCTGGTCCATTCCAGCCCCAGGATCGAGGCGCGCGGCACGTTGCCGTTGGTCTCCAGCCCGCCGGCCACGGGGATGATCTCGATCAGGTCTTCGATCCGGCGGCCATAGAGCTTCAGCCGGGTGGAGCCCCAGGGGCCCAGGCTCTCGCTCAGTTCCAGGTCCGCCTCCCAGCTTTGCGGGGGGACGAGCTGGACGTTGCCGGCATTCTCGTTGTCGCGGGCGAGCGAGACGCTGGCGAGGAAATCGCCGAACGAGAGCTGGCCCACGGTGCGCGCCACCTTCAGCGACAGGTCGGTGCCCTGGTGCGGGGTCCAGGCCAGCGACAGGCTGCCCTTGGGCCGCTGGAACCGGCGGGTGAGGCCGTTCGCCCCGGTCTGCGCCAGGGTGGAGAACTCCGCCCCGCCGCTGGCCTGCAGGGTGAAGCCGGTGGCCAGTTGCCGGTTGTGGCTGGCGATCACCTCGTAGCGGTCCTCGGTCACCCCGCCGGTGGCATCGGGAAAGGGCACGGGATCGAGCGAGCCCGAGGGCGTGAGCACGAACAGCGCGGCGCTCTGCCGCAGGCGGTTGAAGGCGGCCTCGCCATCCACCTGCCAGCCGCCGCCCAGCATGGTCCAGCTATATTCTGCCCGGCCGATCCGCTCCCCGGACCTGGTGGTGGCGGTGAAGCGGCTGCCCGCGTCGGGATCGCCATTGGCAAAGTCCAGCACACTGTCGGCCCGGCCAAAATTGTGGTTGAACCGCTCCTGCCCCACCAGCTTCAGGCTGCCGCCCGCCAGCGGCAGGGTCAGGTCGCCACCGACCTCGTAGTTGTAGCCCCGGTCGCGGTTGTCAAAATTGCGGAACAGGTCCGGGCCGGTCACCAGGTCGCGCAGCTCGTCATCGGAGAAACGCTCGTAGTGGCGGCCGTAGACCGCGTTGAGGTTGGCCGCCACGCCGTCCGGCCCCGTCCAGCCCACGCGGCCCGACAGGCGCGGAAACTCGCCGCGGAAGAACAGCCGCACGTCGCGGTTCTCGGTAATTGTGCCTGTCGCGTCCTCGATGGTCGCGCGCGGGCCGCCCGCCCCGCCGCGCCCGGTGCCGTGGCCGTAGGCCAGGCTCCATTCAAGATTGCCGCCCAGCCCGGGGCGGGAGCCGGACAGCGACACCTCACCGCCAACATAGCTGGGCGGGGCATAACGCGGGCGCATGCTGGCGCGGTATTCGAACCGGCCGCTGACCCCGCCGGGCTTCGTGATCACGTTGGCCACCTGGCCCGACAGGCCCGGAATGCCCAGCGTGGCCCCGTCGACGATCTCGATCCGCTCCACCCGGTCAGTGCTCAGGCGGCGCAGGCGGTCGAACAGGTTTTCCGACTTGCTGGACACCCGCGCGCCATCGATCAGCACGTTGGCCGTGGCCTGGCCCAGCCCGCGCTGGCCGTCCTCGCCGCGAATGGTGAATCCGGGCACGCGATTGACCATGTCCAGCGCGTTGCGCGGGTTGAAGCGGGCAAAATCGGCCACGGTATAGGCGGTCACGACAAGCTCGGCGGCCTCGGCGGCGATCAGCGCCGGATCAGCAGCGGTGGTGTCTTCCTGCGCTGCGGCAGGCGCCATGACAAGGCCCGCCCCCACGGCAGCCGAAACAAGCCACATGGCCTGGCGCATATACGGTAATCCCCTCATCCTGTTTGTCGACATGTGTAGTCGGAGGGCAGCCATAGGCCCCGTGCTGCCCGCCACCCGTGACAATCGACGCGGGGGCAATTGCCATCGACGAACCGTTTTTCGGTGGAGGAAGCCGTGCAGGCCGGCCCTGCCCCCCTTGAACATCGCCGCCCGGCGCGCGACATAGGCTGGCGCAAACCTACCTCGAGGGGAATTCAATGCTCGACCTGTTCGGCGACAATCGTGACCGTTTCAACATCGATCCCGTAACCGGTGCCCTGGTGCCGGTGGTGGTGGAATCGACCAGCCGGGGCGAGCGCAGCTTCGACATCTTCAGCCGCCTGCTGCGCGAACGGATCGTGTTCGTCACCGGCGGGGTGGAAGACAACATGGCCAGCCTGATCGTGGCCCAGCTCCTGTTCCTGGAAAGCGAGAACAGCCAGGACATCTCGATGTACATCAACAGCCCGGGCGGCGTGGTGACGGCCGGCATGGCGATCCACGACACCATGCAGTACATCAAGCCCAAGGTGCGCACCGTGTGCATCGGCCAGGCGGCATCGATGGGCAGCTTCCTGCTGGCTGCGGGTGAGCCGGGGATGCGCGTGGCCCTGCCCAATGCCCGCATCATGATCCACCAGCCCAGCGGCGGCGCGCGCGGCATGGCCAGCGATATCGAGATCCAGGCCAAGGAAATCCTGCGCATCCGCGCCCGGATGAACGACCTTTACACCAAGTACACCGGCCAGCCGCTGGACGTGATCGAGAAGGCGATGGACCGCGATACCTTCCTGGAAGCGGACGAGGCCAAGGCCTTCGGCCTGGTCGATGCCGTGTTCGCCCACCGGCCCAAGGGCGAGGCACACGACGAGGCCACCGGCAGCGGCGGTGCACCGGAATAACCCTGTTCCCGGCCCCCCGCAGGCGTAAACCAACGGGGGGCCGGTTGTAGCATTTTGGCAACCTTGCTCCTTCAGCCTAGGGCAAGCCGGGGATGCTAGGGTACCTCAAGATTGATATTACGCGGCACGGGCTTACATTGGGCCCTGTCGACTCTACGCGTCTGCGGACGTGACTACAGCATTCTGGCACAGTGCCCCGGCACAGATAGGGACCATGACCAAGTTGAGCGGAACCGATAGCAAGAGCACCCTTTACTGCAGCTTCTGCGGCAAGTCGCAGCACGAGGTGCGCAAGCTGATCGCCGGTCCTACCGTGTTCATCTGCGATGAATGCGTGGAGCTGTGCAACGACATCATTCGCGAGGAAACCAAGGGCGCCATCGGCGGCCGCAAGGATGGCGAGATCGCCACCCCGCGCGAAATCTGCGAGACGCTGAACGATTACGTGATCGGCCAGGAACGCGCCAAGCGCGTGCTGTCCGTCGCCGTGCACAACCACTACAAGCGGCTGAAGCACTCCGGCAAGGGCAACGATGTTGAACTGGCCAAGAGCAACATCCTGCTGGTGGGCCCCACCGGCAGCGGCAAGACGCTGCTGGCGCAGACGCTGGCCCGCACCTTTGACGTGCCTTTCACCATGGCCGATGCCACCACGCTGACCGAAGCCGGTTACGTGGGCGAGGACGTGGAGAACATCATCCTCAAGCTGCTCCAAGCCTCCGACTACAACGTCGAGAAGGCCCAGCAGGGCATCGTCTACATCGACGAGATCGACAAGATCACCCGCAAGGCGGAAAATCCCTCCATCACCCGTGACGTTTCGGGCGAAGGCGTGCAGCAGGCGCTGCTCAAGCTGATGGAAGGGACCACGGCATCCGTGCCGCCGCAGGGCGGCCGCAAGCATCCGCAGCAGGAATTCCTGCAGGTCGACACCACCAACATCCTGTTCATCTGCGGCGGTGCGTTCGCGGGCCTGGAAAAGGTTATCGCTGACCGGCTGCAGAAGCGCAGCATCGGCTTCGGCGCCAACGTTTCGGACCCCAGCAAGGCGCGGATCGGCGCGATGCTGGAGAAGTGCGAGCCGGAGGATCTGCTCAAGTTCGGCCTGATCCCCGAATTCGTCGGCCGCCTGCCGGTGATCGCCACCCTGCACGACCTGGACGTAGAAGCGCTGGTGACGATCCTGAAGGAGCCGAAGAACGCGCTGGTCAAGCAGTATGCCAAGCTGTTCGAGCTGGAAGATGTTGCCCTGACCTTCACCGACGAGGCCCTGCAGGAGATCGCCAAGAAGGCCATCAAGCGCAAGACCGGCGCGCGCGGCTTGCGCTCCATCGTGGAGGCACTGCTGCTCGACACCATGTTTGACCTGCCCAGCCTGGACGACGTGACCGAAGTAGTTGTGGATGCCGACGTGGTCCACGGACGCAAGGAACCGGTCCGCGTGATGGAAGGCAAGAAGGCCAAGAAGGAAGAGGCGGCGTAAGCGTCCTTCTCCCTCCCCTCACCCTCCCTTGAGGGAGGGGTCGGGGGGCGGGTGAGCAGGCTTAAGCGCCGCTTGCGTTGGCACACCCTCACCCAACCCTCTCCCAAGGGGAGAGGGCTTTTGCAGAAATCACTTTCCTACAGCACCTAATTTAGTGCAGCCCGATTCGCGTCCGCAGTATCCGGCCGGTGCAGCGGATGGGCCATCCTCCGGTTCTTCGGAATGCGGAGGAAATGACCGGCGCGGGCGTCCCGGCATTATGTCGAACGTTCGCACCAGGCATGGCCGCCACGCGAGTGCTGCCCTCCGTCGCGTCAATAGCTGGAGGATGGCCGCGGGCCGGCGGCAACAAATCTCGACGCGAATGCTGAGTACCTAAACTACCCAAAAGCGTCGTCGAGTCCGGGCACAGAATGCGGCAACCCCGCGCCGGTCATTTGCTCTCCCCGTCCACCCCGGCAGCCAAAGGCTGGCCGGGCCACGGGCGCATTCCCCTCAGAACAGACGCGTCAGCAGGTAGGCCAGCGCGCCCACGATCCCGCTGGCGGGAATGGTGATGAACCAGGCCACGATCACGCGGCTGGCAACGCTCCAGCGCACCGCACTGGCCCGCCGCGCCGCGCCGGTGCCCACCACGCTGCCGGTGATCGCGTGGGTGGTGGAGATGGGAATGCCCATCGCGCTGGCCCCGAACACCACCACCGAACCCGCCGTGCTGGCGCAGAAGCCGGAATGGTGGTTCAGCTTGGTCAGCTTGTTGCCCATCGTCTTGATGATCTTCCACCCGCCGGACAGGGTGCCCAGCGCAATCGCGGCATAGCAGCTCAGCACCACCCAGCCCGGCACGTGGAATTCCCCCTGCAGGTGGCCGGTGGAATAAAGCAGCACGGTGATGATCCCCATCGTCTTCTGGGCATCGTTGCCGCCGTGGCTGATGGCATAGGCCCCCGAGGAAACCAGGTGCAGCACCTTGAACGTGCTGTTGGCCGGGCGCGGCCCCATGCCCCTGAACAGCCAGCTGGTCAGCAGCATCAGGCTCATCGCCAGGAAAAAGCCGATCATCGGCGACAGGAAGATCGCCACGATGGTCTTGATCGTTCCCTCGCTCTCCACCGCGCCGAAGCTGGCGTGGGTGATACCCGCCCCCAGCAGCCCGCCGATCAGCGCGTGGCTGGAGCTGGACGGGATGCCTTTGAGCCAGGTGACCACGTTCCAGAACATCGCCCCGATCAGCGCGCCGAAGACCACGGCCGGAGTGACGATGTCCTTGTCGACGATGCCCTTGCCCACCGTCTCGGCCACGTGCAGGCCCACGAACCAGTAGGCGGCAAAGTTGCCCACGGCGGCAAACAGCACCGCGTTGAACGGCGAGAGCAGCCGCGTGGCCACCACCGTGGCGATGGCGTTGGCGGCATCGTGCAGGCCGTTGAGGAAGTCGAACGCCAGCGCCAGGGCGATCAGCCCGATCAGCAGCGGCATGGCAAGCGTGGTGTCCATCGCTGGCAGGCCCGCGTCAGGAGTGGTCGATCACGAGACCGTCGATCTCGTTGGCCACGTCCTCGAACCGGTCAACCACCCGCTCCAGCCGCTTGAACATCTCCTGCAGCACCACGAAGCGTAAGGGGTCTTTCGGCCCCACGTCCTTGAAGATGCGCTTGAGGCCGGCGGAATGGATCTCGTCGGCGTGGCCCTCCATGCGCACGATCCGCTCGGTCAGCTCGTGCAGCCGCACGCCGTTATCGGCCACGCGGCGCAGCAGGGGGATGGCCTCCGCGGTCAGCCGCGCGGCGTCGACGATGATCGCTGCCATGTCGCGCATTTCCGGCTCGAACCCGTCGATCCCGTACAGCTCCACCGCCCCGGCGGTGGCCTGCATCTCGTCGATCGCATCGTCCATGCTGGCGATCAGGCTGGTGATGGCCGAGCGGTCGAACGGCAGCAGGAAGCTGCGGCGAACGCTCTGCAGCACCTCGCGGATGATCTGGTCGGCATCGTGCTCGCGCTCGTTGATCTCGCGGATGTGGCCATCCTGGCCCGGCCCGCCCTGCGCCAGCCGGGCCAGGGCATCGGCCCCGGCCACCAGCGTGGCGGCGTGGCGCTCGAACTGGTCGAAGAAATCGCTCTGCTGCGGCAGCAGCCGCTGGAACCAGGAAAACATCAGGCTGACCCCTGTCTTGTCGACGACCGTGTCGATGATGGTGGACATTTGCGTGGCGGCGCGGAATTCCCGCGCGCCGAAACTGCGGATCAGGGCGCGCAGGTCCGGCTCGTCCACCGCCTCGGCCGCCTCGGCCATGGTGAACCAGCGGCGCTCGCGCTCGTGCTGCTCCTTCCACCTGGGCAGCTCCTCGGTTACGGCGAAGGGGAATACTTCGACATCGGCCCACACCGTGGCGCCGGACCCTTGCGTCTTGCGATAGCGATAGGTGCCCAGCGGCACGGGGCAGGCGGCCCCGCGCACGCCCGCCTCCTCCTCGGCCTCCACGGCAGCGGCGGCGTGGGGCGACAGCTTGGGATCGGTGTTACCCTTGGGGATCACCCAGCGCCCCGTGCCGCGCGAGGTGACGAGCATGATCTGCACCGGTGCATCGATCGCCGCGGACACCGCGCGATAGGGCAGGACGGCGATCTGCCTCAATGCCATGTGCGTTCAAACCCCTCGATTGCCTGCCGCTGCTAGGCGAAAGGGCTGGTTGTGACAAATATGTGACCGGCGCTTATCCACCGGGCACTGGGCGGTCACCTGCCTAACCCTCGCCGGCCCTGCGCCGTTCCAGCATGGCCTGCAGCCGGGCAACCCGATCAGGCGGCAGCAGTTCGAAGGGGTTGTAGGTGGCGGGAAAGGCCGGGATGCCCTGCGGCAGGGTGACCCACGGCATCATGCTGTCGGTGAAGATTACCGCATCGGGCGTGACGCTGCCGGGTTCGTCCAGCGTGCCCGCACGCACCCCCAGGCCCAGCCGGCCGAGGCGCGGATAGACGCTCCACACGGCGGTGCCGCAGGCGGCGCAGCGGCAGATCACGTGCGGCCCGCCGCTGCCGCCCTTCACCGTATGCTCGGTCAGCGCGCCCGCCAGCAGCTCCACCCGCCCGGCTTCCAGGAACAGGTTGACCACGCTGGTGGAGCCGGTCTGCTGCTGGCACAGGCGGCAATGGCAGTTGTTGACGAAGATCGGCTCGCCCGTCAGGCGATAGCGCACCTGGCCGCAACCGCAGCCACCCTCGCGCACGGTCTCTTCGGTCATGCACAACCTCCGCAATGCCCGCCCGATCCGGTTTCCACCTGCAAGGTGGCGTGGCCGATGCCGAAGCGGTGCTCCAGTTCGTGCGCGGCGTGGTGCAGGAAGTCATCGCCAGGATGCCCGTCCGGCATGTGCAGGTGGGCGATCAGGGCAGTCTCGGTGGTGCTCATCGGCCAGATGTGCAGGTCGTGCACCGACGCCACCCCCGGCAGGCCCGCCAGCAGGCTGCGCACGGCCCCCTCGTCGATCCCTTCGGGCACGGCGTTGAGGCCCAGCTTCACGCTGTCGTGCAACAGCCCCCAGGTACCCCAGCCGATCACCGCCACGATCGCCAGGCTGACCAGCGGATCGACCAGCACCCAGCCCGTCGCCAGCACCACCAGCCCGGCCACCACCACGCCCGCACTCACCAGCGCGTCGGCGGCCATGTGCAGGAAGGCCCCGCGCACGTTCAGGTCATGCTTGCGTCCGGCCATGAACATCAGCGCCGTGCCGGTGTTGATGGCGATGCCGATGGCGGCCACCCACACCATGGTCAGGCCGTCCGGCTCCACCGGCCAGATCAGGCGGTGAACGGTCTCGAACAGGATCGCCCCCAGCGCCAGCAGCAGCAGCATGGCATTGGCCAGGGCCGCCAGGATGGTGGAGCTTTTCAGGCCCCAGGTGAACCGCGCCGAAGCCGGCCGGCGCGCCGCCACGCTGGCGCCCCAGGCGATCAGCAGCGACAGGACATCGCTGAGGTTGTGCCCGGCATCGGCCACCAGCGCCATCGATCCGGAAAGGAAACCGAAGGTCGCCTCCACCACCACGAACACGCTGTTGAGCACAACGCCCATGGCAAAGGCGCGGCCATGATCGCGCGGGCCGTGGTGGTGGTGATGGTCATGGTCGTGCCCATGCCCGTGGTGAGAATGGCCTGCGCCCATGCCGCTCAGTCGTAGACGCAGGCGTCCAGCGCATCACGCCGGACCACGCCGATGCGCGCCTCGATGGTGTTGCCATAGCGGCGGGTGAAGCCTCCGGGGCTGACCACTTCGCGCGTCTTCGGGCTGGGCAGCGCGGCGGCCATGCGGCTGGCCTCGTCCCGCGTCAGCCGCGCGGCAGAGTGCTGGAAATAGCGCTGGCTGCCCGCCTCCACGCCATAGGTGCCGATGCCGGTCTCGGCCACGTTGAGGTAGACTTCCATGATCCGCCGCTTGTCCCACAGCGTCTCGATCAGGAAGGTGAACCAGGCCTCCAGCCCCTTGCGGAACCAGCCGCCGCCCTGCCACAGGAACACGTTCTTGGCGGTCTGCTGGCTGATGGTGGAAGCACCACGCTGGCGCCCGCCTTCGGCCGCCTCCTCCAGCGCCTGCTCGATCGCCTCGGTATCGAACCCGTTGTGGCTGCAGAACTTGCCGTCCTCCGCCGCGATCACCGCGCTCACCATGTTGCGGTCGATGCGGGAGAGCGGCTCCCAGTCACGGGTGACGGGGTTCTCGTCGAACAGCATGGTCAGGGTATAGGTAACCGGCACGAAGCGAAACAGCACCACCAGCATCAGGCTGAGCGCGATCCAGACAAGCGCGGCCTTGCCGGCCCAGGTGACGATGCGGGAAGCCATTGGCCCAGCGCTTAGCGCGGAAGAGCGGCGGTTGGAAGCGGGTGCTTGCCCCAATCGGCTCTCGCCCTATCTTCGGGCTACCTGACCCATCCGGAGCGCAATCCCATGAAACCCAGCGGCAATACCATCCTCGTCACGGGCGGCGGCAGCGGCATTGGCCGGGGCATGGCGCGCTGGTGGGCGCAGAACGGCAACACGGTGATTGTGGCCGGGCGCAAGGCAGAAGCACTGGCCGGAACGGCGGAAGGCCACCCGTCAATCCACGCGATGACGCTGGATGCCGCCAGCGCGCGAGACATCGCGCGCTTCGCCGCCGAGGTAACTGCCCGCTTCCCCGCGCTCAACGTGCTGGTCAACAACGCCGGGGTGATGATGCACGAGGACGTGACCGCCGCGCGCGACCTGTCTGCGGCGGAGGCGATGGTGGAAACCAACCTGCTGGGCCCCATCCGCCTGATCGACGCGCTGATCGGCCACCTGTCCGCCCAGCCGAACGCCGCCATCGTCAATGTAACCAGCGGCCTCGCCTTCGTGCCGCTGCCCGCCACGGCCACCTATTCTGCCACCAAGGCGGCGCTGCACAGCTACACCGTTTCGCTGCGCGCGAAGCTGGCCGGCAGGGTTGAGGTGATCGAAGTGGCCCCGCCCGGCGTCCGGACCGAGCTGACCCCGGGCCAGAGCGAGGAGCAATCGTTCATGCCGCTGGACGCTTTCATCGCCGAAACGATGGCCCAGTTCGCGGCAGAGCCCACCCCGCCCGAAGTGCTGACGCAGAATGTCAGGTTCCTGCGTGATGCCGAAGCCGAGGGGCGGTTCGATCAGGTGGTGGCGATATTGGCGAAGGCTTACTGATCGCAAAGCAAAGGGGCCGGACATCGCTGCCCGGCCCCCTTGTTATCTGCTCAAGCTGGCGCTTACGCCGCCGCCGGCAGCAGCCGTTCCCCGGCAATCCGCTGCATCGCCTTTTGCAGCTTTTCGAAGGCGCGTACCTCGATCTGGCGGATGCGTTCGCGGCTGACGTCGTAGGTCTGGCTCAGCTCCTCCAGCGTCTGCGGTTCGTCCACCAGGCGGCGCTGGGTGAGGATGTGCTTCTCGCGGTCGTTCAGGCTGTCCATCGCCTCCACCAGCATTTCGCGGCGCAGGTCGGCCTCTTCGGCCTCGGCCACCACCACGTCCTGCAGGGGGCGGTCGTCGGCCAGGAAATCCTGCCACTCGCCGCTGCCTTCCTCGCCGTTGCGCATGGCGACGTTGAGCGAGCCGTCGCCGCCCATCATCATGCGCCGGTTCATGTTGATCACTTCCTGCTCGGGCACGCCCAGGTCGGTCGCGATCTTGGCCAGGTTCTCCGGCGAAAGGTCGGCATCCTCATAGGCTTCGAGCTGCTTCTTCATCCGGCGAAGGTTGAAGAACAGCTTCTTCTGCGCCGCCGTGGTGCCCATCTTGACGAGGCTCCACGAGCGCAGGATGAATTCCTGGATGCTGGCCTTGATCCACCACATGGCATAGGTCGCCAGGCGGAAACCGCGATCGGGCTCGAACTTCTTCACGCCCTGCATCAGGCCCACGTTGCCTTCGGAAATCAGGTCGCTGACCGGCAGGCCATAGCCGCGGTAGCCCATGGCGATCTTGGCCACCAGGCGCAGGTGGCTGGTCACCAGCTGCGCGGCGGCTTCCGGGTCTTCGTGTTCGCGATAGCGCTTGGCCAGCATGTATTCCTGCTCGGCCGTCAGCACGGGGAATTTCTTGATCTCTGCCAGATAGCGGTTGAGGCTCTGCTCGCCCCCCAGCACCGGCATCGAAGTACGCTTGTTGCTCACTAGGTCCCTAACCTTTCTTCGCGTCGACTGCACTTCGCAGGCCCCTGCCGGGCACCTGAATCACTCTGCAGCCACATTATTGGCCCGTCACTATAGACGAACGGCGTACAGATAGTGCGCATTTCATCGATTTGAATGGCCGGTTTTGTCGATCAGTTCCCGCATATCGGCGGGCAGTGCGGATTCGCAGCGGACCCGTTCGCCGGTGACAGGGTGGATGAATCCCAGCACTGCGGCATGGAGGGCCTGGCGGTGAAATCCCAGCTCCCTGAGAAGCGGGCGGAGTGCTGATGACGGTCGGCCATAGACAGGATCCCCCACTAGCGGATGGCCGATTGATGCAAGGTGAACGCGCACCTGGTGGGTGCGCCCGGTTTCCAGCCGGCATTCCACCAGCGCGCAATGGTCCAGCCGCTCCAGCGTGCGGTAATGGGTAACGGCATGCTTGCCCCGGCTGCTGGTGTCAGGGAGAACGGCCATCTTCTTGCGGTCAGCGTCAGACCGGCCCAGGCGGGCGCGGATCGTGCCGGCGGGGGGCATCGGGTGGCCTTGCGTCACCGCCAGGTAGGCCCGTTCCAGCGAGTGGTCGGCGAACTGGCGGGCGAGGCCTTCGTGCGCCACGTCGCTCTTGGCCACCACCAGCAGGCCGCTGGTATCCTTGTCAATGCGGTGGACGATGCCCGGCCGCGCCACCCCGCCGATGCCGGACAGCCCGCCCGCGCAGTGGTGCAGCAGGGCGTTGACCAGCGTGCCATCGGGGTTGCCCGCCGCCGGGTGGACCACCATGCCGGCCGGCTTGTCGACCACGATCAGGTGTTCATCCTCCCAGGCCACCACGATGGGGATATCCTGTGGACGGGCCTGTGGATCATCCGGGGGCGGAAGGTGGATTGAATAGCTGGAGTTAACTTGAGCCTTGCCCGATGCGCTGCCGGCGGGCCTGCCGTCCACCAGCACCTTTCCGTCCTGAATCAGCGCCTTGACCCGCTCTCGTGACAAACCGGTGCAATCGGCCAGCACCTTGTCCAGCCGGCCGGCTTCGGGAATGGTGCCGGAAAGGGTCTGCTCAGCGGTCATCGGCCCTGTGGTAGCGCCAAATGGCGATGCGACAAGCGTCTGGGCGCTTCCCACCCGTGCCCCACATGGCTAAAGCGCTGGCATGACATCGCAACTCGATCTTGCCGCCCTCCTCTGCTCGCGCCTGTGCCATGACCTGCTGAGCCCCGTGGGGGCGATCAGCAACGGGCTGGAGCTGCTGGCGGACGAGCGTGATCCCGAGATGCGGGCCCGCTGCATGGAACTGCTGGAACAGAGCGCCAAGGCCAGTGCCGACAAGCTCAAGTTCTTCCGCCTGGCCTTTGGCGCCGCGGGTGGCTTCGGCGAGATGGTCCCCACCGAGGAACCGCGCAGCCTGATCGCCTCGCTGGTCTCCGCCAACGAACGGCTGAGCCTGGAATGGGTGGTGGCCGAACCCAAGCTGGCCAAGCCGGCGGTGAAAGCCCTGCTGAACCTGGCGGCCATCGGCATGGACGCGCTGGTGCGCGGCGGCGTGCTGCTGGTGGGGGCGGAAACGCGCGCCAATAAGGATGGGGCGGGCATGACCGAGATCGTGATCCGCGCCACCGGCCCGCGCATCGCCTTCGACGCCACTATCGGCCAGGCACTGGAAGGGGTCCTGCCCACCGGCGACCTGTCCGGCCGCACGGCCCCCGCCCACATGCTGCACCTGCTGGCCAAGGAACAAGGCGGCAAGCTACAGGCGGTCCACGGCCCGGACATGCTGGTGCTGGGGGCTACCATGCCCGCCCCCACCGACCTGATCGGGTAACGCCCGGAGATGCCCAGCCCGTTCCCGCGCGAGCCGGTGATCCATCGGGACCACCCATCGCCCAACTGGAACGAGCGCAAATGCCCCATCGACATGGTGGTGCTGCATTATACCGAGATGAAGCCGGTGGAGACCGCGCTGGAGCGGATGTGCGATCCGGCGGCCGAAGTTTCCGCCCACTATTGCATTACCGAAGAGGGCGAGGTGATCCGGCTGGTGCCGGAAGACAAGCGCGCCTGGCATGCGGGCAAGAGCTTCTGGCGCGGGCAGGCAGACGTGAACAGCGCCTCCATCGGCATCGAGCTGGACCATCCAGGCCACGCGCTGGGCTATCGCCCCTTTGCCGAGGCGCAGATCGAAGCGCTGATCCCGCTGCTCGATTCCATCGTGCGGCGCTACAAGATCCCCTATGCCAACGTGGTCGCCCACTCGGACATTGCCCCGGCCCGCAAGGTGGACCCCGGAGAGCTTTTCCCGTGGGATCGCCTCGCCCGCTGGAAACTGTGCCTGCCGCGCCCGGAAAAGCTGAACCTGGGCGATCCCTTCGGCAATGATGGCGCCTTCCTGCTGGCACTGGAACGCTATGGCTATGACATTTCCGATGCCGGGAAAGCCATCGAAGCCTTCCAGCGCCGCTGGCGGCCCGAGACGATCGACGGCATGGCCGATGGCGAATGCCGGGCGATCCTGTTCCAGTTGCTGCTGGACCGCGATGAGGGGCGGGCGCGGTAGTGATCCGGGGTTGGCCGGTTATTCCAGTTCGCGGTGTCTGCGATACCTTCCCGGGAGCGAACGCAATTCATGAAACAACACGTAGACGAACCAAATCGCACCCGGTCCGCACAGGGCCGCAACCAACCAGATTCTTACCGGCTTTCCGATGGGGCCAAAGAGGTAAGCAACCACTATCACCAAGCCCATTCCTACGAGGAATGGAGCCATATGCTCCAGCTTGTCTGGGCCGCTGAACAGGTTGCCGTGGTAAAGCCGATCCATCAGGCGGCGGTGATAGGCAAAAAACCAGCGCATCAGCCTGCATACCATTCGGCTGTTCGGTGATGCAACGCCGGCAGCCTAGTCGACCCGCAGCCCCAGCAGCGTAAAGCTCGCCCGCCCGTCCGCATGGACACCGTGGCTGCGACGGCTGAGTGAGCCGAAGGCGAGGCCCAGGGTGGCGGCTTCGGCGCGGGCGGCGGCGAAGCCGGCGGGGTCATCGCTCACCGGCTTGCCGTTGACGTTGGTCCAACCGGCATCCAGCCGCACGGTCACGGTCCGCTCGCCCGGTTCCAGCGGGATCACCGCCTCGCCCGGCGCATACCAGCGGTACGAGCCATAGCGGCCGCGACCGGTCCAGGTGTCGCCCGCGCGCTGGAAATAGAGCGAGACGGTGGCTGGCATCTCCGGCGTCTCCACCGCCGCGAAGCGGGTGCCGGGGGCGGCATCTACCCGGTAACGGATGGTGATGCTGCGCGCGCCGTCCAGCGGGCCGATGGCGGTGGTCATCGCGTCCACCTGCCCGCGCGAGCCTTGCGGAAAGGCAAAGCGCACGCCGCCACCGGGAACAGGGTCAGGATTGGCGGGCATCCCTTCGGAATAGTTGCGACCGCGCACCCAGGGGCCGATCTCCCACTGGCTGGCAGCGGGCATGGCGGCCAGGCCCACTGGGGCGAGGACAAGGGCGGCGAGCAGGGCAAGGCGAATCGGTTTCATGCTGATCCTTCTCTACCACCGGCGCTGCGGCGGGGCTGAATCGGGCGTGCAGCCCGCAGCAAGGTTGCCTACCTGCCTGCCCTGCCCTACATCGGCGCTCGCCAGGGGGCCGGGCAGCCGCGATGGGGGCAACTCCACCGAGGAAAGTCCGGGCTCCACGAAACAAGGGTGGCGGGTAACGCCCGCCGGGGGTGACCCCAGGGAAAGTGCCACAGAGAGCATACCGCCGATGGGTTTTCGGACCACAGGCAAGGGTGAAAGGGTGCGGTAAGAGCGCACCGGGGTTCTGGTAACAGCGCCCGCATGGCAAACCCCACCCGGAGCAAGACCAAATAGGGGTCTCGCGCTGAAAGGCAGGGGTGTTTCGCCCCGATGAGACCCGGGTTGGTTGCTGGAGCGGTGCCGCAAGGCCCCGCCGAGATGAATGGCTGCCGTTCCGGATACGGTGCGTTTCGGCGCATACCGTCCGGATCACAGAACCCGGCTTACAGGCCCCCTGGCTCTATCCTGCCCGCTTTCGCCCTCAGGCCGCGCGCTTCGCCACGCTGACCTGGCCATCCTCGTCGGAGCGCACCTCGATCAGGCGGCGGGTGGAGCCTTCCAGCACCAGGCCGGTCAGGCGGTTGCTGGCGTAGGCACCTGTATCGATGCCGATGCGGTTGCCGCGCAGTTCGGGCTCCTCGCTGATCGTGTGGCCGTGCACCACCACCTGGTCATAGGGTTCGGAGTGCGACAGGAACGGCTCGCGGATCCACCGGAGATCCGCCGCGCGCTGCTCGTGGATCGGCACCTGCGGATCGATCCCGGCGTGGACGAAGACATAGTCGCCCAGCACGATCATGTCCTCGAACCCCGCCATGAACTCGCGGTCGGCTTGCGGCACGGCCTGGTGCATCATGGCCTGGATTTCCTCCACCTCGGCGGCGGAAATGGCCCGCATGCTAACCCCATAGCTGGCCACCGTCTGGCGACCGCCGTGGCGCATGAAGTGGCGCAGCATGTCGGTGCTGTCGAAGCTCTTGAGGAACATCTCCTCGTGGTTGCCGCACAGGATGCGCACCTCGCGCTCCTGCTGCCAGCGGCGGGCACGGGCCAGCACGCCAGCCGAATCGGGGCCGCGATCCACCAAGTCGCCCAGCAGGATCACCGTGCTGCGCGCGGGCGTGGCTTGCGCATCGTCTTCCTCGATCGCGGCAACCATCGCCTCGAACAGGTCGCGCCGGCCGTGGACATCGCCCACGGCATAGATGCGCTGGCCTGCGGGTACGGCAGGCAGGTTGGCCTGTTCCGACCGGGATAGCAGGGATCGCAGCAATTTCAGCATGGGAGTGAGGAATGTGGTCCTTCGTTCACCGTCACCTAGGCGTTGCAGCGCAGCAATTCCACCGCTGGTTGCATCCATTGTGGCAGTTTGGCCTGACCCGTAGATGAATGTGATGCAGAAAATCCACACTTCCTGTCGGAATGTGGCAACGCAGCGCAATATCCTTGTGCGATGCAACATGGCGCGCCAGTTATGTTGCGTTCTCGTGAATATCGGCCCGCAACAAAGAGGCCGGATCGCGGAGACGCAGGTGGGACGAGGCATAAAAGTTCAACCAGCAATTGAGGAAATTGCCCATGCTTACGTCCGTCCGCAGCCTGATGGCTGCTACTCTCATCGGTTCCGCTCTCCTGGCCGCTCCCGCCTTCGCCCAGGAAGAAAGCGAAATCACCTTCACCGGCACTGCCGCTCTCGTCAGCGAATACCGCTTCCGCGGCGTCGACCTGTCGGGCGGCGACATCGCTGCCCAGGCCGGTATCACCGCCAAGCACTCCAGCGGCATCTATGTCGGCACCTGGGGCTCGTCGCTGGACGAGAACTCGGTCGGCTATGGCCACACCGAACTGGACCTGTTCGCAGGCTGGTCGGGTGAAGTCGCCAGCGGCGTTACCGCCGACGTCGGCGTGATCTACTACGCCTACCCGAACGCTCCGGCCGGCGATTTCGATTATGTCGAACTCTACGGCAAGACCGGCTTCGGCGTGGGCCCCGCCACCCTGACCCTGGGCGTGGCCTATGCTCCCGAGCAGGACTCGCTGGGCGGCACCGACAACCTGTACCTGTCGACCGATCTGGGCGTGGGCATCCCCGACACCCCGATCTCGCTGAGCGCCCACCTGGGCTACACCGATGGCTTCCTGACCTACACCCCCAACGGCAAGGCCTGGGACTGGGCCCTGGGTGGCAGCGTGGCTGTGGGCGGCGGCGTGTCGGTGGGTGCGTCCTACATCGGCGCCGAAGGCACCGGCACCCCGGCTTACGACTTCGTGGACGATGCCTTCGTCGTCACGCTGAGCGCCAGCTTCTAAGGTTTTTACCTTCAGCAGGAGAAGGGGCCCGGTCCGGCAAGGACCGGGCCCCTTTTCTGTGTGGCTTCGCGGAGGCGAGCTATTCCAGGTAGAAATCCACCGTGGTCACCACCCGCACGGTCTTGAACGGGGTATCGGCGCTGCCCCAGCCACCGGTGTCGCCATCGCGCGCGGCAATCTCGAAATAGCCTTGCGTGGCGGAACGGATGCCGCCCACTTCGGTGGCGGAATCCTCGGCAAACTGCTCGGCCGATGCGCGGGCATCGCGGGTCGCCTCGGCCACCATCTCGGGCTTGATGTCGTTGAGCCTGGTGAAGGTGTAGCTCATCCCGCTACCCTCCTCCAGCAACACCCCGCGCCGCACCAGGTCGGCCTGCTGGCGCACGGCCCGCTGGGCGCGCTCGATATCGGTGGTGCGCAGGGCCATGCGCTGACGCACGGTGTAGGTCATCACCCCGTTGTTCGAATAGCTGGAGACGTTGGCCCCGGTCGGCTGGATCGCATCTTCCGGAAATCCCAGCCCGTCAAAGAAGGTGCGGATGGCGGCGGTGTTGGCGTCGACACTGGCCTGGGCACTGGCCATGTCGGTCGCCGTGGCGGAATAGGAAATGGTCCAGGTGGCAAGGTCCGCCGTAACCTCGCGCTCGGCAAGGCCGCGCACGGTGACGCTGCGTTCGGCCATCTTCATGCGGGTGAGGCCATCGCCCAGCAGGTAGCCGCCAGCCACCATGCCCACCGCGAGTATGCCCGCTGCGCCCAGGGTGATCGCCCCCAGCGGTGCTTTCCAGAAAGGGGTGGCGGGGACGGGGGTCTCTTCGCTAAGTTGGGCCATGAACGGTCTCCCTGTAGGGCGCAGTATTCTGCTGCGGCCACTTGTGCCTTACCGGCGATGAACCGTGCCTGACCAGCGATGAACGGAGTTTCCCCGCGTGACGATTTCCTACCTTCACACCATGATCCGCGTGACCGACCTCGACGCCACGCTGAAGTTCTTCAGCCTGCTGGGGCTGGAGGAAACCACCCGCAAGGAAAGCGAGAAGGGCCGCTTCACCCTCGTCTTCCTCGCCGCGCCGGGCCAGAAGGACGTGGCCGAGGTGGAGCTGACCTACAACTGGCCGCCGGAAGACGGCAGCCCGGCAGAAGTCTACACTGGCGGCCGCAACTTCGGCCACCTGGCCTATGCGGTGGATGACATCTACGGCCTGTGCCAGCACCTGATGGACTACGGCATCACCATCAACCGCCCCCCGCGCGATGGCCACATGGCCTTCGTCCGCACCCCCGACGGCATCTCCATCGAACTGCTGCAGAAGGGCGGCGCGCTGGAGCCGCGGGAGCCGTGGGCGAGCATGGGGAATACGGGGGCCTGGTGAGGCAACGGCCGCACCCGAATCACGCTTCCCCTTGCCTTCCGCGCCCGTAACGGCCACCTGCGGGCCCTATGGCACAGCGCAAGTATCCCCAGGTGGTCATCATCGGCCGGCCCAACGTGGGCAAGTCCACGCTGTTCAACCGGCTGGTGGGCAAGCGCATCGCGCTGGTCGATGACCAGCCCGGCGTCACGCGTGACCGGCGCTTCGGCCTGGCGGGCCTGCTTGGGCTGGAGTTCGAGGCGGTCGATACCGCCGGGTGGGAGGACGAGGATCCCGAGACCCTGCCCGGCCGCATGCGCGCCCAGACCGAGGTGTCGCTGAAGGGTGCCGATGCCGCCCTTTTCGTGTTCGATGCCCGCGTAGGCATCACCCCGCTGGACGAGGAAGTGGCCCGCTGGCTGCGCGGCCAGAACGTGCCCGTGGTGGTGCTGGCCAACAAGGCCGAAGGCCGCGCCGGGGATACCGGCATCATCGAAGCCTATTCGCTTGGTCTGGGCGAACCCATCGGCGTGTCAGCCGAGCACGGCGAAGGCATGGCCGAGGTCTATTCCGCGCTGATCCCGATCCTGAAGGACAAGGCCGAGAAGCTCGAGATCGACTTCGAGGCCGAACAGGCCATCGCCGCCGACGAGGCGAAGAAGCGTGCCGCCCGCAATGCGCTGCGCGCCGAACGTGCCGCCGCCCGCGCCGCCGCGCTGGAGGGCGACGAGGAATGGGACGACGACGAGGACTATGACGACGAGGAGGAGGCCGACCCCAAGGCCCCGCTCAGCCTCGCCATTGTCGGCCGGCCCAACGCCGGCAAGTCCACCCTCATCAACCGCCTGCTGGACGAGGACCGGCTGCTGACCGGCCCGGAAGCGGGCATCACCCGCGATTCCATCGCCATCGACTGGCAGTGGACCGACCCCAAGAGCGGCGAGGTGCGCGACATCAAGCTGGTCGACACGGCGGGAATGAGGAAGCGCGCCAAGGTGCAGGACAAGCTGGAGCGCCTGTCGGTGGGCGATGCCAAGCGCGCGATCGACTATGCCGAGGTGGTCGTGCTGCTGCTGGATGCCACCCGCGGGCTGGAAGTGCAAGACCTGAAGATCGCCAACCTGGCGCTGGAGGAAGGCCGCGCGTTGATGATCGCCATCAACAAGTGGGACGTGGCCGAGGAACCCAGCGCCCTGTTCAACGGCATCCGCGCCGCGCTGGAAGAAGGACTGGCGCAACTGAAGGGAGTGCCGCTGATTGCCGTCTCGGCCATGACCGGCAAGGGGCTGGACCAGATGCTGAGCGCCGCCTTCGATCTGCGCGATGCGTGGAGCCGCCGCGTGCCCACCTCCGCACTCAACCGCTGGTTTGACGAGGCGCTGGCCGCCAATCCGCCGCCCGCGCCCGGTGGCCGCCGCATCAAGCTGCGCTACATCACCCAGTCGAGCATCCGCCCACCGCGCTTCGTGATTTTCGGCACCCGGCTGGACGCCCTGCCCACCAGCTACGAACGCTATCTGGTCAACGGCATCCGCCGCGAACTGGGCTTTGGCGCGGTGCCGGTGCGTCTGGTCCTGAAAAGCCCGAAAAATCCTTACGCCAGCGGGAACTGACATCTGCCGTTCATGTTGTGAGAGCAGGTTCGGACCCGCCGCGAAGGCCAAGAAGCGGGACCGCTGGAGAGGACGAAATGGGCAATCTGCGCATCGAATATCTAGCGCATGACGCGGGGGTGCCCCAGCGCCATGCCATCGACGTGCCCAGCGTGCAGATCGCCCTGATCGTGGCGCAGATCAACAACCCCGAAGGCGAGGTGGAGCTGTGGGACGGCGATCGCCAGCTTGCCCGCCTGAAACGGCAAGAGGGCGACCTGTCCCCGCTGTGGAAGGTGGGCTGAGGCCGCGGTTGACGCCCTAGTCCTCGCCGGCTGCCTTGCTCTGCAACTGGACGTAGTTTTCCAGCCCCATCCGGGCGATCATGTCGAACTGCTTTTCCAGGAAGTCGACGTGCTCCTCCTCGCTTTCGAGGATCTCGGCAAACAACTCGCGGCTGGTGAAATCGCGCACGCTTTCGCAGTGGGCGATGGCATCCTTGAGGAGGGGGATGGCCTCCATTTCCAGCGCCAGATCCGCGCGCAGGATCTCCTCCACCGTCTCACCCACCTTCAGCTTGTGGATCGCCTGGAAGTTGGGCAGCCCTTCCAGGAACAGCACGCGATCGGCCAGCTTGTCGGCGTGCTTCATCTCGTCGATCGATTCGTGCCGCTCGTATGCGGCCAGCCTGGCCACGCCCCAGTTGGCCAGCACGCGATAGTGCAGCCAGTACTGGTTGATCGCGGTCAGCTCGTTGGTCAGCGCGCGGTTGAGAAAGTCGATAACCTGGGGGTCGCCCTGCATGGCCATTGCTCCATTCCTTGATGGTGCAAGTGTCGGACATGGGGCAGCGCTTGGCAAGCGAAAGCAGGCCCCAAAGCGGCGAAAAATGGCGGAATTCTGCGGTTTTGCGAATGCGTATCAGGAACCGGGAACTGGCCCGTCAGGCGGCGACCATGGCCACCACGTCGGCCTCGCGCGCCTCCGCGATCAGCAGTTCGGCATCCACCAGGCATTGCCCGCAATTGGGCTTCTTACCCATCGCGGCGTAGACCGCCTCCGCATCGCCGGACGTGCAGCGCGCGGCCACCTTCAGGTCACTTTCGCGGATCGCATTGCAGATACAGATATACATGCCCAAATCCATTCTACCGGCGCGAGTCTCCGGGCTGATACGGGGATATTTACTGCGAATGGATTGCAATAGCAAGGCTATTGCGAGTGATTATCACGCGAGGGGCAGGCGATTGGGAAACAGCCGCCCATAGGTGAGGCAGCGCCACAGCCATTCCAGCGGGCCATAGCGGAACCGGCCCAGCCACACTCGCGAGAAGGCGATCATCACGGCCCAGCCAAACAGCACCACAAGCAGCAGGTCCAGCCGATGCATGGTGCCGAACAGCCCCCCTGCCCAGCCCTGGAACAGCAGCATCATCACGGCCGAGGTGCCGATGTAGTTGCTGAAGGCCATCCTCCCCGCCAGCACCAGCCGCTCCACCAGCCAGCCCTGCTCTGCCCGCGCGGTTGCCCGCACGGCCCAGCGGGCCAGCAGAAGCACCAGCCCGGCGATCAGCGGCAGGTTGGTAAGCGGCGCCGTGCCGAACACCACCGCCTGCGTGATGTAGGGGGCAAAGTGATAGTCCATCGCCAGCAGGCCGGTGGCCAGGTTCAGGGCCAGCCCCAGCGCCACCAGCACCCACGGCAGCGGCCCTCCCGAAGGGTCTTCGTCTGACGGCGCGAACAGCTTCATCCGCATCGCCGCCATGCCCAGCATGATCAGGGGCACAGTCTCGAACAGGGCCCAGGAGGCATAGCTGGCCAGGTCCCCCGCCTGGTTATCGAGCCGATACCCAATCACTGCGGCGTAGCTGTCCCCCGCCATCACGCGCGCCTGTTCGGCCGCCTCGGCAAGCTGGTCCTGCCAGGACCTGTCCAGGATTTCGGCAAAAGTCCCGGATTGCAGGCCGGGCGAACTTACCCCCGCCTCGGCCATGGCGGGGCCGATCCACGGCAGCAACTGGATCACGCCCGATGCGACCAGCCAGACCACCCCGATACCCACCAGCCGTTCGGTCGACATGCGCAGGGCGAACAGCGCCAGCAACCCGCCCACGGCATAGCTGAACAGGATGTCGCCTTCGAACAGCAAGAAGAAGTGCAGCACCCCGAACAGGCCCAGCCAGGCCAGCCGCCGCGCCTGCATGGCCATGGCCTGCCCATCGGTGCGCCCGTGCCGCTCGCGCTGGTTGTGGTCGAACAGCACGAGGCCCGCCCCGAACAGCAGGGTAAACAAAGCCCGCAGCTTGCCGTCGATCGCCATGAACTGCGCCAGCCACACCCAGCCATCGGCCGCATTGCCCCCGCCCGGCAGGGCACCCGGCCACCAATAGGCAAGGTCGGGATGGGCGAAGGCGGTGATGTTGGCCAGCAGGATGCCCAGCACCGCGATGCCCCGGATCAGGTCGAGCGCGCCCAGCCGGTCTTCACCGGAAACGGGCCGGGCGAAATCTGTCTGTAGCGGCGCGGACCCCATCAGCGCCGGTCTTAGCCGATCAGTTGCGCGTCACAAGGCAATCGTGGCCAGCGCGTTGCAGCGCGCTGCACGCGGCCTGGGCATCGGCCTGGGTGGCAAAGCCATCGGCGAGGAGGCGGCTGGCGCGGCCCGCGGCCACATTGCGCCGAGGATGACCGGCCAGCGCCGGCTGGCGCGAGACCGTGGCCCACAACCGGTCCGCATTGGCGGGCACCGAGAACGCACCCAGTTGCACCTTCCAGTTGCCCCCTGCCGCCGGGCGCGGGGCAGGAGCAGCGGGCGGCGGCGGCGGCGGCGGGGCGGCGGCCACCTGCACCGGCTGTGGAGCGGACGGTTGCGGTGACCCGGCCACGCGCGGCTCGACAGCAGCGGGGCGGGCATAGTCGGCACCGGCTGCACCCGGGCTGCCCGTGCCGGTAGCGCCGCGAGCCTGCGCCACGGCATCGCGCGCGGCAGCGACGGAGGGCGAGACGGCCACGGTGGGCACGGGCTGGGGCACGCGGGGCGAAGCGGAGGCTTGCGCCGGCGCTTCCGGCCGGGCCGGTGCTGCGGCCCCCGCAGAGCCCCCTCCCGCAGAACCAAGGTCGGCCGCTGCCAGTTCCGCCGCGCGGGCCGCATCGGCGGCCTCGCGCATTTCTACCGCCAGGCCAGCCGCGCGCTGCCGGTCGGCTATGGCAATGTGCTGGTCCATCTCGGCAATAGCGGGGGCAGCCTGCGGCAGGCCGGCACCGTTGGCCAGCGTCAGCAGGGCATAGGCGCGCACCCAGTCGCGCGGCACGTTGTCGCCATTGAAGTGGGCGATGCCCAGCAGATACTGGCTGCGCGGATCGCCCCGGCGGGCGGCACCCTCAACGTAAGGCAGCGCCTCTGCATGGCGGCCTGCCTGGAACAGCATCAGGCCATAGGTATCAGCGGCCTGCAGGTGACCGCCCTGCGCGGCGCGGAAATAGAGCTGCTCGGCCCGGGCGCCATCCTGCGCCACGCCGCGCCCCAGGCGATAGGCCTGCGCCAGGTTGAACATGGCATCGGCATCCCCGGCGGCGGCGGGACCTTCCCACTCGGCAACGGCGGCGGCATAATCGCCCCGGCTCCACGCTTCCACCCCGGCGCGCACATCGGCCAGGGCGGGCGCTGCCACCAGCACGGCCGCCGCACCGGTCAGCATGATCCACCGTGATCGCATCATCGTTCCACCTTCTGCCAGCCAGGCCCGTTACGGACAGAACATAGTAAACCGCGCCTTAGCAAAAGATTTATGCCGCCGCGATTATTCTCCCGCCGGCCAAGCAACCGCGCGGGCCAATCAAGCCTCCGCGCTTTTTTCGCCTGGGGGCGTGAAAGTAAGGTACCCCTTTAACTCAAAATAAACGGTGATCTGCGAACTCCCTTGCTGTGAAGAACCGGGAAAGCCTCTCTCCCTGGTTCGCTTATCGAGGGGGAACGGCCCGTGCGGGTATTGGCATTGGCATCTCAAAAGGGCGGTTCGGGCAAGACCACGCTGAGTGGTCACCTGGCCGTGCAGGCCCAGCGCGCCGGCGCGGGGCCGGTCGTGCTGATCGACATCGATCCGCAGGGCTCGCTGGCCGATTGGTGGAACGAGCGCGAGGCGGAATATCCCGCCTTTGCCCAGACCACCGTGGCGCGCCTGGCAAACGACCTGGCGATCCTGCGCCAGCAGGGCTTCAAGCTGGCGGTGATCGACACGCCGCCGGCCATCACCATGGCGATCCAGTCGGTCATCTCGGTGGCCGAGCTGATCGTGGTCCCCACCCGCCCCAGCCCGCATGACCTGCGCGCCGTGGGGGCAACGGTGGACTTGTGCGAACGCGCGGGCAAGCCGCTGATTTTCGTGGTCAACGCAGCCACCCCCAAGGCGAAGATCACCTCCGAGGCAGCGGTGGCCCTCAGCCAGCACGGCACCGTGGCCCCGATCACCCTGCACCACCGCACCGATTTTGCCGCCTCGATGATCGATGGCCGCACGGTGATGGAAGTGGAGCCCGAAGGGCGCAGCGCGCAGGAAGTGGTGGCTCTGTGGCACTATATCTCCGACCGGCTGGAAAAGAACTTCCGCCGCACGGTCTTCGCCGCTCCGGGCAGCCGGGTGGTCCAGGGCACGCCGGTCAACCGCGTGCAGCAGCAGGGCGGCTTCGGCCGCCGGGTAGCACAGTAACATGGGCGCCGGGGTGCGCGGCGAGCACGGCGGCGGCGGCAAGGTCGCCTCGCTTGGGCCGTACCTGCTGGCCCGCAAGGGCGGCGCGCGTCCGGCCATGCGCCACGCGCAACTGGGCGAATCGGCCGCAACCGACGAAGATCTGGGCTGGAACGACCTGGGCGAGGAAGGCCCGGTGATGTTCCCCGAACCCGAAGTGAAGCGCCAGCAGACCCGCCTTGTGCATCACGTTGCCGACAGCAACCAGGCGGCGCTGGAACAGGCTGAAGCCACCACCGCCCGCCGGGCTGCCTTCACCCTGCGGCTGGACGAGGAGCGCCACCTGCGCCTGCGCCTGGCCAGCACCGTGGCCGGGGAAAGCGCGCAGCACCTGGTGACCCGCGCCCTCGACGAATTTCTCGCCCGCCATCCGCATATCGAACACCTCGCCGCGCAAGTCCGCAAGCCGGCCTGACGCAGCCCTGGAGATGATCATGGACAAGCCCGATCCCACCATCAGCATGAAGACTCTGGCTGTCTCCACGGCCATGGCCGGTGCCCTGCTGTCCGGCTGCGCCGCCTCGCCTGCGCCGCGCGCCGATATCAGCGCCACCCAGGCCCAGGCTGCGCTGGCCGAAGGGCGCGTGGATCGTGGCCTGCGGCTGGCGGAACAGGCCGTCCAGGCCGATCCGCGCAACGCCGCCTATCGCGCAATGCTGGGCAAGGCCTACCTCGATGCCGGGCGCTTTGCCTCGGCCGAAACCAGCTTCAACGATGCCATGGCGCTGGGCGACAACAGCCCGCGCACGGCGCTGAGCCTGGCGCTCAGCCTCAACGCGCAGGCCCGATATGGCGAGGCTGCCGCCCTGCTGAACGACTGGGAAGGCCAGATCGCCACGGCGGACCTGGGCCTGGCCCTGGCCCTGTCCGGCCAGCCGGAACGCGGCATCCACCTGATGGGCAACGCCATCCGCGGCGGCGAAAACACGGTCAAGATGCGCCAGAACCTGGCCTATGCCTATGCCGTGGCCGGCCGCTGGCGCGAGGCGCGCCTGATGGCCGCGCAGGACGTGCCGGCCGACCAGGTCGGCGCGCGCATGGCGCAATGGGCCGAGATGGCCAGCCCCGATGCCTACCAGTTGCGCATTGCCCGCCTGCTGGGCGTGCCCGCCGGGGTGCGCGACATGGGTCAACCCGCCGCGCTGGCGCTGAACAACACGCCTGGCCTGGAACAGCTCGCCGCCGAGGCAAGCGGCTATGCCGTGGCCGCCGCGCCGCGTGCCCAGGGTGAACTGCCGGCCGCAGGCGTGGCGCCTGCTCCCGTGGCCCCGGCCCTGCCGGAACGTCGCGTGGCGATCCCTGCCACCGCCTCGGAATTGCCGGCCGTAGGTCGCCCAGCGATGGACGTGGCCGCCGGCGACGCCGCAGCCGCCAGCCAGCCGACCGACTTTGCCACCGCCTTCGCCACCGCCGCCCCGTCCGGCGGATCGCTGGCCCAGGTGACGCAGGACGCCATCCGCTTTGTCAACCAGCCGGTGGTGCAGAGCACCCCCACCCGCTATGGCGCCACGCCCGAACAGCCCGCCGCCGAAGTCCCTACCCTGGCCCAGCGCGAGGCTGCCAGTGCCGGTGCCCGTCAGGTCGCCGCCCGCGCCATGCCGCTGCAGTCTGCCAGCGAGGACGCAGCCGTGGCCGCGCTGTCCTCTGCCGACGGCTCGCATCTGGTGCAGCTTGGCAGCTTCTCGTCCGAACAGGGCGCGCGCCGCGCCTGGGGCATCTACGTCAGCCGCTATCCGGAGCTGGCCAGCCACGACATGGTGATCACCGAGGCGGTGGTGCGCGGCAAGCGCTACTTCCGCGTCTCTGCCGCCGGGTTCGACCGCACGGCCAGCCGCGCCATGTGCAACGCGATCGACGCGCGCGGCGGTGAAGGATGCATCAGCTGGGCCGCCAACGCCCCGTTGCCCGGTGCCCTGCCCAGCCGCCGCGAGGACTCGGTGCGTCTGGCCCGTCGCAACTGAGCCAAGCCGACAGCTAACACAAGCGGCCTGCCGGAAACGGCGGGCCGTTTTGCGTTCAGCCCCTGATCGCCACGCCGCCCTTCCACAGGGCCGTCACCCGGCCCTGGACCGGCTGGCGATCGAACGGCGTGTTGCCGGCCTGGGCCTCCATCCGGCGGGCATCGACCACCCACGGCTTCTCCGGGTCGACCAATGCCACGTCAGCCTCGGCCCCAGGTGCCAACACACCCGCATTCACGCCCAGCAGCCGCGCGGGCGCGCCGGCCATCAGGTCGAAGGCGCGGGACAGGTCGATCACGCCGTCGCGCACCAGCGAAAGGACCATCGGCAGCAGCGTCTCGGCCCCGGCCATGCCCGGCGCGGCATCGGCAAAGGGCAGGCGCTTGTCTTCCGGCCCGCGCGGATCGTGGCCGCTGGCGACCACGTCGATCGTACCATCGGCCAGGGCCTCGATCACCGCCTGCCGGTCATCCTCGGGCCGCAGCGGCGGCGAAAGGCGGGCAAAGGTACGGAACCCCGCCAGCGCCAGGTCGCTCAGCATGAAATGGGCCGGGGTCACGCCGGCGGTCACCGCCACGCCCCGTGCCTTCGCCGCGCGCACCAGCGCCAGCGCGCCGCGCGTGGTCACCTGCCGCAGGTGCAGGCGCGCGCCGGTCATCTCGGCCAGGGCAATGTCACGCGCCACGGCGAGGGCCTCGGCCTCGGCTGGAGCGGAAGGCAGGCCGAGCCTTGTGGCCATTTCGCCCGCCGTGGCCACGGCCTTGCCGGCCAGTCCCCCGTCCTCGGCATGAGTGATGACCACCAGGCCCAGCATCGCGGCATATTGCATCAGCCGCAGCATCACGCCCGAATCGGCAATCCACGCACGGCCCGTCGCTACGGCCTTGGCCCCGGCATCGCGCATCATCGCGATCTCCGCCAGTTGCTCGCCCGCCAGCCCCTGCGTGGCGGCAGCCAGCGGGTGCACCCACATGTCCGGCTTGCCGCTGCTGGCCGCAAACCGCACCCGCGCCGGATGGTCCAGCGGCGGGTTCTGGTCGGGCATCAGGCCAGCCCGCGTGATCCCCCCGAAGTGGAACGCGGGCTTGTCCACGGTGAAGACACAGCAATCGACCAGGCCGGGTGCAACCAGTTGCCCGCGCGCGTCGATCACCTGGTCGCCCTCGGCCGGGCTTTCCCCCAGAGCCGCGATCAGGCCATCGGCCAGCCGCAGCGTTTTCTCCACAACCCCTGCGGGCGTCACCAGCCGCCCGCCGGTGATGGTGATGGGCCGCTGCTGCTTCATACCCATTCTCCATCGCCCCAGCCGGCAATGCCGCGCGCACGCCGGGTCAGCACTTCCAGGCAGGCCATGCGCATGGCCACGCCCATTTCCACCTGCTGGGTGATAATCGAGCGGCCGGGCATGTCGGCCACGTCGCTGTCGATCTCCACCCCGCGGTTCATCGGACCCGGGTGCATGACGATGGCATTGCCGCCCGCCAGCGCCAGCCGCGCCTGGGTGAGGCCGTATAGGTGGCGATATTCGCGGGGGGACGGGATGAACTGGCCGTCCATCCGTTCGTTCTGCAGGCGCAGCATCATCACCACGTCGGCGCCCGCCAGCGCGGCGTCGAAATCGGTGAAGGCCTCGGCCCCGATCATGTCCAGCCCCATCGGCAGCAACGCCGGCGGCGCACAAACGCGCACCACGGCCCCCAGCGCCTGCAGGCACAGCATGTTCGAGCGCGCCACCCGGCTGTGCAGCACATCGCCGCAGATCGTCACCTTCAGGCCGGTCAGCGTGCCGTCGCTGGCCAGTTCGCCGCGCGCGCGCAGTGTCTGGCGCAGGGCCAGCGCATCGAGCAGCGCCTGGGTGGGGTGTTCGTGCTGCCCGTCCCCCGCGTTGAGCACCGGGCAATCCACCTTGCCGGCGATCAGCCCCACCGCCCCGCTGGATTGGTGGCGAATCACGATGGCATCGGCGCGCATGGCGTTCAGCGTCATCGCCGTGTCGATCAGCGTTTCGCCCTTCTTCACGCTGGACTGGGCGGCGTGCATGTTGACCACATCCGCCCCCAGCCGCTTGCCGGCGATCTCGAAGCTCAGCAGCGTGCGGGTGGAGTTTTCGAAGAAGGCGTTGATGATGGTCAGGCCGGCCAGCGCCTCGGCGCGCTTCTGCGGCTGGCGGTTGAAGGCCACCCAGCGTTCCGCCTCGTCCAGCAGGAACAGGATTTCGTGTGTGGCCAGCGCGCCGATGGCGATCAGGTCACGGTGCGGGAAGGCCCTTCTCCCCGCCGGATAGCGGGACGATGCAGGGGGTGTTGTCACGGATGTCATTAAAGCTAAGCCCCTAGTCGAGCGGGGTAATACACTCAAGCGCTTTCCCGCTGGCGCAAGCGCCGCCGTCCCCCTACCTAATGCCCCATGCAATCGACACGGGGCACCAATATGAGTTTTGCGGGCAAGGTCTGGCGGCTGCTGGTGGGCATCAAGGATGGCCTGGCGCTGTGCTTCTTCCTGCTGTTCTTCACCCTGCTGTTTGCCGCCCTGCGCGCCGCCCCCGCCCCCGCCCAGGTGCGCGATGGCGCGCTGCTGCTTGAGCTGGACGGTTCGCTGGCCGAGGAAGTGGCCCCGGCTGACCCGCTGGAAGGCCTCCTCTCCAGCGCCATTCCCACCCGCCAGTATGCCGCGCGCGACCTGGTGCGCGCGATCGACGATGCAGCTACCGACGAGCGGATCAAGGCCATCGCGCTCGATCTGACCAGCTTCACCGGCGGCCCCCACGTATCGGTGCAGGAAGTAGCCGAGGCGCTGGGCCGGTTCCGCGCGGCGGACAAGCCGGTGCTGGCCTTCGGCGTGGCCTATGCCGACGATGCGGTGGCCCTGGCCGGCCATGCCAGCGAGGTATGGGTGGATCCGCTGGGCGGCGCCGCCATCCTTGGCCCTGGCGGCAGCAATCTCTATTTCGGCGAGGCGCTGCAACGCTATGGCGTGACCGCGCACATCTTCAAGGTGGGCACCTTCAAGAGCGCGGTGGAACCCTATTCGGGCAGCGGCATGTCCGAGCCCGCGCGCGAGAACGCCACCCAGTATATCACCGCGATCTGGGAAGAATGGCAGGCGCACCTGCGCCAGGCCCGCCCGCAGGTGAAGATCGACCAGGCGACCACCGGCCTTGTCGACCTGATGGCCGCGCAGGGCAGCCTGGCACGCGCTTCGCTGGCCGCCGGACTGGTCGACAAGATCGGCACCCGCGACCAGTGGGCCGCCCGCGTGGCCGAAGTGGCGGGCGAGGATGCCTGGGACGATCGCCCGGGCACTTTCGCCAGCACCGACTTTGACACCTACTTCGCCAACCTCGAGCCGGAAAACGGCAGCGGCCTGCGCAGCCTGACCGGCGGCGGCAGCAAGGCGATCGGCGTGATCACCATCGCCGGCGAGATTTCCGACGGCAGCGCCGGCCCGGGCGAGGCAGGCGCGGAACGGATCGTCGGCCTGCTCGACGATGCGCTGAACGATGACCTGGCGGCGCTGGTGGTGCGGGTCGATTCGCCAGGCGGCTCGGTCACCGGTTCGGAAGCGATCCGCCGCGCGATCATGCGCTTCAAGGACAAGGACATTCCGATCGCGGTCAGCATGGGCAACTATGCGGCCAGTGGCGGCTACTGGGTGGCGACGCCCGCCGACCGGATCTTTGCCCAGCCGGAAACGATCACCGGCTCGATCGGGGTCTTCTCGGTGATCCCCACCTTCGAGACCGTGCTGGCCGAGTACGGCGTGCGGTCCGACGGGGTGAAAACCACCCCGCTGTCCGGCCAGCCTGACCTGCTGGGCGGCCTCACTCCCGAAGCCCAGGCTCTGCTGCAGGCCGAGACCGCCGCGATCTATGACACCTTCCTGGGCCTGGTGGCGCAAAGCCGCCAGATCACCCGCGCCCGCGCCGACGAGCTGGGCCAGGGCCGCGTCTGGACCGGCGGTACCGCCCGCCAGCTGGGCCTGGTCGACCAGTTCGGCGGCCTCGACGATGCCCTGGCCTGGGCTGCTGCCGAGGCGGACCTGGCCGAAGGATCGTGGCACGCAAAGTACCTCGTCAGCCCGCCGGACCCGTGGGACGAGATGATCGCCGGCCTGGTCGGCGGCGGCACCGCGCCGGCCGGCAGCGGGCCGGACCTCGTCTCCGTCAGCGGCCTGATGGCCTCGCGCCAGCAGCAGGCCCTTGCCCGCGCGGTGGGTGACATGGAGCGCCTGATCGCCCGGCCGGGGGCCCGCGTGCTGTGCCTTGAGTGTCTTGCCACCGATGCCAGCCGCCCCGCCCCGCAGGCAATCGCTGGCGGCAGCTGGTGGCAGATGCTGGCCACGCGAATTTTCGCGCATTGAGCGCTTGCCAAGGGGCTTTTGCCGTGGCAATGGCCCGCCCCTGCACGGACCTTACCGGTCCCGGCGGGCGCGTAGCTCAGCGGTAGAGCACACCCTTCACACGGGTGGGGTCACAGGTTCAATCCCTGTCGCGCCCACCATCTTCCTTCCGATATGGACAGATGGTGCCAGTTGGCCAAAGGCGGCCTGCGGCAAGCCCCTTCTGTAGCGTTCGCCAGCGCTTGATCGCCGTCAATGCCGGCTATGTCCCCTTGTGCCATTGGCACGGCAACAAGGGAGAACCATGCCATGTTCAAGACCAATGTCGGTTCGCTAGATCGCCTGGTGCGGGTGGTCCTGGGAGTGTTCCTGATCGCGCTTGTCTTTGTGGGCCCGCAGACCCCCTGGGGCTGGATCGGGCTGGTGCCGCTCGCCACCGGGCTGCTGCGGACCTGCCCGCTCTATTCGCTGGTCGGGATCAACACCTGCAGTCGCTGACCGCCGCAGTCCCCGAGCCTAGTGCGCAACCCCGGGCTTCAGGCTGCCCGTGGGCTTGGGGGCCAGCCAGATCAGAAAGGCGCTGGCCAGCAACAGGACCGTGGCCAGAGCAAAAATGAACAGCGCAGAGTTGGTCATCGCCTGCATTTCCACCAGCATCGACAGCGTGCCCACGGCCTGCTGATGGCCCAGTCCTGCGCCTTCCATGGTCGCCACGGCCTGATCCACCCCGTTCATCGCCGGTACCAGTTCGGCCCGCTGGACCTGGGCGTGATCCAGCCACAGGGTTGAGGCAACGGCCGTTGCCACCGCGCCTGCCATCGTGCGCGCGAAGGTGACGATCCCCGCCGCCGAGGCGACGTTTTCCGGCCGGACGCCCGACAGCGAAAAGGTGGTCAGGGCCACGAAGAAGAACGGCATGCCCAGCCCCTGCAGCAGTTGCGGGGTGATGAGACCCCACCAGGTCGTGTCGGTGCTCCACTGGATGCGCAGCAGGCTGGCAAAGGCCAGCCAGACCACGCCCAGGCAGATCGGGATGCGCACATCCACCTTGGCCATCAGCATGGCCGCCAGCGGGGCCATCAGCACGGCAAAAACGCCCTGCGCGCCGGTGATGTGACCTGCCTCTGTGGCAGTGTAACCCATCACCTGCTGCAGCCACAAAGGCACCAGCACCACGCCGGCGAACATGGCCGCATAGCCCATCGACATGGCCACGGTGGACACCCACAGCGTGCGGTTGCGCAGCAGCCGCAGGTTCACGATCGGGTGTTCCTCGTACCACTCCCAGATCAGGAAGGCGAACAGGCCGATCACCGCCACGATGGCCATGGTCACCACGAAGGGGGAATTGAACCAGTCATGCTCGCGCCCGGTGTCCAGCATCAGCTGGAAGGCACCGACCCAAACGATCAGCAGCGCCAGCCCGACCAGGTCGATCGGCATCTTGCGGCGCGGGGTCTCGAACTTCGGCAGCAACTGCATCACCGCGAACAGCGACAGGGCCAGCACCGGCGCGTTGATGAAAAAGATCCACGGCCACGACCAGTTGTCCGAAATCCACCCCCCAAGGATCGGCCCGAAGATCGGCGCGGTGATCGTGGTGGTGGCCCACAGGCCCATGGCCATCGGGATCTTCTCCGGAGGGAACACGCGGGTCAGCATTGCCTGGGTCAGCGGCATGATCGGCCCGCCGAACAGGCCCTGCAACACCCGGAAGGCAATCAGCAGCTCGATCGAACGGGCCGCCCCGCACAGGGCGGAAAAGATGCCGAAGCCCGCCAGCGATACCAGTAGCCAGCGATAGGTGCCGAAGCGGTATGCCAGCCACCCGGTTAGCGGCACCACGATCGCCTCGGCCACGGCGTAGGAGGTGATCACCCAGGTCCCCTGGCTGGGCGACACGGCCAGTCCGCCGGCAATGTGCGGCACGGAAACGTTAGCAATGGTGATGTCCAGCACCACCACGAAGTTGGACAGCGCCAGGGCAAAGGCCGCCAGGATCAGCTTGTAGCCGGTCAGGTACTCCGGCGCTTGCGCCTCCCCCGGTCGCGGGGGCGGTGGCGGGGATCTGCCGACGGTTGCTGCCCTGGCCACGGTGCGGTGCCTCAGTTGCCGCGCGTGTCGATTTCGGCTTCCATCGACGCGCCAACCGGCAGCGGATGGGCCGCAAGCTCGCGGGCATCAAGCGCTATGCGCACCGGGATGCGCTGCACCACCTTGACCCAGTTGCCCGACGCGTTCTGTGCCGGAATCAGCGAGGATGCCGCACCCGAAGCCGCCCCGATGCCGCTGACACGGCCATGATAGACCACATCACTGCCGTGAAAGTCGCTGGTCAGCTCCACCGGCTGGCCCACGCGCACGGGGCCAAGCTGGGTTTCGCGGAAGTTCGCTTCCACGAAAGCCTGGGCCAGCGGCACCACATGCAGCAACGGCGTGCCCGGGGCCACCTGCTGGCCGGGCTGGACGGTGCGCTGGGCGACGGTGCCGGCGACGGGGGCGCGGATCACGGTCCTCTCCAGCATCAGGCGTGCGGCGTCCACGCGGGCCTGCGCTGCGCGAACGTCAGGATCGCCCGCCATGTCGCCCACGCGGGTGATCACGGCATTGGCATCGGCCGAGCCACTGGCGGCGGCGCGGTTGGCCTGGGCAGATGCGAGCGCGGCGCGCGCGGCATCCACGGCGGCGCGGGCCTGAGCCTGCGTGGCGCGGGCCTGGCTGAGCTCTTCTCCCGCCACGGCACCGCTCTCGGCTAGTCCGCTGCGGCGCGACACGGCATCGTTGGCGCGCGCCAGGTCGGCCTCGGCTGAAACCAGCCGGGCTTGCGCTGCGGCGATATCGGCGCTGGCCCCGGCCACTCGGGCACCAAGCTGGCGATCGTTGGCCCGCGCCTGCGAGAAGCGCTGCTGGGCCTGGCGCAGCGCGGCTTCGGCAGCGGCCAGTTCCACGCGGGCATCGGCATCGTCGAGCACCACCAGCACGTCACCCGCCTTCACCACCTGGGTATCGGCCACGCGCACTTCGCGCACGGCTGCGGCCAGGCGCGGCGTGACGACCGCGCTTTCAGCGGCGACATAGGCATTGTCCGTGCCCACGAACCCGCGCTGGAAGAACCAGTAATAGGCGCCCCAGCCAATTGCGGCTGCAAGCACGACCAGGCCCAGGATGCGGAACAACTTGCCGCGCCGGTCAACCTTGGGTGCGGCGCCTTCGACCTCGACTTCGGCCCCGGCGGGTGCGGGGGGCTGCACGCTATCCATCACTGCGATCCTTCATCGGTCGTCATCTCGTCAAATCCGCCGCCCAGCGCCACGGCCAGGGCCACATCGGCTTGCCTGTCACGCGCCACCAGCGCGGCTACGGAACGCTCTGCCGCGATCACGTCGCGCTGCTCGCTCAGCACGGCACGGCTGTCGGCCAGCCCCGCATCCGTACGCTGGCGGGCCAGGGCAAGCTGCGCGCGGGCGGCGTTGTAGGCTTCGGTTGCCTCTGCAAGCTGAGTGGCAATCGCCCGCTTCTGCGCGGCGGCATCGGCCACCTGCCGCACGGCGGTGAGCAGGGCCGCGTCATAGGCCGCTACCGCCTCGTCATACTGGGCTCGCGCTCCTTCGTAACGTGCGGCGATGGCCCCGCCTTCGAAGATCGGCAGGCGCAGCGCCGGGCCGAACTGGGTGGTCAGCGAGGATTGGCGGAACAGCAGGTCCAGCGGCACGGCTTGCAAGCCGATCACTGCAGCCAGGTTCACGCTGGGGTAGAAATCGGCCCGCGCCACGCCGATGCGGGCGGCGGCGGCTTCTGCCCTGAGGCGCGCGGCGACCAGATCGGGACGGCGGCCCACCAGGTCGGCCGGCAGGTTTTGCGGCAGGGCCAGCGCGAAGGGATCGGCCATCTGCGGGCGGGCGATGGCAAGGCCGCGATCCGGCCCCTGGCCCACCAGTGCCGCAAGCATGTTGCGGGCAAGGGCAATTTCCTCGTCGGCCAGGGCCAGCGAGCCCTCGGCACGATCGAGCGCTTCTTCCGCCGCGCGCAGCGGCATGGCACTGTCGAGCCCGCGCGCATTGCGTTCCCGGGCGACGCCCAGATCAGCCTCGGCATTGGCGATCGTCTCAAGCGCGCGGTCGCGCCGGGCGAAGGCGCCCATCAGGTCGGCATAGGTGCGCACGACCGAGGAGGCGAGGAGCAACCGCGCCTGGGCTGCGTCAACCTCCGCCGCGCGGGCGCCTGACGTGGCCGCAGCAAGCTGGGCACGCTGGCGGCCCCACAGGTCGGGATCGAAGGCAAAGTTCAGGCCCAGATAGCCCTGGCTGCGCACGTTTTCCGGCAGGAAACCGCGCGGGAATCCCTGGTTCAGGCTGGGGCGCACACCGCCGACGCTGGCTTCCAGATCCACCTGCGGCTCTCCGGCTGCCCGGGCCTGGCCGACCATCGCCTGCGCCTGGGCCAGTCGCGCGGTGGCCAGCGCCACATCGGGTGACCCGGCCAGCGCCTCGGCCACCAGGGCATCGAGCTGCGGATCCTGCCAGCGGGTCCACCAGCGGTCATCCGGAAAGGCTGCGGGCGCTGCGGCCAGCGCCTGGTCCGCCGCCAGCGATTCGGGCGCGCGCAATTGCGGTGCCGCGCCCAGATCGGGCACGCTGGCGCAGGCTGACAGCGCCATTGCGGCAAGGCCTGCCGCTAGCCAGTTCTGTGACCTGATCCTCATGCCGGGGTGACCGTACCGTGCAGTATCATACGGCAGGCCAGATGCTCCCGGCCAAGCGGCTTGTCAACAGAAATGATACTGCCTAGTATCATGCTCATGGGAGAGTGTTCCACCGATGCCGCCGTGCTGCCGGGAGTCAGCGAGGAACGCCGCCGCGCGATGCTGGCGGTGGCCCGCGCACTCTTCCTTGAGCAGGGCTATGCCCGTACCTCGATGTCGGCTGTGGCGGCGCGGATCGGCGGCTCCAAGACCACGCTGTGGACCTATTTCCCCAGCAAGGAAGCGCTGTTCCTGGCCGTGGCGAGCGACCTGATCGAGGAATATGCCGGCCACATCGCTGCCCAACTGGTGTTCGACGGACCTCTCGACAAATGCCTGCAGCGCTTTGGCCGCAACCTGCTGACTGCCCTCACCTCGCCGCCTATTACCGCCCTGATGCGGGTGGTCACGGCCGAAGCGAAAGCCATACCGGGGCTGGGGATCCGGTTTCACGAACAGGGGCTGGCCCACGGCTGGCAGCGGATGGCCAGTTTCCTGACCGAAGCCCAGGCGCGCGGTCTGGTGCGGGCCGATGCCGATTGCTTCCGCGCCGCGCAGCACCTGATCGGCATGTTCCAGTCCGGCAGCTACCAGCGCCACCTGATGAGCGATTCGGGTTCGCCCGGCGCACAGACCATTGAGGCTGACGTGGATGCCGCTGTGGATGCCTTCTGCCGCGCCTACGGCACCCAAGCCGCGGCCTGACCTTCGTTCACGATGGCTGCCAGGTCGCCGGTGATGCGCAGGATATACAGCCCGTTGTGCGGCCGGTCCGCCATGAACAGGTAGCCACCCCGCTCGTCCACCTCCACCGTGTTGGCTACAGGCCAGGCCACGGCGTCGGCCGGCGGGTTAGGCGGATAGATCACCCGGCTGTTGGGCGTGATCGCATGCAGGAAGTGCCCCGCCTCCACCGGCTGGAACGGATCGCGCATGTCGATCGCCCGCACTCCGCCGGTGAAATAGGCGAGGAACAGGATGCGCCCTTCATACAGCGGACTGTGCGAGGCATGCGGACCATGCGGGCCGAACACACCGCGCTCGCAGAAGTTCGGGTCACCCTCCTCCTGGGGCAAGGCAGGCACCTGGTAGTTCGACACCGGCCAGGGATGGGCCACGTCGGTGATGTCGAGGAAGAATGACAGGTGGCGCGGCGTGCGGCACAGGAAGTCGATCCCCTCGCTGGTCACGAACAGGAAGTCGCGGGTGGAGCCCACGGCGTTGCGGGCATAATCCGCGATGGGCACGCCAAGGATCGGCTTGGCGGAATGGGCCCCCCAGAAATCGGGCATGTCGAGACGCGAGAGCTGCGGATATGCCAGGGCCGCGCTGTCCGTTCCCAGCGGATCGGCGCTGGCCGGATCGCCGTGCAGCAGCCGCTGCCGGTCAAGGATCTGCACGGTCCCCGTACGGTCGGTGCCATAGGCAAGGTACACCCTGTCCCGATAGACGGTCGCCTCGTGCAGCGAATAGCCCTCCTCGACCTCGCGCGCGAAAGCGCTGCCGGGCTGCATCCCGTCCAGCGCAAAGTCGCGGATGTGTCGCGGGTGCGCCGGGTCCGCCAGGTCAACCACCTGCAGCACCTGCCCGCTCCAGCCGTCCAGCGTGGAGACGAGGTAGGCCTCGCCGGTTTCGCAATCCCAGAAGTTCTTGTGCGTGCTTTGTCCCCCATGGCGGCTCACGCCCGTGCGGCTGACCGGGCCCACCAGGGCGGGGTTAAGCGGATCGGTCACGTCGAGCACCTCGTGCCCCACCCAGCCCTGGTTGCGCAGCAGGTAGTGGCGCCCCGGCACGCCATGCGGAAGGTCATCACCCGCGCAGGCCTGGACATGCTGCCCACCCGACCGCGCCTCGGCCGACGCGTTGCTCCACGGCGCGGGCGTGGGCGGAATGTGGCGCAGGTAAACCGGGTTTTTCGGATCGGTCACGTCCACCACCGACACGCCGTTTTCCTCAATCTCCCCGGTCTGCGGGTTCAACTCGGATCCGCGCAGGTGACCAAGGTAGAGATACCAGCGATCCCCCTGCCGGTGTGGTTCGATCTGGTAGGTCTGCCGCGCCTGTAGCGGATCGTGCGCGGCCAGTTCGAAGTTCTCGGCACTTTCGGTCAACGCGGGGTCCGCCTCGGCCATAGCCGGACCGGCGAGAACGGCCGCAAGGGCCAGCGGAAGTGCCGCGCGGATCATACGAAGGGGATCAGCCGGCCGGCGATCAGCACCCCGCTCCACAGCAGCAGGGACAGCGCCGCCAGCACCTTGATCAGCATGCCGCGCTCGATTGCCGCGTCGCCTGCCACCAACGGGCGGAACACCGCAAACTCGAAGGCCAGCGCGTTGACACCCGCCAGGCCCACCAGCACCATCTTCCACAAGAAGGCGTTGTTCTCGAAGTAGGTCGGCGGGTCATAGGCGACGAACAGTACGCCGGTGACGAGATTGATGGCAAAGCCCGCAATGGCCAGCGGCACCAACCGGTGCAGGGCGATCAGCGGCAGGGCGCGGAAGAAGCCCATCGCGCGCAGGTCCACCAGCAGGAGCGAGCCGAACAGCAGCGACAGGCCGATGAAGTGCAGCGTCTCGCAGGCGGGGAAAGCCGGACCAACCGAAACCATGAAGGTGTTGAGCGGGGAACTGCCGAGGACATTGCCGAGTGCGTCAAGCATGCCAGTTCCCCTTTCAGAACAACGCGGGCGCAAGGTAGGCGATCAGCCGGCCCGAAACGATCACCGCCCCGCACCAGAACAGGATCGCCAGCACGGCCAGCAGTTTTTCGCCACCAGTAGCGACAAACGCGCGTCCTTCGGCCTCTGCCGCCACGGCCCTACGCAGCGGACCCCGGCCCAGCAGCCACAGGACCACAAGGCCGATGGCAATCGACACGAGCTTGATCTGGAAACTGGGGTTGGGCCACAGCGTCACCGCGTCGGCGGCAAACAGCAGCACGCCCGAAAGCGCGTTGATCGCGAATGCAGCGATGCCCAGCGGGATCGTGCTGCGGTAGGGGGTTACCGGCACGTTGCCCGGAAAGCCCAGCACGCGCAGGGCGATCATCAGCGTCAGGCCGACCACGAAGGCCATGCCCAGGCCGTGCGTGGTCAGCAAGGCGGGGTAGGCCCATGGGGAGACCACCATCCACATCGCGTAATCGCTGTTGGCGAGCGCTTCCAGCATGGCAGCCTACCCCCTGTTCCCCCGCGCGCAGGCGCTATTCGACGGCGCCCGACCAGTTCCACCCATCGGCCGGACGGCGAATCGAGTTCATCCGCAGGCGGTGATCGGCCACGTTGCGGCCCGGATTGCCCACGATGGTCACCACGTCGCCCACGCTGAGCGTGCGGGCATTGACGTTCTGCGAGGCAAGCGCCGCTCCCGCGCTCCACTCCACGGCCCAGCGCTGCATGGTGCCATCGGCATCGGGCGCCATAACCTGCACGAACGAGTGCGGATTGCGGAACAGGAAGGCGACCACGCGCCCGCGGATCGTCTGCGTGCGATCGACGTGATAGGTCGCCGGGAACGAGTGATGCGCGGTGACGCTGGTCAGCGCCCCGCCTGCCACCACGCTGCCAGCCGCGGCAACGGCCAGTGCCGTTTTAAGAATCGGTTTCATCTCAGCCTCTCACCAAAACTAGAATATGCATACTATTTTGTCGCTATGCGAATGAATTCGCCCTGAACGTCATTCCCCTTCGCGATGAATTGCGGCGGGAGGCGCCGTGTAGCAGGGCGTTGGCGCCCAACGGCTGGCATCGGCCTCCTTGCGGAAGTTGCTGCTGGTCACGAAGGGCTGCATCAGGTTTTCCGGGTCCTCGACGATCGTGGTCACCACCAGCCACGTCGTGCCGCCGGCCTCGAACAGGTTGAAGTGTTCGGTCACCGTGGCGTTACCGCTGTAGGGCACACCGTTCAGCCGCAGGTATCCGGGCCGCAGGTTCTGCGTGAAGGCGCGCAGCGATCCCCCCGGCGAGGGCGGCGGGCCGCCAAAGCCCAGCCCGCGCGACTGCGCCTGGTGGAACCACTGGGCCCTGGTATGCCCTTGCCAGCTCGGCGCTTCAGGGGCGTCCAGCGGGTCATCCAGTTGCGGCAGCAGGTTCTGCCGGCCGGTGGCAATGAAGCGGAGCAGGCGCGTCTGCTGGCCCCGGTCGGTCTCCACCTTCAGCGTGTTGTCGTCCTGCCAGCCGATCCGCAGGCGGCCCGGCATGCGCATGATGCCGCCCGCGCCGAATGCACGGCACTGTTCGCCCGCCGCATTGTCCGCTGCCAGGTCCCACGCCTGCGCCGCAGCGAGGCCGGCGGCAGTCAGCGGCACGCTGGCGGTATCGCCCACCGGCGGGGTGACCATGCGCCAGCGCCAGTCCTCGGTGACCACAGCAACCCACTGCCCGGTCAGGTCGACCGGCGCGCCTTCGCGGGCCGAAGCCGGCGGCGGTGGTGCCCCGCGCTGCGCGGCAGCAGGGCTGGCCGCTGCCAGCGCCAGAAGGGCCAGCGTGGTGGCGAAAAGACCCTTGCGGCTCATTCGGGCACCTCCAGCGTGGCTTCATCGGCCAGTGGCGGCTGGGTCAGGCTGGTGTAGATCTGGGCCACGAACCGGTCCCCCGCCTCACGGCTGTAGCGCACGTCATAGTCCTGCGAGGGGCGTGCCGCCTGCACCTGCTCCAGACTCATCCCGCGGTCCACCATCGCCTTCACCCGGTCATGGATGAAGGTCACCATGTCACGATAGTCCTGGATGTCGCCCTCGTCGCTCAGGCGGCCGTGGCCGGGCACCACGAAGGTGCCACCCTGCTGGTTGAATTCCGGAATTGTCAGCGCAATCAGGTGGTTGAGCGATGCCAGATAGGCAGCGATCGAGCCGCCCTTGTCCAGCGCCAGCTCGGGGTAGCGATCGGGCGTGTAGATGTCGCCCGCAGCGATCACGTCGCTCCGCCGCAGCATCACCAGCGAATCCCCACCGGTATGGCCGGGTGCATAAATCAGCGAGACCGGCTCGCCATTGAAGAAGATGTCCTTCTGGGCCACGAAATAGGTCAGCGTGGGCAGCCCCTCGCTGGCCCCTTCCTCCAGCAGGCGGAACATCACCTGCTCGTGCGCCAGCGTAGGGGTGGCGCCATAGCCCTGCACTCCATCGGGCCGCTCGTTACCGCTGCCGATATCCTGGCCAATGCCCGACAGGCCGACATTGCCGCCCACGTGATCGGCATCGGCGTTCGTGTTCAGAATATAGCGGATCGGCCGGGGGCTGAGGCGGCGGATTTCGCGCAGCAGGCCGGCGGCATCCCCGGCCGGGCCGGTGTCCACCACCAGCACGCCGTCCAGCCCCACCTGAACCAGCACATTGGCCGAGGGGCCGGAAATCATGAAGGTCCCGCCACGGACAGGATAGATGACGTAGGGCGAACCCTCCAGAACCGGCAGCGGCGGGGGCGGCAATACCGGCGCTTGCGGCGGCAGGCGCTGGCCGTCGTCGTACGGCACCCCGATCACCTGCGCCTGGGCAGCCAGTGGCATGGCCAGGGCCAGGACGCTGCCAAAGAACCATCGCGAGCCGATCATTCGCCGCCCTCCTGCGCCGGGGCCACCTGGCCCATTGTGGCGATAAATTCGGGGTACATGGTGGCCGCCCCGCCCTGCACTGCTTCCCACGGCAGCGCGTATTCCTCGGCATATTGCCTGATGTCGGGGTTGCCATCGACATAGCTCGGCACCTCGCCAGCCGGGCGTGGCACCTCGACATCGATCGAGCAGGGGTAGAGCTCCACCTGGTAGCCGGGGTTGAGATGGAAATCGCGACTGCGGATGATCGGCTCGGTCAGGTAGACCGGATCCACGATCACGCTGACCCACGTAAGGAAATCGCCGGTACGGATGAAGTATTCGGTCAAGACCGCCGTTTCGCTGCGGGGCAAGCCGTTACGCCGCAGGTAGGCAGGCTTCATATGGGTGGTGGTCACCACCAGCCGGTCGCCGTCCCAGCGGCCGGTCGAGAATCCTTCCCAGGTGTGCAGGGCATTGGCCGGCGGATGCGGACGGCCGTCCATCCAGATCGTGCGGACCGGGTTATTCCAGGCAATGTTGGTGTGATAGGCCACCACTTCTTGCGTCAGCGGGTTCACGTCCTTCCAGATGCGCACGCTGGAAAAGTTGGGGCCGTAATCGGCCGGATGCGGGATGCACTGGTGCTCGGGCACGGTCCACAACGACGGGCTCCACCGCTCGGCATGGTAGCGGGCGGCCCCGTTGATCGGCAGCCCTTCGTATTCGCCGATGTCGGGGCCCGCCCCGCGCTCGTTGCGGTCCTCGTGCTGGCGGTGCTCCCATTCGCCGACGATGTCACTCTGCGCCCAGGCCGGGTTCGCGCCGAGGCCTGCCAGGGGAAGACACAGCAGCAGGATCAGCCGGCGCAAACTGCGGGTAGAGCGGTGCCAGCCCGCCGACGATGTCCCATCCGTCGAGCACGCGGGCAAAGGCGCGTGCGTTGGCGCAGTCCCGGTCCAGCCAGGCACCAAAGGCCGGGCTGTCGCCTTGTCCGGAACGCAGGCGCGCGAACCAGACCGCCGCCTCGCGTGAGGGTGCGTCGCGGTCATCGCCCGGTTCCTTCGTTCTCGTGTTCAACACTTCTCGCCAGGGCTTGCGCGGCCTTTGCAATGTGCTTTTCGACCGCGCTTACGCTCACACCAAATTGCTCGGCGATCTCGCGATACTTGGTCCGGGTGAACCGGTGCATCAGGAAGATCGTCCGCGTGCGCTCGGGCAGAGCATCCAGCACTTCGCGCGCCCGGTTGAGACGTTCACGCACCACCAAAACCTCATCCGCCGGCAGTTGCGTGCCATGTGTGTCCTCGATCATGCTGCGCACGTCGGGGGCCATGTCGGACCGCACGCGGCGCTTGCGGGCCTCGTCGATGGCGATGTTGCGCGCGGCCCGGGCCAGGAAGCGGACATCGGACTGTACCTCCTGCGTGCGGCGATATTCCTCCAGCCGGACAAAGGCCGACTGGAAACAGTCCTCGGCCACGTCGGCATCGCGGGTAAAACGGCGCAGGCTGCGGATCAGGTCATCCCTCTCGCGCGCGGTGATGGCGACGGGCTGGACCCGTTCTGCGGTGACTGCGGTGGCGAAGTTCATGGTCAGCTTCTCCCCTGCCCGGCCTGCGCGGCTGATGATTTCTGCTGGCGGCGCGTCAGTGCGGCGAATGACCCGGCCCGAGGACCGCCCCCAGAATGCATGACTGGCAGAACCTGCCCAACGCCCCTGCCCCCGGCACGACGCTGGGCCTGTTGGCAGAGGTGGGCGATGGCGGGCGCGAATTCGTTTTCGGCCAGGGGCTTGCCGCCTTCCGCCTGTTCGTGATCGCCCTGCCGGATGGCGGGGTGCGCGCCTTCGTCAACCGCTGCCCGCACTACTCGCTTCCGCTGAACGTGCGGCCCGGCCAGTTCCTGACCAGGGACGGCGCGCACATCATGTGCCGCCAGCACCTGGCCCTGTTCGACCGCGAGAGCGGGGTCTGCCGCAGCGGCGCCGCCGAGGGCACGACGCTGCCCCTGGTGCCGGTCATTGTGGACGCGCAGGGCTGCATCGCGATCGCCTGACCGCCCTGCACCGCTTGCAGCAGAACGGCACCTAGCGCCGGTAGAACGGCGGCAACTGGGCATCGACATTGATCCATACAGACTTGGGCTGGGTGTATTCGCGCATCGCCTCGAACCCCATCTCGCGGCCATAGCCGGACTGGCCGAAGCCGCCGAAGGGCGAGGCGGGATGCACACGCTTGTAGGAATTGACCCACACCATCCCGGCATGGATCGCATTTGCCACGCGGTGGGCGCGGGAAAGGTTCTGGGTCCACAGGCCGGCACCGAGGCCATAGGCAGTGCCGTTGGCGATGGCGATGGCCTCCTCCTCGTCGGCAAAGGTGGTTACCGACATGAAGGGGCCGAACACTTCCTCGTTCTGGACGCGGGCCTTGCGGTCGGCGCGCACGATGGTGGGTTCCACGAAATAGCCTTGCGCCAGTGCCGGATCGGCCGGGCGCTGGCCGCCGGAGAGGATTGTGCCGCCATCGTCCCTTGCCACCTGGACGTAGGCCATCACCCGCTCGTGATGGACCCGGCTGGTCAGCGGGCCCATTTCCGTCTCGCTGTCCAGCGGATCGCCCAGCCGGATCGAGCGGGCCAGCGCGGTGAATTTGTCGAGAAACTCGTCGGCCACATTCTCGTGCACGATCAGGCGGCTGGCGGCGATGCAGGCCTGCCCCTGGTTGTGGAAGATGCCGAAGGCGGTGCCGCCGATGGCTGCGGGCAGCACGGCATCGTCGAACACGATGTTCGGCCCCTTGCCGCCCAGTTCGAGCTGCACCTTCTTGAGGTTGCCGGCCGAAGCCTTGACAATCTCGCGCCCTACGTTGGTCGATCCGGTAAAGCTGACCTTGCCAATGCCGGGATGTTCGGCAATCGCCTGCCCGGCGGTGTGGCCGTAACCCGGCACAATGTTGATCACGCCATCGGGGATGCCCACGGCCTGCGCCAGCTCGGCCACGCGCAGGGTGGATAGCGGGGTGATCTCGCTGGGCTTCATCACCACTGTATTGCCCGCCGCCAGCGCCGGACCCAGCTTCCAGCTGACAAACATCAGCGGGAAGTTCCACGGCACGATCTGGCCGACTACGCCGATCGGCTCGCGCTGGACGTAGTTGAGGAAGCCCGCGTCGACCGGGATCACGCTGCCTTCGAACTTGTCGGCCATGCCGCCGAAGTAGCGGAAGCACAGCACGGTGCGCGGCACGTCCAGGCTCAGGCAATCGCGGATCGGGTGGCCGGTGTCGGTCGCTTCCAGCCGCGCCAGGTATTCGGTATCGGCCTCGATTGCGTCGGCCAGCTTCAGCAGCAGGCGGCCACGCTCATGCGCCGCCAGCCGCGCCCATCCAGGTGCCGCGGCCTGCGCGGCGGCCACGGCCAGATCCACGTCCTGCGCCGTCGCCTCGGCAATGTGGCAGATGGTCTCCCCGGTGAAGGGATTCTCCACGGCGATTTCCTGCCCGCGCACGCCATCGACCCACTGCCCGCCGATGAACAGGCGGGTCTTCAGCGCGGCAGGATCGATCGGGGCATAGCGCATGGCGATGTTACCAGGTGACCGAGACGTTGGGGGCCTCGCCCGCCGCGATCATTTCGGGGATGCGGTTGGAGGCGTTTTCCCACACCAGCAGCATGGCGCGCTTGTCGGCATAGCCCTTGTGGCGGATGTCCGCCGGCATGCACGAGACGTCGCCCGCCTTCGCCACCAGCTTGGCGCGCGGGCGGCCGGTCACCTTGTCGCGAATGTCCCACACGATCTCGTCCGACAGGGTGATGAACCATTCGCAGCGGTCGTTGCCGTGATCGACCGGCAGGCTGAATTCCTCCGAGGTCGGGCAGAATAGGCTTTCGCCCACCACCGAGCAGACCGAGGGGTTCCACGTCACGTCGGAGCGCGAGAGATAGCCGAACAGGTTATAGGCGCTTACCTCGCCCTCGAAGCCGGGCTCGGCCTCCACCAGCGGCTGGCGCTGGTCGACATCGGCGAACATGCGGTTGACCGGAAAGCCGTTGTCGTCGGTCCGCACCGGCGTATCGCCCGGCAGGCCGACCATGCGCCGGGCGGCCACGCGCACGCGGTTGACCGCCTCTAGGTTGCTGCCGTTTTTCGCCCCCCACGGCACGCCCGTTTCCATCGGTGCGGCAAAGGGATCGTAACCGGCATTGGTCCAGTCGGTGATCATTTCCTTGAACAGCGGGCCCAGCACCTCGCTGGGAAAGCGCTGGCTGAAATCGCGGCCCGCATCGCGGTAGGCATCGTTGTAGGTGCCGGCGAACAGCGTCACCTCGCCATAGTGGTTCACCGTGCCCACCACGTCATCGAAGTTGACCGTGCCGTAGAAGAAACCCCAGGCCACATCGCGCATCAGAGCGCGCAGGAAGGCGTCGATCGGGGCCACGTGGCTGCCACCGGCGGGCCAGGTGATGCGCGCGAAATACTCGTCGCGGCGGAAGTGGAAGTCTCCGGCGGTGAAAGTGCGATAGCCGGTGGCATTGTCGATCGGCCCTACTTCGGCATGGGTGACGACATTGTCCGACAGCGGTTTGGCAGCGGCAGCAGCGGTGGCAGATTCCAGGATGGCCATGGTCTTGGTTCCTTCCGGCTGGGTAATCAGGACTGGCAGATGTCCGCCCACTTCTGGACGGTCACCGGGCCTGCGATGGTCTGGATGAGCACGCACGAGACGTTGTCGGCGTGCAGGCGATAGGCGCTGCCGGCGGGCAGCAGGCCCTGGTGGCCGCGTTCGAGCACCAGGCGGCCCATCTTGGCTCCATCGGGCATGTCAGCGAGTTCAACTGCGCCCTGTTGGCCCGCATCGACCAGCGGCGTGGCGGGCTTCAACAAGTGCACTTCCACCTGCCCGTCCATCACCAGCACGAATTCGTCGTGGGCGCAGGCGTACCAGGGGCTGGTTCCTTCCGCCCGCGCAGCCTCGATCACGTATTCGAAGTTCTTGGCCACGGCCACGCGTTCCCAAGGGGCGGACTTTTCGGCCACCTCGAACACGTTGGAAAAGACATAGTTCTTGGGATCATCGTTGATGATCGCCACCCCGCCCTTGGCATAGTCGGCCATGCTGCCGAACCGGGTCTGGTACTGTCCCATGTTTCCACCTCCCAGGGCCGACAAGGATCACCGCCGCGGCCAGTGCGCCGGCTTGGTCCGGCGCTGTTGTTGGCAGGCATCATTGGCCAATCGCGGCGGCCAATCCTGCACGATGCCGCACATCGCCCTGCAAATTTTGCGCGTCGCTTCAGAATTGAACCGCGCGGCGATAGGCAGCGGGCGTCTGCCCGGTGGCACGGCGGAACACGTTGGTCAGGTGTTCCTGGTGCGAGAAGCCACAGTCCAGTGCCACTTCCACGATCGGCGTGGTGCCGCGCAGCAGCCGCTTGGCCCGGTCCACCCGCTTGCGGATCAGGTACTGGTGCGGCGGCATGCCCATGCTCACCTTGAACCGGCGGGCGAAATAGCTGGGGCTGAGGTCGCAGGCCCGCGCCAGGTCATCCAGCGACAGCGAGGAACACAGGTGCTCCTCGATGAAATCCTCCACCAGCGCCATCTGGATGCGGGTCAGGCCGCCGCATTCGCCCATTTCCGGCACGGCGCGCCATGAATAGCGGCGCAGCAGGCGGGCAGCCAGCACGCGGCTGAGATAGTCGACATAGACAGAGGTGCCGGGGGTCGCATCGCACATCGCCTCGCGCACTGCCAGGGCGAGGCTTTCGGCCAGCGGGTCCGGCTCGCCCAGGCTGGGGCGCAGGGCCAGGTCGTCATCCTCGATGCCCAGTTCGCCGGCCACCTCGCGCACGATCTGGTTGCGCAGGTAGATGTGCAGCGTGTCCAGCTCGCCTTCGAGCCGCACCCCGAAATCCAGGCCGCCGGGCAGGATGAACAGGCCTCCCGGCGGCACCACGCGCCGTTCCACCTTGGCCCCCAGCCGCCGTTCCACGGCCACCGGGCCATTGAGGTGCAGAATCATCAGGTGATCCTCCACCGCGTTGAAGCTGGCTTCGTAAGGGGCCTCGTGTTGGACAGAGGCGTAGAGCGACTGCCACCCCAGCCCGTCAGACCGGTCGCGAATGCGGTGCTCCGGCCGCATCAGGATGCCGTGCGTATCCCGCACGCGGAATTCGCTCCCCAGGAGTGCCTGGCCCATATGATCCTCTCCCGCGTCGCTTCGGGTCGACTGCGAGACCCGATATTATAATATAGATTCGCATTTGGCGAGGGGCGAAATTGTCGCTCACGCCCTATTCGAGCACGAAGGTGTAGCTGAGCGTTCGGCCGCCCCCTGCTTCCGGCATGTCGATCACCAGCGCCGGTTTCACCCCGAACACGGCATCGCCGCCCAGGTAGGGATCGCCGGTGGGGAACAGGTGCGTGGTAAGCGGTGGGTGGCCATCGGCGGCGATGCGGAAATGGACGTGCGCCGGACGCCATGGATGGCGCTGGCTGACCCGCAGCAGATCGCCCACTGGGCCGTTAGTCGGCACCTGGTAGGGAATCGGCATGACCGAGCGGCAGCGGACCCGGCCCTCCCCATCCGCCTTGAAGCGGGCGCGCAGTTCGAACTCGCCTTCGGGCAGGCCGCGCTGCACGTCGTACAGCCCGTCGGCCGCGCTTTGCCAGATATCGACCTGCGCGAGCGGGATCGGTTGGCCCTGCCGGTCGACGATAGCTATGTCGATGGCCAGCGGGGTTGCCCCCTCGGTACGACCGGCCGCGATATCGGCGCCTTGCTCGGCCAGCGGCATGTTGTCGATGAAGAACGGCCCCAGCACAGTGCCTTGCGTGGTGTCGTCATAGGGGCTGTCGTTGATCGTCTCGACCAGCATGGACACGCCCAGCACATCGGACAGCAGGATGAATTCCTCCAGCGCGCCATTCGGGCTCTGGCCCACGGCGGCAAGGAATTGCACGCCGGCCATCCATTCCTCGCGGGTCGGTTCCACCTCGGCCACGAATGCGTGGAGGTGGCGCACCAATGCGTCGTTGATCTGCTTCATCCGCGCGTCGGGCGTGCCGGCATAGGCCTTGCGGCAGGCGGCGGTGTGATCGGTGCAGGCCTGTTGGGTCATCTCTCTCACTCTCCCAGCGGCGGGCGGCCCTCGTAGGCTGCCTCGAGCAGTTGGCGCAGCCGGGTTTCCTCCAGCGGCGCGGGGTTCCAGTATGGATTGGCGAGCGCCAGTTGCAAGGCACGCTCCAGCCCTTCGCGGGGCATGCCCACCTCGGCCAGGGTCATGGGCGCACCCAGCCGCTTCGCCAGGTCCCACATCCCTTGCGGTGCATCGGCCACGCCCATCGCGCGGGCCACCCGGGCCAGCGCCTCGGGAGCGGCAGCGGCGTTGTAGGCCATTGCATGCGGCAGGATCACCGTGTGCGTTTCGGCATGCGGCAGGTCGAAGGTGCCGCCCAGCGTGTGGCACAGCTTGTGGTGCAGGCTCATCCCCATGACTCCCAGCGTGACGCCGCAGGCCCAGGCGCCATAGAGCGCGTCCGAGCGCGCCTCCACGTTGCACGGATCGGCCACGATCCGCGGGATGGCGGAAACGAGCGCGCGGATGCCGTCCTCCGCCACCAGCGAGATGACCGGGTTGGCATCCTTCGAGTACAACCCCTCCACGGCATGGGCGATCGCGTTGATCCCGCTGGTAACGGTCAGCGCGGGCGGCAGGCTGAGCGTCAGGTCCACGTCATAGACGATGACCTCGGGCAGGATTTCCGGCCCCTTCTGCGTGGTCTTCACCCCGTTTTCGGTCTGCCCCAGGATCGGCGTCGCTTCGGACCCGGCATAGGTGGTGGGCACCACGACCTGCGGCAGTCCGGTACGCAGGGCCAGGGCCTTGCCAAGGCCGGTGGTGGAGCCGCCCCCCACCGCCACCACGCTGTCCGCCCCAACCTGCCTGGCATGGGAAAGCGCCTGCTCGGTCACCTCCACCGGGGTATGCATCGTCGCGCCGCTGAACAGCCCTGCCCCGGCAGCGCCCAGCAGGGCCAGCATCTGCTCGCCCGCAGCGGCCTGTTGCGGGGTGGTGAGCACCAGGGCGCGCTTGCCGCCAAGGTCTGCCAGGGCACCCGGCACCCGGGCAATCGTGCCGGAACCGAAGATCACCCGGCCGGGCAGCGCGGTATAGTCGAATGGCTGCATGGCCCCTCCCTGCCCTCCTTGTTCAGCGGCCCGTCCGGCGCGGCGCGGTTTCGCGCAGGAACGGAGTCAGCACGCACCCTGCCAGCAAGCCGCCCAGCGCCAGGTACAGCATCGAATCGATACCGTAGGCCGCAATCACGGCGCCCGCCACCACCAGCGCCAGGCCGCCACCGAAGATCTCACCGCTGCCGATGATGATCCCCGCCGTGGTCGAGATGCGACCGGGAGGGGCGGCCTCGGTGGCGATCGGCCCGGTGATCAGTGCCAGCAGGCCGAAGCTGAAGGCGCAGCTGAGGAACAGCAGCACGAACAGCATGCCCGGCTCCGCCCCCACCTGCATGAAGAACCAAAGGAACACCGCCCCCAGCACAAACCCGGCGACGGCCATAGGGCGCCGTCCGAAGATGTCGGACAGCGCGGGCAGGCCCCACTGGCCGGCAAAACCGCCAAAACCGATGGCGGAGGTGACCAGGCCCATGTCGGTCGGCGACAGGCCCAGGCTCTCGGTCAGGTAGAGCGGGATATTGGCGCTGAGCACGAAGATGCCGCACATGGCGCACAGCAGGCTGGCCATTCCCAGGCCCACGTTGCGATGGGCGAACAGTTCGCCCAGCGAGGCGGCCGGCACCGGTTCGGCATCTGCCGCCCGGGCCGCCTTTTCGGCAATGAAGCGGGGCTCGCGGATCACCAGCCACAACAGCAAGGCTACGATCAGGCCGGGTATGGCCACCAGCAGGAAAACCTCGCGCCAGCCCACGTGCTGCAGCAACTGGGTGGCGATGATCGGGCCGAAACCCAGGCCGAACAGGGCAAAGGTGGCCTGCTGCAACCCCTGGTTAAAGCCGCGCCGGCTGGGCTTCGATGCCTCGGCCGTGGCGGCAAAACTGGTGGGGCAGAAGGCCCCTTCGGCCACCCCCATCATCGCGCGCACGGCAAACAGCGCCAGGAAGCCGGTCGCCATGCCTGAAAAGCCAGACATCAGGCTGAAGAACACGATCGACGGGATCAGCACGCGTCGGCGCCCGATCCGGTCGCTGAGGCCGCCCATCAGCACTGCGGAGACACCCCAGGCCACGCCCAGCACCGCCACCAGGTTGTTCACGTCCTGCGGGGTCATCCCCAGGTCGCCGATCATGGCCGGAGCTAACGGGGCGATGATCCAGCGGTCCAGCCCCACCAGGCCAAAGCCCAGCGTCAGCAGCAGGACAGCCTTCCATTCATAGCTGGGGGTCCAGCCTGGTACGGTAACGTCGTTGTCGGGTGCAGGTGCAGCCATGTGATCCCCTCCGCTCCGCGCGGGTTCTGTGGCGACCCGATCCGCGTGAATGCCGCAATTGGCCCCAGCGGAGGCCTTAGCGTCCTGCAAGAAGCCGCCCCGGCAATGCACGAAAGATGCGCCACGGTGAGGCCGAGGTCAGACCCGCTCCACCGCCAGCGCCAGTCCCATGCCCACGCCCACACACAGCGTGGCCAGGCCATAGCGCCCGCCGCTGGCCTCCAGTTGCCGCACCAGCGTCAAGGCCAGCCGCGCACCGGACATGCCCAGCGGATGGCCCAGCGCAATCGCTCCGCCATGTGCGTTCACGTGCGGCGCATCGTCAGCCACGCCCAGGGCGCGCAACACGGCGAGCGCCTGGCTGGCGAAAGCCTCGTTCAGTTCGATCGCGTCGAACCGGTCGATGGTGAGGTCCAGCCGGGAAAGCAGCTTCTGTACGGCGGGCACGGGCCCCAGGCCCATCACGCGCGGTTCCACCCCCGCCGCCGCCATGCCGATGATGCGGGCACGCGGGGTCAGGCCGTGGGCCTTTGCCGCTGCCTCGCTGGCGATCAGCATGGCCGCAGCGCCATCGTTGATGCCCGAAGCATTGCCGGCAGTGACCGTGCCGGTTGGGCCGAAGAGCGGCTTGAGCGCGGCAAGCCTGTCCAGAGTGGTATCGGCGCGAGGGTGCTCGTCGGTGTCGAACAGCACTGTTTCGCCGCGCTTGCGGCCAGGCACCTCCACCGCCACGATCTCGCCCGCGAACCAGCCGCTGGCCTGCGCGGCAGCTGCCCTTTGCTGGCTGCGCCACGCAAAGGCATCCTGGTCCGCGCGGCTGATGCCATGATCCTGCGCCACGTTCTCGCCGGTGCGCGGCATGGGTTCGGTGCCATAGAGCGCATCCAGCGCCGGATTGACGAAGCGCCACCCCATCGTGGTGTCTTCCAGTTTCTGCCCGCGGCCGAAAGCCCCGTCGGCCTTGCCCATCACGAAGGGGGCGCGGGTCATGCTTTCCACCCCGCCCGCGATAGCCAGGTCCATCTCGCCCAGCCGCACCGCGCGCGCGGCCTGGCCGACAGCCTCAAGGCCGCTGGCGCAGAGGCGGTTGATCGTGACGCCGGGCACCTGCGGCCGCAGGCCCGCCAGCAGCAGGCTCATGCGTGCCACGTTGCGGTTGTCTTCGCCCGACTGGTTGGCGCAGCCGTAGAACACCTCCTCGATCGGCCCCGGATCGAGGGAGGGGTTGCGCGCCAGCAGCGCCTTCAGCGGCAGCGCGCCAAGGTCATCGGCCCGAATGGATGCCAGCAAGCCGCCATAGCGCCCGATGGGGCTGCGGATGGCATCGCAGATGAAAGCTTCGGCCATTTTACCCCTCTCCCAGCGTCACGCCGGTCACGCGGCGCAGGTCGTCGATGGTTACGCCGGGAGCCAGTTCGACCACCCGCGCCCCGGCGGGTGACAGGTCGATCACTGCCAGGTCCGAATAGAGCCGCGAGACGCAGCCGATGCCGGTGAGCGGATAGGTGCAGTGCTCCACCAGCTTGCTCTCGCCCGAGCGCGTCAGCAGGTCCATCATCACGAAGGTGCGCTTGGCCCCGATGGCCAGGTCCATCGCCCCGCCCACGGCGGGAATCGCATCCGGCTCCCCGGTGTGCCAGTTGGCCAGATCGCCCGTCACGCTCACCTGGAAGGCCCCCAGCACGCAAATGTCGATATGCCCGCCGCGCATCATCGCAAAGCTGTCGGCATGATGGAAAAAGGCCCCGCCGGTCCGCAGCGTTACCGCCTGCTTGCCGGCATTGATCAGTTCCCAATCCTCTTCGCCGGGTGCCGGCGCGGGGCCCATGCCGATGAGGCCGTTCTCGCTCTGCAGGATCACATCCTTTTCCGGCGGCAGGTAGTTGGCGATCAGCGTGGGCAGACCGATGCCGAGGTTGACGTAAGCCCCTTCGGGGATGTCCTGCGCCACGCGTGCGGCAAGCTGCTGGCGGGTCAGGCGGGGAAGGTCGTTCATGCCGCAAGCCCCTGCCGCTGGGTGGAGGTGACCGGAACCACGGCCTGCACGAAGATGCCGGGCGTCACCACGCATTCGGGATCCAGCGCGCCCAGTTCCACCACCTCGCTCACCTGGGCGATGGCGTGCTTTGCAGCCATCGCCATGATCGGGCCGAAATTGCGTGCAGTCTTGCGATAGACCAGGTTGCCCCAGCGATCGCCCCGGTAGGCCTTGATCAGCGCTACGTCGGCATGGATCGGGTATTCCAGCACATAGTCGCGCCCGTCGATCCGGCGGGTTTCCTTGCCCTCAGCCAGCAGGGTGCCAAAGCCCGTGGGGGTGAAGATCGCCCCCAGCCCCGCACCAGCCGCCTGGATGCGCGCAGCAAGGTTGCCTTGTGGCACCAGTTCCAGCTCGATTGCTCCGGCACGCCAGGCGGCATCGAAATGGTGGCTGTCGGGCTGCCGGGGGAAGGAACAGACGATCTTGCGCACCCGCCCCTCGCGGATCAGCGCGGCGATCCCGGCATCGCCGTTGCCGGCATTGTTGCTGATGATCGTCAGGTCGCGTGCGCCATGCTCGATCAGCGCGTCGATCAGCTCGTCCGGGCTGCCCGCCGTGCCGAAGCCGCCGATCATCACCGCTGCCCCGTCGTTGACGGCACGTACGGCAGTGGCGCAATTGGTAACTTTCTTGTCGATCATGCCCTCACCCTCGTCCTGCCCGCACTGACGGACGGCACTGGCAATCCCTCAATTGAGGTTTGGCCCGCGCTGCACGTCTGGCTGGCAAAGACTGCGGCGGGAGAATGGGTGATGGCAGGCAGGTTCAAGCGGTTGATGGCGGTGGCGCTGGTATCGTCAATGATGCCCGCAGCCCCTCCCGTGCTGGCGCAGGACCAGGCGGCGCAGGCCCCCGCCGCAACGGCGCAGCAGGTGGTGGCGGCCGCGGTCGCCGCGCTGGGCGGGGCCGAGAAGCTGGCCGCGATCCGCACCATCACCGCGCACGGCTATGCCCAGTATGCCTACATGTGGGGCGGCGGGCGGATCGACGGTTCGGACCATGCGCCGGGCAAATACCTGGCCGCCAATGACCTGACCCGCACTTATGACCTGGAGAACGACCGCTTCCGGATGCGCGAGCGGCGCAACATGCTGTTCCCCTTCCTGGCCCAGTTCGGCCACTCCTTCGCGCTCAACGACATGCGGCTGGATGGCGCCGTGGCTTTTGACATGCAGGGTGACAACGCCGTGCGCCAGGCGGTGCGGACCGAGGGCGCGCTGCTGAATGACGGGGTGCACATGCGGCGCATGTGGATGCTCAACAACCCCGCCGTGCTATTGCGGCGGATGCAGGCGGCAGGCACGCGGCTTTCAGCGCCCTACATGGACGGCGACAATACCGTCATCGAAATCACGCTGGCCGAGGGTGATCGTCTGTCCGCCGGCTTCGCGCCCGATGGCAAGCCCGCCTTCGTGCGCTGGGGCAACTGGCACGCCAACCTGGGACAGGTGCAGTTCACGACCTGGTTCTCCGGCTGGGTGGCGTGGGACGGCCAGGGCGGGCTGCTGCTGCCGCTGGGCTACGAGACGCGGCTGGACTGGCGCAACATCGACTATTTCAAGATGTACGTCGACGCCTACACGGTGAACACGCCAATCGAGGGCCTGGCCGCACCTGCCGCCGTGCGCGATGCGCCGGTCCCGCCGGACAATGCCACCCGCCCGCTGACCCATGTCGCGATCGGCCGGGGCCTATGGCGCCTGTCCACCGGCACCACCGTGGTGGAATTTGCCGACCACCTGGTGTTGTTCGAACTGGGGGTAAACCCCGATGCCGCGCGCAGCGTGCTGGCCTATGCACGCAACCTCGCCCCCGGCAAGCCGATCCGCTACCTGGTCGCCAGCCACAACCACTTCGATCACGCCGCCGGCGTGCGCCAGGCCGTCGCCGAAGGCATCACCATCATCCAGCGGCCCTCCACCCTTCAACAGCTGCGCGAAATGGCCGAGCGGCCCGCGCCCGACTATCCGGATGACCTGGCGCGCAATCCGCAGCCGTTCCGCTCGATCACGATGGACGAGCACCTGCGATTGCAGGATGCCACCCGCACGCTCGATCTCTACTGGGGCCGCAACAACGGCCACATGGCGGATGTGGTGTTCGGCTATGTCCCCGAGGCGCGGCTGATGATGGAGGGGGACATGGTCTCCGCCGCCTACCAATGGGCACACTGGCCCGATGCCTTCCGCGATACCATCGCCCATTACGGGCTGGAGGTGGATGTGGTGTCGCCCGCCCACACCATGGCCGAAGTCTCGCCCGACGTAATGACCCATGCCCAGGTGGAGGAGTTGCTGTCCGGCGGCGTCGCGCGGGCGCGCCAGCACTGTGCCCAGCGGCTGGAACAGGGCATCTACTGGCCCGGTTGCCCGATCCAGTCGAAGTATTACTAAGCCGGCGCGATGCGGAACAGCCGTTCCGCATTGCCGTGGAAGAAGGCCTCCGCCGCCACCTGTTCCATCGGGATGGCCGCAGCCTGCTGCACGCTGGAGACCTCCTCCTCGAACGGATAGTCGACCGCGAACAGCACCCGGTCCACCCCCAGCACCTCCTGGCTGAAGCGCACGGCGGGGGACCAGTTCGCCCCGCTCGACGTGACCCAGAAGTTCTCGCGGAACACGGTTGCCGGGCTGCGCGTCAGCGGCCCCAGCCCGCCCTGGTGGAGCGAGCGATAGCGGTTATCGATCCGATCGAGGTAGAACGGTATGGCCTCGCCATCGTGGCCCAGCACGATCTTGAGGCGCGGGAATTGTTCGAACACCCCGCCCGCGATCATCCTGAGAGCATGGAGCGAAGTTTCCGCAGCATACCCCCACATGGCGCCTTCCAGCCGCTGCGCGGCGTAGAGCGGCAGGGCGGCGGGCGCAGGTTCACGCGGATGGATATAGATCGGCATGTCCAGCGCCTGCGCCGCTTCCAGGATCGGCCAGAATTTCTGCTGGTCCAGGTATTCGCCCTTGGTGTGCGAATTGATCACCGCGCCGCGCATACCCAGCGTGGTCACGGCGCGCTCCAGTTCCTGCGCGGCGGCTTGCGGGTCCTGCGGAGCAATGGCGGCCAGGGCCACGAACCGGTCCGGCCAGCGCTGGCACCAGTCCCGGGCGCGATCATTGATCAGGCGGGCCAGCGCCGTGGCCTCAACCGCCTCGAAAATCTGCACGCCGGGCGAATTGACCATGATCACCTGCATGTCCACGCCGGATCGCTCCATGTCGGCAATCCGCAGCTCGGGATCCAGCAGGCGGGGAAAGCGTGGGTACTTGTCGTTGCCGATCAGCGCCCGCATCCCGGGTTCGTCCTCTGCCCCGGCCTCCATGTAGCGGTCGACCGCATCGATCAGCTCGGGGATCGAGAAGCCCTCCTCGCAGGCGATGCGGCGGGTGCGCGCGGGCACGCCGGGGGCCGTGCCTTGCGCCCCCGCCAACACGGGGGCGGCAGCAGCAGCGGCAGCAGCAGCCAGGAACGTGCGACGGTGCAGCTTGCTCATGCTTTCAGGTCCTCTTTCATCGCTTGCGCTTGTCCTGCCCTGCGGTAGGCTCGCAAATTGGAACAGCCATAATCATTCTCGCCGGGAGAGCGACCGATGCAACCACTGATTTCCCGCCGCCAGGCGCTGGCTGGCACGGCAGGCCTCGCTGCCGCCTGTGCCTGCGGCGTAAACGCGCAGGACACCGCCCGCCCGCTGATTGACGTGCATCACCACATTTTCCCCCCGGCCTATCTCAGTGCCCGCTCGGGCGAAGTGGCGGCGCGCAGCCGGGGCTATACCCAGGTGCTGGAATGGACGCCGGCAAAGTCGCTGGCCGATATGGACGCGGGCGGCACGCAGACCGCCATGCTGTCGATGTCCGCGCCGGTCTGGTTCGGCGAGGTTGACGAAGCGCGCGGCCTCGCCCGCATGGCCAACGAATATGCCGCCGGCATGGTGCGCGACCACCCCGGCCGGTTCGCATACTTCGCCACGCTGCCCCTGCCAGACGTGGAAGGGGCCGTGCCCGAGGCGGTCCACGCGCTCGATCGCCTGGGCGCCAACGGCGTGGGACTGCTGAGCAATTACGACAACCTGTACCTTGGCGATGCCCGCTTCCGCCCGCTGCTGGAGGAGCTGAACGGGCGCGGGGCCGTGGTCTATGTCCACCCGACGGTGGCCGGCTGCTGCCAGAACCTGGTGCCGGAGATTGCGCCAGCTTTCCTTGAACTGCCGTTCGATAGCAGCCGCACGATTACCAGCCTGCTCTATTCAGGCGCGCTCAGCGCCTACCCGCGCATCCGCTGGATCTTCAGCCACGGCGGCGGGACCATCCCGATGCTGGCCGACAGGGTCAGCCAGTGGGCGCTGGCCCGGCCGGACCTGGCGGCACGGCTGCCAAACGGAGCACTCGCGGAATTGCAGAGGCTCAATTTCGATACCGCCAGCGTCACCAATGCGCCGGCCCTTGCCGCCATGCTGGCGCTGGTGCCGCCAACGCAGGTGATGTTCGGCACCGATTACCCCTATGTCGCCACCCTGCCCCAGCGCGAGGAACTGCGCCGCAACCTTGCTGATCCGGGGGCGCTGGCGGCAATCGAGCACGGCAGCGCGCAGCGGCTCATTCCCGGCCTCTAGCTGAGCCGAGGCTGGACAACGGGCCGCTGACAAAGGCATAGCCCGCCCCATGCATGACCTTCGCCAGATCCGGGACAATCCCGCAGCCTTCGACGCCGCCCTCGCCCGGCGCGGGCTGGAGCCGCTTGCCGCCGCTATCCTTGCCCAGGACGAGGAACGCCGCGCCCTCTCCACCCGCCTGCAGGAAGCCAATGCCCGCCGCAACGAGGCCAGCAAGCTGATCGGCCAGGCCATGGGCAAGGGTGACAAGGAGACGGCCGAGGCGCTGAAGGCCGAGGTAGCGGACCTGAAAACCACCATGCCCGCGCTGGAGGAAGCCGAACGCGCCGCCGGCAAGGCGCTGGACGACAGGCTGGCAGCCATTCCCAACCTGCCGGCGGATGACGTGCCAGAGGGCGCGGACGAGCATGACAATGTGGAAAGCGCCCGCTGGGGCACTCCGCGCGTGTTCGACTTCACGCCGCTGGAACATGCCGACATGGGCCCGGCGCTGGGCATGGACTTCGAGACCGCCGCGAAGATGAGCGGCGCGCGCTTCACTTTCCTGCGCGGCCAGATGGCCCGCCTCAACCGCGCCCTCGCCCAGTTCATGCTCGACAAGCAGACGGCGGAGAACGGCTACACCGAATGCAACGTGCCGCTGCTGGTGAAGGACGAGGCGATGTTCGGCACCGGGCAGTTGCCCAAGTTCTTCGAGGACCAGTTCGGCACCACCGATGGCCGCTGGCTGATCCCCACTTCGGAAGTGTCCCTCACCAACTCGGTGCGCGAGCAGATCGTCGATGACCTGACCGCACCGCTGCGCCTCACTGCCCTCACCCCCTGCTTCCGCGCCGAAGCGGGTGCTGCGGGCCGCGATACGCGCGGGTTCATCCGCCAGCACCAGTTCGAGAAGGTGGAACTGGTCTCCATCTGCCGCCCGGAAGATGCCCAGGCCGAACACGCGCACATGGTGGCCAGCGCCGAAAGCATCCTGCAGGCGCTGGAGCTGCCCTATCGCAAGGTGTTGCTGTGCACGGGGGACATGGGCTTTGGCGCGCGGCGCACCTTTGATCTGGAGGTGTGGCTGCCTGGCCAGAACGCCTATCGCGAGATCAGCTCGATAAGCTGGTGCGGCGATTTCCAGGCCCGGCGGATGAACGCCCGCTACCGCGCGGAAAACGGCAAGCCCGCCTTCGTCCACACGCTCAACGGCAGCGGCCTCGCCGTGGGCCGCACGCTGGTGGCGGTGCTGGAGAATTACCAGCAGGCCGATGGCTCGGTCATCGTTCCGTCCGCCTTGGCCCCCTACATGGGCGGGATCGAGCGCCTGACCCCCGCCTGACCGCATACGAGAGGAGACCCGACGATGAGCAATCCCTGGCAGCACGCCCGTTCCAGCGGCACGGCCGACGATATCGACTTCGCCATCATCGGCGAGGACCTGCAGTTCGTGGAGATCGAGCTCGATCCGGGCGAAAGCGCCATTGCCGAAGCCGGGTCGATGGTGTGGAAAGACAGCGCCGTGGGCATGACCACCGTGTTCGGCGATGGCAGCGCGGCCAGCCAGCAGGGCGGCTTCATGGGCGCGCTGCTGGGTGCGGGCAAGCGGCTGATCACCGGCGAATCCCTGTTCACCACGGTCTTCACCCACAACGGGCACGGCAAGGCCAAGGTGGCATTCGCCTCGCCCACGCCCGGCACCATCCTGCCGATCAAGCTGGATACCGTGGGCGGCACGCTGATCTGCCAGAAGGACAGCTTCCTTGCCGCCGCCAAGGGCGTGCAGGTGGGCATGGCCTTCCAGCGCAAGATGCTGACCGGCCTGTTCGGCGGCGAAGGCTTCATCATGCAGAAGCTGGACGGCGATGGCTGGGTGTTCGTGCAGATGGGTGGAACGCTGGTTGAGCGCGAGCTGGCTGCGGGCGAGGAAATCCACGTCGATACCGGCTGCGTCGCCGCTTTCACCTCCACCGTGGACATGGACGTGGAACGGGTCGGCTCGGTCAAGTCGATGTTCTTTGCCGGCGAGGGCGTGTTCTTCGCCCGCCTGCGCGGCCCCGGCAAGGTGTGGATCCAGTCGCTGCCGTTCAGCCGCCTGGCCGCGCGGATGCTGGCCGCTGTCGGCCCCACCGGCGGCAACAAGGGCGAAGGCAGCGTGCTCGGCGGTCTGGGCGACATCGTGATGGGCAACAATTGACCCGGTCGATGCGCATTCTGCTGACCAACGATGACGGCATCCACGCCCCCGGCCTGCACCTGCTGGAGAAACTGGCGGCCAGCCTGTCGGACGATGTCTGGGTCTGCGCCCCGGCCGAGGAGCAATCGGGCGCAGGCCATTCGCTGACGCTGCACATGCCGGTGCGCTTGCGCGAGCATGGCCACCAGCGCTTTGCCGTTACCGGCACGCCCACCGACGCGGTGAACCTGGCGCTGCGCAAGCTGTTTGCCGACCGTAAGCCCGATCTGGTCATCTCCGGCATCAACGCGGGCGAGAACCTGGCGGACGACATCACCTATTCCGGCACCATTTCCGCCGCGATGGAAGGGGCACTGGCGGGCATCCCGGCCATTGCGCTGAGCCAGACGATGCGCGACGGCGAGCGGGATTACGCCGCCGCCGCAGGCTGGGGCGAGCGGGTGCTGCGCGTGCTGGCGGGCACCGCCATGGCCCGGCGCACCCTCGTCAACGTCAACTTCCCCGATGTGGCCGCCGACGCTGTCAAAGGCGTTCGCGTGGTGCGGCAGGGGTTCCACGACTATGACCGGGGCAGCCTGATCGAAAGCCTGGACCCGCGCGGGCGGCCCTACTTCTGGTTCGGCCTGCAGGATGCCGAGCATACGCTGGACCATGGCACCGACCTGGAAGCGGTGGAGGACGGCTATATCTCGGTCACCCCGCTGCACGTTGACCTGACCCACTACAGCGCGATGGACGCGCTGGCCGCGCGGTTCGCCCCCTGATGCCGCTCGACCGCCGCGACGAGGTCCGCGCGAGCCTGGCGCGCCGGTTCTCTCCGCTGCGGCGCGCCGTCAGGGTTCCCGTTTGGGGCGATCTGGGCATCCGCCTGGGCCTGGCGCTGTTCCTGATCATGCTGGTGGTGATGATCCACTACTGGGATCGCGCGGGGCTGGTAGACCATCACGACGGGGAAGTGAGCTTCCTCGACGTGGTCTATTTCACCATGATCTCCATCACCACCACCGGCTTTGGCGACATTGCCCCGATCAGCGACCGCGCCCGCCTGATCGAGGCGGTGATCGTTACCCCGGTGCGCTTCGCCGTGCTGTTCATCTTCGTGGGCACGGCGTACAATTTCATCATCAAGAGAAGCTGGGAGAAGTTCCGCATGGCCCGCATCCAGAAGCAGCTGTCAGGCCATCTGGTGGTGCTTGGCTTCGGCGTCTCCGGCTCCGAAGCCGTAGCCGAACTGATCGAGCGCGGCACCGATCCTGCTTCCATCGTGGTGATGGACCCGGACGAGGAACGGTTGCGGGTGGCCGAGAAGCTGGGCTGCAACGTGATCTGCGCCGATGCCACGCGCGATGAAAGCCTGATCTCGGTCCGCATCACCCAGGCCCGTAGCGTGCTTGTTTCCGCCGGGCGCGACGACACCTCGATCCTGATGGTGCTGACCGTGCGCCACCTGGCACCCGATGTGCCGATCAGCGTGGTCGTGCGCGCGGCGGACAACGAACTGCTGGCCCGCCAGGCGGGGGCCAACAACGTGATCAACCCGGTGCGCTTTACCGGCCTGCTGCTGGCCGGCAGCGCGCAAGGGGCGCACGTGGCCGATTACCTGGCAGACCTGGCCAGCGTGACCGGGCGGGTGCAACTGGTGGAGCGGCCGGTAACACCGGACGAGATCGGCCGCCCGCTTTCGGCGCTGCCCACCGGCGGCATGGGCCTCAGGATCTATCGCCAGGGCCACGCCATCGGCTTCTGGGAGCCGGAGGCCTGCGCCCTTGAGGCGGGCGATACCGTGGTGGAGATCAGGCCCACCGAAGCGACCGAGGGCGGCGTCAGCTAAGTGCCACGAACACGCCGCCCACGGCAGCCATGCCCACGATCATGTAGCCCGCATCGATGGCGAACAGTTTTCCGGGGCGCATCTGGAACAGGTAGTTGATGCCGATTGCCGGGGTCATGATCACCGCCCCGAAGCCCACCGCCATCATCATGATCACATGCGGCGCAGGGTTGCTGCGGGCGATATTGTGGCCCAGCATCAGCACCACCAGCATTTCCAGCGCGAAGGCCAGCAGCATCACCAGCCACACCGGCAGCTTCGCCGTGGGATAGGGCATCTTCTCGCCGTCGTAACCCACAAGCGCCTTCCAGGCCTTGCCAAACAGCGGCCCGTACCACAGCGCGCCGATGCCGAAAAATGCCAGGCTACCCAGCACCACCGCCAGCAGGTTCACATTGCCCATCGCCCGTCTCCCTCGCCCCGTTCGCGCCGCACTCTAGCGCAAGGGGCGCTGCGGGTGTAGGGGCGGCGCATCATGGCCTCCACCATCATCCCGGACCAGAAGCGCGTTGGCCTGGTCAGCCTCGGCTGCCCCAAGGCGCTGGTCGATTCCGAACGCATCATGACCGCGCTGCGCGCCGATGGCTATGCCATGTCCCCCGATTATGCCGGGGCCGACGTGGTGCTGGTCAACACCTGCGGCTTCCTCGATTCCGCCAAGGAGGAGAGCCTGGATGCGATCGGCGAGGCGATTGCCGAGAACGGCCGCGTGATCGTCACCGGCTGCATGGGCGACGAGGCCGAGGCAATCCGCGCCCGCTTCCCGCAAGTGCTAGCCATCACCGGCGCCCATCAGTACGAGGCCGTGGTCGAGGCCGTCCACCAGGCCGCCCCGCCCACGCAGGGACCATTCGTGGACCTGATCCCCGATACCGACCTGAAGCTGACCCCGCGCCACTACAGCTACCTGAAGATCAGCGAAGGCTGCAACCACGCGTGCAGCTTCTGCATCATCCCGTCCTTGCGCGGCAAGCTGGCCAGCCGGCGGATCGATGCCGTGCTGCGTGAGGCCGAGAAGCTGGTCGCCGCCGGCACGCGGGAACTGCTCGTCATCAGCCAGGACACCAGCGCCTACGGGGTGGATATCCGCCACGAGGAGCGCATGTGGAAGGGCCACCCGGTCCGCGCCCACATGACCGACCTTGCCCGCGAACTGGGCCAGTTGCGCACGCCGGATGGCCACACGCCGTGGGTGCGCCTGCACTATGTCTATCCCTATCCGCACGTGGACCAGGTGATCCCGCTGATGGCCGAAGGGCTGCTGACGCCCTACCTGGACATTCCCTTCCAGCACGCCAGCCCCAGCGTTCTGCGCGCCATGAAGCGCCCGGCCAACGAGGCGAAGGTGCTGGAACGCCTGGCCAACTGGCGCAGCATCTGCCCGGACATCGCCGTGCGCAGCAGCTTCGTGGTCGGCTTCCCGGGCGAGACCGAGGCCGATTTCCAGTACCTGCTGGACTGGCTGACCGAAGCCCGGCTGGACCGCGTGGGCGCCTTCCGCTTCGAACCCGTGCAGGGCGCGGCGGCCAATGCCCTGCCCGGCCACGTGCCGGACGAGGTGAAGGAGGAGCGCTTCGCCCGCATCATGGAACTTACCGCGCGCATCAGCGCCGAGAAGCTGGCCGCCAAGATCGGCCGCACGCTGCCGGTGATCATCGACGAGGTGGGCGAGCCCGACGAGGACGGCGACACGGGTGCCACCGGGCGCAGCCAGGCCGATGCGCCGGAGATCGACGGCCAGGTGTTCCTGCGCAACGTGCCCGCCAGCCTGAAGCCCGGCGACTTCGTCGAAGTCGAGGTGGAAGACGCCGACGAGCACGACCTGTTCGGAGTGATCAGCGCCCGCTCGCTTGCCTGATTCGTTCAGCCAGGCCGCGCACCCGGTGAACGGCGGGCGGGTTTAGTTGATGAAATACATGCGACAGGCGTCCCTTGGCGAACCAAAGGGGGCGGGAGGGGTCTCAGCGGGGTCAAGGAGCCGGCAGCCCGCCATGGAGGAAGGCCGCCGCGAAGCTAGGGTGGCCATGACGCTGTAGGAAAGCGTTTTTGTGCCCCGGCCCACGCGCAGCCTGCTAGGCTGCGCCCCATGCCCCACCATACCGCCCGGATCATCATCCCCACCCAGCCCCGCCGGCTGACCGAGATTACCGGCGAGGTTGCCGGCTGGCTCCCCTCCACCGGCATAACCACGGGCCTGGTCACCGTGTTCTGCCGCCACACCAGCGCCAGCCTGCTGATTACCGAGAACGCCAGCCCCGCCGTGTGGCGCGATGTGGTGGCGTGGCTGGACCGGGTGGCGCCCGAGGGGCCGCTGTACGAACACGATGACGAGGGAGCGGACGATATGCCCGCGCATCTCAAGGCCCTGCTTACCGGCGCATCGGTGCAGGTGCCCGTGGTTGGCGGACGCATGGCGCTGGGCACATGGCAGGGCATCTACCTGGCCGAGCACCGGGCCCAGCCGCACCGGCGGCAGGTGGTCTTGCATGTGGCGGGGGATTAGCGGGATACTCGCCGCGCCCAAAGCGTTCGCGCCTTCGTCTCATTTCCGGATTATAGCCCTGCCCCGATGACCGCTCCCGTGCCACCCACCGCCACCCTGTCCATCACCGTGGAGCTGGGCTTTGCCCTGCCCCAGGCAGGTGACGTGCTGCTGCAGTTCGAAGCGGCGGCGATCCCGGAGCAGGAGCTTGTCTCCACCGGCCTGTGGCTGACGCCGGTGGAACACTTCGCCCGCGTGGCGGCGCAGGATACCATCGGCGATCGGATCTGGCTGCGCGTGGCGGGCGATTGCAGCCTGACCTATCGCGCCACCGTGGCCGTGCAGCGCAAGCTGGCAGACCTGGCCACACTGGATGCCCTGCTGCCGCACGACCTGCCGGGCGAGGCGGTGCCCTACCTGCTGGATTCCCGCTATTGCCAGGCGATGCGCCTGCAATCGATGGTGGCGGACGAGTTCGGCCACCTGGCAGGCGGGGCCAAGGTGTTGGCCATGCGCGACTGGATTGCCGGCCACCTGACCTATGAAGGCGGGCGCTCCACCGCCGATACCACGGCCATCGATACGCTGGTGGACCGGCGCGGGGTGTGCCGCGATTATGCCCACCTGCTGGTGACCATGGCGCGCGCGGCGGCCATCCCGGCACGCTTCGTCTCGTGCTTTGCCCCCGGGGTGGACCCGCCCGATTTTCACGCCGTGGCCGAAGTGTTCCTGGCCGATCCATCGATCCCCGGCGGCGGGGCCTGGCACATGGTCGATGCGACAGGCATGGCCGATCCGGCGCAGACGGTGAAGATCGGCGTGGGCCGGGATGCGGCGGACGTCAGCTTCCTGTCCGCCTTCGACCCGTGCGATTTCGGCTGGCACAAGGTCACCGTTCTCGTCTAGGACGGGTTTGTTGAGAACGTTCACAACGACTCGACGCTTGGCATTCGTATGCGTGGGTGTTAGCGCTACCATAGCGGTCGACATTCTTGTGGGAGAGCCCTATTGCGGTGCAACAAGAGCAAGGCGTAAGAGGGGGAACAGGCTGCCATGCGCGAGGCTAATCGATGACAACCAAGGCCAAGACCCTGCTGCTGTTCGGGGCCACGGGTGACCTCTCGCGCCGGATGCTGCTGCCCAGCCTGGCCGCCCTCCATGCCGAAAAGCTGGTGTCCGAGGACCTGCGGATCGTTGGCACGGCCCGATCGGAGATGACCGACGCGGGCTTCCGCAATTTTGCCCGCGAGGCGCTGGAGAAGTTCCTGCCGGCCGAACGGCGCGGCGGCATGGCCGATTTCCTCAACCGCCTGCACTACCAGCAGCTCGATGTCACCGACCCCAAGGCCTTTGCCAAACTGGCCAAGAAGGTGGGCGATCCGCAGGGGCTGGCGATCTTCCTCAGCACCGCGCCGCAACTGTTCAAGGCCACCATCGAGGGGCTGGCCGGGGCCGGCCTGGCGGAAGAAGGCACCCGCATCAGCCTGGAAAAGCCGCTGGGCACCGATCTGGCCAGCTCGGCCGCGATCAACGATGCCGTGGCCGCCGCCTTCACCGAAGACCGGATCTTCCGCATCGACCATTACCTGGGCAAGGAAACGGTGCAGAACCTGCTGGCCCTGCGCTTTGCCAACCTGATGTTCGAGCCGCTGTGGCGCAGCCAGTATATCGACCACGTGCAGATCACCGTGGCCGAAACGGTGGGGCTGGAAAGCCGGGTGGATTTCTATGACGGCGCGGGTGCCCTGCGCGACATGGTGCAGAACCACATGCTCCAGTTGCTGGCCCTGGTGGCGATGGAGCCGCCGGGCAAGTTCGATGCCAATTCGGTGCGCGACGAAAAGGTGAAGGTGCTGCGCGCGCTGCGGCCGATCAGCGCGGACGAAGTGGTTACCGGCCAGTATCGCGGCGGGGCCAGCACCGGCCAGATCGTGCCGGGTTATGACGAGGAACTGGGCCGCGACAGCGATACCGAAACCTTCGTGGCGCTGAAGGCCCACGTGGACAACTGGCGCTGGCGCGGGGTGCCGTTCTACCTGCGCACCGGCAAGCGCCTGACCAGGCGCGTGACGGAGATCGTGGTGCAGTTCAAGGCCGTGCCGCATTCCATCTTCCCCGGCGCGCGGATGATGCCCAACCAGCTTGTCATCGGCATCCAGCCGGAAGAGAACATCAGCTTCACCCTGATGGCCAAGGTGCCCGGCATCGACCAGGATGGCATGGTGCTGCGGCCCGTGCCGCTGAACATCGCCATGCCTGATGCCTTTTCCGGCAAGGTCAAGCGCGTGGCCTATGAACGGCTGCTGCTGGACCTGATCGAGGGCGACCAGACGCTGTTCGTGCGGCGCGACGAGGTGGAAGCCCAATGGCAGTGGATCGACGGCATCCGCGCCACCTGGGCCCGCGAGGGCGTGCTGCCCAAGACCTATAACGCCGGCTCGTGGGGCCCCAGTGCCGCCATTGCCCTGGCCGAGCGTGACGGAGTAAGCTGGCATGAGTAACCTGCACCCTGCCATCCAGCGCGTGACCGACCGGGTGATCGAGCGCAGCCGCGACAGCCGCGCTGCCTACCTGTCGCTGATGGCCGAGGAGGCTGACCGGCACCGCGACCGCAATGCCGCCCTGCCCTGCTCCAACCTGGCCCACGGCTTTGCCGCGGCGGGCGAGGACAAGGCCAGCATCGCTGCCCGCAAGGGGCCGAACATCGGCATCATTTCCGCCTACAATGACAGCATTTCCGCCCACCAGCCCTATGGCGCCTATCCGCCCCGGCTGAAGGTCTATGCCCGCGAAGTGGGGGCTACGGCGCAGGTCGGCGGCTCTACCCCCGCCATGTGCGACGGGGTGACGCAAGGGGCGGACGGCATGGAAATGTCGCTGTTTTCCCGCGATGTGATCGCGCTCAGCACCACGGTGGGCCTCAGCCACCTGATGTATGACAGCGTGGCCCTGCTGGGCATTTGCGACAAGATCGTGCCCGGCCTGCTGATCGGCGCGCTTCGGTTCGGCTGGCTGCCGGCCATGTTCGTGCCCAGCGGCCCCATGCCCAGCGGCATTCCCAACAAGGAAAAGCAGGCCGTGCGCCAGCTCTATGCCGAAGGGAAAGTGGGCCGCGCCGAACTGCTGGAGAGCGAGAGCAAGAGCTATCACTCGGCCGGCACCTGCACCTTCTATGGCACGGCCAATTCCAACCAGATGATGATGGAGCTGATGGGCCTGCACATGCCCGGCGCGGCCTTCGTCCAGCCGGGCACGCCCTTGCGGCAGGAGCTTGACCGCGCCGCGATCCACCGGCTGGCGGCGATCACCCGCGAGGGGAACGACTATCGCCCGCTGTGGAAGTGCGTGGACGAGAAGGCCATCATCAACGCCGCCGTGGGCCTGCTGGCCACCGGCGGATCGACCAACCACGCGATCCACATCCCCGCCATGGCGCGCGCTGCCGGCGTGGTGTTCGACTGGACCGACCTGGACGAGCTTTCCGCCAACGTGCCGCTGCTGGCGCGGGTCTATCCCAACGGCTCGGGCGACGTGAACCATTTCCACGCCGCCGGTGGCATCGGCTTCGTGATCGGCGAACTGCTGAAGGCGGGCCTGGCCCATGCCGACGTGCTGACCGTGGGCGGCCAGCAGGGCCTCAATGACTATGCGCGAGAGCCGTGGCTGGATGGCGACAAGGTCGCCTGGCGCGAGGTTGGGGCCAACGGCGACCCCGAAATGCTGCGCACCGTGGACAACCCCTTCATGGCCGATGGCGGGATGCGCCTGGTCACCGGCAACCTGGGCCGCGCCTGCTTCAAGACCAGTGCAGTGGCGCCGGAGCGCTGGACGATCGAGGCCCCGTGCCGCGTGTTCGCCGACCAGCAGGAGGTGAAGGACGCCTTCACCGCCGGCGAGCTGGACCGCGACGTGGTGGTGGTGGTCCGCTTCCAGGGACCGCGCGCCAACGGGATGCCCGAACTCCATGCCCTCACCCCGATCCTGGGCGTGTTGCAGGATCGCGGCTACAAGGTGGCGCTGGTGACCGACGGGCGCATGTCCGGCGCATCGGGCAAGGTGCCCGCCGCCATCCACGTCAGCCCGGAAGCGCTGGGCGGCGGGCCGCTTGCCTTCCTGCAGGATGGCGATGTGGTGCGCCTGTGCGGACACGATGGCACCCTTTCCACCAGCGCCGATATCACCGGCCGCAATCCGGCCATGGCCCCGCCCGCCGCGCGCGGCACCGGGCGCGAGCTGTTCGCCATGTTCCGCCACTTTGCCGACGATGCCGAAAAGGGCGGCAGCGCCATGCTGGCCGAGGCCGGCCTGTGAGCGCGCCCGCCGCCCGGCTCGTCACCGTCGATATCGGCGGCACCCACGCCCGCTTCGCGCTGGCCGAAGTGATGGCTGACGGCAGCATCGCGCTGGGCGATCCGGTGACCCTGCACACCGACGAGCACGCCAGCTTCCAGACCGCGTGGGAGCATTTCTGCGAGATCGAGGGCGGGGTGCTGCCCCGCCAGGTGGCCATCGCCATTGCCGGGCCGGTGACGGGCGACGTGATCCGCTTCACCAACAACCCGTGGATCATCCGCCCGGCGCTGATCAACGAGAAGCTGGGGGTGGAGCGCTTCACCCTGGTCAACGATTTTGCCGCCGTGGCCCATGCCGTGGCCCGCGCGCCGGATGACCAGTTCCTGCACCTGGCCGGGCCGGACGTGCCGCTGCCGCGCGAGGGCACGATCAGCGTGCTCGGCCCGGGCACCGGCCTCGGCGTGGCCTGGCTGTGGCGCAACGGGCACGGCTTTACCCACGTGCAGGCGACCGAGGGCGGCCACGTGGATTTCGCCCCGCTGGACCAGGTGGAGGACGCGATCCTGGCCCGCCTGCGCAAAAGCCACAATCGCGTGTCCGTGGAACGCGTGGTCGCCGGCCCGGCCATTTCCGACATCTACCACACCCTTGCCGCGCTGGAGGGCAAGGCCGTTCACGAGCTGGACGATATTACCATCTGGACCGCCGCGCAGGACGGGACGGACAGCCTCGCCGCCGCCGCGATGGACCGGTTCTGCCTGTCGCTGGGTGCGGTGGCGGGCGATACCGCGCTGGCCCAGGGCGCGGTGGGCGTGGTGATTGCCGGCGGCCTTGGCTATCGCCTGCGCGAGCACCTGCCCCGGTCAGGCTTTGCCGAGCGGTTCTGCGCCAAGGGCCGGTTCCACAACCTGATGGCGCAATTGCCCGTCAAGCTCATCACCCATCCCCAGCCCGGCCTCTATGGCGCAGCGGCAGCCTTTGCAGCGGAGCACCTGTCTTGAACGCGATCGAAAAAATCATGCGCACCGCCCCGGTCATCCCGGTGCTGGTGATCGAGGATGCGGGCGAGGCGCGCGAAATTGCCGAGGCGCTGGTGGAAGGCGGCCTGTCCGTCCTCGAAGTCACCCTGCGCACCACGCATGCGCTGGATGTGCTGCGGCGGATGAACCTGGTGCGCGGCGCCACCGTGGGTGCGGGCACCGTCACCAACAAGGCCCAGCTTGACGAAGCGCTGAGCGCCGGGGCCGAGTTCATCGTCTCCCCCGGCCTCACCGAACCGCTGACGCTGGCGGCGCAGAAGGCCGGCGTGCCCTTCCTGCCCGGCGTGGCGACGGCGGGCGATATCATGCGCGGGATGGACCTGGGGCTGGAACACTTCAAGTTCTTCCCCGCCACGGCAGCGGGAGGCCTGCCCGCGCTGAAGGCGCTGGCCGCGCCGTTCTTTGCCGCCAAGTTCTGCCCCACCGGCGGCATCACCGCCGCCAGTGCGCCCGAATGGCTGGCCCATCCCGCCGTACTGTGCGTGGGCGGATCGTGGATCGTGCCGCCGGGGGCTGACCCGGCCGAGATCAACCGCCTGGCGCGTGAGGCTGCGGCCCTGGGAGGCCAGGCCCGGTGAAGTCGCTGGCGGACCTCGAGCAGCGCCTGGGCGACCTGCACCGCCGCACTTCCGAAACCCCGCTGTTCAACCCGGTCTTCCAGCTCAGCCTGGACCTGTCGCGCCTGCTGGAAAGCGGCGCCATGTCGCTGGACCAGTGCGCCGCGCTGGTGGCGGAAATCGAGTGCGAGGCGCTGGCAGCACGCGCCCGGCGCCTGCGCGGGCTGGTGGCTCCGGTGGCCCCTGCCGCCAATACCAGGGCGCTGAAGGCCACCCTTGGCACCGGCGATTTCGCCGCCTTTGCCGCACGGTGGGATCATCCGCTGGTCCACACCGTGTTTACCGCCCACCCCACCTTCCTGCTCACCCCCGCGCAGACTGCCGCCGTGGCGCAGGCCGCCAGCAGCGATGCGCCGGTCGATCCCGCCTGCCTGGCGGGGGCCCGCGCCGATGTGACGCTGGCCTATGAACATGCCGAGGCCATGCAGGCCATCGCCCATGCCGCCAGCGCGCGCGACACCATCGTGGCCACGGTGCTTGACCACGCCCGCGAACAGTGGCCGGACCAGTGGCTTGACCTGAACCCCCTGCCCTTCCGCTTCGCCAGCTGGGTAGGGTATGACATGGATGGCCGCACCGATATCGGCTGGTCAGCCTCGGTCGGCTTCCGCCTGGCCGAGAAGGCCCAGCGCCTGGCGTTCTACAGCCGCCAGCTTGCCGCCATCGACCCCAAGCATCCGCTGCTGGACGAGCTTGGCCCGGCGGCGGACTATGCCGCCGAACGGGCGCAGGATTTTGCCGGTGACCTGTCGGACCCCGCTGCCCTGTCGGTTGCCGCCAACCGCCTGACCGCAGGCGATCCGCGCAAGTTGCTGAGCCTGAAGCGCTATATTGCCGCGCTGGACGACGAGGCGCGCGCCACCCCCGATGCCGCCCGCGCCGTGGCGCTGAAGACGCTGGCCGCCGCCATGCGCGCCGATGGCCTTGGCATGGGCTGGATCCACTTCCGGGTAAACGCAAAGCAACTGCACAACGCCATCCGCCGCAAGCTGGACCCCAATGGCACGCTGGACCTGTCCAGCAAGGGAGCCATCGTCCACATCCGCCGCGCGATCAGCGAGGTGAAGCCGCACCGCTCCAACTTCGCGGCCCTCGCCATCGAAAGCAGCACCGCGATCCGCCAGTTCCTGGCGATGGCGCAGATCCTGGCGCACGTGGATGCCGATGCGCCGATCCGCATGCTGATCGCCGAGTGCGAGGAACCGGCGACGATCCTGGCCGCGCTCTACTTTGCCAGGCTGTTTGGCATCGACGACAAGGTGGACGTATCCCCGCTGTTTGAGACCGAGACGGCGCTGGAACACGGCGGCCGCTTTCTCGATGCCCTGCTGGCCGAAGAGGAATACCGCGCCTATGCCCGCCGCCGGGGCCGGGTGGCGATCCAGACCGGCTTTTCCGATGCCGGCCGCTTCGTCGGCCAGCTTCCCGCCAGCCTGGCCATCGAGCGCCTGCAGGGCCGGCTGGCGCAGGCCATGGCCGACAACGACCTGGCGGACCTGGCCGCGCTGATATTCGACACCCATGGTGAAAGCATGGGGCGCGGCGCCCATCCCTGCTCCATCGCCGACCGGCTGAGCTGGCCGCTGAGCCACTGGGCACGGCGGCGCTTTGCCCGCTCCGGCATCCGGCTGGAGCCGGAGGTGAGCTTCCAGGGCGGGGATGGCTACCTATGGTTCGCCACCCCGGAACTGGCGCTGGCCACCCTGACCCGCATGGTCGAAAACGCGCCGGGGGTGACGGACGAGAACGCACCCAAAGACCCGTTCTACCAGCGCACCGACCTGTCCCTCGATTTCTACCGCGCGATCCGCGATCACCAGCACGAACACCTGGAAAGCCGCACCTATTCGCGCGCCGTCACCGCCTTCGGGCTGGGGCTGCTGAATCCCACCGGCAGCCGCGTCAGCCGCCGGCAGAGCGACATCAGCGCCGACCGCGAGATGAGCCTGCGGCAAATCCGCGCCATCCCGCACAACGCCATCCTGCAACAGCTTGGCTATCCGGTGAACGTGATCGCCGGGGTGGGCCACGCGGCGGAAGGCAATTACGAGGAAATGGCCACTCTGCTGAAGGACAGCGCGCGCGGCCAGCAACTGATCAGGCTGGTGCGCGCTGCCAATGCGTTGGCATCGGTCAAGACCGTGGCCGCCTATGGCGAGCTGTTCAACTCCGCATATTGGGCCAGCCGCCCCTATCGCGGGACCGAGGAACACCTGAGCCACGCCTGCGAGGCGCTGGCCGAATATCTCGTCAAGGATGACCGCAACGGCGTGTTCCGCCGCCTGGCCAGCCGCCTGCGGGTGGACGCGCTGAAGCTGCACCGCCTGCTCTCGCTGCTGCCGCCTGCTGCCGATGGCGAAGTGACCGGCGAGGATACCCGCCGCACCATCGGCGTGCTGCAGGCGATCCGGCTGGCGCTGTTCCAGTACATGATGATCCGGGCGGTCAGCGTGCCGGTGTTCAGCCGCGCCAACGACGTGAGCCGCGATGACGTGCTGGAAATGGTTTTCACCCTGCGGATCGACGAGGCACTGGCCCAGCTCCGCCGCGCCTATCCCACCAGCTTCCCGCAGATCACCGACTTCAGGCTTAACGAGCCGACCGACTATCCCGAAGGCGAGGACCACGGCTACGAGGCGATTCGCACCCGATTCATCGACCCGATCGAGGCGGCGCAGGCACTGAACCTCAGGATCACCACGGCCATCGCCAACCTGTTCGGCGCGCATGGTTAGGAACTGCGGCCCACATGGCCCATCCCGGGCTGCAAATGGCACTGTTCTGCGCTTCCGGTGCTCACGACCATAGAGGTCGCTGCGCGCCGGTTCTCGAACAGCACCATTTTCGCCTCGGCCTGAGCCACGTGGACCACAGTTCCGGATACGAATCCGTCCGGAAGGAATTGCGGCCACCCCGTCCCTTTTCGGGACCGGGGCTGCCGATACACTGGATTTTCACTGTCCGAAGCGCATAATCCGCAGCCATGAGCACAGCCGTCAAATGGATCGGGGGAGCGACGCTGGCCGTGCTGGCCGGCTTTACCGTGATGGCCTTTGCCGGGGATGCGCTGGTCGCCCGCGATCCTGCGCCCGAACCGGCTGGCTGGATTGCCCCGGATGACGTGTTGGCCGAAGATGCCACCGTGACCAGCGTGGAACCCGCCGCTGTCGATCCCGACGCTGCCGATCCCTTCGTGGGCGAGCGGCCGCCGGTGCCGGAGATGGACACCAGCCCCTTCGTCATCAAGCGCGTGCTGCCCATCGAAGGCCCGATCCGCTATGGCGAGTGGCACTGGGACGATGAAGGCGTGCCGCCCGGCCCCCTGGTGATTACCGTGGACCTGCAGGCGCGCGTGATCAGCGTTTTCCGCAACGGCTATGAAATCGGCGCAGCCGCCGCGATGCTGGGCACCGACGAGCACCCCACCCCCGTGGGCCAGTTCCCGATCCTGACCAAAGAACGGCACAACGTGTCCGAGAAATACGGCAACGCCCCCATGCCCTGGACCCTGCGCCTTACCTGGGACGGCATCGCCATCCACGGCGGCAGCGAAGTGGAACGCGGCTATGCCAGCCACGGCTGCGTGGGCGTGCCCGACGAATTCGCCGACCGCCTGTTCCGCACAGCCAGCGTGGGCGACCGGGTGATCATCACCGACGGCGTGCGGACGGGGGTTGGCGGGCGGTTGGGCTAGCCGGTCCGACGGGGCGGTTCGGGGCGGAAAAGCCACTCCCCGTCTTTCACGCAAGCGAGCATTCCGCCAAGCGAGGCATTCTGCCCCTGAGACAGTCGCTCAACCATCCGTGCAATGTCGGATCGCACCGGCGCTGTTCCCGAGCGCTGCAGGATCATGCGCACCACTTCGATGCGTTCGAAGTTCGTCGCGCCCGGCCAATAGCGGAACTGGTCGCCATCAGGCGTCACCGCACCTTGCCAGAGGGAACTCAGAGTGTCCTGCACGAACTCCTGCGCCTCGGCGAGATAGGTGGCTGAAGTCGACAATCCGGCGGCATCGAGCCAGTCGCAAGCAGCGATCGCCTGACGGATCCGCACCCTGTCGAAATCGGTGTTCTCGTTAGACAGGTCGGCCACGGCCATTATCCCGGCCCCTTCGCAAGCAGCAGCCAATTCGCTGTGCCTGAAATTCAGCAAAGGACGGATGACGGTAATTCCCGCGATGAGAGAGCTGGATCGAACGCCAGTCAGTCCCACCAGCCCGCTGCCGCGCAAAAGCCGCATAAGGATGGTCTCAGCCTGATCGTCTGCGTGGTGAGCTGTTGCGACGGCCCGCAGATTTCGCGCAAACGCCCACTCCGCCAACGCCGCATAGCGCGCCTCACGCGCCCTAGCCTGCACGTTGCCCGGCCGAACGGTTACTTCCAGAACCGCACAGTCCACCCCCCGCTCCGCACAAGCCGCCGCCACCAGCGCGCACTCGTCCGCCGCTTCCGCGCGCAACCCGTGGTTGACCGTCGCCACCTCGAACCTGCCCGGAATGGCCACATGGGCCAGCAGCAGCATGGCCATCGAATCCGGCCCGCCGCTGACGGCCAGCCCGATCTTGCCGCCGCCCGGATTCAGCCGGTCGAGCGCCGCCTTGAAGCGCGCGACCAGTGCCGGATCAGGGGCAGGTGACACGGGCCCGCAGCGCATCGTACTGGCCCTTCAACCGACCCGCCATTTCGGTGGGATAGGTGGTGGCGAACTCGGCCAGGGCGATGCAGGCGCGGCTAGTGGATTGCGCGCTGTTCAGCGCCAGCGTGGCTTCCACGAGGTACAGCAGGCTGTCCGGCGCGCGGGCGCCCTGCTTGTTGTCGAGGTAGTTGGCCAGGAACTGGCGGCCTGCCGCCTCCGGCTCGCCATTGTCCAGATAGGCACGGCCCAGCAGGTTGCGGGCGAAGCTTTCGCGGGCGTGGTCGGGATAGCGTTCCAGGAACAGCGAGAGCTGCTGCTGCGCCTCGGGATAGAAATCGGCATCCCACAGGCGGAAGCCGTAGACGTATTCGTCATCCCCGGCATCAGCCGTCTGCGGCTTCAGGATCGCGCGCACCGCTGCCAGCCGCTCGGGCGTGGGGCCGGGTGCGGGGGTGGTGATCGCGGGGTTGCTGACCAGTTCCGCGGGGCCGCCGGCAGTGGCCGGAGCAGGGGTGCCGGTCGTCGTGCCGGGCGCAGGCGAAGGCACGGCGATGGCGGCGGTGCGGGCCGCTTCCAGCGCGTCCACCCGGCCCTGCAGCAGGGTGATGGCATTGCCGCTGATTTCGCTGGCGGCGGTCAGGCGGGCAAGCTGCTGCTCGATGGCATCCAGCCGGGCCAGCACGTCGGTCAGCGCGGTGGCATTAGGAAGGGTTGCGCCCTGCGGCTGGCCCTGCGGCGCGGTATCGGCGGTAATCTCCGGCTCGAAGAAGCGCTGGTCGCCGCCCGGGAACACGGCGCGCTGGAGGGCGCGAAGCTGGGTCTCGATCCGGTTCATCCGGTCATCGGTGGTGGCAGCGCCCTGCTGCTGGGCCGCCGCCGGCTGCACCAGCGCGACTTGCGGGCCAAGCGCGGTGACGAGGCTGGCCGCAATCACCAAACCGCGCGACTTGCGCCAGGGAAGAACTGCCATCTGCCAAAGATCCTTCTGTTCGCTGTGCCGCCAGCATGGGCGCGGCAAGTGGAATAGACGATTAACCATGCGAGGTGGAGCCGCGCCACCACGAAATCCACCGCAGACTGCTCAGCAGTGCCCCCTATTCGGCAGCCGGTGCCGGTTCTGCCGCCGGGGCGGCTTCCGGCTCGGGCACGGCGGGTTCGGCAGCGGCAGCTTCGGCGCTGGCCGAATTGGCAGCGGCGGCATCCTGTGCGGCGACCGGTGCGCTGCTGCGGATGGCGGCGGGGCGCGCGCTGCGTTGCGGCGAGTTCAACAGGCGGGACGGCTGGTTCTGGCTGAGCGGCACGGTGCGGGCGGGAGCAACCACGTTGCCGGCCGCAGGCGTGGGCCCGCCGGAGGGGCTGGCGCTGGCTGAAGGCTGCGGCGCGGAGCGGGCCAGCAGGCTGGCGGCATCCACCTTCACATCGCGCAGGGTCATCATTTCGGTGGCGAGCGGCGGCACGGCCCGCCCGCCGATGGTGATGCTCAGGGCCTCGGGCCGGGCAGTGCGGAGCATCGGGCCATTGGCTTCGGCCGGCACGGTGAAGCTCTCGCCGCGCGCCAGTTCCTTTTCCAGCAGGCGCAGGCCATCGGCATCGTAGAAGCTGACCCACACCCGCTCATCAGTGGCGGTAAAGGTGACCGGGCCGCCGGTGGCGGCAGCCGCCGGCGTGGCGGCGGCGCTGGCCCGCGCGCTGGCCTCCTCGGCCTCCTGCTGCTCGATCAGCGAAGGCAGCTCGGCCGCGGGCGAGAACAGCGTGCGATAGGCAAAGAACAGCCCCGCCAGCAGCAGCCCCAGCGCCAGCAGCGAGAACCACACCAGCGACTGCGAGGGGACGCGGGCGGGATCGCTCGGCTCATAGCTCGACGTGGTGCGCGCGGCCGGTTGCAGGGCATTGAGTTCACCGCGCACCTGGGCGGCGATCGCCTCGCCATCCAGCCCCACGGCCTTGGCCACGGTGCGGGCAAAACCGATGGCATAGGTGCGGCTGGTGAAGGCGGCATAGTTGCCCGTCTCCAGATCCTCCACGTGACGCTGCGAGATCTTGGTCCGCGCCGCAATATCTCCAATCGACAGGCCCAGCCGCTCGCGCGCATAGCGCAGCTGCGGCCCCGCCCCGCGCGGCGCCGTGAATTCCTCGGGCATTTCGATCTGGTCGGTCATCAATGCTCCAGCCGTGCGACCCGGCTGCCTTTTTGTGCTGATTGCTGTGGTTTATTTCGGGTCATCAATGAAGGTGAACCGTGACAAGTCAAGGTCACCGATTGGTGAGCGGCGGCTATTCTGTCTCTATTCCGCGCGCTTCGGCCCAGGCCTGCAGTTCGGCCCGCATGCTGGCGGGTGGCTGGGCCAGCCAGCCGTTCATGGCGGCAGCAATCTCGCGCGTGTCGATCTTGCGCACCAGTTCCTTCACCGGCCCCACCGCAGCCGGGGTGATCGACAGGCGGCGCACGCCCAGGCCGATCAGCGCAAGGGCTTCCAGCCGCCGCCCGCCCATCTCGCCGCACACCCCCAGTTGCACCCCGGTTCCCACGCAGCCATTGACCACCCGCTTCAGGAACCGCAGGATTGCCGGGCTCAGCCAGTCATAGCGTTCGGCCAGCGCCGGGTTGGCCCGGTCCGCCGCGAACAGGAACTGGGTCAGGTCGTTGGTGCCCACCGAAATGAAGCTGACCCTGGGGCACAGCAGGTCCAGCGTCTCGGCCAGCGAGGGCACTTCCAGCATCACGCCGTATTTCACCGACAGCGGCAGCTTGTGCTTCAGCTTCTTCATGAAGGCGATCTGGCCATCGAACACCGCCTTGGCGGCATCGAATTCCCACACTTCGCTGACCATCGGGAACATCACGTTCAACTCGCGGCCAGCCGCCGCATCCAGCAGGGCGCGGGCCTGCACCTTCAGCAGCCCGCCGCGTTCCAGCGACAGGCGCAGCGCGCGCCAGCCCATTGCGGGGTTCTCGTCCTCGCGGCTGGTCTTGCTGGTCAGGTACGGCAGGCTCTTGTCACCGCCGATATCGACCGTGCGGAAGATCACCTTCTTGTCGCCCGCCGTTTCCAGCACGTCGCGATAGAGCCGGGTCTGGCGGTCGCGCTGCGGCAGGGCGGCAGAGACCAGGAACTGGAATTCGGTGCGGAACAGGCCGATCCCGTCCGCCCCGGTGACGCTGAGCATGGCGACATCGTCGCGCAGGCCCGCGTTCATCATCACCTCGATCCGCGTCCCGTCGCGGGTGAACGGCTCCACGTCGCGCATGGCGGCATAGGCAGCCTGCTTCTCGCGCTTGGCGGCAAGGCGGGTGACCATGGCATCCAGCACCGCCTGGCCGGGGCGCAGGGTAACCTTGCCGGCATCGCCATCGACGACGATCTGGTCGCCTTCGCGCACCTGGCCGCGCACCCCGCGCACGCGGCCGATCACGGGCACGCCCATGGCGCGGGCCACGATCACCACGTGGGCGGTCAGGCTGCCTTCCTCCAGCACCACGCCCTTCAGGCGGCGCTTGTCGTATTCCAGCAGTTCCGCCGGGCCCAGGTTGCGCGCGATCAGGATGGAATCGCCGTGCAAGCCCATGCTGGCCGCCGTGCCCACGTGGCCCGAGACGATCCGCAGCAGCCGGTTGGACAGGTCCTCCAGATCGTGCATCCGGTCGGCCAGCAGCGGATCGGCAATCTCGCGCATCCGCTGGCGGGTGCGCTGCTGCACGCGCTCGATCGCGGCCTCGGCGGTCAGGCCGCTGTCGATCGCCTCGTTGATGCGGCGGCTCCAGCCTTCGTCGTAGGCGAACATCTTGTAGGTCGCCAGGACCTCCTCGTGCTCGCCGCCCACGCCGAATTCGGCCTGGTTGGTCATGTTGTCGATCTGCTCGCGCATCTTGTCGAAGGCGAGATAGACCCGCTGGCGCTCGACCTCGATGTCCTCGGCCACAGTCTGCTCGATGGTCACGCGCGGCTGGTGGAACACCGCCCGCCCGCAGCCCAGGCCAGAGACCAGCTTCAGGCCGTCGAGCACCTGCTGCCCGGCCATGCTGCTGCCGCGCGGGTCCAGGTCCTCCTCGTCCACCAGGCCGGCGTTGTGGATCAGTTCGGCCAGCACCATGGCGACGGTCTGCAATGCCTCGATCTCGACCTCGACGTACTTGCGCGGCTCCACGTGCTGCACGGTCAGCACGCCGATCGCCCGTTCGCGCCGCACGATCGGCACGCCGGCGAACGAGTGGAACTTGTCCTCGCCCGTTTCGGGGCGGTACTGGAATTCCGGATGGGTCGCCGCCTCGTCCAGGTTCAGCGTCTCGATGTTGGCAGCAATCGTGCCGGTCAGCCCTTCGCCCACGCCCAGGCGGGTGACGTGGACAGCGCTCTGGTTCAGGCCGCGGGTGGCGTAAAGCTCCAGCACGCCTTCGCGCAGCAGGTAGATCGAGCAGACCTCGCTATCCAGCGATTCGCCAATGATCTCCACCACCTGGTTCAGCTTGCCCTGCGCATGGGTGCGCGAAGCCATGACCTCGTGCAGGCGGGTCAGGATCAGACGTGCGGACTGGGCGGCAACCACCATGGGCCAAGGCCTAACGCATATTGGCGGCCTTGCACAAGGCGCGGGTTTTCCCTGCGGTCAGCCCGCAGGGAAATGCCCGGTCAACAGCAATGGAAATGTGATCAGTTGAGCGAGAGGGCTTCCTTCAGCCGCAGCTTCTGCTTCTTGAGCAACTGGATCAGGGCGGTGTCGGGGGAAGGCCGGTTCATCTCGTCTTTCAGGCGGGCTTCCAGTCCCTGGTGCTTGGCGTGCAGGGCGGCGACATGCGATGATTCCATCAGCGTTTCTCCTGTGGTTCGGGCCTGCCTTAAGACAGGTCCGTAAGTCGAACCGAAACGCGACTCGCAGGCTCATCCGTCGAGCCGCGCAATTGCCATCAAATCACAAGTCACCTAGATCAGCAAATAGGGAGCGCCACGAGGCGCCTCGTTCACGCGATCAGGGGAAATTCGGGCGGTGATCCAGGGGACCAAGCGCAAGTGACCGAAGAGGAAATGCGCCGCCGCCTGCTGCAATTGCAGGTGGAGCACCGCGACCTGGATGCCGCCATCGCCGCGCTGACCGATGCGGGCGGGCAGGACCAGTTGCAGGTGGCCCGCCTGAAGAAGCGCAAGCTGCGCCTGAAGGACCAGATCGCAATGATCGAGGACTACCTGACCCCCGACATCATCGCCTGACCTTGCCCAGCAAAATGGTAAACCTGTGCCCCTTCGGCACATATGTTTTTCCCGAGGGAAATTAACCATGATCGCTCTGGCGCACAGCCTTCGCGGGGGCTAGCGATAAGCCACCATGGGAGATCCCGCCGATATCAGCCCGACCATTGTCGAGATGCTCTATGTCGACGCGCTGCGCCTGGCGGACGAGGCGCGCGCCGCGTTCGACATGTCGGGCCGGCTGGATCTGGTGGGCAGCAGCGCGGAACTGTCGCGCGTGGCCTTGTCGTGCGAGGCGCTGCGCACCACCACGCGGATGATGCACGTGCTGGCCTGGCTGCTGAACCACCGCGCCTATTTCAACGGCGAGCTGAGCGAGTTCCAGCTGCGCCGCCACGGACGGCTGCCCCCGCCGCAGCCCGAACCCGATGCCGACCAGTGGGCCATGCTGCCGCCGCACTTGCGCGACCTGGTCACCCGCACCCGCCGCTTCTATGACCGCGTGGCCCGGCTGGACCACGCCTGGCGTGACCGGTTCACCATGCACCCCGCCGCGATCCACCGCCTGCGCGACCGGCTGGGCGCGGTGGTCGCCGCCGGCTGACGGGTTTTTCCCAGTTCCCGGCAAACTTGCCGCAAGATGATGGAAAAGCGCGGGCTTGCTCGCCATATGGGCCGCGATGGCGCTTCCCCCGCAACCCTGGCCCACTGGGCAGACCGAGCAGCTTGAGCCGCTGGTGGCCCGCGTGCTGGCCCCCAATCCCTCACCTTTCACCTATACCGGCACCCAGACCTACCTGGTGGGAGGAGACGATGGGCTGGCGGTGATCGATCCGGGACCGGACGATGCCGATCACCTGGCCGCACTGGTGACCGGCATCAACGCACGGCCCGTGGTGGCCATCTGCTGCACCCATACCCACCGCGACCACTCGCCCGCCGCCGCGCCGCTGGCCGCTTTGACCGGCGCCCCGGTGATCGGCTGCGCTCCGCTGGCGCTGGAGAGCGATGCGCCGCGCGTGGATGCCCCGTTCGACAAGGCCTATGCGCCCGATCGCGTGCTGGCCGATGGCGAGCAGATCCACGGTCCCGGCTGGACCCTCACCGCCATCGCCACCCCCGGCCACACCAGCAACCACCTGTGCTTCGCGCTGGAGGAAAGCCGCGCCCTGTTTACCGGCGATCACGTGATGGGCTGGTCCACCAGCGTGGTGGTGCCGCCCGATGGCGACATGGGCGATTACATGGCCAGCCTGGTGAAGCTGCACGAGCGGGATGACCGGGTGTACTATCCCGCCCATGGCCCGCAGGTGGACAACCCCCGGCAACTGGTGCGCGGCATGGCCGGCCACCGCCGGGCGCGGGAAAAGCAGATCGTGCGGCTGCTGGAGGAGCGGCCCCAGACCATCGCCGCCATGGTGCCGGTGATGTACAAGGGCGTGCCCGAGTTCCTGTGGCCCGCCGCCGCGCAGAGCGTGCACGCGCACCTGATCGAGCTGGCCCGGCAGGGCAGCGTCACCCAGCAGGAAGACGGCCAATGGAGCATCGCATGACCACCAGCCCCATCAGCCGGGCGCGCAGCCAGGCCCTTCCTTGGGCGCTGGCCGGCGCGCTGGCGATAAGCACCGCCGGTCTTGGCTGGCTGGCCTTCGGGCCGGAGGATCACGGCGATCCGGTAGCCGCCAGCGTCACCGCCTTTACCCGCCAGAACAAGCTGACGGCGTTTTCCGCCCAGCTTTCCACCGTGGTCAGCAGCGAGGATTCGCGGTTCTTCGGCCTGCTGGAAAGCCGCCAGGTGGCGGTGATCCCGGCGCGGGTGGACTATGCCGTGGACTTCTCCGGTGTCGACGCGGGCGATTTCGCGTGGGACGAGGAGGCCTATCGGCTGGTGGTCGACCTGCCCGCCATTGCCGTGGGCCGCCCCAACCTGGACGAGGCGCGCGCCCAGTACCTGCAGGAAGGCATGCTGATCACCCGCGAGGCCGCCGCCAGGCTCAACCGCGACAACACCCTGGTGGCCGAACGGCTGGCCGCCGAGCAGGCGAGCGATCCGGTGCTGCTGCAACTGGCGCGCAACGCCGCGCGCGATGCCGTGCGCCAGAACCTCGTCACCGTGCTCGATGCCGCCGGCCACCCGGGCGCGCGGGTCGATGTTCGCTTCGCCGGCGAACCGGGAGCTTGACCGCCGGTTGACTTGGCCCCCGGGCGGGCGCACCCTCCTGCGGTCATTCCTTGGGGGAGGAAAACATGGCGAGTGTCTTCGCACCCAGCCGCACCGCCGCGCAGGGCGAGGCGCGGTTCTTCTTCATCGTGGCCTGCCTGATGGCGGCCGCCACCATGGGCGGCTTCGCCCTCAACCTCGTCACCGGCCGCACCAGCTTTGCCATGCCGTTGCTGGTTCACGTGCACGCGCTGGTGTTCATGAGCTGGATAGCGCTGTTCCTGACACAGACCTGGCTCGTCGCCAGCAAGAACGTGGCGCTTCACCGCCGGCTGGGCTGGCTGTCGCTGCTGCTGATCCCGCTGATGGTGGTGGTCGGCCTGCTGGTCCACCGCTGGTCGATGCTCGATCATGGCGGACCGCCGTTCATCGCCGCGAACGAGTTCCTGTTCGGCAATCCCATGCAACTGCTGGTCTTTGCCGGGCTGGCATCGGCGGCGATTGCCCTGCGCCGCGACACCGGCTGGCACCGCCGACTGCTGCTGTGCGCCTTTGCCGATATCTGCGGCGCGGGAGTCGGCCGCCTGGTGCCCCTGCCGCTGGTCATTCCCTATGCGTGGTGGGTCAACGTGGGCCTGACGCTGGTTTTCCCGCTGATGGGAATGCTGGCAGACAAGCGCCGCCATGGCGTGGTGCACCCCGCCTGGTGGTGGGGCACGGGAACGGTAGTGGCGGTGCTGATCGCCGGTGAAATGATCGCCTACAGCGCGTGGGGGCTGCGCTTCACCGAATGGTACCTGGCCGGATCGCCCGGAGCCGAGCGGCCGATGGAAGCCTTTCCGCCATCGATGTAGGGCGTTCGGACCGGACCCGCGCCGATTGACTCGCTCTGCCCCAGGGCGCAATTTCTCCGCGGGTCATTCCTTGGGGGGAATCAGCATGGCAAGCCTGGCCGAAAGCGCGCCCAGCGGCGTGCAGCGGGAACGCCGTTTCTACCTTATCATGGCACTGCTGTTTGCAGCGGAATCGGTGGCCGGGTTCAGCCTCGCGTTCGCCATCGGCATGTCCAGCTTCGGCGCCCCCTGGTGGGTCCACGTCCATGCGGTGACGATGACTGCCTTCCTGGCGCTCTACGTGGCGCAGAACTGGCTGGTCTGGCGTGGCGAGCTGGCGGCGCACCGCAAGCTTGGCGCGGTGGGCGCGGTGCTGGGCCTGTGGCTGATTGCCTATGGCTGCTGGGCCATCACCATGACCCTGGCCGCCGGCCGCCAGCCACCGTTCTTCACGCCCGCCTTCTTCCTGCTGATGGACTGGATGAACATGGCCGTGTTCGCCGGCCTTGCCGGGGCCGGGCTGGCTCTGCGCGCCCGGGCGGACTGGCACAAGCGGCTGATGTTCGGCGCAATGCTCAGCCTGATTTCGGTCGCATGGGGGCGGCTGGTGCTGCCCCCGCTGTTCGACCAGCGCGGCACCGTGCTGATCCTGGCGGCGCTGCTGGCGCACCTCGCTGCGGCCATGCTTCTCGACCGGCGGCTGCACGGGCGGGTCCACCCGGCGCACTGGTGGACCGGCGGCGCGCTGGTCGCCTGGCTGGCACTGACCTTTGCCGTGGCCGACAATCCGGCCTGGGTGGCGTTCAGCCAGTCATTTGCGGGTTGAAGCGGCGGCGCATTGCGGCCATCTCAGCGGCATGACCGCACAGACCCCCCTCCCCACCGGAACCGACCTGCTGGCCGAGATCGCCCGCCTGAAGCAAGAGCGCAAGGCCGTGATCCTGGCGCACTACTACCAGCGGCCGGAATTGCAGGACCTGGCCGATTTCGTCGGCGATTCGCTGGAGCTGTCCCGCAAGGCGGCGGATACCGATGCCGAGGTGATCGCCTTCTGCGGCGTGAAGTTCATGGCCGAGACGGCCAAGATCTTGTCCCCCGACAAGATCGTGGTCCTGCCCGACATGGAAGCCGGCTGTTCGCTGGAAGACTCCTGCCCGCCGGAGAAGTTCGCCGCCTTCCGCGAACGGCACCCGGACCACATCGCGCTGACCTATATCAATTGCTCGACCGAGGTGAAGGCGCTGAGCGACATCATCGTCACCAGCTCTAGCGCCGAGACGATCCTCAGCCAGATCCCGCCAGAGCAGAAGATCATCTTCGGGCCCGACCGGCACCTGGGCGGCTACCTGTCGCGCAAGTTCAACCGCGAGATGCTGCTGTGGCCGGGCGTTTGCATCGTCCACGAGGCCTTCAGCGAGACCGAGCTGCTGAAGCTGAAGGCCCAGCACCCCGGCGCGCCGGTTGCCGCGCACCCCGAATGCCCCCCCGCGATCATCGACCACGCGGACTATGTGGGCAGCACCAGTGGCATCCTGCAGTTTGCCAAGACCTTCCCTGGCCAGACGCTGATCGTGGCGACCGAGCCGCACATCATCCACCAGATGGAAAAGGCCTTGCCCGAGAAGACCTTCATCGGCGCGCCGGGGGCTGACGGCAACTGCAACTGCAACATCTGCCCCTACATGGCGCTGAACACGCTGGAAAAGCTCTACACAGCCCTGCGCGACCTGATGCCGCGCGTGGAAATCGAGGAAGGCCTGCGCCTGCGCGCGAAGAGGAGCCTTGACCGGATGCTGGAGATGGCCAGCGGCACCGTGGGCAAGGGGGACTTGGGTAACCGCTAAAGCCACCTCGTCATTGCGAGGAGCGCAGCGACGCGGCAATCCAGAGCCTCGGGGAGCAACGCCCTGGATTGCTTCGCTACGCTCGCAATGACGAAATCAGACGGTGCCCACTTTTCGCGGCGCAGTCTCCTTCAAAAACAGCGCAATTACAAATCCCACCAGCAGCCCGCCGATGGTGAAGGTGAACACGTTCTCGATCCCGCTGGCATCGGCAATGCGGCCCGCGATGATCGGGGCGATGCCGCCGCCGAACACTTCGCCCGCGCCGATTACCAGCCCGGCTGTGGCTGCCACCATGCCGATCGGCGCGGCTTCTGCCGCCACCGGCCCGGCCAGCGTGGCCAGCGCGCTGAAGTTGAACAGGGCGGCGAAGAACAGCAGCCAGAACAGCACGGACAGGCTTTCCGCCCCGGCTTGCGTGAAGGCCCAGGTGAACACCGCCGCCAGCAGGTAGCTGATCAGGATGGTGGGCTTGCGGCCGATGAAGTCCGATAGCGCGGGCATGGCGAACTGGCCCAGGCACCCGCCGAAGCCGATGGCGCTGGCGACAAAGCCCATGTCCTGCGGGTTGAGCCCCAGATAGTCGGTCAGGTAGTTGGGCATCATCGCGCCCATCACGAAGATGCCGCCCATCGCGCACATCAGCGTGACCATGGCCAGCGGCACGTTGCGGTGGGCGAACAGCGCGGCCACGCCGGGGCGCGGGGCACCGGTGGCAGGCGCGGTGACATGGGCCGGCTCGCGGATCACGAAGAACATCAGCACGGCCATCACCAGCCCGGGCACGCCCACCAGCATGAACACGGTGCGCCAGTCGGTCACCAGCAGCAATTGCGTGGCGATGATCGGCCCCAGGGCATTGCCGAACAGGGAAATCATGCACTGGAAGATGCCGTTGTTCAGGCCGCGCCGCTTGGGATGGCTGGCTTCCACCGCAACGGCCACGCCGGTAGAGGCGACCGGCCCTTCGGCCAGCCCCATGATCGCGCGGATCACCAGCAGCGCCACCAGGCTGCCCGCCACGCCGGAAAAGGCGCTCATCAGCGAGAACACGATGACCGAGGGGATCAGCACCTTGCGGCGGCCCACGCGGTCGCTCAGGAAGCCCATCACGAAGGCGGAAATGCCCCAGAACACCGCCAGGATGCCCACCAGGTTGCCAAGGTCGGCATAGGTCAGCCCCAGCTCGTCCATGAAGCTGGGAAACAGCACCGGCAGGATGAAGCGATCAAGGCCCACAAGGCCGAAGGTAAGCGCCAGGATGGCGATGATCTTCCATTCGTAACTGGTGTCGAACGCGCCTTCCACGGGCGCGGCAGTGCTGCCTTCAGCCATTGTTCCATCCCCCCTGCCGCCCTGTTTTCCGGGCGGTTCCAGGCGGCGAGGCTATCAGGCGGCGTGGCAGGAGTCGAATCGGCGTTCCAATCGTTGCCTGCCGCTTAACCCTGTTGCTGCACCGCCCCTCCAGTGTTTGCCGTTAGGCCGCGCGGTGATAGCCTGCGGGCGACCGGACGGGGACGGGTTGGAAAATGACGTTGCGATCATGGCTGTTTGTACCGGGCGATAGCGAGCGCAAGCTGCTGAAGGCCTCCTCCTGCGGGGCCGATGCCGTGGTGATCGACCTTGAGGATGCCGTGGCCCCGGAAGCCAAGGGCACGGCGCGGATGCAGGCGGCGCGTTGGCTGGCGGCCCATCGTCAGCAGGTCCTGTCAGGCCAGGCGACCGCGCGCTGGGTGCGGATCAACCCGCTCCATTCCAACCTGTGGCGCGAGGACCTGGCCGTGATCCTGTCAGGCCAGCCCGACGGGATCATCGTCCCCAAGGCCAGGGGCCCCGAGCAGCTCAGGATGCTGAGCGCCGAGCTTTACGAGCTGGAGCAGCGCAACGGCATCACCTCCAACGCCACGCGGCTGATCGCCATGGTGGGCGAAACCGCCGCCAGCGCGCTGACTATCCCTGCCTATGCCACCGAGGAGCTGCCTCGCCTGGCCGGCCTGACCTGGGGCGCGCAGGACCTGGCCGTGGCCATCGGGGCCAGCCGGATGCGCGACGGTGCCAAGGGTGCAGGCGGCTGGACCGATACCTTCCGCCTGGTCCGCAGCCAGGCGTTGCTGGCCGCCCATGCGCGGGCCGGGGTGGCGCTGGAAACGCCCTATGCCGATTTCGCCGACCTGAAAGGCCTGAAGGCCACTGCCGAGGCGGCGAAGGCCGATGGCTTCACCGGGATGCTGGCGATCCACCCTGACCAGGTGCCGGTGATCAACCAGGCCTTTGCCCCCACTGAAAAGGAAGCGGCCGAAGCGCGGCGGATCGTGGAACTGTTCGCCGCCAATCCCGGCGCCGGCGCGCTGCCGCTGGACGGGCGCATGGTGGAACAGCCCCACCTGCTGCAGGCCCGCCGCGTGCTGGAGGCGCTGCGGGGGTAGGCTATTGCGCCTCCGGTTGCGCCGGGGTCGCGTCCTCAACCGCTGCCGCTTCACCATCGCCGGCCGAAACCGCAGCTACGGCGCTGTCCGCAGTCGCAACCGCGCCGGAACCGCCCTCGCCCGGGGCCGGGGCCAGCGCGGGCGGCTGGCTCGTCAGGTCCTGCACCGGGATCATCTCGTCACTGACCGAGGCAGGCAGCACCTGGCCCGTGGCACCGCCGGCCGCTTCCTGTTCGCCCCCGCCGAAATAGTCGCAGGCACCCAGCACCAGCAGCAGGCCCAGCGGAATGGCGAAACGGACTTGGCGCATGACCTGATCAATCCTCCAGCGCGGCGAGAAAGGCACCGCTGCGCGCCCGCAATGCCTCATCGAAGGCCCCCGGCGCAAGGGCCAGGCCAAGGCGCGCCATGCTGGTCACCCCGTATTCGGCAATGCCGCAAGGCACGATGCCGCCGAAATGCGTGAGATCGGGGTCCAGGTTGACCGAGAGGCCGTGCAACGTCACCCAGCGGCGCACACGCACGCCGATGGCGCCGATCTTGGCCTCGCTGCCGTCAACATCGCGGGTCCAGATGCCCACCCGGTCAGGCACGGCCCAGGCCTCCACCCCGAAATCGGCCAGGGTGGCGATCACCCAGTTTTCCAGGCCATGGACGAAGCGGCGCACATCCCGCCCGCGCCGCGCCAGGTCAAGCTGGACATAGGCCACCCGCTGGCCGGGGCCGTGATAGGTGTGCCGCCCGCCGCGCCCGGTGGCGAACACCTCGAACCGTGGGTCGAGCACCTCGGCCGGGTCGGCGCTGGTGCCGGCGGTATAGACCGGCGGATGCTCCAGCAGCCACACCAGTTCGCCTGCCGTGCCATCGGCAATCGCCGCGGCGCGCGCATCCATTGCGGCCAGCGCCTCGGGGTAAGGCACCAGGCCGGGCGAAACGCGCCATTCGGGATCGGGCAACAAGGAATGCGGCATCAAGCGTTTGCGTGGGGCAGCAAAGCCGGTTTATCAAGAGGGGAACGCTGGAGGAAGGGCACCCGATGACATTCGACATGAACCGCACCTGGAGCATGGCGCTGGCCCTGCTCTCGGCCAACGGGCAGTTGCTGGCGATCATCGCGGGCGTGTTCCTGCTGCTGCCGGGCACGCTGTTCTATGTCGCCATGCCCGACATGATGACCACGCTGTCCACCCAGACCAACCCCGATCCGGACATGGTGCTGGCCATGCTGCGCGAGGCGATGGTGCCGCTGATCGTGCTGGGGCTGGTGGTGCTGGTGGCGCAGATCATCGGCTATCTGGCGATGATCGCGCTGATGGGGGATGACCGGCCCACCGTGGGCGAAGCGCTGCGCCGCGCGCTGGCCTATCTGCCCACCACCATCGGCGTCACCCTGCTGCTGATGCTGGGCTATATCCTGGTGGTCTTCGTGGGTGCGCTGGTGATGGCGCTGCTGGTGGCCGGCGGCACAGCCGTGGGCGGCGAAGTGCTGGGCGGCGCGCTGGCGGTGATCGGGGCGATCGCGCTGATCGTGGGGATCGTCTTCCTGGCCACCCGCTTCGTGCTGACCATGCCGATCGTGGCGCTGGAGGGGGTGACAGGCCCCTGGGCCGTATGCAAGCGGTCGTGGGACCTGACGCGCAGCAACGCGCTGAAGATCTTCTTCTTCTACGTGCTGATCTTTGCCGCCTATATCGTGATCGCGATGATCCTCAGCGCCATCTTCGGCGTGCTGGCGGGCCTGCTGGGCAACGGCGCGGGGGCGGCGCTGGTGCTGGGCCTGTCCAACGGCCTGATCGGCGCGGCGGTGGCCATGCTGTTCAGTGCCATCATGGTTGCCATGCACCGCCAGCTTGCAGGCCTCAGCCCCACGGCGATCGACCAGACCTTCGGCTGATAGGCGGTGCGACCGCACATTTCGGTGCTGACACTGGCGGTGGCCGATCTTGACCGGGCGCTGGCTTTCTACCGCGACGGGCTTGGCCTGCCCACCGAGGGCATCGTGGGGCGGGAGTTCGACCACGGGGCGGTCGCCTTTTTCGACCTGCACGGCGGGTTGAAGCTGGCGTTGTGGGCACAAGCAGACCTGGCGCACGATAGCGGGCTGCCGGTCACCCCGCCCTCGCCTACCGACTTCAGCCTGGGCCACAATCTGGCCAGCCGGGCCGAGGTGGACGCGCTGATGGCACAGGCGGCGGCGGCGGGCGCGCAGGTTGTGAAACCGGCGCAGGACACGTTCTATGGTGGCTATGCCGGCTATTTCACCGACCCTGATGGCCACCTGTGGGAGGCGGTGTTCAACCCGGCGATCCTGCCGCCGGAGTAGCGCGTTGCACTAATCCTGCCAGGCCCAGGCTAGCAGGCACGGCGGCACGTTGAGCCACACGCGCTGACTGTCCACGCGCGGGAAGTAGCGGGCGGAAAGGTCGCGCGCCGCGCCGGCATACTGGTAGGTCAGGAAAGCCCCGCCCTGCCGGATCACCCGCTGGGTGGCAGCGGCAATTGCCGGGCCCACGCCTTCGGGCAGGGTGGAAAACGGCAGGCCCGACAGCACATAGTCTGCCTGCTGGTGGCCGATCGAGCGGACGATCTCCTCCACGTCCTCGGCCGATCCCAACACCGCGTGGAAGCGGCTGTCGGTGATCGTCTGGCGCAGGAAATCGATGTACAGCGGGTTGGTGTCGATCACCACCAGGTCCGCATCGCGCAGCAGGCGATCGAGCACGGGCTGGCAAAAAGTGCCCACGCCCGGGCCATATTCCACGAACAGCTTCGTGTTGGACCAGTCGACGCGGCTGAGCATGGTCTTCACCACGGCAGGGCCTGACGGCAGGATCGCCCCGACCATGCGCGGATGTTCCAGGAAGCCGCGGAAGAACACGCCCGCCGGACCCAGCGCGCGCTTCACCTTTGCCTTCAGCCGGGGAAGCGTGCGGCTTGCGGCCAGTTCATTGCCATTCATGCGTTGCCAATCATGCTTTGGAGAGCCTTGCTCCGACGATAGGTGGTTCCACGCAGGGTGGACCAGCACCGGTCCCTCCCGTGGCAAAATCGGCGGCGCTTGGCAATGCGTTGGCGGCGGGTTGTTGGCATCTTGCTTTCACCGATCGGTCACAGGCCGGCTACGGTCCAGTCACAGAATGGTTTCAAGCAATTCCACCGGCCGCGCCAGCACCACGCCCTTGGGCGTTTCCACCAGCGGGCGCTGGATCAGGACCGGTTCGGCCATCATCGCGTCCAGCACGGTATCGTCATCGGCATTGTGCAGGCCGCGCTCGGCCGCGTCGGTGTTCTGCAGGCGCAGGCCCCGGGCGGGGGTGATGCCGGCCGCCTGGTAAAGCCGCATCAGGGTTTCGCGCGTGGGCGGGTGCTTCAGGTATTCGATCACCTCGACCTGGCAGCCAGCCTCTTCCAGCCGCGCCAGCGCCTTGCGCGAGGTCCCGCATTTGGGGTTGTGCCAGATCGTTGCCTTCACCTGCCGTCTCCTGCCTGTCGCGCGATCGCGCCTTCCCTACGGCCGGGAAAGAAAAGCGCAAGCCGGGCAAAAATTCACACAATCTCTGTTGCAATTGCAAATCCCTCGCAATATCGGCGCTCTTGCAAATCAGTCGCAATAGTCGACTCACGAAGGGGGTTCCGAGTGTCCAATTCCATACGTCTGCGCGCCACGGCCCTGTCCCGTACCATGCTGTCGGGCACCATGCTGGCCGGCCTGCTGGCCACCCCCGCCCTGGCCGACGAGCAGCGCGACTACCTCGGCAACGAGATCGTGGTGACCGGCCAGCGCGACGGCTATGCCGCCACCGACGGGACCAGCAGCACCAAGACCCCCACCCCCCTGATCGACGTGCCGCAGACCGTGGCCGTGATCACCGCCGACCAGATCGAGGACCAGAACGTGCGCCAGCTTGGCGATGCGCTGCGCTTCGTCCCCGGCGTATCGCTGGGCACCGGCGAAGGCCACCGCGACCAGGTGATCCTGCGCGGCCAGAACTCCACGGCGGATTTCTTCGTCGATGGCCTGCGCGATGACGCACAATACTATCGCCCGCTGTACAATGTGGAGCGGATCGAGGTGCTGAAGGGCGCCAATGCGCTGATCTTTGGCCGTGGCGGCGGTGGCGGGGCGATCAACCGCGTGATGAAGAGCGCCGATACGATGGCCGATTTCATCAACGGCGCGGCCAGCGTGGACAGCTTCGGCGCATGGAACGTGGCGCTGGACCTGAACCAGCCACTGACCGACACCGTGGCCCTGCGCCTGAACGGCACCTACGAGGAACTGGACAGCAACCGCGACGAGTTCGGCGGCCGCTTCTTCGGCATCAGCCCCACGCTGACGGCCGATCTGGGGCCGGACACCCGCCTGACCGCCAGCTATACCTATGACGACGATGCCCGCACCGTCGACCGCGGCGTGCCCTCGCTGGGCGGCGAACCAGTGCGCGGCTATGACGATTTCTTCTTCGGGGACGAGGACTTCAACCACTCCGAAAACCGCGCCCACGTGGCCCGGACGCGGATCGATCACCGGCTGGCCGATGGTATCAGCCTGAACGCCACCGTGCAGTATGCCGATTACGACAAGTATTACGGCAACATCCTGCCCGGTGCGGCCACGGCCACCACCGTCAGCCTCAGCGGCTATGAAAGCGGCAACACGCGCGAGAACCTGACCGGCCAGGTCAACCTGGTCGCGCAGTTCGCCACAGGCGGGGTACAGCACACCCTGCTGGCGGGCGTGGAAGCGATGGACCAGAATTCCACCGGCGTGCGCCGCAACGTCAGCTTCTCGGGCGCATCCAGCGTTACCGTGCCGCTGGCCAATTTCGCCGTCCCTGCCTTCACCCTGGTGAACAACAGCGCCAGCGAGTCCGGCCTGCAAACCCTGTCCGCCTATGTCCAGGAACAGCTCGATTTCGGCGTGGTGCAGGTGATCGCGGGCCTGCGCTATGACCGGTTCGACCTGGCCAGCGTGAACCTGGTGAACAATTTCGCCGGTGAGCGGGTGGACGAGAAGTGGAGCCCGCGGCTGGGCCTGATCGTCAAGCCGGCAGAGACGGTGTCGCTCTATGCCAGCTATGCCACCAGCTTCCTGCCGCAGTCGGGTGACCAGTTCAACGTGCTGTCCCCCGTCACCGAACTGCTGGTGCCGGAGAAGTTCGAAAACTGGGAACTGGGCGGCAAGTGGGCCATTACCCCGCGCCTGTTCGCCACGGCTGCGCTGTTCCGGCTGGATCGCAGCAACACCCAGTCGCCCGATCCGAACAACTCCGGGCAAGTGCTGCTGACCGGCCAGACCCGCACCGACGGGCTGGAACTGAGCCTGGCGGGCGAAGTGACCGAGCACCTGCAGGTGACGCTGGGCTACAGCCTGCTTGATGGCGAGGTGCGCACCACCACCACCGCAGCCCCTGCGGGCCGCACGCTGCAGGCCGTGCCGCGCCACCAGGCCAGCGCCTGGGCGCGCTATCAGGTGACGCCGGAATTCGGACTGGGTGCCGGCGTGATCCACCAGTCTGACCGTTTCGCCACCATTTCCAACGCGGTGACCATGCCCGCCTATACCCGGGTGGATGCGGCGCTGTTCTACAACGTGGCCGAGAATATCAGCCTGCAACTGAACGTGGAGAACCTGTTCGACGCGGACTATTTCCCCTCGTCGCACACCGACAACAACATCCAGCCGGGCGAGCCGCTGAACGCCACGCTGGGCCTGCGGCTGAACTTCTGACCGGCACCCCCCCGCTAGTCGTCCGCGCTGGTGCCGCTCCCCCCTCCTAAAGCTGGCACGGCGCGGGCGGCGTCTGCGGGGTCGATGCCGGGGGCAGGCGCGGCGCTGATCCGTTCGCGGCGGCGGGCCACGCGGCCGGCGCGCTGCACCGCGCGCACCAGCCGGGGATAGACCCCGCAGCGGCACAGGTTGGGGATGGCGGCCATGATTTCCGCCTCGGTCGGTTCCGGATTGCGCCCGATCAGCGCGGCGGCGGCCATGGCGATGCCGGGCGTGCAGAAGCCGCACTGGATCGCCTGCTCCGCCACCAGCGCCTGCTGCACCGGGTGGCTGCGATCGGCGCTGAGGCCTTCGATGGTGGTGATGAAGCGCCCCTCCGCCTCTCCCAGCGTGACCAGGCAGCTCCGCAGCGCCTCACCGTCCACCAGCACCATGCAGGCCCCGCAGTCGCCCACCCCGCACCCATACTTGGTGCCGGTGAGGTTGGCCGCATCGCGCAGGGCCCACAGCAGCGGGGTCTGCGGGTCCATGTCGAAATGGACCGGCCGCTCGTTCACGGTCATGCTGGTCATGCGGGAGCGTTATCCTGCTGTCAGTTGCGCCACGATGGATCGATGGTGTCGATCTTGCGGGTCCAGGCCTCGAAGTCCAGCTTGCCGAAATCGTCGGTCAGTTGCAGGTCGCGGTCGCGCTGGTGCACGGCGATCACCTCGGGCGGCACCATGATCGGCGCGCCCAGGCTGGCGGTCTTGACCTGGATCTCGCAGGCGCGCTGGAACATGTAATAGAGGAAGAACATCTCCGGCAGGGTGCGCCCCATCACCACCGGGCCGTGGTTCTTCAGCATCAGGATCTGGTGGTTGCCGGCGTTCTTCACCAGCCGCTCACCCTCCTCGGCGCGTACGGTGATGCCTTCGAAATCGTGGTAGCCGATGTTGCCCACGAAGAAGCACGAATAGAAGTTGGTCGGCTGGAGCCCCCCCTCGGTGGCGCAGACCGCCATCGTGTCCGGCGTGTGCGTGTGGACGATGGCATGGGCGTGCGGCAGGTGCTTGTGGAACACCGAGTGCTGGGTGAAGCCCGCCAGGTTCACCGGATAGGGGCTGTCGCCCACCTTGTTGCCGTCACCATCGATCTTGATCAGGTTGCTGGCGGTCACTTCCTCCCACAGCAGGCCATAGGGGTTGATGAGGAAGGCGTTGTCCTCGCCCGGCACGCGCACGGTGATGTGGTTGTAGATGCTCTCGCACCAGCCGTGGTGGGCGAAGATGCGATAGGCGGCGGCAAGGTCCAGCCGGGCCTGCCATTCATCGGCCGAGCAATCGATCTTGGGCTGGCTGGTGGATTTCAACTGGGTGGCCATGTCCTTCTCCCCGGATTGGCGATGTTCGTATTCCCGGGCTTGTAGGCCCCCCAAGCGCGCAAGCCAATGGCAGAGGATCGAGATTGACTTTGTCGCTGCGATTGGCGAGCCATGCCGGGCGAGCACCGGCAAACGGGGCCAAGGGGAGGATTCGGGTGAGCAAGCAGCTTGGCTTCGGCCAGCCATACGGCACCATGGCGCAGACGGCCTATATCGTGCCCGACCTTGCGGCCGCCTGCCTGCACTGGATGCAGAACCTTGGCGCCGGCCCCTTTTTCGTGCTGCCCCACCTCTACGCCCCCGGGCAGACCTATCGCGGAGCCGAGAGCCGCGCCGATGTGACGCTGGCGATGGGTTTTGCCGGGCACATGATGATCGAACTGATCCAGCCGCTGGACGATCACCCCAGTGTCTACCGTGAGACGATGGAACGGCGCGGTTTCGGCTACCACCACGTTGGCATCGCGTTTGATGACGTTGACGCCGCCAGCCGTGACTACCAGGCGCGCGGCTATCACGAGGCCTACCGCGCCGCCGTGCCCACCGGGGGCGAGGTCGTCTACCTCGACGATGGCACCGGCGCGGCGCAGGGTTTCATCGAACTGCTGCCGGTCACCCCCGGCATGGACGCCACCTTCACCCGCTTCTGGGAAGCCAGCCGCACCTGGGACGGCAGCGACCCCATCCGCCCCTTCATGTAGGATCAGCATAGCAATGGTACACGCGAACATCGGCGGGGCAGCCCGCGGCAACTGGCTGAAGAATTCGCCGGGATACCAGTTCCTGCTGGTCTTCCTGCTCAGCCTCAACTTCGGCATCGTGTTCTTCGACCGGCAGGCGCTGAACGCGCTGATGCCCTTCGTGCAGCCGGAACTGGGCCTATCGCAAACCCAGATCGGCCTGCTGGCCGGCGGCCTCAGCTTCAGCTGGGCAATTGCGGCGTTCTTCGTGGGCAAGCTGTCCGACAGCCTGGGCAAGCGCAAGGTGCTGCTGATCCTGGCGACGATCGCCTTTTCGCTCTGCTCGTTCCTCTCGGGCCTGGCCACCAGCTTCCTGTTCCTGTTCGCCGCCCGCCTGCTGATGGGCGCGGCGGAAGGCGGCGTGATGCCGATCAGCCATGCGATGGTGGCCAGCGAGGTCGATCCGAAGCGCCGCGGGCTGGCGCAGGGCGTGGCGCAGAACCTTGGCTCCAACCTGCTGGGCAGCTTCCTGGCCCCGGTGGTGCTGGTGGCCTTTGCCACAGCCTTTTCCTGGCGCGAGGCGTTCTACCTCGCCGCCGTGCCGGGCCTGATCAGTGCCGCGCTGATCTGGTTCCTGCTGAAGGAGCCGGAGCCGATGGCTGCCGAGGAAGCCGCAGCCGGTGGTGCCGCTGCCGAAGCCGACATCTCGATCATGGATGCGCTCAAGGTGCGCAACATGTGGATCTGCGTGGTGGTGGGCGTACTGATGGTGGCCCATTTCGTGACCACCTGGGCCTTCATGCCGCTGTACCTGACCGAGGTTAAGGGGCTGGACCCTTCGACCATGAGCTGGATCATGGGCACGCTGGGCATCGCCGCGGCAATCTACAGCTTCTCCATCGCCGGCCTCAGCGACATCATCGGGCGCAAGCCGGTGATGGTGGCGCTGCCGTTCCTTTCGGTGATCGGCCCGCTGGGAGCGATGTATGTCGATGGCTCGGTCATGTTGCTGGCGGCGGTGTTCTTCGTGGGCTGGGCGGTCAACGGGGTGTTCCCGATCTTCATGGCAACGATCCCTTCGGAAACCTTCAGCCAGCGCCACCACGCCACCGTGCTGGGCCTGGCGATGGGCAGCTGCGAGGTGCTGGGCGGGGTGTTCGGCCCGCCCATCGGCGGCATGCTGAACGACGCCTTCGGCATGGAAAGCTTCCTGTGGATGCTGATCGTGCTGGGCGTGCTGAGCGGCTTCGTGGCCATGGGCCTGAAGGAAACCGCCCCCGCCGTGCTGGCGCGGCGCGGGCAGGCCGGCGCCGCTTGACCCGGGAACCGGGCGCGGCCAATCTCGCCGCGCCCGGAGTCCCGACCCTTTGACCATGACCGCCATCAGGCAATTCACCACGCTGGATGTCTCGCCCGCCGAACGGGCGCGCTACTGGAACGAGATGGCGCACCTGCGCTATGCCGGAAGCGTGGTCGATGCCGCCTATGGCGAGGACTTCACCGGGCAGATGTGGTCATGGACCATCGGCCCGCTGGCCATGCTGCGCCCGCGCACCCACGCCTGCCGCGTCACCCGCTCCCCGATCGCGCGGGATGAGGAGCACCTGATCCTGCACCTGCAATGCCGGGGCATCGGTCGCTATACCCAGGATGGCACCACCACACGGCTGGAACCGGGCGACATGGTGGTGGCCACCACGGCCCGGCCCTATCGCATTGACCTGACCCGACACGAAACGCTGGTGGTGGAATTTCCCCGCCGCCCGCTGGAGCAGCGGCTGGGCGATGTGGCGCCCTGGCTGCTGGCCCGCTCGCCCGGCACATCTCCCTCGCTGCGCATCTTCCACGATTTCCTGCTGTCGCTGTGGCAGCAGGGCTATCGCGAGGAGCACCACGAAGGCTGGGAGGACGAGGTTGCCGCAGTGTTCTTCGACCTGCTGGCCATGGCGCTGCGCGGCACGGCCTTCGACCGGGCCAAGCGGCAGGCCCCCGCACTGGCGCAGAAGGTGACCGCGCTGGTGGAAGCCGGCTTGCAGGACCCGCAGTTCTCGGTGGTCCACATCGCCCGGCAATGCGGCCTTTCGGTGCGCGCGGTGCAGAAGGTGTTTGCCGCCATGGGCACAACCCCCAGCGCCTACATCCAGGAACGGCGGCTGGTGCGCGCCGGCGAAAAGCTGCTGGCCTATCCGGAAGCCACGATCACCCAGATCGCCTTTGACCACGGCTTCAACGACAGCGCCTATTTCACCCGCCTGTTCCGCCGCCGCAACGGCATGACCCCGCGCGAGTACCGGCAGCGGCATTAGGCTGGCGCTGCAGACCGCCCGCCCCGCCTCCCCACCAGGCCACCAATGATCCCATCAGGCTATGGTGGCCGGGCGGGGAGGCGGGGCGGGAGGTCTACCCAACAGTTCATCATGCGTCCCCGTCCCAATGCGCGTTCGCGAGAGTCCTAGCGCGGCACCCTCTCGTTCGTTAGGATCGGGACCTTGGGAGACCGGCGGCCAGCAACGAGCCCCGGCTCCGGTCGAGAGGAGCCAGCAATGCCCGAAGCCCCCACCACCGAACCCTGGGCCGGCACCCCGCCCGTGCCCGGCGTGTTCCGCCCCGGTGCCAAGCCCGAAGTCTACATGGCCAAGATCGCCGAGGGCGACGAGCGCTACTGGGTGCCGATCGTGGAAGATGTCTATTCCAAGCCGGTGTGGATCAGCCCTTCCCTCAACATGTGGGCAGATGTGCTGATGGCCAAGAAGCCCTGCATCGTGAACCGGCACTATCACCCCAAGCCGATCTGGGCCTACACGATCAGCGGCAAGTGGGCCTATCTGGAACACGACTGGACCGCCACGGCGGGCGATTTCATCTTCGAGACACCCGGCGAAAGCCACACCCTGGTCAGCTATGAACACCCTGACCCGATGAAGGTATTTTTCGTCGTCTCCGGCCCGCTAATGTGGCTGGACGAACAGGGCAATTCGGTCGGCCACTTCGACGTGTTCGACTATATGAAGATGGCCCGTGATCATTACGACAAGGTCGGCATCGGCGCAGCCTATGTCGACACGCTGATCCGCTGACACCCCAAGGGAGAGAACCAATGGCCACCATGACCGCACCGCCCAGCGACAAGGCGGAAATCGTCGATATCAAGTATCCCTACAAGGAGATCGTCGAGCGCTGCTCGCCCGCCGGCCGCTATATTGACGCGCAGACCGACGTGGACAGCCCGTGGGTGCCCTTCGGCCCCAATGCCGCGATCAAGCACCTGGCCTTCGACGTGCGCCGCAACCTGTATTCCAACATCCTGTGGGTGAAGAGCCCGGGCGTGATCGGCACCCACTTCCACCGCGGCACCATCACCATGGTCTGCCTGGAAGGCAGCGTCCGCTATCTGGAATACGACTGGGTCGCCAGCCCCGGAGGCCTGATCCTGGAAGTGCCGGGCGAAAGCCACACCCTGGTCACCGAACATCCGGAAGGCTGCAAGCTGTTCGGCTGGATGGAAGGCCCGATCGACTTCTACGACGGCGATGCCAACCTGGTGGAGACGGTGGACGTATTCTGGATGATCAACCACTATGAAACGCACTGCCGCGATCACCAAATGAAGATCAACCCGAAGCTGTATCTGTAAGGAAGGCGGCACCATGGCCACCCAGGAAAAGCCCTCTCTCGGGGGCATCAAGGCCCCGCCCAGCGGCGCCTACAAGATCGTCAACGTGCCAGAAGCGCACAAGGCGATGCTGGACCAGTATTGCATCTCGGGCACCTATGTCGGCCAGTCCGAGGAGGAGAGCCCGTGGGTTCCCTTCGGCGATAACGCCGCCATCCGCCACCTGGCCTTCGACGTGCGCAACAACGTCTATGCCAACGTGCTGTGGATCAAGTCGCCCGGCGTGATCGGCACCCACAAGCACCGCGGCATGGTGTGGGCCATCGGGCTGGAAGGCACCTTCCGCTACCTGGAATATGACTGGGTGGCCGGCCCCGGCGATTTCATCACCGAATTCCCCGGCCATGCGCATACGCTGGTGACGGATGAGCCGGGCGGGATGAAGGCGTTCTTCTGGATGCAGGGCGCCAACGAGTTCTACGACGACCAGGGCCAGTTCGTCGAAACGCTCGACGTATGGTGGTTTATGAACCACTACGAGACCTATTGCCGCGAGAACAACCTGCCGATCAACCGCCAGCTTTACTTGTAAGCTGGCGATGCAGGCGGGCGGAGCCTTCATCGACGCGGCAGGCGGGCAGCACCCCCGCAACGCCTGGTACATGGCCGGCTGGGACAGGGACGTTCCCGCAGGCGAAGTGGTGGCCATCACCGTGCTGGGCCAGCCGCTGGTGCTGGCGCGTGATGATGCGGGCGCGGTCTTCGCCATGGAAGACCGCTGCCCGCACCGCGCCGCGCCGCTATCCAGGGGCAAGTGCGAACAGGGCGGGGTCCGCTGCTGGTACCACGGCGTGCGCTTTGCCGCCGATGGCCGCGCGGTGGAAGTGCCGGGGCAGGATACCATCCCCCCCGCGCTGAAAGTCCGCACTTTCCCGGTGGTGGAGCGCCACGCGGCGATCTGGGTGTGGCTGGGCGATGCCGCGCTGGCCGACCCGGACCGGGTCGTCGATTTCGTGGGCTATCGCCACCCAGACTGGGCAATGACGCCCGGGCGGCTGGACTATGTTGCCCCCGCCCGGCTGATCCACGACAACCTGCTGGACCTGTCGCACATCGCCTATGTCCACAAGGACACCTTCGCCGGTGGCAGCGATGCATCGGCCACGGGCTGGCTGGCAGCCAGGATGACCACCACCACGCTGCCCAACGGCATCGCGGTGGAGCGGGCGATGGGGGGGATGCCACCCAATCCCGCCGGCGGCAGCGTGGCCGACGGTGCCGATGTGTGGAGCCGCTATGAATTCACCGTACCCGGCACCTTCATCCAGACCACCGAACGCTATGCCCCCGGATCAATGGACCCCGCCAACCCGGCGCGGTGCCCGGGGCAATCGCTGTTCGACACCTTTACCTGCCAGGCCGTCACCCCGCTGACGGCGGATACCACCTGCTATTTTTTCGCTTTCGGCCCCCGCTCGGCAAATGCGGACCGGCAGGACTTTTTCGCCGACCTGGGTCTGCGCGCCTTCCTTGAGGACAAGGCGATGATCGAGGCACAGTGGCGCACCCTGCAGGCGACCCACACCGGCATCATGCCGCTGGCGATGGACCAGGCGGTGCTGAAATACGAAGCCGTGAACAAGCGGCTGCTGAAAGCGGAGATGGAACAAGCGTGAAGACCCTCGACCAGTTTGACCTGACCGGCCGCAGCGGCCTGGTAACCGGGGCGGCCAGCGGCCTGGGCCTGGCCTATGCCGAAGTGCTGGCCGAAGCCGGGGCGAAAGTGACCCTGACCGACATCGATGCCGAAGGGGCGGCGCGCGAATGCGCGCGGCTGGTGGACCAGGGATACGAGGCGCGGTGGGATAGCTGCGACGTATCGAAGCTGGACGAAGTGGCCCGCGCCTTCGATCACCACGTGGCCGCCTATGGCGGGTGCGACGTGGCCTTTGCCAATGCCGGGCTGGACGTTGGCAACGGCTTCTGGACCCCGGAAGGCACGCGCAACCCCGAAGGCCAGATCGACGTTTACGACCCTGACCGCTGGTACAAGAGCATCGGCATCAACCTCAACGGCGTGTTCCACACCGTGCGCGAGGCGGCGCGGGTGATGAAGGCCAACAAGCACCGGCCCAATGGTCGTAGGGGCGGATCCATCGTCATCACCAGCAGCAATGCGGCCGAGGTGAACGAGGCGATCGTGGGCGTACCCTACATGGCGGCCAAGGCGGGCGTGAAGCACTTCATGCGCCACGCCGCCTATGAACTGGCCGCCTACGGCATCCGCGTGAACGCCATCGCGCCCGGCCCCTTCGTGACCAACATCGGCGATGGCTGGGTGAAGAAGAACCCCGCCGCCAAGGCCGCCTGGGACCAGCTTGTGCCGGTGGGGCGCATGGCCGAAACTTACCAGGTCAAGCCGCTGGCCCTGCTGCTGGCCAGTGACGCGGGCAGCTATATGACCGGGGCCCACGTGATGATCGACGGGGGCATGCAACTGGGGCCGGTCAAGCCGTTGAACGCCTGATCGCCATCTGATATGTTTTGCAAATTGTAAAAATTGGGAGAGACCATGACCACCGCTGCCAAGGCCGCCATTTGCCGCGGGCACGACCATCCCTTCACCATCGAGCCGGTCGAACTGGCCGACCTTGCGCCGGACGAGATCCTGGTGCGCGTGGTCGCCTGCGGCATCTGCCACACCGACCTGGCCGTGCGCGACGAGCAGTTGCCTGTGCCGCTACCGGTGGTGCTGGGCCACGAAGGCGCTGGCATCGTGGAAGCCGTGGGCAGCGCGGTGAGCAATGCGAAGCCCGGTGACAGGGTGGTGATGAGCTTCAATTCCTGCGGCCACTGCCCCAGTTGCGATGTGGATGCCCCCACCTATTGCTATAACTTCTTCCCGCATAACTGGAGCGGGCGGCGAGCCGACGGTTCACCCACGATGACCCACGACGGCGCGCCGATGGCGGCCAACTTCTTCGGCCAGTCGGCCTGGGCCACCATGGCCATTACCCACCAGCGCAACACCGTGGTGCTGCCCGAACGGTTCAACCACATCCCGCTGGACATGATCGCCCCCATCGGCTGCGGCCTGATGACCGGCGCGGGCGCGGTGCTGAACGCGATGGAAGTGCGCGCCGACCTGCCCATCGCCGTATTCGGTGCGGGCACCGTGGGCATGGCGGCAATCATGGCGGCCAGGATCGCCGGGGCCAACCCGATCATCGCGGTGGACGTGAACGACCAGCGGCTGGCCCTGGCGAAGGAACTGGGCGCCACCCACGCCTTCAACGCGAAGGATGACGCGGTCGGCCAGATCAAGGCACTGGTGCCGCAGGGCCTGGGCTATGCCTTCGATACCACCGGCATCGCCAAGGTGATCGAGGATGCCTGGGGCCTGCTGGCCCCCAAGGGCATCTGCGGCATCGTGGGCGCCAGCGACCCGGCAGACAACCTGACCTTCAACGAAGCCGCCTTCATGGGCGGCGGGCGCACCGTCATGGGCATCCTGGGCGGCAACAGCGATGGCGAGCGCTTCCTGGTGGAATTGCTGGACCACCACCTGGCGGGGAACTTCCCGTTCGACAAGCTGATCGGCCACTTCGAGTTCAGCGAGATCAACGAGGCGATCGAGGCCAGCGAGGCGGGCCACGTGGTCAAGCCGGTGCTGCGGATCGGGGCGGAGTGATGCTGCGCTCGGTTCTGGCTGCGGCGCTGGCCCTGCTGCCCCTGCCCGCACTGGCGCAGGAGGCGGCCCCGCCGCTGACGGTGGAAGTGCTGCGGACCAGCGCCGGATCGCTCCATTCCAACGCCGCGCTGATCATGGGCGAGCGGGATGCCGTGCTGGTCGATCCGCCGTTCACCAAAGCCGATGCCCACCGCGTGGCAGCGATGGTGCTGGACAGCGGCAAGCGGCTGACCCACGTGTTCGTCACCCACGACCACCCCGATCACTTCTTCAGCATGGACGTGCTGCAGGAGGCCTTTCCGGGCGCGGAGATCGTGGCCCACCCCACGGTGGTGCAAGACATCTGGCGCAGCCTGCCGTTCAAGGTGGCGCGCTGGAGCCCGGCCCTTGCCGCCAATGGCCCCGCCTATCCCGGCGCACCGCACGCGCTGACCGGCGATAGCATCATGCTGGAAGGGCAGGAATTGCAGGTGATCGGACCGATGCAGGGCGATCATGTCCACTCCACCGTGCTCTGGGCCCCTGCGATCCGCGCACTGATCGCGGGCGACCTGGTGTTCAACGAAGTCCACCTGTGGCTGGGTGAGCACCAGGCAGCCAACGTCAGCGCCTGGGCGGAATCGGTGCGCCGGTTGCAGGCGCTCGATCCGGCCATCGTGGTGGCCGGCCACGCGCGCCCCGGCCTGCCCAACGATGCCAGCGGCCTGGCCTTCACCGCGGACTATCTCGCCGCCTGGCAGCAGCTTGTCCCCGCCAGCAGCAATGCCGCAGACCTGCGCGCCCGCATCACCGCCCGCTTCCCCACCACGATCGATGTGCTGGGCGATTTCATCCTCAAGAACAGTTCCGAAGTGGCCATGGGCGAACAGCCGGTGTGGACCGAGTAGAAAGCCTGTCGACATGAAAGCCGTCACCTTCCAGGGCCTGCACACCCCGCTCAAGTTCGAGGACATTGCCGATCCCGCCCCGGCAGAGGGCGAGCTGGTGGTCAAGGTGGGCCGCTGCGGCATCTGCGGCAGCGACCTGCACATGACCGAGGATGCCGCCTATGGCTGCCAGCATGGCGACGTGCTGGGCCACGAATTCGCCGGTGAGGTGGTGGCGCTGGGCAAGGGCGTGACCGAGCGCAAGGTGGGCGATCTCGTCAGCGTCATCCCGCTCAAATCCTGCGGCCATTGCGAGCATTGCCGCAAGGGCGAGGTGCAGTGGTGTTCGGGCTTCGGCCTGCAGGGCGGCGGCTATGCCGAATATGCCGTGACCCGCCCCAACCAGTGCGTCACCCTGCCGTCCGGCCTCACCCTTGCCGATGGCGCGCTGATCGAGCCGCTGGCAGTGGCTCTTCACGGCATCAACCTGTCCGGCATGAAGACGGGTGACAGGGTGCTGGTGCTGGGTGCCGGCCCCATCGGCCTGGCCGTGGCCTTCTGGGCGCGGCGGCTGGGCGCGGCCCGTGTGGTGGTGCAGGATATCGCCCGCTTCCAGGAAGGGCGCGCGCTGGACATGGGGGCCGATGCCTTCGTGGTGGACCCGGCGGACCCAGTGGGCAGCGCCGAACGGGCACTGGGCGGGAAAGCAGACATTGTTTTCGAATGCGTGGGCCTGCCCGGCCTGATCGCGCAAGGTGTGGACCAGGTGCGCCCGCGCGGCACGATCCTGCTGCTGGGGCTGTGCACCCGACCCGATACCTTCAACTCCTTCGCCATGCTGAGCAAGGAAGTGCGGCTTGTCACCTCCGCCTTCTTCACCGTGCAGGAATACGAGGCCGCGCTCGCCGCGCTGGAACAGGGGGCGTTAGCCCCGCGGCTGATGGTGACCGGCACTATCCCCCTCGCCGACGTGCCAACCGTATACGAGGCGCTGAAGAAACGCACCGAAGAGTGCAAGGTGATGATCGCCCCGCTATAGGGGCAGCATATGGATCACCTTACATGAGCGAGAAGGCGCGGCTGACGCGCGGCTCTGTCGCCGGCCACCTGCTGCACCAGACCACGCCGATGATTGTCGGGGTGGCGGCGATCATGTCGATCGGCCTCGTCGATGCCTATTTCATCGGCCAGCTCGGCGCCGGGCAACTGGCAGCGATGAGCTTCGTCTTCCCCGTCACCACGGCGCTGGGCAGCGTGGGTGTGGGCGTGATGGTGGGCACCAGTTCGGTCGTCGCCCGGGCCATCGGCGCGGGTGACGAGGAACGCGCCAGCCGCTGCGCCGCCCTTGGCGTGGCGCTGGGCCTGGCAACGGGCCTTGCCGTGGCCGTGGCGCTGCTGCTGGGCCAGGACGCGCTGTTCGCCGCGATGGGCGCACGCGGCGCGGTGGCCGGGCACGTGGCCAATTACATGCTACCCTATGCCCTGGGCTTTCCGCTGCTGCTGACCATTTCCGGCCTCAACGGCGTGCTGCGCGCGCAAGGTGCGGCCAAGTCCAGCACGGTGGTTTCGCTGGTGTTCGCCGGGGCCAACCTGGTGCTAACGCCCCTGCTGGTTCCGCTGCTGGGTGTGCCGGGGGCGGCCCTTGCCACTATCGCCGGCTGGCTGATGGGCGCAGGGACGGGCCTGTGGCTGGTGCGGCGCGGCGAGGTTCCGTTGCGGCTGGCCCTGTTGCGGCGCGGCAACCTGCGCGAGCCTTTGCGCCAGGTGCTGCGGGTGGCCCTGCCCGCTGCCTTCACCAACTCGATCAACCCCGTGGGTCTGGCGCTGCTGACGGGCTGCCTTGCCAGCGAGGGCGCGGCGGCGGTGGCCGGCTTTGGCGTGGGCGGCCGCCTGCAACTGGCCGCCGTGGTGCCGCTGCTGGGCCTTTCCGGATCGATCGGTGCCATCGTGGGGCAGAACTGGGGTGCAGGCCAGCACGACCGGGCGCGGCAGGCGCTGTGGCAGGCGGGGCTGTTCTGCCTGGGCTATGGCCTGCTGGCGGGGCTGGTGCTTTATGCCCTGCGCGGCTGGCTTGCCGGGGCCTTCAGCGAAGATGCGGCGACCATCGCCGCCGCGCGCGAATACCTGTCGATCGGCGTCTGGGGCTATGCCATGTTCGGCCTGTTCATCGTGGCCAACGGGGCGATGAACGCGGTTGACCGGGCAGGCACGGCCATGGCCCTGTCGATCACCCGCAGCCTGCTGGTGATGGTGCCGTTCGCCATCCTGACGCAGCCATTGTGGGACGCGAAGGGCGTCTATTTCGCGGAACTTGTCGCCAATATCGCGGGCGGCAGCGCGGCGGTGCTGGTGGCCTGGCTGGCGCTGAAGGGGCCGCCAGCCAGGCGGTAAGCAATTTTTGCGGGCTCAGACCACCCGCCCTACCTACCCCACCCGGCCACCAATGATCCCATCAGGCTATGGCGGCCGAGCGGGGTAGGTGGGGCGGGTGGTATGCTAACTCAATTGAGGGGCCGGCTCGACCCGAAGAACAGCGCCTGGGCAATCGCCGCGCGCACCGATTCTTCCTTGAACGGCTTGGTGATCAGGTATGTCGGCTCGGGCCGGTCCCCGGTCAGCAGGCGCTCCGGATAGGCGGTGATGAAGATCACCGGCACCGGGGCCAGCGCCAGGATATCGGCCACGGCATCAAGGCCGGAAGAGCCGTCGGCAAGCTGGATGTCGGCCAGCACCAGGCCGGGCATTTCCTGCTCCACTACTTCCTGCGCCTGGGTACGGGTGGCGGCAGTGCCGCAGATCGAATGGCCAAGGCCGGACACCAGGTCTTCAAGCTGCATGGCGATCAGCGGCTCGTCCTCGATGATCAGCACATTGGTGCTGCTATCGCGGTCGATCTCGGCCACGGCGCTGGCCACCAGATCTTCCACCTCGTCCTTGCTGAGACCCAGCACGGCACCGGCTTCGGCAGGCGAGAAATCTTCCAGCGTTGTCAGCAGCAGGGCCTGCCGGCTGACCGGGGTGACGCGATCGAGGCGGAGCTGGGTGGCAACGTCCAGGTCGGACGATCCGCCATCACCCACCGGGGCCACCTGGGCGCCGGTCCACAGCTTCGAGAAAGCGGCATAAAGCGGAACGCGGCCGCCGGCGAGCGAGGCGGCCAGGTCCGCATCGGCCAGCGCGGCCTCCAGCGTGGCACGGACATAGGCGTCGCCGGCAGTCTGCGAGCCGCACAGGGCGCGCGCATAACGACGAAGATAAGGCAGGTGAGCGGCAACTTGGGCGCCGATAGTCATGGATTGGCCCTTCCCGATAAAATCCTGTTCCCCGAACGCACGCCAAAAGCCTTGGTTCCCGGGTTGCTGATACACTTGTTAAGGCAGCCATACGCGCCTTCCCGTGGATCGCAAAAAAATTGCAGGGGGGCGTGGAACCGAACTGCGCGTGGACCATTTTACCCTTGTCACCGCCGATACCCCCCTCCCGTCCAAAACGGTGGTGATACGATCCCGCAAGGCCCCCGTCCCGCCCCGGACGGGGGCCTTGTCATTTGCGGCAAGCACACAGAGCTGCACGCAAAGCCGGGCGATCCTTCTGGAAAAGTTTGGGAATCAGCCCTGAGCGGCCATCAGGTCCGCGGCCAGGCGGCGCGTGTCGTAGGGCTTGGCATAGACCGATCCCAGGCGCTGCACCTCGTGCGGCACGGCTTCGGGCTGCCCGGTGGAAAAGGCAATCCACGGGGGGCGCGTGCCCAGCATGCTGACCATTTCGGCAAGCGCCCAGCCATCGCCACGGTCACTGAGCTGAACGTCCAGCACCACGGCCTGCGGCATCCAGCGCTCCAGTTCCGCCGCAGCCTGCTGCATGCTGGCGCAACTGACCACCTGGCGCGCGCCGGCATCCATCAGGGCCTGTTCCAGGTCCATCGCCAGCAGCGGATCATCCTCCACCACCAGCACGCGTGGACCCTTGCGCCGCCGGGCTCGTGCCAGAAGGCTACCGGTCGATGTGGTCAGGCTGGGCAAGGCGCAATTCCCCCGGAGTCGGCGGTTGCCGCTCCTGTCCTGCTGAACGACGCGTGCCTGCCTTGGTTCCCCAAGCGGTGGCGGGGCCTAAAGCGGCTTTTCCCAGATGGTGTAGGTGCGGTTCATCTTCGCCTCGATGGCGTGGGCGATGGCCACCATTCCCTGGTTGTCCTCCAGGATCCAGCCCACTTCCGCCCGCCGCGCGCCGCATTCGGCCACGGCGTAGCGGCGGATGTATTCGATCATCATGAAAGCCAGCTGGCTGGCCATGCGGCTGTTCTGCAGGCGGGTGACCACGCCCATCAGCGGCACGCGGAAATTGCGGCTTTTGGGATTGCGCAGCCACCACAGCAGCCTGGCCCAGTTGAACGGGAACAGCTTGCCCTGCATTGTGATCAGCTTGGTGTTGATATCGGGCAGCGCCATCATGAAGGCCACCGGCTCGCCATCCAGCTCGGCGATCATGTTGGCCCCTTCGATGATGATCTGCTTCAACTTCTTGCCGGCATAGGCCTTTTCCCGCTCGGTAAACGGCACGAAGCCCCAGTTGTTCGACCAGGCTTCGTTGAGGATGCGGATGATGATCTGCGCCTCGTTTGCGAAATCGGCCTTGTTGACCGTGCGGATGCGGATGCGCGGGTTCTTCTCGCCCATCGCCACGATGCGGTTGACCAGCTCGGGGAAGCCGTCGGCCACGTTGTGCAGGTCATAGGTGTGGAGCAGCTTGGCCACGGTGTAGCCGCCCGCGCTCTCGATCCAGCCCTGGTAGTGCGCCGGGTGGTGGCCCATCATGATCATCGGCGGGTGATCGTGGCCCATGGTCAGCAAGCCCGGCTCTTCCCAGATCGACATGGACAGCGGGGCGAGCACGCGGGTCATCCCTTGCCCTCGCAGCCACTCTTCGGCCGTGGCGATCAGGGCGTGCATTACCGCCTCGTCCTCGGCCTCCATCAGGCCCCAGTTGCCGGTGCCGGGGCCCATGCCCTGTTCGGGCGGCTGGGCCAGGGCCAGCTCGTCGATATGGGCGGAGATGCGACCGACCACCCGGCCATCGCGCCGGGCCAGGAAATACTGCACGCGGGCGTGCTCGTGGAACGGGTTCTTGCCCGGGGTCAGCAGCTCCACCATGTCGGCGCGCAAGGGGGGCACCCAGTTGGGGTCTGATCCATTGAGCCGATAAGCCAGATCGATAAATGCGGCGAGGTCCGCCTTGCCGGAGACGGGGGTGACTTCTATCTTGGCGGTCATCTCTCTTCCCAACCCAAGGCCGTTCATACGCCGTTCGCCCTGCGCGTGCTTTGGACCAAGGTCAAGCGCACCGCCGCTTGATTTACGACAAGGCCTTTTTCGGGTAACGCGCCCAACGATACGCACGATGAACATGCACCTGCCCCCTGACATGGCGACCGCCGCGCCGCTGAGAAAGTCGGACATTCCCGACGATCGCGAGCTGCTGCGCGCCGCGGCGGAGCTGACGCGCGACATCAGCACGGCCCGTCCGGAAATCTACTGGCCGGACATGCTGGCATCCGCGCTGGTCGGCTATGGGGCCCTGGCAGGGGCCATCCTGGCCGACAGCCTGCCCGTGGCGCTGGCCTGCGGGCTGGTGAGCGTGATGGCGCTGTACCGCGCGCTGCTGTTCATCCACGAGATCACCCACCTGCACCGCAACGCCCTGCCCGGCTTCCGCACCGCGTGGAACCTGCTGGTGGGCATTCCGCTGCTGACCCCCAGCCTGATGTACGAGCAGGTGCACACGATCCACCATTCGCGGATGCGCTATGGCACGGCGGAAGATCCGGAATACCTGCCGCTGGCGCTGATGAAGCCCTGGAGCCTGCCGGGCTTCGTGCTGGTATCCATGCTGGCCCCGCCCGCGCTGCTGCTGCGCTGGGGCGTGCTGGGCCCGCTGGGGCTGGTGGTACCCGCCGTGCGCACGTTCGCCTGGGAGCGGGTGTCGTCCCTCTCCATCAACCCCGATTTCCGCCGCCGCGCGCCTGAGACGGAGGAGCAGCGCCGCTGGTTCCTGTTCCAGCAGGTGGGCGCCAGCCTGTGGGCGCTGTTCGTCCTCAGCACTCCGCTGTGGCTTGGCTGGAAGCCGTTGCTTGTGGCCCTGGCGGTCACTTCACTGGTGGCGGTGTTCAACCAGCTCCGCACGCTGGTGGCGCACCTGTGGGAGAACGATGGCGAACGGCTGTCCACCACCGCGCAGTATCTCGATTCGGTCAACGTACCGCACTGGATTGCCGGTTTCTGGGCCCCGGTGGGCCTGCGCTGGCACGCCACCCATCACCTGCTGCCCAGCCTGCCCTATCACTCGCTGGGCACGGCGCACAAACGGCTGGCGGCGCGCTTCGGCACCGGCACCACCTATCATGGCGCCAACCATCCGGGCATGATCCCGCTGGTGGTGAAGATTGCCCGCAGCACGATGGGCCAGAAGAACAAGGCGCGCTCCTAAGCGCTTGCATAGCGGGCCGCTTGCTGGTCAATTCCCTGCCATAAGAATTGGGAGGGGAGAGCTGTATGGGCCGCCGGATCATCGTGGCATTGCTGGCTATGCTGGCCTTCACCTCCCCCGTCCGAGTAGCGGCGCAGGATGCCCGCGCGCTGCTGGAGCAGGCGGCCGAGGCAATGGGCGGGCTGGAGCGGCTGCGTTCGCTAGACAACGTCACCTACACTGGCTTCGGCCAGCGCGCCTATTACCAGGGCGGCGGCAACATCACGGGTGACCCGCAGGCACCGATGAAGTGGCAGAATGTGACCGATGTGCAGCGGACGCTCCATCTCAAGACAGGCGTTGCCGACTATCAGGAACGCTGGGGGCAGGAGTTTCCCTTCGCCGGAACTTTCGGCCTCGATTACCAGCGGCGGACCAGCACGCAGAGCGGCGAGCAATTGCTCGATCACCCGCTGCCCGCCCTGCTGGCAGCACTCGCTGACGACACCGAGCTGGGCCCCGTGACCTGGGAGGACGGCCTGACGGTGATCGCTTTCACCCCCGCCAACCACAGCGGGCCGGCCTGGATTGCGCTGGATCCTGCAAGCCACCTGCCGCGCTTTTCCCGCTGGACCAGCCCGCACGCCAACCTGGGTGACCTGACCACAACGGCGTGGTTCTCCGGCTACCTGCCGTTTGCGGGCGTGCAACTGCCGATGGGGCTGCGGCAGGAACTGGACTGGCGCGGCGTCACCAACCTTATGTTGCAGATCGATTCCTACCGGATGAACGTCCCGGCATCGCAATTGCCGCGCGTCGCATCGGTAACGATCGCTCCCCCGCCGCCCCCGCAGGCCCAGGTCACCTCCCTCGCCCCCGGCGTGTGGGACGTGCGCGTCAACGGCGCCGGCGCTGCGGTGGTGGAGTTTGCCAACCGGCTTGTGATGTTCGAAGCCTATGGCGGAGAAGCGCAGACCCTGCTGCGGATCGATGCCGCCAACCGCCTCGTCCCCGGCAAGCAGGTGGAAGCGGTGATCGTGAGTCACCACCATTTCGACCACACGGGGGGCCTGCGTGCGGCACTCTCAAGGGGCCTTGAGGTTATCTCGCATCGGGGCAACGAAAGCATCCTGCGCGAGCTGGCCGAGCGGCCTGCCACCCGCTTCCCCGATGCCCTGGCCCGCAACCCCCGGCCCTTCCGCTTCACCCCGGTGGACGAGCGGCTGGTGCTGGAAGATGCCACCCGCCGCCTGGAGATCTACCGCGTGATCGAACACAGCCACATGCCCAACGGCGTGTTCGCCTACCTGCCGGCAGAAAGGATCATGCTGGAAGGCGACCTGGGCGACGAGGCGTGGAACTACCACTTCTGGGGCAGCGGCTATGCCGCCAACATCGCGCATTACGGCATCGCTCCGGAAACCAACGTGCCGGTCCACGGCAGCGGGGCGATCCCGATGGCAACAGTGCTGGCCAACACGGCGCGGCAGGTGGCAGCCGCGCAGGAGTTGTGCCGCACGCTGGCGGAAGGCGGCCGGTTCCAGCAGGGCTGCCCGGTGCAATATGATGCCGAAGGGGCGCTTGCGCTGGAGCCGCGCTGAGCGGCTACTCCTCGGTCCGCACCAGTACCGTCTCGCCCACCAGGACGAACAGCACGAACGGCCCCCAGGCAGCCAGTAGCGGCGGGTAGCCGCCGAAGCTGCCCATCGCCAGCCCCAGGTTCTCGACCACGAAATAGGCAAAGCCCAGCGCCATGCCGATCACCGCGCGCACGAACAGGCCGCCGCTGCGGGCCAGGCCGAAGCCCGCCACCGCGCCCAGCAGGGGCATCAGCATGGCGGCCAGCGGGCCGGAAAACTTGTGCCACCAGTAGCCTTCCAGCTCCGCCGTCCGCCGCCCGGCCGCTTTCAGCGCGGCGATTGACTGCGATAGCTGGCCCGCCGTCTCGGCATCGGGATCCACGCGGCGCAGGGTGATCTGCGCCAGCGATGTGCCCTCGGCCACCACCAGCGGCGCGGCGGGGCGGCTGGTGCTGGTGGTCGCCACGTCGAACACCACGGGATCCTCGATCCGCCAGCCGGGGTTGGCAAAGCTGGCGCGGCTGCCGGTGATCATGCGGGTGATCATTCCGCCATCATCGCGCTGGTAGAAGGTCACGCCGGTCAGGCGGCTGGCCTCGCCGCGCCCGGCAAGCTGGCGGGCCATCAGCACATCGTTGCCATCGTTGAAGAACACGTTGTTGCGCGTGTCGGGGTCTTCCGGAATGGGGCCGTATTCCACGTCCTCCCAGGCCTTCAGCGTGGCCGTGGCGCGGGTGACCACGCGTTCGTTGAAGGCAAAGCTGAACCCGGAAACGACCGTGGCGGTCAGCAGCAGCGGAGCCAGGATCTGGTGGGCGGACAGGCCCGCCGCCTTCATCGCGATCACCTCGCTGTTCTGGTTCAGCGTGGCCAGCGTGATGATAGTGGCCAGCAGCACCGAATAGGGCAGGAAGCGCTGCACCAGTTGCGGGGCCCGCAGGCTGGCATAGGTCAGCAGGTCGTCCTGCCCGTTGCCGGGATAGGCGAGGATGTCGCCCGTGCGGCTGAGCAGGTCGAGCATCATCAGCACCAGCACCAGCATGGCCAGCACGGCCACGATGCGCACCGCGAACATCTTGGCGAGGTAGACCGTCAGGCGGCGCGAGGGAAAGAAATCAAGCAGCAACGGCCTGCTCCTCCTGCACCGGTTCGGGCTCGTCGCGCATCCGGCGCCAGCGGCGGTTCAGCGCCTTCAGGCGGCGCGCCAGCTTGGCATAGATGCCTTCCAGCGCCCCGATCGGCTGGCCGCCGGGCACGAAGGCGATCTGGTAGAACATCCAGGCGATCAGCGCGAAGAGCACGGCAAACGGCCCCCACAGCGCCAGGAACGGGTCAACCCGGCCCAGCCCCGCCACACTTTCGGCATACTGGTTGACCTTGTGATAGGCGACCACGATGACGATCGAGAGGAAGATGCCCAGCGCGCTGGTCGATCGCTTGGGCGGCACCGCCAGCGCCACGGCCAGCAGCGGCAGCATGATCATCATGATCACTTCCACCATGCGATAGTTGAAGTTGGCCAGGCTCCCCTGCCGCTGCTCGGTGGAAACCTCGGGACTCCAGCCGATGTCGAGCAGTTCGGGGATGATGTACTCGCGCTCGTCCTCGCCCCGTTCGCGGAAGCGTTCCAGCGCGGGCAGGTCGATCGGCAGGTCGTGCCGGCTGAAGCTGAGCACGCGCGGGGTGCCGTTGGGCACCGAGTGGATGATGGTCCCGTCCGTCAGCCGCAGGACAATGGTGTTGCGATCCTCGCGATTGGCCAGGAAGCGGCCTTCGCGCGCGGAGATCGAGAGCACCTGCCCCTTGTCATTCGCCACGCGGGCGAAAATGCCGATCAGTTGCCGCCCGTCATCGCGGCTTTCCTCGATCCTCAGGGCCATGCGGTCCTCGATCGCGGTGAACTCACCCACCTTGATCGATGCCCCCAGCGCGCCCGAGCGGAGCTGGAATTCGAGTTCCTGGTAGGCGAAGCGGGCCTTGGGCTGCATGTAGCCGACGATGGCGAAGTTGAGGCCCATCAGCACGATGGTGAGCAGGTATGGCACCCGCAACAGGCGCACGTAGCTGAGGCCCACCGCGCGCATCACGTCCAGCTCGCTGGTGGTGGCCAGGCGGCGGAAGGCGAAGAGCACCCCCAGCATCAGCCCCAGCGGGATCGCCAGCCCGGCATATTCCGGGATGACGTTCATCAGCATCTCGAACACCACGTTGACCGGCCCGCCCTCGGTGCTGACGAACTCGAACAGGCGCAGCATCTTTTCCAGCAGCAGCAGGCTGGCGGCGAGCGCAAAGATGCCGAGCATCGGCACCACGGTCAGCCGGAAGATGTATTTGTCGGTTGCGGTCAGGAAGCGGGACAAGTGGCTGGCTCAGTAACGGGTCAGGCCCGACGTGGGGAGCATCGCCTTAACCCACAATGTCCCGCAGGTCATGCCCCGATGTGCGGTTGCGAGAAACTCAGGCCTTTTCCAGCGTGCACTGGAGCGGGTGCTGGTTGGCCTTGGCGAAATCCATCACCTGGTTGACCTTGGTTTCGGCCACTTCCAGCGGGAAGATGCCGCACACGCCCACGCCGCGCTGGTGGACATGGAGCATCACGCGGGTGGCCTGTTCCAGGTCCATCCGGAAATAGCGCTTCAGCACCAGCACCACGAATTCCATCGGCGTGTAATCGTCGTTCAGCATCAGCACTTTGTACATGCTGGGCTTCTTGGGGCGGGTGCGGGTCTTGGTGGCAACGCCCACGCCATCGGCAGGACCGCCGCCGGCGCCATGATCGCCATCGTCATCGCCCGCGCAAACGGGTCCGGTGTGCGGCTTCAGGGTGGCGGGTGCGGTCATGGGAAGTGCAAATATCGTATCACATGGCGCAGGTGCAAGATGGGCCTTGGGATTATATCTCGTGGCACATCGCGATGCTGAGGGCCGCAACGCGACCGCCCGCCGGGCGGGGCTTGCGCCAAACGGGAAAACCAAACGGGCCGGACGGAAGAACCGTCCGGCCCGCTCGTGTCGCCGGGAGGGAGAGGAGAGACCCGGCGAGGGAGAGAACGTAAGCGCGTTACGCGGCCTTCGAGAGCTTCTCGACAGCCAGGTTCACGCGGGCCGAGATCGGCGCGAAGGCATCGTTGGCCAGCTTCATGCCGGCTTCGGTGTTCTTCGAGGTCGCGGCGACCATGGCATCGAAGTTGCGGCGCATGATCTTGCCCTGCAGCTGGAACAGTTCGGTCGGGCTCTTCACGGCGGCCATTTCCTTGATGTCGGCAGTCAGGGTCTCGTAGGCGACCTTGGCTTCGTCGGCATAGGTCTTGCCCAGGTCCTGCGCGCCGGCAGCCAGGATCTTGCCGCTTTCCACCACGGCTTCGGCATGGCCCTTGGCCATCTCGGTCATCTCGGCCACCAGGCTGGTGCCCTTGTCATAGGCGGCCTGCGCCTTGCTCTGCATTTCGGCGACGGCGTCGGTCATCGACTTGCTCATCATCTGGGTGAAATCGGTCTTGGTGAAATCGGTCTTGGTGGCCATGATCTTTTCCTTCAACTGGGTGACGCTGAGTGCGGACACGGGCTTGGCGCTGCTTTTTGCAGTCACCTTTGGAGGCTTCCGGACAACCGGAGCCTTGGCCTTGGCCACAACAGCAGGCTTCCTGCGAGACACGGACCGCTTGGCTGGCTTGGCGACCACCGGCTGGGGCGCGGGAGCAGGCTTGGCCGCCACCGGCTTGGGCTGAGCGGCCTTGGGTGCCGGTGCCTGTGCTGCCTCAGCCGCGACAGGTGCCGGGGCTGCGGGAGCGGCAGCCGGCGTGGCCGCAACGGGCTTAACCTCGGCCACCGGCTTGGCGGGGGCCTGTTCAGCGGGGCCAGTCTTGGTCGGCTCAGCCATGGTTTGCTCGCTTGCTCGCTAAAGATTCGGTCCGCAGCACTATTGCTGCAATGCACAAAATAGTGCGTGCGCCTGCGAAGTCAAGAGAGTTTTGTGCAGTGCAACATAAGCCGCATCAGCGCAGTCGGACGTAGCTTCCCGGAGCCGGCTCCAGCGCCGGGTTGCCCTTGCCGCCGGGCTTGCGGCGGCCGGTGGCGGACACGGTATCCGGAGCCAGCGCCTGCAGCCAGCCGTGCCAGTCCGGCCACCAGCTTCCCGGGTGCTCGGTGGCGGCAGCCACGAAATCGGCGACCGTGGCCACGCCGTCATGGCTGGGCTGCGGCCCGGTCCAGTACTGATACTTGCCCGAAGACGGCGGGTTGACCACCCCGGCGATGTGCCCGCTGCCCGCCAGCACGAAACGCACCGGGCCTGACAGGACCTGCGGCAGGCGCAGCACGCTTTCGGGCGGGGCAATATGGTCCTCGCGCCCCGCCTGGACATAGGCGGGCACTTCCACCAGCCCCAGGTCCACAGCCGTCCCGTCCAGCGTCACCGCATCGGGCACCACCAGCGCGTTGCGGCGATAGCAGGTGTCGAGATACTGCCGGTGCCAGCGCGCCGGCAGGTTGGTAACGTCGCCGTTCCAGAACAACAGGTCGAAAGCCGGATAGTCCTGCCCCAGCAGGTAGTGGTTGACCACGGTGTTCCAGATCAGGTCCGTGCCGCGCAACAGGTTGAACGTGGCCGCCATGTAGCGCCCGTCAAGGTAGCCATCGGTGCTGGCGGCCTTCACCAGTTCCAGCCCGGTATCCTCGGTGAACAGCTTCAGGTCGCCCGCGTGCTCGAAGTCCACCTGCGCGGTCAGGAAGGTGACGCTGGCCACCTTGTCCGCCTGCCCGCGCCGCGCCAGCACGGCCAGGGTGGCCGCCAGCGTGGTTCCGGCCACGCAATAGCCCAGCGTGTGGACGGCAGGCACCTGCAGCCGCTCGCGCACCAGGTCGATCACGGCGATCTGGGCGCGCGCGTAATCGTCCATGGTCACATCGGCCATGCTGGCATCGGCCGATTTCCAGCTGACCAGGACCACGGTGATGCCCTGCTCCACCGCCCAGCGCACGAAGCTCTTGGCCGGGTTCAGGTCGAGGATGTAGAACCGGTTGATCCACGGCGGAAAGATGACCAGCGGCACCGCCAGCACCTGCTCCGTCGCGGGGGAATACTGGATCACCTCGTACAGCGGATCACGGTGGATCACCTGCCCCGGGGTGGCGGCCACGTTCTCGCCCAGCACGAAGCGGCTGGCATCGGCATGGGTCAGTTGCCCGGCTTCCAGGTCGTGCGCCAGCCGTTCCATGCCCTTGACCAGGTTCTCGCCCTGGGTGGCGATCGTGCGTTCCAGCACCACCGGGTTCATCAACGGAAAGTTGGCCGGGCTCATCGCGTCCATCACGCTGCGGGTGGCAAAGCGCAACTGCTCGCGCTCGGCCTCGGTCACGCCGCTCAGCGTATCGACCGCTTCGCCCACCTTCTCGGCGAGCAGCAGGTAGGTCTGGTGGATCAGGGCAAACACCGGCTGCTGCTGCCAAGCCGGATCGGCGAAGCGGCGGTCCTTCCGCGGCAGGGCGGGAGTGGCCGGAGCATCCTCGCCAGCGGCATTGAACTGGCCGGCGATCTGCTGCCACAGCGCCGCCCATTCCTGCCATATTTCCTGCTGAGCCAGCGGATCGAGCGCGGGCATCCGGGCATAGAGCCCCTGCATCTGCGCCTGCATCACCTCCAGCCACTGGGCCGGATCGGCCATCAGCGGGGCCAGCGCCTCGCCGCCATCCGCCTGCGCCGGCGGCAGCGACCACAGCTTCAACCAGTTGTCCTGCAGCGCCAAGATGCTGGCCCCCAGCGCCTCGGCATCCTGCTCGCTGGGCAGGGCCTTCACCGCATCGGGCGCAAAGGCCTGCATCACCTGCCGCGCCGCCTCGCCCTGCAGCCGCAGCAGCTCGGTGAAGATGTCGGCCGGCTGGTCGCCAGATGCCCCGTCTGTCTCAGTCATGGCATCCACCATAGCGGCCAATATGTGATTTGGGAGACACCAGAGCGGGCTTTATCGCACCATGCGTTGCGCAAAGCGGCGGATTGGTTCACATCGGCCCGGCGCAACCGGCGCGAAACTGCCCGTAAAACCCAAGAAACGAAAGTGATCATGGATACCGAATTCTACCGCATCAAGCGCCTGCCGCCCTATGTCATCGCCGAAGTGAACGCGATGCGGGCCGCCGCCCGTGCGGAAGGACGCGATATCATCGACCTTGGCATGGGCAATCCGGACCTGCCGCCCCCGCCGCACGTGATCGAGAAGCTGTGCGAAGTGGCGCGCGATCCGGGCGCCCACGGCTATTCGCAATCCAAGGGCATCCCCGGCCTGCGCCGCGCCCAGGCCAATTACTACCAGCGCCGCTGGGGCGTGGAGGTGGACCCGGAACGGGAAGTGGTCGTGACCCTTGGCTCCAAGGAAGGTCTTGCCAGCCTGGCCACCGCGATCACCGCGCCGGGTGACACGATCCTGGCCCCCAATCCCAGCTACCCGATCCACACCTTCGGCTTCATCATCGCCGGGGCCAGCATCCGCAACGTGCCGACCACGGCGGACGACCGCTATTGGGCGGAGCTGGAAAAGGCGATGAACTTCACTGTTCCGCGCCCGACGATCCTGGTGGTCAACTATCCCAGCAATCCCACGGCCGAGGTGGTGGACCTGGAATTCTACGAAAAGCTGGTGGACTGGGCCCGCTTCCACAAGGTGTGGGTGCTGTCGGACCTCGCCTATTCGGAACTCTACTATAACGGCAAGCCCACTCCTTCGATCCTGCAGGTTAAGGGCGCCAAGGACGTGGCGGTGGAATTCACCAGCCTGTCCAAGACCTATTCGATGGCCGGCTGGCGCATCGGCTTTGCCGTGGGCAACCAGACGCTGATTTCCGCGCTGACGCGGGTGAAGAGCTATATCGACTATGGCGCTTTCACGCCGATGCAGGCCGCCGCCGTGGCCGCGATCAACGGCCCGCAGGACATCGTGGAAAGCAACCGCCAGCTCTATCACAAGCGGCGTGACGTGATGGTGGAGGCTTTCGGCCGCGCCGGGTGGGACATCCCCGCCCCGCCCGCCTCGATGTTCGCCTGGGCTCCGCTGCCGCCTTCGCTGAAGGAAATGGGCAGCCTGGAGTTTTCCAAGCAGCTTCTGACCCACGCCGAAGTGGCCGTTGCGCCGGGCGTGGGCTATGGCGAGGATGGCGAGGGCTATGTCCGCATCGCCATGGTCGAGAACGAACAGCGGCTGCGCCAGGCCGCGCGCAACATCAAACGCTACCTGCAAAGCATGGGGGTCAATTCCACCGCCGCCTGAAGGAGGGGTTCGGACGGCGCAGGAACGGGGTCAGTAGACCGCCGCCGCAGGGCGGCCCGCTGCACCGAAGCCGGGCAACCGGGGGTTAGCCCCTAGTTGCCAAGGCGGCCGCGACCTGTGCCTTGAGGAGGCGCACGGAGGGGCATGAAGGGCAATGATCTTTGGCTGGATCGCCGCGACAGCCGCGCCTCCCGACCGCTGGGACATGCGCCGGGCCGGCTGGACCCTGTGCCATGGCCACCAGGGCAGCCGCTGCGATTGCCGTCACGTCCTGGTCTGCGATACCCGCGCCCTGACGCCGGAGCAGCGCCGCGGCCTGGCCGAGGCCGACAAGCCCGCCTGGCGGTTGATCCTGCTGGGGGTGGAGGAACCGGCCGAGCGGGCGGCGCTGCTCTCGCTGGGCTGTGCCGAAGCGCTGGGCGCGGCCACAACCTTGCGCGAACTGGCGCTGCGCGCGGCCAGGGTGGACGAGATGTTCGGCCTGCTGCCGCGCTGGCGCGACCTGGGCCCGCTGACGCTGGACCTGTTCCACCGCGATGCCCGCAAGGGCTCCACCTGGTTGCACCTGCACCCGCGCGAGTTCGGCGTGCTGTGGCGGCTGGCCGATACCCCCGGCGAGCCGGTCACGCGGCGGCAACTGCTGGAGGACGTGTGGCGCATGGCGCACGTGCCGCCCACCAACAGCGTGGAGGTGCACGTCTCGCGCCTGCGCGCCAAGCTGGCGGCAGCCGGCTGCGCCGAGCTGGTCGAGACCGTGCCGCAGGGCGGCTATCGCCTGACCGCCGACCTGCCCTTCATGTTCCCGCGCAAGCCGGGAAGCGAGCGCGACAAGCTGGATCGCTACCTGCTGGCGCTCGACTGGCCCGATCCCGCCACCCCCTTTCCCCTGGAGAGCGACCGACGCGACGAATTGGCACAATTTCGCCGCTAGCCTAGGCAGGCCCGGCCCTCTATCCTCAGCTCCCGGTTCGGGGAGAGAGGATCACCAATGGCCACCAGTGCGGGCAGCAGGCTCGACGTTGCGCAGTTCCTAGAACAGCGCGGCATGACGCCGTTCCATTACTACCTGCTGGCGGTGTCCTGCCTGGTGACCTTCTTCGACGGGCTGGATTTCTCGCTCGTCACCTTCACCCTGCCCTACCTGCAGGAAGAGATGGCGCTCGATTCGACGATGATCGGGCTGGTCAGTTCGGCCGCCTTCCTGGGGCAGATGGTGGGCTCGCTGGCGGGCAGCTATTTCGCCGACATCGTGGGGCGGCGGCCGGTGATCATCTGGTGCACGCTGCTGTCCGCCCTGCTCACCTTCGTCACCGGCTTTGCCGACGGGCCGTGGCCGCTGATCGTGCTGCGCTTCCTGGGCGGCCTGGCCATCGGCGGGCTGCTGGCGCCCGCCTGGTCGATCAACATCGAATCGATGCCCAAGGGGTCAAAGGCCCGCGCGGTAACGATCATCATGCTCGGCTTCTCGGTTGGCGGCGCGGCAGCGGGGCAGGTGACCAACTTCTTCGCCTCACCCGACTATCCCTATGCCGCCTGGCACGCCGCGGGTGCCATGCCCGCCTTCCTGCCGGGGCCGAGCTGGCACATGGTGTTCTTCGTCTGCGGCGCGGCCACGGGCCTGCTGGCGCTGCTGCTGGTGTTCACCATGCCCGAAAGCGCCCGCTGGCTGGTGGCCAAGGGCAAGCCGGCGGAGCGCGTGGTGCCCCTGCTCAAGCGGTTCGACCCGCAGGCCGATCTCGGCGCCTACTCCACCTTCACGCTGTCGGACGAGGGCAAGACCGGCGACAAGCAGGATCCGCTGGCCAAGCTGGTGGAGCTGTTCCGCGGCTGGCTGGTGTGGATCACCCCGCTGATCTGGATTACCTACTTCTGCTCCAGCTTTGCGATCTACCTGAAGAGCGCGTTCGGCGTGCTGTTCCTGGTGGAACTGGGCTTTGCCCGGGAAATGGCCAACAACCTGTCGTCCATCGGCGGCATCGCGGGGGCGATAATGGGCGTGCTACTGCTGGTGTTCACCGAGAAGCGCGGGCCCGCGTGGATCGCCGCCGCCCCGCTACTGGGCATTCCGCTGGCCATCCTGATCGGATCGGGCATCCTGCTGTCAGGCCCGCTGTTCGTGCCGGTGATCCTGATCGGCGCGATCACCATCGGCGCTGGTCACGCTGCGGTCATTTCCATCACCAGCATCTACTACCCCAGCGCCGTGCGCGCCACCGGTGGCGGCTGGGCCAGCTTCATGGCCAAGTTCGCCGCCGTGGCCGCGCCCAACATCGGTGCCGCCTGGTTCCTGGGCAGCAAGCAGGCAGTGCTGGATGGCTACCTGCTCACCGGCCTGTGCCTGCTGGGCGTGGTGCTGGGCCTGATGGCGCTGGCGGTGTTCGCGAAAAGGCTGGAGGCAGACCGGGCGCAGGCCCAGGCGGCGCAACCCGCCGAATAGGCCTGACCCGACAAGGGTGCTTGCGCTGGCAATTGTCGGAGTTAAGGTTCGCGGCATGGTAACGCTACCACTCCGCTTCGTCCCTGTGCTGCTCGCCGCCCTGGCCGCCTGCGCGCCCGCCGCGCCGCCGGCGGTTATGCTCACCCAGCCGGGAGACACCTTCACCTATGCCGGCAACCCGCTGATCCGCGACCGGCACACCGCCGATCCGGCCCCACTGGTGGTGGGGGGCCGGCTGTATCTCTACGTCGGGCATGACGAGGCGCGCGGGGACCAGATGTTCAACATCACCCAGTGGCTGGCCTATTCCACCACAGACATGCGCACCTGGACCTATCACGGCCCGGTGATGCGCCCGACAGACTTTGCCTGGGCCGCGCGCGATGCCTGGGCCAGCCAGGTTATCGAGAAGGACGGCCGCTTCTGGTTCTACACCACGGTGGAGCACGATCCGGCGCAAGGCAGCAGCGGCAAGGCAGTAGGCGTGGCCATGGCGGACAATCCGCTGGGGCCGTTCACGGACGCGCGCGGCAGCGCACTGATCCGCAACGAGGATACGCAGGGTCCGCATAGCTGGGACGATATCGATCCCACCGTGTGGACCGAGGCTGACGGCACGACCTGGCTGTTCTGGGGCAATGCCGAGCTGAAGATGGCCCCGCTGGCCACCGACATGACCCATCTCGCCGGCCCGATCCGCACCATCGAGCTGCCCGATTTCGAGGAGGGGCCGTGGATCTTCGAGCGGCAGGGCACATACTACCTGGCCTATGCCAGCATGGACAAGGCGATCCACCCGGACGAGCGGATCTCCTATGCCACCGCGCTCGCCATCACCGGCCCGTGGACCTGGCGCGGCCAGATCACCGGAGCGGCGGCCAACAGCTTCACCATCCACCCCGGCGTGGTCGAGTTCCAAGGCGAATGGTACCTGTTCTATCACGTGGGCACGCTGGATGTGGGCGACCAGCCGGGCGGACTGGGCCGCCGCGCCGTGGCGGTGGAGCGGCTGCGCTTCGGGCCGGACGGGGCGATCCTGCCAGTCGAGCAGACGGCGCGCGGCATCTTGTCGCTGCCATGAGAGGGCTGGTTCTGGCCGGCCTGCTGCTGGTGGTGCCTGCGGCCGCGCAGGAGCACCGCCCGCCCGAGGCGAGCGTGGCGGGCTGGTCCTTGGCAGCGCTTCCCGCCCCTTCGCAGGTGGCGGGCAATCGCACCGGCCTTTCTGCCAGCCAGGCCGCCTTTTCCGGCATTCTCGTTCCCGCCGGTGACTTCATGCTGGAGACCACCCTTGCCTATCGCAACCTGGCCGATGGCGACGTGGCGGGAATTGCCCTGCGCGGCACGAACGGCGGCTGGATCAGCCTGCAACTGGAACAGATCACACCTGCCCTGCTGCTGGCCGTGCGCCAGCACGTGCCAGGCGGGATCGACGCGCATGGCCGCCTGCTGGAGACCATCGCGGTTTCCGGCTGGCATGACGGGACAATCCGCCTGTGGGTGGAACGGCGCGGCGGGCTGTTGCGCTTCGCCCATGCCCCCGTGGATGGCGAGTGGCAGCATCTGGGCGGCCCCTTTGCCGGTCCTGCCGGCGAGGCGGCACAGCTGGGCCTGTTCGCGGTGGACGGGGCGGAACGCTAGGCCCGCCGCATTGCCTACCGCGCTACACTGGCACGGCGGCCGCAGCGCGATAATCCGCCGCGGCCATTGTAAACGGCAGACCCGCAACCCATATCAGTCAGGCTTACGTCGCATGCGACGGATATCGGGTAGCCTCAAACCTCCTCCTTGTCCCTTTCTAGCCTCACAAAGCCGGGATGTGCCGCTGTTGGCGCATGCCCGTCAAACAACGGACAAAGGATACCCGTTATGACCATCGGAACCGTAAAATTCTTCAACCCTGACAAGGGCTATGGCTTCATCGCGCCGGAAGGCGGCGGCAATGATGCCTTCGTGCACATTTCGGCCGTGGAACGCGCCGGTATGGGCACGCTGGATAAGGACCAGCGCGTCTCGTACGACCTGGAACAGGACCAGCGCGGCAAGACCTCGGCCGTAAACCTCGCGAACGCGTAACCGCGCATCGCCTGCAATCACGCGCAAGGGTGCGGAAGGCCACGGGCTTTCCGCACCCTTGTCATATCAGAAGTCGTCATAGCAGGGGCGCGTCGGGCGCTGGCGGCACCGGAGACCGCGCGGTCAGCGCGCAACCCGCGCTGGCCCCGATCATCAGGGCAACCGCGAGCCATTGCGTGCCCGTCAGCCGCTCACCCAGTACCACGAAGCCGGCCAGCGCCGCCACGGCCGGAGCACTGCTGGTAATCAGGCCGAAGGTCTTGGCGGACAGGTGTGCCAGCGCCTTCATCTCCAGCACATAGGGCACCATGCTGGACAGCAGCGCCACGCCCGCCCCCCAGGCCAGCACCTGCGGGTCCAGCAGGGCGCTACCCGCATGACCGATTCCGAAAGGCAGCGTCACAAGGCAGGCAAAGACCACCCCGATCGCCACGCTGCGCGCCCCGCCCAGGCCCGATACGCGCTTGCCCAGCACGATATAGCCCGCCCAGCAGGTGCCGGCGGCCACGGCAAAGGCCAGCCCCAGCGGATCGAGCCGCTCTGCCGCCCCCGGCCAGGGCACCAGCAGCGACAACCCGGCCACGGCCAGGGCCAGCCACAGGAAGTCGGTTTTGCGGCGTGAAAGCGACAGGACCAGCAGCAGCGGCCCGGCAATCTCGATCGCCACGGCCAGGCCCAGCGGAATGCGGGCGATGGCCCAGTACACCGTCAGGTTCATCAATCCCATCGTCAGGCCATAGGCCGCCAGCCAGCCCAGCCGCGCGCGCGGCACCGGCTCACCGCGCCACGGCCGCACCAGCAGCCACAGGCCCAGCGCGGCAAAGCCGGTCCGCAGCGCCGCCATGCCCTCTGCACCACGGTGCCGAAAAGGCTCTTGCCCAGCGCCGCGCCCAGGTTGACGCTGATCGCCGCCGACAGCACCAACAGGGCCGCGCGCGCCGGGTCCATGCTGGCGGGATGGGGCACTACTCCGCCGGGACCTGCTCGGGCTGGCCAGCGTCCGCCACTACCGCATCGTCGGAAAGGTGCGCGCCCTGTTCGCGCAGCACCTTGCGGATATCCGCCACCTTCACGGCGCGCGGCTGGATGCCGGCATTGACGGCCAGCGCCGCGCCCACCCCCGCCGCGTGGCCGGTCAGCCAGCACTGCGGGATTTCGCGCATGAAGCCGTGGCTGCTGGGATCGCAACTGATGTGCCGCCCGCCGACCAGCAGGCCGTCAAGCTGGCGGGGCACCAGCGAACCATAGGGCACGCTGATCACCGGGAACTTGGGGCTGATGCTGGGGGATACGCCCACTTCGTCTGCACGGGGCACGCCCAGCGGCCAGTCCTTGCGCTCGATCCGGGCAAGGCCCGCGAGCCGCCGGGTGTGCCGCACGCCAAGCTGCTGCGCGCTTTGCAGGCTGTAGACGTGCTCGAAGCCCGGTGCGTGCTTGCGGAAGAACTGGCAGTGGCCTTCCATCAGCCGGTGGCTGCGGATTTCCACCTCGGTCATGTCGTCCACCTGCAGCGCCGAGAGGCCCGACTGGCGCGGCCCCAGGAACAGGGCGATGTCCGGTCGCCAGGAAACATAGGGCGTCTGGAAATAGCCCAGCTCCTCGCGCCCGCGCTCCATGAACTGGGCAAGCTGCTCGGGATGCTGCGTCTTCCAGTCGATCCAGCGGTCCATGTTGACTCCGCCCAGCACCCAGCCGGTGTTCATCGAATGGTGGACGTCGCCTTCTTCGATATCGGTATCGAAGGCGGCCCCGGCGCGGGCGAACATGTCACCATCGCCGGTGGTATCGACCACAACCTTGGCCAGCAGCGCGTGGCGGCCCATCTTGCTTTCGAAAATCACCCCCTTCGCCGCACCGTGCTCCACCAGCGGCCGCGCGGCCCAGGCGTGGAAAACGATCCGCACGCCCACTTCCAGCAACATCTCCTGGTTGTTGAGCTTCATCCGCTCCGGATCGATCGTGGGCGCCCACTGGACGATGCCGTGGAAGGCGGTGGTGCGGTTCCTCCAATAGGCGAACTTGTCGAGGTCCTGGCTGCCCCAGTCGGCCTTTGGCGGGCCGGCCACGGCATCGGCCGGCATCCGCTCGATGAAATGGCGGGCAAAGCCCTGGATCACGTGGTTGCCGTGCCAGTCGGTCATGCGGTCGATCCACATCACCAGGCCGCCCGTGGAAAGCCCGCCCAGGCAGTTGTAGCGCTCCACCAGCGTCACCCGCGCGCCCGCCTTCGCCGCCGCCCACGCCGCCGCGCAGCCCGCCGGGCCGCCACCGATCACCGCCACGTCGCATTCGTGATAGATGGCGATGTCGCGCGCTTCCTCGCGCACCGTGCCCGCTCCGTTGGGGGGCGGCAGGTTGCGCTGGTTGCTCTCGAACACGTCGGAGCCCAGGAACCGCTCCTCGCTGTGGCCCTCAACGCGAGCCATCTTCACGCCCGTGTTGTCGGTATTGTCGCTCACTTGTCAGCCTTCCAGATCGGGATCCACCCGGCCACTATGGCAGCGCCGCTCGATTCTCCTCCATGCATTCGCCGGGGAAGGCGATAACCGACCGCGTGAATCATCGGCGGATGTTCTCCCGTTGATTATGTCCGAATGCGCGGAGCGGTGACACAATGCAAGGTCCCCGGAAACGATATGCGGCTCGCCTGCCAGCGCCTCTTGCCAGCGCAAGGCCCATTCGCTAGGTGCGCGCCTTCCGGCCCGATGGCGGAGTGGTTACGCAGAGGACTGCAAATCACTAGCCAGCCCAGGACTTAGGCCGATTTTCCGCAATTTTTGCTCAAATCCTTTCCGCTGCCTTTCGCCTAGGCTTCAAGCCCAGTGCGGAACGGATTCCGGCAGCTTTTGGGGATCTACTGCGGTGCCTGCCAACGTCTGAAATGGGGGTGGTTAGCTGACGTCAGAATGCGCAATGCGATTGCGGACTTTTCGTCCCTCATTCCGATTTCGCCTCGCTACCTTGCGCTCAATGACGGCAGCTAAAGGCTCATCGGGCGATTTTGCCCATCCGCCGAGCCGGGCGGTATTGTGTCTGACGGAGCTTTCAACAAGTTCTAACGCAGCAGCATCCAGTTGCTCCACGTTAGCGAGCGCCTGATTATTCTCGTGCCGAACCCGGCGATTTTCTTTTGCCTTACGAAGGGGAATGGATTTGCGAGCGGCATGCGGGCTCTCGCCAAAAGTATTACGGCGGTCTCGCTTAAGGCTTAGAGCCTTCTTCTCTTGCGGAGATTTTCGATCCTTACCCATTATGGGTCTAGCATAGTCTAAGCGGGAACGTCCGCAATGGGGTCGCTTGCTGACTGGCAGCTTTTCGGCTGCACGATGCCAAAAGCAGACCTCTAACGCTGGTTGCGCCGGTTGGATTTGGTTGTTGGCGAACAATCCGTATCGGCGCCTAGCTTCGCACACTAGCGCACTCGCTTGTCGCCCAGGCATCGACGCACAGCCGGACCGCGTCGAGATCATCGCCACCGGCAGCCAGCGGATCGCTGCCCAAAACCAGATCGGTGACGAGGGCAAAGTCGGCCAAGCGGCCGACGGGCGGCGTAAAAAACAACCGCAATCCGGTCCGTCGACTGCTAGGATTTGCGCCCGGCGATGAGCGGGAGGCATTGCGGGTTGGGGAGGAGCTGTTGGGGCTGAGACCCTAAACGAGCACTTGCAGCTTACCAGCGGCGTTGATTTCAACAGGTTCGATAATCCCGCTTGCCGGTTGCAATGCTTCGGCGAATTCCCGCGGCTCAAGCCAATGCTCGACGCGACATCTCGTCTTGAACAGGAGCGTCATGAGGAACACGTTCGGCCGACCGATGTCCACCGGGATGTGAGCGTTAATGCTGAGGTTCTCGTCCCCGTCAGCCCATTCTCGTCCGATATGAAGTGTTGCAACAGTACCTCCTGGTAGAGGAACAGAGGACAGGTGCATCCTATCCATCGCAAAAACCGCAATCTCCTGACCGCGCGTTTTGAGGATCTCTAATTCTTCATCGCAAATTAGACGATTTTTCACGAGGCATGTTGCCAGATCCCCAACCAGATTATCCTCATCGAAGGCCCATTGGAGAGGCACGGCAAAGAAATACCGGTCGCACACCGCGCGTTCCTTGGGAGAAAGTTCTTCGGAAAATACCGGCTGCCCGTCACGTACATCGACTATCTTTCGATGTGCCGAACGGAGAAGCTTTACCACCTGCCCTCTCGGCATCCGGAGTGTCGCTCTCAAGTTATCATCATGATCCATTTCGAGCGCAGCCAGTGAGGTCGAAAGGAAGTCGTCAATATCGCCTGGGATTGGAAGGCCCTCGCGACGAGCAGTGTCGCGACGCCACGAAAACCCCATTAGTAATGCGAAATTTTGGATACTCTTGCAGGCAATTCCCTGATCACGCTCTTGGCGGTGTGCAGAGAAATCACCTATTTCTCGGACCAACTTCGCGCCGAAAGATCGCTGCCGCAATGCGAGGAAAAGCTCGTCGAGATCCCGCGCATGGTGCGCGCCGGCCAACAGGCGCTCAACTCGGATGCGAAGGCCCTTATCGAAGGTCATAGAGAAGCAATTGCCGGCCCATCAGCACCTCCAAACTGGCCTGTCGCTTTAGCTGATCGTCCGGGGGGCGTCGACCGCCGATCACCGGCCATCCTCTCAGCCAGCCTGGGACATGTTACTTCGCACATTGTCGCACTCCCCTGTAGCCCCGGCATCGCCTCGGGCGCCTCACTGCGTTCTAACGACGTTTTTCGCAGTTTTGCGTTGGCCTTCGCTCAAGTCGGGGGTGTGCGTGGCAAGTGAGTTACAAAGGTGACATTTGTTTAAATTCAATAGCTTATGAAGTGATATTTTAGTGATATTCTTGTTACCAGATTACCTGTCTAGACTGTGATATTCTCAAAGATAATTCTTCCATAAAATCAATGATGTAACAAAAATGGCCTAGAAAAATCACTTCATGTAACCTCAAGAAGGTGACATGCTTTATCATTATAATTCAGATTGTTAGGAATGGTTCGAGGGGGCATGTAACCAATGTAACTCCTTTGCCGCATATACCCCCCTCCCCGGCGGCGCACGGCATCTCATCAGGATGCACAATGGGGCATCAAGAAGCCGAGGGCGTGGCGTGGGGGCGAGCGCGGCGCGCCGGGTAGAGGCAGGGCGTGCGCCAAAATGGCGCCGTGGGTCAGCCGGGGCCGAAATGGGATGGTCGGGCACCGCAGTCGCCGCAGCGCAGGCGCGATGCGACCTTGCTGATCAGGTGGCCTCCACCAGCAGCGAGGCTACGGTCCAGAAGCTTGGCCGGGTCGAGCAGCACAACCCGGCCGCAGCGGCATTCTACGCGAAGCAGCAGGCCCTCACGGGTCAAGGCGGTCAGTGATTCGAATCGCTTGGTGCTCACCCACACGTAAGAACAGGATGAGAACAAATGGTCAAACCGGCGGGAGCATCAGCCCCCGCCCGTGATCACCAGCTCACCGAACTCGCGGCTCTTGTCCATCCCGCCCAGGGTGTAGCGCACGTCCTCCTCCTGGTGGTCGAAGCCGGCGAAGATCCGGCGCACCTCGGGATGATCGTTGATCGACAGGATGAACCGGCCTTTCAGGCCCGCCAGCTGCTCGGCCATAAGGGCGAACTGGTCGCGATCGAACAGCTCACGGCCATAGTCACCCTCGCAGCCGTAGTACGGCGGATCGAGGTAGAACAGCGTGCCGGGCCGGTCATAGCGGGCGATGAACTCGCTCCAGGGCAGCCGCTCGATCTTCACCGGTGCAAGCCGCTCGTGGATCGCCTCCAGCACCGGACCCAGCTTGGTCACGTCGAACCGTGCCGGCGCGATATAGTCGACGCCATAGCCGCGCTGGGCCACCTTCCCACCGAACGTGAGGCGCTGCAGATAGAGAAACCGCGCCGATCGCTGCAGGTCCGTCAGCGTGGACGGGTCCTGCCGCACCAGCAGCTCGAAGTTGGCCCGGCCCGTTACCTGGAAGCGCAGCATGTCCAGGAAAGCCACGTAGTGGTGCTGCAGCACGCGGAAAAAGGTGGCCACATCCTGCGACCAGTCGTTGATGGTTTCGCTCTTGGGGCGCGAGACGCGGCGGAAGAACACCCCGCCCATGCCGACGAAGACCTCACAATAGGCCGCGTGCGGTACGGTCTCGATCAGCGCCACCAGGCGCTTGGCCAGCATCCGCTTGCCACCGATGTAGCCGGCCGCCGGGCGCACCGGAGAGACCGGCTCGCGGGTGAAATCAGGATTCGACTCTGTCATGTTTGTTCCATAAATGTTCCGCTGCCGAGTCGGCAGGCGGGATGGCCCCAAGGCGGGACCGATTGGGACATGACGATCTAGCTTCGTCGGATTGGGGCGTTGGCGCGCCCCATCCCCCGCCTCTCGGCGTGGTAACCTGTCAGCGCCGCGCGCCAGCCCCGGCCGGCACCCGCCGCCCGGTCTCGAACTCCACCTCGTCCCCGTTTGAACAGACGTAGTTGCGGAAGGTCAGCACCTGGATTCCGAACCACTCGTTCATGCGCAGCATGCGCCGGGCCAGCGGCACGATCTCGATCTCGACGAAGTTGTCGCGGGCCTCGCCCACGCTGCCGAAGCCGCCGTTGTTCTGGGGAATGATGCCGATCAGCTGCGGCGGCACGCGGTGCGCGGCCAGCAGGTCATCGCGGCTGATGTTCTTCACGCTGGAGAACTCGTCCTTGGCCGCCACCTCGCCGATCGGCAGCAGCTGGATGCCGTCCTTCTTCCCGCCGGGGATGTGGACGAACATGTTCTTGAAGTTGCCGACACCCTTTGCCTGTTTCAGGCGCTGCTCGATCTTCTCGCTGGTCTCATTGTCGGCCAGCGCCTCACTCATGTAGAGGATGAAGCCCGCGTGGGCGCCATTGAGGTAATACCGGCGGCGGAACAGCGTGGCGTTCTCGTTGAGCAGGCCGCTCTGCAGCGCGGAAAGCCATTCGGGCAGGCCATAGATCTCCTGCGCCACGTCGGGCTGCTGCAGGTGGTAGATGCTGCCATTTGCGAATTCGTGGTCGCTCGATCCCATCGGCCCGGTGACCCACCAGTACGCGCCATCCTTGGTACCGCGCCGGGTGTGTCGGGCCAGCGCCACCTGGGCGCGGGCCATGCCGCCGGCCATGTTCGGCACCCGCTCAAGATAGCCGTTGCCCATCTGCATGAAGTCATTGGCGAAGCGCTCGAAGTCGTCGGCACCCAGCCAACGGCTCGGCTGCATGTGCGCCACCAGCAGGTTGACCTTCAGCGCGATGGCGCTGCGATGGTGCGGGCTCATGTTGAAGCTGCGCGCCAGCGTGTCCATCGGCAGCGGCGGCTCGTACCAGCGGTTGTTGTGCCAAACCTCGAAATAGCTGGAGAGCTCGCGCCGATCGAGCACGCTCTCGGGATCGCCAAAGGTGAATACCATTCCCCCCTGAGATGCCGGTGCGGGGATGACTTGCTGGTCTGCCATGTCGGGTTCCTTCTGCTGGCCCGGATCAATCGGAAAAAACTACGCGGCCACCGCCGCCCTGGTGGGCGGTGCCGGCGTCCATCGGTTCGTTGGAAAGCGCGTTGAGAATTGCCCAGGCGATATCGGCGTGGCCGATCTTGCCGTTGCGGTGGGCGATGTAGGTCACGCCCTTCTGGCTGCCGGTCAGCGCCGGGCGGATCGCCATGAAGGCCTGCAGCACATCGGTCCAACCGGCGTCGAACTCGATGCGCTGGGCGCGGAAAATGTTCTGGCCCTTCAGCACCAGGGCCGTCTTGCTGGACACCGAGTATTCGATCTTGCGCACCTGGGGGAACCACTTGCGCACCAGTTCCCAAACCGCGCCGCCATGGCCGGTGGTGTCGATCGAGATATCGGTCACGTTGTAGCGGGCGGCCACCTGTTCGATGAAGTCGGCCTGGCCCTGGTAATCAAGGCCGTTGAGGCGGAACTTCTCGAGCACGCGGAACTTGCCCTTGCCCGGCTCGTCCGGCACCGCCAGAACCGCCAGTGCGGCATCGTCGCGGCCCTGCTTGTTGGGGTCGTACCCCACCCACACCGGCTTTTCGCCGAATGGGCGGCCGCCGGGCACATCGATCAGCGCGGGCTTGAAGTCGCGCCAGCGCATGAAACTGTCCACGCGGGCCGGTGCCAGGCGCGCCCAGGGGAAGCTGCTCTCGCTGTCGTCAACGTCCTCGCATTCGAAGAGGTTGCGGAATTCCTCCTCGGAATACTCGGTGCGCAGTTCCTCGACGTCGACCAGCTTGCCCAGGCCGCGCGCCACGGCATCGTGGATGGTAACGCTCTGCTGCCAGGTGCCATCGGGCCTGTTCGCGCCATCGCGCAGGTGCCGGTGGCTGATGTCGAATTCGCGCTGATCGCCCTTGGCGCGGCCCTTGTTCCATTCCTCGCCTGACCAGAAAGCGTGGCTCTCGTGGGTCTTCGTGCTGGGCGTGGAGAAATAGGTGCGCTTGTAGATCTTCTGGGTGGCCATGGCGCTGGCCACGCG
>NZ_WTYV01000007.1:143822-220507 GCF_009827655.1 Alteraurantiacibacter buctensis | reverse complement strand
CGCGTGGCCAGCGCCATGGCCACCCAGAAGATCTACAAGCGCACCTATTTCTCCACGCCCAGCACGAAGACCCACGAAAGCCATGCCTTCTGGTCAGGCGAGGAGTGGAACAAGGGCCGCGCCAAGGGCGACCAGCGCGAATTCGACATCAGCCACCGGCACCTGCGTGACGGCGCGGAGATGCCCGATGGCAGCTGGCAGCAGAGCGTCACCATCCACGATGCCGTGGCGCGTGGCTTGGGCAAGCTGGTCGACGTGGACGAGCTGCGCACCGAGTATTCCGAGGAGGAGTTCCGCAACCTCTTCGAATGCGAGGACGTTGACGACAGCGAGAGCAGCTTCCCCTGGGCGCGCCTGGCGCCGGCGCGGGTGGATAGCTTCATGCGCTGGCGCGACTTCAAGCCCGCGTTGATCGATGTGCCCGGTGGCCGGCCCTTCGGCGACCGGCCGGTGTGGATCGGGTACGATCCCAACAAGCAGGGCCGGGATGACGCCGCCCTGGCCGTGCTGGCCCCGCCGGAGGAACCGGGCAAGGGCAAGTTCCGGGTGCTGGAGAAGTTCCGCCTCAACGGGCTGGATTACCAAGGCCAGGCCGATTTCATCGAGCAGGTGGCCCGGCGCTACACCGTGACCGATATCTCGATCGACACCACCGGCCACGGCGGGGCGGTCTGGGAGCTGGTGCGCAAGTGGTTCCCCACGGTGCGGAAGATCGAATACTCGGTGGCCAGCAAGACCGCGCTGGTGATCAAGGGCCAGAATGTGTTCCGCGCCCAGCGCATCGAGTTCGACGCCGGTTGGACCGATGTGCTGCAGGCCTTCATGGCGATCCGCCCGGCGCTGACCGGCAGCCAGAAGGGCGTGACCTATGTCGCCCACCGCAATGGCAAGATCGGCCATGCCGACATCGCCTGGGCGATCCTCAACGCGCTTTCCAACGAACCGATGGACGCCGGCACCGCCCACCAGGGCGGCGGCGGCCGCGTGGTTTTCTCCGATTGATGCGGGCGCTGCCCGGAAAGGACCGATGATGAGTGGACAGGAACTGGTCGAAGCCGGCCCTCAAGTAGCCGAAGGCGGTAGGGCCGAAAGTGCCAAGCCCATGGTGTTCACCTTTGGCGATCCCGAGAGCGTGCTCGATCGGCGCGAGCTCTCCAGCTACTTCGAAGTGTGGCACAACAACCGCTGGTTCGAGCCGCCGCTGCCCATGGACACGCTGGCGCGCAGCTTCAACATGAGCGCGCACCACCGCAGCGCCATCGCCCTGAAGCTGAACCTGCTTGTATCCCACCTGCAGCCAAGCCGGTGGCTGGGCGCGGATGACTTCGAGCGGTTCGCGATCGACTTCCTGCAGATGGGCAACGGGTATCTGGAATGGGTGCCCAACATGGCAGGCGGGCTGGCCCAGGCGCGCGTCTCGCTGGCGCGGCACACCCGCGTGGGGACCAAGCCCGGCGTGTTCTGGTTTGTGACCGGGCCCGTGGGATCGCTGGATCACCAGTTCGCGCCCGACAGCATTTTCCACCTGCAGCAGCCGGACGTGGCGCAGGAGATCTATGGCCTGCCCGAATGGCTGTCGGCCCTGCAGGCTGGGCTGCTCAATGAGAACGCCACCCTGTTCCGCCGCCGGTATTACCTCAACGGGGCGCACGCGGGCTTCATCCTCTACCTCAACGAGGCGCTGGCCGATGCCGAGACCAGCAAGGCGCTGGAGGACCGCCTGAAGCAGGCCAAGGGCGTGGGCAACTTCAAGAACATGCTGGTGCACATACCCGGCGGCAAGAAGGACGGTATCCAGCTGCTGCCGATCGGCGAGGTGGCGGCCAAGGATGAATTCGCCAGCATCAAGAACATCAGCCGCGATGACCTGCTGGCCGCGCACCGGGTGCCGCCTCAGCTGATCGGCATCATCCCGCAGAATAACGGCGGCTTCGGCGGCGTGGCCGATGCCAAGGATGCCTTCTTCGAGATCGAGATCCTGCCGCTGGCCCGGCGCATGCTGCGCATGAACGACTGGTTCGGCCTGAAGGTGCTGGTGTTCCGCAATTACGTCTGCGCCAACGGGGACGAGATCGAGATCGAGACCGGGCGCCGGATCCCGGCTGCAGGCGCTGCCAGGCGCTGACCTGAATTTCCGCGCCGAGAGGCGGGGGACGGGGCGCGGCTACGCCCCAGTCCGACGGAAGAGACCCGTCATGTCCCAATCGGTCCCGCCTTGGGGCCATCCCGCCTGCCGACTCGGCAGCGGAACATTTATGGAACAAACATGACAGAGTCGAATCCTGATTTCACCCGCGAGCCGGTCTCCCCGGTACGCCCGGCGGCCGGCTACATTGGCGGCAAGCGGATGCTGGCCAAGCGCCTGGTGGCACTGATCGAGACGGTACCGCACGCGGCCTATTGCGAGGTCTTCGTCGGCATGGGCGGGGTGTTCTTCCGCCGCGTCTCGCGCCCCAAGAGCGAGACCATCAACGACTGGTCGCAGGACGTGGCCACCTTTTTCCGCGTGCTGCAGCACCACTACGTGGCCTTCCTGGACATGCTGCGCTTCCAGGTAACGAGCCGGGCCAACTTCGAGCTGCTGGTGCGGCAGGACCCGTCCACGCTGACCGATCTGCAGCGATCGGCGCGGTTTCTGTACCTGCAACGCCTCACCTTCGGCGGGAAGGTGGCCCAGCGCGGCTATGGCGTCGACTATGTCGCGCCGGCCCGGTTCGACGTGACCAAGCTGGGCCCGGTGCTCGAGGCGATCCACGAGCGGCTTGCCAGCGTGAAGATCGAGCGGCTGCCGTGGAGCGAGTTCATCGCCCGCTATGACCGGCCCGGCACGCTGTTCTACCTCGATCCGCCGTACTACGGCTGCGAGGGTGACTATGGCCGTGAGCTGTTCGATCGCGACCAGTTCGCCCTTATGGCCGAGCAGCTGGCGGGCCTGAAAGGCCGGTTCATCCTGTCGATCAACGATCATCCCGAGGTGCGCCGGATCTTCGCCGGCTTCGACCACCAGGAGGAGGACGTGCGCTACACCCTGGGCGGGATGGACAAGAGCCGCGAGTTCGGTGAGCTGGTGATCACGGGCGGGGGTTGATGCTCCCGCCGGTTTGACCATTTGTTCTCATCCTGTTCTTACGCGCGGGTGAGCACCAAGCGATTCGAATCCTTGTCCGCACTGATCCGCGAGGGTCTGATGCTGCGCGTTGAATGCCGCTGCGGGCGGGTGGTGCTGCTGGACCCTGGCAAGCTCTTGGATCGCAGCATCGCTGCCGGCGGCGGCCACCTGATCAGCAAGGTCGCCTCGCGCCTGCGCTGCGGCGACTGCGGCGCTCGACCCTCCCATTTCGGCCCGGGCTGACCGGGGGCCCCAAATTTCGGCGGACCACCTGCCTCTACCCCACGCGCCGCGCTCGCCCCCACGCCACGCCCTCGGCTTCTTGATGCCCCGTTGTGCATCCTGATGAGGTGCCGTGCGCTGCCGGGGAGGGGGGTATGTGCGGCAAAGGAGTTACATTGGTTACATGCCCCCTCGGGCCATTCCTAACAATCTGAATTATAACGATAAAGCATGTCACCTTCTTGAGGTTACATGAAGTGATTTTTTTGGGCCATTTTTGTTACATCATTGATTTTATGGAAGAATTATCTTTGAGAATATCACAGTCTAGAGAGGTAATCTGGTAACAAGAATATCACTAAAATATCACTTCATAAGCTATTGAATTTAAACAAATGTCACCTTTGTAACTCACTTGCCACGGACACCCCCGACTTGAGCGAAGGCCAACGCAAAACTGCGAAAAACGCCGTTAGAACGCAGTGAGGCGCCCGAGGCGATGCCTGGGCGACAGGGTAGTGCGGTAGTGTGCGAAGCTAGGCGGCGATGCGAATTGTTCGCCAATGACCAAATCCAACCCCCGCAACCAAACCCATGCAAACGGCCCTGCCACCCTCAACGGTGGCGGGGCCGTTTGGCGTTTGCGGCCAGGCGCTGCCGGCTTGAGCAATGGTGGCTGCGGCAGTCCGATTGGGTGCTCGCCCGCTGCTGGCGTGCCGCTCATCGGCGGTGCCTCTGCACTGCCGATCCTCTGGTCGACTGGATTGCCTTGCGCGAGGCCCCCTTTGCCGGTCGCATTCCGGATACCGAGACGCCCGGCGTTGGAGAAACGCTCCGGACGATAATATTCCGATGCCTACTGCGGTCGCCACTGGGGAGAGAGGTGGCTGGCTGGCAGCGTGACCTCCACGCTTGCGGCCGGGTGGCGGCTGTCATGCGCAACGGTCACGCGGTAAGTGCCCGCCGCGCGGCGCCAGCCCGGGTTGGCAACATCCCACACCGCCAGCAGGCGGGGATCGACTGCCACGCTCAGTTGCCGGGTCTCGCCAGGTTGCAACATGACCTTGGCAAAGGCGGCCAAGCGTTGCGGGGCCTCCCAGCCCTCTGCGCTGATATAGACCTGCGCTGCATCGGCCCCGGCGCGCTGCCCGGTATTGGTGACGGTAAAAGTGGCCACCAGGCCCTCTCCGGCGCGGCTGACCGACAGGCCGCCATAGCGGAATTCGGTGAAGGACAGCCCGTGCCCGAACGGGAACAAAGGCTCCAGCCCGCGCGCGTCGAACCACTTGTAACCCACTGTAGCGCCTTCCCCATACACCACGTCTCCCGCCTGCGGATCGCTCGGATTCGGCAACTGATCTAGGCTGCGCGGGAAGGTGGCGGGCAAGTGACCCGAGGGATTGACCGCTCCGGTCAGCACCCTGGCAATCGCCGCGCCGCCCATGCTGCCGGGATACCAAGCCTGCACAATAGCCGCCACCCGGTCTGCCCAGGGCATCAGCACCGGTCCGCCGGTTTGCAGCACGACAACGGTATTGCGCTGGTTCATCGCCACCGACTCCACCAGCGTATCGTCCTCCACGTGGGCGGGAACATCGATGCTTTCGCTGGCCCACTGGTTGGCGAAAACGATGGCAAGATCCGCGGTGTTGGCGGCAGCGGCTGCCGCTTCGTGGTCGCGGCCGTCCAGATAGGTGATTTCGGCTTCAGGCAGCAGGGCGCGCAGTTCAGCGAGCGGGCTGGAGGGATAGTAGACCACCGGACCGGGCCAGCTCGTAGGCTCCAGCCCGGGGACGGCGTTGCCGCCCTCCGGATAGACCTGGCTCGATCCCCCGCCTGACAGCACGCCAGCATCGGCATGACCGCCGATCACTACGATGCGTCGCGCGGTTGCGGCCAGCGGCAGGAGGTTACGCTCGTTCTTGAGCAGCACGATGCCGGCCTCGGCATCGGCCTGGCTGACCGCCCGGTTGGCGGCAAAGTCGATCGCTTGACTGGCGCTCGCCGGGTGTTCGACCAGGCCATAGGCAAACAGGGTGCGCAGGATGCGGTGCACCGCCGTATCGATCTGGCCTTGCGTGATTTCGCCCGCAACAAGTGCCACGCGAAGCCGCTCCGCCCCCAACCAGCCATCGCGCTGCAGGCCGAAGCCGCTTTCCTGGTCCAGTCCGGCATTGATCGAAGGCGCGGTGGAGTGAACCGCGCCCCAGTCCGACATAACGAATCCGGGAAAGCCCCATTCCTCGCGCAGGACCTGGGTCAGCAGGAACGGGGCTTCGCAGGCGTGCGGCCCGTTCACCCGGTTATAGGCGCACATGACCGACCCGGGATTGCCTGCCTCGTGCGCCAACTGGAATGCCAGCAGGTCGGACATGCGCATGGTCGCTTCGTCAATCACCGAGTTGCCGTTGCTGCGGTCGGTCTCCTGGTCATTCACGGCGAAATGCTTGCTGGTGGCGATGATGTGGTTGGACTGGATGCCTGCCACCTGCGCACCGACCATGATGCCGGCCAGCAGCGGATCCTCACCCGCATACTCGAAATTGCGCCCATTGCGCGGATCGCGCAGCAGGTTGACCCCGCCTGCCAACATGACGTTGAAGCCGTCGGCGCGCGCCTCCCGCCCGATCATCGCTCCGCCGGCAAAGGCCAGCGCGCGATCCCAGGTGGCGGCGGTGGCAAGGCCGCTGGGCAGCGCCGTGCGCGGGTGCTTCACCTCGGCTCCGCCCTGCATGGCAACGCCGATCCCCGCATCGGTCTGCCACTGGCCGGGAATGCCCAGGCGCGGGATGCCGGGAACGTAACCGGCCGACCCCGGACGGGCCTCGGGATGGCGGATATAGTTGCCGGGTTCGAAGCTCTCGCCGAAATAGCCCATCATGAGAGTCAGCTTCTCGTCCTGCGTCATCTGCGCGAGGATGGTCGCCGCACGCTCGTCCGGGGTACCGGCAGTATCCGCCGCCAGTGTGACAGAGGCATCCTGCGCGGCGAGCGGCAGCGCGAACGGGGCAGCCATGACCAGGGCAAGTGCCGTGGCGGCGGTTAAACGGGGGGTGCGGGGCATGGCGTCCTCTCTTATGGTAGCGTTACCAGACAGCACAGCCGCGGGCTTTTGTCACCTGCCTACATGGAATTGCCATCAAGGCTGGCTATATCGGGCGCCAGACAGGAGATTCCTTGCATGACACCCGATCGCCGCCAGTTCCTGCGCGCCGCCAGCAGCGCCTTTGCCGCCCTCGCCGCCGCCGGGTGTGCCGCCCGCGGTGGCGGGCTGGCCGCACTGCCGGTCGGTGACGGTTACGGCGCGCCGGTGCCCGATCCTGCAGGGCTGATGGACCTGCCGCCGGGCTTTTCCTATCGCGTGCTGTCCTCGCTGGGCGATGCGATGGACGATGGCGGCACCGTGCCCGATGCGGCCGACGGCATGGGCTGCTTCGACATCGGCAATGGCGAGCTGGCGCTGGTGCGCAATCACGAACTCTCGCCGAACCAGGACGGCGGCGGGGTGATGGGCCGCGCTTATGACACGGTGGCGCGCAGCCTGATCCCGCTGCCCGGTGGCACCACCACGCTGGTGCTCGACGCGCGGACCCTGGCCGTGAAACGCCAGTTCCGCAGCCTTGCCGGCACCATCCGCAACTGCGCGGGCGGCATCACGCCGTGGGGATCTTGGCTCACCTGCGAGGAAAACGTCACCCGCGCCAATGGGCGGGTGAACAAGGACCATGGCTATGTGTTCGAAGTGCCAGCCACGGCCGCCGGGCTGGTCGATCCCGTGCCGCTGACCGCCATGGGCCGCTTCAACCACGAGGCGGCTTGCGTCGATCCTTCCAGCGGCATTGTCTACCTGACAGAGGACCGCGAGGACGGCCTGCTCTATCGCTTCATTCCCACCCGTCCGGGCGAGCTGGCGCGCGGCGGCACGCTGCAGGCACTGGTGGTGCAGGGCGTGGCCGATACCCGCAACTGGGACATGGTGAGCATGACGCAGGGCCGCCCGCTGGCCGGCACCTGGGTCTCGCTCGACAACCCCGAAGCGCCCGAGGATGACCTGCGCCAGCGCGGCGCGGCGGCGGGTGCGGCCCTGTTTGCGCGCGGCGAAGGCATCTGGATGGGCGAGGGCGAGTTCTACTTTACCGCCACCAGCGGGGGCGCGGCCAGGCAGGGCCAGGTGTTCCGCCTGAGGCCCACCCTGCACGGGCCTGACGCGATCGACCTGTTCTACGAAAGCCCGGCGATGGCCGAATACAGCTTCGGCGACAACCTGACCATCGCCCCCGATGGCGAACTGTTCGTGTGCGAGGACCAGTACCAGGACGATCACGTCAACCACCTGCGCGGCCTGACGCGCGACGGGCGCAGCTATGCATTCGCCCGCCTGCTGGTGCAAAGCGAAACCGCCGGGGCCTGCTTTTCGCCCGATGGCCACACGCTGTTCGTCAACGTCTACAGCCCGGCGAAGACGCTTGCGATTACGGGTCCGTGGAAGTGGCTGTAGGCTGAGCTGACGGGATCAGCTGGCAATCATCTTCACGCCGGACACCACCAGCATCCCGGCCAGCGCCATCCGCACCAACGTTTCGTTGACCCGCCCGGCCACCAGCGAGCCGCCAATGATCCCGGGGACCGAGCCGATAAGCAGGCTGACCAGCAGCCACAGGTCCACATTGCCCAGCCAGCTATGGCCGACGGCGGCCACCAGCGTCAGCGGCACGGCGTGGATGATGTCGGTGCCAACGATCGTCTTGGCGCTGAGCCGCAGCGGATAAACCATCGCCAGCAAAACGGCCACCAGCGCCCCGGCACCCACCGAAGTCAGCGTCACCAGCACGCCCACCACAAGACCGCCCACAACGGTAGCAGCGACTTGCCGGCCTCGCATGTTGGGGCCCATCCGGTCGCGGAACTTGCGCATCGGGGCGGTCACGCGGGGCTTGATGATCATCAGCACGGCCACCAGCAGCAGCGCGGAGCCCAGCAAGGTCACCAACAGCGCCGATTCCATCCGGCCATCGTGGAACAGACCCAGCCAGATCAGCGTCGCCACGGCGGCCGGGATGCTCCCCAGCGCCAGGCGGCGGACGATCGCCCAGTCGGGCGAGCCCAGCTTGTGGTGGATGCCGCCGCCCACCGCCTTGGTGATCGCTGCAAACCACAGGTCGGTGCCCACGGCCACGGCAGGGGTGAAGCCAAAGAACAGGATCAGGATCGGGGCCATCAGCGAGCCCCCGCCAACGCCGGTCAACCCGACGAGGAACCCGACGAAGGCCCCCGCGGTCGAATAGCCCAGGTTGATCCCCTCGAGCACGCCGGAGGCCTAGTCCGGCTTGCCCAGCGCAGCGACCAGTTCCAGCACCGGCGCGGCCCATTCGGGGCGGCAGATCAGCAGGTCGGGCAGCCAGGTATCGGCCTGGTTGTAGACCATCGGGCTGCCATCGATGCGGCTGCAGTGCAGGCCATGCGCGGCAGCCACCGCCACCGGGGCGCAGCTGTCCCACTCGTACTGGCCGCCGGAGTGGAGGTAGATTTCCGCCTCGCCCAGCACCACCGCCATCGCCTTGGCCCCGGCGCTGCCCATGCCCACCAGCTCGCCATCGAGCGCCTCGGCCACGGCCACGGCTTCGGCAGCGGGGCGGGTGCGGCTGACCACCAGGCGCGGGCGGGCGGCAGGCGCGGGCAGGGGGCGCGGTTGGTCGGTCCGGAGGACGATCCCGCCGTCAAGGCCGGGCAGGGCAACCGCGCCCACGGTCGCTACGCCATCGATGGCCAGGCCCACGTGCACCGCCCAGTCGGCCCGCTCCTCGCCATATTCGCGGGTGCCGTCCACCGGATCGACGATCCACACGCGGCTTTTGCCAAGGCGCTCGGCGGTATCCTTGCTTTCCTCGGACAGCAGGCCATCGTCCGGCCGCTGCTGGCGCAGGGCGTGGACCAGGAACTGGTTGGCCGTCTGGTCGCCCGCCTTGCCGAGAGACTTGCCCTCGAACATGCCGCTTGCCCGCACCTCCAGCAGGATGCGCCCGGCAACGGCGGCCAGGTGGGCGGCGAGCTGCGCGTCGGTCATGCTCACTTGATCAGCCGATCGATGATCAGGTCCGCCGCCTGTTCCACGGTCATCGCCGTGGTGTCGATGCGGATTTCGGGGCTTTCCGGTTCCTCATAGGGGCTGTCGATGCCGGTGAAGTTCTTCAGCTGTCCGGCGCGGGCCTTCTTGTACAGGCCCTTCACGTCGCGCGCCTCGGCCACTGCCAGCGGGGTGTCGACGTGCACTTCCAGGAACTCGCCTTCGGGCAGCATGGCGCGGACCATGTCGCGCTCGGCGCGGAACGGGCTGATGAAGGCGGTGATCACGATCAGGCCGGCATCGGCCATCAGCCGGGCCACTTCGCCCACGCGGCGGATGTTCTCGATCCGGTCGGCCTCGGTAAAGCCCAGGTCCTTGTTGAGGCCGTGGCGCACGTTGTCGCCATCGAGCAGGAAGGTGTGCCGGTTCATCCGGTGCAGCTTTTTTTCCACCATGTTGGCGATGGTGCTCTTGCCGCTGCCGGAAAGGCCGGTGAACCACAGCACGCAGGCCTGCTGGTTCTTCATTGCCGCGTGCTGTTCGCGGGTGATTTCCAGCGCCTGCCAGTGCACGTTTTGCGCACGGCGCAGGCTGAAGTTGATCGTGCCCGCGCCCACGGTGGCGTTGGTCAGCTTGTCGATCAGGATGAACCCGCCCAGCGCCTTGGATGCGGCATAGGGTTCGAAGGTGATCGGCTTGTCGGTGGTCACCTCCACCACGCCGATGCCGTTCAGCTTCAGCGTCTTGGCAGCCAGGTGCTCCAGCGAATTGACGTCGATCTCGTATTTCGGCTGGTGGATGGTGGCGGACACGGTCTGTGTCGCCAGCTTCAGCCAGTAGGCGCGGCCGGGGATCAGGTCCTGCTCGCTCATCCAGATCAGGTTGGCCTCGAACTGGTCGGCGCTTTCGGGCGGATCGCCGGCGGCGGCCATCACGTCACCCCGGCTGCAATCGACCTCGTCTGCCAGGCACACGGTCACGGCTTCGCCGGCCACCGCTTCGTCCAGGTCGCCATTCATCGTGATCACGCGGGTGACCGTGCTGGTCTTGCCCGAAGGCACGATCCGGACCGCATCGCCCGGCTTTACCGAGCCGCTGGTGATCAGGCCGGAGAAGCCGCGGAAGTCGAGGTTGGGGCGGTTGACCCACTGCACCGGCATGCGGAAGGCCAGTCCCTGTGCGGTGGTGGTGTCCACCTCCACCGTTTCCAGGTGATGGATCAGGCTGGGGCCGGTGTACCAGGGGGTGTTGGCGCTGGGGGCGGTGGTGATGTTGTCACCCTTGAACCCGCTGATGGGGATGGGGGTGAATGCGGTGATGCCGATCTCGGCGGCAAACTGGCGGTAATCGGCCACGATGGCATCGAAGGTGGCCTGGTCATAACCCACCAGGTCCATCTTGTTCACCGCCAGCACGATGTGGCGGATGCCGACGAGGTGGGCCAGGAAGCTGTGGCGGCGGGTCTGCGTCAGCACGCCCTTGCGCGCGTCGATCAGGATCACGGCCAGGTCAGCCGTGGAGGCGCCGGTCACCATGTTGCGGGTGTACTGCTCGTGCCCCGGTGTATCGGCCACGATGAACTTGCGCTTTTCGGTGGCGAAGAAGCGATAGGCCACGTCGATCGTGATGCCCTGTTCGCGTTCGGCGGTCAGGCCGTCCACCAGCAGCGCGAAGTCGATCTCGCCGCCTTGCGTGCCCACGCGCTTGCTGTCGGCCTCCAGCGCGGCAAGCTGATCCTCGAAGATCATCTTGCTGTCATACAGCAGGCGGCCGATCAGCGTGCTCTTGCCATCGTCCACGCTGCCGCAGGTGATGAAGCGTAGCAGCGTCTTGTTCTGGTGCTGCGCAAGATAGGCGTCTATGTCCTCGGCGATCAGGGCGTCGGTCTGGTAGACGGGATCGGTCACGGGTGCGTCGGCCATCAGAAGTAGCCCTCCTGCTTCTTCTTTTCCATCGACCCGTCGCCGGCGTCCTTGTCGATCACGCGGCCCTGCCGCTCGCTGGTGGTGGTCAGCAGCATTTCCTGCACCACGTCGGACAGGTTGGCAGCCTCGCTTTCCACCGCCCCGGTCAGCGGCCAGCAGCCCAGCGTGCGGAAGCGGACCGAGCGGGTTGTGATCGGGGGCAGTTTGCCCATCACCTTCTCCAGCCGCTCCAGGTCATCGGCCATGAACAGGCCGCCTTCGTATTCATAGGTGGGGCGCGGGGCGGCGAAATAGAGCGGCACGATCTCGATGTTCTCGGCCATGATGTATTGCCAGATGTCCAGCTCGGTCCAGTTGGAGATCGGGAACACGCGGATCGATTCACCCTTGGCCTTGCGCGTGTTGTAGACGTTCCACAGCTCGGGCCGCTGGTTCTTGGGGTCCCACCCGTGGCTGGCGGTGCGGAAGGAGAAGATGCGCTCCTTGGCGCGGCTCTTCTCTTCGTCGCGGCGTGCGCCGCCGAAAGCGGCATCGAAGCCGTAGAGGTCCAGCGCCTGTTTCAGCCCTTCGGTCTTCCACATGTCGGTGTGCAGGGGGCCGTGATCGAACGGGTTGATCCCGCGCTCCTCGGCCTCCGGATTGTGATAGACCAGCAGCTCCATGCCGGCGTTCTTCGCGCTGCGTTCGCGCAGATCGTACATGTCCCTGAACTTCCACGTGGTGTCCACGTGCAGCAGGGGGAACGGCGGGGGCGAGGGGTAGAAGGCCTTCTTCGCCAGGTGCAGCATCACCGCGCTGTCCTTGCCGATGGAATAGAGCATCACCGGCTTCTGCGCCTCGGCCGCAACCTCGCGCATGATGTGGATGGCTTCGGCTTCCAGCCGCTGGAGGTGAGTCAGGTTTTTCATCGTGATCGTGCCCTTGGCCCATTCGCCGCCAAAGCGCCCGCGAGAATTTCTATCACCCCCTTAACGCGAGGGGCGCGAGCGGCGTCCAGGCCTCAGCGTCGGGCAGCGGGGCGAAGACTTCATCGATCATCTCCGGCGTGACTCCTTCGGGAGTGGCAGGCTGCCAACGCGGGGCATTGTCCTTTTCCACCAGCACCGCGCGCACCCCTTCGGCAAAGTCGCCCCGCGCAATCATGCGGCAGGCCAGAGCAAATTCGCGGGCCATTTCGGCGGCGAAATCGGCCGGAGCGGTGGCCAGTTGGCGCAGTGCGACCTTGGCCGTGGCAGGACACTTGGCGGCAACCGCCTTCCATTCCTTGGCCGCCCATTCGCTGTCATCGGCGGCAAGGGCTGCCAGGATGCCTTCCAGCGTGTCGTGGGCGAACAGCCGGTCAATCCGCTCGGCATTGCGTTCCAGCCGGGCGGGCGGGGGTGGGGTGGAAAGATCGCGCAGGATCTCGTCCGCGGCAGCGGGCTCGCGGGCGATGGCGGCCTTGGCTTCCTCCAGGTCGTCGCTGGCGAGATAGTGGGTGGTAAGACCCGCCCACAGGCATTCCGCCCCGTCCAGCCGTGCCCCGGTCAAGGCGAGGAACTTGCCGAGCTGGCCCGGCAGACGGGACAGATAGAGGCCCGCGCCGACATCGGGAAACAGGCCGATGGCGCCTTCCGGCATGGCCAGCAGGGTGTTCTCGGTCGCCACGCGGATGGTGCACGGCAGGGCCAGGCCCACGCCGCCGCCCATCGTTACCCCGTCCATGCAGGCGATTACGGGCTTGGGATAAGTGTAGAGCAGGTGGTTGAGGCGGTATTCGGCCAGGAAGAAAGCGCGGGCCGCTGCCCCGCCATCGTCCAGCACCGACTGGCGCACGGCCACCACGTCACCGCCGGCGCAGAACCCGCGCGTGGCCGCAGCATGGTCGAGGATTACGGCCTCGATGGCCGGATCGTCGCGCCATTCCAGCAGCGCGTCGGCCAGGAGGTCGCACATCGCCTGGTTCAGCGAATGCAGCGCGCGAGGGCGGTTGAGGGTGAGCCTGCCAACACTGCCGGTGCGGCTGGCCAGGATGGGAGTGGGCATGGCTGGTCTGCTGGCCCTATTCCATCGGCATGTCGACCAGCGCCTCGCAGCGCTTGCGGCGGAACGCCTCGCCATCGCCGAAGCTGCTTTCCAGCACCTGTCCGCCATCAAGCAGGCGATAGGTGGCCTGCTCGGTCCAGGTATCGCCCTCGCCGCTCATGGTGAAATCGATCACCAGGGTGTCGGGCGCGGGCTGGCTGAGCGAGGTCACCTCGCCCAGGGATTCGTAGAACTGCACGCGGCGCGCCTCGATCGTCAGTTGCGCGTCGGACCAGTTGGCGCAACTGCCGGTTTCGGCATCCCAGTAGCCGCGGAAGGCGGCGGGGATTTCGTTCAACTCGGCAGCGGGCGCGGCGCTGGCGGCAGGGCTGGCGGATGCGGTGGCGGCCGGCTCGCTGGCCGGGGCTTCGGGCACCGGCTCCTCGCTGGAACAGGCGGCTAGCAGGGCCAGCGCGGCCATGGCAGTCAGGCGTTTCATTGCCCCGCCCCCACGATGGCTTCGGCTTCGATCTCCACCTTGAAATGCGGCCCCGCCAGCGCGCTGACGGCCACCAGGGTGCCCGCCGGACGGGCATGGCCGCAGGCGGCAGTGAAGGCGTTCGTCACCACCATCGCATCGGCAATGTCGGTCACGAACATGCGCACCCGCACGATGTCGCCCGAATGGCCGCCAAGTTGGCGGATATAGTCGATGATCTGCTCGAAGCAGCGTTCCGCCTGGCGCCCGGCATCGGGGCTGATCGACCCGTCCTGCTCCACGCCCACGTTGCCGGCCACGATGATGCGGTCACCCACGCGGATGGCGCGGGTGAACTTTGCCTGTTCCTCGAAAGCACCCAGCGGGGGAATGCGCTGGCGGCCGTCATGCGGGCCGGGATCGCTTGGTTCAGCCACAGGATATCCTCTCGATCACCATGTCGTCGTCATACGAGACAGTAAGGCGATCGGCCCGGAAGTCCATCGTCACCGCAGTGCGCGGCGGTACCCAGCGCAATGTGCGCGCGCCGGTCAGCCGCAGCAGCGTGGCCCCGCTTTCGGCGGTGGCGCGGTGGCCGATGTGCTCCTGCACGCCGCTGGCATCACATTCGCCCGCCAGCTCGCGCTGGGGCGGCTCCTCGCCAGTGGTGGTGCAAGCGCCCAGCAGCAGGGCAAGGGCGGGAAGAACGGCGATTGATCGCATGGCAGGACCCTTTCGTGGCATGTCTCTACCCCTATAAACATCAAGGCTCGCCATGTCGTTCCGCGATTGGTATGAGGGGGGAATAGATAGCAAGGTAACGAATTCCATGTCCCTGACCGCCACCCCCATCACTCCGCGCTTCGGTGCCGAAATCAGCGGAATCGACCTGACCCGCCCCCTCAGCCAGGAGCAGGTGGGCGAAGTGATCGACGCGATGACCCGGTGGGGCGTCTGCGTGTTCCGCAACACCGGCATGACCGACGCGCAGCATGTCGAGTTCAGCCGCAACTTCGGCTATCTTGAACGGGTGCCCAAGCGCGAAGGCCTGCGCATGCGCCTGCCGTTCCGCGAGCTGTTCGATGCCAGCAACCTCAACATCGACGGCGAGATCACGCAGGACCCGGCGGCCATCCGGTATCGCAAGGGCGACATGCTGTGGCACACCGACAGCGCCTTCATGGAAAAGCGCACCTCCTATTCCGCGCTGCTGGCCCACATCGTGCCGCCCGAAGGCGGGGACACCGGCTTTGCCGATGCCCGCACCGCCTATGAGGAGCTGGACGCGGAAACCAAGGCCCTGATCGAGGGCAAGATCGGCATCAACTCGCTGTGGTGGAGCCGCAAGCAGGCCGGGGCCGACATCCCCGACGAGGAAATCGAGGCGCGGCCCGTGGCCCGGCATCCCATCGTCCACACCCACGCCGCCTCGGGCCGCAAGTCGCTGTTCATCGCCGCGCATACGATGGACATCGAAGGGATGGACAAGGCCGAAGGCCGCGCGCTGATCCGGCGGCTGATCGACCATGTCACGCAGGACAAGTACACCTTCTACGTGAATTGGCAGCCGGGCGACCTGGTGATGTGGGACAACCTTTGCACCATGCACCGCGGCGGCCTTTACGACATGGATCGCTACAAGCGCGACATGCGCCGCACCACGGTGCGCGAGGGGACCGAGCCGTTCCAGATGGAGACGGGTGACGATCCCTACAGCGCGCTGTTCGCCCAGGCCCCCAAGGTCGTCGACATTGCCGACGCGCGGGTGGGCGGGCGTTAAGCCGCCTGCGCCCACCTGTACTGGGGGGAGACACCTAGGGATCGGTTAGCGACGAGCCGACGGAACCCGTGCCATCACCACGCATAGCAGGCGTGGTGGTGAGGCGGTTGCGATGGGCAGATCGATGACAGGGCAGACGTTTGCGACGGCACTTCTGCTGTCTGCCAGCCTTGCGCCGGGGCCGGTGTCCGCCGCTTCGGCACAGGCCCGGTTGGGCCTGACGCTGGTGATCGCGCCCCGCTGCACCGACGAGGCCGATCCGCAGCGCGACCTTGCGCCGGCGGTCGCTTCCCCGGCCGCCGCCGTGGCCATCGCAGCCCGGGAACTGGCCACGGATCCGGCCGCGCTGGTGGCCGTCCACGATCGCTTGGCAACCGGCTGGTGGCTGGTGGGATACCCGCCCGGCGATGGCTCACTCAGGCCGCTGGTGCGGATCGAGAAGTGCAGCGGGCGGGTGGAGCGGGCGCCCGGACAACCATAAAAACAACTGTCCCGCCTGGCGCAGTCGCGCTGCCAGGACACGGAACGCTTTGCCAGCAAGCGAAAATCTTGCCATCCTCCGGACGGGGCAATTGATCGGGGGACCTTCCGCATGTTTCTGCAGGCCATTCGCCTGACGCTGGCTGCCGGCGCAGCCCTGGTGCTGGCGCAGCCCGCCATGGCCGGGCAGGAGCTGCTGTTCGGCCCGCCGCCCGAATGGGTGGTCGGCTTCCAGCCCGCCCGTGATGGCGAAACGGTTCCGGCAGCGGCCGAACTGCCGATGATCGCCAGGGTGTCCGATTTCCAGACGCGGCTGGAGGCGGACCGGGTCAGCCATTACATTGCCATGGACCTGGAAATCCGCTCGGCGCAGGGCCTTGCCGGCGGCAACCTGTCGCTGTCCTGGCAGCCCGAGTTGGACGACCTTACCGTGCACCGCGTGCAGATCCTGCGCGGGGATACGGTCATCGACGTGCTGGGCGAGGGGCAGACTTTCACCGTCCTGCGGCGCGAGCAGAGTCTGGAGGCGGCCACCCTCAACGGCATCCTCACCGCCAACATGTTCCCCGCCGGGCTGGAAGTGGGTGACGTGCTGCGCGTGGCCTATACCCTGCAGCAGGCCAATCCGGTCCTGCGCGGCAAGCCCGAAATCATGCTGGGGCCGCTGAACGGCGTAGTGGAGCAGACGCACGTGCGGCTGAGCTGGCCCAGCGACCTGCCGGTGACCATCACCACCGGCCCCGGCCTGCCCGCACCGGTGCGGGGCAACCGCAATGGCGCGTCTTTTGCGGCGATCACCATGGGCATGCGCGAGCCGCTGGTGCCGCCGGACAACGCGCCCGTCCGCTATGCGATGGTCCGCACGCTGGAGGCCAGCACCTTTGCCGACTGGTCGCAGGTCGCCGACCTGTTCGTGCCGCTCTACCGCGCGGCGGCGGTGATCCCGCCGGATGGCCCCTTGCGCGCCGAGCTGGAACGGATCCGCGCGGCCAGCGCCGATCCCGCGCGGCAGGCGGAACTGGCGCTGGACCTGGTGCAGGACCGCGTGCGCTATGTGGCCCTGGCCATGGGCGAGGGCGGCCTGGTGCCGGCCGATGCGGCTACCACCTGGGCGCGCCGCTATGGCGATTGCAAGGCCAAGACCGCGCTGCTGATCGCTCTGCTGGGCGAACTGGGCATTGCGGCCGAGCCGGTGCTGGTTTCCACCACGCTGGGTGATGCCCTGCCGCAGCGGCTGCCGGGCGTGAGCGGATTCGATCACGTACTGGTGCGGGCCCACGTCAACGGGCAGGACTTCTATCTCGACGGCACGCGCACCGGCGATCGCGGGCTGGCAGATATTGCCACGCCGGGCTTTGCCTGGGGCCTGCCGGTGGTCGAGGGGACGGCCGGGCTGGTGACGATGGTCGCACCGCCGCTGACCCGTCCCAGCGCCGAGACGATCCTGCTGGTGGATGCCAGCGCGGGGCTGCGCGTGCCTGCGCCGACGCAGGCGGAAACCGTGTTCCGTGACCAGGCGGCGGTCCAGGTCAACGCCGCGTTGAGTGCCCTTGTGGGGCAGGCCCGCCGCCAGCAGCTGGAAGAATACTGGCGCGGCGAGTTCGACTTCCTGACCCCCGAAACGGTCGACATGCGCTATGATGCCGCCACCGGCGAACTGCGCCTGACCGCTACCGGCATGTCCGAACTGGACTGGGATTACGGCACCTTCGAACCCTACCAGATGCGCGTGGGCATGGAGCCAGATTTCCGCCGACCCGCGGGGGCGGGCAGCGATGCGCCCTTCGTGCTGTCGCATCCGATGTTCAGCCGGACCCGCCAGGAGATTACCCTGCCGCCCGGGTTTACGGCCGAGGCGATCATCGGCGACCCAGTCAATGAAGTGGCTGCCGGCTTCGAATATGTGCGCAATGTCTCACTGGAGAACAACGTCTTCGTGGCCGAACGGTCGCTCCGGTCATTGCAGCCCGAACTGGCGGTGGCCGTCGCCACGGCGGATTCACCGCGCCTGCAGCGGATGTGGGACAACCGCGTCATGCTGCGCATCCCGCCAGGGTATCGCCCCTCGGCTGCCGAGGTGACGGCGCTGGGGCGGGCGGACAGCGAGGATCCCGATGAACTGATCAACCAGGGGATCGGCCTGATGGACGCGGGCCAGTGGCAGGTGGCGCTGGCCCCGCTGACCAAGGCCAGCGAGATCGCCCCGCGCAACTCCTGGGCCTGGGGCAACCTTTCGGTGGTGCAGGCCCGGCTGGGCAATCTCGACGGGGCGGAAGCCTCTGCGGCGCGCGCGCTGGAACTGAACCCGCGCAACCACGTGGCGTGGCACGGTCGGGGCCTGCGGGCCGCGCAACTGGGCGACCACGCCGCGGCGCGCGACGCCTTCGGTGAGGCGATCGACCTGGAAAGCAACAACGCCTTCGCGCTGGAACAACGCGCCGGTGCGCTGGCGGAACTGGGCGATTTCGAGGCCGCCCTGGCCGATGCCCGGACCCTGCGCCAGATCGATCCGGAGAACCTGCGCTCCTACATGGTCGAAGGGGCCGTCCTGGCCCAGGCCGGACGCAACCAGGATGTAACAACCCTGGTGCAGACCATGCTGGCCGCCTTCCCCGACAGTTCGCTGGCCCAAGTGGCCGCCAGCGAACTGTACGAGATGGCCGACATGCGGGGCGAAGCGGATGCCCTGCTGGACCAGTCACTGGGTGGCGATCCTACCATTGCCGCGCTGATGACCAGCGCCTCGCGGCGGTCGATCGGCGAAACACGCGAGAAGCTGCAGGACCTCAACCGCGCGCTCGAACTGCAGCCGGATTTCGTGCCCGCGCTGCTGATGCGCGGCGAGACGCTGTGGGCGGAGTACGAGTACACCAGGGCCCTGGCCGATGCCGACCGGGCCATCGTCGTCGAGCCCCGCTACTGGGGCGGCTATGCCCTGCGCGTGCGCGTGTTGATGGAACAGAACCGCCGCCGCGATGCCATTGCCACGCTCGACACTATGGTCGCGGCCGTGGCTGGCAACGCCGAAGGGCTGGTCTTCGCTGGCAGCATCGCCCGTTCGCTCAACCTCAATGCCCGGGCCAATGAGCTGTTCGGCCAGGCGCGCCAGATCGACCCGCGGATCGAGGACCGCCTGGGCCAGATGATGAACTGAGGCCGCCGCGCCGGCAAAGGAAAAGGGCCCGGCTCCGTGGTGGAGCCGGGCCCTTGTCGTGTCCGGTTCGGCCGATCAGAAGATGCGGCAGGCGGTTTCCGCCGGGGCGGCCAGCAGTTCTTCCAGCTCGGCATCCAGCTTCAGCATGGTCAGCGACACGCCGGCCATCTCGATGGCGGTGCAGTATTCGCCCACATAGTTGCGAGCGATGGTCAGGCCGGTCTCGGCAGCCAGCTTGGCAGCCTTGTTGTAGACCACATAGAGCTCGGCCGGCGGGGTGCCGCCCAGGCCGTTGACCATCAGGGCCACGCGGTCACCGCTGGAGAACGGCAGGTCGCTCTGCACGGCGTCATACAGCAGCTTGGTGATGTCATCGGCCGGCTTGATCTTGGTCCGCTCGCGGCCCGGTTCGCCGTGGATGCCCACGCCCACTTCCATCTCGTCATCGCCGATGTCGAAGATCACGTCACCCTTCTGCGGCGGGATGCAGCTGGTCAGCGCCACGCCCATGGTGCGAACATTGGCGTTGACCTTCTCGGCCACGGCATAGACCGCGTCGAGATCGGCACCGGCTTCGGCAGCGGCACCGGCGGCCTTCATCACGAAGAAGTTGCCGGCCACGCCGCGGCGGCCCACCGTGTACAGGCTGTCCTGCACGGCCACGTCATCGTTGATGATGAACTGCTTTAGCTTGATGCCCTCGGCCTCGGCCATTTCGCAGGCCATGTCCCAGGCCATGCGGTCACCCTGGTAGTTGTTGACCAGTACCAGCACGCCCGCGTCGGTGGCGGCGGCCTTGATCGTCTCGTAGCAGGCATCGACCGGCGGGGCGGCGAACACCGGGCCCTGGCAGGCGGCGGTCAGCATGCCCGGGCCGACGGCCATCACGTGCGCCGGCTCGTGGCCCGAGCCTGAACCCTGCACGATGGCGACCTTCGAGGCATCGATGGTCTTGCGCTTGATCATCTGGAATTCGAGGTTGCCTTCCAGCAGGTCGGCGTTGGCGGCCAGCACGCCGGCCATGAATTCCGGCACGAAATTGGCCGGATCGTTGACGAACTTCTTCATGGGACGAATCTCCCTCCCTGGGATGGTTGGTTGCTTTACCGGTTCAGTTCGGGGGCGTTCGGGACAAAGTCAACACCGTAGTGCTTGCACCAGTCGTTGAGGATGGTGGCAATGCCCACGATGCCCGGATCGGGGGTGTTGGCGCTGCGTTCCCCCACCTGGCTGGCGCGGCCGCGATGGGCCACCAGGTTGCGCGTTTCGTCGATCGCCTTGTCGGCCACGCCGGCCACGGCGGCCAGCACGGCCTTCAGGTCGCTGCCGTCCATCGCCTGCATCGTCTCGTGGATCGGGATCAGCGCGTCGAGCAGGGTCTTGTCGCCCCGCTTGGCACCGCCGCGGGCCATGATGCCTTCCAGCGCCGAGCCGACCATCGCCACCAGCGTGGCATAGTCGATCTCGGTCATGCCCTTGCTGGCCATGCCGGCGCGCATGAAGCCGGTGCCCCAGATGGGGCCGGAAGAGCCGCCGACATGCTTCGAGCAGATCATGGAGATCTTCAGCAGCATGGCGCCCACCGCGCTCTTGTCGATCGTGGGCAGGTCGGCCTTGATCACCTTGAAGCCGGTGGCCAGGCTGGTGCCGAAGTCACCGTCACCGGCCAGGCCATCGAGGTCCGAGAAGTACTTCTCGTTACGGATCACGGTGTCGCAGGTGATGTCGATCGCCTGTTCGACGTCGGCAATGGTAAGCGTGGACATAAACTCTCCCTTGATGTCCTGTTCCGGTCAGGCGGCTGTCGCCTTATGCAAAGCGTCAAGATCGTCGATGGTGATCAGCACCGGGTCATCGCCCAGCTCGGGCACCACCCGCGCGGCCTCCGCGAAGTCTTCCTCCACGGTGTAGGTGCTGGTGGTGATCAGCGTGGGGATGCCGGCACCGGTGGCGGCGAGCAGGCCGTTGCGGCTGTCTTCCACCACGCGGCAATCGGCTGCGGGCAGGCCCAGCGTTTCCAGCGCCATCAGGTAGATGTCCGGCGCGGGCTTCTTCTTGGCCACCACGTCACCCGCGTGGACGAACTCGAAAGCCGCCTTCCGCTCCGGGCCGAACAGGTCGAGCACGGCATCGATGAACTTGGGGTTGGACGTGGTGCACACGCCCAGCCGCACGCCGCGGGCCATCGCCTCGTCGATGATCCGCAGGATGCCGGGGCGCACCGGCAGCTCGGCCACGATCTCGCTGGTAAGGCGGGTCTTTTCCTTGTGCAGCGCGGCGATAAGTTCCTGCTGCCCGCCGAACTTGTCCACCTGCTCGGCCGGCCAGCCGAACTCGTCGAAATAGACCGTCATGCGTTCCTTGCCGCCGGCGGTCAGCAACAGGCGGGCGTAGAGCTCCACGCTCCACTCCGCGTCGATGCCGAATTCACGGAACGCCTTGTTGAAGCCCACCCGGTGCGCATCGCGCTCGGTATCGACGAGCACGCCGTCGCAGTCGAAAATCAGTGCCTTGAACATCTGCCCCGGCGCTCCCTTACGCCGGGACCGACTGGGCGGCCAGGAAGGCCGAACCCTGGCCGCTGCCGCCGAACTTCTCGATGAAGCCGGCGAACATGGCCTTGCACGCCTGGTACTGGGCATCGCCCACGCGCAGCGGCTCGAAGTCCTTGGGGTTGGCCAGGTGGTAGTCCACGAAGCTCTTGACCCACACGTGCTTCAGGTTGGTCGAGATGTTGATCTTGGCCGCGCCGCGCTCGATCGCCTTGGCGAAGGTTTCGTCGGACAGGCCGGTGCCGCCATGCAGCGCCATCGGGGTGCGGGTGCGGGTGTTGATCGCCTGGATGCGGTCGAAATCGACCACCGGCTCACCCTTGTAGTAACCGTGCGCGGTGCCCACGGCGCAGGCGAAGGCGGACAGGTCCAGCGCATCGCAGAAGCGGCCGGCATCGGCGGGATCGGTCAGCACGCTGTCGGCCTCGTCCACCACCATGTCGTCTTCCACGCCCATGATCTGGCCCAGTTCGGCTTCCATGCCCACGCCGTACTTCTCGGCGATGGCGCGCACCTTCAGGCTCTGCGCCAGGTTCTCCTCGAACGGCAGTTCGCTCGCGTCGATCATGATGGAAGTCCAGCCCGCCTTGGCGCATTCCTCGATCATCGCGATGTCGTGGCAGTGGTCCAGGTGCAGCACCACCGGCACCGGCGAATCCTCGGCCACGGTGCGCACCCAGGAAACGATTTCCTTGTGGCTGTAGTACTTGATGGTCTTGCTGCTGGTCTGGCAGATCACCGGGGCGTTGAGGCCCTCGGCGGCCTTCACCATGGCCTTGGTGGTGTTGTAGTCCACCAGGTTGAAGGCGGCGACGGCATAGTGGTTGTCCATCGCGTGGCGAAGCAGCGGTTTCATGTTGACCAGCGGCATGTCTCTAAGCTCCTTTTGGATCCGAAAGGGCCAGCCCTAGCTCCCCAGCTACAAGGCCCTTCGACTCGGCTCCATAACCAGAGTCGGGCGGGCCTGCTACCCGTCAATGCGGGGCTTTGCGGGGAATTGTTCGTTGATTTTGTCCGTGAGGCCCGCGCAAGCTTGGCCGGTGACCTTGTCCGGGCCCGGTCCGGGGCAGGAAAACCGGAAAAGACACGATATTGCCAGATGATCTGCCACTCGCGCCCCGCTCGCGCCCGCCGGGCAAGACCGGGTCTTCAGGCAGCGGTTCTATGTCTGACCACTGCCGATCCGGGCGACCGGCCTTGTGGATGCCCGGAGCCTGCCACCTCGCCAACGAGCAGCAGGGCGGGACCATCGCCCAGCGCCGTGCGGGCAGCGATGGCCAGCAGGTCCAGCCGGGTGCGGAACAGACGTTCCGTGGGCAGACTGGCATCTTCCACCATGGCCACGGGGGTGGAGCCCGCGAGTCCGGCAGCCAGCAACCCGCCGGCAATGTCTCCCGCTGCCTGTTTGCCCATGTAGATCGCCAGGCTCGCCTGCGGATCGGCGAGCGCCTGCCAGTCGAGATCCAGCGCCTGCCCCGAGCGGGTATGCGCAGTCACGAAGGTCACCCGGCGGGCAAGGCCGCGAAGGGTCAGCGACGTGCCGAGGCTGGCGGCGGCCGCGCTGGCGGCAGTAATGCCGGGGCAGATATGGACCGCGATGCCGGCACTGCGGCATGCGACCAGCTCCTCCATCGACCGGCCGAAGATCGAGGGATCGCCACCCTTCAGGCGCACCACCCGCTCGCCCGCCAGCGCAGCTTCCACCAGCAGGGCATCGATCGTGCGCTGGTCCTTGCTGTGCCGTCCGGAGCGCTTGCCCACGCTGACCATCCGCGCGCCGGGTGGCACCAGCGCCAGCACGCCCGGGCCAACCAGCGCATCGTAAAACACCACGCTGGCGGCGCGGATCAGCTTTTCGGCCTTGCGGGTCAGCAGGTCGGGATCACCGGGGCCGGCGCCCACCAGCCAGACCTCTCCGGGCCCGATCATTCGGCTGCCTCCTGCAAAGCGGTCTGTTCCTGTGCGATCAGTCTGGAGATCAGCGGGCGACACGATCCGCAATTGGTTCCGGCGCACGTTGCCGCGCCCACCGCTGCCACCGTACCGGCACCGGCACAGATGGCTGCCCGCACGGCATTTTCGCCAACGTCATGGCAGACACAGACCAGCGGCCCGCTGTCTGGCTGGGGCTGCGCGGGCCTGCCGGCGAGCAGTTCAGGCAGGGCCGCTGTGCTGCCGGCAAACTGGCGCACCAGCCAGTCCCGCTGGGGCAGGGTGCCGGTGCGGGTGACATAGGCCAGCGCCAGCAGGGCTCCATCGGGACCAGTCACGGCCGTGCGCACCATGCCGTGTGCCGCGTCCCGCACTTCGCTGGAGGTGCCTGCCGGCAGCATGGCAGGCAGATCGGCTTCACCTTTCCCTTCCACCTCTGTCAGCCAGCCGCCCGCAATGCGCGAGCGCACCCAGTAAGGCGCGACGGGCGTAACGGGTTCGCGGGAGAGCACGAAGGCGTGCCAGTCACTCACCACCGGAGCAAGCGTGGCCCCCACGTTCTTGAAGCCCGGCTGGCCCGAGTGCGGATCGGTTGCGGCCACCACCAGCGCGCCGGTGCGCCCGGAAGAGGCCATGGCATCGGTCCAGTGCATGGGCGCGAACGCCGCGCCGGGCGCCTGCCCGTCGTGGACCGCAACGCGGAACACAGCGGCGCCCGCGGGGGTGGTGACCTGACCCAGCCCGCCATCGACCAGCCCCATCGTCGCTGCATCGCCCGGTGAGACTTCCAGCAGCGGCTCGCGCCGATGGGCTGCAAGGCGGGGCGACAGCCCGGTGCGCGTCATCGTGTGCCACTGGTCGCGGTAGCGGCCGGTGTTAAGGCGCAGGCCGGTGCTGGCTGGTGGCGGCTCTACCGGCACCACCCGCGCCCTGCCCGATGGCGTGGGATAGCGGCGGCGTAACGGATGCTCGCCGCCCCAGCGGGAGGGCTCCAACGCGTCATAACCGGCATCGGTCAGGCTCGCCTGCGCCACCAGGTCCAGCACCTTGCCGCGCCCGGCGGCGAGCGCCGTCATAGCCGCATATTCGCGGAACACGGCGGCGGGACTGGCGAAGGCAAAGGCAGACCCGTGCCCCAGCCGCGCGGCAACATCGCACAGGGTGCGCCAGTCGGCCCGCGCCTCTCCGGGAGGGGCAAAGAACGGGCGCTGGCGGCTGATGACCCGCTCTGAATTAGTCACCGTGCCATCTTTCTCCCCCCAGGCCAGAGCTGGCAGGCGCACATGGGCGAAACGGGAGGTATCGGTATCGGCGATCACATCGGACACCACCACGTTGGGGCAGCGGGCCAGCGCCTCGCGCACGAAAGCGGCATCGGGCATGGAGACGGCGGGATTGGTGGCCATGACCCACAGGAACCTGATCCGCCCGTCATGCACCGCGCGGAACATGTCGACAGCCTTCAGGCCGGGTCCGCCGCACAGGTTGGGGGCCTTCCAGAACCGCCGCACGGCGGCGCGCTCGTCCTCCGCAAAGCCCAGGTGACAGGCGAGCATGTTGGCAAGGCCACCCACTTCGCGCCCGCCCATGGCATTGGGCTGGCCGGTCATGCTGAACGGCCCCGCGCCGGGCAGGCCGATGCGACCCGTGGCCAGGTGCAGGTTGATGATCGCGTTGGCCTTGTCCGTTCCGCAGACCGACTGGTTCACGCCCATGCTGAACATGGTGACCATGCGCGGGTGGGCGGCAACGAGATCGGCCAGCGCGGCAAAGGTGGCGGGGTCGATGCCGTGGGCGGCGGCATCCAGCCCGGCGATGTAGCCCACCGGCACCTCGCAATGTGCAGCGAGATAGCCGGTATCCAGTTGCCCGCGTGCCGCCAGTTCGGCCAGCAGGGCGTTGAACAGCGCTACATCCCCATCGGGCGCTATGGCCACGTGGAGGTCGGCCCGTTCCGCCGTCTCGGTGCGGCGCGGGTCGATCACCACCAGCTTCGCGCCGGTCCGCTCGCGCGCAGCCTCGATCCGCTGCCAGATCACCGGGTGGCACCAGGCGGTGTTGCTGCCCACCAGCACGATCAGCTCGGCCGCGTCGAGATCGGCATAGGTGCACGGCACCAGGTCTTCCCCGAAGGCGCGGTTGTGCGCGGCGACTGCGCTGGCCATGCACAGGCGGCTGTTGGTATCGATGTTGCCGCTGCCGATGAAGCCCTTCATCAGCTTGTTGGCGACGTAATAGTCCTCCGTGAGGAGCTGGCCGGAGACGTAGAAGGCTACGCTATCAGGCCCGTAATCGGCCACCGTGTCGGCCAGGCGAGCGGCAACATCGTCCAGCGCCATGTCCCAGGTGACGCGGGTTTCGCCGATCATCGGATGGAGGAGGCGGCCTTCCAGCCCCACCGTCTCGCCCAGGTGCGTGCCCTTGGAGCACAGCTTGCCCCGATTGGCGGGGTGCGCCGTGTCGCCCTTGATCGCCACATCGCGCTGGGCAGTGGGGCTGGCCACAATCCCGCAGCCGACCCCGCAGTATGGGCAGGTGGTGCGGACGGCGCTCAAGCAACCACCCCTGCCATCACCGCATCGCGCAGCAGGAACAGCCGCCCGCCATCGACCTTCAGCGGGATGGTGGGGGTGCAGCCCTTGTCGTCCCCCTGCGCCTCGCCGGTGCGAAGGCTGATGCGCCAGTTGTGCAGCGGGCAGGACACGGTGTCGCCGTGGACGATCCCCTGGCTCAGCGGACCGGCCTTGTGCGGACACTTGTTGACCAGCGCATAGAATTCGCCGCGCATGGTGTGGAACACGGCGATCTCCTCGCCGCCAGCGACAGGCAGCGTGCGCGCTGTGCCGGGTTCGATCTGGGTGGTGGGGCCGATATCGAGCCACTTGCCGGTCAGCATCATGCGTTCTCCAGTTGCAGGGGCCGCACTTCGGCCAGGTGGGCGTGCAGGTCGCGCCGTTCTCCCGCCGCGCGCGCGGCCCAGGGATCGTCCTGCGAGAAGCGCTGCGAATAGTGGAAGCGGCGGGCCAGCCGGCCGACGGCATCCGGATCGTCCAGCAGTTGCGCGCGCACCCAGTCCACGCCCTTGCGTTCCACCCAGGGGGCGGTGCGTTCCAGGTAGTGGGCATCCTCGCGGTAAAGCTGGATGAAGGCGGCGCACATGGTCATCGCCTCTTCCTCGGTGGCCACCTTGGTCAGCAGGTCGGTGGCGCGCACATGGATGCCCCCGTTGCCGCCGATGTGCAGTTCATAGCCCGAGTCCACGCAGACCACGCCAAAGTCCTTTATGGTCGCCTCGGCGCAGTTGCGGGGGCAGCCGCTGACGGCGATCTTGAACTTGTGCGGCATCCAGGAGCCCCAGGTCATACGCTCGATCTTCACGCCAAGGCCGGTGGAATCCTGCGTGCCGAAGCGGCACCATTCGCTGCCCACGCAGGTCTTCACCGTGCGCAGGCTCTTGCCATAGGCATGGCCCGAAACCATCCCGGCGGCGTTGAGGTCGGCCCACACGGCGGGCAGGTCTTCCTTCCTGATGCCGAAAATATCCAGCCGCTGGCCGCCGGTGACCTTGACCATCGGGGCGTTGTACTTCTCGACCACGTCGGCAATCGCGCGCAGCTCTCGCGGGTTGGTCAGGCCACCCCACATCCGCGGGACCACCGAATAGGTGCCGTCCTTCTGGATGTTGGCGTGCAGGCGTTCGTTGACGAAACGGCTCTGCTGGTCGTCCACGTACTCGCCCGGCCAGGCGCACAGCAGGTAATAGTTGAGCGCGGGGCGGCAGCTGGAACAGCCATCGGGCGTGGTCCAGTGCAGTTCCTGCATCACCTGCGGGATGGCCTTCAGGCCCTTGTCCACCACGTTGCGGCGCACGTCGTCATGGGTGAAGCTGGTACACTTGCACATCGGCTTGGGGCCGCTCTCCACCTCACCGCCCAGCGTGATCGCCAGCAGCTTTTCGACCAGGCCGGTGCAGGAACCGCAACTGGCGCTGGCCTTGCACTGCGAGCGCACGGCATCCAGGCTGTGCGCCCCCGCGTTGATGCAGCCGACGACCTGGCCCTTGGATACGCCGTTGCAGCCGCAGATCTCTGCGTCGTCCGGAAGGGCGGCAACGGCGGCATTAGGGTCCGAGAGGGCGCCCCCGCTGGCGAAGGCCTGGCCGAAGATAAGCGCCTCGCGGATGGGGGAGACGTCCTCGCCCTTCTTGAGGAGGTCGAAGTACCAGTTGCCATCGGCGGTATCGCCGTAAAGCACCGCACCCACCACCTTGTTGTCGCGCAGCACCACCCGCTTGTAGACGCCGCGCGCGGCATCGCGCATCACGATGTCCTGGGCCCCGTCGCCGCCCGAGAAGTCTCCGGCGGAGAACAGGTCGATGCCCGAAACCTTCAGCTTGGTGCTGGTGGCCGATCCTTCGTAGCCCTGCGGCGCATCGGTGAGGTAGCCGGCGAGCGAGCGGCACATGTCCCACAACGGTGCGACCAGGCCATAGCAGGCGCCGCGATGCTGCACGCATTCGCCCACGGCCAGCACGTTGGGATCGCTGGTGACCATGTGATCGTCCACCAAGATGCCGCGCTCCACGGCCAGCCCGGCCGCCTTGGCCAGCGCGGTGGCGGGGCGAATGCCCACGGCCATGACCACGATATCGGCGTGCAAGCGGGTGCCGTCCTCCAGTTCAACCCCGGCCACGCGGCCATCGGCTTCGAGGATCGCCTTCGTATTCGCCCCGGTCAGGATGGTTTGCCCGCGCCGCTCCAGTTCCTGCCGCAGCAGCCAGCCGGCGGCCTCGTCAAGCTGTCGCTCCATCAGCGTGGGCATCAGGTGGACCACGGTGACCTTCATGCCGCGCAGGGACAGGCCGTGCGCCGCCTCCAGTCCCAGCAGCCCGCCGCCGATGACCACGGCATCCCCGCCCTGTTCGGCAGCGCTTAACATCTTGTCCACGTCATCCAGGTCGCGGAAGGTGACTACGCCGGGCAGGCTGTTGCCCGGAACAGGGATGATGAAGGGATCGCTGCCGGTGGCGATCAGCAGCTTGTCGTACGGCTCCACGTGCCCGCTGCGCGCGGTGACCGTGCGGGTGAGGGTATCGATGGCGACCACCGGATCGCCGCTGACCAGCGTGACGCCGTTGCCTGCATACCAGTCGGGCCCGTTGATCACGATCTCGTCGAACGTCTTCTCGCCCGCCAGCACGGGGCTGAGCATGATGCGGTTGTAGTTCACCCGCGGCTCCGCGCCGAAGATCGTCACCGCAAAGCGGTCCGGATCGCGGGCCAGCACTTCCTCCACCGCGCGGCATCCGGCCATGCCGTTGCCGATTACCACCAGCCGCTCTTTCATCTGGGTCGCCCCGTGGAAGCCTGTTGCTGCATTCACCCTGCTCACTCCGAAAACGCGCACGCGAAAAAGCCGCCTGATCGTGCCCGGTGAAGGGAACAATCGGCGGCTTCGTTGCCACGCTGATGAAAAAACCGGCGGGGTGCCCTGTTGCGGTCCGGCTGTGGACCGGGCGACTCCCGTCTTGCCTTTGACCTAACCCGATTTGCCCTGGCCGGGCAAGCAAATATTGCATTGCAACATCGCTGGCCCGGCACTGCGAATTCGCGTCAGAAACCCCACTCTGCCTGCAGCCACACTTTCTGCGTATCCACCCCGAACCGGTCGGCGTTGTAGTCGGCAAACTTGGCCATCAGGTTGACCGGCCCCAGGCGGAAGGCCAGCGAGGCATCCCACTCGCTGCCGTAGCCGATCCGGCCGAAATCGCTGTCAAACTCGTGAAATGCCACCTGCGCCGTCACCGGCCCCAGCCCCGGCAGGGTGAAGCCCTTCTTCAGCGAAACCTGGTAGTCGCGCACGCCATTGGCGGGCGTGGTCAGGAACAGGTCGGCCCAGCCCTGGAAGGCGTGGAGGGTGGCCAGCGGGGTCTGGAAGGCGGCACGCCCGCCATCGCTGCCCAGCTCCTCGTAGCCGGCGGACAGGGTGAAGCCCGCCAGTGTGCCGCTGGCCTCGCCAGACAGGTAATCGGCGCGGTAATCGGAGGGGTTGATGCCGGTGTCCGACTGGCTGGCAAGGGTAAGGGTGATGGCCACAGTCGCACCGGGGCCAAGCGTGCGAGAATAGGTTGCCGTCACGCCATAGGTCTGGCTGGCGAAGGCGGCGCGGCTATCATAATCCAGCACATAGGCGAATGCCGTGGCATCGAGGTTTGCGGTATCGATCCCGGCGTTCAGCAGCACCAGGTTGCCATCGAAGTGCTCACTGGTACTGTCCACGCCAAAGATGGTCCGCTGGGACGTGGCATAGGTGGCATCGGCCAGGAAAATGCCGCTCTTCAACTGGCCGCGCACGGCATCGAACGTTTGCTCGTTCTGCCGCCAGCCCACGCTGCCCACGAAGCGCTGGTTGCCCAGGTTGATCCGCTGCCGGCCCAGGGTGATCCCGGTGCCGTTCCTGACGTAAGACAGTTGCGCGCGGTTTAGCTCGACGTTCTCCGGGTCGGCCACCGTAGGGTACGGTTCGACGCCGTTGAACCCCAGGGTATCGTTGTAGCGATTTGAAAGGCCGGCGGTGCCTTCGGCCTCGACCAGCGCCTTGAAGCCGTCGATGTCCAGCTCTGCCCCCATCCGCATGCGGAAGGTCAGCGCTTCAGCATCACTGGGGAAGTTGGCCTGGTCGACCGCTTCATAGCGCAGGCGGGTGGCCGCCTGCACGTCTAGCTTCACATCCTCGCCCAGCACGATCGGATCGCCCGGCGCGGCGAGGGCAGGAGTGGCGATCGCGGACAGGGCAGTGGCAGCAAGCAGAATAGCAAAATTACGCATGGGGTTCTCCTCCCGAGAATTCAGGATCTGGCGAACCCCGTTGCCCGCCGGTACGCCGGACAGTGCCGGCAAGCTGGTGCTTTCAGCCCGGAAGGCGGCCCCCTTGCCGCCATCCGCTTTCCCCCCGCTGCGAACCGTCAGGCGGCTTTGGCGCCCGGTCCGTGATCGTATTCGGCCAGGAAGTGCAGCACCTCCTGCCGGTACTGGTAGAACTTCGGATGATCGAGCAGTTCCTTGCGGTTCCGTGGGCGCGGCAGGTCCACTTCCAGCACCTTGCCGATGGTGGCGTTGGGGCCGTTGGTCATCATCACCACCCGGTCGGCCAGCAGGATCGCCTCGTCCATGTCATGCGTCACCATGATCGCGGTAACCTTGGTGCGGTTCCAGGTATCGACCAGCACGTCCTGCAGGTCCCAACGGGTCAGGCTGTCGAGCATGCCGAAGGGCTCATCCAGCAGCAGCAGCCGGGGAGACAGGGCAAAGGCGCGGGCGATGCCAACCCGCTGGCGCATGCCGTTTGACATCTCGGCGGCCATCTTGTCCTTGGCATCCCGCAAGCCCACGCGGTCCAAGTAATAGTCGACGATATCGCGCCGCTCGGCTCGGCTGGCGTGGGGGTAGACCCGCTCCACCCCCAAGGCCACGTTCTGCCGCGCGGTCAGCCATGGCATCAGGCTAGGCGACTGGAACACCACCGCCTTGTCCGGCCCGGCCACGCTGATCTCGCGGTTCTCCAGCACGATGCCGCCGCCGGAAATTTCATTCAGGCCGGCGGCCATGGTCAGCACCGTGCTCTTGCCGCAACCCGAATGGCCGATCAGGGACACGAACTCACCCCGGTTCATGATCAGGTCGAAGTTGTCGACCACCTTTAGCGGCCCCTTGGGCGTGGGGTAGACCTTGTCGAGCTTGTAGAACTCCAGATAGCGCTTCTCCACTGCGCTCTGTGCCGCATCGCGATAGGCCTGCGGGGGCGGCGCCAGGTCAAGTGGGGTGACGTTGGGCAGCGTGACCGCGCTCTCGCCAACCGTGCCGCTTTCGGCATTCAACTGGCCCAGGTACGACACGATCTCGCGCCGCAGCGACTGGAAGGCGGCATCATCGTTCACCGCCTCGCGGTCGCGCGGACGCGGCACGGCCACCGGCCAGATGCGGCCGATGCGGGTCGCCGGTGCGGGGGTCAGCACGGCGACCCGATCGGCCAGGAGGAGCGCTTCGTCCACGTCATTGGTGACCAGGACAATGGTGCGACCCTCCTCCTTGCGGATGCGCTCGATCTCGTCCTGCAGCTTGGCGCGGGTGAGGGCGTCGAGTGCGGACAGCGGCTCGTCCAGCAGCAGGATTTCCGGCTCCATCGCCAGGGCGCGGGCCACGGCCACGCGCTGTCGCATGCCGCCCGATAACTGCGCGGGCTTGCGGTCCATCGCGTGGCCCAGGCCCACCAGTTCCACCTTCTGCCGCACCAGCGCGGCCCGGTCGGCGGCAGAGCGGCCCTGGTGCACGGCATCCACCGCCAGGGCCACGTTCTGCTCTACCGTCAGCCACGGGAACAGGCTGTACGACTGGAACACCACGCCGCGATCCTTGCTGGTGCCACTGATCGGCTGGCCGCGCAGCAGGATGTCCCCGCTGTCAGCCTCGATCAGGCCGGCGATGGTGTTGATCAGCGTGGTCTTGCCCGCGCCGGAAAATCCCAGGATGGCGATGAACTCGCCCTCAGTCACGTGCAGGTCCACGCCGCCCAGCACCTGTGTTACGCCGCCGGTCTTGCCGGTGTAACTCTTGGTTACGCCCTTGAGCGTCAGGATGGGGTCGCTCATGATCAGGCCACCCGGTTGCGCGACACGGCGCTCTGCAGGGCCATCATCAGCCGGTCGAGCCCGAAGCCGATGAAGCCGATCACCACCACCGCGAACATGATGCGGGCAAGCGACTGGCTGGAGCCGTTCTGGAATTCATCCCACACGAACTTGCCCAGGCCCGGGTTCTGGCTGAGCATTTCCGCCGCGATCAGCACCATCCAGCCCACGCCCAGCGACAGGCGCATGCCGGTGAAGATATAGGGCAGGCTGGAAGGGAGCACGAGCTTGGTCAGCTTGGCGAACCAGCCCAGCTTCAGCACGCGGCCAACGTTCAGCAGGTCCTTGTCGATGCTGGCGGTGCCCACGGCGGTGTTGATCAGGGTGGGCCAAAGCGAGCAGAGCATCACCACAAGGGCGGACACCAGAAAGCTCTTGGCCAGCAGGGGATCGTTGCTGTCCACCATGGCGCTGATCACCATGGTCACGATCGGCAGCCAGGCCAGCGGGCTGACCGGCTTCATGATCTGCACCAGCGGGTTGATCGCCGCGTTGACCCGCTGCGACAGGCCGCAGACAAGGCCGATCGGCACGGCAACCACGCTTGCCAGCACGAAGCCCAGCGCCACGGTCTTCAGGCTGGTGAGGATCTGGTCAAGGAAGGTGGGCGGGCCGGAATATTCGAAATCGGTCACCCCGGCAGCGTTGCCCGCCGCCATGGCGGCGGCGTTGCGCGTGTCCTGGTCGGCATAGAACTGGGCTTCCTGCGCGCTGGCGGCCTGCCATTCCTCGAACAGCGCCACCCCCTGCCCGGCTACGTCCAGCGGGCCGGGCAACGCGCCCAGCGATGTCTGCACCGTTGGGGCCAGCAGCGCCCACAGCGCCAGGAAGATGGTAATGCCGGCCAGCGGGGCCAGCAGGTCGCGGCTCCATCCGGCCAGCTTACCGGCCAGCGGACTTGCCTTCGCAGGCTCCTTGGCGAAGGGGGGCGGCGGCGCGGCCTGGCTGGTGGTCCGGGCCACGGTGGGGTCCGGCTGGTCTTCGACGATGCTGGCGAATGCGGTGGCCATTGTGGGGTTTCCTTGGTGTTCTGCTGGTGGCGGGTGCGGCGGATCAGGCCCCGCTGACGCCCGATGCGGTCACCCGCTGGCCTTCCTTGAGGCCGATGGCGAAACCGGCGATGTAGGCGTTCGGCTTGCGCCCGTCATAGCTCATGCCGTCGATGAACTCGGCCGTTGGCGCGCGGAACCCGTCCGTCTCGGGCACGGCCTCGGCGGGGATCACCTGCGCTGCCACCAGCTTGTTAGCGGCTGCAAGGTAGAGGTCGGGTCGATAGACCCGCTTGGCCGTATCGACATACCAGATGTCCGGGTGATCCTCGGCGATCTGCCCCCAGCGGCGCATCTGCGTCAGGGTCCACACGGCATCCGAGTAATAGGGGTAGCCGGCAAAGTCGTTGAAGAACACGTTGAACCCTTCCGCCGGGCGGGTGTCGCCGGCTTCGAAGGTGAACTGCCCGGTCATGCTGGCGGCCAGCACGGCGGCATCGGCCCCGACATAGTTGGGGCGGCTGAGGATCTCCACCGCCTCGGCCCGGTTGCCGCCGTTATCGGCATCCAGCCAGGCTTGCGCCTTGATGATCGCGCGCACCATGGCGGCCACGGTGGCGGGGTTGCTGGCGGCAAAGTCCTCGCGCAGGCCCAGCACCTTTTCCGGGTTGTTGTGCCAGATCTGGTCGTCGGTAATCACGGGAACGCCGATCCCGCGCACCACGGCCTGCTGGTTCCACGGCTCGCCAACGCAATAGCCGTCGATCGTACCGGCCTCCAGCGTGGCCGGCATCTGCGGCGGCGGGGTGACCGACAGGTTGACGTCCGCCGCCACGGTGCCGCCGACGTCACCGGGCGTATAGAATCCGGGGTTCAGCCCGCCCGCCGCCAGCCAGTAGCGCAGTTCGTAATTGTGGGTGGAGACGGGGAAGACCATGCCCATGTTGAACGGCTGGCCTTGCGCCTTGAAGCGTTCTACCACGGGCTTCAGCACCTCGGCCGAGATGGGGTGGCGCACCTTGCCACCTTCCATCGGCAGGTTGGGCTTGATCATCTCCCAAACACGATTGGACAGGGTGATGGCGTTGCCGTTCAGGTCCAGGCTCATGGGCGCGATCAGGTTGGCCTGCGTGCCGTAGCCAAGCGTTGCCGCCAGCGGCTGGCCCGCCAGCATGTGCGCGGCATCAAGCTGCCCGCCGATCACCCCGTCCAGCAGCACCTTCCAGTTGGCCTGCGGCTCCAGCGTGACATTCAGGCCTTCCTCCACGAAGAAGCCCTTCTCCAGCGCGATGGCCAGCGGGGCCATGTCGGTCAACTTGATGAAGCCCAGCTTCAGGTTGGGCTTTTCCGGCGGGCCATCGGCATTGGCGGCGGCGACCGGGGCGGCAGCCCCGTCATCGCCGCTGCTGCACCCCGCCAACATGATCGCGGCGGCAAAGCCGGCCAGCGTGCCCATGGCCGTGCGGCGGTTGAGCTGCCCCTTGAACAAGTCCGTCATGCGTTTCGTCTCCAGCCCCGCGGACAACAACAAAAAGCCGCCACGACTTGACCCCGGAAGGATCAGATCGGGCGGCGACGTTGCCACGCAATGTTTCGAATGATCGGAGCCTTCTGCGTCTGACCAACCCTGGGCAGCCATGCTCCGTTCACCGATGGGATAAGCGATTCGGCGGCGGCAGCGCAAGGGTCTTTTTGCAGTGCAGCGTAAATTGCTGGTCAGCCGTGCTGGGCCAGATAGCCCCGGATATCGTCGGGGTCGAACGTGCGACCGTCAAAAAATCGGTTTTCCGACAGTGTGATAGAACCCTGCTGCGCGCCTACCTGGGTAAGCTGGGTAACGCTGCCTTCAACTTTTGAATTGGCTGCCGGAAGGTCGTCCCCGGTCGATTTTAGTGCACTGCGGTATACATCGGGCCGGAACACCGCTGCTGCCCGGTGCGCCGCTTCGTCCGAATAGGGGAGCTGGTCCCAGCGCACCATCTGCGAATAAAGCCAGGCCGCCTGGCTGTTCCACGGGAAGTTCGCCGCCTCGCTGTACTGGAACATGAAATCGGGGAATGGCACCGGCTCGCCGCCATGCACCAGCACCGGCCGGTCGGAAATGGCGCGCAGGATCAGGCTTTCCGGCCCGCCGACATATTCGGGGCGCGCGAGAATCGCGGCATTGGCTTCCCAGTTGGCGGGGTCGACGAAGTGCCGCCCGGCACGGCGCATGGCGCGGATCAGCGCCTCCACGTCCTCACGCCGCTCGTCGAGCCGGTCCTCGCGCATGGCCAGCACCTTCTCCACCCCGCGCCGCCAGATCTGCGCCGTGGCCATCACGATGGTGCCCACGTCCCGCTCCACGCACAGGCTGTTCCACGGCTCGCCCACGCAGGCACCATCGATCTCGCCACCGGCCATGGCATCGGCCACGAACGGCGGGGCCACGGTCACGATCTCCACCTGCTCGTCGGGCCGGATACCGCAGGCTGCCAGCCAGTAGCGCAGTTTGTAGTTGTGGCTGGAATAGCGGTGCACCACCCCCAGCCGCAGGCGTTTGCCCGCCGCCAGCGCCGCCTCCACCTCGACCCGCAAGGCCGCGCCCACAGCCTGCGGTTCGCCAAACGCGCCCGGCTGGCAGACCCGCGCCGCAAGGTCCTTGCGCAGGGTGATGCCGTTGCCGTTCAGGCCCAGCACGAAGGGCGCCACCAGCGACCGGGCCGGTCGGCCCACGCCCAGCGTGGTGGCAATGGCCAGCGGGGCCAGCATGTGCGCCGCGTCCGAATGGCCGTAGAGCAGCCGGTCCAGCACGGTCGCCCAGCTGACATCGCGCAGGAACGACAGGTGCAGCCCTTCTTCCTCGGCAAAGCCATGCTCGTGCGCCAGGATCGGCAGGCAGGCATCGACCAGGGGCAGGAAGCCGATGGTGAGGTCTCGCGTGGCCACGGTTCAGTTTCCTCCCATCAGGTCGTGCGCGGTGACGACCGCTTCGGCGATGTCGATGATCCGGCGGCTGGAGCTCATCGCCTTCTTGCGCAGTTCGGCATAGGCTTCGGGCTCGGAAATGCGCTTGCTGTCCATCAGGATGCGCTTGGCCCGGTCGATCGTCTCGCGCTCGGCCAGCTTGCCCTTGGCTTCGGCCAGGTCGGCCTGCAGGCGGGCGAAGGCGTTGAACCGCTTGACCGCAAGATCCAGCAGCGGGCGGATGCGGCCCGCAGCCAGCCCGTCCACCACATAGGCCGATACGCCCGCATCGATAGACGCGGCGATGGCATCGTCATCGCTCTCGTCCACGAACATGGCGATGGGCCGGGCCAGCACGCGGCTGACCATGAAATATTCCTCCAGCACGTCACGCGAGGGGTTGCCCAGGTCCATCAGCACGATGTCGGGCGCGATCTGCTCGATCCTGGCCAGCAGGCCTTCGCGCCCGGCAATCACGTGGATCTCGCCATCAAAGCCCGCCAGCCCTTCCTCGATGATCGAGGCGCGGGCGCGGTTTTCATCGATGATGGCGATCTTCATGTACGTTCGTATTGCACTGCACAATGGATTGCTCAAGCGGGGAGCGACCAGGGCGGGAACTTTCCGGCCGCGTGGGGCAGCGTGGCACGCAAGCCGATGGCCCCTCCGGTCGGAAAGCTGTCGGGCATCCGCCGAACCGGTGTTGACCAGTCACGCGCAATCGTGGCAATGGGCCAGCGCACTGTCGGATGCGGTGTTAGCCGAACTGTAAACCGCACACCGGGACCAGTTGGTTTTCGCACATCTCTCAATGAGATGCGGGTGTAGCTCAATGGTAGAGCAGCAGCTTCCCAAGCTGAATACGAGGGTTCGATTCCCTTCACCCGCTCCAGCCCTTCCGCTAAGCCCCTCCCGATGACCGGTTTCTTCCTGACCCTGCTGGCCTGCCTGGCCGTGGAACTGCCCGGGCGCGACAGTGTGCGCGTGGCGCATTTGTCGGCGAAGCTGGGGGCAGGGGCGGGATTGCTGGCGGCGATCTGGATCAGTGCGCTGGCAGCCAGCGCGCTGGCCGTGGTTGCCGCCGGCCTGATGGCGCCGTTGCTGCCCGGCGCGGCGCGGCAGATGCTGGTGGCCTTCGCCCTGGCCCTTGCAGCGCTGGAGCTGGCCCTGCGCCGCGCGCCGCGTGCCCCGGCCGAGCCGACGCGGTCTGCCGGGGCCATGCTGGTGGTGCTGCTGGCGGCGCAGATCACCGACGGAGCGCGGCTGATCGTGCTGGCGCTGGCGCTGGCCACCAAGGTTCCGCTGGCAGCGGCTGCCGGAGGTGCGCTGGCGAGTGGCGCAGCGCTCACCCTGGCGGCACTGGCAGGCGCGGCCTGGCCTGCGTGGCAACGGCTACGGCTGGTGCGCCTGGTTATTGCCGCGCTTCTGCTGGGATTTGCCGTGGTGCTTGGCCTGGATGCCCGCGGACTTCTCGGCTGATCGTCAGAATCGATCATACTTCACCTGTTTATGCGGGAAACCGATAAGCGCCCTCGGTGTTATGATGGGATCACCACTCAACCGAAAAGGGACTTTCACTCATGGCTGCCAAGGGCGACAACTCGAAAGCGGAACTGGTCACGGGGCTCAACGGCCTGCTGGCCGACCACGTGGCGCTGTATTTCAAGACCAAGAACTTCCACTGGCACGTGACCGGCCCGGACTTTCGCGACCTGCACCTGCTGTTCGACGAACAGGCGACCGCCATCTTTGGCCAGGTGGACGTGATTGCCGAGCGCGTGCGCAAGAACGGGGCTGCCACGCTCACCTCGCTGGGTACCATCGCGGCCGCTGCCAGCATCAAGGACCAGGACAGGGGCGACCTGTCCCCCAAGCAGATGATCACCGAACTGCGCGACGAGAATGCCGCGCTGGTGGAATCGCTGAAGGCCCTGAAAGACGTGGCCGACAAGGCGGGGGACAACGCCACCGACGGGCTGATCGACGACTGGACCGACATGGCCGAGCAGCGCGTGTGGTTCCTCAGCAACCTGCTCGCCTGATTTGCTTCGATAACGTGGTGGAGGCCGGCGCCGATGCTCGCATCGGTGCGGCCTTTGCTCTAGGGCGTGGGGCATGACAAGCGCACCGACTATCATCGACCATGCCGACAATGCCGCCATTGCCGAGTGGCTGGCCGCGCGCCTGCAGGCGGCCCTGGCTGCCGCGCCCGGCCGGCTGGCCGTGACCCTGCCGGGCGGCTCCACCCCGTTCCCCATTCTCGCCGCGATGGCTGGCAAGGCGCTTGACTGGTCGCGGATCGATATCTGGCCGGGTGATGACCGGGTGGTGCCCGAAGAGCACCCCGCCAGCAACGTCGGCCGCATCCGCGCCGCGCTGGAGCCGCTGGGTGCGCGGGTGGTGGCATTGGCGGAAGGGGCCGTGCCTCCGCGCTTTGCCCTAAGCTGGCTGGGCATGGGCACGGATGGCCACATCGCCAGCCTGTTTCCCAACACAGATCCGCAGGCCGATGCCCCGCGCGCCGTGCTGCGGCTGACGCCGGACCCCCTGCCGCCCGAAGCCCCATTTGACCGGTTGAGCCTGACGATTCCCGCGCTGGTCGATACCGACGAGATCCTGTTCGTGGCGCGCGGGGAAGAGAAGGCAGCGCTGTTCGCCGCTGCCGTGGCGGGCGGGCATGACCTGCCGGTGGCCCGCCTGTTGCGCGCCGCCACCTGCCCGGTGACATGCTTCACCTGATCCTGCCGGCACCGCTGCACCGGCAGGCCTACCGCGTGGCGCACCGGCTGCGCTCGGCGTGGCTGCGCTGGTCGGGCGCGACGATCCGCGGCTGCTCGATGGTGGCGCGCGACGGGGAAGGGCGAGTGCTGCTGGTGCGCCATTCCTATGGCAGTGGCCTGTGGGCCTTTCCCGGCGGCGGGCTGGGCCGGACGGAAGACCCGCTTGCCGGCGCTATCCGCGAATTTGCCGAAGAGCTGCGCTGCACGGTGCGCGACCCGGTTCACCTGGGCAAGCTGGGTGAAGACTATCACGGCGGCAACAACGTGGCCTATGTGTTCACCGGCCTGATCGACGGGAACCCACGCCCGGACATGCGCGAGATCGTGGAGGCACGCTTCTTCGCGGTGGATGCCCTGCCGGACCGCTGCTCGCAAACCGTTGCCCCCCGGCTGGAACTGCTCGCCCGGTTCCTAGAGCAGGCTTAGCTGCGCCTCGTCGCGGGGCGGCTCCGGCGGGCCCTTGCCGGCTGCGTTGGCCAGGTTGGCCAGCGTCAGCCCCATCAGGCGGATCGGCTGGGCCAGTGGCAGCTCGGCTTCCAGCAGCTCGCGCGCCAGCCGGGCGAAGGTCTGCCGGTCGGTCACCGGCTGCGTCTGGCTGCGCGAGCGGGTGGCGATCTGGAAATCGGTATACTTCAGCTTCAGCACCACGGTGCGCCCGCCGGTCAGGCCCTTGGCCTGCGCGGCCAGTACCCGGTCCCAGACGATGGCAATGATGCGCTCCAGCGTATCGCGCAGTTCCTCGGCATCGGACTGGTCGGCGTTGAAGGTGCGTTCCCCGCCGATGGACTTGGCCACGCGGTTGGCTTTTACCGGCCGCAGGTCGATCCCCCGCGCCGCGCGGTAGAGGTATTCCGCGAAGCTGCCGAAGTGCTGGCGCAGGAAGGCGATGTCCTTTGCCGCCAGGTCCGCACCCGTCTCGATGCCGAGGCGCGCCATCTTCTCCGCCCCGCGCGGACCCACGCCATGGAACCGGCGGACCGGCAGGCCGGCCACGAACTGCGCCCCTTCGCCAGGGCGGATCACGCACAGCCCGTCGGGCTTGTTCTGGTCGCTCGCCAGCTTGGCCAGGAACTTGTTGTAGGACACGCCGGCGCTGGCGGTGAGGCCGGTCTCGGCCTGGATCGCCGCGCGGATGCCTTGCGCGATGCGGGTGGCGCTGCCGATGCCTTGCAGGTCATGCGTCACGTCCAGATAGGCTTCGTCCAGGCTTAGCGGCTCGACGTGCGGGGTGTGGCGGTGAAAGATCGCGCGGATCTGCTGCGAGACTTCCCTGTAGGCATCGAACCGGGGTTTCACGAAAACGAGGTTCGGGCACAGCCGCGCGGCGGTGACCGATGGCATGGCGCTCCGCACGCCGAATGTCCTCGCCTCGTAACTGGCGGCGGCCACCACCCCGCGCCCGCCCGCACCGCCTACGGCCACCGGCTTGCCGCGCAGATCCGGATAGTCGCGCTGTTCCACGCTGGCGAAGAAGGCATCCATATCGACATGGATGATTTTCCGCAGGCCGGTGGGGGCCTCGTCCTCGTCATCCGTCTCGCCAGCGGAACCTGCCATCTCCTTATCTTAGGCCACTTTCACCGCAGCGCACCATGATCTATGGGGCCGCAATGGATTCTTCACGAACCGCCAAGCCGATCGGCATGGGCATGCGCGAGTTGATCGTGCTGCTGGCCCTGTTGATGAGCCTGAACGGCCTTGCCATCGATGCCGTGCTGCCCGGCATGGACGAGATGGCGCGCGAGCTTGGCGTGCTGGACGGCAACCGCCGGCAACTGGTGATCGCGGTCTATTCCATTGCCATGGGCATCGGCTGCCTGGTGCCCGGCGCCTATGCCGACCGCTATGGCCGGCGGCCGATCCTGCTGCTGGCGCTGGGGTGCTATGTCGGCTTCGCGCTGGTGGTCTCGCTGCTGCACGATTTCGACATGGTGCTGCTGGCGCGCGGCGTCGGCGGGGTGCTGGCGGCGGGCCTGATGGTGGCCCCGATGGCCATCGTGCGCGACCTTTACGAAGGCGACCGCATGGCCCGGCTGATGAGCGTGATCGCCGCCGTGTTCATCACCGTGCCGGTAATCGCCCCCAGCCTGGGGCAGGCGGTGCTGCTGGTGGCCGGCTGGCGGTGGATCTTTGTGACCCAGGCCGCCATCGGCGCGCTGGCGGCCGTGTGGGTCTACTATCGCCTGCCAGAGACGCTGACCGAGGCCAACCGGCAGGAGATCAACTTGCCGGTGATCGCCCGCAACATGCATGCCGCTTTGGTCAATCGCCAGTCGATCGGCTACGTTCTGGGCACCCTGCTGGTGATGGCCGGGGTGTTCGGTTACGTGAACATCGCCCAGCAGCTCTATACCGAACATTTCGGGGTGGATGACCACCTGTTCCCCATGCTGTTCGGCGCCACGGCGGCGATGATGGCGGTGGCCAACATCACCAATTCGCGCATCGTGATGAAGTTCGGCGCGCGCCGCGTCAGCCACACCGGCGTGATGGTGTTCATCACCGTGTCCGCCCTGCAGGTGTGGGCCAGCTACTATCACCCGGGCGATATCCGCTGGTTCGTGCCGCTGATGGCCTGCAACCTGGGGCTGCTGGGCTTCCTGGGGGCCAACTTCGGTTCCATCGCCATGCAGCCCTTTGCCCACATCGCCGGCGCGGCGAGTAGCGTGCAGGCCTTCTTCCGCATGTTCGGCGCGGCCATGGTGGGGCTGGTGATCGGCCAGTCCTATGACGGGACCGCACGGCCCTTTGCCTGGGCGCTGCTGATCAGTTCTACCTTGGCGCTGTGTTTCGTGCTTTACAGCGAGAAGGGGCGGCTGTTCCGCCGCCTGAATGTGAAACCGCCGACGGAGCGCATTATTCCATGAGCGACACTTTTGACCTCATCGTCATCGGCGGCGGGGTCAACGGTGCGGGCGTGGCGCGCGATGCCGCCGGTCGCGGCGCCAGCGTGCTGCTGCTGGAAGCGGGCGACCTGGCCAGCGGCACCAGCAGCAAGAGCACCAAGCTGGTCCACGGCGGCCTGCGCTATCTGGAATACGGCGAGTTCGGCTTGGTGCGCGAGGCGTTGACCGAGCGCGAGGTGCTGTGGGAAATCGCCCCGCACATCGTGCGCCCGATGCGCTTCGTGCTGCCGGTCAACAAGGCCATGCGCGCCCACTGGAAGCTGCGCGCCGGGCTGTTCCTCTATGACCATATCGGCGGCAAGGGCACCCTGCCCGGCAGCGAGGCGATCTCGCTGGACAGGCATCCGGCGGGCGCGGGGCTCTATGCCGAGATCACCGGCGGCTTCGTCTATTCCGATGCCTGGGTGGACGATGCCCGGCTGGTGGTGCTGAACGCGCTCGATGCCGCGCGGCGCGGGGCCGTGGTGCGCACCCGCTGCCCGGTGAGCGCGATCGCCCGCGCTGGCGAATTGTGGCGCGTTACCGCCGGCGGGGAGGCGTTCACCGCCCGCGCGCTGGTGAACGCGGCAGGGCCGGCGGTGGACGATGTGGCGCGCCTGGCGGGCACCGCGCCCAAGTATGCCGTGCGCCGCGTCCGCGGATCGCACATCGTGGTGCCGAAGCTGTTCGACCACGATTATGCCTACATCTTCCAGCAGCCCGATACGCGGATCTGCTTCGCCATTCCTTACGAGGACCGCTTCACCCTGATCGGCACCACCGACGCCGACCACAAGGGCCCGCTGGACCAGGTAGAGCCCGATGCGGAGGAACTGCGCTACCTGTGCGATGCGGTGAACCGCTATTTCGTGAAGAACATCACCCAGAAGGATATCGTCTGGTCCTTCGCCGGGGTGCGCCCGCTGGTCGATTTCGGGAAGGACAGGCCGGAGGCCGCCACGCGCGGCTATCGCCTGGTGCTGAGCGCGCCCGAGGAAGGCGCGCCGATGCTGGGCATCTATGGCGGCAAGATCACCAGCTATCGCCACATGGCGGAGGAAGCGGTGGACCTGCTGGCCGCGCGCCTGCCGGTGCTGAAGGGGGCGCACTGGACGGCGTGCGAACACCTGCCCGGCGGAGATTTCCCGCGTGACGCGCTGGGCCTGCTGGTGGCCGAACTGTTGCGCGAGTATCCGTTCCTCGCCAGCCACGATGCCACACGGCTGGCGCGCTCCTATGGCCTGGATGCGATCACCTGGCTGGGCGAGGCGAAAGGCTGGGCTGACCTGGGGCGCGATTTCGGCTGCGGGCTGAGCGAGGCGGAGGTGCGTTACCTGCAGCAGCAGGAATGGGCGGTAAGTGCCGAGGACGTGCTGTGGCGGCGGACCAAGCTGGGCCTGCATATGGATGCCGGAGAGCAGGCCGCGCTGAAGGACTTCATGGGCGGGTGACCTCAGTCAGGTGGCGCGGCGTCGGCCATCGCCTCCAGCCCAGCGCGCGTCCATTTCGGCATTTTGGCCGGGGCTGGCTGGTTGGCCAGCGCTTGCCAGAAAGCCTGCGCCACGAAGCGCAGCTTGGCCGCTTTGCTGGTATAGACCCTGTGATCCCAGGCAGCGCCGCCTTTGGCGCGCACCTCGCGCCCGATCGCGCCATAGATGTTGGCGGCAGCCAGCACCGCCCAGCGGCTGCGGAATGGCAGGCGCGCTGCACCCAGCCGGGCGGCGGCCTCGTGCTCCTGCGCCAGGTCCACCAGGCGGCGCACCAGCACCACCAGTTCCTGGCGATAGGCAGGCTTCATGTGCTGGCCGGGGGGAATGTCCATTTCCACCAGCCATTCTACCGGCAGGTAACAGCGCCCGCCCGCGTCATCCTCGCTCACGTCGCGGGCAATGTTGCCGAGCTGGAAGGCCAGGCCCAGGTCGCAGGCGCGGTCCAGCGTTTCCTCGTCATCGGCAGGCACGCCCATCACGCGGGCCATCATCACCCCCACGGCCCCGGCCACGTGGAAGCAGTAGCGCATCAGGTCGCCCTCGGTGCGCGGGCGCCATTCGTCGGCATCCAGGGCAAAGCCGTCGATCACGTCATCGGCCATTTCGTGGGTCAGCCCACATTCGGACGCGACCTGGCCCAGCGCGTCGAACGCCAGGTCCGCCGTGGGCTGGCCGTCGATGGCGCGGTGGGTGAGCACCCGCATCGCCTCCACCCGGTCCTTCGCGTCGCTGCCATCGTGGTGCAGTTCCCCGCCGTGGTCCTGCCCGTCGGCAATGTCATCGCACCGGCGGCACCAGGCATATAGGAGTTGCGCGCGCTCGCGCGTCTGCCGGTCGAACAACTGGCTGGCGCGGGCGAAGCTTTTGCTGCCCTTGGCGATGCTTTCCGCTGCCGCTGCTACCAGTTGCTGGCGCGGATGCCCGCCACCCGCCACGCGCGGCGTTTCGCGCAGTACGGCGGAGGGGGTGTAGGTGCGGGTGCGCCTCAAAGATCGCCCCTCACAGATCCGATGCCTTTATCTGCACGATGCTGGTCACGGGGCGGAAGGCGGCCATCTTGTCCAGCAGCCCGTCCAGCGTGGCATCGTCGATGATGATCCCGCGATGCTGCGGGCGGACAAAGCCCACTTCGGCCATGTGGCGGTTGAAGGTCAGCAGCCCGTCATAAAACCCGAAGGCGTTGAGCAGACCCACCGGCTTGGTGTGATAGCCAAGCTGCGACCAACTTACGGCCTCCCACAGCTCGTCCATCGTGCCCACCCCGCCAGGCAGCGTGATGAAGCCATCGGACAGGTCGGTGAAGGCGCGCTTCCTTTCATGCATCCCGGGGACCACGTGCAACCGGGTGCAATCATGGTTGGCCACTTCCATGCCTTCCAGCGCCTCGGGGATCACCCCAATCACCTCGCCGCCGGCATCCAGCGCTCCATAGGCCACCGCCCCCATCAGGCCCAGCTTGCCGCCACCATAGACCACGCCGATGCCCCGCTCGGCCAAAGTCCGGCCCACTTCGCGGGCAAAGTCGATGTAGCGCGGATCGGCCGGGGTGGCGGACCCGCAATAGACGGCGAGGCGCTTGATCGTGTCGGTCATGGCCGGTCGTTAGCCGATCAGGTCCTTCACCATAAGCCCCGCCGTGGCCTTTGCCGAACCCACTACGCCCGGGATCCCCGCACCTGGGTGCGTGCCCGCGCCCACCAGGTAGAGGTTCTTCAGCACGTCATCGCGGTTGTGGCCGCGGAACCAGGCGCTCTGCCACAGCACCGGCTCAAGGCTGAAGGCGCTTCCCAGGTGGGCCGACAGGTCGTGGCTGAAGTCCTTGGGGGTATAGTGGAAGCTGGTCACGATGCGGTCGTGGATGTCGGGGATCAGGCGGCGGCCGACCTCGTCCAAAATGCGCTTTTCCAGTTGCGGGCCGACCACGTCCCAATCCACCGCCAGCTTGCCCATGTGGGCCACGGGGACGAGGGCATAAAACGTGCTCTTCCCCTCCGGCGCCATGGCCGGATCGGTCACCGTGGGGTGGTGCAGGTAGATCGAGAAATCGGCCGGCAGCACGCCGTTGCTGTAGATGTCGTCCAGCAGGCCTTTGTAGCGCGGGCCGAACAGGATCATGTGGTGCGGGATGCCGGGCCAGGTGCCCTCGATGCCGAAGTGGACCACGAACAGGCTGGGCGAGAAGCGCTTGCGCTTCAGGCTGCGGGCCTGGCTGGCCCCGCGCGCATTATCGCCCAGCAGGTCGCGATAGGTGTGCATGATATCGCCGTTGCTGGCCACGGCATCGAACTGGGCGGACCAACCGGACTTGGTAGTAACGCCGGTTACCCGGTTGCCGCTGGTCTCGATCCGGGCCACCCCGTCACCCAGCCGCATCTGGCCGCCCAGCCTCTCGAAAAGGCGGACCATGCCGGCAATCAGGCGGTTGGTGCCCCCGCGCGTCCACCATACGCCACCGTCCTTCTCCAGCTTGTGGATCAGGGCATAGATGGAGCTGGTGTTCATCGGATTGCCGCCCACCAGCAGGGTGTGGAAGCTCAAGGCCTCGCGCAGCTTCTCGTTGCGGATGAACTTGCTGACGATCGAATAGACGCTGCGCCAGGCCTGGTACTTCGCCAGCGCCGGGGCCGCCTTCAGCATGGACTTGAAGTCAAGGAAGGGTACGTGGCCCAGCTTGACGTAGCCTTCCTCGTACACGCCCGCAGAATAGCGCAGGAAGGCATCGTAACCGGCCACGTCCGCCGGATCGAGCTTCTCGATCTCGCGCCGCAGGTTCGCCTCGTCGTTCGAATAGTCGAAGTTGGTCCCGTCGGGCCAGTTCAGCCGGTAGAACGGCATCACCGGCATCAGTTCCACGTCCTCGGCCATGTCATGGCCGCTCAGCGCCCACAGCTCCTTCAGGCAGTCGGGATCGGTCACCACGGTGGGGCCGGCATCGAAGGTGAAGCCGTCCTTCTGCCAGAAATACCCGCGCCCGCCCGGCTTGTCGCGCGCCTCGATCACCGTGGTGGCGATCCCGGCGCTCTGCAGGCGGATGGCCAGCGCCATGCCGCCGAAGCCGGCTCCGATCACGCAGGCAGTGGCAGGCTTGATGGCGGTCATGGGTTGAGGCTTTCGGTTTGCGGGAGCAGGGGAGGACGGGTCGAGGCCAGCGCGCGGATCGCGCGGGTGACGGGGACGGGCGGCTTGCCCACCAGCACGCAGGCCTTGTCCGCCAGGGTGGATCGGCCGGTGTAAAAGCGCTCCACCAACGGTTCGGGCAGGCGGTAGAACCGTTCGAAAATGGCCACGCGCCGGTGGGGTTCCGCAGCGCCGAACAGCATGGTGCCCAGCAGGCGGTAGAAGCCGGTTGCAGCCCAGTGGCGGCGCGACAGGTCGGCCAGGTGAGCCGCCATCTGCTCACCCGGCAGGTCAGCCTTTTCAGCCACGGCCAGGGCCACCTGGGTGGCGAAGGGCAGGGTGTAGCTGGTCAGCGGATGGGTAAACAGCCCGCGCGCGCCCGCCAGCGCCACGCCTGGAGTGGCCACCTGGTCGAAATAGCGCTGGTGATTGCCGCCAGTGATCACCGGCAGCACGCCGGTTTCCTCGCCCAGCGTCTCCCCCGTCCAGCCCTGCGCGGCGCAATAGGCATCGATCCGCGCGGCCAGCGCCCCGCGATCCAGCGCGGGCGTGTCCTGGTAATAGGTGTCTTCGACGAAGAGCTCGTCCACGCCCAGCGGCAGGACATAGACGAAGCGGTAGCCGCCAAGCTGCTCCACGCTGGCGTCCATGATGATTGGCCGCTCCAGCCCGTGCGGCTGGCCCACGCGCAGGTGGCGGCCCATGAACACCTGCCAGCCCCCGTGGACGTGGGGCGATGGCACGAAGCCGCGGGCATCGATCACCGTGCGCGCGCCAATCCGCTCGCCATCGGCCAGGGTCAGCCCGCGCGCGTCGATCGCGGCCACGGTGCGCCCGGTCATGATGGTGCCCTGCGGCAGATCGCGGTGCAGCGCGGCGGCAAAGTCGGCCGATCCGATCGAGCAATAGGGCGTGCCGAGCTGGCGGCGATGGCCCGGGAAGATCACCTGGTTGCCCGCCGGCCAACGGTTGGTGTGAACCGGTTGCAAAAGGTCCTGCGCGGGGGCCTTAAGATCGCTGGCAAACCACGACCAGCGGTGGTTGCCGCCCAGCTCCAGCCCGGCTTCCACCAGGCGGAACGTCATGTCCGGCCGGTGCCGTGCCAGCGCCAGCGCGATCAGCCCGCCGGCCAGCCCGCCGCCCGCAATGGCAATATCACAGTCGCGCCCGGTCATGCGCAGGCCTTAGCCGATTGGATGGGCAGCGCAATGACGGGACTAGGGCGGTAGTGGCTTGCCATCCGGCGGGCGAGGCGGAACAAGCTGCAGGCAGGACCGGGGGAGATCGAATGAAAAGCGCAGCAACCTTATGGCCCGGCAGCCGCGCCTGGCTGGCTACGCTGGCGCTGTTCGTCCTCGCCGTGGCGACCCTGTTCCTCATGGATCGTCCGCCGATGTGCGCCTGCGGCACCATCAAGCTGTGGCACGGCGTGGTCCAGTCTGCCGAGAACAGCCAGCATATCACCGACTGGTATGCCCCCAGCCATTTCACCCATGGCCTGCTGATGGCAGGCGCGGCCTTTCTGCTGTGGCGCAAGTGGCACCTGTTCGGTGGCCGGCCCGCGCGGTGGGCCTTGCCGATCGCGGTCTTCGTGGAAGCCGCGTGGGAGATTGCCGAGAATTCGCCGCTGATCATCAACCGCTATCGCGAGGTGACGATAAGCTGGGGCTATTCGGGCGATTCCATCGTCAATTCCGCCGCTGACATCGGCTGGATGGTGGCCGGCTTCCTATTGGCCCTGCGCCTGCCCTGGTGGGCCAGCGTGGCGCTGGGCCTGTTCCTGGAACTGCTTGCCCTGGCGGTAATCCGCGACAACCTGACGCTGAACGTGCTGATGCTGCTTTATCCCCTCGAAGCCGTGGCAACCTGGCAGGCCGGATAGATCAGTCTGCCGAGAGCGTCTTTTCACGCTGCGGGTAGACGTCAAACGTCCGCCCGCGCACGGTGATCGTCTCGCCCTTGAAGCCGCGCACGGCCATGTCACGGGCGCGGTGACCGGTCACGATTGCGCGGTCACCTGCGCGCGCATGCTCGGCCGCAAAGCCCGATGCGCGGCCGACGATGGGGGGCGACAGGTCCACCTCCCAGATCGCACCATCGCCGTCACGCAGTTGCAGATGCATGTGCGGATTGCCGAAGCTGATTGACTGGATCGTGCCGGCAAGGCGGCTCTCGCGGTCCTGCGTCCAGCCCCAGCCGTGGTGGGCGGCGGCGGTCAGCGGAACGGCAACCAGCGTGGCGGCGGCCACGATCAGGCGTAAATGCATGGTCCTTCTCCTCAAGGTCGGGACCCCCTCTACCGCGCAGCATACCACGCCGGAGCCGCGCCCTCAATCGAGCAGCCGCAGCGTTCCTTCGGGAGCCGGCGCGAGCAGCGCCCCCGCACGATCCCAGCCGCCGTGCAGCCAGGTATCGTAATCGGCAGGCGCCACCACCACCGGCAGCCGCTCCACGCCCATGGCCCGCGCTTCACCTCTGGCCGGGCAGGTGACCAGAGCAAAACCCGGGACTTCGGCATCCTTCCACACGCCGGCCATCGCCAGCAGTCCCCCGCTGCCTGCCCGGAACAGGTGGCGCAGCCGCCGCCCTTCGGTATCGATGCCGCTACCCCACTCGGCAAAGCCGGTGGCGGGCACCAGGCAGCGGAACTCGCTGTTCCTGAGGTTGCCGATCCAGAACGGGCTTTCGGCGTTGCGCACGATCAGAACGGCGCGGCGCTGGTCGGGCGCGGAGGGCGGCGGCGGCACGCCCCACAGGCGCGGCACCAGGCGGCGGGGCTGACGTTCCAGCCGCGCTCCGGCCACGAACTCGCGCCCTGCCGTTATCACGGGGGCGAACTGGCCGGGGGCGACCACGCCACCCTGCCATGGATCGTCACCCGCCGGCACGGCAAAGGCGCGCGCGATCGCGGCGGCGGGGGCATCAAGGCGGTAGAAGGCAGGCATTCGGCTGGACTGTGCTGGCCGCCTCGCCTATTGTCCAGCCATCCCCGGGGAGCCTGCTGTGGCTGAGAGGGGCAGGTAAGCTCTGCCCGACCCGTTGAACCTGAACCCGTTAGCACGGGCGGAGGGAAGGGCCGGTCGCCAGCGCCGCAGCACCCTCTCCCGCCTTCCAAGGAGAGCGCGACTATGGCCGACATCAACTCCCGCCTCGAAATCGGCGTCACCACCGGGCCGATCCGCGGCAGCCGCAAGGTCCACGTGGGGCCGCGCAAGGTGGCCATGCGCGAGATCGAGCTGGAGCCCAGCAGCGGCGAGCCGCCGGTGCGCGTCTATGACACCTCCGGCCCCTACACCGATCCCGCCGCCACCATCGACATCGCCGCCGGCCTGCCGCAACTGCGCCGCCAGTGGCAGCTCGAACGCGGTGACGTGGAGGAATATGCCGCGCGCGAAGTGAAGCCGGAAGACAACGGGCAGCTTGGCCCGGATCGCAGCGGCGGCGTGCCGGCCTTCCCCAACGTCTACAAGCGCGTGCTGCGTGCAAAGGCGGGCGCTAACCTTTCCCAGATGCACTATGCCCGCCGGGGCATCATCACGCCGGAGATGGAATACGTCGCCACCCGCGAGAACCTGGGGCGCGAGCGCTTGCGCGAATATGTGCGCGACGGGCAGGATTTCGGTGCCGCCATTCCCGATTACGTGACGCCGGAATTCGTGCGCGACGAAGTGGCGCGCGGCCGCGCCATCATTCCCAGCAACGTCAACCACCCCGAATGCGAACCGATGGCGATCGGCCGCAACTTCCTGGTCAAGATCAACGCCAACATCGGCAATTCCGCCGTCGCCAGCGATGTCGCCAGCGAAGTGGACAAGATGGTCTGGTCGATCCGCTGGGGTGCGGATACCGTGATGGACCTCAGCACCGGCCGCAACATCCATGACACGCGCGAATGGATCATCCGCAACAGCCCCGTGCCCATCGGCACCGTGCCGATCTACCAGGCGCTGGAGAAGGTGGGCGGCATTGCCGAGGACCTGACGTGGGAGGTGTTCCGCGATACCCTGATCGAACAGGCCGAACAGGGCGTGGACTACTTCACCATCCACGCCGGCGTGCGCCTGCCGTACATCCCGATGACCGCCAAGCGCGTCACCGGCATCGTTTCGCGCGGCGGCTCGATCATGGCCAAGTGGTGCCTGGCGCACCACAAGGAGAGCTTCCTCTACGAGAAGTTCGACGAGATCACCGAGATCATGAAGGCGTATGACATTGCCTATTCGCTGGGTGATGGCCTGCGCCCCGGCTCCATCGCCGATGCCAACGACGAGGCGCAGTTCGCCGAGCTCTACACCCTGGGCGAGCTGACCAAGCGCGCCTGGGAGCAGGACGTGCAGGTGATGATCGAAGGCCCCGGCCACGTGCCGATGCACAAGATCAAGGAGAACATGGACAAGCAGCTTGCCGCCTGCGGCGAAGCGCCGTTCTACACCCTGGGGCCGCTCGTCACCGATATCGCGCCGGGGTACGACCACATCACCAGCGGCATCGGCGCGGCCATGATCGGGTGGTACGGCACGGCCATGCTCTGCTACGTCACGCCCAAGGAACACCTGGGCCTGCCTGACAGGGATGACGTGAAGGTTGGCGTGGTGACCTACAAACTGGCCGCCCACGCGGCGGACCTGGCCAAGGGCCACCCGGCCGCCAAGGTGCGCGATGACGCGCTCAGCCGCGCCCGCTTCGAATTCCGCTGGCGCGACCAGTTCAACCTCAGCCTCGATCCCGATACGGCCGAGCAGTACCATGACCAGACGCTGCCCGCCGAAGGCGCGAAGACGGCGCACTTCTGCTCCATGTGCGGGCCCAAGTTCTGCTCCATGAAGATCACCCAGGAAGTGCGGGACTTTGCGGCGAAGCAGAACCAGGAAAGCAGCGCCTTCATCGCCGCCGAGGAGGCGGAGAAGGGCATGGCCGAGATGAGCCGCAAGTATGACGAGATGGGCCGCGAGCTCTATCTCGGCGCGGGCGGGCGCGAGCACGACTGATGGCGGACCTCTACCTCAAGAAGCTCGAGTCCGAACGCAAGACGCTGTGGGCCACCTGCCGGCTGAAAGGGCTGGCGCGCAACACGCCCGAACGCCAGCGCATCGCCGCAATTGACGAGGCGATAGCGGCCCACAAGGCAAAGCAGGCCAAACCCGCCGGGTAACACCGGCGGGCGGGCCGCAAACCCCCTCAAGCCGCCGCCCCTCAAGTGTTGCGCATGTTCTCCAGCCCCTTCACCGCGCCTTCACGGGGCGGCAGGCCGGGCGTGGCCTTGGGCTTTTCCGCCTTGGGCTTGCGGATTTCCTTGTTCGATTTCTTCTGACCCTTGGCCATGGCCGGGCTCCTTGCAGGCGAGATGCCTGGCGCGGGTATAGGCGCGTTGGGGGCGGGAGGGGGTATGAAATCGGTGATGCCGGATTGACCCTTAAAGGGCGCGAACTCCATGGCCGCACATATGATGAGTTTCCGCTCGAACTCACTCCACAGCCCTCACAAATACCGCACCCGAACCCCCACCACAGACCCCGCCGCCAAATCCACCACGCTCCCCGCAAACCGCGGGATTCCGCCCGGGTTGCCGGTCACGCCCACGCCTTCGGTCGGCATGCCGATGAAGTTCTGCTTCAGGCGGCCGTTCATGTCCTCGTCGTGGATCACGGTCACCGCGTAGCTGCCGGGGCGGGGGAGGGGGACGGTCACGCGCATCGTCTGGCCGGTCACGCGGAACACATGACGCGGCACGCCGTCGCCCTGGCGGCAGATGGGGAAGCGATCCCGCGTGGCGAACAGGCAGACGATCAGTTGCCCCTGGGTGGAGCGCAGCTCACTCACCGCGACGGTGAAGCTGGCCCCCTGCTGGGCCTGCGCCGATGGGGCGGCGGTCAGCGTGGCCAGCGCCGCCAGCGCCATGATCCGGACCTTGTGCATCGTTCTGCCCCTCCTCGCCAACGTTCCGCGCCCGTCATGCCGCATCGGGTGGCGGACGCAAGGCTGGCCGCTTGCCGGGGGCTGAACCGGCACCCTGCAAGCACCCTGTCCTTTGGGGCAGGCTGCCCTTTCGGTCAGGTCGCAACGCCCGGCGCCCATCCCCATGTTCCCGGTCCGGGACGGGAATCCCTTTACGCGACACGATTTCAAAAGGATTGACCCATGACCAAGCGTTTCCTTCTCCCGCTGATGACTGGCACCGCCCTGGTGCTGACCGCCTGCTCCAGCGAGCCGGCCGAGGCCGACCAGGCCGCCGCCACCCCCACCGCCGAGCCGGTGGCCAGCAACACCGTGGTCGACGTGGCCGTGGGCAACCCGGACTTCTCCACCCTGGTCGCCGCCGTTCAGGCCGCAGGGCTCGCCGAGACGCTGAGCGGCCCCGGCCCGTTCACGGTCTTCGCGCCCGCCAACGCCGCCTTCGCCAAGCTGCCCGAGGGCACGGTGGAAACGCTGACCACCACCGATACCGATACCCTGGGCGGCATCCTGACCTATCACGTGGTGGCCGGGCAGGTGAACTCGTCCGACCTGCTGGCCGCGATCGAGGGCGCGGGCGATGCCGGCTACACCATCACCACGGTCAACGGCGGCACGCTGAATGCCAAGCTGGTGGACGGCAAGGTACAGCTCACCGATGCCGCCGGTGGCACCTCCACCGTGACCATGACCGACGTGGCCGCCGACAATGGCGTGATCCACGTGATCGATACCGTGCTGATGCCCTCCTGATCCGGCAGGCATCGTTTTGACGAACGGGGAAAGGCGGGCCGCAAGGCTCGCCTTTTTCCTGTGGCGGGCGGAACAGCCGCGCGCGGCAACCGTATCCCCTGCATGGCCAGACCCACCCCCTCGCTCGCCCCTGACTATGCTGCATGGTCAAACCTCTGGTTCGACGGCTGGACGCTGTGGTGGGATGCCGCTGCGGTGATGTGGCTGCGCTCTGCGCGCATGGCCGGTGGCGGGCCGCTGGCGGCGCGCGAAGGGCAGCGGATGGTGGCGGAAAAGGCCGCTGCCAACGCGGAACTGGCCGCGCTGCTGCTCACGGGCGGCTTGACCAGCCCGCAGGCTGCGGCAACAACGGCGGTCCGGACCTATGGCAGAACGGTAAGGGCGAACCGGCGCCGGCTGGAAGGGTAGCACGATTTTCATGATTGCAGTTTCGCGCCGGGCGCTGGCCCTGCCGCTGGTGCTGGCCGCCTCGTCCGGCCTGCACGCCCAGAATGCCACGCGCGCGTTCGATCCGGCCGCCTTCTTCACCGGGCGCACCACCAGCGAGGGCACGCTGAGCCAGATCTTCGCCAGCACCAAGACCACCCGCGTATCCACCTTCGGCACCCGCCAGCGAAACGGCGACATGGTGCTGGACCAGCAGGTGCAGATCGGCGACCAGCCGGTGCGTAACCGCACGTGGCGGCTGCGCGAAACCTCGCCCGGGCGCTTTACGGGCACGATCAGCGATGCGGCGGACGATCTGGAAGGCACGCTGTCAGGCGATACGCTGACCCTGACCTACACGATGGACAACCACCTGGGCGTGCACCAGGAAATCACCGTCAACCCCGGCGGGCAGAGCGCGCAGAACGTTATGCGCATCAAGCGCTTCGGCATCACCGTGGCGCGGCTGAGGGAAACGATCCGGCGCGAGGCGCGCTGAGGCCAACCTCGACAAACCGTGCCCCTGCCGCGATGGCTGGAACCGGCAGGCCGTGTGGGCGGTTGTAACGGGCATGAAGAACCCCCGCATCACCACCGCTATTGCCGCCGTGCTTGCCCTGACTACGACCGTTGCCGCCTGCTCGTCGGGCGGCGATACTGTGCCGGCTGACCAGGCCAGCGCCTCGGCCGCCCCCTCCGCCGATCCCTCGCTGCCGGTTGCTCCTGCCGGTGCCACCCCCGCCGCGCTCAACACGCTGACGCTGGAAGGGCTCGGCTCCCTGAAGCTGGGCCAGCCGGTGCCGGCGCGCGGCACCTGGGCCGAGCGCGGGGCGCAGACCAGCGACCAGTGCCGCGTGGTCAGCTCGCCCGATTACCCCGGGGTCTATGCCATCGTGGAAGGCGGAACGGTGCGGCGTATCACCGTGGCCGGAGCCTCGGCGGTCAAGCTGGTGGAGGGCCTAGGCGTCGGCTCCACCCGCGCCAACATCGATGCGGACCTGCCTGGCTTTGCCGAGGAACCGCACAAGTATGTGGATGGCGGGCTCTACCTCACCGCCCCCAACGCGGCCAGCGGCGATGCCGCGGTGCGCTTCGAGCTGGACGGCGACGGGATGGTGAGCGCCATGCACGTGGGCATGATGCCGGTGCTGGGATATGTGGAAGGCTGTGCGTGACGGGCGCGGACGGCCTCTGTCCGGGTTTGACCTGCAACAAGGATAGGCCGCTGCATCTGGTCCATTTCATCGGCATAGAGAGGAGTACGTGACATGAATCGCCTGCATCTCAGCCTTGCCGTATCGGCCTTGGCCCTGGGGGGCTGTGCGGCCACCACGACCGACGAACCCGAAGCCCAGGTTGCCTTCGATACCACCCGCCAATGCTTCTTCACCAGTCAGGTCAACGGGTTCTCCAACGCCCCCGACGGCCCCAACGGTGAGGAACGGCTTATCGTGCATACCGGGCCCAATGACGGATGGCTGTTCGAGGCCTTCGGCAACAGCTGCAACGATCTCGACTTCGCGCAAGGGGTGGCGTTCGACCCGCGTACCATGACCAGCCTTTGCACCGGCACCAACGAAACGCTGCTGGTGCCGCGTCCCGGAGGCGGGGTGGAGCGGTGTTCGGTGCGGCTGCTGGGCAAGGTGATCGAACCAGCCCGCTGAGCGATCAGCGCTTGCGGACAAACTCGGCCCGCAGCACCAGGCCCTTGATGCCGGGGTACTTGCAGTCGATCTCCTGCGCATCGCCTGTCAGGCGGATAGAGGGGATCACCGTGCCCTGCTTCAGGGTCTGGCCTGCGCCCTTGACGGTCAGATCCTTGATCAGGGTAACGGCATCGCCATCGGCCAGCAGGTTGCCCACCGCGTCGCGCACCTCCACCCGGTCGGCCTCGGCACGGCGGGCGGCCAGTTCGGATGCAGGCAGCCATTCGCCGCTGTCCTCGTCGTACACGTAGTCTTCGTCGCTCATGTCCGGTCCCTAGTGCAAGCGCAGGCGCGCGGCGAGTGAAATGAAGAAGGCGGTCGACCAGCCCAGCAGCAGTACGCCGTTGATGCCCTCGACAGCCGCGACAAGTTGCCAGGCCGGGTGGAAGCCGTCGTCGTCATAACCCACCGTGCCGTAGGTGATGGTCGAGAAGTAGACTGCTTCTTCCAGCCCCTGCAGCGCCCCGATCTGGAGGTAGACCAGCGCGTAAAGCCAGATTTCCGTCCCGTGCAGGGCAAACAGCGCCAGCACCACGCCGATGGTAGCGGCAAGGCCTCGCAGCGAAAAAGGGGAGAGGTTGGCAAGGCGTTCCTCATTCCGCTCCGCCCGCAGCACGCGTGTTAGCCCGAGCAGGCCCAGCCCGTGCATGATGACCGTTGCCAGAACCATGGCAGTGGCGATGGCCAGCTGGATCAGCATGGTGTGTGCAACCCGTTCATCTGCGCCTTATCCGTTGCTGGCCGGTCTGTTTGGCCCAGCTCGCGGATAGCGTCCGCAGGCATCGTGGTCTATGGCGGGTGCATGAGAATAATCGCCCCCCTGTGCGCCAGCCTGGCCCTGCTGGCCTCCTGCACGTCGTCCGACAGCCCGACAGACGGCGCCCCTGCCGAGGTGCCCGGCGATGGCGGGGACAGCGTGCCCTTCCATGCCATCGCCGCGGACGAGGTGGTCAGCTTCGTGGGCACCGAACCGTTCTGGGGCGGCGAGGTGAATGGCACGGCCTTGCGCTGGTCCACTCCGGAGAACCCCGATGGCGAGACCATCACCGTCTCCCGCTTTGCCGGGCGCGGTGGCCTTTCGTTCACCGGGACGCTGCAGGGCCAGCAGTTCGACATGGCCGTCACGCCCGCCACCTGTTCTGACGGGATGAGCGACCGGACCTATCCCTATGCCGTCACGGTGCAGGTGGGTGCGCAGCAGCTGAGCGGGTGCGGATGGACCGACCGGCAGGGCTACACCGGCGGCGAATAGCCGGTCGCCTAGAAACTCCCCGGCAGGTTGGCCTGCACGGCATCGGGCCGCCGCGGCTGGAGGATCTCGCGCCCGGTAGCCTGCGTAGTAGCGGAGAAGGGGCTGCAGCCCCGCCCGCTGACGAAATCGAGCGCCACGGCCAGCATCCGCTCCGCCGGGTCGCCGAGCTGGCGGCTGATGTCGTCGGTGGCGCGGCAGGTGTTGGGCACGGTGCTGGCGAGACCCGTGTAGTAGTCGCCCTGGCGGTTGGCGTTCTCCAGCCGGAAGGCGATCACCCGCAGCCGGTCATCGCAGGCCGACCGGTCGAGCGCGATCTGGCCCACCGGCTTGCCATATGTATTCTCACCCACCAGCGCCAGGCGGGTGTTGGGCAGGTAGGGCTGCATCGAATTGATCACCATCTCGCTGGCACTGGCCGTGCCGCCGGTGCCGATGAAGGCGATGCTGGTGGGGGCGATCGCCTGCGGCTGCGAGCGGAACAGGTAGGTCGAGCTCTCGGAGGACTTGGACTGCCGGAAGGTGATGTAATCGTATACCTGGCCCACCTTGTCGCGGCCCATCAGGTCACCCATCAGCTCGGCCACGTCGATCAGGCCGCCGCCGTTGTAGCGGAAATCGATCACCAGGTCGGTAACGCCCGCGTCGCGGAAGGCCTGGTAGGCGGCCCGCAGGTCCGGCCCGGCGGTGTCGATGAAGGTGCGCAGGTTGATATAGCCGACCTGCCTGCCGCCATCGTTGATGATCCTGTAGCCATAGCGGCTGGAAACCGGGTCCAGCGTGAAGTCGGTCTTGGCCAACGTCAGCGTGCGTTCCGCGCCCGATGGGTCGCGCACCCGCAGCACCCGGGTCACGCCCGGATCGGACGGCCCCAGCGCATCCACCACCGCCTGCGCGCCGCCACCGGCCATCAGCGCATTGACCGTCTGGAGGTTGCTGCCGGTGGTGCCGATGGCGGTGATCTCCGCCCCCCGGTCGATGTTCTGCGCCAGCGCGGGGGCGCCTTCGAAGCTTTCGATCACGAACACCCGGCGCGCCGAGGTGTCGTAACCCAGGCGGAAGCCGAAGCCGGCGCTGGAACCGCTCTGGAAGAAGGCGGTCTCCTCCCTGATCGAGGTGACGTAGGTGAAGTAGCGGTCGAACGAGCGGTCCCGGGCGGGCTGGACCACGGCATCGATGTAGTTCTGCAGGTCGGCATGGGCCGTCTTGCTGGTGCCGGGGACCATCAGTTCGGGGAACAGGTACCATTCGTTGAGCTGTTCCAGCGCCCAGTCCTGCCGGGCGGAGAGCGAGCAACTGGCCGTGGTGGCGCTGGGCGATGGCGTGGGCGTGGGGGACGGGGTGGGCGTGCCGCCGAGCAGCCCGCCGCCGCCCGAACTGCCCCCGCAGGCGGCCAGCATGGCGGCACAGCCCAGCGTCAGGGCCAGGCGGGCGGGGGTGCGGGGGGCGGTCATCAAACGGGCCTTTCTGCCGAATCTGCCGTGGCTGAGCGGGCGGAAACCCCCGCCGGGCGACAGTTGCGGATGATACGGTATTCGCCGATCCGTGGCCTTTCAAGCGGTTACAGGGGCCGTGTTCGGGGGCGAATTGCCCCCGATATCCACATGCGCGGGTGCGTTTGGGCCCATTTACGCCCTGTTTGCGCCCTGCTGCCCTTGCCAAGGCGCTTTGGCACGGGCACAGCCGCACCCCACAAGGCCGCTCCCACGGGGGCGGGAGTCGTCAATGGCAGCCATTTTGCAGGCTGCATGGTGGAGTTCACATGGCCCAGACCGTGCCCCAGTGGCTGCAGGGCGTGCTGCTCAACCCCGGTCCCGGGCACGCCGGGCTGGTGGTTGCCACGCTGGCCAACGCCGGGGCGGTGACGGCCGAGATGGTGGGCGCCGGCGGGTTCGAGCTGACCAGCGCCGCCTTCCTCCACGGCGAGGAACTGGATCCCAGCTTCACCGCGGACGAGGAAGACTCGGTTGCACCGCCGCTGGAATGGACCGCGCCGCCCGCCGGTTCGCAGGAACTGGTGCTGGTGGTGGAAGATCCCGACGCTCCGGGCAAGGTGGCCTGCCACTGGCTGGTCTGGGGCCTGGCCGCCCAGCGCGGCAAGCTGCTGGAGGGCGAGGTGCCGCCGCGCGTGGGCAAGAACGCCCATGGCAATTCCGAATGGCTGCTGCCCGCCCCGCCGCAGGGGGACGAGCCGCACGATTACGTATTCCAGCTCTTCGCGCTGGACCAGCCGCTGGCCCTGATGCCCGGCGCATCCCGCGAGGATCTGGTAAAGGCCATGACTGGCCACGTATCCGCCGTGGCCATCCTGACGGGCACTTATGCCCGCGAGGAGGCCGACGAGGATTGGGAAAACTGGGAAGCCGAGGATGCGGACTGACCTTTTTGTCAGTAAGCTGCCCGGCGATTTTTTGTAAGGGAAGGAAGTGGAAATGGCTGCCAAGAACAACGCGCTGAACAAGCCGGTTACCGTGTCGGGCGATCTCGAAGCCGTGGTCGGCAAGGGCCCGATGACCCGCGCCGAAGTGACCAGCAAGGTGTGGGAATACATCAAGGCCAACGGCCTGCAGGACACCAAGGACAAGCGCCAGATCAACCCGGACGCCAAGCTGGGCGCCGTGATCGGCAAGGACCAGATCAGCATGTTCAAGATGACCGCCGCGGTGTCGAAGCACCTGAGCTAAGTCGTCTTTCGCCTTTCGGGGCAGGACTTTACGAGCGGGCGGGAGGCGATGGCTTCCCGCCCGTTTCTTTTGGGCGGGCAGGGTTAGTTGATGAAATACATACCGGGGCGGGGGCTTGTACAAGACCCAAAGGCGCGCGGTTGCACGAACGGCCGCCGCGCCGGTGCGACCGCGCGGGGCGTGTGGGAAAGAGGGGCTGGACAGGGCAAAGAGCTGCATTTGGTGCTGGCAGAACGAAGGGTTTGTAGGACAGCACTTTCTGCTCATTATGTTGACAAGGAAACAAATCTGTATTAGCTTCCTAGTCAACATGAAGAGCCAGGCCCCCGACCCCGCCCCACTTGATGGCCATCTTGGCTACCTGCTGCGCACCGTTTCCAATGCCGTCTCGCACGCTTTTGCACGCAAGCTGACATCGGAGGGAGTGACCGTGGCCGAATGGGCGCTGCTCCGCGTGCTGTATGACGTGCCGGGGATCGCTCCGGCTGCGCTCGCGGCGCGGATGGGCATGACCCGCGGGGCAATCAGCAAGCTGGCCCTGCGGCTGACAGGCAAGGGCCTGCTGGCCAGCAGGGCCCACCCGGACGATGGACGAGCGCAGATGCTGGAACTCACGGAGCCGGGCCGGGCACTGGTCCCGAATCTCGCCGCCATTGCCGACACCAACGACAGCGAGTTCTTCGCCGCCCTTTCCCCCGTTGAAAACGCTACCCTGCGTAAGCTGGCACAGGCGCTGATTACCCACCACGCGCTTACCGGCGTGGCGGTTGACTGATCCTGCAATCGCCAACCGGAAGCCTCCAATGACACCCTCCCAGAAACACACCGCCGCCACGTGCCTCGCTGCCGCCCACGATGGCTCGATGGCCTTCCCGCAGATCATCGGCAGGCTGAGGGCAGCAGAGTTCGAAGGCTACCTTGTCGATTACCGCGCTGCCTCACAAACCTTCTACTTGCCGTCGGGAGAGGCGCTGACCATGCCGCTGGATGCCTATCCGGGCGAAGTGGTCGCCACCTTCGACCAGGAAGAGATCAGGCGTGCTATCGAATGGGCGCAATCGGGCGATCCGGCCTACAGCTTCCCGGCCTTCAGCACCCGGGTAAAGATGGCAGGATGCGCGGGCTATATCGCGTCATTCAGCGGGGCGCGGGTGCTCTATTTCGGGCGCACGGGTGATTGCCACATAGAGCATTTCGGCTGAGCCCCCCTCAAAAAGTATACCCTACCCCCACCGAACCAAACACCTGATCCGCCGATCCCGCATCCCGCACGATGGGGCTGCGCGCAAAGTCCCCCTGCAACCGGCTGAAGCTGGCGATGCCGAATACCGACCACCCCTTGCGCCCGCCGGACAGCGAGTGGGTGGCCAGCACGTTCGCGCCAAGGCTCTCCAGCCCGCCGTCGGGGTCGAACGGGGCCAGGCCGCTGGCCAGCGCGCCTGTCGGGCTGACGCCGAAGTAATAGTCGGCATGGCATCGGGCGCGAAGGTGGCACTCAGCGCGGCGCGCACGAAGGTGCGGCGACCGACAACCGTGGAATAGCCCAGCGAAGGGTTCAGCCGCCATGCGCCATGCGCGCCGGCAACGTCCCACACCATGCTGGTGCCCAATGACAGCGTGCCGGTGCGGCTGCCCACGCCGCGCAGACCCACCGATCCGGCGAGGCCCAGTTCCACCGCCTCGTCCAGCTTGCCCAGCGCGGCCACCTGCGGGTCTTTCACGCCGCCGCTGCGGTTGAAGCGCAGGCCGGCCACGGGGCCAAGCTCCAGCTCCACCGTGCGGGCAGGGTCGTTGGGAATGGCGTCGACGAACAGTTGCAGGCCGTTGAGGCGGAAGTCGTGCCCGCCCACGGTGCCCTGCAGCACCCCGCCGGGGATCAGCTTGTATTCGTCAGCCCCGTCATAATCGGTGGTGACGCCCACCCCAAGGCCCACGGTTACGGTATCGCCCGCTGGCGGCGGGCCGCCCTGGGCCATGGCGGGGGTGGAGGCGGGCGCGGCGGCGAGGCCGGCGGCCGTGGCGAGGAGGGCATGCAGGGGTTTCATCATGGACATTTTCACATCCGGTTGCTGCAACGGTAAGCCGGACCTTGGCCCAAGGTTCCCGCGCCCGTCGTTTCGCCCATGTGAAAACTTCATCCATGCGGAATTGCGCCTTGCCCAGCCCCGCCTTGGCTGGCAAAACCCGCGCCACCATATCGGCAGGAGCGCGCGGGCGCGCCGCCCGCCGCACGAGAGGACAAGGGATCACATGGCTACCATCGTTGGCGGCGTCGCCACGTCGCACACCCCCACCATCGCGTTCGCCAAGGATGGCGGCAAGCAGAACGATCCCGTGTGGCAGCCGATCTTCGAAGGCTATGAGCCGGTGCAGGCGTGGTTCCGCGAGAAAAAGCCGGACGTCCTGGTCTATATCTACAACGATCACATGACCTCGTTCTTCGACCACTACAGCCACTTTGCACTGGGCGTGGGGGAAGAGTTCAAGGCGGCGGACGAAGGCGGCGGCCCGCGCGATATTCCGGCGATCAAGGGCGATCCGAAGTTTGCCGAACACGTGGCCCGCGTGATGGTCGCCAATGAATTCGACCTGTCCTACTTCCAGGGCAAGGGGCTGGACCACGGGGCCTTTTCTCCGCTGTCGGTGATGGTCGATTACAACGAAGCGGACGGCTGGGCCTGCAAGCTGCTGCCGGTGGTCTGCGGCGTGCTGACCGTGCCGCTGCCCTCCGCGCGCCGGTTCTACAAATTCGGTAAGAGCCTGCGGCAGGCGATCCTGAGCTACCCGGAAGACATCAAGGTGGCGATTGCCGGCACCGGCGGCCTCAGCCACCAGGTCCACGGCGAAGGCTGCGGGTTCAACAACCCGGCCTGGGATGCCGAGTTCATGGAGCGGCTGGAGAAGGACCCGGAAAGCCTGCTCGACATGACCGTGGCCGAGCTGGCCAAGCTGGGCGGCTGGGAAGGGGCCGAGGTGGTCATGTGGCTGATGATGCGCGGCGCGCTGTCGGCTGACGTGGAATGCACCCACAAGACCTATTTCCTGCCCTCCATGTGCCCGATCGCCACGATGATCCTGGAGGAGCGCACCCCCGATGCGCCGGTGGAAGATCCGCAAGTGACCCGCGCCCGCGCCGATCACCAGTATGTCGGAGCCGAGGAGATGGAAGGCACCTATCCCTTCACCATCGAACGCAGCGTCAAGGGCTTCCGCCTCAACCACTTCCTCCACTCGCTGACCGATCCCGCGGTCCGCAAGCTGTTCCGCGAGGACGAGGAAGCCGCCTACATGCAGGCCGGCCTGACCGAGGAAGAGGCCGACCTTGTGCGCCGCCGCGACTGGATCGGCATGATCCACCACGGGGTGATCTTCTTCATGCTGGAAAAGCTGGGCGCCGTCACCGGCATCGGCAACATCGACATCTACGCCAGCATGAAGGGCATGACCGTGCCCGAGTTCCAGAAGACCCGCAACGCGGCGATCAACTACGGCGTGGCCGGCAAGGAAAAGTAGGACAGGCGGCGGCGCGCGCGCCGAGGGAGCCTAGCGGCGCGCGCCCGCCTTGCCCTCGATCACCATGATGCTGATCGTGCCGTCGGGGGCGATGTCCACCCGGTAGTTGCCCAGGCCAGCCTGCCGCGCCACCAGCAGAGCGCGGCGCAGGTCCCGCTCGCGCCAGTGGCCGGGCTTGCGAATTTTCGCTGCCATGTCTGTCGGAAAGGCCGCAAAGGCGGACAGTCCGCTGCCTGCACGGTGGGCCGGCACGGCGGCCAATCCCTGAGAACGAAGTTGCAATGGCGCACTGCGCCGCGACCCTGCCGGCATTTGACGACCCCAAGCCTCCCCACTTGGCCGGGCCCGCGCCGTCACATGCGAGGCAGGTCCCGATCTCCCGCTTCCGACTATGACTTGTTGACAGTGTCCGTTCAATACAATTTGCGACAACTGTCACAGATTTGTGTCCGGGGCGGCGGATTACAAATCGCGACACTTCAGGGGGTTGCAACCTTACCGCCCGCTGCCAAGGTTTTCCGGCGATCAAACCGAAACGAGAGACCTGGTGCCTCCCTCTCCCGGGCCGCCTGCCACCGGGCAGCGCGGCCTCGCCAATGCCCTTGCCCTGCTGCAGCAGCTGTCGCCCGCCATCGCGCGGGCCGATCGCGCGCGCCAGGTGGCGATCATGCGCGAACTGGTGCGGATCGGGGCTCCTCTGGGCCCGCAGTGGCAGCACCTGGCGCAGGTGGCCGTGGCCACGGGCGAGCTGGACCTGGCGGTCGCGATTGCCGACCTGCACATCGCCCACGAGAACGGCGCGCCGCTGGCGCTGTGCCTCAAGGCGGCGGTGCTGGAGCAGTCCGGTCGCCTGGCGGAGGCGCGGGCGGTGATGGCCGGCGTCCCGCGCACCGTGCCCACGCCCGCGGCCCATGCCTTTGGCCTGGGCACCAGCGCCCTGCACCTCGGCCTGGCCGATAGTGCCCGCACAGACCTGGCCAAGGCGGTGCGGCTGGAGCCGGGCAACGGCTTTGCCTGGCTGTCGCTGGGCATGGTCAGCGACCTGGCCCGGGATGATGCGCTGGCCCGGCAGATGCTGGCCGCCGAAGCGCATGCGCAACGGGCGGCCCCCGTGCTGCGCGCGGCCTGGCTCTATGCCGTGGGCAACCTGTTCCACGCTCGCCACGATCATGCGCGCGCCTTTGCCGCCTTCAGCGAAGGGGCTGCGATCATGCGGCGGGTGGAGCCGTTCGACCGCGCGGCGGACCGGCGCCACGGAGCGCTGGCGCTGGCAGGCCACAGCCGTGCAAGCCTGGCGGCAGCGGGCCGGCGGGCGGGCGAAAGGGCCAACCGCACGCTGTTCGTCACCGGGCTGCCGCGATCGGGCACCACGCTGGTCGAGCAGATCCTGACCAGCCATAGCCAGGTGGCCGGCGGCGCGGAGCTGAGCCTGCTGCCCCTGGTCGCGCAGGAGGTGCGCGGCCCCGATGCCGCTGCGCTGGCCCGGGCCGATATGCCGGCGCTGGCCGACCTGTGGGACCACCTGCTGGCCCAGCGCTTCCCCGGGGCCGGGCTGGTGGTCGACAAGTCGCTCAACACCAGCCGCTTCCTTGGCCTGGCCGCAACGGTGGCGCCGCACGCGCCGGTGGTGTGGGTGCTGCGCAACCCGCTCGATTGCGGCTGGTCGGCGTTCCGCACCTTCTTTCCGCAGAGCCTGCCGTGGACCTACGAGCTTGCCGATATCGGCTGGCAGTTCCGCCACGAGATGGAGCTGCTGGCCCGCTGGCAGGACCTGCTGGGCGAACGGCTGCTGGTGCTCCCCTACGAGGAACTGGTGACCGACCCGCAAGCCTGGATACCCCGCCTGCTGACCCATTGCGGGCTGGCGGTGGAGCCGCAGGTCTTCACCCCGCACCAGGCGCAGCGGGCCGTCACCACGGCCAGCGCGGCTCAGGTGCGCCAGCCGATCAACCGCGCGGGGGTTGGCTCGGCCGGCCCGTACCGGCAGTTTCTGCAGCCGCTGGTGCGCGCTTTGGGCTAGCCCAGAGCTTCCAGTTCCTCGCTGGCGGCCAGCCACTCGGCCTCGGCGCTTTCCAGTTGCGCGGCCACCCTGGCGCGACGCTTGGCGAGTTCGGCCGCGCTCATGCGGGCCATCCAGCCCGTGGCGCTGGCGGGATCGGCCAGGGCGGCATCCAGCGCGGCGCAATCTTGCTGGAGTTTCGCCATCGCGCTTTCCGCTGCGGTGACGTTGCTGCGCAACTGGCGCGCCTCGTCACGCTCCGCAACAGCGGCCTTGCCGCCCTTCCTCGCGCCCTTGCTGCCGCTGGCATCCTTCGGCTGGTTACGGCCCAGCACGAAGTCGATGTAGTCCTCCATGCTGCCGTCGTAATCGCGCGCCGTGCCGTTATCGACCAGCACCAGCCGGTCGGCGGTCAGTTCCACCATGTGCCGGTCGTGGCTGATCAGGATGACCGCGCCGGTATAGGCGTTCAATGCCTGAACCAGCGCCTCGCGGGTATCGACATCCAGGTGGTTGGTCGGCTCGTCCAGGATCAGCAGGTGCGGCGCTTCATAGGTGATCAGCGCCAGGGCCAGCCGGGCCCGCTCGCCGCCGGACAGCTTTTCCACCGCCTGCGTGGCGCGCGGGCCGGAGAAGCCGAAGCGGCCAAGCTGGGCGCGCACCGCGCCGGGGGTGCGATCCTTCATCACCCGCGTCATGTGTTCCAGCGGGGTATCGCCGCCGGCCAGCTCTTCCACCTGGTACTGGGTGAAATAGCCCACCTTCATCTGCCCGCTGGCGGCCATCGAACCGTCCATCGACGCCAGTTGCGCGGCCAGCAGGCGGGCGAGCGTGGTCTTGCCGTTGCCGTTGCGGCCCAGCAGGGCGATCCGGTCATCCGGGTCGATCCGCAGCATCAGCCGCTTCAGGATCGGCTTGTCGGCATAGCCTACGCTGGCCATGTCCAGCGTGATCAGCGGCGGGCGCAGTTCGGCCGGATCGGGGAAATCGAAGCTGAGGCTGGGATCCTCGATCAGCGCGGTGATCGGCTGCATCTTGTCCAGCATCTTGGCGCGGCTCTGCGCCTGCTTGGCGGTGGAGGCGCGGGCGGAATTGCGCGCCACATAGTCCTGCAACCGGGCGCGCTGGGCATCCTGCGCGGCCTTGGCGGCGGCAAGCTGGGTGGCGCGCTCGGCCCGCTGCCGCTCGAAGCTGTCGTAGCCGCCGGCGTACAGCGTCAGCTTGCCGCCCTGCAGATGCAGGATATGGTCGACCACGTTGTTCAGCAGGTCACGCTCGTGGCTGATCACCAGCAGGGTGGCGGGGTAGGACTTGAGGAAGTTCTCCAGCCACAGCGTGGCTTCCAGATCCAGGTGGTTGCTCGGCTCGTCCAGCAGCAGGATCTCGGGCTGGCTGAACAGCAGCGATCCCAGCGCCACGCGCATCTTCCAGCCGCCGGAGAAGCTGCTCAAGGGGCGGGCCTGCATCTCTTCGTCGAAGCCAAGGCCGGTCAGGATCACGGCGGCGCGGGTGGGGGCGGTGTAGGCATCGATCGCCAGCAGCCGGTCGTAGATGTCGCCCAGTTGTTCGGGATCGGCGCAGTCCTCGGCGCGGGCCAGCAGGTCCAGCCGCTCCACGTCCGCCGCCAGCACGGCTTCCAGCGGGGTGATCGCGCCATCGGGTGCTTCCTGCGCGATGTAGCCCAGGCGTGCGCGCTGCGGCTTGCTGATATCGCCGCCATCGGGCTCGATCTCGCCGATCAGCGCCTTCATCAGGGTGGACTTGCCCGCGCCGTTGCGCCCGATCAGGCCCACGCGGCTGCCCGGCGGCAGCGAAGCGCTGGCACCGTCCAGAATGGTGCGGCCGCCAAGGCGGACGGTGAGATCCCTGATCGTAAGCATGGGCGCGCCCCTACCAGCGCCGCCCGCGAAATGCCAGCCACCGGAGTTTGACCTGCCGCAAGGAGCGTTTTGCCATCCTGCCCTAGCGCGGGCAGCACAGCAGGGAGAGTCTCACATGGCCCAGATCGTCGGCGGGTTCGCCGTATCGCACACCCCCACCATCGCCTTCGCGCAGGATGCCGGCAAGCAGGACGATCCGGTGTGGAAGCCCATCTTCGACGGGTTCCAGCCGGTGAAGGACTGGCTGGCCGAGGTGAAGCCCGACGTGATCGTTTATGTCTACAACGATCACATGACCAGCTTCTGGATGCAGCACTACAGCCACTTCGCCATCGGCATCGGCGAGGAATATGCCGCGGCCGACGAAGGCGGCGGCCCGCGCAAGGTGCCGCCGATCAAGGGCGATCCCGATTTGGCCCAGCACATCGCCTTCGGCATGGTGGCGGATGATTTCGACCTCAGCTACTGGCAGGGCATGGGGCTGGACCACGGGGCGTTCAGCCCGCTCAGCGTCCTGCTGCCGCACAGCGAGGAAGCCGGCTGGCCGTGCCGCATCGTGCCGCTGCAATGCGGCGTGCTGGAACTGCCGATCCCGCGCGCGCGGCGGTTCTGGAACTTCGGCCGGTCCTTGCGCCGGGCGATCCAGAACTATCCGGCCGATATCAAGGTGGCCATCGCCGGCACCGGCGGCCTCAGCCACCAGGTGCATGGCGAGCGCTGCGGGTTCAACAACGTGGCCTGGGATCACGAGTTCATGGACCGGCTGGCGAACGACCCGGAAAGCCTGATCGATATCCCGGTGGGCGAACTGGTCAGGCTGGGCGGCATGGAAGGGGCCGAAATCGTCATGTGGATGCTGATGCGCGGTGCCCTGGCCCCCAGGGTGAAGGAACTGCACCGCAGCTTCTTCCTGCCCAGCATGACCTCCATCGCCAGCATGGTGTTCGAGGATGCCGAGGAAGACCCCTCACCCGAAACGCCTGCCGCCTATGGCGAACGGATCTATGCCGACGTGGCCCCCGCGCTGGGGCTGGAGGGAACCTATCCCTTCACCATTACCCGCAGCGCAAAGGCGTGGCGGATCAACAATTTCCTGCACTCGATCGTGAAGCCGGACTTCCGCGCCCGCTTCAAGACCGATTTCGAGGCGCTGGCCGACGAATACGCGCTAACCGAGGAAGAAAAGACCCTGATCCGCGACCTGAACTGGATCGGGATGATCCATTACGGCGTGATCTTCTTCAACCTGGAGAAGCTGGCCCCGGTGGTGGGGCTGGGCAACATCGATGTCTATGCGGCGATGAAGGGCATGTCCGTGCCGGACTTCCAGAAGACGCGCAACGCCGCGATCAATTACTCGGTGGAGGCAGAACCAGCCGAATGAGCCGGGGGCGGGCGGAATGGCCAGCCGGTCACTCCGCCCGTCCACAAGGCGGCCCATACCAGCAGCGGCTGGGCGGCCAGGCGGGGCAGGTGATAGGCCAGCCCCCAGCCGCCATCGGGCCGGGCCAGATCGATCAGCAGGTGGTTGAAGTTGGCCGGCCACACGGCCAGGGCATAGGCCGCCAGGCCCGCGCCGCCGGCCTTCCTCAATAGCGGACCGAAGGGTTGCAGCAGGGCCAGTGCGCCGGCCACCTCGGCAAGGCCGGTCCAGTAAACCACCTCCAGCGGCCACGGCACCCAGCCGGGCATGATGGCCAGGAACGGGGCAGGCGTGGTCAGGTGGAACCAGCCCGCCGCCAGGTAAAACAGGCCCAGTAGCCACCGCAGGCCCGCACGGATCAAGGCTGGCCCGGCTCCCAGCCCTCTGCCGCCAGGGTGAAGCCGGCAAAGTCGAACCCCGGGGCAACCACGCAGGACACCAGCGTATAGCCGTGCGTGCCGCCGGCTGCGGGTTCCGCCGCCTGCCAGTGGTGCGGGGCGATGGTGTGCTGCAAGGCCTGGCCTGCCGCATGGTCCGGGCCAAGCACCACCTGGCCGGCCGGTCCGGCCTCGTCCGCTGCCTCGCGCAACACCAGCGGATCGCCCGCGTGCCACAGCCAGATCTCCGCCGCATCGACGCGGTGCCAGTGCGAGCGTTCATCCGCCTGCAGCAGGAAATGGATCGAGGTGGCCACGGCCCGCCCGTCCGCGCCCGGCGCGCCGCGCCACAACTCGCGGTACCAGCCGCCTTCGCGGTGCGGTTCCAGCCCCAGCGCGGCGATCAGCCCCTTTGCACCCGATCCCGATCCGGCAGCAATCACTGCGGGGCCAGCCCGTATTCCTGCCGCTCGCGGTTGATGTATGGGCGGCACAGCTCGCCGATCTTGAGGATATAGACCGCCACGGGGGCCGAGTTGAAATACTGCGGCTCGTCATAGGCGGCGGTGATCTGGGCGGCGAGACCGGCGGCGGTGGCCCCCTGCTCGATCAGGCAGCGGGTGCGCCCGCGTTTGGCCAGCGCCTCGATCAGCGTATCGTCGGCAAAGAAATAGTTCAGGCTGTCATTGAGGCCCTGGACATAGGCGGCGCGCGCCTCCGGCGTCAGCGATGCCCACCCGGCGCGGCTGTTGACGAAGCCTTCGGCATGAACGTGTATCGGCGCCCCCAAGGAAAGCATCACCGACAACAGACAGGATATTGAGCGCTTACTGCGCGTGAAGCAAAGCTTGCTAATCATCGACTTTCACCAATCCAAATTGCTGTCCTCATGGACCATTCCAAAGTGCTCGCTCAGCATCAGGAAGGTGTTAATGGTAATCAGCGCTTCTTCGGCCCCTTGCGATTTCGAATAATGGAAATGTGCTCAGGATTGCGCGAATTGGCCTTAAGGCTCCACATTTTTTGGTATGCCTCTTCTAGCCCCGTCGTGAAGAATTTGATGTCATAAACCCCTCTTAATTTTCGCGAATTCTCGATTTTAGATCTTAAACGCGCAATTTCGGACATATTTTGTGAAAGCATTATGGCTTTCTTTGTGTAGTCTTCTAGATTCTCCGTAATAAGTTCAGATGCGCCAATTGCAGTCAGCAGGCTTGCCGCCATACGACTTGCATAGGCCTCACCGGCGCATGTCAGCACAGGTAATCCCGCCCAGAGCGCATCGCTGGCGGTGGTGCCTGAATTGTAAGGTAGGGTATCTAGAAACAGATCGGCCATGCGAAAGCGCGCCAGGTAATCGGCTGGTGGGACACGCCCAGCAAACACCAGGCGATCTGGGTGTACCCCACGTGCGGCCGCTTCGCGCCGTAAGTTTGCTTCTGTGGCGGAATTGCTTGCCAGAAGCAGCAACTTTCCTTGTGGGCATGAGTGCAGAATTTCCATCCATGCGGAGAATACATCTGGAGAGAATTTATAGCTGTGATTAAAGCAACAAAATACAAAATCCTTGTCAGATAGACCGAATTCGATCCTGTCGAAGGTGCGGTCTGAAATAACCCTGCTACCATCATTCGGTTGAAAACAGGGCAGGTAAACAATTTTCTCCGAATATAGTTCTCTAAATTCTTCTGGTACGATTACAGGATCCGAAATCAGATAGTCAATGTAGTCGACGCCTTGAGGCCCAACAAAGCCCAAGAAGCTTACCTGTATTGGTGCAGGCCTCAGGGCCATGATGCCAGGTCTCGATCTCGTAGTGTAGCCGGCCAGATCAACCGCAATATCGATTCCCAACTCACGAGACTTCGCCTGAATTTCCCAGTCTGACATGTCCTTTACGTCCAGGAAATGGTCAAAAGCGTTTTCCATCCGCTGGCGCATTGGACCGCCTGTCTGACTGCCGTAAGAAAAGGCAAAGATCTCAAACTTTGCCCTATCATGTGCCTCGATTAGGCCTGACACAAGGGTCGAGACCGGGTGGTCCCGGTAATCCATCGAATAGTAGCCAACGCGGATGCGGCCATCCTTGCTAGGCTCTCTTTTGGGTTGGGCGGGGGCCGTCACTGGATAATTCCGGTGCGCCCACGCACTTGAAGCCGCCCGTTGCAAATGAATTGAATCAGTTAGAGACAGTGCTACAAAAGGAGCACAGGTCGAATTGCCGTTTTCAAGGCCCTCAAAAATCGAATGTTTGATTTCTTGAAAATCTGACCAATCGCAAATAAGCATCTTAGCATGGATCAGTTGACCATAACCACCAGGAAGATCTGGCTTCAGAGTTAATGCCTGACGATAATTTACGATAGCTTCTTCCAGGCGTCCAGCTGACACAAGGACATTCGCAAGGTTGAACATTGCTTCGGCCGCCCCCGAATCAATCATGATCGCACGTTTTAGGGTCGAAATGGCCTCTTCTGTCTTGCCCATCTCCGAATACGTGAGCGCCAGATTAAAATATGCAGAATAACTCTCGGGCTGAATTGCAATGGCGGCGCAGTACATCGCGATAGCATCGGTGTGCCGATTAAGTCGCGCAAAGCATAAGCCTAAGTTGGCGTAAGAGAAATAGAAAAAACGATTTATCGCAATCGATTTCTTGAAGCTTCGTGCCGCTTCCTGGAAATCATTCTCGCCAAAAAGGATACATCCGATGTGAAAATATGCTTCCCAGCAATCTGGCTTGCGTAGCAAAACCGTCTCGAAAAGAACCTTTGCGTCATCGCAAGAACCACTTTCTTTCAGATGGCAGGCCTTTTTATAAAGACTGTTGATGTCCAGATCATGATTCTCGTCATCTGTGCTCATCGAGATTGGCAACCCCTTGAATGAACATGCAAAGCCAGCAAAATTTCTGCAATTGAGTCACAAAGGGAAATGGGCACTTGCCAAATCTCTCATCTCATTTTCACTTCTGGGTGATTTTGTCGCAAGGGCCCAGAGATCGAAGCTTTCAGGCCGGGCTCGAGCTGTAACGGTAGCAAAGCCTGCACGCAGCAATGCTGCTGCCAGATCTCTCTTCGTGTAACCACTTCTATGCGCCATAAACAGGTTTCCGCGTGCCATTGCAGGGCGGTGCCCGTACAGAATGTCGATCGGTGAAATTGGTCCCGCAGGAGACAAATATGCGGGCTCCATCAATTTGTCTGCTGCGACCAAGGCACAAACTGATTGGAGATCTGGGCAAGTTATGACAGCAAAGCCGTCACTTTTGAGCACACGAATGAACTCACCGAGTGCGAGAGGGGTCTCATGCGGATAGAGGTGCTCGATATTGTGGCTTGAAAAGACTGCATCCATGCTGGCGTCAGCAACGCACGACATGTCAGTCATTGTACCCAAAACGTCGGGTTCAACAGCGGGGTCGATGTCCAGCCGGACCTCGCTCCATTCGGGTCTTGCGAATCCCCTTGTCGTTAGATCTTTGCGCGCCGGCCCGCAGCCTACATGAAGAAACGTTTTCATGCGAAGAGCCCGTATCAGATGCTACGGCGCGACGGAAGACATGTGTACGGCGGTGACCACCGACTTGGAACATAGCTTGTTTGGGTGCCCAGTTTCCCTTTGTATGAGTTGTAATCCACACTTCTTGCGTTAGACCGCTCAGCCAGCGAAGCGTGTTTTCCGACGCACTAGTGTGTTGTGTCTGAGTTTTTTGGAAGGTATGAATGCAGGATTATTGCGCAATCGGCTTGAAGGCTGCTGATCGGGCTAAGGGGCGCAAAGGGGTGGTGCTGGCGGGAGGCTCGGGCACACGGCTCTTTCCGCTGACGCGCGGTGTCTCCAAGCAGCTCATGCCGGTGTTCGACAAGCCAATGATTTACTACCCTATCAGCACGCTGATGCTGGCCGGGATCCGCGAGATCCTGATCATCACTACGCCCGAAGACAGCGAGCAGTTCCGTCGCGTCCTGGGTGATGGGCGGGAATGGGGCTTGGCGATCGATTATGCCGTGCAGCCCAAGCCTGAGGGGCTGGCCCAGGCATTCCACATCGGCGCGGACTACATTGCCGGCCAGCCCAGTGCCCTGGTGCTGGGTGACAACATCTTCTACGGCCACGGCCTGCCGCAATTGCTGCGCAACGCCGATGAGCGCGTCGATGGGGCCAGCGTGTTCGCCTATCGCGTGGGGAACCCCCAGGATTACGGCGTCGTCGAATTCGATGGTGAGGGCCGCGCATGCTCGATCGAGGAGAAGCCCGCCCAGCCCAAGACGCATTACGCTTTAACGGGATTGTATTTCTACGACAGCACGGTTGTGGACAGGGCGCGGGACCTGGAGCCCTCCGCACGCGGAGAGCTCGAAATTACTGATTTGAACAGGTTGTATCTCGACGAAGGTCACCTGCACGTTGAAATCATGGGCCGGGGATTTGCCTGGCTGGATACCGGCACCCACGGATCGCTGATCGATGCCGCACAATTTGTCCGCATTACCGAGGAGCGGCAGGGCCAGAAGATCTGCTGCCCGGAAGAAATAGCCTGGCGCCAAGGCTTTATAGACGACGAGGGCTTGCTCGCCGTGGCCGAGCCACTGCGCAAGTCGGGTTACGGCGAATACTTGCTGCAACTGCTCCACCAATAGGGGCAGGAACCGTGCATATCATTGAATGCCCAATCCCCGGCCTGCTCATCATCGAACCGCGCGTGTTCGGTGATGAGCGCGGCTTCTTTACCGAGAGCTGGAACAGGGCCACCTTTGCCGCCGCCGGGCTTCATCTCGATTTCGTGCAGGACAACCACAGCCGTTCGCAAAAGGGGGTGCTGCGCGGGCTGCATTTCCAGAATCCGGGACCGCAGGGCAAATTGGTGCGGGTAGTGCGCGGCGTGGTGTGGGACGTGGCCGTTGACCTGCGACGCTCATCGCCCACCTTCGGCCAGTGGTACGGGGTTGAGCTGAGCGCGACCAACCACCGGATGTTCTGGGTGCCCGAAGGGTTCGCCCACGGCTTCGTCACGCTGGAGAACGATACCGATTTCCTCTACAAATGTACTTATCCTTATTCTCCGGCTAACGAGCATACGCTGGCCTGGGACGATCCCGAAGTGGGTATTGAGTGGCCACTTGACGGGATCGTGCCTGCCTTGTCCGCCAAGGACAAGGCAGGCTTGACGTTGGCCCAAGTGGAAGCCTTCGCGTGAAGGTACTTATCACTGGAGCAGAGGGCCAGTTGGGCCGCGCCCTGCAAGCCAGCGCGCCAGCCAATGCCCGGGTGCTGGCGATCGGCAGGGCAGACCTCGACCTCGCTGATGCCGCCGCCGTGGAAGCCAGGGTGCGTGCCGAAAGCCCGGACCTGCTGATCAATGCCGCCGCTTACACAGCCGTCGACAAAGCGGAGAGCGAGGAAGCGCTGGCGCAGGCGATCAACGCCGGAGCCGTGACCGCTATGGCGGCAGGTCTGGCTGGAACCGCCGGCCGCATGGTCCACATCTCCACGGACTTCGTGTTTGATGGCCGAGCCGCTCGCGCCTACCGGCCTCACGACTCGCGCAATCCGCTGTCGGTCTATGGCCGGACCAAGGCGGCGGGCGAGGATGCCGCAGGTCCTGACGCACTGATCGTGCGTTCGGCTTGGGTTCACTCCGCCGGCGGAGAGAATTTCGTGCGCAACATGCTGCGGCTGATGGCCGAGCGGGACCGGCTGTCGGTTGTCTCCGACCAGATTGGCGCCCCCACCTGGGCGCCAGGGCTTGCGGCCACGATCTGGAAGCTGGTCGCGCGGGGAGGCACGGGTTTGTGGCATCACAGTGATGCGGGTGTCGCCTCGTGGTACGATTTTGCCGTGGCGATTCAGGAAGAAGCGCTGGCCTGCGGCTTGCTGGACAAGGCCGTGCCCGTTATTCCGATCAAGACTGCGGACTATCCCACACCTGCCCAGCGCCCGGCTTTTTCGCTGCTCGATTGCAGCGCCACGCGTGGCCTACTTGGGGATGGGTACACTCACTGGCGTACCAACCTGCGCCGTATGCTGCTGGAGGAAAAGGCGCTTGGCTGACTTGCTGGTTACGGGCGGCGCCGGATTTATCGGCGGCAACTTCGTCCACTACTGGGCGCAGCACCATCCGGCTGACCGGATCGTGGTGCTCGACAGCCTGACTTACGCTGGAAATCCAGCTACCATTGCCGGCATTACCCAGGCCGAGCTGGTGGTTGGCGACATCCGCGACACCGCGCTGGTGGAAAGCCTGCTTCGCGAGCGGAGCCTTTCCACCATCGTTCACTTCGCCGCCGAGAGCCATGTGGACCGATCAATCAGCGGTCCCGATGCGTTTATCGACACTAATATCCTGGGCACCAACAGCCTGCTGAAAGCCGCCCGCGCGGTGTGGCTGGACGGGTCGGGCGTGCCGCACCGCTTCCACCATATTTCGACTGATGAGGTCTACGGCTCGCTCGGTCCGCACGACTCGGCCTTCAGCGAGGTAACGCCATATGCGCCCAACTCACCCTATTCGGCTTCAAAGGCGGCATCCGATCACCTGGTGCGCGCCTATCACCACACCTTCGGGCTGGAGGTGACCACCACCAACTGCTCGAACAACTACGGGCCGTACCAGTACCCCGAAAAGCTGATCCCGCTATTCCTTCTCAACGCGCTCAACGGCCGTGCCCTGCCGATCTACGGCGACGGGATGAACGTGCGCGACTGGCTGCACGTGGAAGACCATTGCCGCGGGATCGATGCCTGCCTGCAGCACGGCCAACCGGGCGAAACCTACAACATCGGCGGCGGCGAAGAACTGCCCAACATGGCGGTGATCGACCGCATCTGCGCCGAAGTGGACCGCACCTTTGCTGAAGACCCCGATCTCGCCCGCCGCTTCCCGCAGGCCCCGGCAGCACAAGGGCGCGCCACCAGTGAACTCAAGACCTTTGTAACCGACCGCGCCGGCCATGATCGGCGCTATGCGATTGACGAGCGCAAGGCCCGATCAGACCTGGGCTATGCACCGCAACATGATTTCGCCACCGGGCTGGTCGCCACCTTGCGTTGGTTCCTTGATAATGAAGCCTGGTGGCAAGAAGTCGAAAGGCGCAGCTGACGCTACCGCGCCATTTTGCTGAACGGGCTGACAAGCAGATCATCTGCAATCGCGCCACGGCAAGCCTGAAGCGAACTTTAAGTATATATTTGATTTATATACTTTAATAGAAGGCCCGGACTGGAGATGTGCTGCCTTTGACGTGAAAGTCGGCAATTTCCGGGGTATATTTTATTCGCGATTCCGTGCCCCCTTAACCCCGCCCGTCTACCTTCTCGGGCTGATCGAGGCATAGCTCGACCTCTGTTCCTCTACTTAGCCTCCACAAAAGTATCGGGAATCATGCTCATTTCCACCACCCCCCCCATTTGAGGTGTTGACTTGGCGGGGCTTCCGGTGGTCTACAACCAGTAATGAGTCTTAACGCGCTGTCGCGCTGCGTTCATATTCCGCAGCTAGCAGTTCGGGGCTGTTTGCACGTGCAAACTTGGGGGATGCATGATTTGGCAGGGCGTATTGTCCTTCAGAAATTTGAGGTGACCGGTTGGCTGGGTTCTCCCGGCCTTTCTGCGTTGCCCTTCAGGTCGCACGATTTTTTAGATCCAACTGTTTTGAATGGAGACCAACATGAATAGCAAGAAAATTGCCTGGCTCACCGGCACCGCCATTGCGGCAATATCGCTGAGCGGCTCTGCTATGGCGCAGGTTACTATTGGCGGCGATGTCGTGACTGTCCAGCCTGGCGTCGCTAACACTGGCGGCACCCTCAATACAGCCGGCGGAAACATCAACACCGGCGGCGGGAACCTAAATACAGCCGGCGGCAACATTAACAATGTTGCTAACCTGAATGCAACCAACGTCAATGCCACGAACATCACTGGCAACGTGACGGGCGATGTGACCGGCAACCTGACGGGCGACGTGACCGGCGACGTGACCGGTAACCTGGCTGGCAACGTGACGGGCGATGTGACCGGCAACCTGACGGGCGACGTGACCGGCGACGTGACCGGTAACCTGGCTGGCAACGTGACGGGCGACGTGACCGGCAACCTGACGGGCGACGTGACCGGCGACGTGACCGG
>NZ_WTYV01000007.1:0-143812 GCF_009827655.1 Alteraurantiacibacter buctensis | reverse complement strand
GTGACCGGCAACCTGACGGGCGACGTGACCGGCGACGTGACCGGTAACCTGGCTGGCAACGTGACGGGCGATGTGACCGGCAACCTGACGGGCGACGTGACCGGTAACCTGACCGGCGACGTGACCGGTAACCTGGCTGGCAATGTGACCGGTAACCTGACGGGCAACGTGACCGGTGGAACCGTGGCGGCAACCTCGATTACCACCCCCACCGTGGTTGGTTCGGGCACCAATGGTGCCCTCACCCTCGATTCGGGTGCTGGAACTAGCTACGTTGAAATCGACAATGACAGCTTGACGCTTCATGGTGGCACCAGTTCCACCACGGTTACCCTCACTGATGCCGGCATGAATGTGGCAAGCACCACTCCAGGTGTGGGTACCACCTTCAACGTCGACAATACCGGCAACGGAACGTTCACCGGCGATGTGTCGGCAGTTGACGGCAGCTTCTCCGGCAACACGACTGTGGCTGGAACGCAAACCGTGACCGGGCTGTCCACGCTGAATGGCGGTGTCCAGACCAACGGTGCTGACATCAACACCAGCGGCGGCGACGTGAATGCCGGTGCCGGCAACGTCACCACCACCACGGGTGACTTCCTGTCGACCAGCGGTGACTTCTCGACCGGTACGGGTAACATCACCACTTTGTCGGGTGACATTACCACACTGTCGGGTGATATCGTCACTACGACTGGTACCGTGCAGGGCAACACCGGTAGCTTCGGCACTGTTGCCGCCACCAACGGCACCATCACCACGCTTAACTCGACCACGATCAATACCCAGACCTTAACCGCTTCGGGCAACATCTCGGGTAATTCGATCACTGCGGGCGCTGGCGGCCTCACGGTCAATGGCACCAGCACGATGAACGGGGACGTCACTCTCGTAGGCGCGACAAGCGATCTCTCGGTCGGCGGCAACTCGTCGGTGGCCGGCAATTCGGCGGTGACCGGCAACCTCGACGTTGACGGCGCGACCACCACCGATGGCATCACCAACGATGGCACGCTGGTCCAGAACGGTAACGCGACGGTTACGGGTGACGTGACCCTGGCTGGTGCCACCAGCGATCTGGCCGTGGGTGGCACCGCCACTGTCAACGGCACCACCACGCTGAACGGGGCGACCACGGTCAACAACACCCTGAATGTTACCGGACAGACCACCACGGCAGGCATCGCCAACACCGGAACGCTGGTGCAGACGGGTGCGACGACCCTTAACGGCAACGTTGGCCTGACCGGCGACCTGACCCAGACCGGCAACCAATCGGTGACAGGTGATGTCACCCTGGTTGGCGCTAACAGCGACCTGAATGTTGGGGGCAACGCGACAGTAACTGGTGTTACGTTTGCGACGGGTGGTATCGCCACCCTCGGTGCGAACATCAATACTGGAGGCGGCCGCATCAACCTCGATGGCGGTGACATCATCAACGGTGGGACCATCACAACCGATGATCTGGTTGTTAACAACAGTGCAACTGTGAATGGCGCCACTACGCTGAACGGGGCGACCACGGTCAACAACACCCTGAACGTGACCGGTCAGACCACCACGGCCGGCATCGCCAACACCGGAACGCTGGTGCAGACGGGTGCGACGACCCTTAACGGCAACGTTGGCCTGACGGGCGACCTGACCCAGACCGGCAACCAGTCGGTGACAGGCGACGTGACCTTGGTCGGTGCTAACAGCGATCTGACCGTGGGTGGCAATTCGTCGGTGGCGGGTAACTCTGCGGTCGGCGGCACGCTCACTGTAAATGGTGACACCCAGCTCAATGGCAACGCCACGGTCGAAGGCGTGCTGTTTGCCGATGGCGGAATCGCCACCAGCGGTGCCAACATCAACACCGGCGGCGGCCGCATCAACCTCGATGGCGGTGACATCATCAACGGTGACAACATCAGCACCAACACCCTGGACGTGGTCAGCGATGCCACCGTGGGCGGTCAGCTGGCTGTTGACGGCGTGCTGTTCGCCAACGGCGGCATCGCCACAAGCGGTGCCAACATCAACACCGGCGGCGGCCGCATCAACCTCGATGGCGGTGACATCATCAACGGCGGCACCATCGCCACCGCCACGATCAACGCCACCACCACCAACACCGGCACCCTGGCCGTTACCAGCAACGCCACCATCGGCCAGGACCTGGCCGTGGGCCGCAACCTCACCGTGGCCGGCAGCGCCTCGGTCACCGGCAACATCTCGACCACTGCCGGTGACATCGTCACCGTCACGGGCGACGTGGTGGCCGGTGGCATCCGTCTCGACAGCTCGACCGGTCGCGTAACCGGCGTGGCGGCCGGCTCGGCGGTGACCGATGCGGTGAACGTGGGTCAGCTCAATGGCGCAGTAAGCACGCTCAACGCACGCATCGATACCGTCAACGCGCGGGTCGACGTCCTGACCGGTCGAATTGCGGGCTTCGAGGGTGATGTGAAGCGTGCCTTCCAAGGCGTGGCGATGGGCTTTGCCATGAACGCCGCTCCGCTCAACCTGGCCAACGGTGAGGGTGGCTTTGCTGGCGGCGCCGGTATCTTCGAGGGCGAAGTCGCCGGTGCAATCCGCGCCCAGTTCGTCACCGAAACCGGCTTTGGCATCGGCGCGAATGTCGGCTTCTCGAGCGACGCCGTCGGCGGCGGCGTGGGCGCCAGCATCAAGTTCTGATCCGCTAGCGGTTCGGTAACTTCAACGGGCGGCGGCCTTCTCCGGCAGGAGAGGGCCGCCGCTCTGCTTTTGGCGGCCGGCTTTGCGGCAAGTCCGGGCCGGGCCGGCGCAGAAGAGCCGTGCCGCCGGCATCCACCTGATCATCGCCACCCAGCGTCCTTCGGTCGACGTTATCACCGGGGTGATCGAACATGGCGCGGCAGGGGCCGTGACGCTGCCCCTCGACGGCGGGCCGCCTAGTGCGCTAATCGCCGTATTGGCCGCGCCGCTGCCGTATGGCACGGCCCGGCCCCATTATGGTCCAGTCCCGTGAACGGTTCCGTCCCGTGAACGGTCCAGCCCCGTCAGGAGACCTCTTGCTCGTGATCCGTCGCCATCACCTGTCCACTGCCGCCCTTGCTGCCACCCTGGCCCTGGCCGGCCCCGCGCTGGCCCAGCAATCGCCCGAAGCCGTTGCCGCTGCCGCCCTGCGCAGCGCGCCGGTGTTCGATGGCCACAACGACGTGCCCGAGCAGTTGCGCGACCGTTACCGCAACGTCATCGGCTCGTTCGATTTCAACGACACCACCGATGTGCCCGAATCCTACGGCAGCACGCGGATGCACACCGACCTGCCGCGCCTGCGCCAGGGCCAGGTGGGGGCGCAGTTCTGGTCGGTCTATGTCTCGGCCAACCTGCCGCCGGACGAGGCGGCGGTAACCACGCTGGAACAGATCGACGTCATGAAGCGGCTGATCGACCGCTATCCCGATCACCTGGAATTCGTCACCACCGCCGACGAAGTGGAAGCCGCCATGCGCCGCGGCCACATCGCCAGCCTGCTGGGCATGGAAGGCGGCAGCTCGATCGCCGGCAGCCTGGCCGTGCTGCGCCAGATGCATGCCCTGGGCGCGCGCTATATGACGCTGACCCATTCGCGGACGATCCCCTGGGCCGACAGCGCCACCGACGTGCCGCAGCATGACGGGCTGACCGACTTCGGCGTGCAGGTGGTGCAGGAAATGGCCCGCCTGGGCATGCTGATCGACCTCAGCCACGTGAGCGAGGCGACCATGCACGATGCCATGAACGCCACCGGCGCACCGGTGATCTTCAGCCATTCCGGCGCGCGCGCGGTCAACGGCCATGCGCGCAACGTGCCCGACAGCGTGCTGGAGCGGCTGCCGCAGGAAGGCGGCTTAGTGATGGTCGTGGGCCTGCCCGACTACCTGAGCGAGGACCTGCGCCAGCATGGCGCGCTGCGCGCGGCCGAGCGGGCCCGGCTTGAAACCCTCTGGCGCGGCCAGCCGCAGGCCGTCGCCGAAGCCCTGGCCGCATGGGACGTGGCGAACCCCGCCCCGCAGGCCACCGTGGCCACGATGGCCGACCATATCGACCATATCCGCAATGTCGCCGGTATCGACCACATCGGCATCGGCGGCGACTATGACGGCATGGCCACCGGGCCTGTCGGCATGGAGGACACCGCCGGTTACCCGGCCCTGTTCGTGGAACTGGCCCGCCGTGGCTATACCCGGCAGGACCTGGCCAAGATCGCCAATGGCAATATCCTGCGGGTGATGCGCGAGGCCGAGGCCTATGCCGCCACCCAGCATGGACTGGCCCCGATCGAGACGCCGGTGGACTAGCCTCAGGCCCGGAAGCTCGAACTCGGCGGGGCACCGCCCCCGCGCCCATTGCCCGTAGGGGCTCTCGGACGCGAAGCCGGGAGCGACCCACTACAGCCGGATTTCCTGCACGGGGTCGTCCTGCGCGACTTCCCAGGCCATCACCAGGTTGTGTACGGCCTTGAAAGGCTCGCCAGGATGGGACGATGTGCACAGGACGCGTATTGCATCGCTGCCAGGCCTCATCCGATAGCGGAACGTGCAGGATCAGCCGCCGGTAGTGTCCACCGGCACCTCGTCAATCGTCCGGTCGTTCGTAAGGGTGGGGATCAGCCAGACGGCGGACATGGCGATTACCGCCAGCGTCAGGCTGATGCCCAGCACCCAGCGGACCACGTGCGAGGTTTCGCCCGCGCGGGCTTTTTCGGCATCGACATGGGTTTCACGGCGAAATTCGGTCATGGCAACGATCCTCGTAATCCCTCAGGGGAAACTACGAGCAGGCAGGCCGCCGGTTCCGGCGCGCCATGCCATATGATCGTGCCGGTCAGTCGCGCAGCAGGTCGTTGATCCCGGTCTTGGCGCGGGTCTGCGCGTCCACCGTCTTGACGATCACCGCGCAATAGAGGCTGGGGCCGGGGGTGCCATCGGGCAGCGGCTTGCCGGGCATGGATCCGGGCACCACCACGCTGTAGGGCGGGACCGCGCCGATGTGGACCTGGCCGGTGGCCCGGTCGACGATCTTGGTCGATGCGCCGATGAACACGCCCATAGACAGCACCGCTCCCTCGCACACGCGCACGCCTTCCACCACTTCGCTGCGCGCGCCGATAAAGCAGCCGGCCTCGATCACCACGGGGCCGGCCTGCAGCGGTTCCAGCACCCCACCGATGCCGACGCCGCCGGAGAGGTGGACGTTCTTGCCGATCTGCGCGCAGGAGCCGACCGTGGCCCAGGTATCGACCATCGAGCCATCGCCCACATAGGCGCCGATATTGGTGAAGCTGGGCATCAGCACCACGCCCTTGCCGATGTGGCTGCCGCGCCGCACCACGGCGCCGGGCACCACGCGGAACCCGCCTGCACGGAAGCGCGCATCGTCCCATCCGGCGAACTTGCTGGGCACCTTGTCAAACGCGGGCGCGCCCGCTGCGCCGCCATCAACCACCACGTTGTCGTTGAGGCGGAAGGACAGGAGCACGGCCTTCTTCAGCCACTGGTTGACCTGCCAGCCACCGTTTCCATCCGGCTCGGCCACGCGGGCCTGGCCGCTGTCGAGCAGGTCGAGCGCGGCATCGACCACAGCGCGCACGTCGGCGCTGGCGGGGGTCACGCTGTCGCGCGCTTCCCAGGCCTGTTCGATGGCGGTTTCCAGTTTGCTGCTCATGATCCCACTCCGTTGATCGGTTCGCGCCTGCCGCTAGCCTGCAAGGGGCCTGGCCGCAAGCGTGCAGGGCCGCATTGATACAGGGCCACTTGCCAGCACGGGGGCGGAGGGGCACGTTCAGGCAAAGTTAGGCTTGCCGGCTGCAACTGGCCGCTGCCCCCGCCCGAGAGATCCAGCCGATGCCGCGCCACCGCAAGCTTGCCCGTGTTACCGCCAGTGCCGCCCTGCTCATGGCCATGGGCCTGTTGCAGGCCTGTGGCGGCAGCACCGGGGGCGGCCCGGTGGTGACCCCGCCGCCGGCCCCCACGCCCACGCCCACGCCAGCTCCCACGCCCACGCCAACTCCCACGCCGACCCCGACCCCCACGCCCACGCCCACTCCGGTGGGCTTCCCGCAAAGCGCGGTGCCCGCCCAGTACAACACCGCCGAATTCCGCCGATCGGACGGGCCGCAGCAGCACAATGCCCACGTGGCCTGGGCCGGCGGGGCTACGGGCACGGGCGTGACGATTGCCGTGGTCGATACCGGGATCGACGTGGACAATCCGGAGTTTGCCGGCCGCCTGTCATCCGCCTCCACCGACCTGTTCGCCACCCGCAACCAGCTTGACGCGACCGACGATCACGGCACCCAGGTGGCGCTGGCGGCGGCAGCGGCGCGCAACGGCACCGGCGTGCTGGGCATGGCCTGGAACGCCACGATCATGGCCATCCGCAGCGACGAGCCGGGATCCTGCGTCAGCGACGGCAACAGCGCCGCCGATGGCGACTGTGCGTTCAACGATGCCGATATCGCCCGCGGGGTGGACCATGCCGCTGCCAACGGGGCGAAGATCATCAACCTGTCGCTGGGCGGCGAGGGCGGGGCCACCGTGCAATTGCAGACCGCCGTGCGCAACGCCACCGCAGCGGGCGTGTTGGTGGTGCTGGCTTCGGGCAATGACGGGTTCGCCCACCTGGAGGACTTCGCCCGCCAGCTGGTCGCCCAAGGCAACGGCGCGGTGCTGGTGGTCGGTTCGGTCGACGACAAGTACCAGATGTCGGACTTTTCCAACCGCGCCGGGGCGGACCAGCAGTTCTACCTGGCCGCGCGGGGCGAGGACGTGTGCTGCACCTACGAGGACGGCACGATGTACGTGGACAACGAAGGGTTCGTCTATGTCGTGTCCGGCACCAGCTTTGCCGCGCCGCAGGTATCGGGCGCGGCGGCGCTGCTGGCGCAGGCCTTTCCCAACCTGACCGGGCAGCAGATTGCCGAGATCCTGCTGCGAACCACCTTCGATGCGGGCGATACCGGCAGCGATGCCGTTTATGGCCGGGGCATCATGAACATCGCCGCCGCCATGCAGCCGGTGGGCACCACCGCGATCCCCGGCGGGCAGGGTGCGGTGGCGCTGGGCGAGGCGGTGCTGGCCAGTTCCCCCGCCGTGGGCGACGCACTGGCCCCGGCCAGCCTGGCCACGGTGATTACCGACGAATACGACCGCGCCTTCGAGGCACGGCTGGCGGCCAGCCACGGCCCCGCGCAGCAGCGCCAGGTGCTTTATGGCGCGCTTGCCGGCGGGCAGCGCACGCTGGCGGCGGGCAATGCCCATGCCTCGATGGCGTTCACCGTGGACGGGTCCGGCGCGGTTGCCTCGCTGCGGCTGCTGCCCGGCCAGGCAGAGCGGGCGCGGGTGCTGGCCGCCAGCATGGCCATGCAGGTTTCACCCAGGACGCAGGTGGCCTTTGCCTATGCCCGCGGGGCCGATGGCATCGTCGCCAGCCTGCAGGGCCAGCAGCGCCCCGCCTTCATGGTGGCGGGTGACAGCCGGGGTGACCTTGGCTTCGTGCAGGCCAGCCAGGGCAGCCTGGCGGTGCGCCACCAGGTCGGCGCCTGGGGCCTGACCGCCAGCGCCGAGCGCGGGCGCACCTGGGCCAGCGAGGCGGAGCGGCGGCTGGCCGAAATGCGCGGGGCCGACGGGCAGGACAGCCGCCCGGTCAGCATCGTCTCGCTGGCGCTGGACCGGCGGCTGGGCGCGGTGGACACGGCGCTGGGCATCAGCCTGATGGCCGAGGACCAGCGGATGCTGGGCCTGGCCATGCAGCAGGGCTTCGGTCTGGCCGGGGCGGACAGCCTGTTCGTGGATGCCAGTGCCGGCTGGGCCTTCGCCCCCCGCTGGCGGCTGGGCGGATCGATGCGTGCGGGCCACACCAGCGCGCGCGGCGGTGGCCTGCTGGCGGCGGGATCGCGGGTGCGCACCAGCGCCTTTGCCTTCGACGTGGCGCGATCCGGCGTGCTGGCGGCGGATGACCGGCTGGCCCTGCGCCTGTCGCAACCGCTGCGGGTGGAGGGCGGCGGCATCAACCTGTTGCTGCCGGTGAGCTGGGACTATGCCACCCTGTCAGGCAGCTATGCCCCGCAGCGGCTGAACCTGGCCCCCAGCGGGCGTGAGGTCGATGCGGAGCTGGCCTGGACCGGGCGGCTTGGCTTCGGACAGGCGGCGGCCAGCCTGTTCTGGCGGCGCGATCCCGGCCACGTGGCCGCTGCGCCAGACGACAGGGGCGTGGCCCTGCGCTGGAGCGCCGGCTTCTAGCAGCGCCTCAGCGCATCAGTTCGCGGGTGAAATCCACCAGGCCCGTCTGGCGGGCGCGGCGCATGCGCTCGGCCTCCAGGATCGTGCGGACCTTGGCGTAGCATTCGTCGATGTCGCGGTTGACCACCACGTAGTCATAGCCGTCCCAGTGGCTGATTTCGGCCTTGGCTCGATCCATGCGGCCCTGGATCACCTCTTCGCTGTCGGTGTTGCGGCCGCGCAGGCGGTTTTCCAGCTCGGCAATGCTGGGCGGCAGCAGGAACACGCGCACCACGTCGGTCTCAGCCCGCTGGTAAAGCTGCTGGGTGCCCTGCCAGTCGATATCGAACAGGAAGTCATGCCCTTCGCGCAGGCCCGCCTTGATCTGCGCCTTGGGGGTGCCATAGCAGTGGCCGAAGACGCGGGCCCATTCCAGGAACTCGCCCGCTTCCACCATGCGGTCGAACTCGTCCCCGTCCACGAAGTGATAGTCCACCCCGTCCACCTCGCCCGGGCGCATGGGGCGGGTGGTGACCGAAACCGACATGCCGATGCCTTGCACCTGCTTCAGCAGCATGTGGGCGATCGTGGTCTTGCCGGTGCCGGAAGGCGAGGAGAGGATGAACATCAGCCCGCGCCGGGCCAGATCTCGTGCGGTCGAAGAGTCGGTCATGCGCGCTCATGCCGCCAAGCGGCGCGGCATTTCAAGTGGGCGGCAGCGTTCCGCCCACACCTGTGGCATTCAGCAGCTTCTCCGCCCGCCGCGCCTTGCCGCGCTGGTACAGGGTGTGGACCAGGATGCCGGAGCCGACCAGCAGCGCGCCGGGTACAGAGCGGGTGGCGATGGTGGAGGCGGCGGCGGTGAGCACGCGGGTGCCCACCGAAGGCTTGTGATCGGGCACGGCGGCGGCGGCCTTGCCCCGCACCATGCCCTGGTCAACCGCCCGCCGCAGGGCATAACTGCCGGCGCGCAGGGCGAGATCGGTGGTGAGGATGCGCAGCAGCGGGTGGCCGCCGGCCTTGGCCATTTCCTTGGTCTTCGGCTTGCGGCGCTTGCGGAAGATCACTTCTTGCGCCCGAAATCGACCGTGACCACGTTCGATCCGTCTTCCGCCACGACAGCGGGCGGGGTGCCCTCGTCGGGCTCGTCCACCACCGGGGGATCAACCTCCGTGGCGGCGGCCTGGAACTGCAGGCCGAAATCCACCGCCGGATCGACGAAGGCGGTAATCGCGGCAAAGGGGATGATCAGTTCTGCCGGGCGCTGGTTGAAGCTGAGGCCCACGGAAAAGCCGGTATCGCCCACCTTCAGGCCCCAGAACTTGTTCTGCAGCACGATGGTCATCTCGTCCGGGAAGCGTTCCTTCAGATCCTGCCGCAGTTGCACGCCGGGGGCGTGGGTCTTGAAGGTGATGTAGAAGTGGTGTCCGCCCGGCAGGACGCCGCCGGCAGCCTCCACCTCGCCCAGCACGCGGCCGACAACGGCACGCAGCGCTTCCTGCACGATCTCGTCATAGGGGATGAGGCTGTCGGGCATATCCTGGCTCATAAAGGGCTAGGTGGCTTTCGATTGGCCTGCGGTCAAGGAGCAGGGCGCAATTATCCTGCGCGCAACACCTTGCACAGGGGTGCGGGCGGCCTATAGGCGAAGGCCATGCGAACAGGCCGTATAGAGCGCAAGACCGCCGAAACCGCGATCCTGGTCGAGGTCAACCTCGACGGGACGGGCCGCTATGATGTGGCCACCGGGATCGGCTTCCTGGACCACATGATCGAGCAGTTCAGCCGCCACTCGCTGATCGACGTGACGCTGAAGGTGGATGGCGACCTGCACGTTGACCAGCACCACACGGTGGAGGACAGTGGCATCGCGCTGGGCCAGGCGCTGGCACAGGCGCTGGGCGACAAGGCGGGCATCGGCCGTTACGGCGAGGCGCACAGCCCGATGGACGAGACGCTGGTGCGCGTGGTGCTGGACATTTCCGGCCGCCCTTACCTGGTCTGGAAAGTCCGCTTCACGCAGGACAAGCTGGGTGAACTGGATACCGAACTGATCGACCACTGGTTCCACTCGGTCGCCCAAGCCGCCGGTCTGACGCTGCACGTGCAGCAGCTTTACGGCACCAACAACCACCACGTGGCCGAAGCCGCCTTCAAGGGCTTTGCCCGCGCCATGCGCGCGGCGGTGGAGCTGGATGCGAGGAAGGGCGGCGCGGTGCCGAGCACCAAGGGGCAGTTAGGTGGCTGAGGCCATTGCGCTGATCGACTACGGCGCGGGCAACCTGCATTCGGTCCACAACGCGCTGAAGGCCGCCGGGGCCGAGCGGATTGCCGTTACTGCCGACCCGAAAGTAGTGCGCGGCGCGCGGCGCATCGTGCTGCCGGGCGTGGGCGCTTTCGGGGCCTGCGCGGCAGGCCTGTGGGGCATCCCCGGCATGGTCGAGGCGCTGGACGAGCGGGTGATGGTGCAGGGCGTGCCTTTCCTGGGCATCTGCGTTGGCATGCAACTGATGGCCACGCGCGGGCTGGAACATGGCGAAACGGCGGGGCTTGGCTGGATCCCCGGCGAGGTGCGGCTGATCGAGCGGACCGACCCCGCGATCAAGGTGCCGCACATGGGCTGGAACGATGTGGCCCCCACGCCCCATCACGATGGCGCGGAATTGCTGGAAGGCGGCGAGGCCTACTTCCTCCACTCATACCACTTCGCCGCCGAGAACGGGCGCGATGTGGCGGCCATGACCGATCACGGCGGCGGACTGGTTGCGGCCGTGGCCCGCGACAACCTGCTGGGCGTGCAGTTCCACCCGGAAAAGAGCCAGCGCTATGGCCTGGACCTGCTGGCCCGCTTCCTGACCTGGCAGCCTTAGAACCGGACACGGAACCGACGCTAACCTCACCCGTCTGTTACGGGTGCAGGAGGACCGGCCATGACCAACTACGCCGCCGACCGGCTGGTGTTCGGGCCCCATGATGTTGACCTGTCGCGCTCGCCGCTGGCGGGCAGGCTGAACGCGGAAACCTATGTGCTGGGCGCCTTCAACCCCGGCATGGTGCGGCTGGCCAACGGCAACCTGCTGCTGATGGTCCGCGTGGCCGAGGCGCTGCGCGAGCCGATCCGAGACGGGCATGTGCACGCGATCCGCTGGCACGATGGCGGCTATGTAATCGATGCCTGGCCGCTGGAACTGACCGACACGGCCGATCCGCGCAAGTTCCTGCTGCGCGGCCACGGGTGGAAGGTGATGGCGCTCACCTCGCTTTCCTGGTTGCTGCCGGTGGAGCTTTCGGCGGAAGGGCTGGACGTGGTGGCAGTGCATTACGACAAGGCGATGGCCCCGCAAGGCTCGTGGCAGTGCTACGGGCTGGAGGATGCCCGCCTCAGCAAGGTGGGGAACCGCTGGCTGATGACCACCTGCTCGGTCAGCCCTGAGCGGCATTCCACCACGCTCTATTCCTCCGCCAACGCGCTGGACTGGCAGTTTGAAGGGATCGTGCTCGATCACCAGAACAAGGACATGCTGGTGTTCGAAGGGCTGGTGCAGGGCAAGTATTGGGCGCAGACGCGGCCGCTGGGCGATATCTACTTTGCCTATCCGCCGGGCAGCCCGTTCCATTCCGGCCCCTCGATCAACCTCGCCAGCAGCCCCGATGGCCTGCACTGGCAGCCGTGCCTGCACCCGCACATCCGCCCCCATGCCGGCACTGCCTCCACCGCACGGATCGGCGGGGGCAGTCCGCCGATCCTGACCGAAGTGGCGGGGCAGCGCGGCTGGCTGACGCTGTGGCACGGGGTGGAGCCGAAGCAGATCGTGGGTATCTATCGCACCTACTGGAGCCTGCTGCACCCGGAGCGGCCGTGGGAAGTGCTGGCTACCAGCCATGTGCCGCTGCTGGAGCCCGCGCCGGACCTGACCGAGCCCTTGAAGGATCTGCTCTATTTGCAGGACGTGGTGTTCACCACGGGCATTGCCGATGCGGGCGATCACTTCATCGTCGCCAGCGGCGAGGCGGACCTGGCGTGCCGCATTACCCATGTGCCCAGGGATGCCTTCATCCCGGCGGACAAGGGCGGCGCGCAATAGTGGAAATGTGGCGGGACTGCTGCTAGGCGCGCGGCCATGATCGTATTTCCCGCAATCGACCTGAAAGGGGGCCAGGTGGTGCGCCTGGCCGAAGGCGACATGGCCCGCGCCACCGTCTATGGTGACAACCCCGCCGCGCAGGCGCTGATCTTTGCCGAGGCCGGGGCCGAGCACCTGCACGTGGTGGACCTTGACGGGAGCTTCGCCGGACGGGCCGAGAACCGCGAGGCGGTAGAGGCTATCCTCGCCGCTTTCCCCGGCTACGTGCAGCTTGGCGGCGGCATCCGCACGCGCGAGGCGGTGGCAGGCTGGTTCGACCTTGGCGTGGCCCGCGTGGTGATGGGCAGCGCGGCCCTGAAGGACCCGGAATTCGTCAAGGACATGGCGAAGGAATTTCCCGGCGGCATCGTCGTCGCGGTGGACGCGAAGGACGGAATGGTCGCCACCGAAGGCTGGGCCGAGGTGTCCGATGTGCCGGTGGTCGACCTTGCCCGCCGGTTCGAGGATGCCGGGGTGGCCAGCCTCCTCTTCACCGACATCGGCCGCGATGGCCTGCTGAAGGGCGCGAATATCGAGGCGACGGTGGACCTCGCCCGCCGGGTGGACATTCCGGTGATTGCGAGCGGAGGGGTCAAGGGCCTCGACGATATCCGCCTGCTGGCGCTGCACTCGGTCGACGGGATCGAGGGCGTGATTACGGGCCGCGCGATTTACGAAGGCAAGCTGGACCTGGCGACGGCGATTGCGATGGCGGCGCGATGATGGAGCTCATCGGTCTCTTTTATGCTGTGATTGTTGGCGCGCTGCTTTTCGGACAGTGCAAAGTCGTAAATTGTGCTTTGCGCCAAAGGACGGCGGGAATGGGACGCTTCACCTACGAATTAAATGAAGCCCCTGTCGGCTTCTGGCTGATGTTGGCGCTCGAAGTTGCCGGTCTGCTGGCGGTGCTGCTCTATTTCGTCGGCGCTTTGGTGGCGATAATCCAATGACCGTTCGCATCCGCGTCATCCCCTGTCTCGACGTGCGCGATGGGCGCGTGGTCAAGGGCGTCAACTTCGTCGACCTGCGCGATGCCGGTGATCCGGTGGAGCAGGCGCAGGCCTATGACGCGGCGGGCGCGGACGAGCTGTGCTTCCTCGACATTTCCGCCAGCCACGAAGGGCGCGGCACCCTGCTCGATATCGTGCGGCGTACGGCGGAAGTGTGCTTCATGCCGCTGACCGTGGGTGGCGGGGTCCGCACGGTGGAGGATGCCCGCGCGCTGCTGCTGGCGGGCGCGGACAAGGTGGCGGTTAACTCCGCCGCGGTCAGCCGCCCGGAAGTTGTCACCGACATTGCCGAGAAGATGGGCAGCCAGTGCGTGGTCGCATCGGTGGATGCGCGCTGGGTGCATGACCACTGGGAAATCTTCACCCACGGCGGCCGCCGCGCTACCGGGATTGACGCGGTGGAGCACGCCATCAGGCTGGCGAACCTGGGCGCCGGCGAACTGCTGGTAACCAGTATGGACGGGGACGGCACGCAGAAGGGCTATGACCTGAAGCTGACGCGCACCATTGCCGATGCCGTCAGCGTGCCGGTGATCGCCAGCGGCGGGGTGGGTAACCTCGACCATCTGGTGGCAGGCGTGAAGGAAGGCCATGCCAGCGCCGTGCTGGCCGCCAGCATCTTCCATTTCGGTACCCATTCAATTGCCGAAGCGCACGCCGCCCTGCGCGCCGCCGGCCTGCCCGCGCGCGGCTAATCCTTTAATTTCAAATAGTCCCGCTGCGGGACGGTCACAGGTTCACCATTGCGGGAATCACCGGGCGGGCGGCATGGATTTTCCCATGGCATTCCGGTTCCTCATCGTCTTCCTGTCCTCGCTGGTGATCTTCGCCGCGCCCGTGGCAGCCGCCGACAGCGCGCAGGTGCCCGAGGCCAACACCATCACCCTGTTCGCGCTGGGCCTGGCCGGCGTCATGCTGGGCCGCCGCCTGTCGCGCCGCAAGTCCGACAAGCCCGACAAGTCTTGACGACTCCGCGCGGTCTGCCCATGCCGCGCAGATGGACACACTCGACCAGCTCGAAGCCGTAATCGCCGCGCGCCGCACCGCCGCGCCGGACAGCAGCTATACCTCCAGTCTCTATGCCCGTGGCCTGCCGGTGATCGCCCGCAAGCTGGGCGAGGAAGGCGTGGAGGCCGCCGTGGCCCTGCTTTCCGGCAGCGACGAGGAGCTGGTGGGCGAGGCGGCGGATATCCTGTTCCACCTGCTGGTTGCCCTGCAGGCCCGCGGCCTGTCGTTGGCCGATGTGCGGGCCGAGCTGGCCCGGCGCGAGGGCACTTCGGGCCTGGTGGAGAAGGCCAGCCGCACATGACCATCGATCCCGCCGCCGCTTACGATCCGAACAACATCTTCGCCAAAATCCTGCGCGGGGAGATCCCCTGCAGCAAGATCTACGAGGATGACTGGGCGCTGGCCTTCCATGACATTGCCCCGCAGGCCAAGGTCCACGTGCTGGTGATACCCAGGGGGGCCTATGTCTCGTGGGACGATTTCTCGCTGCGCGCCCCGGCCGAGGAAATCGCCGGGTTCGTGCGCGCCGTGGGCACGGTGGCGCGCGAGCTTGGCCTGGTCGCGCCCGGCTATCGCCTGTTGGCCAACGTGGGCCACCACGGCGGGCAGGAAGTGCCGCACCTGCATGTCCACCTGTTCGGCGGGCAGCCGCTGGGGCGGATGATCGCGGGCTAGCGCCTGCGCACGGCCTTTTGCCTCTGGGGGGGTTGCCCCGCGAGTCCGCCCCCCGCTAAGGTCTGCGGCACTATGGCTGAGGCACAGGCAATCGGTGACGGGTGGTTCGTGGGGCAGGTGCACCACTTCGGCTTACGCATCTATTACGAGGATACCGACCTTTCCGGCCTGGTCTATCACGCCAACTACCTGAAATATTGCGAGCGCGCCCGCTCCAGCCTGCTGCGCCTGCTGGGGATCGACCAGCGCGCCGCCAGCGAGGCGGGCGAGGGGCATTACGCCGTGGCCGAGGCCAATTTGCGCTACCTGCGCCCCGCCTTCCTGGACGATTCATTGCACGTTCAAACGCACTGTGTGGAACTGCGCGCCGCCAGTGTCCGTTTGGCGCAACAGGTGTTCAGAGGGGATGACTTGCTGGTGGAACTGGCCATAAGGGTTGGCTTCATTGCCCCCGACGGCCGCCCCCGCCGCCAGCCGGAAGCCTGGCGTGACGCCTTTGCCCGCTTCTACCAGCCCGCTTCGTGACGAAGGATAATTGATGACCCTGCTTGACCAGCTTGCCCTTGCTACCGGGGAACCCATCGCCCCCACGGGCCTTAACCCGCTGGAGCTGTTCCTGGATGCCGATATCGTGGTGCAGACGGTGATGGTCGGCCTGCTGCTGGCATCGGTGTGGGTGTGGACCATCATCGTATCCTTCACCATGCGCATGGCCAGCGTGCGGCGCGCCAGCACCGCTTTCGAGCAGGCCTTCTGGGAGCATGACGATCCCGAAGCCATGATCAGCCGCGGCAAGGCCGATAACCCCTCGGGCCGCGTGGCGGCGGCGGGGCTGACCGAATTCCGCAAGTCCACCCGCACCGGCCTGAAAAACCCGGCCCAGGCGCTGGACCGCATCGGCCAGGCGATGGAAGGGCAGGTGGCGACCGAGGCCGATGCCCTGGCGGCGCGGCTGGGCTTCCTGGCCACCACGGGTGCCGTGGCTCCCTTCGTGGGCCTGTTCGGCACCGTCTGGGGCATCATGAACAGCTTTTTCCAGATCGGGCAGCAGAACAATTCATCGCTGGCCGTGGTGGCACCGGGCATTTCGGAGGCGCTGTTCGCCACCGCCATCGGCCTGTTCGCCGCCATCCCGGCCGTGATCGCGTACAACCGCTTCTCGGGTGCGGTAGACACGTTTGAAGCCCGCCTGCAGCGCTTTGCCGACCGCGTCCACGCGCAGGTGAGCCGCGAGATGGAGCGCGGCTGACATGGCGATGAACGTCGCCTCTTCCGGCCGCCGCCGTGGCCGCTCGCAACGCCGGGCGCGGATGGCGGACATCAACGTCACCCCGTTCGTAGACGTGATGCTGGTGCTGCTGATCATTTTCATGGTCACTGCGCCGCTGCTGACCAGCGGGGTGCCGCTGGACCTGCCGGACAGCCGCGCCGAGGCGCTGGACCAGGACCCGGACGAACTGACCGTGGCGCTGGACGGGCAGGGCGCGGTGTTCCTGGACGATGCCCCCGTGCCCGAAGGCGGGCTGGCCAATGCGCTGGAACAGGCCGCCCGCAACGCCGGCAGCGAGCCGCCGGTGGTGGTGCTGCGGGCCGATCGGACGCTCGATTACGGGCGCATCATGGCGGTGCTGGGCGAGATCAACCGCGCCGGCTTCACCCGCATTTCGATGGTCAGTAACGGTTCATCGCAGGAGCCATAGCCAAATCCCATGGCCGAAACGGCAGCCCTTACGCGCGAGGAAACGGTCGGCCTGCTGCTGGCAGGCGCGGCGCACGTGGCGCTGGCCTGGGTGCTGGTGACCCAGCGGCCCGATCCGGTGCCGGTGATCCCGCCGGAACGGATCACGGTGAGTTTGGCGCAGGACGTGGCGCTGGACAGCACCGCGCCCAATCCCTCGGCCGATCCCGCCGCTGCCATGGCGCCTGACCTGGCCCCGCTGCCCGAGCCACCCGCCGCGGCCCCTCCGCCGCCACCGCCTCCGCCGCCCCCAGCGGTCAGGCCCACGGCGCGGCCCACTCCGCGCGTCACCCGCACGCCCGCGCCGGCCGCCACGCGGCGGCCCACGCCCGCGCCCACGGCCACCCCCAGCGCGCGGCCAACGCCGGCCCCGTCGCCCTCGCGCTCCGCCCGGCCGACCCCCGCGCCCACGGCCACGGGACGCAGCCAGGCAGCCACACCCGCCCCGGCGGCAACTGCCACGCGGGCAGGCGGCAGCCGGATCAACGAGAACTTCCTCGACGGCACCAGCGATGCCACCGGCGCGCAGGGGCAGGCGGCAGACCGGCCCAGCGCCGCGCAGCAGGCCAGCATCGCAGCTGCCATCATCCGGCAACTGAAGCCGCACTGGAACCCGCCATCGGGTGTCGATGTCGACCGGCTGGTGACCGTGGTGCGCTTCCGCCTCAATCCGGATGGTTCGCTGGATGGCGCGCCGGAAGTGGTGCGCACGACCGGGCAGAACGAATCCAACCGGCTCCAGGTGCCCCGGCACCAGGAACAGGCCATCCGCGCCGTGCGGCTGGCGGCTCCTTTCGACCTGCCCGAGCGCTATTACAGCGGCTGGCGGGTAGTGACGTCCAACTTTGACAACAGGCTGGCCCAATGACGATCAGATCGACCCTCGCAACGCTCTCTTGCGTCCTCGGCCCGCTGCTGGCGCTGCCGGCAGCGGCCCAGACGCTGACCCTGCCGGGGGAGGAGCTGGCTACGGTGGAAACCGCGCAGGAAGGCGTCAACGTCACCGTCACGGCGGAAAGCTGGAACGACCTGGGCATCGCCATCCCCGCCTTTGCCACCAATGCCGATGTAGCAACGCCCGCCAATTCCTCGGGCACCGGCGCGCTGGGGGTAGAACTGGCCCGCGTGGTGTTCAATGACCTGCGGAACAACGGCCTGTTCCGCCCCGTGGGGCCGGACAGCCTGCCGCGCCCGGGCTATGCCCAGATCACCAGCCCCGCCTGGCCCACATGGCAGGGCCGCAGCGCCGAGATGCTGGTGCACGGCTATGTCCGCGCCAATCCGGACGGGCGGCTGACCGTGGGCTGCTATCTCTACGACGTGGCGCTGGAGGACGAGCTGGTGCGCGAGGGCTGGGTGGTGACGCCTGCCGAATGGCGGCGCGCGGCGCACAAGTGCGCTGACCTGGTCTATTCGCGCCTGTCGGGCGAAAGCCCGTTTTTCGACAGCCGCATCGCCTATATTGCCGAAACCGGCCCCAAGGATAACCGCATCAAGCGCCTCGCCATCATGGACAGCGACGGGGCCAACCACCGCTTCATCACCAATGGCCAGGCCACCGCGCTGACCCCGCGCTATTCGCCGGACTACAGCCGCATCGCCTACCTGTCCTACCAGGACGGCAATCCGCGCATCTATGTCTATGACATCGACAGCGGCCGGCAGACGCTGGTGACCGAAAGCAGCAACCCCACCTTTGCCCCGCGCTGGAGCCCGGACGGGCGCTACCTGCTCTATTCGATGGCAATTGCCGGCAATACCGACATCTACCGCATTCCCGCCACCGGCGGCACGCCGCAGCGGCTGACAAGCAGCCCCTCGATCGAGGTGGGCGGATCGTTCTCGCCCGATGGCAGCCAGATCGTGTTCGAGAGCGACCAGTCGGGCACCCAGCAGTGCTACATCATGAATGCCGACGGATCGAACCAGCGGCGCATCAGCTTCTTCGGCGGGCGCTGCGCCACGCCGGAGTGGAGCCCGCGCGGGGACCAGATCGCCTTTACCCACATCGTGGGTGACTTCCATATCGCGGTGATGGACACGCGCGGGCAGGGAATGCGCACGCTGACCAACGGCTGGCAGGACGAGGCGCCCACCTGGGCGCCCAATGGCCGCATCATCCAGTTCTTCCGCTCGGGCCGCGGCAACGAGGACAGCGCCATCTGGCAGGTTGACCTGACCGGCGAGAACGAGCGGCGGCTGAACACCCCGCTGGGCGCCAGCGACCCGGCCTGGGGCCCCGTTCTGCCGTAAGAATGCCACGTTTCACCGTTAGCCCATCCGTAAGATGAACGAGGAGAATGCCATGAGAAAGCTGACCATCCTGATCGCGGCCAGCAGCGTGCTGGCTCTTGCGGCTTGCAAGAAGAACCCGCCCGAGGTTCTGCCGCCGGTGCAACCCAGCACCGCCCCCACGATGACTCCGGCGCCGACTCCGGCTCCCACCCAGGCTGGTCCCGTCGCCGGGTCGCAGGCCCACTTCGCCAATGCCATGGGCGGGCGCGACGTGATCTACTTTGACACCGACCAGTACAACATCGACAGCCAGGACGCCGCAGCCCTGCGCACCCAGGCGGAATACATGCTGCAGTACACTAATGCCCGCGCCACGATCGAAGGCCACGCGGACGAACGCGGCACGCGCGAATACAACCTGGCCCTGGGTGAGCGCCGCGCCACTGCCGCGCGCAACTACCTGGTCAGCCTGGGCGTGCCCGAGGCGCGCCTGCGCGTGGTCAGCTATGGCGAGGAGCGCCCGGCCGTTACCGCATCCAACGAACAGGCCTGGGCCCGCAACCGCCGCGCGGTGACGGTGATGATGCAGTAATTACTGGACGATGGTGCGGAGGCCGGCAACGGCCTCCACGCCGAACGACACGGCGGCGGGCGCTGCGGCATGGGCCGGGGCGCCCGCTCCGCTTTCCAGGGCGCCGACCATCACCACGCAGGCCACCATGGCAAACACGGAAACCGCTGCAGAAATGGCCAGTTGCTTGCTCATGGGTTCACGTCCGTACAATGCCTGGCGGGCAGATAGGTTAGCCAAGCCTTATTGCAATGCAACATTGGTAAGCAATTGTAACGCTGGACCTTGGTCCAGCCTGCTTCCAACGCCGCGCAGGGCTGCCTATAGGAAGAGGATGTTGACGGTGAGCTTAACCTGATGGCCCGTTCCGGACGGTCGATGGACTGGGGTTTTCCCCGCTGGCGCGGCTATGGCAGCAGCCGCGAGACGGCGCAGGTGCGCATCTGCGACCGGCATAACTGCAACGAACCCGGCAACTGCCCCGCACCCAAGAGCCCCAACAGCCGCGAACGGTGGTACTTCTGCGAGAAGCACGCCGCCGAATACAACAAGGGCTGGAACTACTTCGAGGGGCTCGACAAGGAAGAGGCCGAGGCCCGTGCCCGCAGCGAACAGCGCGACAATGCCGGCTATGCCGAAGCGCAGCACTATGGCTGGGCCGGCAGCGGCGATGGCAGCCGTAGCGCCGACGAAATGCGCGCGCTGGAAGTGCTGGGACTGGATCCCGATGCCACCTTCGAGGACGTGAAGAAGGCCTGGCGCGCGAGGGCCAAGGAACTGCACCCCGATGTGCGCCCGGGGGACGAAGCCGCCGCGCGTGCCTTCCAGGCCGCACAGGTGGCCTATGAAGTGCTCCGCCAGGCGGAGGAACGCCGCGAGTGGAAGGGCTGACCGGGCAGCGCGGGAGCTAAGGGCCGCCCGCGCCGGCCCTCCGTCAGTCTGCGATCACGCTGCCCACATATTTGCGGCCGTCAGCGTGGGTGGCGGAGAACACGATCGCCACCTCGTCCCGGTTGGCGCCCGACAGCGCGCCCGAGAATGCCCCGGTAAAGGCATTGGGGGTATCGGCAATCGTGCCGGTAATCCCGCCCGAGGCGTTGATCGTGCCGGTAAAGGCCAGGTTGGCCCGCTGCGTGGTGGTGCCGCTGATCGTATCGAACACCGCGACCGAACCGGTAATCGTGGGCGAGGCCGTGGCGCTGGCTGCCGGAACCACGGTAAAGGTCGATGCCGTGCTGCTGACGGCGCCCGCCGGGGTGGTGCCGGACGTGCCGCCAACCACCTGCGGAGTGCCGCTGAAGGTCAGGTTGCTGCCGATGGCAGTGGTAACGGTCACCGGCAGGGTGAACAGGCCCACGCGATAGCCGCGCAGGGTGCCGGCCACGCCGCTGCGGGTGAACGGATCGGTCCGCTTGTAAGTGGCGCGCAGGGTGTGGGTGAACGGCTTGTCGATGGACAGCGAGGTATCGTCGCGCACGTAGACGCGGCTGGTGGCCGTGGCGCTGGTCCGCTCCGAACCCAGGTAGGTCACGTCATCGGTCAGGTCGGGGAAGCCGAACACCACCTTCTCGGGCGAGGCAGTATAGGCCAGCCCCGCAACACCGGTGAGCCGCGAGGCATCGCTGAACACCTCGGCCCCGCCGGTGGGCGTGAAGTTGGCATAGATGTAGATGCCGCCGCTGGAGACGATGAAGTCGCTGGTGAAGTTGTAGACCACCGGCGTTGCCGTTGTGGTCGGCGTGGGCGTGGGCGTACCGGTGCCGGTGGGGGTGGGCGTGGGGTTGCCGCCGCCGCAGGAGGTCAGGACGGCGCAGCACATGGCAGCGCTCAGCACGAGATCGAATTTGCGGAGCACGTTGTTCCTGTCCGTTTATCAAGGGTCAATCGGGGACCAGCGCCCCGGCGTGTGCGGCTTCATAGCTGGGCCGGACAAGCATGGGCAAGGCGTTTCGCCCCCAATTTGCACGGCCCGGTTTGCCGCAGATGAACCGGAGCTGTCAAACGCGCCGGATCAGGCCCCCACGCCCAGCGAGGCGACCGCCCAGCATACGCCAACGATCAGCACGATCCCCGCCAGGTCCAGCAGCAGGCCGGCACCGACCATCCGCTTCAGCTCGATCCGGCCGGTGGCCCACGCAATGGCATTGGGGCCGGTGCCGGCGGGCAGCATGAAGCCCCAGCTTGATGCCATGGCGGCGGGCATGGCCAGCAGCAGCGGATCGCCGCCCAGCGCCACGGCCAGGCTGGCCACCACCGGCATGATGCCGCTAGCGGTCGCCACGTTGCTGGCAAATTCGGTGACCAGCACCACCAGGGCAACCAGCGCCAGCGCGACCAGGAACATCGGCACACCGCCCAGCGGCAGCAGGGCCTCGCCCAGCCATACGGCAAGGCCGCTCTTGCCCATGCCCGCCGCCAGGGCCAGGCCGCCGCCGAACATCATGATCACGCCCCACGGGGCGCGGTCGGCCTCCTGCCACACCAGCAGCGGGCGGCCAGTCCCGTCTGGCAGGACGAACAGCGCGAGGCCTGCGATCACCGCAACAGTGCCGTCTGTCAGCGAGCCGGCCGGCACCAGCGGGCTCAACAGCGGTTGCAGCAGCCAGAAAGCGAAAGTGGCCGCCACCACCGGCACCAGGCGGCGCTCCGGCGCGGTCCAAGCAGCGTGGGTATCGATTGCCGCGCGGGCGGCGGCCAGGTCGAACGGATGCTCGCCCACGCGCTGCACCCGGGCAATGATCAGCGCCGCCAGCGGCACGCCCAGCAGCACGATCGGCAGCCCGAAGGCGGTCCACTGGGCAAAGCTGATGCGGATGCCGATGGTCTCGTCCAGCAGGGCCACGGCAATTGCGTTGGTCGGCGAGCCGACGATGGTGCCAAGCCCGCCGATGCTGGCGGCAAAGGCGATGCCGATGGGCAGGGCGCCGGAAATGCCCGCCCGGTCATCGGGAGACAGCCCTCCACCCGCCAGCACCGCCAGCGCCATCGGCATCATGATCAGCGCGGTGGAGGTGTTGGAGATGAGCATGGAGAGGACGGCCGAACTGGCCATGAAGGCGACCAGCAGCCGCGTGCCGCTGCCGCCCCGTCCGGCCCCTTTTCCATTGGGCCGGTCAACCGCGCGCAGGATGGCCAGCGACAGGCGGCGGTGCAGGCCCGTGCGCTCGATCGCCAGGGCCAGGAAAGCGCCGCCCAGGATCAGGAACAGGGTGTCGGAATAGTATGTGCCTGCGGTTTCAGCCGCGCTGGCGATGCCGGCAAAGGGCAGGACCACGAAGGGCAGCAGTGCGGTGGCCGTCAGCGGCACGGCCTCGGTCATCCACCAGGCGGCCATCCACCAGGTGAGGCCTGCGACCAGCCAGGCCTGCTGCGGCATGGTGCCGGGTGCGGGCAGCAGCAGGGTAAGGGCAAAGCCCGCCAGCCCGATCCAGAACCCAACGCGGCTGGCCGTCATGCCCTGATTTCCCGTCCCATGCAGGCCATCCTAGCCGATGCGGGACGTGGGGCAAGGTGGGCGCTTAGTGCGTCACGTCCAGTTGCAGGCGCTCGATATGCCAGCGCAGCTGGTCCGGCGTGGCACCGGGCACATCGTTCACCCGCCGCAGCACGATCGGGCCTTCGATCCTCGCCGGACGGCCGGCAGGGTCGCTGGCGGTGACCTCGATCCGCGATTCGTAGAATGACGATCCGGCCGCGCCTTCCAGGGTGCCGCCGGGCACTGCCACGGTCAGGCCTTCCAGCCCGGCAAAGGCCTGGTTGAACTGCTCGCGGGTCCAGTCCTGCCGCGCGGTGATGCCCAGCATGGCCCAGGCCTGGTCATACTCGCGCAGTTCCAGCGCGCGGGCGAATGTCACCAGCAGGTCGCGCGCACCGGCCTCTCCGCGCGCGGCTTCGGGTGTCAGGTCGGCGGGGCGAAGGATCGGGTAGCCCTCGTTGATGCCCGATCCGTCGGTGTAGCCCGGCGGCGGGCCATCGGCGGACCCTGGGGGCGCGGGCGTGGCGGAGGGTTCCGGCGTCGCGGAAGCGTTCGGCTGGGGCTCGGGCTGGTCGTCGGGTGCGCTGCAGGCCGTCGCCGCCAGCGACAGCAAGGCAACCAGGACGATCAGGGGGGCGAGCTGGGGGCGCGGCGCGGTCATGCACCGACAACCGCCGGCCCGCGCCCCCTGTTCCCGTTTACTTGGGGGAGATTACCATCACCATCTGGCGGCCTTCCAGACGGGGGAAGCTTTCCACCTTGGTCAGTTCGGCCATGTCTTCCTGCACCCGCCGCAGCAGGTCCAGGCCCAGGTGCTGGTGGGCCATTTCACGGCCACGGAACCGCAGGGTCACCTTCACCTTGTCGCCGTTCTCGATGAACTTCCTCATCGCCTTCATCTTCGTCTCATAGTCATGATCGTCGATGTTGGGACGCACCTTGATCTCCTTGATCTCCTGCGTCTTCTGGCTCTTGCGGGCGAGGTTGGCCTTCTTCTGCGCCTCATACCGGTACTTGCCCACATCCAGGAACTTGCACACCGGCGGGTCCGCATTGGGCGAGACCTCGACCAGGTTCAGCCCCACGGAGGCTGCCTGCTCGATCGCTTCACGAGTGTACATGACGCCGATGTTCTCGCCATTTTCGTCAATGACGCGAACCTTGTCGGACTGGATCATATCGTCGAATCGGGGGCCGGACTTGACCGGCGGTGCCATCATGCGGCGGGGCGGACGTGGTATGGGGTGTGCTCCTGCAATTGTTCTGGTTGTGGGGGCGCTATGTAGTGGCAAGACGGACTTTGCGCTAGGGGGCAGATGCCTTGTGGCTAACGCAGCACCGCGGCCGTGTCTGGCGGGTGACAGGCGCGGCCTTCAGGCTGCCGCCTGCCACAGCGTAAAGCGCGCCAGCCGGTCCCTTGCCGGGACCACGGCATCGATCCGCCGCGCCGGTTGCAGGGCCTTCAGGATCGCCGGATCGGCTGCGTCCATCCCGCCGGTCAGCGCGCCGAAAGCGGGCAGGATCATCCGCCCGCAACCGGCCGAATCCTCGCTCAGCACCGCGCAGGGGCGGCGGATGCGCTTGCCGGCCACGTTCAGGTGCAGGCGCGGGTGAAAATGGCCGGACAGTTCGGGCCGCGTCTCGCCCGCCTGCGCTTCATGCCGCAGCACCAGCCCGGCCAGTTCCAGTTCGGCCACGAAGGTGCCGCCAACCTTTTGCGGGGCATGGTCCAGCCGCTTCACATCGTGGTTGCCCGTCACCCACACGAAATCGAGCGCGCGGGTCAGCGCGTCGAGCATTCCGGCAGCATGGGGCTCCAGCCGCAGCGCGCCTTCGCCATCGTGGAAATTGTCGCCCAGCGTATAGACCCGCCGCGCGCCGGTCTGCCGCACCGCCGCCGCCAGCCGCTCTAGCGTCTCGCGGCTGTCGTAGGGCGGCAGGAACTGTCCGCCGCGGGCATAGAAGCTTGCCTTTTCCAGGTGCAGGTCCGCCACCAGCAGCGCATTCTCGCGCGGCCAGAAGAGCGCGCGACCATCGACCATGCGAAACTCCTCGCCGCAGAAGCCAAAAGTGAACGAAACGGGAACCATGCACCGCACTTGCCTTGTCCGTGCGCGCTTGGCAAGGGTTCACGCATGACCGACTGGACCCAGCAAACCGAACAGGCCCGCCTCTGGTTCGAGAGCCTGCGTAACCGCATCTGCGCCGCGTTCGAGGCGATCGAGGCCGAAGCCGGTTCGCACGCCACCTTCGACTACCTGCCGTGGGACCGCGAGACCGAGGACGGGTCCGATGGCGGCGGCGGCGTGCGCGGGGTGATGAAGGGCAAGGTGTTCGAGAAGGTGGGCGTCAACGTCTCCACCGTGTCCGGCCAGTTCGCCCCGCAATTTGCCGCCAGCGTGAACGGCGCCAGCGCGGAGCAGCCTAACTTTACCGCCACCGGCATCAGCTTGGTTGCCCACATGGCCAACCCGCACGTGCCCGCCGTGCACATGAACACCCGCTTCCTGACCACCCAGGCCGCCTGGTTCGGCGGCGGCGCGGACCTGAACCCGCCGATCCCTTATGAGGAAGATACCGAGGCCTTCCACGCCGCCTTCCGCGCCGCCTGCGCCCGCCACAACCCCACCTACTACGACAAGTTCAAGGCCTGGGCGGACGAGTACTTCTTCATCCCCCACCGCGGCGTGGCACGCGGCGTAGGCGGCATTTTCTACGACCACCTGGAGTGCGAGGACGAGGCGGCCTTCGAGCGCAACTTCGCCTTCACCCGCGACGTGGGCGAGGCGTTTCTGGACGTGTTCCCGCGTATCGTGCGCACCCGCATGGGGATGGATTGGACGCTGGAGGAAAAGGCTGCGCAGAAGGAATGGCGCGGGCGGTACGTGGAGTTCAACCTGGTCTATGACCGGGGGACGCTGTTCGGGCTGAAGACCGGCGGGAATATCGATGCGATCTTGATGAGTTTGCCGCCTGAGGTGACCTGGGGGTGAGAGGCATAACTTTTGCGCTCTAGTGTCTGGAGGGTGGCGATGGACGGCGAAATGCGACTGAGGGGGAAGCTGCAGTTCGCCCAGTTCATGCAGTTGATGATAATCACGCCCATCGCGCTTATCGGTGTTCCTGTGGCCGGATTTCTTGCCAACGACTGGACCTTCGCATCGTTCGCCTTACTGTTATATTTCGGATCTTTATGGACTCTTTCGCGTGAGATTGGGCAAAGAGTATCCCTGAATAACAATTCGCTGATCTATCGACCCCCCGGTTTTAGTTTTTTTGGGAACTTTGGTTGGCGGGAAGAAACGGAGTTTGCCTTCAACAATATTAGCGATGCCCGATTGTTTCGTGTCAACGCAAATAATTTAAAACGTCACCTCGGTATCGTTGATGAAATGTTGGTATCGTGCGGAGGAAGAAATATACTGATCGTCAAAGATGCCATGCACAAAGACGACTTCGATTTTCTCTGTCGATTAATGGCAGAAAAGTGCCCTGGGCTGTTTGATCCGACTTTGGTGATTGAGCGAAAGAATTGCGCTGTCTAAATCGAGGTTCGAAACCCTGCCAACCGCCCCAAAGCCTCCTCAATCACCCCCTCCTGCTTGGCAAAGCAGAGCCTGAGATACCCCCGCAGCGCATTGTCGCGATAAAACGCCGAGACCGGGATGGACGCCACGCCCGCTTCGCGGATCAGGCGTTCGGCCACCAGCTCGTCGTCCGCCGGCAGGCCGCTGGCGGCCAGATCGATGGTCACGAACCACGTGCCCGCACTGGGCAGGACCACATAGCCTGCGGCCTCCAGCCCGGCGATCAGTTGCGCCCGCCGTGGGGCATAGATCGCGGCGTGGGCGTCATGCCATTCATCCGGCAGGGTCAGCCCTTCGGCCACGGCCCATTGCAGGGGGGTGGCGGTGGTGAAGGTGAGGAACTGGTGCTGGCCGGCAATCGCATCGGCCAGCGGCGCGGCGGCGACGGCCCAGCCGACTTTCCAGCCGGTGAGGCTGAACAGCTTGCCGGCCGAACCCACCTTGATCGCGCGGCCCTTCAGGCTGTCCACGTGCAGCGGGCTGGCGTGGGCCGAACCGTTGAAAATCATCCCCTCCCACACCTCGTCACACAGCAGGGTGAGGTCGTGCGCCTCGCACAGTTCGCCCAGCCGCTCGAAATCGGCGCGGGTCAGCAGGGTGCCGGTGGGGTTGTTGGGGGTGTTGGCAATGATCAGCCGGGTGCGCGGAGTGATCGCGGCTGCCAGCGCATCGAACGGGATGGTCCAGTGCGGCGGGGCCAGGTTTACCGCCACCGCCATGCCACCGGCGCGTTCGATCAGCGGGATGTAGGCATCGTAGCAAGGTTGCAGCACGATCACCTCGTCACCCCGCTGGACCACAGCGAGGATGCTGGCGGCCAGCGCCTCGGTCGCACCGCTGGTGACCACGACCTGCGCCGGGTCCAGTGCAAGGCCCTGTCGCCTTCCGTAGTAATCGCAAATGGCGGCGCGCAATTCGGGCAGGCCGCGCATCGGCGGGTACTGGTTGGACTTGTGTGCCAGCGCCCTTTGCGCCGCTGCCAGCAGCTCCGGCGCATGTTCGGCATCGGGGAAGCCCTGTCCCAGATTGATGGCGCCCAACTCGGTGGCCAGCGCACTCATCGTGGTGAAGATCGTCTGTTTGGGTGGAGCTGGCGGCATGGCCGGCTTGTGCCGGCGCACGGGTCGCCATGCAAGCTTGCGCGCGAGAGGTGACAAGCCCGTTCCACCGTGCTTATGATTGCAACTGTAACCGGAGGCCTGGCCCCGGCCCTCGTTCGGAGTTTCCATGCGTTTCCTGTTGTCTGCCGCCGTTGCCGCCCTGCTTGCCCTGTCTGCCTGCGATGGCGCCCCCGGCGGAGTGCCGGAACGCGCCGCCCCCGCCCCGATCCTGACCACCGAGCAGGCAATCGACGAATTCACCCACGCCCGCCCGCAGGAAGCCCGTGTGACCCACGTGGCGCTGGACCTGGCGCTGGATTTCGACGCGAAGGAGGTGGGCGGCACCGCCACGCTGGACGTGCTGGCCGCGCCGGGGGCGAGCGAGGTGGTGCTCGATTCGGCGGGGCTGCGCATCGAAAGCGTGGCCGATGCACAAGGCCAGCCGCTGCAATGGGCGCTGGGCGAGGCGGACGAGGAGAAGGGCGCGGCGCTGACCATCGCCTTGCCTTCCGCTGGCGACGCCGCGCCGGAGTCCGCGCGAACCATCGTCATCACCTACAAGTCCGCGCCGGAGGCCGAGGCCCTGCAATGGCTGAGCCCGGAACAGACCGCCGGCAAGCAGCACCCCTTCGTGTTCAGCCAGGGCCAGGCGATCCTCAACCGCACCTGGATTCCCACGCAGGACAGCCCCGGCATCCGCCAGACCTGGGAAGCGCGCATCACCGCGCCGGCTGACCTCAACGTGGTGATGAGCGGCATCATCCAGGGAGAGGCGGAGGATGCGGGCGAGGGCAGGCACACCTTCACCTTCCGCATGGATCACCCGGTTGCCCCCTACCTGATCGCGCTGGCTGCCGGGAACATCGAGTTCCGCGAACTGGGCCCGCGCACCGGCGTGTGGACCGAGCCGGAGACGATGGACGCCGCCCATGCCGAACTGACCGATACCGAGGCGATGGTGACCGCAGCCGAAGGGCTGTTCGGTGAATACCGCTGGGGCCGGTATGACATGATCGTGCTGCCCCCCAGCTTCCCCTATGGCGGCATGGAAAACCCGGTGATGACCTTCCTCACCCCCACCTTCATCGCCGGGGACCGCAGCCTGACCGGGCTGGTGGCGCACGAACTGGCGCATAGCTGGTCGGGCAACCTCGTCACCTATTCCAGCTGGCGCGACGGCTGGCTGAACGAGGGCGTCACCTCCTATGTCGAGAACCGCATTTCCGAGGAAGTCTACGGCGCCAAGCGGGCCGGGCAGGAATATGCGCTGAGCTTTGCGGCGGTGGAGGAAATGGTCGCCACCCTGGGCGCAGACAACCCGCTGACCGCCATGCGCACCCCCGCCGGCTCCAGCCCGTTCGATACCGAAAGCGCGGCGATCTATGACAAGGGCACGGTGTTCCTGAAGACGGTCGAGAGCATCGTGGGGCGCGAGAAGTTCGATCCGTGGCTGACACAGTGGTTCGACAGCCACGCGTTCCAGCCGGCGACTTCCGAGATGTTCCTGGCGGACCTGCGGCAGAACCTGATCAAGGGCGATGCGGCGCGGGAAGAACGGCTGATGCTGGATGACTGGGTCTATGGCACGGGCCTGCCCGCCAACGCCGTCAAGCCCGATCCGGCGGCCTTTGCCGACGTCGACCGCGCGGTAGAGGCCTATGCCGCCAGCGATGCCCTGCCGTTCGAAGCCTGGGGCGGCTGGACCACGGCGGAACGGATGCGCTTCCTGCAGGAAGTGCCGCAGCAGCGCAATGCCACGCAACTGGCCGCGCTGGACCGGGCGCTGGGCCTTTCCGCCACCGGCAACAACGAGATCAAGTTCCTGTGGCTGGAACTGGCGCTGAAGAACCGCTACCAGCCGGCCGTGCAGGCGGCGGAGCTGTTCCTGGGCAGCGTGGGGCGCAACAAGTTCGTCTCCCCGCTGTACCGCGCGCTCAGCGAACAGGGTGACTGGGGCACGGCCATCGCCCGCCCGCTCTACCAGCGCACCCGCGCCGGATACCATTCGATGACGCGCGGCAACGTGGACGAGATCCTGGGGTGGTCGGAATAGGGCTGGAGGCCCAAGCCCTATTCCGTCAGCCCGGATCTGTTCGGGGCCCAGGCTGTCCGGCAGATCGCCCCGCGCCCGGCTTCCGCTGCCCGGCAACTCGTGTAAAGGCAGGTCGTCAGGGTTTCTTCAGCACAATGAATTATCGCCACTCCTTCCATGCCGGCAACAGCGCCGATGTCGTGAAGCACGGCCTGCTGATCGCCCTTGTGCGGGCCTTGCAGCAGAAGCAGGGCGCGCTGACGCTGATCGACACCCATGCCGGCTGCGGGCTCTACGATCTCCAGGGTGATCAGGCCCAGCGCACCGGCGAATCCGCGCAGGGCGTGGTGCGGGCCTTTGCCGACCACAATCCCTTGCTGGACGACTACCGGGCTGCCGTAAATGCGGTGAACGGGGCGGCCGATGTGGGCGCCGCGCCCCGCCTTTACCCCGGTTCGCCGCGGATACTCGCGCAGCTTTTGCGCCCGCAGGATGGCCTGATCCTCAACGAAAAGCATCCCGAGGATATCCGTGCCCTGCGCAGCGCGATGCGCGGCACGGCCGCTGCCGTGCATCAGCGCGATGCCTACGAGTTCTGGCTGGCGATGCTGCCAACCCGGACGCCGCGCGGTGTGGTCCTGGTGGATCCGCCCTACGAGCAGACCGACGAACGCGCCCGTGTGGCAGACACCCTTGCTGCCGCTCACCGCAAATGGGCGCATGGGGTGACGGTGATCTGGTTTCCGCTGAAAGACCGCGCCACGCACGTGCGCTGGAAGGATCGGTTGCGCAGGCTCGGCATCCCGAAATTCCTGGCGGTCGAACACTGGTTGTACGACGCCGACCAGCCCGACATCTACAACGGCGCAGGCCTGTTCATCGTCAATCCGCCCTATGCCTTCACCCAGGCGCTGCCGCCTTTGCTGGAAGCCCTGCGCGCCGCACTGGCGCCAGAAGGGCACAGGGGCGTGATCGCGGCCGACTGGCTGAACACCTGAGCCGGCGCGGGTTTACACGATCCGCCATCCGATCGGCTTGAAGGTGCCACCGTTGGAGGCATAGGCCGAACAGGCGGTGAGGCCGATCACCAGGTCCATCTGCGCCTCGAGCTGCAGCACGTCGCCCGGCTGCGAGCGCGGCGGATCGACCCGCAGCCTGCCTGTGTCGCCATCGAAGGGCACGTTCATGAACACGTTAAACGCGCAAGGGATTGCGTCCGGTTCGATGCCATAAGGGGCAAGCGCCTCGGCCAGGTTGCCGAAGCAGCCGCGATGCACCGGCTGGTGCGGATAGAAGTGGCGGAAAGTCGCCTCGCTGCACGGGGTCAGCAGGAAATCATGGCACCCGGCATCGTCGCGCAGCAGCTTAAGCATCGGCTGGCTGCGATTGGACCACAGCGTATTGCCCGTGGTCAGCTTCAGCGTCTCTTCATAGTCGAAGGTGCGCCCGTTGCTGATCACCTCGCGCACGTCATCGGCGTTGAAGGCAAGGAGGTCTGATACCTGCGTGCCCATGATGTCGACGACTTCCAGCACCTGCCCCCGGGCCAACCGGAAGGCCGCGCCTGAGCGGGGCGGGATCACGTTTGGCGGCACGACGGGGGGCGGCAGCGTGGTATCCGGCATCAGGCGCGCTTGTCCTCGAACGGGGGCACCCAGTCGGGGGGCACCTCGCGCCCGGAATATTGCAGCGCTTCGCTCGCCTCGCCGTGGCGGGACAGCATCGGGTTGATATCACCCGCCAGTTTCTCGTCACGCTTGAGGATTTTCTCGCGCATCCGCTCGTATTGTCCTTCGGCCCGCAGCCGCTCGAACTGGTCGTGCAGGTTGAACACCATGGTCGGGCGGCCGAACCGGCGGGCCGGACGGCTGGCGTTGGGGTGCAGGCCAACCACGAAATAGGCCTGGCCCCCGAAGCTCAGCGAGAAATGCGGGCTGGCCGGATCGGCGCTGACGCTGGCGTCATAGGGCTGGCCGCGCCAGTGGTCCTTGTCGGCCAGGCTCTGGATGCGCTGCCAGATGAACTGCTCGAACTGTTCCTCGGTGAGGTCCAGCGGGCCTTCGAAAACCACGGCCAGGCTGCGCAGGCCTTCCGGATCGTCACGGTATTCCCAGGCCCAGTGCAGCAGGGCATCGTGAATTGCCACGTCGTTCCAGGCGCTGGTCAGGTCCAGGGCAGGAACCACCTTCAGGTTGCCGCGCGCCAGGGCCGACTTGGCCCCCACGCAGGGGAAGCCCTGATCGGTGATCCAGTGTTCCAGTTCGTCTGCCAGCCGCTCGCCGGCCTCGGGTTCCTGCAGCATCAGCGCATCCCCGCCAGCGCGTGGTCGTGGCAGGCGCAGGCTTCCTCCGCTGTCGAAGCGGAAGGCCTGGACCGGGCGAAGGCGCTCTTGCGGCCCATGGTCCAGTTGCTTTGCACCCGTACCTGCGGATTGGGCGCGCACCAGATCTCGCCGCTGGCATCCAGCGCGGTCACCCAGATCAGGTGATGTTCCGGGCCATAATCGATCACCGCCACGGCCTGCCCGGGGCCGCGGTCCACAATATCCACCGGGATGGAGGGATTGAGCTGGGTAAACACGGGGATGCCTCTCTGCCGCCGCAAGGCGCGCTGTGAGGGACCAACAGCCGCGTTGCCAGATGGTTCCAATCTGTCATCGTTTCCGCCACTTGGTGCAGTGCGGGACAATCACGGCTGTATTTTGCCGAAGGCGTGGCTATCTTGGGGCCAATGCTGCGCCAGTATGAACTGATCGAACGGGTCAAGGCCTATGATCCGGACGCCGACGAGGTGCTGCTGAACCGCGCCTATGTCTATACCGTGCAGAAGCACGGCAGCCAGAAGCGCGCCAGCGGTGACCCCTATTTCAGCCACCCGGTGGAAGTGGCCGGGCTGATGACCGACCTGAAGCTGGACCTGCAGACGATTATCACCGCCCTGCTGCACGATACGGTGGAGGATACCCTCGCCACCATCGAGGATATCGAGAAGCTGTTCGGCCCAGAAATCGCCCGGCTGGTGGATGGCGTTACCAAGCTGTCCAAGATCGAGCAGATGCCCGAGAATGAGCGGGCGGCCGAGAACCTGCGCAAGTTCCTGCTGGCGATGAGCGAGGACCTGCGGGTGCTGCTGGTGAAGCTGGCTGACCGGCTGCACAACATGCGCACGCTGCACTTCATCAAGAACCCGGAAAAGCGCGCCCGCATCGCCCGCGAGACGATGGATATCTATGCCCCCCTGGCCGAGCGGGTGGGCATGTACGAATACATGCGCGAGATGCAGATGCTCGCCTTCGAGCAGCTTGAGCCCGAAGCCTATGCCACAATCACCGGCCGGCTGGAGCAGATCCGGTCAAGCGAGGGCGGGCAGGTCGATGCCATTGCCCTGAAGATCAAGCAGGCGCTGGCCGAGGCGGGGCTGCAAGTGGAGGTGTGGGGGCGCGAGAAGCACCCCTATTCGATCTGGCGCAAGATGGCCGAGCGGCACGTCAGCTTTGAGCAGGTGACCGATATCTTCGCCTTCCGCGTGCTCACCGCATCGGTCGAGGATTGCTACCGCGCGCTGGGCGTGCTGCACACCACCTGGAAAATGGTGCCGGGGCGGTTCAAGGACTATGTCTCCACCCCCAAGACCAACGGCTACAAGTCGCTCCACACCACGCTGATCCACGAAGGCTCGCTGCGGGTGGAAGTGCAGATCCGCACCCGCGACATGCACCGCACCAACGAATTCGGCCTGGCCGCGCACTGGGCCTACAAGAACGAGGAGCGGCCCGACGGGCAGGTGGGCTGGCTGCGCGACCTGATCGAGATCGTGGACGCCAGCCACGATGCCGAGGAGCTGCTGGAACACACCAAGCTGGCGATCTACCAGGATCGCATCTTCGCCTTCACCCCCAAGGGCGCGCTGTTCCAGTTACCCAAGGGATCGACTGCGGTGGACTTTGCCTTTGCCGTGCACACCAAGCTGGGCGCGGCAACGGTAGGGGCCAAGATCAACGGCCGCCACATGCCGCTGCGCACCCCCCTGGAAAACGGTGACGTGGTGGAGATCATCAAGTCTCCTCACGCCACCCCGCAGCTATCCTGGCTGGGCTTCGTGGTCACCGGCAAGGCGCGCGCCGCCATCCGCCGCGCCGTGCGCCAGAAGGAACGGGCCGAGGTGGCCGCGATCGGCGAGAAGCTGTTCGAGGAGATTGCCGAGCGGCTGCCCGCCAAGATCGGCAAGAAGGCCATCAGGGACGCGCTGGAGCGGCTGGACATGGAGGACGAGGAGGAGCTGATGTTCGCCATCGGCACCGCCAAGCTCTCCGACCGGGCGCTGATGGAAGCGCTGGTCCCCGGCTCCACGGCCGACCTGCCGGACGACATGCAGCAGGGCCGGGCGATCAACATCAAGGGCCTGACGCCCGGCATGGCCTTCACCCTGGCCGATTGCTGCCACCCGCTGCCGGGTGACCGCATCGTGGGGCTGCGCCGCCCGGGGCAGGGGGTGCAGGTGCACTCCATCGACTGCCTGCAACTGGCCACCGGCGAGGATGCCGATTGGGTCGACCTGTCGTGGGGCGAGGATTCGCACGGGGCGGTGGGCCGGCTGCGGGTGGTGCTCTACAACCGACCGGGCACGCTGGCGGAAATGGCCGGCACTTTTGCCCGCAACAGCGCCAACGTGATGAACCTGGAACTGACCCAGCGCGACGATCCGTTCCACACCTACGAGGTGGACCTGGAAGTGAGCGACCTGGCGCACATCACCCGCATCGTCAGCAGCCTGCGCGCCAGCGACAGCGTGGCCCAGGCTGACCGAGTCTAGAGCAGCTCGAGCTCAACCTCGGCTTCGTCCCCTGCCGCCAGGTCCTCCGCGCGGCGCACCGCCAGCTTGATCGGCAGCAGCCAGCCGCCGCTCTCCTTGCTTGGAAAGACACTGGTGGCCCAGCGCGTCTCGGCGATGCGGGCCCGCACCTTGACCGAGCCGAACCCGCGACCTGCACCATGTTCCAGCCGCCGCATCACTTCGTGCGCCTTGATGGCCTTGGCTGCTTCCCCATCGATGGACAGGAAATGCCAGGCCGCCGTGCCTTCCGGCCCGGTCCACAGCCATAGCGTGCCCCTGTGGGTTACGGTGTCACTCAAGGCGCAACCCACCTGATCGGCACCTGCACGTTGCACACGTCCAACCCGCCGGCGGGCACGGTGTAGAAGGCATCGTGGCGGTTAGCGCGCACCTGCACATAGCGGGCGAAGCTCTCGCTCTGCGTGCCCAGATACTCGAACCGCGGCGGATCAGGCAGGTCGTTGCCCAGCCGGACGGACACGATGGGCGTATCTTCCGCCCGCGTGGCATAGACCCCGGCCTCCGCCGTCCCGCGCGGCAGGGTGGAGAGGTACTCGATCCCCTCGATCACCCGCCCCACCACTGCGATGTTGCGATCAAGCTGGCGAGGCGCGTGGCCGATCACGGCGTAAAGCTCTGCCCCGGTGCCGGTATCGGGCGCCAGGTCGCGGGCGACGCCGACGGAGGCGTAGCAGTGGATGGGCCAGACATAACCCTCATGAATTCCCTCAGAACCGGCGATCGGAAAGCCGCCGATGAAAGTTTCATAAATTCGGTTCTGATGACTACGAAAAGCAACGAGTCCCTCGACCACCGAAGGCCAGCTCTTACTAGGATCCCAAAAGAGAACGTCGCGTCCTATGGAGGGAGATAGAACACTGTCGTTCCGCTCAACATACTCCGCCACCGGCGACACCACCCCCTCCGGCAGCGGATGCTCAATAAACCCTGCCTCGCCGCCGTCCTCGCCCGCACCCCATTGCGCCACCCAGTTATCGACCACGCGATAGACCTGCGTGCCATCCCACCAGTGCGCGCGGGCAAGCGTGCGGATGTTCTCCACCCACGGCTGGCTGAAAGGCGGCGGCAGCAGCTGGATCACCACCCGCCGCGCGCGGCCCGCCGCATCGGGGGCAAGGTCCATCACCAGCAGATCTTGCGGGGCGATAGCCACCCACTCCTCCGGCGCGGCTTCGGCCACCACCGATGCGGGGGTGGGCGGCTCAGCCTCCTGCGCGGCGGCGGGGATGGCGAAAGCCAAGGGCAGGGCGAGGAGGAGGCGCTTCATCGACGCAGCATGGCATCATGACGCAGCGTTGCAAGCCCACCCCAACCCCTCCCGCTTGCGAGAGGGGAGCGAGCCTGGTCGCTGCGTAGTGGCCTGGCCTGACGGGGTAGCTGTCTTACCCCGCCATCTCCTCCAGCGCGTGCATGTCTTCATCGCTCAGCCCGAAGTGATGCCCGATCTCGTGGATCACCACGTGCGCCACCAGGTGCTCCAGCGTCTCGTCCCCCCGTTCGGCCCATTCCAGCAGGATCGGCAGGCGGAACAGGCGCACCCGGTCGGGCATGGTGCCGCTTTCTTCCCAGCCTCGCACGGCCACGGTCACGCCTTCATATACCCCGGTCAGGTCGAACGGGTTTTCGATCCCCAGGTCGTCCAGCAATTCGTCGTCGGCAAAGTCCTCAACCTGCAGCAGGATTTCGCCCAGATGGGCGCGGAACTGCTCGGGCAGCCGGGCCAGCGTGGCGCGGGCAAGCGCCTCGATTTCGGCAGCGGAAGGGGCGAGGCCAAACGTTCGGGTCATCTGCCGAAGCTAGGCATTGCCGTGCCGCTTGTCATCCGCCCCGCCGCCAGCTAGGGAGCCGCCTCTGTTCCAGACAGGCATGCGGAGCGGTGGCCGAGTGGTCGAAGGCGCACGCCTGGAAAGTGTGTATACGTCAAAAGCGTATCGAGGGTTCGAATCCCTCCCGCTCCGCCACCTAGTCTCAGAAATTCAGAATAATCGGGAAACTGCCCGGCAGAACCGCGCAGTTCTGCGGCATTCCGGAAGCGAACCGTACCGCAGAGCGCGGGTTTCAGGAGACGTGGCGGCCTGTATCCTACCCCTTTCTCTGTGGCCGGTCTGGCAAGTACGGTTTCCCGTTTTGACGGGATTCTAACGGGAAAATCGTCAAAATTGGGCCGAGACCGCGACGATCGGCAGCGCAGAGTGGCGCAATCCTGCGGGTTTCCTGGCAGCTTTCCCGCATCCGAGATGACGTGAACTTTAGTAGGGTCTCACGGGAGGAAGGCTGGCTCTGTGGCTCGACTGACGGCAAAACCCCTACCGGCGGGCCTTTGGGGGGGGGCGCCGCAAAAATGTCCTTGCATGCTGGAATCGGCTCAGGCTTATTGCTGGGCAAGCAGAGCTTCTTCGGAAGTTAGACCACCAAGGAAGGGACGGTTGACTGCGTATACGCTGAGGCGTGTGCGGGGTTCGTGTCCTTCCGACAGGACGCCCGTCACCGCAGCAGCGGTGGCGGGTTTTTTGGTCCTAGGGAGGTTGAACAATGACGACGAAAGCACTGCAGGAAGGCAGACTGAAGAAGGCAAAGCTGGACAAGACCAAGGCGCGGCGCGAGCGCCTGGCGGGTGAGCGCCGGCTGGCGGAGGCGGCAGGACGCGCGCGCCGCAATGACTTGCTGCCCGATCTCCAGATCAGCCAGATCCCTATTGGTGACCTGCGCGGGCCACGCAATCGCACGAGAAAGGATGGGCCCGAACAGGTTGAGCGGCTGGTGCGTTCGATTGCCGAGTTTGGCTTCAGCCAGCCGGTCCTGGTTCGGCAAGGGCAGGTTCTCGATGGCTGGACGCGGGTGCTGGCGGCAAGGGAGCTTGGCTTGGACCACGTGCCTGCAATTGATTGCAATCACCTCGATGCAGCCGCGGCCCGTGGGCTTGCCCTTGCGCTAAACCGGATTGCTGAACGCGGCGATTGGGATCTCGATGCCCTGAAAATCGAGTTCCAGGAACTGATCGACCTGGACGTCGATCTGGGGGCAACTGGCTTCACCATGGAAGAGCAGGACATTATCCTGCTCGATCCGCTTGATGCGCAAGATGCCGATGAAGACGAGGTCGGCGCAGAACCTGCGGTCGATCCGGTGACACGCATTGGTGATATCTGGGGCTTGTGCGAGCACCGGATCATCAGTGGCAACGCGCTGGAGGAGGGGACCTACAAGGCACTGCTAGGGGATGAGCGGGTTCATGTGGTGCTGACGGATCCGCCCTACAATGTGCCGATCAAGGGCAATGTAAGCGGGCTGGGCAAGAAGGTCCATGACGAGTTCGTCATGGCATCGGGCGAGATGTCGGATGCCGAGTTCCAGGCCTTTCTCGACAAGGTCCTTGGCCTGATGACGGCCTGGCTGGTCGCGGGTGCCGTGCTGTTCGTGTTCATGGACTGGCGCTCGATCCACCGGGTCTATGCGGCGGGTGAGGCGGCGAAGCTCAAGCTGCTCAACCTTGTCGTCTGGTACAAGGAATCGGGCGGCATGGGGGCGCTCTATCGCTCGGCCCATGAGTTGATCGCGGTCCTGTGCAAGGGCGACAAGCCGAGGGTCAACAATGTCGAGCTAGGGCGGCACGGCCGTGACCGGGCTAACGTCTGGGTGGCCCCCGGGGCCAACCGCCGCGGGTCTTCTGCCAATGAGATGCTGGCGTCGCATGCCACGCCCAAGCCGGTCGAGCTGTGCGTGGATGCCCTGCTCGATGTGACGCAGCGCGGCGATGTGGTGCTCGATGTCTTCCTTGGCAGCGGCACGACGCTGATCGCGGCCGAGAAGACCGGCCGCGTGTGTCGCGGCATCGAACTCGAGCCGGGTTTTGTCGATGTCTGCATCCGCCGTTGGGAGCGCCACACCGGTAAGGAGGCGGTGCTGATCAGGACGGGCCAGACATTTCGGCAAGTGGAAGCGGAGCGCTACGCTGGGGTCGAGGATCTCGATGATGAAGCGGGTCTGGAAGCGGGAGGCGCGAAATGAGCCAGTCAACCGCCAGCGAGGAAGCCAATGGTGATCCTGCGCCAGGGGCCGGCGATTAGGACGTGGGTTATGCCAAGCCGCCGAAGGAGCACCAGTTCAAGGCGGGCAACAAATTGGGCAAGGGACGTCAGAAGGGTGCGAAGGGCCTCAAGACCATCGTGAAGGAAGCGATGGGCCAGAAGGTTCCGGCCAAGCTGGGCGGAAAGACCTTCAAGCTCTCCAAGCTCGAACTGACTGTCCACCAGATCGCCACCAAGTCCAGTCAGGGTGATCTCAAGGCCGCCGCCAAGGCGCTCGCTCTCTATGAGCGCTACGGGCCGCAGGATGAACCGGACGGGCCGGAACCCGAGAAGGTCAGACGCGATCTTGAGGCGCTACGGGGCTATTTGGCCATGCACGACCTGCTCAATCCCAAACCGGACTGAGGGAATTCTGATGGGTAACGTCGACCCTCGGACAACGTCGTGCCACTTCGGTAGGTGGCTCACTGACGGGCCTGGGCGGAAATCTCATCATCCTGGATGACCCCATCAAGGCAGCCGATGCCCATTCCGAAGTCGCACGTGAGAATGCCATGCAATGGTATGGCGGAACCGTGGCCAGCCGGCTCGATGATCCCAAGAAGGGGCGGATCATCGTCATTGCCCAGCGCCTGCACATGGAGGACTTGCCAGGGCAGCTTATGGCGCAAGGTGGATGGAATTTGCTCGAGTTGCCCCTAGTGGAATGGCAGGATCGCAAGATTGAGCTCGCGCCGGGTCGATTTGGATCACGGAAGGCGGGGCGCATCCTGCATGCGGAACGGATTGGCGAGGAGGAGATTGCGCGCCTTCGCAGCGAGATGGGTGAGCGGGATTTCGAAGCGCAATACAACCAGCGCCCAATGCCGCCGGGAGGGGCCCTGTTTAAGGGCGAATGGCTGAAGCGCTATAAAACGCCGCCGCAACCGCATCAGGTGCAAGGCATCTTCCAGAGTTGGGATACGGCCTACGATATCCAGGAGCATAACGACTTCTCGGTCTGTTCGACCTGGGCGCTGTCGGGCCAAAATTGCTACCTGCTCGACGTGTATCGCGCGAAGCTCACGTTCCCTGATTTGGAGAAGGCGATTTATGCCAAGCGCAAGGAATGGGAGGCCGGTCTGGTGATTGTTGAGAAGGCCGGGTCAGGATTTAGCGTTGGCCAGAATATCAGGCGAGCCGACCATCGCAACGTCTGGCTCCAGGCAATACCTCCGGTCAGTTCCAAGCAGGACCGGGCGTCACAGCAAACGCCCAAGTTTGAACGCGGCGAGATATTCCTGCCGGAGGGGGCGCCATGGCTCAGGACCTTCGAGGACGAACTGCTGGCCTTTCCGAATGGCAAGCATGATGACCAGGTCGATAGCGTGATCCAGTTCCTGGCGGCCGTCGATACCGGGAACCTAGTTCGCTTTGCGGATGCGGCAAGGAGGCGATGAAGGGGCGCATAGTGGCATTCAACCCTCGTGGAGACCACAGATCGCAATAGCAGCCTGCAGCAGCGCCGTGGCTGCGGCGGAGGCTTCCGCCATCGCACCAAGCCTTACCCTGCGGACATCTTCGTCAGCGGGCAGGATTTGCGCCAGGTCTGGTGACAGGTCCTCCAAAAACCGTCCGGCCTCCAGGACCAGTAATCTCACCATGTCATCGCGTGCTTGCCGTTCCACGGGTGACACACATGCTTGCCGCGCCGGCAAAGTCGAGACGCAGCTTTTCGAAAGGCGCGCGCTGGGTCGGATTGGGTAGGCGGCTGTAGGAAAAATCCTAGACCAGTGCCAGGAAGGCGCGTTCGTCTGGCCTTCCTGCTTCGTCAAACAGCGAGTCCGTTGCGACGTTGGGGAAATTGGCCGTCATCCAGGCCCGCGTCAGCTTCGCAAAGACATACAACCGGTCTGACTGATCGACGGGGCTGCAGGCGAGAAAGTCTGGCGCAGCTTTCAGGATCGCGCATTCGATCCTGAAATCCCGCACCCCAGCTGCGTAAGCGAGGTTCAGGAACTCCAACGTGATGTGCTGCTCGCCCAGCCATTCAATGCCATCCACCCGCAATGGGGAGTGATAGGGCACATCCCAATATCCAGGGTACATCGTCAATGCGTACCAACCGCTAGGCTCCACCATGAAGACGCGGTCGGTCATCGGCGTGTCCTCATTGCTGCTGCGCATCTTCATTCAGGCGATGGATCGCATCCGCGATAGCCCCGACAAAGTCGTCCAGATGCTGAAGGATCAAATCCTCGATCCGTGGGGTTGATCGCCCAGGGATCGCTACGTAGCGACTCTTCGGTTCATCGATGACCACACCTCCGACAATCTCGGCGAGGCGATCAAAATAGGGGCGCCAGACGCTTCTGGGCAAATTGCCCGCAGCTGGGTCAGTCCAGAATCTGCCGCTCTTGTCGATGTAACCAAAGTTTGCTGGCCGGTTCAGTAGGGGAGAGTCTAGCTTGAGACTGAGAGTGGCCTTGAGCTCAGAGTAGATCCCGTAAGGCTTCAGCGCATCCAGCATGGCGTTGATGGCACCGGGCAGGGCCGGATTACGCTGCGCCATGATGCCCATGAAATCGCTCATGCTGATGGACTGGGCGCGGGCCTTGGCTTCGACCGGAACCGGGGCGACCGTAACGCCGGCACCCTCGATCCGCACAATGCCGCGCTCGATCATCACAGTCCGTGCCAGCACGTCTGGGACTGCCAGGATCGACCCGTTCCCTGTGCGCCAGGTGGCCAGCTCGACCAGCGCGAATGTGAAATGGGCGCCGGCATGGCTCTGGAGGAGATTGGCGAGCGCCTCGGTCTCGGTCCGGATCCCGTCTCCCAGCACGAGCACCAGCATCCGGCCGCGCCGCAGGTTGACGGTAACAGCATCAATGAAGGCCGGCTCTTCGAGCGCCTCGGGGTTAGACGCAAACAGATCATGGATCCGCTTGGGCGCACCCTGTCCGCGGGCAACAGCCTGTTCGAATTGGTCGAAGGACATGGCGGTCAGTGCCGCGACATAATCGAGCGCCTGCGCCACCACCTCGCGCCTGATCTCGTTGTTGCGCCATAGCTTGGTCTCGACCAGCACGATGTCGCCAGATGGGGTAAGATAGAGGTTGTCGATATAGCCGTGTCCGCAAGGCACTTCCCTGGCGACCGGTACCGGCTCACCGAACCCGGGCTCGATATCAGCGATCGGCAGGATTGCAGGGTGGTCATGGATCAGCTCCTGCAGCCAGTTCTCATCGTGGGTCCCGCTTCCGAGATGAATGCGATCGAGCGCCTGGCGCTCGCCTTCATGACCGACCAAGACGGGGATGCCTCGTGCCCTTTGCATAGGACTGTGGTGGGCGAAGAGCGGAGAACAGTCCAGTCAAATGAGTCTTATAAGTCGTGGGCCAATAGGTCGCATGGCCCGATCCTTTCCATGCAATGGAGATCAGGCAGCGCATCGGTTGGAACCTTCGGCGGCTTCGTGCCGGGCGTGAGATCACGCAGGAAGACTTTGCCACCGACAGCGGCTTTGACCGCGGTTACATCTCGGGCGTCGAACGTGGTGTGCGCAACCCCTCGATCCTGGTGTTGGAGCGGATTGCAACGGCGCTCGGGGTCGATGTGGTTGAGTTGCTCGATGCCAGGAAGGCGAATGAGTTTGCGGAACAGCGGCGGGGTGGGATGTAGGTTGCTTCGGCAGCTTTGCGCCCTCATTTCGGCCGTTCGGTCCGTGGTTCTGTTTGCCTGAAAGCGGACGATTTGGAACAACGGACACTCGGTAAGTTGTGTAAAATTTCACAACATCGCGTTGTTACACTGCCTGCAATCTGCCTACTGCGCTCGCATGGGACAGCACGAGTACGTGGCCCATCTGTTTAGACTTCCAATTCAATCCATTCCTAAGTCAGCGATTTCTCTTCATCTCCCCAATCCGTATGGACAGGAATCGAAATAATGATCCTCAAACCTCCACTGGGTAGGTTACTGGCCTCGATCGTTCCTCGCTGTGACTTGATGGCGCGGCGAGCTATCGACAGACCCAAGCCAAAACCCGGTTCCTGGCTCGTAGAAAAAGGCTCAAAAATATGTGTCAGGTCCTTCTCGGGAATGCCTGGCCCCTGGTCACTGATCACGATTTCCAGCGTTGGTCTGGCTGCGACTGACACGTGGGCTGTGATGGTGATTTCACTTTTGTGTGACGAAAACCGGATGGCGTTGCGGAGCACGTTCTCGCACGACCTGGCGAGCATCAGTGGATTGCCGCGCACGGTCAGTGTTTCAGGTGCGGCAGGTTCCAGACATTCGAACTTGATCTTGAGTTCGCGTGACTGGGCTTCAAATGCGGCATCATTCACCAGTTCGGTCAGCACCAGGATGGGGTCGTAATAGCTTTCGCCGTCAGCACCGATGCCCTGCTCCTCACTACGCGCAAGATCGAGAATTTCACCCAGCAGGCTGGACAGGTTTGTTGCTTCGCGTTCGATACGAAGGCCCATCTCCTGTGCGCGGGCAGGTTGTTGCTGGAAGATGCTGATCGCCAGAAGAAGGCGGCTAAGCGGAGTGCGTAACTCGTGCGAAACTTCGTGGAGTAATCGGTCACGGGCCGTGACCAGCGCGTCGAGGCGGCGTGCGGTATCGTCGAACTCGCGCGCCAGGTCGGCGATTTCGTCACGCCGACGGCCCAGTCGCGGAGCAAGCCGGACGTCGAACTGCCCTTGCGCCAGTTGCCGAAACCCGGATTGCAAGGCGTTGACCGGGCGGGTGAGGTAGCGGGCGAGCACTATACTGAACAGCAGGCCGGTGACTGCGCCAACGATCAGCACCTGAAGGGTGAAGCGGCGAAACTCCTCTGGATCGCCCGAGGGATCGCGCACGGTGGCCACCCCGTCACCCAGCCTTCGCTCGCCGTTAGCCGCGTTCGTTACCACCACGCTCTCGCCGGGTGCCGGCGGATGTTCGCCAAACAGTATGGTCACCGGGATCCAGACCGTCGGCACCGCCAGGAAGAACGCCAGCCAGAACGACAGCAGGATCTTCCAGAAGATCTTGATTTTCACTGCGCTCTCACGATCCGGTAGCCGACGCCGCGCACTGTCTCTACCCCGTGCCGCACCGCGCCGCCGCGTCCCAGCTTGTGCCGCAGGTTCTTGATGTGCACGTCGATACTGCGGTCATAAGGCGACCAGCTGCGGTTCAAGGCAACTTGCGTGAGTTCGTCCTTCGTCAGGACCTTTTCGGGCGATTGCAGCAGCGCAGCCAGGATATTGAACTCCGAAGCGGTCAGATCCACCCGCTCGCCATTACTCCAGGCCTCGCGCCCGGCAAGGTCGATCGAGACTGTGCCGTTGTCGAGACGATTGGTGCCCCCATCGCCTGGCGGAAGGTTGAATCGGCGCAAGACGGCACGCACCCGCGCAACCAGTTCGCGGGGCAGGAATGGCTTGGCCATATAGTCATCGGCACCCAGTTCCAGTCCTACCACGCGGTCGATGTCATCTCCGCGCGCGGTCAACATGATGATGGGCACCTGGCTGGCGCGACGTAGCTCGCCCAGGATGGCAATGCCTGATTTGCCCGGCATCATCACGTCCAGGATGAGTGCATCGTAGCGAGTTGCCAGTGCCCGTTCTGTCGCAAGCTGCGGATCCAGCACCGAATCGATCAAGAAACCTTCGGCGCGCAGGTAATCTGCAAGCAAATCGACATGTTCATTATCGTCGTCGATGATCAACAATCTTGGCTGTTTATCGGTCATGGTCCGTGTGTGCCGTTTCAATCACAGCTTGCTAGTCCCTTTACGGTAAATTTACAGATCGATTTCGGTAAACTTACCCCCGCTCTCTCTTTAGCCGGATACAACTCAGATCAGGTTCGCGGAACAATCGCAGCGGCTCGCTCAGTCGCTGATCGCGGTCCTGCATAAGGCAAGGGCTGACCCTTGCGGTTTCTCCCATCTCGGAGGGGGGCGTCGCTTCCCCCCTCCGAACTTTTTGTCGGGAGAAGCACAGGGAGCAAGCCGGAAAAACCGGAGAGGGGCGGAGGATGAAGTTTTCATTGTTGGCGGCCAGCGCTAGCGCGGCCATCGCATCGACCATTTTGGTGGCAACGCCATCGATCGCGCAATCGGCCCCGGCGGCAGACGACGGCGACGAGGACGACGGGCAGATCATCGTGACTGCCCAGCGTCGCGAACAATCGGTGCTGGAAGTGCCGGTCTCGGTTACGGTAACCAGCCAGGAGGCGCTGGAGCGCCAGCAGGTCAACCAGATCTCGGATCTGTCGCGTGTCGCTCCGGCACTGGAAGTGCAGCAGGCACCCAACCTCGGAACCGGCGGCGGCGGACAGATCCGCGGCGTGGGTACTACCACGTTCCAGATCGGCGCGGTCGGCTCGGTCGGCGTCGTGGTCGACGAGGTCAGCCAGGGCAACGCCAACATCACCAGCCTGTTCGATGTCGAGCGGGTCGAGGTCTTGAAGGGGCCGCAGGGCACACTGTTCGGCCTCACCACATCTGCGGGCGTGATCAATATCGCTACCCGTCGACCCGAATATGGCGTTTTCGGCGGCCGCTTCCGCACCGAGTTGTCGGACGCCGGCACGCTGGGTTCCGAATACGGCCGGCAACTGGTTCAAGGCGTGGTCAACCTGCCAATCGCCGACAACGCAGCCATGCGCGTGTCGGGCAACTACAGCGGCACGCAGGGCATCGACCGGAACACTTTGACCGGCGAGCTGGACAAGCACCATAGCTGGGGTCTGCGTGGCCGCCTGCTGTGGGAGCCTTCGGATGTCGTGACCGTCAACCTGATCGGCGAGTACTCTGATTCCGTCGATGAGCGCGGCAACGACTTCTTCAAGATCTACATTGCCAACCCGGCTATTGCCACGGTGCTCGCTGCCTGCGGCATCACTGCCTCGCGCGCCAACCGCGACTATTGCACCAACTCTCCCGGCCACGCGGAAAACGAGCTGCTGGCCGGCTCGTTGCAGGTCGATTACGACCTCGGCGGCGCCGTGCTGACCTCGGTCACTGCGTTGCGCAGCCAGGACCAGGGGCCGAACTCGCTCAATATCTTCCGGCTGGATACCTATCCCACCCGGATCTTCAGTGGCCCGGGATTCTCAGGCGTGGATCTGTTCACGCAGGAACTGCGACTGGCATCGGACAGCAGTTCGCCGCTCGAATACACTGTTGGCCTGTTCTACTCGGACCAGGACACCGTGAACAACCCGAGCCCGTTCAGCATCAAGGTTACGCTGCCGAACGGTGCGGTGATTACGCCGGTATCGAACAACGGGCGGCTGACCACGGTCGATGACAGTTCCTACGCGGTTTTCGGGCAAGCGACTTATCATCTGTCGGACAGCCTCCGCGTTCTGGCCGGCGCACGCTATACCAATGAAGAAGTGAACGTGTTCACCGATACGCTGACCGGCGCCACCGGGTCGAGCGGCGTGACCATTCACAACTTCTCCTGGAAAACCGGCCTGCAATACGAAGTGTCGCCCAGCACCTTCCTCTACGGCACCGTCACGCGGGGCTACAAGGGGCCGCAGATCGCGCTGGCTGATCCCAGCAATCCGACTGCGGTTACCACCATCATCAAGGAGGAAATCCCCACCAGCTTCGAGATCGGTCTCAAGGCGGGAGTGGGCCGTGGGATGCTGTTCGAGGCGAATGCCTTCTCCACCCGCGTACGCAATTACCAGGGCCAGGTCTGCAACACCACGCAGACCGGCGGCCTGCAGTGCGTGCCGCAGAACATCGGCACGGTCACCTCGCGCGGCTTCGAGCTGTCGTTCGGCGGCCGGGTGGCGCAAGGCTGGATGCTTAATACGGGCCTCATTTACAACGACGTCGATTATCCGGCGGGCCTGGTCGGCAGCGACGGGACGATAATCGGCGGGACGCAACTGGCCAATGCGCCCGAATGGAAGGCAACTGCATCCACCGAGTATTTCACTCCGGTCACCGACGCGATGGACTTCTTCATCAGTGGTGACATGGTGTTCAAGTCGAGCTTCAAGGTCGCGCAATCGACCGATCCCAACGTGCTTTACCCCAGCCACTTCACGCTGGGCGGACGCGTGGGCATCCGTGGATCCGACAGCGGCTGGTCGCTCTCGGCCTTCGTCAGGAACCTGACCAACAACCACGAACCGGTGTTTGCGCTGATCAATTTCCCGGACGGCAATATCGGATCATATGGCCAGATCTTGACGACCACAGGCTTCCGCCAGGTGGGTCTTGCCCTCGACTATGAATTCTGACCGCGAGGAGTTCGAACATGATGAAGCACACCCTTAGGCTTGTCGCCTCGGGATGCGCGTTGGCATCCGCATCACTGGTCATGCAATCTGCAATGGCGCAATCCGGCCCACCGGTCATGGCTGAAGCAGAAGCACCGGATCAGCGTAATGCCATACCGCTTTACACCGAGGCGCTGCCGCCTATGCAGGGGCAGCACGCTCAGGAGAACTGGGGCACCTTCGACCGGGACTACCTGGTCGTGCGCAATGTCACGCAGCCCACAATCACGCCGTTCCTGCCGCATCCTTCACAGGCGACCGGCGCGGCGGTGATCGTGGCGCCGGGCGGTGGATTCCGCCTTCTGGCCATCGATGCCGAGGGCGAGATGGTGGCGCGCTGGCTGGCGGCGCATGGAGTGGCAGCATTTCTGCTCAAGTATCGCGTGATGCCGACGCCCGTCGATCCGCAGGAATTTGCTCGTCAGGGGGAGCCGCGGCCACAGGTCCGTGATGGCGTGCCTGTGCGTCCGCCAGCCTTCCAACCGGCCATTGACGATGGCGTCGCCGCCGTCCGCTGGGTGCGAAGCCGGGCGGAGGGCATGCATGTCGATCCGCACCGCGTGGGCATGATCGGCTTTTCCGCCGGAGCCATGACCACGCTCAGTGTGGCTCAGGCGCAGGCCGAGGGGGCAGAGCCGGACTTCATCGGGCTCATCTACGGCCCGATGATGCAGGCTGAGGTGCCCCACAAACCTCCGCCGTTGTTCGCGGCGCTGGCCACCGACGATCCGCTGTTCGGCAACAATGGCACCGGCCTGCTCGATGCCTGGCGCGCGGCAGGTGGGAAGATCGAATTCCACCTCTACCAGGCAGGCGGGCACGGCTTTGGCATTCGGCCTGTCGGCACCACGGCGACGCTTTGGCCCGGCCAGTTCCTCGCCTGGCTGGAGAGCAACGGACTGCTGGAAGATCGCGACTGATCCGTGCGATCTAAGACAAGAAATTACCGGAGAACATGATGACCCTGAAGACCCTGGCGACCGGCAGCCTGTTCCTCGCCGCAGCCTTGCTGCAAGGTGCCTGCACGACCGTGCCGGCACAAGAAACGCGAGACCACAGCGTCACGCTGACGGCCGGCCGCGGGATCGCTGTCGTCCCCACGACCAGTGGCGATGTGCAGGGCTATGTGCGCGACGGGATCTTTACCTTCCATGGCATTCCCTACGCCCAGGCCGAGCGCTTCGCGGCGCCGCAGCCGATGGCCCACTGGGACGGCGTTCGTCCGGCCATGACCTATGGCAACGTTTGCCCGCAGCCGATCGACCCGGTCGCGCGCGAGCCGCAGGCGTTCCTGTCCAACACCCAATACTGGCCGCAGAGCGAAAACTGCCTCAACCTCAATGTCTGGACCCCGGCCACCGATGGCGCGGCGCGGCCTGTCATGGTGTGGTTCCACGGTGGCGGCTTCTTCAGCGGCTCGTCGATCGAATTGCCGGTCTATGACGGAATGCGCCTTAGCCAGATGGGTGATGTCGTGGTGGTTTCGGTCAACCACCGTTTGAACATCCTCGGACACCTCGATCTTTCCGCCTATGGGTCCGAGTTTGCCGCGTCGGGCAATGTCGGCCTGGTGGATCTGGTTGCCTCGTTGCAGTGGGTGCGTGACAACATTCGCGCCTTTGGTGGTGATCCCGACAATGTGACCATCTTCGGCCAGTCTGGCGGTGGCGGAAAAGTCAGCACGCTGATGGGCGCCCCTTCGGCGCAAGGGCTGTTCGACAAGGCTATCGTGATGAGCGGGGCCATGGGGCCGCCGGACGGACGGACTACCGGGCAGGCGCTATCACGGCGCGTGGCGCAACTGGTGTTCAGTCTGGCTGGCCTGGCGGATGGCGACATCGCCGGTCTGCGCGCGCTGCCTTATGACCGGCTGGAAGCTGCCGGAGCAGCCGCGTTGCGGCAGGCCAGTCAGGAGATCACTGGCGAGGCCGCAGGCGGACCGCTGGGCTTCCCCCGCGTGAACTGGGGGCCGGTGATGGACGGAGCCTTCCTGCCAGCGCCGCCATGGGCCGGAGGCGCACCCGCCGTTTCCGCAAATGTTCCGCTGTTGGTGGGCAGCACCCTGTCCGAGTTCCAGCACATCAATCCGGCCATCGCCGGTCACGAAGGCTGGTCGGACGAGCAGGTGCTGCAATTCCTCGGCCGCGCATATGGCGATGCTGCCCCGCGCATCGCCGATGCCTTCCGCGCCGCCTATCCGCAGGCACCATTGAGTCGAGTCGTCGAGATCGACAGCGGCGGACGTTCGGGCGCCTTGGGTATGGCTGAGGCCAAGGCCATGCAGGCGGCGCCAGTCTACAACTACCTGTTTGCCTATCGCAGCGCCGTGCTCGACTACGGCTGGGCCGCGGGCCACACCTCCGATGTCGCGTTCGTGTTCAACAATGCCCCGCTGGGGGTGCAATCGTCGGGCGGCGGGCCGGTGGTCGATCGTCTGACGCAGGCCATGAGCCAGGCGTGGATCAACTTTGCCCGAAGCGGCAATCCCAACAATCCAGGTCTCCCGCAATGGCCGCGGTTCACAGCGCAAAATCATGCGACAATGATTTTTGAAGATCAGTCACATGTGGGTGTCTCGCACGATGAAGCTCTGGTCGGACTGCTCAGCCAGCCGCGCCCGCGCTAATCCTTTTGGCGCTTTCTTAGGTCTCAATTTTGAAAGCGTGCAATGATCCTCGGAGTTGATGTCATGCGTAATTGGAACAAGCCAATGGGGGTGATTGGTGCGCTCGCGCTCGCGTTGTGCCCCTTGTCCCAAGCAGCTTCCCAGGCCGGAACTCCGCCGCAAATGGCCGCCGGATTTCCCCCTCTGGTGGAAATCGCCCCTCCAACAGTGACTGGAGAAATTCTGCTGGATAGCGACCAGCGAGTGCCCGGTCCGCCCGTCGGTGGGCCCGAGCAGTGGGCATCGGTCATGAATGCTCCGCTAGTGCGTAACGTCACGACGGCCACAATTACTCCGTTTCTGCCTGAGCCAGGCCATTCCACTGGTGCTGCGGTAATTGTGGCGCCAGGCGGTGCCTTTTACGCCTTGGCGATGGAAACCGAGGGATGGGCCGTCGCCAGGCGCCTCGCGGAGAACGGCATCGCTGCCTTCGTATTGAAATACCGGCTCGAACCCACGCCGCGAGATATCGCCGGGTTGGAAAGGGTCATGGGTGAACGGATTGGCGCAATGCGGCCCGGTGCTTCACCTGCCCCGGCACCCGCTTATGCAGTTGCCGATGGGCAAGCTGCAATCCGCTTGGTTCGTAGTCGAGCAGCCGAATGGGGCATCGATCCACAGCGCGTCGGCATGATCGGGTTCTCCGCTGGCGCGATGACCACACTGTCGGTGGCGCTACATTCGGATGGGGTCGAACTGCCCGACTTTATCGGCCCGATCTATGGCCCGATGACTTCGGTAGACGTGCCTGCCGATGCCCCACCGATGTTTGTCGCCCTGGCTTCAGATGATCCGTTGTTCGGGCATCAGGGCGCCGGCCTTTATGAAAGTTGGCTCGCGGCGGGGAAGCCGGTTGAGGCTCATCTCTACGAGCGCGGGGGGCACGGCTTCGGGCTAGGTGCGCCAGAGACGACCACCACTCAGTGGTTCGACAGCTTCATAAGCTGGCTGCGGTTACATCAGATCGTCCCTTCTGCGCTAAATTCGTTGGCGGACGAGCGTAGTGCCCCTGCACCCCGACCCGGTATTCCGCCAGAGATCCGCGCCCAGATGGAAGCGGAGATGGCTCGTTACAACGCGATGGCGGATGATCCGGGCACCGGCTCATTTCCCGCGACCAAGGCGGAAATGTCTTCGCTACCCAATCATGTCGTTTACCAGCCGCGCGATTTGACGTCTGTTCCTGAAGGTTCGCTAGGTGTTGTAGCCTTCGGTAACGGAGGATGCATGGACGATGGCGCCAATGCGCGTCTGCACCTGCTGGAAATTGCCTCGCACGGATACCTCGTTATCGCGAACGGGACGATTCAATCGGGACCTGGAGCACCCGAGAGGCAGAGGCAAGTCCCACAGGCGGGCCAAGGAGCTGGCGGCTTTCCACCGGCAGCCACCACGTCTGCACAGTTGGTCGAGGCGATTGATTGGGCGCTCAATGAGAATTCTCGCCCCGACAGCCCTCTCTTTGGCAAGATCAATCCTCGCGCGGTGGCCGTATCAGGCTGGAGTTGCGGTGGTCTTCAAGCGCTCCAAGTCGCAGCGAGCGATCCTCGCGTAGCGACGGCCGTGATCCACAATAGCGGCATTTTCCCAGATGGCTCGGGAATGGGATCGATGGACATAGGCAAGGCAACGCTGGAGCGCCTCCACGGCCCCGTAATCTATGTTCTCGGTGGACCGAGCGATATTGCCTATCCGCAAGGCATGGACGACTTCGCCCGCATATCGTCTGTCCCCGCCGCCGTCGCCAACCTTGGTGACATCGGCCACGGCGGCAGCTTCTATCAGCCTAACGGCGGACCGGCGGCTCGGATCGCTTGGCAATGGCTCGACTGGCAACTGAAGGGAGATTTGGACGGGCAGAGGGCTTTCGTGGGAGAGGGCTGTGGGCTTTGCATCGATAACCGATGGCGTTATGAGAGCCGTGGGTTCTAGCTTCCAAAGTGCCGAGAAGCTGTGACTGTTTATCACAATGCGGAAGGCACCCTTTGGGCGGTTGCACGGCAGCCGCCCAAAGATTTCATTCACAGTTGGAAATCACCCGTTGGAGTGGACACAGTGCTAGCGGTGACATTAGCAACATTACCCCACTGTCCGCTTTGAGAAACTTGGGTGCTGAAAACTGTCAGTCCGTTAACGGCCCACTAGCCGTCATGCAGCAATGATTTAGGCTGGTTACACGAAATAAACTTCGGTGCGGATAACACATTCTGATGAACGCGATTTCCTCGATCGAACTGACCCTGCCACGAGAGCCATTTGAGGCAGCTCGTGCAGCTGCCTCTGCGTGGCGAGGTCGCTGCCTCGACGTGTTCGCTCGGAGCGAGGCCGCCGTCACTGAAACCCTGCTTGTATTGGTGGGGGTCGATGGGCGCGGCAACGCGCTAAAATTGCCGCATTTGGTCGGCCAGCGCTACGACGCACTTTCGAAAGCCGTTGGCGCCGGTGGCGTCTTTGCCGATGAGGGAAAAATCGCCGTGGAGGCCCTGACCAAGTTCCGGGAACATGATGCTTTGCGGACCCAAATCTCGCATGGAGTGTTCACAGTAACGCTTGATCATAAAGGCCAATGGCACCTCGTCGCTCGCGTGCTCGCGCTTCGGACAGGCAGAGCGTCAAGAGACCTTTTCGTAACGCAGGAGGCTGAAGCCGCCGCAATTCTGAACTTGCTGGAGAAGGATGGGAGCCGACTTCGCTCGGTTCTCGGCCAGGTCCGACATCGGTTTCGTGAAACCTGAAAGGGCCTGTACAGGAAAGGGTCTGCTTATAAACGAACCCCACCGCAAGCAGACGGTCTCCTCCCGGCCCAAGAGCTGCCCGTCTGGAAGGCGCCCTCATCTCTGTCATTCGGGCCCTTTTTCCGATCACCTGAAAGCGGACGATGAGCAAGCCTTGCTTGAACGGCAGCAAAGGGGTGGAAAGCGGACCTACGCAAACGGATCGAGCATCCCGATCAAGCTAACGATCATGAGTATCGCGAGCCCCACAAAACTTTCAGCGCTAAGCGACATCTGAAGGCGGCCTCCCATCCCGTCTCCGCTGAACTGGGTTCGTCCAGTCATCTTGCGCATAGTTGGAAGTAGCCATCTGCGATGGTTGGCAGCCAGCGCGAACATCACCCCAAAACCGGCAACCTTTGCAATTAATAGCATCCCGTAAGTCGTCTGAGTCAGGACGGTTACATCGCCGCCGAGGATAAAAACTGTATTTGCTGTGCCGGTTAGCAGGAGGACAGTGACTAGCGCGACACCCAGTCTAAAAAACCCAGAAAGCGCATGAATGAGGATCTGCATGTCCGATGACCTGCAAGTCCAGATCATCAGTGCGAAGACGAAGAGAGAACCTACCCATCCTGCCGCCGCCAGCGCGTGGGCACCATCGCTGGCAAGGTGCACTGCGCGCAGCGAGCCTTCTGTTGCCGCTGCATGGCCGCTCCAGGCAAAGGAAATGCAGGCGACAGCGCCGCTAACCAGGACGGCGAGAAGGGCCTGACGGCTGCGGGGCAGCACAAGGACTATCAGCGAAGCAACCACGCCGGTGACTATGCGAACGGCCACAGCCGGGCCGAATGCCATGCTCTGCATCACGAGCGTAAGAGTTTCCAGGCGCAAGGCTTCGGTGAGCGACCCCGCCAGCATGGCGGTCTGCACCACCAGTGCAACCGCCGAAGCTATCGCCATGGCCACACCAGCAGCCGCAAGCAGCACTCTGGTGCCCCGAATGTCCAGCCCCGCCCACAACAGCAGCAACGTTGACCCGAACAGGATCGAAGCTGCCGCATATTGCACGAAGCGGGCGAGGATGAATGCCGGCTCCATGGCTTACCGGACGGTGAAGGGGACGTTTCCTTCCATACGATGCCCGTCTGACCCGGCAGCCGTCCAGTGAATCACATAGCTGCCGCGAACCAGCGCGCTGCGCGGGGTGATGGTCATGGTCTTGCCATCCTGGCTGAGGCGCATGGTCGAAGGCACGGTCATGTCATGCGCCGGCATGGTGACCTCTGCGCTGGAGAATGCCGGGGCCACCCGCTCATTGAAGGTGAGCGTCAGCCTGGCAGGAGCGGCGAGCGTCTGGTTGGCGGCGGGCGCCGACCGCACAAGATGCGTGTGGGCCAGTGCCGGGACGGCGGCGCCAATGGTCAGGGCCACGGCCGCGAGCAGGGGAAGTTTACGCATATCAATGATCCTTGTTCTCGTGTTCACTAGATGCACTTCGGCGTGTTTATTGGCCGTGAATGGGGGAGCTGCACTAAAAGACGAACCTGAGGCCGGCGACAGCGCGCACTGAGCCGGCATTCTCTGCCGCAGCGCGATGCAGGCGACGTGTCTCACCCAGAGCCTGTTGCCATTCCACTCCAACGTAGGGTTCGACCGTCGGCGTCATGCGGTAACCTGCGCGGGCACCGGCGGTCAGGAACGTGAGGCCGCTGCCCGTTGCGAGGTCCGGCATGGACTGCGCCGAGGCTTCCAGTTCGACCTTGGGCCTCAGCATCAGGCGCTGGGTGATCCGGACCAAGTGCTCGGCCTGGATGCGGGCCGTGACCTCGCCACGGGTGGACAGGAACACCGCGCTGTCCACCTCGATCCAGTAGGGCGCAAGGCCACGCAAGCCGACAGCCAGATGGGTGCGGTCACGGCCAGGACGAAAATCCTGCCGTACACCCGTCTGCAGGTCGAACCATGGGTCGATTGCGTGGCTCCATAGCGCCTGGAGTTCGGTGTCGTCCGGCCCCTCGTCGGTATTGCCCTCGCCTTCGAACTTGAGCCAGACCTTGTCGATATCGGTGCCGCGCCAGGCTTCTGCGTCGGCCTGCCAGAGCAGCGGGCCGTCGCCCGACAGCACCTCCAGCTGCTCCACCGCAATCTTCTGGGAAACCATGGTGTGATCCCCGTAGAAGTGCCCACGGGCAGCAGCCATGACGCTTTCGCCCCACACGGCATCGGCAGCATTCTCCGGCCAGGCTTGCTGATCGACCGGGCCAGGGGATGCCGTGGCTACCACCGGTGCCGTGTGACCCGCGTGCGGATCAGCAGGTGGCGGAACCGGGGCTGGCATCGCGTGGCCTTCGTGCTGGGCCAATACCGGGGCCGGCACAGCGGCCAGCGCGCCTAGCGCAAGGATGATCGACAAGCCTCTCATTGGCCCTCTCCCGTCAGCGGGCGGATTTTGACGACACGCATCATGCCCATGTGCATGTGCACCAGCAGGTGGCAGTGAAACGCCCAGTCCCCCGGTGCGTCGGCTGTCAGGTTGAGATCGACGTAGCTGCCGGGCAGCACGCGCACCGTGTGCTTCAGCGGCAGGTGCCCGTCCTGCCCGTTGACCACTTCGAACCAGTGGCCGTGCAGGTGCATGGGATGGGTCATCATCGTATCGTTGACCAGCCGTAGCCGCACCCGTTCGTTCAGCGTGAAGCGATAGGGTTCGGTGGCGGGAGACAGCGTCTCGCCGTCCATCGACCACATGTAGCGCTCCATGTTGCCGGTCAGGTGGATCACGATCTCGCGCTGGGGCACCCGCCGGTCGCGGTTGGGTTCGAGCGCAGCCAGCTGCCGGTAGGTCAGTACCCGATGCGGCTGGTCGTCCAGGCCAAGGCCTGGGTCGCCCGTGCGGTCCACCGGCATGCTGGCGATCATGTCCACACCCGGCCCGGTGGGAAAATCAACCGTGCTGCGATCCTGCATCGGCGGCGGCGCGGGAGGGGGCGAGCCGCCATGTCCCGTATGCGCGGCGTGGGGATCGGCGGCAGGCACTATCGGCATCGCTCCACCGTGCGATCCATGATCCATCCCTGCGTGGGGATCGCTGGCCGCAGCCGGTCCTGCCGGTGCGCCGTGAGAGGAGTGGTCCATTCCCATGTCGCGCATGGTCAGCACCGGACGCTGCCGAAGGGGCGGAACCGGCGCGCGCAGGCCGGGGGCGGTCGCCAGCGTGGCCACGGCCATGCCGGACCTGTCGATCCCCTCGGCAACCATCGAATAGGCCGGATCGCGAGGGGTGACGATCAGGTCATAGGTCTCGCCGTTGCCGATCTGCAACTCATCGACCTCCACCGGGCGAACCGGCAGGCCGTCAGCCGCCACCACCGTCAGCGGCAGGCCCGGAATGCGGAAGTTGAATATGGTCATGGAGGCGGCGTTGATCACCCGCAGCCGGACCCGCTCGCCCGGCGCAAACAAGCCGGTCCAGTTTTCCGCCGGGCTGTGGCCGTTAACGAGGTAGATCAACTCGGGTGCGCCCACATCGGCAATGTCGGTGGGGTCCATCCGCATGCGGTTGAACATGGCGCGGCTGGCAGTATCGAGCGGCAGCGGATCTGTCAGAGAGGGCTTGGCATGGTTGTAAAACCCGCCTCCCTGCTTCAGCCGGTTCACCACGTGTTCGATATTGGCAAAGGTCCAGTCCGACAGCACGATCACATGTTCGCGGTCACTGGCAATCGGGTCCGGCCCTTCCGGATCGATGATCATCGGGGCGTAGTGGCCGACCGGCTCCTGCAGGCCGCTGTGGCTGTGATACCAGTAGGTGCCCGACTGGCGCACGGGGAACTCATAGGTGAAGCTGGCGCCCGGCGCGATGCCGGGGAAGCTGAGGCCCGGCACCCCATCCATCTGGAAGGGCAGAATCAGCCCGTGCCAGTGGATCGAGGTGTCCTCGTCCAACAGATTGGTCACCGTCAGGCGGGCGTTACCTCCTTCGCGCAGGCGAAGCAGAGGCCCCGGCACGCTGCCGTTGATGGTGACGGCGGACCCGGACCGCCCATCGATCTGGAAGTCGCGCCGTTCGATCGTAAGGTTGATATTCGGTCCGGCAAGGCTGGCAGAACCCTTGCTGCCTGGCGATGCCGATTGCGCCCAGGCCGGCCTGAAAGAGGCCAGGGCAAGAAGGCCGGTGCTGCCGGCCATGAAGGCGCGGCGCGACAGCGGCGTAAAGCTGGTCATGGGGCTTCCCCTTTTCGAGTGCTGGCGAATGGGGGCCGCCCGCAGGCGACCCCCCGTGCCGATCAGCTGGGCCAGATCAGGAATGCTGGTGCTGGGCAGGTGCCGCTTCGGCGTCCGGCTCGGCGTGGTGCATCATTGCCTCGTTGCCCTGATGCTCGCCCTCCTTGCAACAGCAGCATTCCTGCATGCCGTGGCCCGGCTGTTCTCCGGCTGCCTGAGCAGGTTGCCCCATAGGCTCGGGAGCGGAAGGTGAGGGGGTGGAGGGCGCGTTGTGGCCCGCGTGGCCAGCGTGGCTTGCAGCCGGTGCCTCCTGAGCGGCGGCGGGCTGAGCAAACGCGGGCGACGCGACGGCAACAGCCGCCGCAAACAGCAGATACTTCATGATCAGATACTCCGAAAAGATTGCAGCCTTGTTGGGACGCTCAGGCAATCTTCGGAGGGGGATCGGAAACGCCGGGTGTGACACCGTGAAGCTGCGGCGGGACTACCGCGCCATCGGTGCGGGTCAACACTGCTACCTGCGGCGCTACACCCAGATCGGGCTGCGGCAGCGCGACGCACATCATGCAGTTAACCATCCCTTTGTGGGCAGGCGCGTCAGGAGATGCCGGTTCGTGATGGTCCGGGCACGCCGAGGCCGCAGCCGGCTCCGAGGCGGAAGCAGCATGGCCGGTCATCGCTACCGGCATCAGCACCAGCCCGAGAACGAGCAGAATCGAGGCGAACAATCGCATCACGCCTTGCTCTTTAGCATGCTGGCGGTGAACCTGTCTTGACCTTCGTCAACCGCTGCCAGACCACCCAGGATCGGGCAATCGGGACGTTCGTCACCGGCACAACGTTCGGCAAGATGAAGCAGCGCGTCCCGCATGATTTCCATTTCGCGCAGACGACGCTGGAGTTCCTCGGCGTGTGCCAGGGCAAGTGACTTCACGTCTGCACTGGACCGTCCGCTATCCTGCCACAGGGCCAGCAGCAGGCGGATTTCCTCCAGAGGAAATCCCAGATCGCGCGCACGGCGGATGAACTGGAGGGTGCGCACATCGGCATCATCATAGTCGCGATAGCCGCAATCCCGGCGCGGCGCGGCACTAATCAGGCCCACTTTCTCATAGTGGCGGATCATGCGTTCGCTGATGCCGGTAGCGGCAGATGCCTGGCCGATCTTCATTGGGCCACTCGCAAGGCCACATAGGCGACGAGGACTGCCATCGTCAGCCAGCAGGCCCAGTAACCCGACATTTGCCACAGACTAGGCAGATGCCCCGCTTCGCGGCGCAGTCGGGCTGCTCCGACCATGCCGTAAACATGCACGATCAGGCCGACCAGCAGCGACGGCAGGGCCGCAAAGGCAAGCGGGTCGGCCAACAACAACCCGGCACCGAACCCCGCCATCGCGGCACCGACCGAGGAAAGCGAAGAAAGGCCCGACAGCCTGCTGACCACAGTTTCCTGGATTTGATTCACAGCCTGACACTCCGCAACCGCAGCGAGTTGCCGATCACCGCCACCGAACTGAAGGCCATGGCCGCCCCGGCAATCATCGGGCTGAGCAGCAAGCCGGTCCACGGATAGAGCACGCCAGCCGCAATCGGCACGCCTGCTGCGTTGAACACGAAAGAGAAGAACAGGTTCTGGCGGATATTGTGCATCACCGCCTCGCTCAGGCGACGAGCGCGCACGATGCCGCCTAGGTCTCCCTTGACCAGCGTAACAGCTGCACTTTCCATGGCCACGTCAGTACCGGTGCCCATGGCAATGCCCACGTGGGCGGCAGCCAGCGCCGGGGCATCATTGATGCCGTCGCCGGCCATCGCCACGCGGCGGCCCTCACTTTTGAGGCGTTCGACCATCGCCTGCTTCTGTTCAGGCAAAACATCGGCCAGGACTTCATCGATGCCGCCGATCCTGCGCGCGACCGCGTCGGCAGTCTGGCCGTTGTCACCGGTCATCATCACCAGCCGCACACCATCAGCGCGCAGGGCCTGGACCGCCGCGACGGCGCTTTCCTTGACCGGGTCGGCCACGGCAATGAATCCGGCGAACCGCCCGTCCAGGGCAAGGAACATCACGCCCTGGCCTTCGCTCCGCAGCGCGTCGGCGGCATCCTCCAGTGGCGCGGGATCGGCCCCGGCATCCAGCATCAGCGCGCGGTTGCCCAGCGCTACAGCGCGTCCACCCACGGTACCGGTCACGCCCTTGCCGGTGTGAGACTGGAAGCCTTCGGCCTCCTGGGCGGCAAGCCCCCGTTCCTCGGCACCGGCCACGATGGCTGCGGCCAGCGGATGCTCGCTGCCGCGTTCCAGTGCAGCGGCCAGGGTCAGAACCTCGTCTTCCTCGATACCTTGCGCAGCAACCACCTGCATCAGCTTTGGCTTGCCCAGGGTCAGCGTGCCGGTCTTGTCGACCACCAGGGTGTCGATCTTTTCCATCAGTTCGAGCGCTTCGGCATTCTTCACCAGCACGCCGGCCCCGGCCCCGCGCCCGGTCCCCACCATGATCGACATGGGCGTTGCCAGGCCAAGGGCACAGGGACAGGCGATGATCAGCACGGCCACGGCATTGACCAGCGCATGGCTGAGGCGCGGTTCCGGCCCAACCAGCGCCCAAACTGCGAATGCCGCCAGCGCCACCGCCACCACGGCTGGGACGAACCAGCCGGATACCTTGTCGGCCAATGCCTGGATCGGCGCGCGCGAACGTTGCGCTTCGGCCACCATGTGGACGATCTGCGACAGCATGGTGTCGCGGCCCACCCGGTCGGCGCGCATCAGCAGGCTGCCGGTGCCGTTGACCGTGGCGCCAGTCACCCGCTCGCCCGCGAACTTTTCCACCGGCACCGGCTCGCCAGTGATCATGGCCTCGTCCACCGCGCTGCGGCCTTCGACGACCACGCCGTCCACCGGCACCTTCTCGCCGGGCCGGACGCGGAGAAGGTCACCAACCTGCACTTGATCGAGCGCCACATCGTCCTCGGTGCCATCGGGCAGCACCCGCCGCGCGGTCTTGGGGGCCAGGCCCAGCAAGGCGCGGATCGCCGCGCCGGTGGCGTTGCGGGCACGCAGTTCGAGCACCTGGCCCAGCAGGACCAGCGCCACGATCACCGCCGCCGCCTCGAAATAGACCGGGACCATACCGCCCATCGTGCGCAGGGATGCCGGGAAGATCTGCGGAGCCAGCGTGGCAACCAGGCTGTAGCCATAAGCCACGCCCACACCCAGCCCGATCAGGGTGAACATGTTGAGGTGGCCGCTGCGCAGGCTGGCCGCGAAGCGCAGGAAGAATGGCGCCGCGCTCCACAAGACCACGGGCGTCGCCAGGACAAGCTGCACCCACATGGACATGCGCATCGGGAGCAGCTCCAACCCGAATAGTTCAGCGCCCATCGTGAGAACCAGCAATGGAACGGCCAGCACTGCCGCGACCCAGAAGCGCCGGGTCATGTCAGCAACCTCCGGGTTCTCACCGCTTTCGGTCAGCGGGTCGAGCGGCTCCAGCGCCATGCCGCAGATCGGGCAGCTGCCCGGCCCGTTCTGGCGGATTTGCGGATGCATGGGGCAAGTCCAGATCGCGCCCTCGGCTGCCGCAGAGGCCGGAGCCTGATGGCCGGACGGCTTGTCCAGGAAACTGCCCGGATCAGCGACAAAACGCTCCCGGCACCGCGCGCTGCAAAAGTAATGGCGCATCCCCGCGTGCTCGGCGTGATGGCTGGCTGTCGCCGGGTCCACCACCATCCCGCAGACGGGATCTTGAGCGACGTGGCCAGCATGGTTTGCCGCGTGTTCGTGATGGTGATGACAGCCAGACATCTTGCGCTCCTGTTGCGAGTCGCACGGACAATGCACCTTGACACTGTGTCAGGGTCAAACGCTATTTGGAAATCCGGGCGAACTTTCCTTGCAGTCCGACTGCCCTTTTCGATGTCCGAAGTGGGGTCGGAACCCGAAGGACGGCTTTTGTACCTTGGACGTTCTAAACCGGACAGGCCGCTAACGGCCCAAGAGCTGCCCGTCTGGAAGGCGCCTTCATATCGGTCATTCAGGGTCGACTGGCGATCGCCTGAAAACGGATACGGTAGCCAAACGGCGCAGATGGCCGAGTCTGGGACATTCCCGACGTTCGCACGCGACATGTCGAACGGCGGCTTTTGTCAGAAGCTGATGTTCAACGTTAGCCTGGGCGGCACTACCTAATGACAGGATCGGGGCCGATTGCGGCCTGACAATGCCAGAAGCACAAAATGCGAAAGCTGACACATGGGCCAGCATGCATTAGCCGGCCTCTCAACGCGCACCGTCGCGGCTGCGACAATTCAGAGGTCAGCAATGGCGAGTCAAAATCGTCGGCGCTAGTTATCGCCACGCGAGTAGTGTTTTAAGATCGGCCTCGGCATTTCGGGCCTCGTCCCAGGTATCGTCTCATCTACGAGCGCAACCCCGAGACGCTGACCCCGCAGCTTCGCGAATATTACCGCGCTCATGACAATGACCGGTTGATGGACGCGACCGGGACCGCGAAGTGGGGGACGCTCCCCGCCGCGCTTGCGGCAATTCCCGATGCTGCGACGGACGCAAGCGCGGCCGCTACCACGATCCTCCGGGATTACGATGACTATCTCCGCGAGAGGATCGCCTCGGTAAGGGCGGATCAAGCGTCGAGGCTCGCACTTGCCTGATGCCCTTGACGACCTGCACCCATCGCGCCCGTACGCGCGGTGGGTGCAGGCCCGGTCAATCAGTGGCTGTCACGCCGACGGCGCAGCCAGAAGCCAGTCTGTGACAATTGTCTCGAAATCTCCATAGGGGAGGCGATCGCTTTCGAGCTCGAGCGCGGCTGCCAGGTCGGACAAGTTAGCAAGGAATTCGCGGCCGCGAACGACAGATTATGGGGCGCCTTCCTGATGAAGCGCTCTATAGGCAGCTTCCGGTCAGTAGCAGACGTTCGCGGTAGCTGAGCTGAACGATCGGCTTTGGTCGAGTTCTGCCGTCGCTGGGTGGCAGACCTGATGGCAGCTTTCCACCGTTTGCCACCCAGAACCCGCCATTCAGCAAACGGCCCAAAACCTGCCAATCAGCCTCACGGGCCCGGGATAAATTTCGCTACCTGCTGTTCCCAGTGGCTGGGGATCGCATTCGGCCTGAGTACGGTAACTCCATTGAGCCCGGCGCGAATGGAACCGGTCAGAATGGCATCGATCACCTGAGGTGCCAAGAAAGCCAGGCGCACCACGCGGGTGACGTACGAAGGAACGACCTTCTCACGGTCCGCCAGGGTTTGAATATTTACCTCACCAATCGCCAGCTCACCCCACCAGCGGCGCGCTTTGAGGATCAGCCGGATCAGCGACGGGTCGGCCTGCTTTAGCACGGGAGCGCCGTTGTCATGAACCAGGCGCACCACATGTCCGGTCCGGGTGAGCCGGACCGAAGTACTGTGAACGATGGTCTGCTGCACGTCGGGCGATACAGGAATGCCGAGGATTCTGGCGAGACCGGCAGGGGCGAGCTCAATGTCGACCCGGCCCGCATGAATGACGATGCGCGAGACAATGCCTGCCAGCCTCGCATTTGACCGCAGCAGATCAGGAAGCGTTTCGGCGCAGTTCTGGCTGATCGGCGCCAGCATCTCCGGCGTGACCGCAAGCCCGCAAGCCTGCGCGAGGACCAGCGGGTCTCCCAGCAGCGAAGTGATCTCCTGCCGCACAACCTGCTCGATCTCCCGCGCGGGAATGCGCAGCCCGTTCCCGGTCGTCGCCGCCGTGCCGTGCTGCAGCGAGCGGCTCACATAATAGCGATACCGCTGCCTGCCCTTGCGGGTGTGCACCGGCACCAGCGGCTCGCCGTCAGCATCGACCAGCAGCCCTGCCAGCAGGCTGGCAGTCTCTGCCCGTACGGTTCGCTGTCCCTGTACATTGGCAGCAAGCCGCGCCTGCACCCGGTCCCACATAGCCCGCTCGATGATCGGATCGTGGTTGCCAGGATAGACCTTGCCCTTGTGGGGGATGTCACCGGCATAGATCGGGTTCTTTAGCATGTAATAGAGCTGGCCACGGGTGAGAGGACAGCCGCCGAACGACTGACCCTTGCCGGACATACGAGACGGGGATCCAATCCCTTCTGCCACCAGCTGCTCGGCCAGCAAGCGGACGTTGCCGAGCTCCAGGTACCGCGCATAGATGTCGCGCACTATCCGGGCCTGTTCCTCGACGATAGCGAGACTGCGGCCTTCGGGCCGATAGCCGAGCGGCGGGGTTCCACCCATCCACATACCCTTGGCCTTGGACGCGGCGATCTTGTCGCGGATGCGCTCGGCGGTGACCTCGCGCTCGAACTGGGCGAATGAGAGCAGCATGTTCAGGGTAAGCCGGCCCATGCTGGTGGTGGTGTTGAACGACTGGGTGACCGAGACAAAACTGGTGCCCGCGGCATCGAGCGCCTCGACCAGCTTGGAAAAGTCGAGCAGCGAGCGGGTCAGGCGGTCGACCTTGTAGACCACGATGATGTCGATCCTGCCGGCCTTGACCTCGGCGAGCAGGCGCTGGAGGGCAGGGCGCTGGAGTGTGCCGCCCGACAGACCGCCATCATCGTAACGGTCGGGGAGCAGTTTCCAGCCCTCGCCGGTCTGGCTCAGGACATAGGCCGCACAGGCCTCGCGCTGGGCATCGAGTGAGTTGAAATCCTGCTCCAGACCCTCCTCGCTCGACTTGCGGGTGTAGATGGCACAGCGGACGGTTGTCATGCCGCGGTCCTCTTTGCCTTGAGTCCGAAGAAGGCGGGACCCGACCAGCGGGTGCCGGTAATCTCGCGCGCGACCCTGCTAAGCGAAGGCCAGTTTGCGCCGTTCCACATGATCGTGCCATCTTCGCCGATGGTGACCACGTGGAGCGTGCCATTCCACTCGCGCACGAGGCGCATGCCGGGCTGGGCGTCGCGGGTCTCGGTCTTGGCGGCAGCCAGCTGGTCGAGTTTCTGCTGCGTGCGCCGCGAGAGACCGCCGTGGAATGCAGCCTGTAGTTCCCAGCCGAGCGCGTTGCGCAGCAGAGCGGGGCTGACCTTTGGCACGGGCCGGCCGGTGACAGCCGACCATCTGCTGCGCAGCTGCGCTGACGACAGGGTCGTCAGCGCAGCCAGTTCTTCATCGAGCTTCTCGGCCTCCATCATGCCGGCTCCGCGATGCGGTAGCAGGTCACCTCGTCGCGCTTGGCTTTTTCCAGCGTATGGCCCTTCTTGCGCAAGCCCGTGAGCACGGCGCGGGTTGAATGGGGCTGCCATCCGGTTTGGTCGATGATCTCGCCCAGCGTTGCGCCTTCGGAGCGGCGCAACAGAGCAATCACCGCATCGATCTTGCTGGGGCGTGGGAGGGGACTGTCAGTGATAACGGGGTTGCTGATGGCTTTTGCCGACCGGGCCATGGGGTGTCTCCTTCTGCAGGAAGCGGCCCAATGCCGTTCCCACCACTCAAAGCCCCGTTCGCTGGCAGGCGTCGGGGTTGCTGCTGGCGAGCACTTGCGACCCGCTGGCTGAGCAACACATGCTCGATCGTGCGGGGAAGTCGAATGGATTGTGCGGCGTTTCGGAAGATATCTGACGAATTACCAAATTGCCGTCGCTCAAGAGGCGATGATGGGGCAATGTCAAAGCAAATGAACCGCCGTTTCCCAAAATGGTTAAACCCGGAAGCATCTATCTCTAACTCGCACTTTGTTTATGCAGTGCACCTTGAATGTTCCGCGCGCGAGGCAGCCAAAGTTGCCCAACTGTGGTGTATCTGGCCGCTCATGAACCAAAGTGCGGTTAGTTTGACATTACCCTTTACCTCGACCGTCCTTCAGGCCAAGCCCAGTCTGATATTGCATTCTTCCGCCATTGGCTGGGTGACATGTTGAAGCGGCGGCGAAAGACGCGAGAGAAATGCGCGCTGTCCTTGAACCCGGAATCAAAGGCGATGCTGGTAACATGGCGCTCATGCTGAGCCATGTCACATAGAGCGGATGCGGCTTTCATGAGCCTGAGTTCGAGGATCTTCGAGGCAATTGTCTCCCCAGTCGCATCGGTGAAGAGCTGATCGAGCCGTCTGCGTGAAATGTTCTGACTGCGCGCTATCGCTTCAGCCGTCAGATCGAAGCAATTAATCCTCTCCTCGATCATCCGGAGGGCCGCTTCAACTCGCCAATGGGGGATGTCCTCGTTATCATCTGCTGGCGACCTGCGCAGGCCGGATGCTAACGCAAGGAAAGCAGCGAGCCAGGCGGAACAATCCACTTCTGAGAACTGGCGATGCCGCTCGAAAGCCTGCTCGAGGTGATGCTGCAGGAGGCTGGCCAATGGGGCATCGGCCGGCAGCCGCCTGCCGCTCAATTCAAGGAAATGCCTCGCCTTCTCAGCGAACAGGACCTGCGGCAGGGTGCAAATCAGCACCTCGGACCCCTCGAGGGACTTGATCGTGAAGTCTAGGTTATTCTGGAGGACCGTCATGTCCCCCGGACGCAGTATGATCTCGCCCTTGGGGTGGCTAAGCTCATGCGTCCCCGACTTGACGATTAGGACGGCGAACAGGGCCTCCTCCTTGCGGATCACGCTGTTATCAATTTCAACTGTATGCGCAGTTGCGCAAACCGAGCCGATCCGAACAGGTCCAATGGAAATCTGCTTCAGGCGGCCATTGAAGCTCTGCCCTTCCGCGGGGGCGACCCGAACCCCTGGGAACGCAAGGTGGACAGAATTTTCCCAAACGCGCGTTCGCAGCGCTGGCAATACCTCGCTCAAGTCGGTCAGGAGATAATCGTATGCCGAGGCCACGTTCATATTGCGCGAATCCCAAGCCCACAAAATTTTTGTTTTTTGGAAATACGATCATACCCTTTTTAGGGCCGCTTTCCAAGACAGCCAAGGACGCGTTCCATTGCGATCAAGCCAATTTGCCGGATTGTCCCTAGGCAGCTGAAACAGACCCAAGCGCCGGGGGAGCGTCCGGGTCGAGATGATAAGCGGATCGACTGGCAAAAATATGGCTCTCAACGGCAAAGCAAGGAAGTGGATCGACCGGAGAATCGCGGCTCTCGATCCTGCAAAAGACTATGCAGAAATCATGTGCTTATCGGTCGTCTATCGATCCAACGACGCCTTTATGGATCTGCTCTACTCGATAACCTTTCCCAACTTCATCGTACCCAATCGCGGAGCTATTGCGGTCCTGCGAGACGGTAAGGGAAAGGTTTTTCGGGCAGCTGAGCGACGCATGGACGATACGGCTCGACATATCCTCATCTGGAACGAGTTCGGTCCTGAGCACGAGTATACGCGGCGCTCGGTCAATGCCTTGAACAGGCTGCATAAGCACTGGTCGGATCGGTATCCGGGGTCATTCGCGCATGATGAGGATTACCTTTACACGATGTGTTACGAGGCGACATTATTCCATCGCCTGTTGCGAAGAGTTGGCCTTGCCGGCCTCTCCGAGAAGGAGAAGCAGGCCTCTTGGGAATTCTATTCGCGCCTTGCACCACAGTTCCGCAATGCAGAAACAGACACAGCCATCAGCGGATTTCCGGGCAGCTTCGAAGCCTGCGTCGACTACGTTGAAAGATACGAGTCCACCAGGTGGCCCCCCAATGCGTACACTGCCTCTATCGATGCCACGCTCATCCAGGCTTTCGCGAAGCGGCACATGCCCAAGGTTCTGCGGCCGATTGGTCGGCAGTTGGTTCTTTCGCTGCTGCCTGAGCGCACCGTGTGCAACCTTGGTCTCGAACTACCACCGCCTTTCGTGCGCAAGTTGTGCAAGCTTGTTTTCGCAACCTATCTGCTTATCGGCATGAAGCTGTTGCGCGATCCAACGCAATCGCATGCGGAGATTATTCGCGAACGCGAAGGACTTTCGGTCGAGCAATATGTGCTAGCGGTAACGGGGTAAGTTCGAACCCCGTTTGCGTACCTCGTCGCCGGCCTAATCGTGATGGAAGGCCGGTGCATGTGGGCACATCCCCTGGAGTCCCCCCTCATGTCGCGCCAGCTTGCGATGGATCGTGACATCGACTTCTGACGGCTTGTCCCTGTCAGCCGCAGCCAACATGCGCCGCCGGTCCAGGTAGCTGACGGTGGGATCCGGGGCGATCCTCGTGGAAAAGAAGAACGCGGATTTCATCAGTCCTACCGCCAGCGTGCGCAGCAGGAGATTGGGGGTGGCTATCCTTTGCACCCGGCGAACTTGCGGCGGCAGGAAGGTTGAAACGATCGCCCTCCCAAGCGGCCACAGAGGCTTGGGAAACCACGTCCTTGCGAAGTGTTCCATTTGCTGCGTGGTATAGGAGTGCCCGGACTGGCTTTCGGGCCAGGGCCGATCAATCCAGTCATCGACAAGCCGCAACATGCCGTCGAAGCTATCCGGGAATGGCGTGTGGTTTAGGACCGGCGAACCATCGGTCGCCAGCCGGAAGTGCTGTGCAATTCGCGCCCAGGCGAGCTGAGTTGCGCGCTGTTCCTTCGGGCTGAACCCGGCGAAACCCAGGCGTCGCTGCAAGGTGTGAAGCAGAGTGGCATTGAGGCACATAATGAAGACGTATTCTTCCGGATCGCCCAGACCGCTGGTGGTGCCCTTACCGAAATGGGCGTGGTACTGATTGACCATTTCAATCGAGATACGCGTGGCTTCGTGGTCTGGACCGTGTTCCAGCCACGACAGCAGGTGACCGTTGGAATCCTCGACGCGCTTGTGCGGCGCCTTAGCGGAAGTGCTGTTCCCGTCTCGCCAAACCTGGTCAGTGGCGGCCGGGTTGATTCCCGCAACCGGGCTCCCTGCGGCAAAGCCCCAATGAGCGACGAACCTGTTCATCCTATAGAGATTGGTAAGCTGAACGATCTCGACGTAATCGACTTCCGGATCGAGATCCGCAATGCGGCGATCGATCCATCTCCACCCTCGTCCCATCTTGCGAAGTCCTTTGATCAGCGTGAAGACGCGAAGATGCCCGGCACGCTATAGCTTTACCACGGGATCATAGGTCGGCAGGCGCAAGGTTCTTGCTTAAGCTGGAACGGGGCCTTTGCAAATCTGGACTGTCGGTCCGACCGGCCCGCGGGCATCAGGTGACGCTGCTGCGCCTATCGTGGCGCATCGGCCGGTAAACTCTTGGTAAGTGCAGCGCGAGGCTGGCTAACCGTCTTCGGCCACTGGCTCGCGATCCGGAGCGACGGCCAAAACAGAAACGCGAATGGCAAGCGTCGCTTCGATCGCCTTGCGGGTATTGATCAGGGCGGCAATCAGATCAGAACTGCCGGTTCTCGAAGCCTCCACAACAAGTGACAGGCTGCCCTCGAGAGTCTGATCGGGACGAAAGACCGGAACAGCTATCCCGCGCTTGCCAGGGTCAATTTCGCCTTCGGTAACGGCAAACCCCTGCTGGCGAATTTGTCGGAGACTGGTTCGAAGCTCTCCGTCGATATCCAGCCCTCCCTCCGGAGATGCCAGGCGCCGGGTTGCCTTGGCGCTGATGTTCGCCAGCAGAACCTTAGACGCCGCACCCTTGTCCAATGGCATCGGTCGTCCGCGCTGATAGCTGACGTCGCCCTTGAGGTGGCCGACCTCTTCCTGGTGAACGCAGATCACCTTGTTGTGGTATAGCCGCGCGAGCAGTACCACGGTGTCGCCGCCCACTTCGTTTGCCAGGCGAACCATTTCCGGCCTCGCTGCGGTGATGAAGGGGTCGTGCAGCCGAAGTTGCCGATCAAGCTGGATGATTCCCGGGCCAAGGACGTAGCGGCCAGCGGCATAAGCAACGATCAGTTCGGAATTGGCCAGGCTGCGGAAATAGCGGTAAGTCGTGCTGACCGGCAGGCCCATAGCCACGGCTGCATCTTCGACGGTCCATTCGGACTTGTCGTCACTGAATAGGTCCAGCACGCCGAGAACCCGGTCTGCGGTGGCCGCCATGAAATTGCTCTCTCCTGCTTGGCCCAATATGTATCCGGACCGGGATCATCATCCCGGTTGGTCCGGGTGGCGTCGCCGGAACGGCCGCAGTAGCCCGCATAGCAAGCGTGGGCTAATGCGGCCACTGGTATCTCAATCGAGCGGGGCGGCCCGGGGGAACCTGTCCAGAAATTCAAAGTACTTCCCAAAGTACAGATCATCCTTGATCAGCTTGGAATCGCCGGGCAGCCGGAGACGCAGACCGTTCAGCACGTATTCGTCTTCCGCAAAGAAGCCGAACAGGAACTGGTCCAGCGCCTCCAGCCGGGCTTCCGCTTCCTCGCGCGTTTCGCCATCCATCTGCTTGACGGCGGCGACCCAGAATGATTCGGACCGACCCGGTTCCGGGGCATTGGTGCAGAAGATTACGTAGTTGTTGGTCGGGATCGGCAAGGCACAGTGTCCAACCAGGCAATTGCCGCCGTACATCCGGTTCCAGCCTTCGGGCGACATGCCGGTGAACGGATATTCAACGGTGTAATCGTTGAATATCACTTTGCCAGGCTTCGCCTCTTCGGGCATGTTATGCACTGCAGTAAGGTGCTGGAAGTCCAGCCCATTAGATCCCTGGATCCAGCTATCGGTCATAATCACGTCTGGCCTTTCACGGGCCATGTAGATGTATTCCGATTCATCGCCATTGAACGTCGGCACCTCATAGAGCGGCTCCGTGCCGTTGAAGACCCAGATCAGGCCCCACTTTTCGGCAACGGGATAATTGTGGATCTTGGCGGCACGCGGCGGGTGCGTGCCTGACGGGATGTGCTTGCAGTGACCATCTGTGCCGAACCGCCAGTGGTGATAGGGACACTGCACCTGACCCTCGACGATTGCGCCATCAGAAAGGTCTGCGCCGATATGCGGGCAGTAAGCGGTCTGGGCGACCGGATTTCCGTCCGGATCGCGGTAGAGAATGATCTTCGAGTCAAGGAACTGGCGCCCCACGATCTTCCCCGGGAGGAGGTCCTTGGCCACATGCAGCGGATACCAAGCCTGAAAATGCTTCCCGTCCTCCCAGTAGCGCGGCTCGCTCCCCGGCTTCATGTTGATGTATTTGCGCACCTTAAACTCCTTGGATTGCAGTGGGGAAGATTGTCAGATCGCCGTGGCGCCGCCGTCCACGGTGACGGCCTGGCCCGTGAGATAGGTCGCTTGGTCCGACAGCAGGAACACCACCGTCCCGGCGATCTCGGCAGGGTTTGCCATGCGTTTCATGGGCGGCATGATCGCCTCAATCATTTCGGGAGCGGCCTGGATAAGGCGCTCGGTCATGCCCGAGCGCGTCAGGCCTGGACACAGTGCGTTTACGCGGATCCCCATCGGTGCGAATTCGACAGCTGCCGTCCGCGACAGTCCGACAACACCGTGCTTCGCCGCGCTGTAGCCCGCATTGAACGGGACCGCGGTGAGGCCGCCCACGGATGCAGTGTTGACGATCGCCCCGCTGCCGGATTTGGCCATGTGGCGCAGCTGCGCGCGCATGGCCAGCCATACGGCCTTGAGGTTGACCGCCATGCTGCGATCGAAATCGGCCTCTTCAATCTCGGTGATCAGCGCAATCGGTGTTTCGACCCCGGCGTTATTGTGCGCACCGTCCAGGCGTTCAAAGGCGGCAAGCGTTGCCTGGACCAACTCCTCGGCAAAACCCGATCGCGACACATCGCCGCAATGAATTTGCGCGATCCCACCGGCCGTGCGGATCTGCGATGCGGTTTCGAGAGCCGTGACCTGCGATATGTCAGAAACCATGACCTTCGCGCCCGCCGCGGCCACGGCAAGCGCGCTGGCCCGCCCAATGCCGGAGCCGGCTCCAGTGACGATAATTGCCTTGCCTTCGAGCATGCCCACAGATCCCATCCCTTGTCAGATCACCGCGGTCTGTCCGCCGTCTACGGCGATAGCGACGCCGGTGACGAACGAGGAAAGCGATGAGCCCAGCCACGCCACCACGTTCCCCACCTCCGCCGGCTGCCCCAAGCGCCGCAGCGGCATTCTCTGCCGCATCGGCTCGAATGCCGCCGCGACGGCGGGAGAGGAATCGACAAGCGCCGTCTGGATAAGGCCGGGACAAACAGCATTGACGCGGATGCCCTCGGGCCCCCACGCGTCGGCCAACGCGGCGACCATCATGTTCACCGCACCCTTGGTTGCGCTGTAGCCGGTGGTGAAGCCGGCGCCGCGCAGCCCGCCCATGCTGGAAATCATAACCACGCTGCCGCCAGTGCCCCGGCGCCGCATAGCGGCAACAGCTGCCTGCGCGCTCATCAGCGCGCCCTCCTGGTTTACCGCGATCAGCTTGCGGAACATCTCCGGACTGATGTCTGGCCCATCCTGAGGTATTGCGATCCCGGCATTGCAGACCATAACATCGACCCCACCAAACGGATCGGCGGCCGCGACAAGCGCAGCAAGATCAGCGCTCGATGTGACATCGGTGCGCAGGAACGTGCTGGTCCCTCCGCTTTGGGCAATCAGGTGCCCGGTGGTTTCACCGCCTTCGCGCGGCTCCTCCGCCAGATCGCCGATCACTACGGCCTTAGCGCCATGGGCAACGGCAGCCAGGGCAATGCCGCGGCCGATCCCGCTTGAGCCACCCGTGACGATTATCACCTTGCCATCAAGCATCCCGGTCATTGGGTATTCTCCCCTGCCATCTCGCGAACGGGGTTCGTGCCGTCCCAGCCAACCGCGGCCTCGTGCATCATCAAAAAAAGGCTTTCCAGCTGCGGCGTTGCTTCGATCACCTCGATCATTCCGGGCAGCAGGCCGCGCGTGTCGAAATAGGCAACGCGGGTGACCCCCACGACCTCGTCGCTAAAGGCCAGGTCGTATGTCTTGGCTGCCAGTCGATCGCAGGCGAGAGCGAAATCCGTGGCGGCGACACCGAAGTGGTGAAAGCCGTGGCCGCGTTGCATGATGGTTTCGAGATAGACCGAAGGGTGATCGTCCTTCGGTTGGATCAGCTCGATCTGCATGTGGCCGGCATAGCCCAGCGCAATGTCGCAGGCGGCTTGCGAGGGCGTTCCGCGATATTGCGGGTTCGGGCCCGAAAGCTGGCGGAAAACAAACCAAGGACCGGCACCCAGATCAGCGGTGAATTGCGCCATTGCCTGTCCGAGATCAGCCACGGTGTAGGCCATCTGGATGATGCCGTCGTCCGGCTGGCCGAAAGCGAGATCGGTCATGCGAAGGGGTCCATGCCGATGAGGATCAGTTCCTCCGGCGGGATGGGGTCCAGCGCCACCCGGACATTGATACAGGCGGGGCGGTTGTCAGTCATCGCCTGCCCCAGGGCTGCCTTGAAGCCGGCCGCATCGTCGACGTGATATGCTGCGGCGCCGAATGCCGCGGCGACCGCGTCATAGTCGCCGTTCTCCAATCTTGTATTGGTGACGCGGTTGGGGCCGACTGCCAACTGCTGGAAGTGTAGGGTCGCGCCCCAGCTGCGGTTGTTCATGATGATCACGATCAGCGGTAGCTTGTGCCGCACCAGCGTATCGAACTCGCCGATGCTATAGCCAACTGAACCGTCGCCAGTGACGAGGATCGTCCTTTTGCCCGCCACCAGGTCCGCCGCCTGGGCACCCACTGCAGTACCAAATCCCACTCCCATCGATCCCAGATAACCGTGGGTCAGGAAGCCGGCCGGCCGGGTCGCGCTGAGGACCTCGGACAGCCACAGATAGGTAAGGGCGCCATCGGCGACCACCGTGACACTTTGATCTACGCACTCGGCAAGAATCTGCGAAGCGGTGAAGGGATGCAGCGCTCCGCCGTCTTCGACCTTACCGGCGATGCTGTCGTACCGCTTCTGCACCAATTCCGTCACCTTGGAGCACCAGTCTGTCCTATCCGGCCAGCCGCGGTCTGCGGCACAACGGGCGAGTTCCTCGATCGACCCGCCGACGTCAGCGGCGATGCCCAATTCGATTGCCTGCAGGCGGCCCAGTTCGCGCGCGTCAGGGTCGATCTGGACCACGGTGGCATCGAGCGGGATCAGCTGGCCCGATCCATGTACGGTGTTTAGCCCGAAGCGGGTTCCCAGCATCAGCACGGCGTCGGGCGCGGCCTCTGCACGACCAAACGAATACAAGTTCTGAATCAATCCGCCGCGAAGCGCGGGAGGTAGGTCCGACAGGAGATTGAATCCCTCGAAATCGGCAAACACCGGAATGTTCGCGGTGGTGGCAAGCGCGGCGAGGTACTTCGCGCTGGCCGAGCGCGACGCCTCGGAACCGACCACGATCACCGGTCGTTCGGCGGCGCGCAGCAAGTCCAGCGTGCGCTCGACATCTGTGGTGGAGGGGCGCGAGCCATTGTTCGACAGACGCAGTTCGGGGATGGCAACGGCATCCTCTTCGACCTGGTTCATCAGCACGTCCCATGGAATATCGAGCAGTACCGGTCCGCGGGGCCCGGCTAGCGCCGTGCGCACCGCCTGCATGACGAGGCGCGGAATGTGGTCAGTCGCCACGACCCGGTGGGCCCATTTGGTCACCGGCTTGGCCATGGCCACCTGGTCCAGCCCCGCCTGGAGGGTGTTCGTCTCGTCATCGCGCAACGGACCGGATCCGGTGATGAAGAGCACCGGCGTACGGTCGAGCCATGCGTTTGCCATCGGCGTAAGCGCGTTGGTGAAGCCGCCTCCAGCCGTGACCAGCGCAACACCCAGCCTCTTTCCAGCACGGGCGTAGCCTTCCGCGGCATGGCCAGCGGCGGCCTCATGCCGCGTGTCAATGATCGGCAGCTCGTGATCGAGACAGGCTTGGAACACCGTATCGATGTGTGCACCGTGCAATCCGAAGATCGTTTCCACGCCCGCTTTGCGGAGCGTGCGGATTAGAAGCTCACCGCCACTGATCATTGCCATGGTGCGTCGACTTTCGATTAGAGGGCCACATTGACGATCTTGGACTGGTTGAATTCCTCCAGTCCTTCGCGCCCCATTTCCGCACCGAAGCCGGATTGTTTGGCACCGCCGAATGGTACATCAAACGGCAGGTCCAAGTGCTTGTTGATCCACACCGTGCCGGTATCGATCTTCATGGCCACCTCGATTGCCCGCTCGGGATTGGAGGTCCAAATCGTACCGCCTAAGCCATATTCGCTGTCGTTCGCCCGGGCGATGGCATCGTCCAGATCATCATAGGCAAGGATCGGCAGAACGGGTCCGAACTGCTCTTCCTGCACCAGGCGCGCGCTATCGGGTATGTCCTTGACGATGGTGGGCGCGATGAAGAACCCTTCACGATCGAGCGGCGCTCCGCCCGCGATGACCGAGCCATTGGCATGCGCGTCGGCAAGAAACTCCTTGAGCTTTTCGAACTGCGCCCTGTTCTGGATAGGGCCGATCTGGGTGCCCTGCTTCGCCCCATCATCGACAACGGCATCGGTAGCCAGCTGGGCCAGTGCGTCGCACAGAGGTTCATATAGGGAGCGCGGAGCGTAGACCCGCTTGGCCGCCAGACACACCTGACCTGCATTGATCGTTGCGGCCTGGAAGATTGCAGGTGCCACCACGCCAATATCGGCATCGTCGAGAACCAGCGCGGCATCGTTACCGCCAAGCTCCAGCGTGATCCTCTTCAGGGTGTCGGCAGCAGCCTGCATAACCCTTTTGCCGGTGCCGGTGGACCCGGTGAACGAAACCTTGGCAATGTCAGGGTGCGACGTGAGCCGGGCTCCAAGATCATTCTGGTCGACGATGACGTTCAGCACGCCGGCGGGAAGTATGTCTGCGGCGGTCTCACCCAGCAGCAGGGTGGTCAGCGGAGTGGTGGGCGCGGGCTTTGCGACCATGGTATTGCCCGAAGAGAGGCCCGGGGCGAGCTTCATCATGAGCAGCAACATTGGGAAATTCCAAGGCGTGATCGCCGCGACCACGCCCAGCGGCGTCCACTGGCGAATGATGCGGCAATCACCGTCGTCGCGCAGCACCTCCGGCTTCAGTTCCATATTTGCGAAGGTGCGTAGCACGGCGATGGCTCCGCCCATTTCGTGTGCGGCCTGGGGCAGGGGTTTGCCCTGCTCCTGAGTCAGCAGGCGGGCAAATTCGTCTGCGCGCGCTTCAATCACATCGGCCCATTGGAGGAGCATCTTGCTGCGTTGCGCGAACGGTGTGGTGGCCCACGTGGGAAAGGCTTTCTTCGCTGCAGCTACGGCCTGTTCAAGCTGAGCCTCATCCGCTCGGGCGCAGGTGGCGAAAACTGCACCTGTGGCCGGATTGACCACGTCCAGTTGCCTGGCGCCATCAACAAGCTGTCCATCGATGAGCAGTTGGTACATCGCACTTCCCTTCACAGTTAGTCTCGCCCGTCACAGCCGCTGCCGCTGGCAACGGTCCCGGGGCGCACTTTGTGCGCGCCCCGGGGTGGTTATGTTATTGAAAATTATGCCGCAACGTCAGAAGGAACGTGCGCGGCATGGCCGGCTGCCCCACCAGCGTTCCAAGCGCGAAGTAGCCCTGGAATTTGTTCACGAAGTAGAACTTGTCGGTCAGGTTGTTGACCTGCAGCGACACGTTGAAGTCCTCGTCAGGCGTGGTGTAGCTCAGCCGTGCATTCCACAAGCCATAGCCCGGGATCGCACCCGGCCCATAGTTTGCCGCATCGCTGAACACCTGCGACTTGTACGCATAGTCGATGCGCGGGGTCAGCGTACCGACATCGCCCAGATCGAAGTCGTACTGAGCGCCGGCGGTGAACGACCATTCGGGCACATAGGCCGCTACGCAGGTCAGACATGGCCCGCCAGGCTGGTTGGCGGCATCACCCAGGTCGAGGTACTGGAAATCGAGATAGCCGACCGATGCGTTCACCATCAGGTTGTCGACAGGCTCCAAAGTGAATTCACCCTCGAAACCCTGGATCCGCGCCTTACCTGCGTTGGCCGTGATCGACCCGGGAACGCCGCTGGGCAGAACGCGCACCACGGTGAGTTGCAGGTTGCTGTAGTCCGAACGGTATGCGCTGAGGTTGGCGCGCACGCGCCCGTCGAGGAAGTCGGCCTTGAGGCCGATTTCATAGGCCGTCAGCTCTTCTTCGTCGAACGAGAGAAGCTCCGCAGCGCTCGACGGCCTGGGGTTGACGCCCGGACCCTTGAAGCCGGTCGAGAATACCGCATAGGTCATTACGTCGGGCGTTATATCGTAAGAGGCCGAAAGTCGGTAGTCGACCCGGCTCGTTGTCGAGCGAACCGCCGGGTTGTTTTCAAAGCCCGGCAGGGTGGCTGGCGGATTGCCGGTGTTGGGCAGATAGCGATTGAAGGTATAGGTCTTGCTGATGTCCGAGTAACGCAGACCCGCTTCGAACGAGAGGCGATCGGTTGGCGTAAGAACCACGTGCGCGAAGCCCGAAAGATCGCGGTCCCGGACGGGGTCGACACCGAAGAATGCGAAGTTGACCAGCGGAATGTAGATGTAGTCGTTTAGCTCGGTCAGACCGGTGTAGTAGAACCCACCAACGGTCCATTCGGCCAGGTCGCCGATCCGCCCATTCAGACGCAGTTCCTGGCTAAACTGGTCGTGGTACGGCTTGAAATAGTTGTCGTTGATATGGATCGGCGACGCGCCCCAGTTCTCGATGAATTCGCCCCGATAGGTGCGGTAGGCCGAGATGCTAGTGAAGTTCAGGTCCGGATTGATATCCCATTCGACCTTGCCCGACACACCCCACGACCGCACGTTGCTGACGCGCGGAAATGTGAGGCCATTCCGTGAATCGGTAAAGTTCACATAGCTGGTGTAGGGATCGTTGGTGATGAACCGCTTGTCGAACGGGATGCCGTAGCCGGTGGGATCCGATCCGAACGGCGAGCCTGGCTGGTAAAGCGCCAGGGGCGATGTCCCGTCAGTGTTGACGTCGATGAGCTTTTCGGCCGCCGGCTCGCCCTTATCGTCCAGCAAATCGGCATTAATGCTGATCTCAAGGTCGTCGGTGGCGAGGATGCGCAGATTCCCGCGCAAGGCGAATGTCTGCTGCCCACCCAGTGTGCCCGTGCGACAGTCGCCGCTGGCCGATGCGGGCACCTGCGAAGGAATTCGGCCGGCCAGGGTCGGATTGGCGCAGGTGAAGTCGATGGTGTCCATGTAGCCGTCGACGTTGTTGAAACCGCCGGCGACGCGGAGGAAAACGCGGTCGTCTACCAACGACGTGTCGTAGGCACCCCTGAGGGTCATACGGTTGAAACTGCCAAGGCCGGCTTCGAGATAACCCGTGTTGTCGCCCTGCGCTTCGCGCGTCGTGACGCGGATGGCGCCGCCTTCGTTGTTCTTGCCGAACAGCGTGCCCTGTGGGCCGCGCAATACCTCGACCTGCTGGACGTCGGCAAAGTCGAACAGCGAACCGAACAACGTCCCATGGTAGACATCGTCAATGTAGATGCCGACACCGGGCTCGAATGCGGGAAGAAAGTCGCTCTGCCCTACGCCGCGGATGTAGGCGATCACTGACTTACCGTAGCCGGCCGTGTTGCGTTCCAGCGTAATGTTGGGCGTCGCCCGGGCAATCCCCTCGACGCTCTGTACGCCGCGCTGCTCAAGCATTTCACCCGTCAGCGCTGTGATCGAGATTGGTGTTTCCTGAATCGTTTCGGGTCGGAAACGCGCAGTAACAATGATCTGATCGTCCTGATCTGCAGCCGTCTGGGCATCCGCCGCCTGTTCCTGCGCAAGAACGCTGACGGGAACCAGGCAGGCAAGAGCGGTGCCGCATGCGAGGGCGCCCATCCGCCGACTCGCCAGCGAGCTATTTCGTTTCATCGAACCCATGATGTCCTCCCAAAATCCCTGTGTCCGCACTCCCGGCGGATTGGCAGGGACTAAAACCGCAAAATGCTGGCGTCAATAATTTTTCGACAAACAGTTATAGCGATGTTCCCAGATTCTCATAAAATGGTTATCGCGCCTAAAGGCTAATGGCTTTGTCCGCGCTTGGAAATCCACTCATCCCTCTCTGCCATCAAGGGCAGCAAATTTGGCTTTCTCGAAATCCTACAAATATCGCTGGTGCGAACATCCGCATTATCATATTGCAGTAAAGTAGCATGTCCGGCATAAGGCCCGCACAAGAATCGTAGGGATGGGGAAATCGTTGGACATCGAAGGAGCGAAGCGCGGAGATTCGGTCAGCCGTTCCTGTCAGGGGCAGGAGCGGACTGGCCCGTCATTCCTGTCGGTTTACGAGAACCGGATGGTGCTGGTGCTTGCGGCTGCCGGTGGGGTGGCCGCCCTCGATGCACAGGCAGTCTTCTACCTCATGCCGTTCATAGCCGACGAGTTCTCGCTGTCCGGCGGGGAAGTGGGCTTCATCGGGTCGGCGGTGCTGATCGGATGGGCCTTGGGAGGGCTGGTCATCGCGCGCGCGTCCGACCGGGCAGGGGTGCGGCTTCCGTTCCTGATCGGCGCCTTCCTATGTTTTGCCCTTCTGTCGGGCCTCAGTGCGGCTGCAGTCGGCTTTTTTAGCCTGCTGATCGCTCGCCTGCTTATCGGCGTTGCTGAAGGCCCGGTGATTCCCGTCAAACAAGCCTTGGTAATTTGCGAATCGACGCCGTCGCGGCGGGCGCTGAACATGGGCATCGTGCAGAACTTCGGGGCCCAACTAATTGGCTCATTGCTGGCACCCATTGCCCTGGTCGCGCTGGCCGAAGCGGCTGGATGGCGTTGGGCTTTCCTCACCGCAGGCCTGCCTGGCCTGCTGATCGCAATCCTGATCTGGCGAGTGCTGCGCGAACCCCCGCGGGCCGCCGCCGCCGACAAGGCCGAGGTCTCTGGCGACCGCTGGCAGGACCTCGTAGCCAATCGCAACATCGTCCTGTGTGCGTTAATCGCGTTGGCCGCAGTTGGCTGGTTCTTCATCCTGCTGACGTTCCTGCCCCTTTACCTGACGCGGGACTTGCACGTTTCAGCTAGCGTAATGAGCGTGATTATGGGGGTGATCGGCCTTGCTGGCGTAACCTCCTCCCTGATCGTGCCCTATTTCGCGGACCGGTTCGGTCGGCGGATGGCCATCATCGCGTTCAGCGCGTTGGGACTGCTTGCTCCCGTCGGTGTCCTGCTGGCGGGAAGCAGCATGATCACCGTGGTGCTCGTGCTTGTCTGCGGGTGCCAAATGCTGGGTATCTTCCCTCTCCTCATGGGCACCGTGCCGCAGGAAAGCACCAGCCCGGCAAACGGGGCGACAGCAAGCAGTCTAGTGATTGCCGTAGCTCAGATTGGCGGCGGCGCTGCTGGCCCCATGGCAGCGGGTTGGCTTGCCGAACAGTCCGGCAACTCTGCGGCTCTAGTGCTTTCCGGGATCCTGGCTGTTTGCGCCCTGACGCTCGCACCATTCCTTACGGAAAGCCGGCCGGGCCACGGCGGCGCCCTCCCTACCGCCTAGACGAAACTATCTGACCAGACGCCCGCAAGCGTCTTTCGAGCAAGATTTGAGAATGAAGGAGAATCCAGATGCAGTTCCATTTTGACGGCTTTCAGGTTGGGGATCCCGATCTTGCCAGTCCGTCGGCGAAGGGCATCGCCCGGGAAATGGACGATGCGCGCCTGCCAGCGTATACTGATGTCCTCATCGTTGGCTGTGGCCCGGCCGGGCTCACCCTCGCCGCACAGCTTTCAGCTTTTCCCGATATCGATACCTGCATCGTCGATCAACGCCCGGGTCCGCTGGAATTGGGTCAGGCCGACGGTATCGCCTGTCGCACGATGGAGATGTTCAACGCGTTCGGCTTCGCAGAGCAGGTTCTTCGCGAGGCTTACTGGGTAAACGAGACTACATTCTGGCGCCCGTCCGACGACGCTGGCAAGGGAATCGTTAGAGGTGGCTGGGTCAAGGACACAGAGCCAGGCCTGTCCGAGTTTCCGCACGTCATCCTCAATCAAGCGCGCGTGCACGGTTTCTACCTCGAAATCATGCGCAAGTCGCCCAATCGCCTTGCGCCGTTCTACGCCTGGCGGCTGGCAGGGCTGAGTATTTCGCGCAACGCAGGCGACGCCTATCCGGTCGAAGCGACGTTCGAGAAAGTTGGCGCGAACAGCATTGAGACTTGCGTGGTTAAGGCTCGCTATGCTGTGGGCTGTGACGGCGCCCGCAGCGAGGTACGGCGATCGCTGGGCTTGGCCCTGCAGGGCGAAGCCGCCAACCAAGCTTGGGGCGTGATGGACGTCCTGGCCGTCACGGATTTCCCTGACCTGCGCAAGAAGTGCCTCATCCGGTCGGCGGATGGTGGCAGCATCGTGCTCATTCCGCGCGAGGGTGGCTACCTGTCGCGGATCTACGTCGAGCTGGACAAGCTTGAGAGCTACGAGAGGGCATCTCAGCGAAACATCACGCTGGAGAAGATCATTGAAGCGGCCCAGGCAACCTTTGCCCCTTATGCGTTCGACGTGAAGGACGTAGCCTGGTGGTCGGTCTACGAGATCGGCCAACGCCTGTGCCCGCGCTTCGATGACGTTCCGCCGGAAGCCGCTGGAACTCAGCCTCCGCGCGTGTTTATCGCCGGGGACGCTTGCCACACGCACAGTCCCAAGGCAGGCCAAGGCATGAACGTTTCAATGCAGGATGCTTTCAACCTCGGCTGGAAGCTCGCCGCCGTATTGCGTGGCCAGTCCGACGAGGCGATCCTGTCGACCTATTCGGCAGAACGCCATGCCATCGCCAAGGAACTGATCGATTTTGATCGCGAATGGGCAGCCATGCTGAGTGCCCCGCTCAAGGCTACACCAGAAGCAGCGGAGGGCGATGTCACGCCCGAAGAGATCAAGGAGTATTTCGTGCGCCAAGGGCGCTACACCGCAGGGACTGCCACCACTTACAGCCCATCGTTGTTCACCGGGGACGGAGCTCACCAGGACCTCGCCAAGGGCTTTGTCGTGGGCACGCGGCTGCACTCCGCTCCGGTCGTGCGGCTGGCCGATGCGCGCCCGATGCACATCGGGCACACCGTCACGGCCGACGGACGCTGGCGCATCCTCGCCTTCGCCGATCGGAGCGATCCGTGCGATCCGGCCTCCGCCCTGTGGGACTTGTGCGACTACCTCGACAAGGACCCGGCGTCGCCGGTCAACCGCTTCACTTCTCCTGACTCGGATCGTGACTCGGTGATCGATGTGCGGGTCGTCTTCCAGCAAGATCACCCTTCTGTCCCGCTTGAACGGACGCATTCATTTCTGATGCCCGCGCGGGGTAAGTTCGCCGTGCAGGATCGTGAAAAGATCTTCTGCCCCGCCGGCGACGGTCAGGAAGACATCTTCGACATGCGTGGGATCGACCGGGATCGCGGCTGCTTGGTCATCGTCCGGCCCGACCAGTACGTGGCAGAAATCCTACCTCTTGGTGCGCATGAGGAACTGGCCGCATTCTTTGCCCGCTTTCTTGTCGACAGGACCTGATGACCCGCTGCCTCGGGGCCGCTTACTTCCGCTCAATGCAGCTTAGTGCAAACCCCTTTTTGCTGGGAAAGGCGCTTGTATGACCGATTATGTGCATCACCAGGCGGTCCTCAACGGTCTGGATTATCACTTCGTCACTGCGGGGGATGGAATTCCGGTTCTTCTCCTGCATGGCTTTCCCGATCTTTGGATTGGTTGGCGTGGGGTGATGGAGCAGCTCGTCGAACGAGGCTTCAGGGTCATCGCACCCGATCTTAGAGGTTTCGGTCAAACGGCACCGGCGGCCGGGGCTGAACAAGCGACCGCGATCGACGTAATGGGCGACCTAGTTGCCCTGCTGGATCATCTAGCCATAGACCAAGTGGCGGTTGTGGCCCACGATTGGGGCGCGGAAATCGGCTGGACGATCGCCAAATTGCGGCCTGACAGATTTGCAGCGATTGTCGCCCTTTCGGTCCCTTATGCACCTAGGGGTCCTGCCAGCCTGCCCCAGATGATGGCACGGGCAGCGCCGCCCGATCTCTACATGCTCTACTTTCTTGAAGAAGGACGGGCCGAGCGGGAGCTGGATGCCAATCCCCGCGCTTTCCTTCGACGCCTGTTCTACACCAACAGCGGCGACTGGGCGGGGGACGGTGTGCCGGCCATGCGCCTAGCTGGCAACGGCAGCTTGATTGAAGGCCTTGATGAGCCGCCCACCTCATGGCTCGGCCTGAGCGAGCAAGACCTTGCCTACTATGTGGAGGAATTTAGCCGCACCGGCTTCCGCGCCGCACTGAACACCTACCGAAGCCTGCATCGCAACTGGCAATTGATGGCGGGCTGGGCGGACCGCACAATTGAAGTTCCGGCGCTCTACATCGGGGGAAGCCGGGATATCGTGCTGCACTTCCCGGGCATGCGCGATCTAGTTGAGGCGATGCCGCGTCTGATGAAGAACTGCGAACCTCCCGTGATCGTGGAGGGAGCAGGCCACTTCATTCAATTGGAACGGCCGCGCGAAACCGCGCAGCACATTGCGGATTTTCTCGAAAAGCACATCGCCGCGCTGCGATAGTGTACCCGGCACGAGCATCCCGTTAGCGAGGCCATGTAGGCGCGGTCTCTAGTCTCCAGGAAAAACTTTGGCTGCGTGCTGGTTGCCAGGATTGAAGGCGAGGTAGTCCGAAATCAGGAGATTGGCCTCCACCACCTTCCGGCTCCTGATCAGAGTCTCCACGAGCAAGCGCTTTTCGCAAGGGTCACTTGCGTCAAGGACAAACGAGAGGCTCCCTTCGAGCGATTGATCGCCACGGAAAACGGGTACGGAAATGCCAATTTTGGTGGTGTCAATCTCGCCCCTCGTGAGCGAATAACCTTGTGCCTTGATCTGCCTCAGTTCGCTGCGAAGGTCTTCCATGTCGACCGGCGGATCGCTTAGGTCGCTGTTCATCAGGCTGCGCAAGGTGCGAGGTGGGAGGTTGGCTAGGATCGCCTTGGAGGCGGCCCCACGGTGCAACGGCATCGGGCGACCGCGTTCGTAGCCTGACGCGCGCAATTGCTCACCTTCGCGATGCACGCACATGACTGTGTTCTTATAGAGCCGGGTCAGGAGAATGATCGTCTTCGGGTAAGCCGTGGCGAGCTTTTCCATCTCACCCATCGCCGCGTGAATGAAAGGATCGTTGAGCCGCATTGCACGGTCGAGCACGCAGACGGCGGGACCAAGTGTGTAGTATCCCGCGATTGACGATGACAGCAGATCGGCTTCCGCCAGGCTTCGGAAATAGCGGTAGGCGGTACTCAAGGTCAGGTCGAGTGCCTCAGCTGCTTCCTCGACGGTCCACCGCGACCGTAGACCGGTAAAAAGTGCCAAAACGCCTAATACACGATCGGCAGTCGCCGCCATTTGTCGGGCTTCCATTTACAACCGGAATCAACCCGCCTCTTGGGACGGGCCTCTCCCAAAACTGATATTCACAGAAGGCATTCTGCTTCCAAAAACACAAATCTGCAATAATGACATTGATGGTACGACAACTTCCTGCAATATGAGAAAAACTGGTTAGTGGTAAAATCGCTGAATGGGAGAGAGGTTATGATCATAACCAACGCGTGGTACGTGGCAGCATGGTCGCACGAGGTAACCTCCGTGCCCATGGCTCGCCGCATCTGCAACAAGCCCCTCGTCCTCTTTCGCTCAGTGACCGGAGAAGCCTGTGCGCTGATCGACAGCTGCTCACACCGCGGCGCACCGCTCAGCCTTGGAACCGTCACGGAAAAAGGCATTCGTTGCAACTATCATGGCGTCGTGTTCGGATGTCGCGGCGAGTGCATCGAGGTGCCGAACCAGGCTGCCATTCCGACCAAAGCCAGGGTGGACTGGTATCCACTGGTGGAGCGGGACCAGATCCTGTGGATCTGGATGGGTGCCAAAGAACTCGTCGACGATAGTCTAATTCCCGCTTACCCGTTCCACAACGATCCGCTCTGGCCAAGCACCTTCGCAATGGCATCCGTGGCGAGCAACTATTTGCTGATTGCCGATAACCTTCTGGACGCAACCCATCTGGCTTACGTCCACGGCGGTACGGTTGGAGGATCGAACCCGCACGTGCACATGGTTGCGCAGAATACTCTGAAACCTACGGCCAGAGGTCTGCGATACGAGCGCCTGATGCTTGATGCTCCACCGCCGCCAGCTTACCTTAACTGCGTCGATGACCTGCCCGCCCGGATCGACCGCTGGCAGGAGTTCGATTTTCATGCACCCAGCACAGTGCTGCAATACTCTGGCGGGGTAGCCGCCGGAGCGGACCGGGCGACTGCGCCAGCCCCGCGCTTCGACATGCGGATATTTCACTCAGCGACGCCCGCCACCGACACGTCCTGCTACTACTTCTACTCGGTGCAGAACGGCCACAGGGTCGAAGACCCGGCAGCAAACAGGGCTATCACAGAAGAAATCGCATTGGCGATTGCTGAGGACAAGATGTTCATCGAGGCGCAGCAGCAGCGTGTCCAGGAACTGGGCGAGGAGCGCCTGTTCGACAATGCAGCCGATGCCGCGCGCATCATGGCCCGGCGGACCATCGCTAAGTACGCGCAGTCGTTAGACAATCGGCCGGAGAACGGTTGAGTTTCCTCTCACACATCTAGGTAACAATCATTCCACCGGGAGTGCATTTCGTGCCCACCATAACATTTATCGATGCGCAAGGTGCTGCCCGCTCTGTCCAGGCAGAATGTGGCCAGTCTTTGATGACTGCTGCCCGCGCAAATGACGTGCCCGGCATCGATGCCGATTGTGGCGGCATGTGTGCCTGCGCAACGTGCCATGTTTACGTCGACACAGAATTTCTGTCGCAGTTGCCCGCGCCGGGCGATGGCGAAGAGGCGCTTCTGGAGTTCGTCGATAAAGCTCAGCCCAACTCGCGGCTTGCATGCCAAATCTGCGTGACGGAAGTTCTGAAAGGCATGATTGTGCGAACCCCATCAAGCCAGAGATAGGCTGGGCTCGTCGGGCCCCGGACATGCTTACCCACCGCTGTCGGACCGCCTTCCATTCTTAACGTCGATTTTGGCTTGGCATTCACGTAAACTGCGGTGGTGCTTGGGCTTCGAGTGATTGTCTGCCAGAGTAAAAGTCCTGAACCGCGCTTCTTCGCAGTGGCGGTCGCTTGTTTAGAGTGTCGCTCATGTTCTCCAATACCAGAACTTGGACCATAGAGTGGGGCGATTGCGACCCTGCCGGGATCGTCTTCTATCCGCGCTTCTTCGCCGCCTTCGACACCTCGACCGCTCGCTTAATCGAGGCAGCGACAAGTCGCACGAGCGCGGACCTGATGCGTGAACACGGGATCATCGGCTGGCCCATGGTCGAGACTGGAGCCAGGTTCATTGAACCTGCTAGCTTCGGAGAGCAGGTTCACATCGAGACACAGGTCACCCGCGTCGGCCGCTCCAGTTTCGGCATTGCCCACCGGCTTCTGAAGGACGGTCGCCTCTGCCTGGAAGCAACCGAGGTTCGCGTGTGGGCGGCGCACTCACCCGTAGGACTGGGCATCATGGGCGTTCCGATCCCCGAGCAAATCGCGCAGCAGCTCCGCGGCGGCTGAACCGGCCTAGTATCGGCCCGGCAAGGCTGGAGAGAAGCGGTCCGGCGTTCCCAGCGCGAACTTGCGGAGGTATGTTGAATTGATAAGTGGCATCGGGAATAGGGCCCCTGCATTTGCCAGCCCGTCGATCATGGTGAAGGTTTCCGTGTCGAGAGGGGCTGCTGCGGCCGACAAAAGGTCATCCAACTGTTCGGCGGTCCGAACCCCGACGATGGGTATGCGATTGTGACGGGATTGCATCAGCCAGCGCAAGGCCAGATTTGCCGGTGCCGATCCGCAGTTCGCGGCAATAGCTGCCAGCGCATTGCGGACTTCCAGTATCGCTGTCGGGATGCGTTCGGATGGCAGCCGCTGCGGGGTCGTGGCTCCCGCCAGAGCACCGGCAGCAAGTGGCCCCCAGCAGAATACAGCAAGGTTCATCGCGTCGGCCATCGGCAGTAGGTCGCGCTCTACGCCCCGCACGGCTAGGTTGTATTCCACCTGGATGCCGACGACCGGCGCCCGCCGTTGCTGTTCAGCTAAGGTCACTGCCCGCGAAACCAGCCAGGCCGGCGTATCTGACATGCCGAAGTACAGAATCTTCCCGGCACAGACGAGGTCGTCAGCCGCGCGCATGATCTCTTCCACCGGCGTGGTCCCGTCCCAGTAGTGCAGCCACAACAGATCGATCCGGTCAGTCTGCAAGCGGCGCAGGCTGGCCTCAACTGACTGGATCATGCTTCTTCGGCTGTTACCTCCAGCGAGCGGGTGGGCGGAGGATGATGCAGTGTACTTAGTTGACAGCACGAGTTCGTCCCGCCGATCGCGGGCAAAGGCGCCGACAATCTCTTCGCTTCGGCCATCCGCGTAGTTGGGGGCGGTATCGATGGTCGTGCCGCCAGCGTGGACGAACCGGCGCATGATGGCCGTTGCCTCGTCAGGCGGAGAACCCCAGGCTTTACTTTCCCCGAACGTCAGGGTTCCCAGGGCAAGCGCCGAACTGCGCAAGCCGCTGCTGCCTACCAGAACCTGCTGCATTGCTGTCGTCTCCCTTGCTCCCGGCGGGCGGTAGCTTGATCTGGATCAAGGTTGCCCAGTGCAATGCGTCATAATGCATTTCAAAGATGCTTCATAGCACATATGACGAGAGGAAACCGCAGTGAGTGAAGTCGAAACGCTGCTGGAAGACGATGCCTCGGTGAAGGGCGACGGCTTTGTCGAGGTCGATTACGATGACCTGATCCCCAATAATGTGAACCTGTCCTCGGACCGTCAGCTAAAGCGGGCTCTTGAACAGTGGCAGCCGGAGTACATCGATTGGTGGAAGGCGATGGGGCCGGACGGGTTTCAGGCTTCCGATGTGTATCTGCGCACGGCCGTGGGGGTGGACCCGGCCGGCTGGGCAAAATTCGGCCATGTGAAGATGCCGGACTATCGCTGGGGAATCCTGCTGGCACCCGAGGTTGACGGGCGCACCATTCCTTTCGGCAAGCACAAGGGCGAGCCCGTGTGGAAGGAAGTGCCCGCCGAGTACCGCTCGCTGCTGCGCCGTTTGATCGTAGTGCAGGCCGATACCGAGCCGGCATCCGTTGAACAGCAGCGTCACCTGGGGCGTACTGCTCCCTCGCTCTACGACATGCGCAACCTGTTCCAGGTCAATGTCGAGGAAGGACGACACCTGTGGGCGATGGTCTACCTGCTGGTGAAATACTTCGGGCGGGACGGACGCGAGGAAGCGCAGGCGCTGCTCGAGCGGCGTAGCGGGCACGCGGACAATCCGCGCATCCTGGGTGCCTTCAACGAAGCCACGCCCGATTGGCTGTCATTTTTCATGTTCACCTATTTCACCGACCGTGACGGCAAGATGCAACTCGCCTCGCTGTCAGAAAGCGGCTTCGATCCGCTGTCGCGCAGCTGCCGCTTTATGCTGACCGAAGAAGCGCACCACATGTTCGTGGGAGAAACCGGGCTGGGGCGGGTGATCGAAGCGACCTGCACCGCTATGAAGAAGGCGGGGATCACCGATCCCCATGACATCAAAGCAGTGCGAGCGCTTGGCGTGATTGATCTGCCGCTGATCCAGCGCAAGGCCAACTTCCACATGTCCGTCACGCGCGACCTGTTCGGCAGTGAGGTGTCCGGCAACGCTGCGGCGGCTTTTTCGGCAGGGCTGAAAGGGCGCTTTGGCGAAGCGCGTCTCGATGGCGATGATCATGTGCTTGAAGGGGAAACCTATCCCGTGACGCGGATCGTCGAGGGCAAGTTGGTGAGCGAGGATATGCCCGCGCTGCGCGCCATCAACTCCCGGCTGCTTGATGATTACATTGCAGATTGCCAGCCGGGCATTGAGCGGTGGAACCGGGCGATTGCCAAAGCAGGCATCGATTTCTGCGTCACCCAGCCGCACAAGGGGTTCAATCGCCGGATCGGTGAATTTGCCGGGGCCTGCATCACCCCTTCCGGGGATATCGTGGACGAGCAGACGTGGAATGCTAACCGCGATAGCTTTCTGCCTACCGAAGACGATCTGCAGTTCATCAACTCGCTGATGAAACCCTGCCATGCGCCTGGCAGCTATGCCAGCTGGATTGCCCCACCGCGCACCGGGATCAACAGCCAGCCGCTGGATTATGAATACGTCCGGATCGCCTGACCCGATCTGGATGTGAGGAGGCGGGCAAGCCAAATCGGGCCCGCCTCCATTTTCTCGTGGCCGGTCAATTGCCGCCTTGCTTCAGGCCGAGGCCAAGCGCCATCACTCGTTCTGCCAGTTCGCTTGCCTTTTCCGACAATGCAGCCAGATCTGCAATATCGATGATGTCGATTGCCCCTGGTTCGGAGATGAAGCGGGCGCCCGAAAAGCTCTTGACGCACAAGGCACCCGACGATCGACGCGAGAGGACGCCGCTCACAACCAGGTTGCGTCGCTCCAGCACGGAAGCGATGTCGCTCATCGTGGTCCGCAGCGCCTCAGGATCGGTGTGCCAGTTTGTCAGTCGCTCTTCGATAACCTGCCGCTTCTCCACAAAAGGCATGGCTTTCAAGGTATAGGAGAGGAATTTCTGCTTCTCGTGGCTGCAGAACCACCGGGCCATGAACTGACTGACACGGTAATCGAGCAGGGCGCACCGCGCGACGAAACCGCCAATGGCACTGTGCGCATGTTCCATTGCGGGGTCTGAAATGACTGCATCCATCGCTTGTCTCCTTAAGCTATCGCCGGAGCCCAGCCGGCAGCCCACTCGCCAGCGACATCTTCTGCAAGCGTGCCGCTGGATGCGTCATGGCATTCAACATCGACGACGCGGGATGCGCCGCATGCGGACATCACCTGATCCCACCTCTCGCCAGCTGCGCAGAAGGTGTCCGAATATGTCCGGTCGCCGAGCGCGAAGACCACATAGTCTTTGCCGGACAGGTCTGCCCCAGCTTCGAGCGCGGTGAACAGCGCCTGCCCGTTGTCTGGAATTTCACCGTGCCCATACGTCGATGAGACGATAACAAGCAGATCAAAATCTGCGAAGGCGCTGCTGTCGAGTCCATCCATCAACTGGCGTTCACAAGCAACGCCTGCAGCCGCCAGCGCACTTTCGATTTCTTCGGCGCACAGGTCCGCCAGGCCGGTCATCGTGGCAACAAAAATGCCCGCGCGCCTGTTTCCGCTCGACATAGCACTCTCCATTCGGAAATAAGATTCGTATCACCGGCAGATATGAAATATATAGCAACTATGCAAGATGTGACGATCCAGAGCGGTCAGGCCAGCTTTGTCGGCAGCCAGGAGATCGCTCAGCGAATACGTTCGGCACGTGCGAGGGCTGGCTTCACCCGCAAGCAACTGGCCGCAGCTTCAGGTGCTTCTGAACGCTATCTGGCCCATCTGGAAGCTGGTACCGGCAATCCCTCGGTTGAAATGCTCCTCGCCATTTCCGAAGCGCTGGGCATGGCGATGGCTGAGTTGCTGCCAATGGGCGGGGAGCGCGATGCCGGTGTGGCACATGCCGCCCAACTGCTGCGACGCGCACCGCCAGAGCGTGTTCGCGAAGCGCTCGCATGGCTGGGAGAGAGGCCCGATGCCGTGGATGGGAAGGGGCGGCGGGTTGCTCTCATCGGCTTGCGCGGAGCAGGAAAAAGCTCTCTGGGCCAGGCTCTTGCCGACCGGTTGAGTGTACCATTCTTCGAGATATCGAAGGAGGTCGAGCAGAGATATGGCGGATCAATTGGCGTCCTGCTGGAGATCAATGGTCCGGCGGCGTTACGGCGTTATGAGGCCGACGTGTTGCGAGATATCTGCCGCACAAACGCAGCTGCAGTCATCGCGGCTCCAGGTGCAGTGGTGGCGGATGGTAAGCTGTTCGACCAGTTGCTTCGTGAAACCTGGACAGTCTGGCTGCAGGCGACGCCTGAAGACCACATGTCGAGAGTGGTTGCACAAGGTGATTTGCGCCCGATGACGGGTAACCGCACTGCCATGAACGACCTGAAGGCCATTCTGGCAGCTCGAGAGGCTGACTACGCCAGAGCCGATGCTCGCCTCGACACTTCGGGGCAGGATTTCAATCACACCGTCAGCATGCTTGAAGGAGTCGTAGCCTCGTTTGCTGGATGAAATATAGTGCTTGTTTGATCGCCATCAATGACCTATTGTTCCGGCAGTGACGGGCTGAGGAGCGATTCGATGGCAACGCAATTGGCGGAAAAAGCCGCACAGGATGCGGCAATTTTCACCTACGACCGGACTGGCGGCGATTATCGCCACTGGAAGGTCGCAATCGACGGGCGCATCGCTACCGTTTCGATGGATGTCGACCCTGAGGGTGGTTTGCTGCCGGGCTACAAGCTCAAGCTGAACAGCTATGACCTTGGCGTGGACATGGAGCTCCACGACATTGTCCAGCGCCTGCGCTTCGAACATCCGCAGGTGGCCTGTGTGGTGCTGACGAGTGCGAACGAGCGCATCTTCTGTTCGGGTGCGAACATCTACATGCTGGGCATTTCCAGCCACGCATGGAAGGTCAATTTCTGCAAGTTCACCAATGAAACGCGCAACGGGTTCGAGGACTCGTCGCAGAACGGCTCGCTCAAGTTCCTTGCTGCGGTCAACGGCACCTGCGCTGGCGGTGGCTATGAAGTAGCGCTGGCTTGCGACGAGATTTTGCTGATCGATGATCGCTCCTCTGCCGTGTCGCTTCCCGAAGTGCCGTTGCTGGCGGTCCTGCCCGGAACCGGGGGCCTCACCCGCGTGGTCGACAAGCGCAAGGTGCGCCGTGATCTGGCCGATGTGTTTTGCACCTCGGAAGAGGGCGTGCGCGGCCGCAGGGCCAAGGACTGGAATCTGGTTGACGATATTGCGCCGCGTGGCCGCTGGGACGAGGCGGTGCGGGCCAAGGCAGAAGCGCTTGCTGCCGGCAGCGCCCGGCCGCAGGCGGGGGCGGGTGTTCATCTCGATCCGCTCAAGCGTGTCATCGACGAGGCCGGATACCATTACGGCACTGTCGACGTGACGTTCGATCGCGCTCGTGGGCTTGCTACCGTAACGGTCAAGGCTCCCGACACGGCTCCTCCAGCGGATGCCGCGGCGATGCTGGCCGAGGGCACCGGCTTCTGGCCCCTGCAAATGGCGCGCGAGCTTGATGACGCCATCCTGATGCTGCGCACCAACGAACCCGAGCTGGGCTTGTGGGTTCTCAAGACCACGGGCGATGGAGCCAAGGTGCTGGCCTATGATGCGGCACTGCTGGCCGCCAAGGACCACTGGTTCGCCAACGAGGTAATCGGCATGCTGCGCCGCACGCTGTCGCGCCTCGATGTGTCCTCGCGTTCGATATACGCGGTGATTGAGCCGGGTTCTGCTTTTGCAGGGACACTGGCGGAACTGGCTTTCGCGGCGGATCGCGGGTACATGCTCGAACTGATTTCGGACCCCGAAAACGGCCCTGTTCTCCATCTTGGTGAAGCGAATTTTGGCCATTTCCCGATGTGCAACGGCCTCACCCGGCTGGGTTCGCGCTTCCTCGGCAATCTGGAACGCATCGACGAGTTGCGCGCGCTCGCGGGTTCGCCGATCCCTTCTGGCGAGGCCCATGACCTGGGTCTCGTGACTTTCGCGCCCGACGACATCGATTGGGAAGATGAAGTGCGCCTGGCGATTGACGAGCGCGCCGGCCTGTCGCCCGATGCCTGCACCGGAATGGAAGCGTCACTGCGCTTTGCCGGTGCCGAGAACGTCTGGTCGAAGGTATTTGGTCGCCTGTCGGCCTGGCAGAACTGGATCTTTATCCGGCCCAATGCCGTGGGCGATGGCGGTGCCTTGAAGCTGTTCGGGTCCGGCCGACGCGCCGAATTTGACCGCAAGAGGGTTTGAAGCTTCTCGCCGCCCCACTCCTCTCCCAGGGGCGGCGGGATTTTTTCAGGATCGGGCCGCGCCTGGCGGTCAAGGAGCGTTGCAATGGCGATCGATTACCAGTCCCGCATTCCCAATAACGTAGACCTGTCAACTGACCGTGCCCTGCAACGTGCGCTCGAACACTGGCAGCCGGCTTTTATCGACTGGTGGAAGGACCTGGGGCCGACTACCTACCAGGGCCACGACGTTTATCTGCGTACTGCCACCTCGGTCGATGCCAAGGGCTGGGCGACGTTCGGCCACGTCAAGATGCCGGATTATCGCTGGGGCATCTTTCTTGCCGACAAGCAGCAGGATCGCACCATCGGCTTCGGCGACCATAAGGGCAAGCCGGCCTGGCAGCAGGTTCCCGGTGAATATCGCTCCGCTTTGCGCCGCCTGATCGTGACACAGGGCGACACCGAACCCGCGTCGGTTGAGCAGCAGCGGCTGCTGGCCCTGACCGCGCCGTCGCTTTACGACATGCGCAACCTGTTCCAGGTCAATGTGGAGGAAGGCCGCCACTTGTGGGCGATGGTCTATCTTCTTCACGCCTACTTCGGCCGCGATGGTCGCGAGGAAGCGGAAGAAATGCTGCACCGCCATTCGGGCGATGTCGACAACCCGCGTATCCTGGGCACGTTCAACGAGCCGATCGACGATTGGCTTTCGTTCTACATGTTCACGTACTTCACCGATCGTGACGGTAAATACCAGCTCAAGTCGCTGGCCGAGAGCGGCTTTGATCCCCTGGCGCGGACCTGCAGCTTCATGCTGACCGAAGAGGCCCATCACATGTTCGTGGGCGAAACGGGGATTGCCCGGGTCATCCGGCGCACGCTGGAGGAAATGCAGAAGCTGGGAACCGATGATCCGGAAACCCTGCGCAAGTCCGGGGTGATCGATCTGCCGCTGATCCAGCGCTACATCAACTTCTGGTATTCCTCGGCACTTGACCTGTTCGGCGCGGAAATCAGCTCCAATGCCGCCACTTACTGGGCGAATGGCTTGAAGGGGCGTCCTGACGAGGGGACCTACGAAGACCACGACTGCATCGACACCTTCGAGGATGTCGATACCCCCGGCGGACTCGAGCAAGTCGCCACGCGCAATGCGATGAACCTGATCACCCGCAATGCTTACGTTCGCGACTGTGCCATCGGGCTTACCCGCTGGAACCGGACGATCGCGAAGGCAGGTTTCCAGGTTGAACTGACCCTGCCTTCCGAACGGTTCAACCGCAGTGTTGGCGTCTGGGCGGGAATGGCCTTCGATACGAGCGGCAAGCCGAGCGACCCGGATCAGGTCAGGGCCGCACTGCCCAGCGAATTCGACCGGGCCTATGTCAAGTCGCTCATGGTGGGTGTCACGGAGCCAGGCAAGTGTGCCAACTGGACCTGCCCGCCGGATCGCGGAATCAACAACATGCCGTTCGAATTCGAATACGTCAGGGCGGCCTGAACTGAGCCGGGGTCGGAGCGCCGGGTAAGTCCGGTGCCCCGACCCTTGGTGGGAATGGGGGATAGCCGATGAACACGAGTGACGGGCGCTGCGCTGCCGATCTGCCGGAATACTTCAACGCGGCGGAAGATCTCCTCGCCGCCAATCTGGCCCGCCATCCCGGCAAGACGGCCATCATCGATCACCGGGGAACTTGCACCTACCGTGAACTCGGCGACAGGGTTGCCCGCATGGCGGACGTTTTCAACCGCCTTGGCGTGCGGCGTGATCAGCGGGTCTTGCTGTGCCTTACCGATACGCGCGATTTCCCGACGGTCTTCCTGGGTGCAATGCGTGCAGGCGTGATCCCGGTTCCGCTCAACACGCTTCTGACCGAAGACGATTATGGCTGGATACTGAACAACAGCGGTGCCGTTGCTGTCTTCGTGTCGGGCGAATTGTCCGACAAGTGGCAAGCGATCGCCGCAGCCGAACCCTTCGTGAAGTTCGTCGGCAGCGAGGGCGGGCCGTTTGATGATCTCGAGGCCTTGCTCGCCGATGCCCAACCGGCGCCCGATCCGGCGCCCACACATCGTGACGATGTGGCGTTCTGGCTTTACACCTCGGGGTCTACCGGCAGGCCCAAGGGGGCGATGCACCTGCACGGATCGATACGGCTTACTGCCAATCTCTACGCGCTGGGAACGATGGGCCTGCGTGAAGATGATGTGGTGCTGTCGGTGGCGAAGCAGTTTTTCGCCTACGGCCTGGGCAATTCCCTGAGCTTTCCCTATGCCGCTGGCGCGACGGTTGTGCTGCACAACGGACGGTCGACTCCCGATGCGATTTCGGCGCTCATCGTCGAACATCAGGTCTCGGTACTGGGCGGAGTGCCGACGTTCTTTGCGGGGTGGCTTGCCCACCCATCCTGTCCTACGAAGCAGGACGCGCCTCGATTGCGGATCGCAACTTCGGCTGGCGAGGCCCTGCCCGGTCACATTGGCAAGGCTTTTGCCGACAAGTTCGGTGCCGACGTGCTCGATGGTCTGGGGTCGACGGAGATGCTGCACATCTTCGTATCCCAGCGACCCGGCTCGGTGCGGTATGGTTGCACGGGGCGTGTCGTCGATGGCTACCGCGTGCGGCTTGTCGGCGATGACGGATCGGAAGTGCCGCCCGGAGAGATCGGCAACCTGCAGATCTGCGGACCGACCAGCGCAATCGGCTACTGGCGGAATCGCGAAAAATCGACGGCGACCTTTTGCGGCGAATGGACAGCGAGCGGAGACAAGTATGTCTGCGACGAGGAGGGTTGGCTGACCTATGCTGGCCGCGCCGATGACATGCTCAAGGTCGGGGGCATCTACGTTTCTCCGATCGAAGTGGAAGAGACACTGTCGGGTCACAACATGGTGCTGGAAGCCGCAGTAGTGGGGGCCGAGGATGCCGACGGGCTGGTGAAACCGCATGCCTATGTGGTGTTGCACAACGATGTGCAGCCGACCCCTTCGCTGGAGCAGGAACTGAAAGATCACTGCAAGAGCCACCTGGCCCCTTACAAGTATCCGCGCTGGATCACCTTCGTTGCCGAACTTCCCAAGACAGCCACCGGCAAGATCCAGAGGTTCCGCCTGCGGGAGGATGCATGACCTTTGATGTTGCCATTGTGGGTGGGGGCCACGGCGGCGCGCAGGCGGCGATAGCCTTGCGCGCTGCCGGATTTGCCGGTTCGATCGCCATCATCGGTCGCGAGACCGAGCTGCCCTATGAACGCCCGCCGCTGTCGAAGGAATATCTGGCGCAGGAAAAGCCGTTCGAACGTCTCTATCTGCGTCCGGCATCCTATTGGGCGGAAAAGGACATTACGCTTCTGCTGGGCCATACGGTGACGGCAGTTGATGCCGACGGGCATCGGCTGCAATGCGCCAACGGGCGCGAGATTACCTATGGCAAACTGATCTGGGCAGCGGGCGGTGACCCGCGCACCCTGCCATTGCCGGGTGCCGATCTGCCGGGCGTGCATTGTGTGCGGGACCGTGAGGATGTCGACGCAATCATGGCAGAGCTGCCGGGCGTGCAGCACGTGGTGGTGGTTGGCGGGGGGTATATCGGGCTCGAGGCCGCTGCCGTGCTGACAAAGTTGGGCAAGCAGGTGGTTCTGCTCGAAGCCCTGCCGCGCGTTCTGGCGCGGGTTGCCGGTGAGGCGCTGTCCGCTTTCTACGAGGCCGATCACCGCGCCCATGGGGTTGACCTGCGCACCGGGCAGGAGATTGCCGGGATTGAAGGGCAGGGTCGCGTCAGCGGGGTCAGGCTTGCCAGTGACGAGGTTCTGCCCGCCGACATGGTGATCGTGGGCATCGGTATTGCCCCTTGCGTTGAACCGCTGGCAAAAGCTGGTGCCGAAACGGGCAATGGCGTGCTGGTGGACGCACAATGCCGCACCTCGCTTGCCGACATCTTCGCCATCGGGGATTGCGCGGCGCATGCGAACAAGTTTGCCGGTGGGGCCGTGATACGGCTTGAATCGGTGCAGAACGCCAATGACATGGCAACGGTGGTAGCGCGAACCATTTGCGGCGAAGCAGCCCACTATGAGGCTACGCCCTGGTTCTGGTCGAACCAGTACGACCTCAAATTGCAGACCGTCGGCCTGTCGGCCGGTCATGCCCGGACGGTGCTGCGCGGTGATCCTGCGTCGAGAAAGTTTGCAGTCGTCTATCTGGATGACGCAGGCCGGGTGATGGCGCTCGATTGTATCAATAACGCCCGCGACTATTCGCACGGCCGACGATTGGTGGAACTGGGTGTTGCAGTCGATCCCGCCGTTCTGGCCGATGCAGACCGGCAGTTGAAGGAATTCATCCCTGTCGCTGTCGCGGCAGGCTGATTTCAGGAGGAAAGACATGGGCGAACGTCCGCAAACACCCGAGGGTTTCGTGACCCACCTTGGCGTGGTGACCGATGCCATCGCTGGCGCGCCACTCGACGATGCGCTCCAAGCGCGCCTCAACCGTGATTTCCCGGCCGATGGCGCATGGCATGCAGATGCGCGCGAATGGGTCCTGCGTGGATGCGAGGAGGGCTGGCTGTGCGGCCGCGAGGCAGGCGGCATCAAGTTCGGGCGTGCCGTGCCCGCAGGTGAGGCACTGGCCGGTATGTCGGTTGATGTGGTGGAGATGACCGAAATCGTCGGTCCGCATCATGCGCACCCCAATGGCGAGATCGACCTGGTCATCCCTATTGATCTGGGCGCCGCGTTTGACGGACAGGGTGCGGGCTGGAAGGTCTATGGTCCCGGTTCGGCCCATCACCCCACGGTAACCGGCGGCAAGGCCCTGGTCCTCTATCTCCTTCCGGGCGGCGCTATCGAGTTCACCCGTGGCTGAGGATCGGGTCCGGCTCCACATAGCCGATGGTGTCGCCACCATCAGCCTGGTGCGTGAAGCGCAATTGAATGCCATCGATGGGGCGATGCACCAGGCTCTGCGCGACGCCCTTGACAAGGTTGAAGGCGAGCCGACCATTGGCGCAGTCGTGCTGACGGGTTGCGGCAGGGCCTTCAGTGCAGGGCAGGACCTTGGCGAGCGGGCGGCCAGCTTTGCTCGCCGTGAGGTGCCCGATCTCGCGGCATCACTCGAAGAAAACTACAATCCGCTGGTACTGCGGCTGGCAAACCTTCCGCAACCGGTCATCGCAGCCGTAAACGGCATGGCGTTCGGGGCCGGCGCTGCCCTCGCCATCGCCTGCGACATCGTGCTGGCCGCCAGATCGGCTAGGTTCCAGTTCGGCTTCGTCAACGTCGCGCTCGGCCCCGACAGCGGCGCGAGCTGGTCGCTGCCCCGCCTTGTCGGCCAGGCGCGGGCGCTAGATTTGGCGCTTACGGGTCGGGCAGTCAGTGGCGAGGAAGCGGCTATGATCGGCCTTGTCAGTCGGGTGGTCGATGATGCGTTACTGGCCGACACCGCGAACGAGATCGCACGCGGCCTGGCCCAGCGCTCGCCGCAAGCCCTGTCGGCAATCAAGCGCCAGCTGCGCTCCAATCCGACCGGAACGCTTGAAGCTGCTCTGGCAAGCGAACGTGTCGCCCAGGGCAAGCTCGGCGCGACGGACGCCTATCGGCAGGCGGTGCTCCGCTTCGCCAAGCCCCGATCCTGATCCTTACGAACCGAAAGCCCTGACATGACCCAGCCAATTGCCCTTCGTTCCTATGCCCAGGACCGGTTTCTGCCGGCGGGCGAGGAAGCGCAGCTTGTCTCGGCCATCGATGGCTCGACAGTTGCCCTGATGCCCTCAGAGGCCGACCCTGGCGCCATGCTGCAACATGCGCGCGAGGTCGGTGGACCGGCCCTGCGCGCCATGACGTTCCAGCAGCGCGGCAAGATGCTGCGTGCGCTGGCTGACGCGCTGACTGCGCGCAAGGACGAGCTTTACGCACTGTCGGCCTTCACCGGCGCGACCCGCAGCGACAGTGCCTTCGATATCGAGGGCGGTATCGGCACGCTATTCGTCTATTCGTCAAAGGCGAAAGGCCTGCCCGACGCACGGGTCATGACCGACGGCGCGCGCGAGACGATCAGCAAGGGCGACTTCATCGGTCAGCACATCCTTGCGCCTTTGCGCGGGGCTGCGATCCACATCAACGCCTACAATTTCCCCGTATGGGGAATGCTTGAAAAGCTGGCGCCCACGCTGTTGGCAGGGATGCCCGCGATTGTGAAGCCGGGCACGGTCGGTGCCTACCTGACCGAGGCTGCATTCCGGATAATGATCGAAAGTGGTGCCTTGCCACCGGGCGCGGTGCAATTGCTGCTGGGTTCAGCGGGTGACCTGCTCGACCGGCTTGACGGGCAGGACAGTGTTGCCTTCACCGGCTCCGCCGCGACTGCCAACATGCTCAAGGCCCGGCGCAATATCATTGCGCGGACCGTGCGTTTCTCCGCTGAGCAGGATAGCCTCAATGCTGCGATTCTCGGCCCGGACGCTTCGCCAGAGGCACCTGAATTCGACCTGTTCATCAAGGAAGTCGTGCGTGAAATGACACAGAAGGCGGGGCAGAAGTGCACCGCTATTCGCCGTGTTCTGGTTCCCGCACATCTGATCGATCAGGTGCAGGGCGCAGTGGTGGCACGTCTGGGCAAGGCAACGATTGGCGATCCGCGCAGCGATACCACGCGCCTGGGAGCGCTGGCGGGGATTGCCCAGCGCGAAGACGTGATGTCCAATCTCGCCACGCTGCGGACCGAGGCCGAACTGGTGACCGGCGGCATCATTCCGCAACTCGGCGGAGAGCTCGATAAGGGCGCATTCTTTGCCGCGACGCTGCTGCGCTGCGATCGACCTGCAGTGGCGAAGGCAGTTCACGCCGTCGAAGCTTTCGGGCCGGTGGCCACACTGATGCCCTATGCAGATGCCCAGGAGGCCATCGTGCTGGCGAATGCGGGCGAGGGATCGCTGGCGCTGTCGATCTTCAGCAACGATGCGGCCGCCATTAACGACCTTGTCGGCGGGGTTTCCAGCTTCCACGGGCGTATCATGATCGTTGATCGCGACAATGCCGAGTTTGCCACAGGCCACGGTGCAGCCCTGCCGCATTTGCAGCACGGCGGGCCTGGACGGGCGGGGGGCGGCGCGGAACTGGGCGGGATCATCGGCATGATGCCCTACCTGCAGCGCAGTGCCATTCAGGCGAGTGATCGTATCCTGACCGCTATCGGGGGCATGTGAGTTATGGCCGGGTTGACGAACTGGACCCGTTCGGGCGTGATCGCCACGCTCACCATCGATAATCCGCCGGTCAACGCGATTTCCCAGGCAGTGCGTGCGGCACTTGTCGAAGGGATAGCCCGGGCGAATGCCGATGCGGATGTAGCTGCGCTGGTGATCGCCTGTGCGGGCCGAACCTTTTTTGCCGGGGCCGATCTCAAGGAGTTTGGCAAGCCGTCGACCCAGCCCCTTCTGACCGAAGTTGTCGATACGATTGAAGCCTCGGCCAAGCCCGTAGTGGCGGCCATCCACGGCACGGCACTGGGCGGCGGCATGGAAATCGCCATGGCGTGCCATTACCGGATTGCCACGCAGGACGCGAAGCTGGGCCTGCCCGAGGTCAAGCTTGGCCTGATGCCGGGAGCGCGCGGGACGCAGCACCTGCCGCGTCTGGTGGGCGTCGAGCGGGCGCTGGACATCATTGCTCTTGGCGATCCGGTCAAGGCACCCGATGCGCTCGCCATGGGTCTGGTCGACCGCATCGCCGACGGAGACCTGGGATCAGCGGCCATCAGGTTTGCGGGCGAAATGGCCGAAAAGCCACCGCGCCGTACCCGCGACCTTGCTGCGCAGAAGGTGGATGACGGGGTTTATGTCGAGTTCGCCAAGCGCAACGCGCGCAAGTTTCGCGGTCTGGACGCACCACCGGCGATTATCGCTTCGGTTCGTGCGGCTACTGAACTGCCGTTTGCCGAAGGCGCCACGCGCGAGCGCGAGATCTTTCTGAAATTGCGGGCAGGCCCGCAAACAGAAGCCCTTCGCTATGTCTTCTTTGCCGAACGTGAAGCTGCCAAAGTGCCCGTTATCGCCGGTATCGATCCACGCCCGGTCGAACGCGCGGGCGTTATTGGCAGCGGCACCATGGGTAGCGGCATTGCCATTGCCCTGATCAGTGCAGGATTGCCGGTTCACCTTTTCGAACGCGACCCCGCGGCTCTCGCCCGGGGGCAGGCGCATATAGCCAAGGTACTCGACAGCAATGTCGCGTCGGGGCGGATGACTTCGGCAAAGGCCGATGCTGCGCGCGCTCTGCTTTCCTGCGGCACCACCATCGACGCGCTGGCCGATGCCGACCTGATCATCGAAGCCGCATACGAAACGATGGCGGTGAAACAGGAGATCTTCGCCAGCCTTGACCGGATCGCGCGGTCTGGCGCCATTCTGGCGAGCAACACGTCCTATCTCGATCTTGATGAAATCGCAGCGGCCACTTCGCGACCGGCCGACGTGGTCGGAATGCATTTCTTCTCGCCCGCCAACATCATGAAACTGCTGGAGATCGTGCAGGGCGCAGAGACCTCGCCCGATGTTCTGGCCACCGCCTTTGCCCTAGCCAAAAGGCTTGGCAAGGTTGCCGTCCTTTCGGGCAACGCCTGGGGCTTCATCGGTAACCGCATGCTGGCGGTGCGCCGCAAACATGCCGAGGCGATGGTGGTCGAAGGCGCCGCGCCAGAGCAGGTGGATGGCGTCATGGAGGCCTTCGGCATGGCCATGGGCCCGATCCGCGTGGGTGATCTGGCGGGGCTTGACCTCGGCTGGTCGCCGGAAACCTCCACCGGATCGACCATCCGCGAAAGGCTGTGCGAGGCGGGGCGGAGAGGTCAGAAGACTCAGGCCGGGTTCTATGACTACGGGGAGGATAGCAAGCCTGTCCCCTCGGAAGAGGCGCGTCGGATCATCGCCGAGTTTGCAAGGGATAATGGGGTAGTCCGGCGCGAATTCAGCGACGCCGAGGTGCTCGATCGCCTGCTTTGGCCCATGGTCGACGAAGGCGCCCAACTGCTTGAAGACGGCATTGCCTTGCGGGAGTCGGATATCGATGTGGTTTGGCTGAATGGTTACGGCTGGCCTGCCTGGACCGGAGGCCCGATGTATCATGCACGCCATGTGGGCTTGTCCGAAGTAGTGCGACGGCTGGAGGAAATGGGCATCGGAGCTTCGCCGGCCCTGTTCGCCCTTGCACGGGGTGAACCCAAGTGAGCAGCGCATTCATGACTGTGGGATCGGCGCGGCTGGAATTCGCGCGATGGGGCGGTGGCGTAGGCTTGCCCATCCTGTTGCTGCATGAGGGTCTTGGCTCGATCAAGCTGTGGAAGGAGTTTCCGGCCATGCTGGCCAGCGCCACCGGCCGCGAAGTTGTCGCCTGGTCGCGGATGGGGCATGGCTGGAGCGATCCGGACACAACCAGGCGCGAGCCCGACTACATGCACCGCGAGGCGGCGCTGTTGTCGGATGTCATGGACGCCCTTGGCATGGAGAGGGCGCATTGGTTCGGGCATAGCGACGGGGCCTCGATTGCGCTGATCGGGGCAAATATGCACCCCGGGCGGGTGGCCAGCCTGACCTTGGAGGCCCCGCATGTCCTGGTGGAAGATCTGACCCACAGCAGCATTGCCGAGGTCGCCGCGCGCTTTCCGCAAACAGACATGGGCGAACGGATGAAACGCTATCACGCGGACCCGATTGCTCTTTTTGATGACTGGTCTGCTATCTGGCTCGATCCCCGTTTTCGCGACTGGAATATTGAAGGTCTGCTCGGCGGCATTTCCGCTCCGGCCCTGCTAATTCATGGGCATGATGATCAATATGGCACCCTGGATCAGCTCGACCGTATCGCGGCCGTTCTGGCCGACACCACCCGGGTCGAACTGCCCGATTGCCGCCATTCGCCGCATCTCGACCAGCAGGATGCCGTCATCGCCGCAGTCTGCGGCTTTCTGAATGATAAGGATTGAGCACGTGACCCATGCCTTTATCTGCGATGCCATCCGTACGCCGATCGGCCGCTATGGCGGAGCCTTGTCGTCAATCCGGGCCGACGATCTGGCAAGCATACCGATCAAGGCACTAATGGAACGGAACCAAGCAGTTGATTGGGCGGCGCTCGATGACGTGATCCTTGGCTGCGCCAACCAGGCTGGCGAGGATAACCGTAACGTGGCGCGCATGGCAGGCCTGCTTGCCGGGCTACCTGAAGGGGTGGGTGGCTCGACGGTCAACCGGCTTTGCGGTTCGGGTCTTGATGCGGTTGGCACAGCGGCGCGGGCGATCCAAGCGGGCGATGCCGATTTCATCGTGGCTGGCGGCGTGGAAAGCATGAGCCGGGCACCGTTTGTGATGCCCAAGGCAACCAGCGCCTTTGCCCGTGAAAACGCCGTTTATGATACCACGATTGGCTGGCGCTTCGTCAATCCGCGGATGAAGGCTGCGCACGGAGTCGACCCCATGCCGCAGACGGCGGAAAACGTGGCCGGGGAGTTTTCAATCTCGCGGGAGGATCAGGATCTGTTTGCCCTGCGGAGTCAGCAGAAGGCAGCTGCCGCGCAGGCCAATGGCCGGCTGGCCGCAGAAATCTGCGCCGTTTCGGTGCCTCAACGCAAGGGCGAGGCCATGCTGGTAACGGCAGACGAGCATCCGCGTGAAACGTCGCTGGAAGCGCTTGCCCGACTGAATCCGGTCGTCAATGCCAGCGGTACCGTCACCGCAGGCAATTCCAGTGGGGTGAATGACGGCGCTGCCGCGTTGATTATCGCCAGCGAGGCGGCAGCCATCCGCCATGGACTGACACCGCGAGCACGGATCATGGCGATGGCCACCGCTGGCGTCGCACCGCGGATCATGGGGATAGGCCCAGCTCCGGCGACCGTTCGTCTGCTAGAACGCACTGGCGTATCCATGCGCGATGTCGCCACAATCGAACTGAACGAAGCTTTTGCCGCGCAAGGTCTGGCCGTCCTGAACCAACTGGGCATCGCCCATGACGATCCGCGGGTGAACTCCAATGGCGGGGCGATCGCACTTGGTCATCCGCTCGGCATGTCCGGCGCGCGCCTGGCGCTGACGGCAACGGAGGAACTGTGCCGCAATGGCGGTCGCTTTGCGATTGCCACGATGTGCATTGGCGTGGGTCAGGGCATCGCCTTGTTGATCGAGCGGGTCTGAGCCCGCCACCTGGCCACAATCAGGTGGGATCACGTCCCAGGAACAGTTCTTCCACCAGAGAAGTCAGCCAGGCCACCGCGGGATCAGTTGCCGATCGCTTTGCCCAGTGCTGTTTCAGGGGAATGTCGGGAATGGCAATGGGCGGGGCGGCGATTTGCAGGTCCATGACCTTCTCGAAAGAGGTGGCCAGGTTTCTGGGCACGATGCTGATGAGATCGCTGCTGGCGATGTGAAACGGCAGACTGACATAATGCGGTGTGTGCAAGGCCACGTGGCGCACAAGGCCGGCCTCGGCAACCGCCCGCTCGGCAATCTCCTGACTGCGCCCTTCATGGCGCACGACCGCGTGGCGGCAGGCAAGGAATGTGTCGAGGTCCAGTGTCTCTGAAAAGCGGGGGTGGCCGCGTCGGGGCACTGTCAGAGCAAACGCACCGCTAGCGTTCTGAGCCGGCGAGGGTAGGGCGAGGGCATGCCACGCCCTCGCAAACCAGCTAGTCCGTTTCGCTATTTCAACTCGTCACCCGAGGTCATTCGCCTAGTGGTGATGATGTACGTCCGCTTTCCGCTCAGCTTGCGGAACGTGGAGGATCTGCTGTTCGAGCGCGGCATCGATATATGCCATGAGACGGTGCGGCTGTGGTGGAACCGGTTTGGTCCGATGTTCGCTGCAGACATCCGTCGGCAACGCGTCAGTCGGATGAAGGGATTCCGGCAGTGGCGTTGGCACCTCGATGAGGTGTTCGTGAAGATCAATGGCGAGCGCCATTACCTGTGGCGGGCCGTGGATCACGAAGGCGAAATCCTGGAGAGTTTCGTCACAAAGAAGCGAGACAAAGCCGCGGCGCTTGCCTTTCTGAAGAAGGCGCTGAAACGCCATGGCAGGGCGGAGGCAATCGTCACCGACGGCATGCGCTCCTACCCAGCAGCAATGCGCGAACTGGGCAATCTTGAGCGTCGCGAGATTGGGCGCTGGCTCAACAACCGGGCGGAGAATTCACACCTGCCATTCCGACGAAGAGAGCGTGCGATGCAGCGCTTCCGGAGGATGAAGTCGCTGCAGAAATTCGCCTCAGTCCACGCCTCGTTTCACAACCACTTCAACCAGGACCGTCACCTTGTCGACCGACAGACCTACAAGCTTCGCCGCTCGGCTGCCCTGGCCGAGTGGCAGAACCTCGTGGCCTAACGGTTGCGTTGTTCAGGGCCGAACTCCGTCAATCGGAGACGAGTTGCGGTTAGACTGACAGCACCCACGGAAGCGGCGACGAAGCCGTGACGGTAATAAATTGCTCTCCATCTCCCTCGCCCCAGCACGGTGCGGGCAATCCCGCCGCGCGGAACTCGCCGTCGATGGCCTCTCGCTGCAAGGCCAGTTCCCCGAACAGCGCGAACCCGGTTCCCTCGCGGTAGCGGAGGAACGCCCCGGTCTCGGCCGAGCCCTTAGTGCGGTACAAGGTCAGGTCCGCTGGACCCGGGAACGGCATGCGCATCCAGTTGAGTCCACCGACGCGGGGTGGCGCCTGTGCCGGGTCATCGAGGGAAAGTCCCGCCACGAAGCGGTCGACGAACGCGCGCCAAGCGGCGTGGTTAGACTGACAGCACCGTGTTAAGCGTTGTCAACTTTGGACGCTGGCAACGACTGCTTGCTGCCCGTCGCGCTGAAAAACTTGACGTTCCGCATCGTCCAACAATGCCGCCATTCGGGCGTGTAACCGGCACTCCAGGCCCCTCGTCTGCATAGCGTGGATCGAAGTCCTGCGGCCGGCAGTTTAGCGCAGTCGCGATCTTCTCCAAATCTTTGGTCTTTGGTGAATTGCCGCCGTTCAACCAGCGACTGACGGTGCGTTCGTTCTTCCCGGTAAGTTCGGCGAGAAACGCCCGCGTCCGACCTTCTTCCTTGAGCTTCTTGCGAAGCAGCGCTGCATTGAATGCCATCGTTCGGTCTCCTTTCGTTGCGACTGAATATGCCGCGCCACGAGAGACAAAAGAAGATGGTATTTTTTGTCCTATTTATCGCGATATGATTCATTTTCGCGCCATATTCCGGGATTTTCGAGCTTAGGACGACATTATGCAGGACATTTATCAATTTCTAGCGCTCGCCTCCACCACCTTCATCCGATGCAGGCAGGAAGGGGGCGCCAGTCGACCAGGATTCGAACTCACGTTGAACAGACGAAGTTCAATACGTTCCGACCCAGAGAAGGTTCGATGCCAGTCGACTACCCACCGCCAACGCACCGAGTTGCGAAACAAACTGTCTCCCTTGACCATGGTCGGTGGGCACGTCTTCTTAAAAACCTCTGATTTTGCGTCGTTTTTTGGAAGAATAGCTCTCCACTGCCGCTTAGTCACCCACAGGCCGTGAGTTGCAAAAACCGACCGCCTACCGAGAGCATCACGAACTCTATCACCTACCAGAAAACCTAAAGCCCCAGAAAACAGCCATTTTCACCGACCGAAGGTGTTACTCGCCCTGCTGGCGAAGAAGCCCAATCTCGTGATGGAGCTTTATCCTGTGGCGCAGCCGAGGGTCAGATGGGCGCCGGGGTGCCCAGACCCCAACACCATGACCGCAGAAGAGAAGTTGGCAGACGTAGGGCAAATCCTAGCTATCGGCATTTTACGAATGCGGACTAACCCAAGCCGGCAGGCCCGTTCGCATGAAGTTCAGTCCTCTCAGGCTGACCGTAAGGAGGCCGCTAACGAGAGCATTCGGTCTGCAATCTCACGCTCGCCCAAAACAACATTATGAGCACCATGCTTCTGCAAATGCTGCACTTCCGCGTCCGAATGCGCTCTTGCGATTACGATTGCCCGATTGTTCAGCGCTCGGCCGTGCTCGGCGATACTGCCCGCCTCAAACCCCTCAGGAATTGCAATCACCAGTTTGCTGGCATGTCGGATTCCAGCTTCTTCCAAGACATTGGGATCAGATGCATTGCCCACGATAACCACAAAACCATCAGCCTCGGCCTTCCGAGCAATATCCTCCTGATCTTCAATGATGACGATCGCGCGGCCTGCATTGCGGGTACCGGCAGCAACAAGCTGCCCCACGGCTCCATACCCCACCAGTACCAAATGCTCGCGCCGATCTGTTTCCCGTTTTTCCTCTAATGCAACTGCATGCGCAGCCGCAGCTTGACCTGCTTTGACCATGGATCCGGCTGCGATCGAGAAAATAAAGGGATTTGCAACGATCGAGATGATCGCCCCGCCTAGTATCAGATCACGCGCCTCAGCCGGTATAAGACCAAGGCCGGTGCCAAGGCTTGCGAGAATGAAGGAGAACTCGCCAATCTGCGCGAGGCTCGCAGAAACCACCAGCGCCGTCCGGTTTGGATGGCGAAAGGCCCTGACGATAAAATAGGCGGCAACTGACTTCCCCACCAGAATGATGGCCACCGTTGCCAATAGCGGCAAAGGCTGGTCAATCACCACCGCCGGATTGAAAAGCATGCCTACCGAGACGAAAAAAAGCACCGCAAAGGCATCGCGTAGCGGGAGAGTCTCCTCGGCCGCGCGCTTGCTCAGCGTTGTTTCGCCGAGGATCATACCAGCAAAGAACGCGCCGAGCGCGAATGACACCTCGAAAATGAAGGCGGCGCCGAAGGCGACACCTAGCGCAATTGATAGGACAGCGAGACGGAACAGTTCGCGCGAACCGGAATGGGCCGCCCAGTGCAGCACCCAAGGGATCAACCTTTTGCCCGCCAGCAGCATGACCGCGATAAAGCCCACGACTTTCAGTACCGCTTCACCAAGCGTGTAGACCACCGTGCTCGTGGTTACCCCGCCCCCACTCATGATATTGGCCAGGACTGGAAGCAGCACGATCGCCAGGACCATCACGACGTCTTCAACGATCAGCCAGCCCACAGCAATGCGGCCCTGCTGGGTGTCGACCAGCTTGTGTCCCTGCAGCGCCCTTAACAGAACGACGGTGCTGGCCACTGACAACGACAAGCCAAAAACTAGACCGGTAACAACACTCCATCCCAGTGAGATGGCCAAAGCAGCGCCGAGCGCAGTTGCGACGGCTATCTGTACGATAGCACCGGGTACGGCGATGTTTTTGACTGCCAACAGGTCTCGCAGCGAGAAATGGAGACCAACCCCGAACATGAGAAGAATTACGCCAAGCTCGGCTAATTCATTGGCAAGTCCCGAATCGGCCACGAAACCCGGAGTGAACGGACCGATAAGCACACCCGCAAGAAGGTAACCAACGAGCGGTGAAATCCTGAGCCGATGCGCGAGGGCACCCATCACGAATGCTACGACAAGTCCGGCAACTATTGTTCCGATGAGTGGCGTGTGATGAGGCATAACGTCCTTATTATCAGCGGTGATGTCCGGTTTGGCTCATCTCCGGAGGATAATAGGAGGGATTTGCATCGGAATCCATTGCGGGCCACGAGAGCGGGGTTTCAGTATCAAAGCCACTGTCGAACTTGACGCATCGTGAAAGCGCAAGGGCTTGAACCAGGTACGCTCAACCAGCGGACTGCCTGGAGGAATCTAAATTTATTATTGTGATACAATGCATTATTCGAAAGAGAGTTCGTCCGCAGGCTCTCTCCCACCGCCACCCATACCGGGGCAGTGACGCAACTGACCGGAGGGAGCATTCTTCACCTCAAGCTGCGGGAAGCGGTGTATCATCCGGGCTATTATCGAGTGGCCCTGGCCCGGACGGAGGCCCTGCTGCCAGCCGACCCCGAAACGCAAACGTCCACATCCACTTCAACCTCGAACGCCACCTCGTCGACAGAACAACCTACAAGACCCGCCGCTCGGCCGCCCTGGCCGAGTGGCAGTCGCTCATGGCCTGAACCATCGCTTGGGTAGGCCAAACTCCGCCAATCGGAGACAAGTTGCGGTTAGACTGACAGCACCTGGGCGAGCCCTGCTTCGTCGCGGCGCCAGCCATGGTTTGCCGGGCATGTGTGTATTTGGTGGTCACCATGGTACTCCGGTTGGGCGGAGCCGAATGGCCGCCGCTACCGGCATGAGCCCGGCGTGCCGGGCGTGGCGTCACCAATGCTTGCGGGGTAAGAACAGTCCAGTGGAAACTTGGATGTTCCGGCCTTGGAGTTACGTTTTCGGCCGAGAGTACGGTTCTGACGAAACACTGAGTGTGAAATGGCAGATTTGCGCCCCAATCAAAGACGTAAGCTTCCGATTTCTCAGTGCTCAAAAGCGGACGTTCCCTTCGGCCCTATCGGCCTGCGGCCATTGCGCCATGCGCTGGGTGCGCAACCAAACCGTTTCCGGAAACGACGGGCGAAGTGACTTGGGTCGGAAAAGCCTGCTTCGAATGCGATGTCTCCGACGAAACTTGCATCAAGCGAGCCTGCGGAGAGGCGATCGGCGGCATATTGCAGACGGCGTTCGACAAGTTGCGCGCCGAAGGTTGTCCCGTTGTCGGCAAACAGACCGTGCAGGTGCCGTTTTGATATGCCTACTTCTCCAGCCAGCTGGCCTGGCGACAGATCAGGGTCAGTAAATAGCGTATCTAGCAGCGCTTCGATACGATCGAAGGTGCTCGTTCGCACTCTGCGCTGTGCGCCTGCGTTCTGCCCGATCAGGGCAAACAAGCTACCTATTTGATCGGCAATCACGTCGCGCGGAACGGCACAGTCCGCGACACCATTTGCTGCAATCAACCGCAACAGCGATGCCAGCGGCGCGCCCCATTGCGAGCGTGCTTGCCACGGCATCCGACGCAAGCCCTCCGGATCGCGGAGCCACTTGTCCATCCAGCCCTGCGACACATGCATCGACAGCGCGACATTCTCGCGCGGACACTCGAACTCGTAAGGCACGGCGTTGCGCAGAACACCGAAATCGCCCTGGCGGATCAGCTGTTCGTCGCCCCACTCCCGCACGATCATCGAACCACGCTGCATGTAGACGATCTCGTAAGAGCCTTCAGCAGTGCTGCGCGTCATTTCCGGCGTGCGCCGCACGATCTGCGGCGTGGTGCCCAGAACGTTGAGGTCGATGGGACCCAGAGCCGTCTGCGTCCAACTAGCCTTGAAACTTTCCGGCTGCGCGGCATCAACGTGTAGCTCAGTCATGTGCGTGGCGACGGTGTCATTCCAGCGCGACATCTTTGCGCCAACGCTCCAGCTGTCGGTAGCCCAGAATCTGTCAGCCATTTGTCCAAGCGTCATGTCGTCAAACCCTCTCCACGGAAGGTGGTGATCCCACCTTCCGGTCATTGGCGCTTACAATAGCGCATTGCCCGCCGATCTCAAATTGCACTCACAGTCTAGCGAGGGTGCACTCCCAGCCGCGCGAATTAGCGGGCCAAGCTGGCATGATGGCGTACCAAGGGAGAATGATCGCCATGATCACCAGACGAAATTTCATCCGCAATTCGGCGGTTGGTGCCGGACTAACACTGGTGGCTGCCAATGGCGCGCTTGCAGCGGGGCCGGACGGTGCGCCGCTGCCACCGCGAGTGAGCCGCAGCGCCTTCGATTCCGCGCTGGATGCATTGCGTGCAATCGTCGGGCCGCGAAACGTGTTCTCCGATTCCGACCAGCTTGTTGGTTACAATGACCACTTCGCCATGAAGCCGCCGGAAGAGCATGCGCCGTCGGGTGCCGTGGCGCCAACGTCGGTCGATCAGATACAACGCGTGCTGGCCGTGGCCCGTGAACACGGTATTCCGGTCTGGACCATCTCGACCGGGCGCAACCTTGGCTATGGAGGGGCTGCGCCACGTATGCCCGGCACCCTGGTTCTCGACCTGAAGCGAATGAACCGCATCATCGAGGTCAACGAGAAACACTGCTACGCTATTGTCGAGCCGGGCGTCTCCTACACCGAGCTGTATCGCCACCTGCGCCGCACCGGATCGCGTTTATGGATCGACTGCGCAGCGCCCGGCTGGGGCGGTGTGGTGGGCAACCTGCTGGATCGCGGCGTCGGCTATACGCCGATGGGCGAACACTTCCTGCAGCAGCAGTGCGGGATGCAGGTGGTGCTGTCGGATGGCACGGTTGTCGACACCGGCATGGGCGGGCAGGCGGGACAGGCTGCCATGAGCGTCTATCGCTATGGCAATGGCCCCTGGGTCGACGGGTTGTTCACCCAGTCCAACCTCGGCGTGGTTACGCGAATGGGCGTGCAGCTGATGCCCCAACCGCCAGGCTATCGCCCCTATATGGTTACCTTTGCGGATGAGGACGCGATCCAGCCGATCACGGAAGTTGTCCGTCCACTCAAGCTCGCACAGCTCATTCCCAATGCGGCTACCTCTACCGAGCTCGTGTGGGAGGCAGCGGTCGAGAAGCGCAAGGACCAATACTACACCGGAGAAGGCGCACTTCCCGACAGTGCGCGGCGCGCCATCATGGATGATCTCGATGTGGGCAACTGGAGCTTCTACGGCGCGCTTTACGGCACAGAGGAGATGATGGACGCCACCTGGGAAGTGCTGAGAGACAGCTTTTCCACCATCCGCGGCGCACGCTTCTTCTCCGAGGCCGAGAAGGGCCACACCGCCAGCTGGCAATACCGAGCCAAGCTGATGCGCGGCGAACCCAATATGACTGAATTCGGCACTGTAGCCTGGATACCCAACGCCGCGCATGTCGGCTTCGGCCCCGTCGTACCCGTCGATGGCGAACTGGCCCTGCGGCAATACACCAAGGTTCGGCAAATGTCGGAAGAGGCAGGTTTCGACTATTTCGGCGAATTCATCGTCGGCTGGCGCGATATGCACCACATCTACATGCCTGCCTTCCGCCGGGATCGACCGGAAGAAAAGGCACGCCTTCTCGAATTGCTGGACCGCCTGATCGACGATGCCACCGAAGACAGCTTTGGCGTCTACCGCACGCACCTCGATTTGATGGACAAGGTCGCCAGTTCCTATTCATGGAACGATGGTGCGCTGGGCCGCCTCAATTCGCGGCTCAAGGCAGCCATTGACCCGAGCGGCATCCTTGCGCCGGGCAAAAGCGGCATCTGGCCCAGCCAGTTCTGCGAAGGAGACCTGCCATGCGGATAAGAATTTTCGCCCTCGTCCTGCTGACATCAGCAGCACTTGTTCCATTCGCAGCGATTGATGCGCAGCAGGCCGAACCGCAGAAGCGCAGCGGAGAAGACCTCTACCAGCAGTGGTGTGCGGGTTGTCATGATCCGGGTCCGGGCCATCCCGGCACCATGCGAATGGAAGGCGATTTCGGGCCTGAAAATTCCGTGTTGCGTGACATGCAGGCGATCAACCGCCCGCTGATCCATTACGCCGTGCGGCAAGGCTTTCAGATGATGCCCCCATTCCGGCCAACCGAAATCACTGACGAGGAAGTAGACCGGATCGCCGACTACCTGCTGGAGGAAGGGCAATGAGCATGAGCCTGATCGAAAGCCTGAACCAGACAGGGATGGACTTGGAGCTTCTCCGTCCGGGCGACACCGCCTTCGATGCGCTGGCAGAGCGCTTCGCTACCCATCCGGGGGTTGAGGCAAACTACGTGGTGGCTGTACGCCCCGGGAACGCCGAAGCCGCGCAGCATGCAGTAGCTGCTGCGCACGCGCATGGCGCTGGTTTGCTCACGGTGTTCAATGCCTCCAACGTAGGCGCGAGGCTTTGCGGCGATGGCAACACGGTTATCCTCGACCTGTCGCGGCTGGACCGCGTTCTCGAAGTCGATGTCGCCAATGGCTACGCACGGGTCGAGCCGGGCGTCAGCTATGCGGCCTTGTCCGCCTATCTAGCAGAGCATGGCCATGCGTTGCAGGTCGACAGCGAACGCGATGGCGCAGCATCGATCGTCGGCAGCACCTTTGCCAAGGGAATTGGCTACACACCCTACGGCGAACACGCACTGGTGCAGTGCGGGGCAGAGTTCGCAACGCCCTATGGCGAACTGGTTCGCACGGGCATGGGCGCCATGCCGGGCAGCAAGACTTGGCAGCTCTACAAATATTCGCTGGGACCATATTCAGACGGGCTGGCCATGCAGTCTGGCCTGCTCGTGCCAACCCAGATTGGCGTCTGGCTGATGGGACAGGTGCCTGTCACCCAGACTTTGGCATACCAGATAGCCAATACTCAGGCCCTGTCCGAAGTCATGGAAGCGTTGCGTGAATTCAAGATTGCGAACTTGCTACCTGGCACCGTCAGCCTGACCCACCGCGAGTTCGATGAGGCCCGCCATTCCGAGAATGCCGCTTCCGAGTGGCGATTGACCTCGGCGCTCTATGGGCTTCCCAATCTGATCGCACTGGCAAGAGCAACGATTGATGGAGCGCTTTCCTCCATTGCAGATGTTCGCGCAGTCAGCGTTGAAGAACAGGCTGGGTCACCCGTCTGGCAGGAGCAGGCCGCGCTGGTATCAGGCCAGCCAGGCGTCGCAGGCGTGTCGTTCCCCGGTATCGATGCCAGCCATGCGGCAAGCCTGACTATGGTCGCCCCCATCGAAGATCGTTTCGCACTTGCGATGGGCGGGCACGCAAAGCAGGCGCTCGCCGAACACGGCTTGCCGTTCCTGACTGAAATGGCGGTTGTCGGGCGCTCCTTGTTTCAGAAGATCTATCTGCCTTATACTCCTTTCAACCAGCGCAGCGAGGAGCGCCTTGCCGAGAGTGCAAGGCAGTTGGTGACCGCAATGCAGCAGCAAGGAATCGGCGTCGCAGCCCAGAGCTTTGAACTCGCCGGCCTCGGTCTTGGCCGAGACACCGGGAGTGGATTGGCCGAGTTGCACCGTAAGATTGAAACGGCCCTTACGGCATAGGCTCAATCGTTGGTGATTACTTGCTGCGATACTGGCGCGGTGTCGCCAGCGGTGCAGTGCAAAAGCGGGGTGCCCAATGGCCGAGATTGCCGACAGGCCTGAAATTGGCTCGATTGCTGATTGGCTGCATTATATGGCGCAAACACCAAAAGCCGACAGTCCCTTACCGGCCCAGGTACAGACCTTATCTCACGTCGCAGATTGGGTGGAAAGCTGACATTCGTGTTCGCCGCCAGCGGATGATCTCGGACGAGGTGTCGAAACAGAGAAGCGGGCTGTTAGCCTTGCTCATCCGGAGTGACTAGTAATACCCTGTCTCCTTAGCCAGTTTGCTTTGTCGGTGCCTATCACAACAAGTTAGATCTTTAAAAAAGACGGCAACAATATTGGGAGCAGCCTCATTATGCAGTCCGCAGAACCTCAAGTCCTAATCGTGGGGGCCGGACCGTCTGGTCTGATACTGGCGCATGAATTGCTACGCCGTCAGGTTACTGTGCGATTGGTCGAAAAGCGCCAGGGTCCCTCGCATACAACGCGCGCGATGACCGTTCATGCTCGCTCTATGGAGATGTTCGAGCATATGGGGATCGCTTATCGGCTCGAAGAGGTCTGCCTCGAATGCCCCGGTAATATCTACAACTTTCCACATTTACCGGCCGAAGAGCAGCCGCGCACCGATTATCGCGTACTGCCGACGCGCTTCGCCTTCTATTACAAGATCAACCAGAATGATTTTGAACAGGTGCTACGCGAACACCTTTTGGCGCAATACGGGATCAAGCCTGAATACCGCACAGAACTCGTCGGGCTTGATGCTAGCAGTGACAGCGTCGCGGCGCAGATCAAGTTACCCGACGGCCGGGTGGAGGCGCATCGCTACCCATGGGTTGTGGGCTGTGACGGCAAGCGCAGTTTTGTGCGGGATGCGGCCGGTATCGCCTTTGAAGGTGAACAAGTTGCAGTGATGTCAATGATGGACGTGCAGCTCGAAAACGTGACTTTTGATGATCGCTGGATGAACTACTTCTTCAACAAAGACCTGTTCATGAACTGTACCAAATTGCCGGGGAAGAACTGGCGCATCTACATGAGCGAGCCTTCCGGAGAGTATGTCTATGCGAGCGACCAGCGCGCGGCCTTCCAGGAGGTTGCCGACAAGATCGGTATTGGATTCAAAGTCGGTGAGCCCGAATGGGTCACCGCTTGGGAAATCCACAACAATATTGCCGAGCGTTATCGTAACGGGCGATTAGTGATTTGCGGCGACGCCAGCCATATCCATTCGCCATCGGGAGGGCAGGGTATGAACGGTTGCATGCAGGATGCTTTCAATCTGGGCTGGAAACTGGCAGCCGTGTGCCAGGGCCGGGCCGACGCTGCTATTCTTGACAGCTACGAGAAGGAACGAAAGCCGATCGGCGAGCAGATTAGCGAAGGCGCAATGGCGACCCACCATATCGTAATGGGCTTCGGCGACGAACCCAAAGAGCGCTGGAAACAAACACAGGAGCCGGGTTGGGAGGCGCGTACGATCCACCTCGTGTCCGGCCTGTCGCACAACTACAGCGACAATGTCGTGTTGCCCGACGGCATTGCAGAAGTCGCTGGACCGAAAGCCGGCGCAAGAGCGCCCGATGCAATGTTGGTGCGCGAACCGCAGAAGCGTGTCTACGACGTCCTGCGACATCCTGGCTTCACCCTGCTCATCGTTCCCGGCGAAGAGAAACAAGTCCACCTGGAGTTGGCCCGATCGGTTCGGAGTAATCTGGAAGAACATTACCCCGGTCAAATCTCGGTTTGCCTGATTGCGGACGACAAGGATGCCGGTTTCGACTTCGATCACATAGTCTCGGACGAAACCGGTGAGATTCGCGAACGCTACGAGATCCGCGAAGAGGGGCGTTTCGTTCTCGTGCGCCCAGATCTCTATATAGGCCTATCTGTATTGCCCGAAGATGGCATGTCTATCTCCACCTATCTCGAACAGTGGTTCGCCTAGCAGCGTGTGAACAGGCATCCCAACCCAAACACTTTGCGGTTGGGTTTGAGCGCATTTGCTGAATGTCCGATTTTGGGTCGTATGCCGACTGACAGCTTTCCAAACCCTGAGCACCAAGAGCGCACTGAAGCGTCCCGGGCTTTCCGGAGGCTCCTATTTGTGAGAAGGAGCCACGATGAGCGCTACAAGGAACAAGTTTTCACCTGAGTTTCGCGACCGTGTGGTGCGGATGGTGGAGGAGCACCGGGGGGATTACCCGTCGGAGTGGGCGGCGATGAGTTCGATTGCCGGCCGTTATGGCGTCGGCTCGGTCGAGCTTGCTTCCCCTCGGTGTCGGGCTGACGACCATTCCCGGCAGTCTGGCGCGTTTTACCTGCTGGTACAGCGCGTGGCCGCTGGACGCCGCCTCGATGGTCAGTGCGTCGGCCTTCCATCGCCTGTGCAGGCTGATTGTCCGCTCCACAAGTTCGGGGAACGCGGGCTTAGCGCGATAGACATCCAGCAAATACCAGTTGGGCGGCAAGTAGCCCCACGTCATGCACACCGAGTAATCCGAGGTGCTCCGATCGGTCGAGGCCATGTCCATCGACAGGACGATCCGGTGGAACTGATCGCGCGGCTGAGCCTCGCTGTACTGGCCGAAGTGCGCAGAGCGGAAACAACCTCCGTCCGCGACGATCGGGTTGTTCTGGTACTGCGCTGAGTAGGACCGGTTGCCCAGGGCAAGCCTGCGTTCCTCGAGGACCGACTTCGGGAAGCGAACTCGATCCACCAGATCGCCCTTCTTGCGATGCCAGATTTTCCCGCGGGTGTCTGGGATTACGCCGGGGTCAACAGCTTCGGGGCGACACGGGCCGACGACCTAGCCGATCACCCCACGGTCAAGCCGACCGCATTGGTGGCCGACGCCATCCGCGACGTGACCAGGACCGCGGAGATCGTAATCGACGGGTTCATGGGCTCAGGCACCACGATCCTCGCGGCCGAGCGCACGAAACGCGTGGCGTACGGGATCGAGATCGAGCCCACCTATGTCGATGTCGCGATCAGGCGCTGGGAGAAGCGGACCGGCCGCGAGGCCGTGCTCGCCGACACCGGCGAGACGTTCGCGCGGGTCGCGGCGTCGAGGGCGGGCGAGAACGCCGGCCACACCGACACTCCCGAAGCCTTACCGCCGATACAGACAGCATGATCCGACACCGGGCCGCGCCACCGCGCGGCCCGGACAATCAACCCATGGAATGACGAGGAACCCAAAATGGCTTTCCGTAAGGTCACGCGTAATCCCGAACCCCGGTCGCCATGGCCTGAGGGGCCAACCCGGCCGGGACCGGGCCCCGCTCCCCGGGCGAGTGAACCGACGCCTGCGTCAGGCACCGGCGCCAAGAGGCCGAATGAGGAGGAAGAAGATCACGGGTATGCGGTCGGCTACGGCAAACCGCCTGTCCACTCGCGTTTCAAGAAAGACCGGTCCGGAAATCCGAACGGAAGGGCGCGCTAAAGCAGGAACGAGAAGACGCTGATCATGGAGATTCTCGGAGCGCGCGTTCCCATCCGAACGCCGCAGGGCACGCGCAGGCTGAAATGGTTTCAGATCAGCCTGATGAAGCTGCGGGAAAAGGCTGCCCAGGGCGACCTTCGGGCAATACGCGAAATCCTCGGCTACCTGGGGATAATTAGTGCAGGCACTATGAATTACGACTCTTGGAAGCAGAGGGATTGATCCCACCTGCGAGGCCATTGGCCGCGAAATTCTAACAAGAAAATTCACGTTTTTCGATCCCTCTTCGCGCTATATCGAGAGCGCGAATGAGGAGAATTTGGTATGCGCGCGAAGCGACCGATGTTGGCATTCTGGGCGATCGTCCTTGGTGTGTGGACCGGTGCGGCACAAGCCGATCCCGCGACAGACGAGCGTAATCGCCAGGCGATGATGGCATCGATGCGGGCGCAAGACGCTGCCAACGATCGCGCCGCAGCCGACCGCGCATTCCAGGCCGGGCTGGCGCAACAGCGTTCGCTGGGCAGCAGCATCGGCTCATCGTCTTCTTCGTCGTTTGGATCGGGTGGCATGGGCACCCCGTTAGACGGGCTGGCGGCTGCGCTGAGCAGCGGCGGTCAGTCAAGCGGGGGGCCGCAGTCCGTGGTCGATCGCCGCACGTACATCATCTACCAGCAGGAAACGTCCGAACAGGTGGTGGCTCGGCTGTTCGCCGAGGCGGAAGGCGGCAATCCCGAAAGTGCGTGGAACCTCGCCCGCCTCTATTACACCGGGTATGCCGGGGTCCCGCGGGACGATGCCCAGGCGCGCCGCTGGTTTGCCACGGCGGGCGAGCGCGGCCATGCCGAGGCGCTGGCGAACCTAGGCTATTTCGCGCACGAGGGGATCGGTGGTCCGCAGGATCAGGCGCTGGCGCTTGACTCCACGGCCCGAGCGGCTGCTGCAGGCAGCACCTACGGCGCGGGGCTGAACGGGCTCTATCGGCTGAGCGGCCTGGCCGACGGGCAGCTCGATCCTGTTGCCGTGGCCAACCTGGAGCGAGCAGCCGATGCGGGCGAACTGTTTGCTCAGGCAGCTCTCGGTACCATTGTCTACGAACTGGGCGTGGGCACCGCGGAGAACTGGGAGCGCGCGGCACACTATGCCCGCCTTGCGGCTGACCAGGGCCACGGTCCGTCGATGACCGAACTGGCGCGGATGATGTTCGTCGGCCGGGGCGTGGCGCAGGACCAGCGGGAGGCTGTTGCCATGTTCCGTCGTGCGGCCGAAGCCGGCGATCCGGCAGGCATGTCGTTCCTGGGGCAACTATACATGACCGGCCAAGGAGTGCCCAACGACGTGGCAGCGGGCCTGGAATTATTTCGCCGCGCGGCCGATCTGGGCCATCCCGAGGCGCAGGGCGTCTATGGTCTCTCGCTCATGCTGGGGCAGGGCGTGGCAGAAAACGTCCCCGAAGGTTTGCGCTATATCCGCTTGGGAGCCGCGCAGAACGATCCGCAAGCCTTGACCGTGCTGGGCAAGATGACCTTCGTCGGCGAAGGCGGCATCACAAGCGATGAGCGGCGAGGGATCGAGCTGCTACAGGCGGCCGCGGCGCTGGGCTACCAGGACGCCATCGACACCTTGGACATGGACGAGGTGCAAGATGCAATGACCCGCCTCGGCATGACATCGACGGCTGCACCAGCATCCCGCAAGAGCGCGGACACGGTGGGCAAATCCAAAGGGTGACGACTTGTTCAGGCAACAACACCTAGCGCGCCTCTCGTCTGCTACTGCGATGCGAAAGGCGTCTGTGCAGTCGCTGACCGGCAGGATCAAGGCGGCGTCGCGCTGGCGAATTTCGATACTGTCAGCCATTGAAGCCCGCAGCCCTGTGGCATCGGCAAAAACAGCGCCGCGCGGGCTTGCCGCAGTAGGGGCAGTGCTCGTCGGTCTCTGGCTCGCCCTGTCGCCTGCCGGAGTTATTGCGCAGGAACCCCCTCCCGGTTTCGTCTGGTATGTTCTGGACGAACTGAACCGTGCGTCTTTCGATATCGAGGACCCCACAAACCGTCCGGTCCCGTTTACGGAAGCCCCTGCCGGGGTGCTCATGCCGGTTGACGTCAGCAGGGACGGTGTCGCGGACTGGCTGATCCGGTGGCCGGAAGACCAGCGGCTCTGCGGAACCGGAGGTTGTCGTCTCAGTCTGTACGTCAGCGACGGCGATCACTACCTGCGCGTCTTCGACCGTCAGGCTTGGGATTCGGACATCCGAACAGTCGGCGACGAGGTCCGACTGGAGGCTTCGTTTCACCACCTGAACTGTTTTCCCCCACGGGAAGTTTGTCGCCTCGCTTGGGCCTGGGACCCGGCCGCCCGCAGCCTTTCCGAGCGCCCGAGTTCCGATGGCGAAGCTGTCGTGAGCGGCTTTGGCGAGGGGACCGTGGATCTCGGCGAGGTCGATGGAAGACCGGAGTTGCCGCCTGATATTCCAGCGGCTGTTTTTGACAGATATTTCGCGGGGCGTCGCGCCTGTGGCAACCCGGACGATCCCGATGAATTCACCGTCTCTTACCCAGCCGTCGCTTCGACACCGGATCTGAACGGTGACGGCCAGCGGGACTGGGTTATCGAGGCACCCAGCGCCTGCGCGGAGCAGGAAGCTGCCGATTATGGCTACGAAGTCTGGATCTCCGACGGGACGGACGGTGCCTCCCGCGCCTTCGTCGCGGCGCCCGGTCGCTGGCCGGCATTTCAGGTAGACCGCGTCCCTGCACGGCTGCTCGACGCTCGGCCCTGTCTTGCTGGCGAGATCTGCGAGACCGTCCCCCTCGAATGGAACCTCGCCGCCCGCGTATTCAGGCAGGCCTCTCCGGAGAGCTTGCCGCCCCGCCCTTGACGCCTGTGAAACACGGCTACAGCCGCCGCGTGGAGTGAATTATGATCCCGATGGTAGTCCTTGCGACGACATTCCTGATTTCCCCTGGGCTGCAGTCGGCGCCGCTTGAGGGGCGGGTATACGTTCTCAGCCAGGATGACCGCTGGGGAGCTTATCTCTCGGCACCAGATCAGACCGGGCCGAACGTCAGAACGGCATGGTCATGGTCTGTCTGGTTGACGCAGGACGGCTCCCCGCTGATCGACGCCTTTCTCAACGAGTATGATTGCGATACGTCGCAATTCCGGAGGGTTCGGCAGGAGCGCTTTCGGGATGGGGACCTATACGACACGCGGGCCTCTGAAACAGGGTTCCGGTCCCCGCACTGGCTCGAGATGGAGGGCCGGGTAATCGAAGAGGTCTGTCGAGATTCCTACCTCACCTTGCCCCAGGCGGAGAACATTCCCGCTGCTACGGCTGAATTGACCTCCGGACGTACTTCATCATGAACTTTTTGCTCGGAATACTGTCCGTCACTATCGGACTGGCAGGTTTTTGGTCGGCGCTCCGGAACAGACACCTGCGCGACAAGTCGGGATGGATATACGTCCGCGCGGATAGACAGCCCTTCTACTTCTGGGTCATGACGGCGGTGTTTGCCTTGATGGGCGTGACGGGGGGTTTTCTCCTGTACATCGCTGTAAGCGACACTTCCCGAATTACGGAAAGCAACTTTTGCCCGAAGGGGCACTGCCTTCGCTGATGAGCGTTTGGGGTTTGGCTTTTTGATCTCCCGACCATGGGGGTGGTTGAAAATATCTCGGTCGGCCCTCCGGTGAAAGTGTCGCAGATGGTGATCGTGCTTGGGGCTTCGACCGGTCGCAGTGTACCGCCGCGTGACCTTGACGGGGATTCTCTCGTCGAGATGATCATTATTAATGCACGGCATTACGGAAAAGGGATGTCTGCGATCATTCCGACGAACCACAGATACTAAAATATAGGAAGTTTCATGATAGGTATAGATGAGAAGCTTGAGCCCATCCTGGCCGAAGTGCTGCGTCGCAATGCCGGTGAGCTGGAGTTTCATCAGGCGGTCATGGAAGTATTTGAAAGCCTCGGTCGCGTAATAGCCAAGAAACCCCACTACGCCGATCACGCCCTGATCGAACGACTGTGCGAACCGGAACGGCAAATAATATTCCGGGTTCCGTGGGTTGACGACGCCGGGCAGGTCCAGATCAATCGAGGTTTTCGAGTCCAGTTCAATTCAGCACTAGGCCCTTACAAGGGGGGACTGCGCTTCCACCCCTCGGTAAACCTCGGCATCATCAAGTTTCTGGGCTTTGAGCAGACATTCAAGAATGCCCTCACTGGCCTGCCAATCGGCGGCGGCAAAGGCGGATCGGACTTCAATCCGCGCGGCCGGTCAGAGGGCGAGATTATGCGCTTCTGCCAATCTTTCATGACCGAGTTGCAGCGCCATCTCGGTGAGTATACTGACGTCCCGGCAGGCGACATCGGCGTGGGCGGTCGAGAGATCGGGTATCTATTCGGCCAGTTCAAGCGCCTGACCAACCGGTACGAGGCCGGGGTACTCACCGGCAAGGGCCTGGTCTATGGTGGATCACGCGCACGCACTGAAGCTACGGGCTTTGGGGCGACATATTTTGTGTCCAGCATGCTCGCAACGAGATCTGCTGACTTCGAAGGCCGCAAATGTGTCGTCTCGGGTTCCGGCAACGTAGCAATCTACACGATTGAGAAGATACGGCAATTTGGTGGCATTGTCATCGCATGCTCCGACTCCAATGGTTACGTGGTTGATGAAAACGGTATCGATATGGAATTGCTGAAGGAGATCAAGGAAGTACGCCGTGAGCGTATTTCCCAGTATGTCGATCTGCGAGGCAAGGGGGCACGCTATATCGAGGGCGGATCGATCTGGGATGTGCCGTGCGAAGTGGCCATGCCGTCAGCTACACAGAACGAACTAACTGGCAAGGATGCCGCCGCGCTCGTCAAGAACGGCGTGCTCGCCGTGGGCGAAGGGGCCAACATGCCCTGCACGCCAGATGCCGTCCGGGTATTTCAGAATGCGGGAGTGCTGTTTGGCCCAGGAAAGGCTGCAAATGCCGGAGGCGTTGCTACGTCAGCTCTGGAAATGCAGCAGAATGCCTCGCGCGACAGCTGGAGCTTCGAAAAAACCGAAGAACGCCTCGCAGAAATCATGCGCAATATCCACGATAACTGCGCTGAAACCGCCGCCGATTACGGTGCCCCGGGCGATTATGTTCTAGGTGCCAACATCGCCGGGTTCGAGCGCGTAGCAGCTGCCATGACCGCTTTTGGGGTTATTTAGGCTGCTGTTCGAAGGGTAGGCTGCCGCGATTCCCGCAGTCTGGAGTATAGCATCACAGGCAGCGGGCCTGTCACTTTCCGACATTGGTGCTGGAGACATTGCCTCCTATGCCTGCTAACCGCTAGGAATGAGAAAATTTCTGATAGGTTCCGGTAAACCTGATCTGGCGATCGATTTCGGTACTGCAAACACAAGAGTGGTGGTGTGCAATGCCGGAGTGCTGTTCGACGAACCGTCTCTTTGCTGTTTTGCCGGTGAGGCATCTGGCAGCGAGCTCGTTGCCGTGGGAGCGTCGGTGAAGGCGATGTTAAACCGTACGTCGGGCGCCTTAAGGATTGTTCGCCCCCTCCATCGCGGCGTATTAAGCGATATTGCAGCAGCTCGAGAATTCCTGGTTTACGCCGTCAGATCAAGCGTTGGCCAACGGCGCCTCCGTCCGTTCCGCGCAATCATCGGCGTGCCCGCCGATGCGACTGTTGCCGAGCGCGGCGCTTTGCTGACGGCGGCCAACGATGCGGGCTTGGGATCGGTCGAACTGGTCGCCGAGCCACTGGCAGCCGCCCTGGGCGCGGGCCTTCCGCTATATCGTCCGGAGGGCTCCATGATCGTCGAGTGTGGCGCAGGTGTCACCGAAGCTGCCGTGATATCGCTTGGCGGCATGTGCGCCACTGCGTCAATTCGGGGCGGCGGTAACGCGCTGGACGCGGCGCTATCTGATTACCTTCACATAAGGCACAAGTTTCTAGTCGGCACGAATACGGCAGAGCGGGTGAAGCGCGATCTGGTCAACATCCTGGAAAATGAGTTGAGCGAACAAGCCGAGATTGTCATCAAGGGGCGGAGCCTCGTGAGCGGCCTGCCAGAAGCCGTGGCAATTTCTGCCGGTGAACTGATTTCCGTGATCGACAAGCAAATAGCCGCTGTAACCCGAATGGTCAGGAATTTGTTGGCGCAGCTCCCGCCTGAGCTGAGCCGGGATATACATGGTTCCGGAATCTTTCTCACGGGCGGCAGCGCAGCAATCGGACTGGTGGGCAAAGCTATTGCGAATGACACGGGTCTGCAAGTTTCCGTAGCCAACGATCATGCAAACTGCGTTGCTCTCGGGCTTCAGAAGGCATTAGCCTTCTGATCTATGGGGTCCATTTATCGAACCCCTTTGACTTTCTTACATGCCGCGCCCATTTTGACCCCATGATCATATTTGCCTCTAAGCAGCGCTACCGCTGCCATGGAAACTCGCTTCTCGTGGGCGCCTAGCCCCGGACAGCGATTTCCTGACCTGCGCGGTCCGGGGCTACTTTTTCAACTCTCACAATTCACCGTGCAATTTTTCTTGCACTCGCAGCCATGTGTCCGGCCGCCCCAGGAGGAATCCATGACCAAGAATCGCAAGGGCCAAGCGCGCCCGCCTATCCAGATCCGGGAATCGGATGCCGAAAGGATCAGCAATCTCGCTCTGAACGCAGAGGCCCGCATGCCGCAGGTCGCCGACCTGCTCCTGAAGGAAATTGACCGTGCCCGGTTAGTGAGGGATGACCACCTGCCGCCAGATATTGTCGGGATGAACTGCACCGTCACGTTCGTTGATGATGCAAGCAGGACAGAGAGGACGTTGCAACTCGTCTACCCGCACGAAGCCGACATCGAAGCTGGTCGCATTTCCATTATATCGCTCGTCGGCGCAGGACTGATCGGTTTGCGCGCTGGCCAGTCGATTTCGTGGCCGGATCGGGAAGGGCATGAAAGGCTATTGCGCATCATCGATGTCACGCAGGGCTGACATTGACCTATCCTCTACTCACCTCCACCCAGGTCAACAGCAACCGGTGTATCCCCTTCCGCGGACCGGAGCCAATCGCTCTGGTCCGCAAGGAATCGAATTGCCCTACTGTTGAGGGCTGGATTGAGTGATCAAGCGGACTATCGCCCAGTATGTATCGCCCCATGCTGATATCAAGGCAGGTGTGGCCTGAGCCCCCAGCACGTCCCTCAGTATCGCGCCAAGGCCATCGCCAAAAAGCGAGTACGTTTGCGAAGTGATGCCTAACGCCATGTGACGACGCTGGATCTCTCCGGGGTCGGGTAAATTGTTAGCATAGCCGCTCAAAGACGGGGCGTAATCGAACAGCATATCGAAAATCATCGGAACGCCATCAGCGGAATCGCTCCGCCCAACATATCTCTTCATCGCGGAGGAGATGCCTTGGCGGTGATCTTTCAGCAGACTCAAGGACTGCGCAACCACCCCGGCCGTTTTGTCGCTCACTCCCAGATTTCGATGTTGTGGGAAAGTATCCGGCGTTGAATATAGATAATGGTGCATTCTGCTGGCCATTGGTCTTACTCGCATACAAATCAGCGCCGCTGAAGGCGCAAATCCTCTCGTGCAGAGAGGTGCTAAGGCCTGGCATCGATGCAGCTGGTCGTGTTTTGACGAAAGTGTCTTCAGTGCCGCGATACCGCTTTAACCGGACGCACGTTGGCGAGACGTTCGTCCGGCTAATTGCCGATCATCAGCAGCTGGGGTTCGCGTGGCGCGAAAAGACCATCAAATTGCATAAGTAGAATCTAGTGTCCGAGATCGACTTTGCAACCGATCCGGCTGTAGCCCTATGCAACGATCTACAGATCCTGATGCCCGCTGATCGGCCATGACGCACCTCACCGCTGAAGCGGCCAATCGGAATGTTCGCAATGGGGTCGTTACTGAAACGTCCGCTTTGCAAGCTTCGGTTGCCAGTACCAGACATTCTCGCTCCGGCCCAGTTTCTGAGAGAAGCAATCAAGGGCTGCGGAAAGCCTGTGACCAAGGCGGCATAGCCGGCGGTCTCGCCCGCCAATTTCAGCCTATGCGGGCGATCATTGCCATGCGCACAAGTTCCGACAGCGTGCGCGCCTGCATCTTGGTCATGGCATTGGCGCGGTAAACTTCCACCGTGCGCGCACTGATATCGAGTTCGAAGGCGATGACCTTGTTGGCCTTGCCTTCCACGAGGCCGTCCATCACCTCGCGTTCACGGCCCGAGAGGGTAGCCAGGCGGGCGACAATCTGGCTGCGTTCGGCTTCCAGTTCGCTGCGATCCTGCTGCCGCGCCAGGGCCGCCCGCACAGCAACCAAGATCGCCTCGTCGCTGAAAGGTTTCTCGATGAAGTCGGCCACGCCCGCGTGCAGCGCCTGAATCGCCATCGGCACATCGGCGTGTCCGGTGACGACGATCACTGGGGTATCCAACCCGCGTCGCTTGAGTTCGTCTAGCAGTTCCAGCCCGGTCATGTCAGGCATGCGCACATCGGTGATGATGCAGCCTGGTGCGATACCGGGCAGGGCCGCGAGGAACTGCGCGGCCGAAGAATAGGTGCGCGTGGCGATCCCTGAGCAGTCGAGCAAGAAGGACAGGGAGTCCCGCACGCCATCATCGTCATCGATTACATGAACCGCAGCCTCAGACATTCGTCGCCAACTCCTCGTCTTCAACCGTAGGGATCGTGAATGCGAAGGTGGCTCCGCCTTCGGCATTGCCCCGTGCGCTGATGTGCCCGCCGTGCGCTTCCACGATCGTGCGGCAGATCGACAGGCCAACACCCATTCCCGCCTGCTTGGTGGTCACAAACGGCTGGAACAGGCGCTCGGCCACATCGGGGGCGATGCCGGGGCCGGTGTCCGACACGCTGACCTGGGCCATGCCGCCGGGCGCGCGGGTGACTATTACCGCCAGATCGCGTCGGCCGGCCGTATCGGACATGGCATCGATCGCGTTGCGGATAAGGTTCAGCACCACCTGCTGGACCTGCACCTTGTCCACCAGCACATGATCGACCGCGGGGTCCATCTCGAACCGCACGCGGACGCCGTGCTCCTTGGCGCCGACCAGCGCCAGCGCGCTGGCCTCCTCGATCAGCTTAGGCAGGTTCTCTACCCGGCGCTCGGTCTCGCCGCGGGCCACGAAATCGCGCAGGCGACGAATTATCTCGCCCGCCCGCAGGGCCTCGCGTCCGGCCCGGTCGACCGCCTCCGCCACGCGGGCCAGCGGCACTTCGTCCCGCTCAAGCAACGTGCGACTGCCCATCAGGTAGTTGCCGATGGCAGAGAGCGGCTGGTTTAGTTCGTGCGCCAGGGCCGAGGCCATTTCACCCAGTGCGGTCAGGCGCGAGACGTGGACCAGCTCGGTTTGCAGTTCCTGCAGCCGCGTCTCGGTCTGCTGGCGCTCGGTCAGGTCGCGCACGAATCCGGTGAAATAGTGTCCTTCGGCCAGGCTCATTTCTGCCACAGCCAGTTCCATCGGGAAGGTGGAACCGTCCTTGCGTTCGCCAACAACGACGCGGCCGATGCCGATAATCCGTCGCTCGCCGGTGGCGTAATAGCGTTGCAGGTAGCCATCGTGCGCCTCGCGATAGGGCGAAGGCATCAGCATCGAAACATTCTGGCCCACCGCTTCTGCCGCGCTCCAGCCGAACTGGCGCTCGGCGGTCTCGCTGAAGTCGCGGATGATGCCTGCGTCGTCGATTACGATTATGGCATCCGGAACCGTCTGGATCACCGAAGTGAGATGTGCCTCACGCTGGGCGAGTGCCATGCGGCTGGATCGGTCCCGCTCGCGGCTGCGCTTCAGCCAGGCGCCGCCCGCTGCCAGCACGGTGCCGATCACCAGGAAGGCGCAGGCCGCCACCCAGTCGCCAAAGCGCATTTCGCCAGTCCACTGGTCGGCCAGCACGCCGCAGATCACTGCTATTACGGTTGCAATGATGGCCGGCCAGAAGCCGCCCAACGCGCCCACCACTACCCCTGGAACGAGAAAGATGTAGGTGGCCCGGTTTTCCATCATGGGATCCAGCGCAACGCGCAGGAAAACGCCGGCCAGCACGACCAGCGCGCCTCCCGCAGTGGCGGCCGGTCCCGAGAAGAAGGTGTTGTCTGGCCGCCACGGCAGGCTGTTCTCCGGCCGAAGCACGCTGGGCTGCCCGCCTCCGTGTTGGCCCGTAGGATGAAGACCCAAATCGCCTCTCCCTGATGGCCGGCCTAATTGCCACGCAACGAAGCAACCCGGCCTTGGTGCCGGAATGGTCAGGAGAATGCAAATGACTGCCCCCATGGTCGACCTGTCGATCCACCACCAGCCGCGCGGCCTGTCGGACCGCGTGGCCTTTGGCTTTACCAAGGTGCTGCGCTGGTGCGCCGATACCTTCTTCGCCAGGCGCTATGGCCACCGGGCAGTGGTGCTGGAAACCGTCGCGGCAGTTCCCGGCATGGTCGGGGCGACGATCAACCACCTGCACGCCCTGCGCCGCATGCGCGACGATCGTGGCTGGATCCGCACCCTGATGGACGAGGCCGAAAACGAGCGGATGCACCTCATGACCTTCATTGAAGTGTCCCAGCCCACGCTGTTCGAGCGCATGGTAATCATTGCCGTGCAATGGGTGTTCTACGTCGGCTTCTTCGTCCTCTACCTGGCCAGCCCGCGCACCGCCCACCGGGTGGTTGGCTACTTCGAGGAAGAGGCGGTGATCAGTTATACCCATTACCTGGCCGAGATTGACGAAGGGCGCAGCGCGAATGTGCCCGCGCCGGCTATCGCCCGCGCCTATTGGGGGCTGCCGGACGATGCCACCCTGCGCGACGTGGTGCTGGTAGTGCGCGCCGACGAGGCGCACCATCGCGACGTCAACCACTCTTTTGCCAACGAGCTGGCCGACCTGCCCACGCAAGCCGTGGCCGAATGTCCGCCGCACCGCTCGCTGGAGCCTATCTGGAAGCACGCGGCCTGAAGGCCGCCGCTTCCCCTGCATCATCAGACCGGAGGATGACTGTGCGCACACCCGCAGGCACTGCGCCACAGAAAGTCGTCGCGCTTGGCGTGGCCGACGAAGGGGTGCGCACGGCCATCGCCTTTGCGCTGGAGACCCGCGGCTATGGCATTCATGCCCTGGCGGTGGCTCGTGGCAGCAGGCCGGACCATCTGGCAAGCGAGGCTGATTGCCTGGTGCTGGATTGCGAGGGCCGGGGCAGCAATTTCCCCGAGGACTTGGCCCGCTGGTGGGGGGTGGAGCTGGGCCGACCGGTCATTGTCCTTACCTCTACCCCAGGCTTGCCGCTGCTGCGGGTTTGCGTGGAACTAGGGGCGCAGGTGATCGAAAAGCCGCTGCTGGGCGAGACCCTGCTGAAAGCCATTGCCGGCCTGCCCGAAATAAAGGCGCCAGGCAGATGACCATGGCCCTTGCCCGCACGGAGCCAGTCGCCCGCCAGAGTGCAGGCCAGCTTGGCAAAGCCGCGCCGCAGTCCTGTGCCGAATGCCCGATCCGTCACAAGTCGGTTTGTGGCATCCTGCCGCCTGATCGGCTGCGCCAGATTGAGCAGATGCGTGCAGCGCGCAGGCTTCGCCGCGACGAGCCGATCGCCTGGCAGGGCGATGCCGGCCGCTACCTGGCGGTCGTCCGCAGCGGCATCGTCAAGCTGAGCGCATCGACCGCGCGCGGGACCCAGCTGATCGTGGGGCTGGCCTTTCCGGGAACTCTTGTCGGCCGCGCCGTCGGCGAGGGTGCCGGGTATGATATCGATCCGGTCGGAGAAGCGGAAATCTGCCTGCTGCCGCGACACGGCTTCGATGCCCTGGCCCGTGATTATCCGCCGCTGGGCCATGCACTGCTGGAGCTGGCCTTCAGCGATCTCGACGAACTGCGAAAATGGATGGGCATCCTGGGGACGACATCGGCAGGCGCGCGACTGGCGAAGTTCCTGCTGCACCTTGCCGAAACCTTCGGCATTGCGACGCCTGTGCAGGGGCAAAGATTTATCGATGTGCCATTTTCCCGGCAGCAGATCGGCGACCTGCTGGGCATGAACATCGAAACGGTCAGCCGCCAGTTTACAGTCATGCGCAACGAGGGCCTGCTTACATCGCCCAATCGCTTCGACCTGCTGATCCGGGATATGGATGCTTTGCGCGGGCTCTGTCAGAGCAAACGCACTACTAGCGTTCTCGGCCAGCGAGGGTAGGGCGCTGGCATGTCTCGTTCTCGCAAGCCAGCCAGCCCGTTCCGCTATTTCAATTCATCGCCCGAGGTGACCCGCGACAAGAAGGCTGCGCTGGCTTTCATGAAGAAGGCGCGAAAGCGCCACGGCTCACCCGCCGAGATCGCGACCGACGGCCTGCGCTCGTATAAGTCGGCGATGACCGAGCTTGGCAACACCTACAAGCAGGCGGTCGGACGCCGGGCCAACAACCGGGTGGAGAACAGCCACCTGCCGTTCCGCCGACGGGAAAGGGCCATGCTGCACTTCCGCCAGATGAAGGGCCTACAGAAGTTCGCCTCGGTTCACGCGAACGTCCACAACCACTTTAACCTCGAACGCCACCTCGTCGACAGGACAACCTACAAGACCCGCCGCTCGGCCGCCCTGGCCGAGTGGCGGTCGCTCATGGCCTGAGCCGACGTTAGGGTTGGGCGAACTCCGCCAATCAGAGACAAGTTGCAGTTAGACTGACAGCACCGCCAACCACCCCCACAAATGGTCTCTGATATCAGGCGCCCTGCGCAAGGGCGCGGAACAGGCGGGTTTGCGCGGCCTAAACCGTCACGGAGGCGCGAACAGACCAGTCTCAACGTCCAGCTTTGCCGGCCAATTGGAGCACCCGTCTCTGGCCTGAGGAGCATCAGTTCAGTTTGCCTGGGTTTTGCCGGTTAACAGGGAAGAACAGGGAAAATTGCGCATTTGCAGTCAAAAACAGGCTGTTGCGGGCCGAACTCGCTCGGGATGATCGCAAAAAATGCCTCGTTTTCCGTAGGTTGTGTGCGTCAGAACCCCGTTTCCCTGTTATTCGACCGAACAGGGTATTTAATCGCCATAACAGGGCCTGATATTCGACCTGAACAGGCTATTTGTTCGATGGAACAGGGAGCAGCGGGTCAGGCCCAGCCGAGGGCTGTGCGCTGCTCCGACCAGGCGAGCGGGATGTCGCGGGCCATCAGGTATTCCAGGTTGAGAGAGGCAGGCTGACGTCCGTTGAGGATATCGGTTTGCAGGTCAGGGGCGAGGAAAGCGAGGCGCAGGATACGGCGATCGTACGGTGAGGCAGGCGCTTCGACCATGAGTGGGCGACCCCGGTCGCGGTCGAGCATCGCATGGGCCCTGCGCAGGGCCGCGATCAGCGTCAGATCCGGAGTTCCAGCACGATGACTTGCTGCCACGTATTTGCGGCCGCCGCGCAAGGGGAGGGTTAGCGGCACGTGGATGGTGACGGTGCCGCCTTCGCCTGCGACCAGTTCTTCGTCTGGTTGCAGCCTGCCTGTGATCAGCTTTGGCCTGGCGGTGGTCAGTTCGACTGAAAGTCCGGTCGCGCCCCGCCGGCTCACCCTTCGGCGGTGCCGGTCAACGGGATCGCGTCGTACAGCAGGCTGAGGAAGCTCTGGACGGCGTGTTCGGTAAATTCCTGGTCTTGGCTGTCGTAATCGTGAGTGTTGTTTACGCGCATAACCTGCTGCATCAGCATCCCGTACAACCAGACGAAAGCAAACGCGATGCGCTTGCGCTCGGTGCGGGTCAGCGGGCGGCCGAGATGCTGGCTGCAACGCCGGCGATACTCGTCGACAAACTCGGTGCTCATCACGGAGATCGGGTCCCACACCGGCGCACCCAGCAGATGCTTGCGCAAGGCGCTGCGGATCATACCTTGGTGCTCGCGGAAATTGGTGATCGCGCCGGTGGCGAGCGCGCGGGGCAGTTCAGCAAAGGGCTGGCCGAAGTTGACCCTGGCCCCGGCCTGCCGGCGCAAGACCATGTCTTCAATCAAGCTGGCGAAATACTGCTCCTTGTCACCAAAGCAGTTGTAGAAGCTGCCCACCGACGAACCCGCAGCTTCGGCGATCTCGCGTACGGTAAGCAAGTCAATATCGCGGTCGGAAAGGAGTTCGCGGCCGACCGCAATCATCCGATCGGCCGCTTCGCCGCGACTGTTACGGCGTGCTCGTCGACGTGTCGCGCTGGCCACAGACGATCCCCTTTCCACTCGTGGACTATGGCCTGAGGCGCACCAGGTCAACCGCATCGGCCTGCCAGCGGATGTCGGTTGACTTAAGTGAACTAAGGTTCATTATAACTTGCATACCGCCTGACATAAGGCTGGATCGAGGGAGAGAACATGGTGCGCGACCGGCCGCTGGTGGGCCGGGCAATCATCGTGATTGCACTGGTGGTCGAGGGGTTCGACCTGCAGGCCGCAAACCTTGCCGGTCCGTCGATCGTAGCCGCCTTCAGCGTCACACCGGCGCAACTGGGCCCGGTACTCAGCGCCTCGCTGGTTGGGGTGCTGGTGGGCGCGATCCTGATCGGTCCGCTGGGCGACCGGCACGGCCGCCGCAAGGTGATCGTCGGCTCGTGTATTGCCTACGGCCTTGTTTCGCTCGTCACCGTGATGGCGACGTCGCTGACCCAACTGGTAATCTTGCGATTTTTCGTCGGCGTCGGCCTCGGCGGCATGCTGCCCAACGCACTGGCGCTCGCCGCGCAGATTGCCGGGCCGCGATACCGCGCGACCGCGACTGGGCTCGTCGGGATCGGCATCACCTTCGGCGGCGTCGTCGCTGGCGTGGCCGCGGCCCAGCTGATCGGCGACTATGGCTGGCAGGTGATGTTCCTGCTAGGCGGCATTCTGCCGCTGATCATCGCGCTAATCGTCCACTTCTCGTTGCCCGAAGGCCGCCCGCAAGCAAACGATGACGCGGTCGTTGACAGCGGCGAGGCGCCGCGCCCTGGGGTCCGCCGGCTGCTGGCTCCCACCTACCGCGCGCAGACCATCGCGATCTGGTTCATCTTTGCGTTCTGCCTGATGAGCGGCTACCTGCTCAATGCCTGGGTGCCGCTGGTGACCCGCGCGGCCAACTTTTCGCTGGAGGAATCGGCCTGGCTGACCACCGCGTTTCACACCGGTGGCACGATCGGCGGCATCTTTTCCAGCATCATGCTGAGCTGGAACCGCTGGCGCACGGCTGGCCTGTTCGCCCTGACTGGCGCGATCATGCTGGGCCTTGCCGGAGCGGTAGTGTGGGGCACGGCGGCGCTGACGATCCTGATCGTGATGGCTGGATTTGGCGTGATCGGCACGCAGAACGCCATCAACGGTGCGACCGGCGCAACATACCCCGAGGCCATGCGCAGTTCGGGCCTGGGATGGGCGCTGGGGATAGGCCGGATCGGCTCGATCATCGGCCCGCTGGTGGGGGCCGCCGTTGCCGGGGCGGGCTTCTTTGCGCCGCACCAGTTCTTCCTCATCCCCGTCGTGCCGATGATCGTCGCCGCCTTCTTGGCGTTGTGGCTCTCGCGCCGCCCGCCGCTGTCGCACTAAATAAAGGGAGTTTGCCTGTGTCCGTCCGTCTGATCGCCACCGAAGAAGCCTGGCAAATCCCCGAGGTTGCCGCACAGCTGGCGGAGACCTGCAAAGGTCCGAGCCAGAGCCTCGACAAGCTGCTGGTCAGCGGCATCTACGAGGCCGTGGGCGGCGGCGCGGAATACGCCGGGGTCGACTTCCTGACCGGCCTGCTCGACATCGAGGGCGAACGGCTGCCGCAGATGGATGCGCTGGGCATCGATATGCACCTGCTGTCGCTGACCGCGCCGGGTGTGCAAATGTTCGACGCCGATACGGCGACCGATCTGGCGGCGTTGGCGAATGACCGGCTGGCTGAAATCTGCCACGGGCGGCCCGATCGCTTCGCCGGTCTGGCCTCGTTCGCGCCGCAAAGTCCGCGCCGCGCAGCGCGCGAGATGGAGCGTGCGATTACCGAGCTTAAGCTGAACGGCTTCATCCTGAACAGCCACACCAACGACGAATATCTCGACGATCCCAAGTTCTGGCCGTGCCTCGAAGCGGCCGAGGCGCTCGGCGCATGCATCTACATCCACCCGCGCGCGCCTTCGCTGACGCTGAAGGGCCCGCTGGCCGACTACGGCATGGATTCGGCGATGTGGGGGTACGGGGTCGAAGTCGGCACCCACGCCGTGCGGATGATGGCGGGCGGCGTGTTTGACCGGTTCCCGAACCTCAAGATCTGCATCGGTCACATGGGCGAGGCGATCGGCTTCTGGCTGTGGCGGATCAATTTCATGAACACGCGCTCGCAGAAGGCTGGTCGCGCGCCCCGGACACAACGGTCAATCGCCGAGTACTTCAAGGACAACTTCGTCATCACCACCAGCGGCGTCGAAGACCCGCTGGCGCTGCGCTACTCGATCGACAAGCTGGGGGTCGAAAACGTGATGTGGGCGATCGACTATCCCTACCAGCCGATGGAGCCGGCGGTGCAATTCATTCGCGAGGCGCCCTTGAGCGAGGCCGAGCGCCAAGCCGTGACGCACGGCAATGCCGAACGCATTTTCAAGATCGCTCCGCGCGGCTGACGGCCGCGAAACAATCATGAGAGGGAGAAGGACATGAACAAGCAACGCCATCTGCTCGCCGCCGCCAGTGTTTTGGCCGTCACCATCGCTGCACCGGTCGCCGCCCAGCAGGCGGGTTCCCAGACCGGAGGCAATGCGCCCGCTTCGCCCGAAGTCGAGGCGTCGACCGACGAAGTCGAGACAATCGTCGTCACCGCGCAATTCCGCGAACAGAATCTGCAATACACGCCGATCGCGATTACCGCTGTGTCGGGCGAGATGATGGAGGCGCGCAGCCAGGTGACCATCGCCGAAGTGGCGGCACAGGCCCCTTCGGTGACGCTCAAGCCGAACTCGTCGTTCTTCGGACCGTCGCTGGCGGCCAATATCCGCGGCGTCGGCCAGTTCGACTTCCACCCGGCACTTGAGCCTGGCGTGGGACTTTATGTCGATGACGTCTACTATTCGACACTGACCGGCTCGATCCTTGACCTGCTCGATCTCGACCGGGTCGAGATCTCGCGCGGGCCGCAAGGCACGCTGTCGGGCAAAAACTCCATCGGCGGCTCGATCAAGCTCTATTCGCGCCGCCCAGAAGGCGACGGCTCGGGCTTCCTGTCGGCGACATATGGCAGCCGCAACCGCATCGATATGCGCGGGGCGGTCGACGTGGGCCTGATCGAAGACACGCTGGCCTTGCGGGTCGCCGCGGTCAGCCGCCAGCAGGATGGCTATGTCGACCGGCTCGACTTCGGCTGCGTCTTTCCCGCCGGCGGTCCCGCAACCTATGTCACCAGTGCCGGCGTCACCGCACAGGTCAACCCTGCCGGCGGCATCCCGGCGCTGCGCGATGCGCCCAATTGTCTGCTTTCGCGCCAGGGCGAAGTCGGCTTCCGCGCCGCCCGCGCACAGTTGCGCTACGAACCGACGCCCGATCTGGAAGTCAACGTCATCGCCGATTTCACGCGTCAGAAGCATGAAATGGCGGGGGGCGTGCTGGTCGACGCGAACTATGCCGGCAATGGCGACATCAACCCGTTCTCCATCCCCTTCCGCTTCGATAACCGTTTCATCTGCGGCCGGTTCTGCAATTTCGCCGCGTATGAATCGCCCGCCGACGGCGCCTTGCAGCGGTCGGCAATCGACGGGCAGGTAAACTTCAAGGGCTGGGGCATCTCGGGCCAGGTCGAATGGCAGCTGGCAGATAGCCTGGAACTCGTCGGAATCACGGCTTACCGCTGGTACGATTCCATCTTTACCGCCGAGGACGACTTGTCGCCGCTGTCCCATGGCCTGGGCGGCCCCAACCGATTGCAGTTCAATTCGTGGAGCAACGAGCTGCGCCTGAACGGCGAAGTGGGCGATCGGCTGAATTACACCCTCGGCGGGTTCATCATGAACCAGGACATTTTCTACACCGCCCGGCAGGACCTCCGCTATACGCCCGGAACGCCGCTGGTATTCGTCTCCGGCGATCCGGTTCCCAGCTTCACGCGCGCCGGTTTTGTCCATGCGTCTTACGACCTGACCGACGAACTCACAGCCACTGCGGGCGTGCGATATACCGAAGAAGGCAAGGATTACAGCTATCGCCGACGCGACCGCGCAGGCAATTTGCTGACCGGGCAGAATGCTTTGCTCGACGGGAAGACCGGCACCTATCGCGGTAACCGCTGGGACTACCGGCTGAACCTGGCCTATCAGGTGACCGACGAGGTCAACGTGTACGGTCAGTATTCGACCGGCTTCAAGGGCGGCGGCGTCAATCCGCGGCCATTCGCGTACACGCAGGTGCAGCCTTTCGGGCCGGAGACGCTGGAAACGTGGGAACTTGGCTTCAAGTCGGAGCTGTTCGACCGCCTCATGCGCTTTAACGTAGCGGCATTCTCGTCCAATTATCAGGACATTCAGCTGATCCTGAACAGCTGCCCGCAGTTCAATCCGCCGCCGCTGCCGGCTACGGCCGCGTTCCCGTGTGGTCTGCCGGCAAACGTTGGAACCGCGCGGATTCGCGGCCTCGAAGCCGAAACGTCGATCCGGCCGACCGACGGCCTGGTGATCGACGCTTCAGCTAGCTACCTCGATTTCGAATACAAGACTATTGCTCCGGCGGCGGGTGGACCGACCAGCCCCAACGGTGTGCAGTTTGGTATGTCGCCGCCGTACACGCCCGAATGGAAATGGAGCGTCGGCGTGCAATATCGGATCGAGGCGGGCGCCATGGGATCGTTCACGCCGCGCTTCGATGCCAGCTACCAGTCCGAGGTGTTCGGCACTGCGGTGAACCAGAACCGAACGCGCATTGCGCCGTACACGCTGGCCAACGCACGCCTGACGTGGCGCAACGTGGACGAGGACCTGGAAGCGTCGCTGGAGGTGACCAACCTGTTCAACGAGTATTATTACCTGACGACCGCCGAGATCTCCGGTCCTGCCGGGGCCAATGCCCAGCCGGGCCGCCCGCGCGAATGGGCGATCAGCCTGAAGAAGCGGTTCTGACCCTCGCCCGGCCCGGCTGAGGATCGGCCACCTGGCTTGAGTGTCCTGCGGGGCTCTCTCAGAGCAAGTTCTCCGCTAGCGTTCTGATCCCGTAAGGGTAGGGCGCTCCCGATGCCACGCCCTCGCAAACCAGCCAGCTCGCTTCGTCATTTTTAACTCGCCACCCGAGGTCATTCGCCTCGTGGTGATGATGTACGTCCGCTTTCCGCTGAGCCTGCGGAACGTGGAGGATCTGCTGGCCGAGCGGGGTATCGACATCTGCCACGAGACCGTGCGTCACTGGTGGAAAGGGTTCGGTCCGCTGTTCGCCGCTGACGTCCGGCGCCAGCGGGTCAGCCGGATGAAGGGGTTTCGGCAATGGAAATGGCACCTCGACGAGGTGTATGTAAAGATCAACGGCGAGATGCATCACCTGTGGCGCGCGGTCGACCAGGAGGGGGAGGTGCTCGAGAGCTTCGTGACGAAGACCCGCGACAAGAAGGCGGCTCTCGCCTTTAAGAAGAAGGCGCTGAAGCGCCACGGCTCACCGGTCGGGATCACCACCGACGGCCTGCGCTCGTACAAAGCCGCGATGACCGAGTTCGGCAACGCCCAGAAGCAGGAGATTGGCCGCTGGGCCAAAAACGGGCCGGAGAATAGCCACCTGCCGTTCCGACGAAGAGAACGAGCGATGCTCAGGTTCCGGCAGATGAAGAGCTTGCAGAAGTTCGCCTCGCTCCCACCGGCTGGCGATACACCGAGACGGCCGCCGGTTTGAACGTCCGCTATAACGCAGCTACTTGCCGAAAGCGGCCAGTCCGCGACCGACCCCGTTGCTGAGGATCAATGGGGCGAGTCCGCCAATTTGGTCGTGGTGCGGCGACCCTATCGATGCGGGACATCCCAGCGTTCTGTCTGCTGATAGCCCAATCGGCTAGCGTCTTGCGGCCGAAGTCAAATCACGACGCCGGCCAGCCGCCAAGCGCTTTCCAGCGCTCCTCCGGCCTTACTGTAAACGCTCTTGCGCGGAGTCACGTCTTTAGCTATCCAAGATACTTAAGAAAAATAAGTATCTTTTGCAGGGAGGATTATCATGCGTGGAAGGGGCAGGGCAACGCGCGACCTGATTGCAGCGGCCGTGCATTCGCGTTTGTCGATGATGTTGGCAGCCGCAGGACTAGCTCTTGCCCCGATGCAAGGCGCCCTAGCGGCAGGACAGGATACTGCCATTGCTGTTCTCGATCCGCGCGGGACACTCCCGCCGATTGAGTTGACCCCGCTGGCCAATCGACTGGAAAACCTTGCCGGCAAGCGCATCGCAATCATCAAATCTTGGCCCGACAATTCCGGTTTCGATCTGGCACTGCCCCGTCTCGTGCAACACCTTGAAGGGCAAGGCGCCCGCGTCCAGATCCTTGATCGCAACGTCACCTATTCCCAGGATGACCCGCAATTGTGGGCAACCTTGCAAAGCGGGTTCGACGGCTATGTCTACGTGGCCGCTGCGTCATCCTCCACAACGGCTTACGCTTTCCGTTGGAGCGCGACCATCGAGCGGCTGGGCATCCCCGGCGTGGTCGTGAATTTCCGCGAGTTAGGAAGCGTGGGCGATCTGTCGAATCAGCGCTTCGGCGTGGCCGTGCGGCGTGCCGCTTTCGATTATCCGCCGGAACAGATGGAGCCTGCGGCTTTCGCACAATCGCTTGACGCCATCGTTGCCGGGCTGGTCACCCCGCGCACAGCGGCCGAACTGCGAGCCGGTACTGGTGAGGCGCCCCCTCGGCCTGAGGTACTGCTGTCCGCCGACATGGCCCAGGTACAGGAGCGGTTTCATGAAATGGGCCTGACCGACGGTTTGCCCATTGTGCCGCCAACCGCCGAACTGGTGGCCGAAATGCTCACAGGAACCAGCCATCCACCCGATGAGGTGGTGGCTCCGGAATTTCCGCCGGAAGGGCTGATCGCCACAGTGCGGGATGTCGCAGTCAACGGCGTGATGGCGGGCTGCCGGCCGGAACACATGCCGGTGCTGCTGGCATCAATGGAAGCGTTCCAGAAGTTCAACATGAATGCGATTCTGCGATCGACGAATTCGTTCTCGTTCATGCAGGTGGTCAACGGCCCCATTCGCGAACAGGTGGGCATGAACGCGGGCACCAATGCGGTCGGCCCGGGCAACCGTGCCAATGCGTGCATGGGCCGCGCGCTGCGCCTGTTCATTACCAATCTGGGCGATGGCCACTTTGGCACCAACCTGATGGCGGTGATCGGTAGCAACAGCAATTACAGCTTCATGTTCGCTGAAAACGAAGAGCGTAGTCCATGGCCGTCGCTGGCGGAGGACGCGGGCTTCGGGCCGGACGAGAGCGTGCTGACGCTGTTCACCGGAGGGTGGGCGCACGCCGGCAATTATGGCCTGGGGACGGGAATAGCTGACGTGCCGCCGGACCTCGCTCGGTTCCAGATTGTCGGCGGGGCGGCCCTGATCGTGTCGCCAGCCCGCGCCGAAGCACTGCAAGCGGAGGGTATGTCGAAATCCGACCTGCAGGCCTACCTCGAACAGAACGCCTGCCGACCCTTGGGCGATCTGCGACTGGAGGGCCGTTTCCAGGATATCAGCGCCTACGCCGGACAACCTGAGGACACCTGCGTACCCCGCTTCGCCCCTGGCACCATCAAGGTGATCGTGGCCGGCAACGATGCCAGCCCGATGATGCAGGCCTGGTCAATGTACCGACCGCAATCCGTTTCGATCGATCGCTGGCGCTGAACACACAAACACCAAACCCGGGAGTGGTTTCAATGAGGAAGATTGCTTTGCTGTGCGGCGTTGCCGCGATCCTTACGCATGGTGCCGCTGCGGCGCAGGACAGCGCGGTGCCGGTGCCACAATCCGCTGGCGACGCCGAAGACGGCGGCGATACCATAGTGGTGACGGGGAGCCTTATCCGCGGCACAAGCTTCCAGCCTTCGTCCCCGGTTGACGTGCTCGACCGCGAGGATTTCGAAGAAAAGGGCGCAACCTCCGTGGCCCGCTACCTGGCCGAGTTGCCTTACAACACCAACGCTGTGACCGTGCCGGCTGGTGGGGGAGCCACCGCCTTTACCGGCGGCGGCACGGTCAATCTGCGCAACCTGGGCGACGGTGCGACGCTGATCTTGCTCAACTCGCGCCGCCAGACGCGGCTTCCCCGCGAAGCCAACGTGGTCGACGTGAACGGCCTGGTCCCGCAGATCATGATCGGCAATGTTGAAATCCTGAAGGATGGCGCATCGTCACTTTATGGTTCGGACGCGGTTGGCGGCGTGGTCAACATGTTCACCCGCGACGACTTCGAGGGCATGGAACTGCGCGCGCAGACCAACATCGTCACTCACAGCGGCAAGCAGGAATCGCGCTTCGGCGGCATCTTCGGCGGCTCGTTAGGGGACACCCACGTGGTTCTGGCTGCTGAATACAATATCCGCGATCAACTCTTCCCCGAAGACCAGCCTTGGACCGACGTTCCGTTCTACTCGTCTCCCTGGAACCCGGGGCGGTTCGTGGTGCCGCGGCGCAATGCCGGGGGTCAGCTGACCACCGCAACCACGCGGGTGCAGGACGAAGGCTGCGGCGTAACCCAGCAGACCGTGTTCTTCCCCGCCGGCACGCCGAACGTGACCACTGGCACCTGCTACTATGACTTCTACCCCGACAGCGGGCTCGTCTCAGAAGAAAACCGCGTACAGACTTACGCAGTTGTTGAGCATGAGTTCGAACCCTGGCTGAAGCTTAGACTGGAAGGCGGCTATCAGCGCGCGCATATCGAAGCGTCGACCTCCACTTCGGCATCGATCAACGTCAATCCGTCGATTGTGGTGCCAGGTTACAACCCCGGGGTTGCCCGCGCCGATGCGGACCGGATCGCCAATGGTCTTGCTCCGGTCTATTTCGCGCGCAACTCTGCCGGGCAACAGCTCTATGCGCAACCCTCGGCACCCGGTTCGATGATTCCGCTGCGAGATGCCAACGGCGTGGTCGTGCTGGCAGCGAACCCCACCGATCCCGCATCCGGCATCGCCTTCTATGAAGATGTCGTGTTTGAAGGGCGCATCCTGGGTTCGCAGTGCGGCCTGCCGACGCAGAACACGCTGGCACCCGGCGAATGCGCCCGCAGCCGGACAGGGGCCGAGAACATCAACGATGCCTTGCGCTTCGTGGGCGGATTCTCCGGGGATTTCCTGGGTGACTGGTTCTACGACACCAACTTCACCTATTCCAAGATTACCGAGCGCAACAATGCGCAGAACAACAACGTGCTGATCCCGCAACTCCGCGCGGCGCTGGCCGGCTTCGGGGGGCCCAACTGCAACGCGGGCACGCCCGGGCAGCGTCCCGGGGAAGGCAGTTGCTACTTCTTCAACCCGTTCAACAATGCGATCTACGCCACCCCTGGGAGCGCCGCTGCCAACCGGCAGGACGTGATAGATTGGCTGATGCCTTCCCTGTGGGACAACTACCGCACCAGCCAGCAGGTGTTCGATGCCTATGCCACGGGTCCGCTGTTCGACCTGCCTGGCGGGCCGCTGAGCCTGGCCTTTGGCATGCAGTACCGGCGCGATACCTGGGCGGTGGATTTCGACGCAGCCAAGAACACGGGCATTGTCGAAACCGGATCGGTCTCTACCGACGTTGCCGCCCAACAGGATGCCCTCGCCTTCTTCGCCGAACTGTCCGCCCCGATCTTCGACAACGATCTGGGCACCCTGAACGTAAACGCTGCCGTGCGGCACGAGAAGTTCGAGGACAATTCGACCACCGACCCGAAGATTGGCGTGATCTATACCGTGCCCAGCGGCTGGCTGACCCTGCGCGGCACCTATGGCACATCCTTCCTCGAGCCCACCTTGTTCCAGCGCTTCACTCAGTCGAGCGGCCTGGCCAACATCAGTGACGTAGGCCCCGGCCCGCGCGGCACGGATGCGACACGGCGCATTACCACGCTGTTCGAAGGCAACCCCAACCTGGAGCCGCAGCGCTCGACCTCCTATTCGGCGGGCGTCATTCTGGAGCCGTTTACCGGGTTCCGGTTCGAAGCAGGCTACTGGCACTACACGTTCGACAACCTGATCAGCGCCGAGAACACCCAGGCGCTGGTAACGGCCAACGATCCCGCAAAGGTCATCCGCGACGGGCAGAACAACGTGATCTTCGTCAAGCCGTCCTACATCAACCTGGCGGGCCTGAAGACCGAAGGGTTCGACTTTGAGGCCCAATACTCGACCGATCTGGGCGAAGGCGAACTGAACCTGTCGGCCATTGCAACCTATGTGCCCACCTATGCCATCCAGTCCGCACCCGGGCGGCCGTTCGTCAACATTGCCGGCAACCGCAACACCACGGTTACCGGCGGATCGCTGTCACCCAAATGGCGGGGCCAGGGCCGGATGAACTACCGCACCGGGCCCCACTCGATTTCGACGATCCTGAACTATTACGGCGGAATCGAGAACGACGCGCTGGTCCGCAGCCCAGGTGACGTGAAGCAGCCGGAAGATGATTATCTTTCCGGAACCGTCACCGTGGATGTAACCTACACGCTGGATGTGGGAGATTTCTGGGAAGTGGACAATTCCTCGATCAGCATCGGCGTGCGCAACCTGTTCCAGGATCGCCCGGAATTGCCCAGCTATGACCGTGGCGCCCTGCTGGTCGATCCGCGCGGCCGCATCGCCTTCCTGCGCGTGGTTGCCGGGTTCTGATGGCTTCCTTCGACAGCCATCGGATGGCCGCCGCTGCCCTTGCCCTGGTGGCAGGCGCAGCGGCGACCGGACCGGCGCGGGCGCAGGATGACACGCGCGAGGTCCGCGCTGGCGAGCTTGTCGTCGAACCCGCAACCCTGATGGCGCTGGGTTTCGAATGGTACATCGAAGGGGACAACAACCGTGATGCTGCGGTCGCCGTGTCCTATCGTCCCGCGGGCAGTGGCGAACAGTGGCGCGAGGCCCTGCCTCTGCTGCGCCTGAGCGGCGAGGAAATTCGGCAGCCGCCCTCGTTCGACGTCGTCACGCCCAACATGTTTGCCGGCAGCGTCTTCGATCTGGCGGAAGATACCGAGTACGAGGTTCGCCTGCAGCTTAGCGACCCTGACGGAACGAGCGGCGAAACAACGCGCACAGTGACTGTGAGGACAAGAGCCGAACCGCGCCCCGCAACGGACGGGCGCCGGTTCCACGTCTACCCGCCCGGCCATCAGGGGGAAAAGCAGGAGCCGGCATTTTCCAGCCTTCTGGAGGCCTACAACACCGGGGCCAACGGCGCGGACTGGTCCAATTCGTTCCTGCCCCGCGTGCAACCGGGCGACACGATCGTGATGCACGCGGGCACCTACAGCCAGGACCGACGCCAGTACGGCGGGCGCGGCATGGGCACGCTGTTCGACGGTACGATGTACCTGACAGCCAAGGGCACGGCAGAGCGACCGATTGCGATCGTTGCTGCAGGCGATGGCGAGGTGATCATCGACGGTGGCGGCAACCACGTCCTGTTCAATCTTCAGGCTGCGGATCACCACCATTTTGAAGGCCTGACCATCCGCAACACCGATGTGGCCTTCGACCTGGGGCACAAGCGGATTGGCGGCGCTGTCGGCTTTGTCCTTAAGCATTCGCGGATCGAAGACGTGGGCAGGGGCGTTTCCACAGACTGGGGCGGCGCACGCGATTTCTATATTGCCGACAACACTTTCATGGGTCGCAACGATCCCGACAGGTTGATGGGCTGGATCGGCCGCACCTGGAACCAACTGCCGGGATTCCCGCAGCCCTTGCTCAGCGAATACGCCATCAAGGTGTTCGGTTCCGGCCACGTGATCGCGCACAATCTGGTGGCCAACTTTCATGACGGGATCGACCACGCAACCTATGGCAATCCGGATGACTGGCCGGACACGCCACGCGACCGGATGCCGGTGGCGCTGGATATCTACAACAACGATATCCGCAACGTGGATGACAATTGCATCGAGGCCGATGGCGCGATGTTCAACGTGCGGGTAATGCGCAACCGCTGCTTCAATCACGCCCATCGGGCGCTGTCGACGCAGCCGGCGCTTGGTGGCCCGATCTACTTCATCCGCAACATCGTCTACAACGCGCCCGAAGGCGGCGCTCTGAAGCTGACCGCCAACAGTGCGGGCGTTATCCTCTACAACAACACATTCCTGTCAGAGGTCCACCAGATGGGGCCAACTTCCAACGTCCACTTCCGCAACAACCTGATCCTGGGCCAGGGGGCCTGGCCGCAAGTCTTCTCGACCGAGGAGTTCACAGCCTACAGCTCATCGGATTACAACGGCTTCGGGCCGGCAACGGCGGGTGGTAACACCTTCGCGATCGTGCGCCCGGCAAACGGAGCAACTTCCTGGTCCGCGCGACGCACCGAAACGACGTTTGCGGACCTGGCATCCTATGCTGCCGCTACAGGACGGGACCGTAGCAGCGTCATTGTGGACTGGACCAGCTTCGTGCGTGCCAGCCCGCCGGACCCGACAAATCCGACCCGCAATTATGACCCGGCAGATTTCGATTTTTCCCTGGCAGTCAGTTCGCCTGCGGTCGATGCCGGAACAATCCTGCCCAATGTCTCCGATCGCTTCACCGGTCGTGGCCCCGACTTAGGCGCGATCGAGGCCGGCCAGCCGTTCGTCGTGGGCCCGCGCGAACCGGTCGGATGAAAATGCCCTCCTTGCTCTGCAGCACTTGTCGCATCTATGGCGGCGGCGGTGTTTGCCTGTGGGGTGCAAGGATGGGCGTGGGATGAGCGGGGAGACGGAATTCGGCCCGATTGCTGGTCACGTTGGGTTTCAAGTCCACTTGACCTGGCGGGCGATCCGTAAGCGCATGCTCCTGCGTAGCCGCCGGGCAAAGCCCAGCGTGCCCCGTGGCGCCTTCTCCATCCCGCTTCTGATCGGTTACAATCCCGGGATCTCGCCGCGCGACCTTGCCGATGCGCTCTTTCTCGACCAGTCCAAGGTGGCCCTGTTCCTTCGTGAGTTGGAGGCAGAGGACCTGATCACGCGGACACCGTCTCCCGAGGATGGTCGCAAGGTGCATCTCAGTCTGACCGATAAGGGACGAGCCTACGCGGAGCAAAGCATGCTGAAGAGCCAGACGCTCGAAGAGCCGATCGCAGCGATCTTGAGCGAGGACGAGCAACGCGAGCTGGTGCGACTGCTGATCAAGGTGCAACAGAACCTCTAGCAAGCGCGGACCTGTCAGAGCAACTGCACCGCTGGTATTCTGAGCCGGCGAGAGTCCGAGCCTGACATGGCTCTACCTCTCAGGTTAGCCAGTGCTCCGCAGATCGGAGACGAGTTGCGGTCAGACTGACAGCACCTCCAACCACCCCCACAAATGGTCTCTGATATCAGGCGCCTTTGCGGGCCCCAATCCGTCAATGAGGTTCAAAGAGGGCCGTCTCGACATCGCCTTTCGGGGCTAGATTGGAGGCCGCGTCTCTGGCGGGTCGAGCATGGTCAGTTCGAGCGCAAGCCCGGTCGGTGTCAGGCGAACGGCGACGAGCGGTCAATGCGGCTCCCGCTCTTCAGGGAGCCAGAGAAGGTGAACTGGCCGGACTGGTAGACGATAAGGGGCCAGCCATCTAATTGCCGCCCATGACCACTTCCTTTGACCTCAACCGGTTCCTGAAGGCGCAGGAAACGACGTATGCGGCGGCTCTCTTCGAGATCCGCCGTGGCGCGAAGCGTGGCCACTGGATGTGGTTTATCTTCCCGCAGATCGCGGGCCTGGGTCGCAGCTCCATGTCGCAACACTATGCCATTCGCTCGCTCGACGAGGCGCGGGCCTATCTTGCTCATCCAGTTCTCGGACCGCGCTTGTGCGATTGATCGGCCCCCACCGAGTGGTCCGTGTTGATTGTTAGTGCAAGATTGCCTCCGCCGCCATGGCTGGCCGCAGGTGG
>NZ_WTYV01000006.1 GCF_009827655.1 Alteraurantiacibacter buctensis | reverse complement strand
GCCCCGCCGCGCCTGCGCCCTCGGCTGCTCCCGCTGCCGCCGCACCGGCGGCCGATGGCAACAGCCAGCCGCTGCCCCCGCGCGAGAACCTGCGCGTCCACTCGGTTGGCCCCGGCGGCTTCGTGCGCCAGGGTCCGGGCGAGCAGCAGGCACCGATCCCGCCCGCCCCGCCGCGCCGCCGCGTGCCGGCCAAGCCCAGCCCCGAGATTGCCGGCAAGACCAGCCTGCTGGACCTGAACGACCGCGTGTGCCGCTGGCCGATGGGCCATCCGGGCGAGGCGGATTTCCATTTCTGCGGCGAGAAGGTGAACCCCGGGTTCCCCTATTGCGTGGACCACTGCGGCCGGGCCTACCAGGCACAGCTGCCGCGCGGCGCCCGCCGGCCCCCGCCCCCGCTGCCCTTCGGCGGCCCGCGCGTGCGCTAAAGTGCGCTGAGCCCGCAGGACGCGAAACAGGAAAGGCCCGGTTCCATCCCATGGAACCGGGCCTTTCTCGTTCCTGCGATCCCGCAAGGGGTGAAGTTGCACCGAGGCTTTGGCGGCCCGCGCGACAGGTAGGGGCGACGCGCGGGCGCGCCTCGGCGCCGTATCCGCCTTGCGGCAGACAGGAGAGAGGACGTGCGACCCCACGCCGCGAGGGGGGGGGGGAGGAGAATGCCACGCAGGGCCGCACGATCTCGGGTAAATCCCTAAGGCACCCTGGCTTGGGGTCCAGGGTGCCGAGACCAAGACACTCATCGACGCGACCCGAAGAGCCGTCGCTGGCCTCGGGGGCGCATATATGGGTGCTTTAGAAATCGCGCATGTAACGTGGTTGCCCGACAGGGACAGCCCGCGTTCAGTCTGCCCTTGGCGGGTTCTCGCCATATTGCAGGGCCCGCTGATCGGCCACGAACCGCTCGTACTCGCCCGAGACCAGCAGGCCGTGCGACATGGCCTTGACCGATGCCGTGGTGCGATCGGTCACGTCCAGCTTGGCGAACAGGCGGCGCACGTAGACATCAACCGAACTGGGCGAGATGCCCAGGATCTCGGCGATCACCGAATTGCTCTTGCCGCGGCTGATCCAGTACAGCACCTCCATCTCGCGGCTGGAAAGCGCGGGCAGCGTCTCGGAATATTGCACGATGTTGCAATAGACGCGGAAGGCCGTCTGCCCCACCGACTGGATCCGCCGCAGGTCGGCGGCGTCCGGCTCATCCCCGCCCTCGGGCAGGATCGCGCCCAGAAAGCCGCTGCGGCCGGCGGGGGCGAAACAGGCCACCCCCACCCCGCGCGCCATGCCGTACTGCGCGGCGATCTCCAGGTAGCGCCGCTGGCGGACGGACAGGTCCGCCCCTGCCAGGTCCCGCGGCCAGTAGACCGGCTCGGGACGGTCCATCACCAGGAGGGGTAGCGGGTCTATCTGGTACAGGCGCTCGCGGTACTGCTTCTCCCAGGACCAGGGCATGCCCCAGTTGGTCAGGATGCGGGGCACGCGGGTATCGCGGGTGAGCGGGGCAAGGAAATAGGCCTGCGACACGCCAAACAGCGCCAGAGCGTCCATCATCGCCTGGCGCAGGGGCACCACTTCGGTGCACGCACCTATTGCCTCAACCCGGCGGGAATACTCGTCCACGTCTATGTGCATGCCCCACCCCCAAGCGAGGAACTGCAACGGTGTGGCGGATCTCTCCGGCCCATGGCCGGTTGTCTTGCCATGAACGCGATTGTGCCACCCCCCTGCCCGGGGTGCAAGGCAGACCTTGGATCAGCCCGCCGTGCGGGTGGCTCGCGCGGGCGGGACGTGGCGATCGATCACGAAAGTGGCCACCGCCAGCAGGCCCGCAGCAGCAATCAGCACGCCGAAATAGGGTGCCAGGCTGCCATCGCCCATGTCGATCAGCGTGCCGCCGAACAGCGAAGCCGCCACCGCGCCCACGCGCGACATGAAGATGCCGAAGCCGATCCCGGCCGAACGGCACGATGGCGGATAGCCGTGCGTCATCAGCGCATACATGCTGGCGACCGCGCAACTGAACAGCGCGGCGGCGAGGCCAAACAGCGCCACCACCAGCGTCTGGTCGGCCGAGGACGAGGACGCGTCCATGCCGTTGACCTTCAGCAGCAGCACCAGCAGCGTGGCCGCCAAGGCCACACCCAGCCCCAGTTGCACGATACGCGAGCCGAACTTCTGCACCAGCAAGCCGGCCAGGATCGAGGACACGATCGAGGTAATGCCGCCGACCGACACGGCATAGGCCGCCAGTTCGAAGCCGAAGCCCTTGGCAGTCAGGAAGGTGGTGCCCCAGTTGAGCATGCCATAGGCCATCAGCGCGGCCGAGCCGAAAGCCAGCCCCACGCCGATGTTGAAGCGGGTGTTGGTGGAGGCGAACACGCCGGTGCTCTTGCCGTCAAGATCGGTCGGGTGGACTTCGGGGGCCAGGGTAAACGGTTCGTCCAGCACGCGGGCGGCCACCTTGTGTGCCTGTTCCACCTTGCCGCGCGACAGCAGGAACGATGGCCCTTCGCGCAGCGCGAAGATGATCAGCAGCAGCACCAGCAGGGTCAGCCCGCCCACGATGACGAAAGCGCCGCGCCAGCCGTAATCCTCCAGCAGGCCCGGTGCCATGAAACCCACCACGGTGCCGCCCGCCGGGGTGCCGACCGACATGGTGGTCACCCCCACAGAGCGCCAGCGATCGGGCAGCCAGTCACCCGCCAGGGTGATCGCCGTGGCATAGGCCCCGCCGAAGCCAAGCCCGCCCACCAGCCGCCAGGCGGCCATCTGCTCCACGTCCGCCGCCAAGCTGGCCCCGATGGTGGCCAGCGAGAAGACCACGGTGGACAGCGCCAGCGACCAGCGCCGGCCGATGGTGTCACCCAGCCAGCCGCCGCCCCAGGATCCCAGGCCGAAGCCCACCAGCGCGGCGCTCATGGCCAGGCCGAAGGTGCCCCGGTCCACGCCGAAATCCTCGATCACCTTGGGCGCGACAATGCCCAGCAACTGGGCGTCCATCCCGTCGCAGATCAGCACCAGCATACATATGGCGAAGGCGGCGATGGACCAGCCGCGGATGGGCTGGCGCGAAATCGCCTGGCTGAACGGCACGGCCCCCGTGGCAGCGGCTCCAGCCGCATCGGCGTGTGACATGATCGATCCTTCTCCCCCGGGTCGGCGCCCGTCTGCGGCGATCATTCCTGCAAACGCGGCAAAAGGCCAGACCCTTTGCGTGGCAAACGGTTGATATCGGCAAAAAGGGGGGCGACCGGCGCTGCCGGTCAGCCGACCGGCACTTCCTCCACCCAGCCGCCATCCAGCCGGTGGAAGCGGTCCTGCGGGCTGGAGTGATAGCGCAGCATGGCTTCGCGTTCCTCGCCCACATAGAGCGCGCGCAGCAGTGATCCGGCCACGCCGTGGCTGACGACCACCACGTTGCGGTTGCCGGCCCAGCGCAGCCAGCCCCACAGCCGCTCCATCGCCGCGTCCAGCCCCTCGCCATCGGTGCAATGCCTGGCCCAGGCGGCGAGGTAGCAGGGTTCCGCCTCCACCAGCGGGTCGCGCGCGCAGATGCTGGCGAAGTGGTGCTTCTCCCACGATCCAGCGTCCACTTCCTGCAGGCGCGCGTCGGTGATCACCGGGCGGGATATGCCCGCCGCCTCACGCACGATCAGGGCGGACTGGTGCGCCCGCTCCTGCGGGCTGGCGATGATCTCGTAATCATCGTCGTCACCGATCAGTTCGGCCAGTTTCAAGCCCATGGCGCGGGCCTGCTCGCGGCCCTGGCTGGTCAGCGGACTGTCGAAACGGCCCTCGATGCGCCGCTCCATGTTGAATTCGGTCTGGCCGTGGCGCAGCAGGTAGATCATCGCCATCCTTTCCTTACTGGCCGCCGGCGGGCGACTTGGATCCCAGGTCCAGCACCATGTCGGCCTCGTCCTCCTTGGGCACGGGGCGGTTGCCCGGGGCCATCAGGTTGCGCACCTGCTCGGCCCGCATGTTCTCGAACTTCACGCGGCCGGGGGTCGGTTCCTCGGTGGGGAAGGCATCCTCGATCTCGCGATGGCGCTGGCGCACCTCGTCCAGGAACTCGCGGTTGGTGAAGATGTAGAAGCGGTTGGCCTTGATCGCGTCCACCACCATGCGCCCGGTATCTTCCGGGTCGATCGCGCCGCGCATCGCATCCCACAGCGTCTTGAGGAATTCCGGGGCATTCGCCTCATCGATGCTGGGATCGTCCTCGGGCAGCGGCACCAGCGCGGTGCGGGTGGCGCCGGGGAACAGGCAGGACACGCCGATGCCCTTGGGGGCAAGCTGCATCCGCAGGCTCTCGGAAAAGCCGCGCACGGCATACTTGGCGGTGGAATAGGCCGCCAGGCCCGGCAGCGGCACGATCCCGGCCATGCTGCTGGTGTTAACGATGTGCCCGCCCTCGCCCTGCGCGCGGATGATCGGGGCAACGATCTTGGTGCCGTTGACCACGCCGCCCAGGTTGACCGCCATGGCCTTGTCCCAGTCATCGAAATCCGGGCTGGCCGCCGTGCCCCCGCCGTTGACCCCGGCATTGTTGCACAGCACGTGGATCTTGCCGAAGTGGGCCAGCGTCTCGTCCACCGCGGCTTGCAGACTGTCACGGTTGGCCACGTTGGCTTTCACGAAGAACACCGCGTTGTTGCCGGCAAGCTGGGCCCTGGCCTTGGCGATATGCTCGTCGCTCCAGTCCGCCAGGCTCACCTTCATGCCTTCGGCCAGGAAGGCCTTGGCCATGCCCAGACCGATGCCGCTGGCCCCGCCGGTGATGAAGGCCACCTTGCCTGTGAGTTGTTCCATTGTTCGCTTCTCTCCCTTGTCCCCGGGAAAATGGCGCAATTGTTCGGGTCTGGCCAGAGGCTCCGCGCGGGAATCCGTATGCTTGCGGCAACTTTCTGGAAAGCTTTGAAAATCATGCGGATTTCGGCATCAGGGGGACCAATGCATTAACCAATTACCGCTATGGTTCGCGGCCTGGAGGATCAGGATGTCCGAAACCCAGCCGTCGTTCGGCGATGGCGCAGCCTTGCACAGATTTCGTCGCCTGCTCTGGATCGGCCAGTGCGGGACGGCGCTGCTGCTGCTGTTCGCGCTGACGCTGGACGGGCCGGGGGCCACGGTGCTGACGCTGGTGGGGGCCGCGCTGATGCTGGCCCAGTTCGCCATGTCGCGCCTGATCGCCGGACGCTCGCTGGCGCTGATTGCCGAACATGCCCGCCTGCTGCGCGAGGCAGAGGAATCGCGCCAGCAGATCGAGCAACTCTTCGCCATGACCGACATGCTGCAAAGCGCCCAGAACCACGAGGACGTGGGCGCGATCCTGGAAGCCACCGCCGTCCACCTGCTGCCGCAGTTCCGCGGCGGCCTGTACATCTTCAACAATTCCAACGACCGGCTGGACCTGGTGCGCCACTGGCCGCAGGGGCCCGATTGCGACCCCGCGCCCGCGCTGGTTCCCGGCAACTGCTGGGCGCTGAAGCGCGGCAAGGCGCACATCAACGACCCGGTAAAGGGCACCCTGTGCTGCCAGCACAACAACGGCGTGTTCTCCACGCTGGAAGTGCCGATGGTGGCGCGCGGCAAGGTGCATGGCCTGCTGATGCTGGCCATCGCCAGCGATAACGGGACGGCGCAGTTGCAGGCCGTGCGGCGCATTGCCCGCGCGCTGGCCGATTCGGTCAGCCTGGCGCTGGCCAACATCGGCCTGCAGGAAAAGCTGCGCACCCAGTCGCTGCGCGATCCGCTGACCGGGCTCTACAACCGCCGCTACATGGAAGACGCGCTGGATCGCTACATCTCGCTGGCCGAGCGCGACGGCAGCCCGCTGGCCGTGGTGATGGTGGACCTCGACCACTTCAAGAAGCTCAACGATACCCAGGGCCACGCCAAGGGCGATGCCGTGCTGCGCGAGGTGGCGGCGCAGATGGTCGGCTCGCTGCGCCCGGCCGACGTGGTGGCCCGCTATGGCGGCGAGGAATTGGTGGTAATCCTGCCCAACTGCGGGCTGGAGGATGCCCGCCTGAAGGCCGAGATGCTGCGCGCCCGGATCGAGAGCCTGGGCGCGGTGCATACCATGCCGATCACCGCCTCGTTTGGCGTGGCGGCAATCCCGGAAACGGCCAAGGGCGCATCCGACGTGGTGGCCCTGGCAGATGGCGCGCTCTACGCCGCCAAGCAGGCGGGCCGCAACACGGTGATGGTCGCCACCCGCCGCGCGGGCAAGCCGGGGCGGGCGGCGAAGGCCGACGTGAAGGCGGCGCTCAGCGCGGTCAGTTAGTTCCGCGCTTCTAGCACCATGTTGGTGGGGGTCTGCGTGGCCCGGCGCACGCGGGCAAAGCCGCCCTCGTTCAGCACCGCCGCCAGCCGCTTCTCGCCCGCCTGCGCACCCAGCCCGAGGCCCACTTCCTGCGCCAGCGACGCGGGCACGCAGCCCATGCAACTGAAGCCATAGAAGATCTGCCCCATCGGGTGCATGTTCTCGGCCATGGTGTCGCCCGCCATGGGCTCGACCACCATGAACACGCCATCGGGCTTCAACGCCGCTCTGATGTGCGCCGCCGCGCCCACCGGATCGCCCATGTCGTGCAGGGCATCGAAAATGCAGGCCAGGTCAAACCCGTCACCGGCAAAGTCCTGTGCCTTGGCCACCTGGAAGCTGACGTTGGTGACGCCTGCCTCTGCCGCCTGCTTCCTCGCCGCAGAAATGCTCGGTTCGTGGAAGTCGATGCCCACAAAGGTCGACCTGGGAAAGGCCTTGGCCATCAGCACGGTGGAGCTGCCATAGCCGCAGCCGATATCGGCCACCTTGGCGCCTGCCTCCAGCCGCTCCACCACGCCGTCCAGCGCGGGCAGCCAGTTGCTGACCAGGTTGGCGGCATAGCCGGGACGGAAGAACCTGTCCGTGCCGCAGAACAGGCACTGCGAATGGTCGCTCCACGGGCGGCCCTTGCCGCTCCTGAACACGTCGACCGCCTTCTCGTGCATTTCGTACTGCGCAATCACGGCCTGGATGAAGCCCTGCATGCAGGCGGGCTGGCCCTCGCGGGTGAAGACCAGCGCCTTCTCCGGCGGCAGGTAGAAGGTTTCCGCCACGGGATCGAAATCGACGTAACCGGCGGCGGAGACCGAACCCAGCCATTCGCGCAGGTACTTGGGCTCCATGCCGGTCTTGGCGGCAAGCTGGTCCAGCGTTATGGGCCCCTCGCCGTCCATCGCCGCGAACACGCCGGCCTGGTCCCCCAGGTAGGCCATCATCAGGCTGACGGCGCCGGCCACGTCATGCATGACCTTGCCGGCCATGGCCCCGACCTTGTCGAAATCGATCGTCTCTTCCACAGTGCGCTCTCCCGTTTGTGGTTCTTGTCTGTGGCACGGCTTTGTCACGGCGGGGGCGCGACCGCCAAGCCTCAAACCACGACGAGGAGGATCAGGCCGTGGCGGTCAGGGGAAAATCGAGCGTGGCCAGGGTGCCGCCACCCGCACCGTCCGCGCGTACCACGACAAAGCTTCCGCCCAGGCTGCCCGCCAGCGATCGGGCGATGCGCAGGCCCAGGCTGGTGCTGCCTTCCAGCGTGAAACCTTCGGTCAGGCCCCGGCCATCATCGCTTACCGTGATGCGCAAGCCCCCGGCCCCGTCCAGCCGGTGGCCCGCAACGGCAACGGTAATGGTGCCGCCCTCACCCGGCGTGAAGCCGTGCTCCAGCGCGTTGCTCACCGCCTCGCCCACGATCAGCGCCACGGGGATCGACTGTTCCGCACCGATCACCGCATCGTGCTGTACGTCCATCCGCACGCTCACCGTGCCATCGGACCCGCTGGCGACGATATCGCGCACCAGTTCCTCCAGCATGACCGAAAGGCTGCGCTGCGAGCCTTCGGGCTCGTAGAGCGTGCGCTGGATCTTGCCCACCAGTTGCACCCGGCGGGCAGCCTCGGCCACGGCCTCGCGCGCGGGCCCGTCCGCCACCCGGCGGCCCTGGAGCGAGAGCAGCGAGCCGACCATCTGCAGGTTGTTGCCCACCCGGTGCTGCAACTCATGGAAAAGCAACTGGCGGCTTTCCGCCAGGTCGCGGTTGCGCTGTCGCTCGCGGTCGAGGCTGCCCATGGCCACCTGGGCGGAATGGATGGCGATGATGTCCACCACCACCACGAAGACATACAGGCCCATCGCCCAGCCCGCACCGCCCGCCATGCTGAGCGATCCGACCGGCGCCACGAAGTACCAGCGCGCCAGCAGGAACCCCAGCACCGCGCTGCTGATCCCGCCCCACAAGCCGAACAGCACCGCGCTGATGACCACGGCGGGAAAAAAGGTGACGTAGGGGAAACCGGAAGGCAGCTCGCTGTCGAGCGCCATGCGCAAGGCGAAGGCAACCGCGGTTATCGCCAGGCCCGCCGGCACGGCCAGCAGGGGCCGCCCACCTGCCAGTGGCAGACGGCGGAATACGCGCTGAAGCAGGTATACGAATCCGCCGTCCATTGCCTTGATACGTTTCGTTACATTCGCAGCGGAAGGCAAGGGGCCGATTATCATCTGACCACAAAGGCAAAAAAGAATGGGGCCGCAGTGGCTTGCGCCCTGCGGCCCTCTCTCCCACCCGTGGGGAAAGGCCCCTGATCCCTTACCGGGAGCCGGGGCCTTTCAAGCTGGTATTTAGTCGTCCTTCAGGAAGGCCGGCAGGTGGTCGGAACCACCGCCGCTGCTGGGACGGTCGCCATCGTTGTCACGACGGGGGCGGTCGCCCCGGTCACGATCACCGCCGCCGCGCGGACCACGATCGCGGTCGCCGCCACGGCCACCACGGTCACCGCCGCCACGCGGGCCACGACGGTCACCGCCGCGATCACCGCGATCACCACGGTCGCCGCGCGGTTCGCGCGGTTCGCGGGCGGGACGGGTGTCTTCCAGTTCCTCGCCGGTTTCCTGGTCAACCACGCGCATCGACAGGCGGACCTTGCCGCGCGGGTCGATCTCGAGGACCTTGACCTTTACTTCCATACCTTCGGACACGACATCGGTGGGCTTTTCCACGCGCTCGTTCTTCATTTCGGACACGTGGACGAGGCCGTCCTTGCCACCCATGAAGTTCACGAAAGCGCCGAAGTCGACGATGTTGACGACCTTGCCGGTGTAGATCTTGCCCACTTCGGCTTCTTCGACGATGCCCGAGATCCACGCCTTGGCGGCCTCGATCTGCGCCAGGTCGGACGACGAGATCTTGATCACGCCCTCGTCGTCGATGTCCACCTTGGCACCGGTTTCGGCCACGATCTCGCGGATCACCTTGCCGCCGGTGCCGATCACGTCGCGGATCTTCGACTTGTCGATCTGCATGGTCACGATGCGCGGGGCATGGGCCGACAGTTCGGTGCGGGCAGAGCCCAGCGCCTTCTGCATTTCACCCAGGATGTGGGTGCGGCCGGCCTTGGCCTGTTCCAGCGCCTTGGCCATGATTTCCTGCGTGATACCGGCCACCTTGATGTCCATCTGCATCGTGGTGATGCCCGCTTCGGTGCCGGCCACCTTGAAGTCCATGTCGCCCAGGTGATCTTCGTCACCCAGGATGTCGGACAGCACGGCGAACTCGTCACCTTCCAGGATCAGGCCCATGGCGATGCCCGACACCGGGCGCGCGATCGGCACGCCGGCGTCCATCATCGACAGACAGCCGCCGCACACGGTGGCCATCGAGGACGAGCCGTTGCTCTCGGTGATGTCCGACAGGATGCGGATGGTATAGGGGAAGTCTTCCTTGGCGGGCAGCACCGGGTGCAGCGCGCGCCAGGCCAGCTTGCCGTGGCCAACCTCGCGACGGCCGGGAGCGCCGAAGCGGCCGACCTCGCCCACCGAGTAGGGCGGGAAGTTGTAGTGCAGCATGAACGACTGGTACGATAGGCCTTCCAGCCCGTCGATCATCTGCTCGCTTTCCTTGGTGCCCAGCGTGGTGGTGCAGATCGCCTGCGTCTCGCCGCGGGTGAACAGCGCCGAACCGTGGGTGCGCGGCAGGAAGCCGACCATCGATTCAATCGGGCGGACCTGGTCGAGCTTGCGCCCGTCGATGCGCTGGCCGTCCTTGAGGATGGCGGTGCGCACGATATCGGCTTCCACCTTCTTCATGGTCTTCATGGCGACCATCTGGGTCTGCGGGGTTTCATCGGCAAACGCCGCCTTGGCCTTGGCCCGGGCTTCGTTCAGCGCGTTGGAACGCGCCGACTTGTCGGTCAGCTTGTAGGCTGCGGCAACGTCCTTGCCGATCAGGTCCTTGAGCTTCTTCTTGATGTCGGCGGTGTTGTCGCTCAGGTCGACTTCCCACGGATCCTTGGCGGCCTGCTCGGCCAGATCGATGATCGCGCCGATGACCTTGCGGCTTTCCTCGTGCGCGAACATCACCGCGCCGAGCATTTCCTCTTCGGTCAGCTCCTTGGCTTCCGATTCAACCATCATCACGGCCTGCTGGGTAGCAGCCACGACCAGGTCCAGGCGGCCGTCTTCCAGCGCCTTGTCCTGCTTGGGGTTGAGGACGTATTCGCCATCGATGAAGCCCACGCGGCAGGCGCCGATCGGGCCCATGAAGGGCACGCCGGAAATGGTCAGCGCGGCAGACGCCGCAACCATCGCCACAACGTCGGCCTCGGTCTCGCCGTCATACGACAGGACCTGGCAGATCACGTTGATCTCGTTGTAGAAACCTTCGGGGAACAGCGGGCGGATGGGGCGGTCGATCAGGCGGGAAACCAGCGTTTCCTTTTCCGTGGCGCCGCGTTCGCGCTTGAAGAAGCCACCCGGGATACGGCCGGCGGCGGAGAACTTTTCCTGGTAGTGGACGGTAAGGGGGAAGAAATCCTGCCCTTCCTTCACACTCTTGGCGGCGGTCACCGCGCAAAGAACAACGGTTTCGCCGTAAGTGGCGAGGACCGCGCCGTCAGCCTGACGGGCAATGCGGCCGGTTTCCAGAGTGAGGGTCTTGCCGCCCCACTCCAGCGATACAGTCTTGGTGTCGAACATAGTCTTCCTTCGTGAACCCGCGCGGCCACATTGCCGGGCGGGGCCTCATGTGCCGGGGATGCCGTCCCGGTCCGGTGCGGGGCGCTTCTGGCCCCTTGGATGGCCGCCTTTGCCGGATTGCAAAGGAGCCAGCTTGCGGTCGTGCCGCGAACCCGAAAACAGGGTCCACTTTTCGTGCGGCACTCCCAATAGCGAAAGGGCGGCTCGTTCCCGAGCCGCCCCCTCGAAACTCTTACTTGCGAAGACCCAGCTTCTGGATCAGCGCGTTGTACCGCGCCACATCCTTGCTCTTGAGATAGGCCAGCAGGCTGCGGCGCTTGTTGACCATCATCAGCAGGCCACGACGCGAGTGGTTGTCCTTGTGGTTGGTCTTGAAGTGCTCGGTCAGGTTGCGGATGCGCTCGGTCAGGATGGCGACCTGCACTTCCGGCGAACCGGTATCGCCCGGGCGCTGCGCGTTGTCTTCAATGATCTGGGTCTTCTTGGCGGCGGTAACCGACATTGCTTCATACCTTTCGCAGCATCATCAAACATTGAACCCGCGCACGACCGTGGCCGTGCCCCCTTCGATTTCCACCAGCGCGACAGGGTCTTTGCCCAGTATCGCAAGGTGGAGCCCGTCGGGATGGGGCAATCCGGAAATGACCCGGCCCTGGCGGACCGCCTGCGCGCTTTCCGGATCGAGGGTCAGGGCCGGGATGCCGTCCAGCCCCGCCTCCAGCGGCAGGAGGTGGTCTTCAAGTGGCGCGCCCTTACCGATTTCGTTCAACAAGTCCAGCGAAATCGCCTGATCCGCGGTGAACGGACCCGCCTTGGTGCGCCGCAGATAGGTGACGTGGCCAACCGTGCCAAGCGCCAGCGCGATGTCCCGTGCCAGACTGCGGATGTAGGTGCCCTTGGAGACGTGGGCTTCCAGGGTAACGTTTTCCAGAAGCTCCCCCGCTGGGGGAGGTGGCCCCCGCAGGGGGTCGGAGGGGGTCGTCCCGCCCCGACCCGCCCCCTCCGTCAGGGCTTCGCCCTGCCACCTCCCCCAAGAGGGGAGGATCCGGAGATCGTGGATCGTCACGCTGCGCAGCTTCATCTCCACAAGCTGCCCGCCCCGCGCCAGGTCATAGGCGCGGCGGCCATCCACCTTGATCGCGGAAAACATCGGCGGGGCCTGCTCGATTGCGCCGGTGAAGCGCGGCAGCACCGCCTGCACCTGCGCCAGCGTGGGCCGCGCATCGCTGGTGGCGATCACCGGCCCTTCGGTGTCCAGCGTATCGGTCTGCTCGCCGAAGCGGATGGTGAAGGCATAGACCTTGTCGCTGTCGAGCATTCGCCCGCACAGCTTGGTTGCCTCGCCCAGGGCGACCGGCAGCACCCCCTCGGCCAGCGGGTCCAGCGTGCCGCCATGGCCAACCTTGAGCCCGCCCTTCAGCTTCATGTTGAAGCCCGCCTCGCGCAGGTTGCGCTTCACGGCGGCAACCGCCTGTGTGGAGCCCAGCCCGCGCGGCTTGTCGAGGATCAGCCAGCCGTGCGGGCCACTGGTGGCGGGGGGATGGCGGGTCATTCGCCGGCGATGGTGGTGGCAAAGGCGATCAGGTGATCCATCACCCAGTTGAACGGGCCGCCCACCAGCCATTCGATGATGCCCAGCTCGGGCGCCAGCCAGGTCAGCGCCACCAGCAGGGCGAAAACCACCATGCCATAGCGCTGCAGGCTGCCATAGGCCGCGCCCAACCTTTCGGGCAGCAGGCCCTGCACGATGTGGCTGCCATCGAACGGCGGGATCGGCAGCAGGTTGAACATGGCCAGGAACACGTTGATGCCGATAAAGGTAATCACCGCCTGCACCAGCAGCGGCGAGGCGATCTCGGCCGATCCGGCGGCCATGCGCACGACCAGCCCCAGCGCCAGCGCGCCGATCAGCGCCAGCACGATGTTTACCGCCGGCCCCGCCGCACCCACCGCCATCATGCCGAAGCGCGGGTTGTTCAGCCGGTCCATCCGCACCGGCACGGGCTTGGCCCAGCCGAACACCGGCCCGCCAGCCAGCGCCAACGCGCCCGGCACCAGCAGCGTACCCACCGGATCGACATGGCGCAGCGGGTTGAGGCTGAGCCGCTTAAGGTCACGTGCAGTGGTATCACCCAGCGCCAGCGCCACGCGCCCATGTGCCACCTCGTGCGTGACGATGGCGATGATCAGGCAGGGGATCAGGATCAGCGCCTGAATCAGGGTATCGGTCATGGGCGGGTAAATAGGGGCAGCGCGGTCAACCCGCCAGCTTTCCCGCCAGCGCATGGCTGAAATGCCGGCGGCACAGCGCCACGTAGCGGTCGTTGCCGCCGATTTCGGTCTGCGCCCCGGCCTTCACCGCCGCGCCGTGTTCGTCCACCCGCAGGTTCATGGTGGCCTTGCGCCCGCAGTGGCACACCGCCTTCAACTCCACCAGCGCATCGGCAATGCCCAGGAGCACGGCGGAGCCCGGGAACAGCGCCCCCTGGAAGTCGGTGCGCAGGCCATAGCACAGCACCGGAATGCCGCCTTCATCCGCCACGCGGGCCAGTTGCCACACCTGGTCGGGGGAAAGGAACTGTGCCTCGTCCACCAGCACGCAGGCCAGCGGCTCCACCGCGTGCGCGGCCATGATCGCGCCCCACATGTCGGTCTCGGCTGCGAACAGGTGCGCGTCCGCCTCCAGCCCGATGCGGCTGGCGATGGGGCGGCCGGGAGAGCGATCATCCAGCGCGGCGGTCCACAGCATGGTGGCCATGCCGCGCTCGCGATAGTTGAACGCGGCCTGCAGCAGCGTGGTCGATTTGCCGGCGTTCATGCTGGCATAGTAGAAATAGAGCTTGGCCATCAGGCGCTCGCCCACTCGTGCGCCAGCAGGCTGAACACCACGGTATCGCGTAGGTGCCCGTTCCAGGTTATCCGTTCGGCCCGCAACACGCCCTCCTCCACCGCGCCCAGCTTGCGCACCGCGGCCTGCGATCGCAGGTTGCGCTTGTCGACGCGGAACTCCACGCGGCGGAAGCCGGCAGCGAAGGCGCGATCCAGCACCAGTTGCTTGACCCGCGCGTTGAGGCCCGTGCCGCGCGCGGCGGGGGCCAGGAAGGTGCCGCCCACCTCCAGCCCCTGCCGGTCGGCCCGCACCGAGGCATAGGCCGTCATCCCGCGCACCGTGCCGTCTACCAGGATGGCGAAAACCTTCCTGTCCGGCGCGGCCAGCGCCAGGTCGAACAGCGGATCGAACCGCTCCCCGCTCATGTTGTAGGGATAGACTTGCCACACCGGATCGTCCGGCAGGCAGCAGGCGCGCAAGGCTTCGCGGTGGCCTTCTGCAAGCGGCACCACGTCCACGCGACCGCCCGGCCAGTCCGCATCCACCATCGGCGCGGCCAGCAGGTCGGCATTTGCCATGCTCACTCCTCGTCTTCTCCGATATCGCGCAGCACGCGCGGATCGTGGAGGAGCTGGTCGATCCGCATCGCCTCGTCAAAGCTCTCATCGGCGCGGAATTGCAGCTTGGGGGCGAACTTCAGGCCCAGCCGCTGGGCCACCTCGCGCTGGAAGAAGGCGGTGTGGACCTGCAGCGCCTTCACCACCTTCGCCTCATCGCTGCCAAGCAGCGGCTTCACGTAGACCTTGGCATTGCGCAGGTCGGGCGACATGCGAACCTCGGTTACGCTGACGGTCACCGCGCTCAGCGTGTCGTCATGCACCTCGCCGCGGGCCAGCAGCTCGGACAGGATGTGGCGCACGCGCTCGCCCACCTTAAGCAGGCGGACCGACTGGTCTTCTCCGGTGGCGGTGTGCTTGGGCATCAGGCTTCCATCTTGTCCAATATGCGTTGCAGGCTGTTGAGGTTGCGGGCGGTGCCGCGCGCCTGCATGTAGCGGTCGGTGAAGGCGCCGGTCAGCTTGCTGGTGCCGACGCCGTCCACGAAATCGATATACATGCAGCGCGGCCCCAGGGCGAGCCGTTCAGGCCCCCTGCCCTCATAGGCCGCCAGCATCACCCTGAACTGGTCGGGGTCGGGTTCGCGATCCAGGAACACGGTGTGAACCAGGTTGGGCTGGCCATCGGCGCGGAACGGGTTGTCCAGAATCGCGCTGCGCACCTCGGCCGCATCGCGCACGGCGGCGAAGGTCTTGAAGCCGAACCTGTCCTGCACGATCCATTCGAGCATCTCGGACAGGCCATCGGTCGGCCGTTCGTCATACGAAAACAGCACATTGCCGCTGGCGACCACAGTTTCGACATCTGCGATGTCTTCCCGCTCCAGCGCTTCGCGCAGGTCCGCCATGGTCAGGCGGTTCCCCCCCACGTTCATGCTGGCAAAGAAGGCGACGTAGCGGGTCATGCCAAAGTCCACCCTTTCCGCTGGCCGCGCCCGCCCCCGGCCCCTTCCGCAAGCGGGAGGGGGGGAAGCAGGTTACAACGTCCGTTCGCGTTCCTCGACCTCGAAGATTTCGAGCTGATCGCCCGCCTTGATGTCGTTGGTATCGGCCAGCACCGTGCCGCATTCCATGCCGGCGCGCACTTCGTCCACGTCGTCCTTGAAGCGCCGCAGACTGGCGATGGTGGTGGCCGAGACGATAACGTCGTCGCGGGTAAGGCGGGCGCTGAGGCCCTTCTTGATGACGCCTTCCAGCACCAGCAGGCCGGCGGCCTTGTCGCGCTTGCCGGCAGGGAACACCTGCTGGACACGGGCGCGGCCGACCACGTGCTCGATCCGCTCGGGGCCCCAGATGCCGGCCATCTCCTTCGCCACGTCGGCGGTCAGGTGATAGATGACATCGTAGTACATCATGCGGGTCTTGTGCCGTTCGATCTGCTGGCGCGCGTTCGGGTTCGGGCGCACGTTGAAGCCGATGATCGGCGCCTTGCTGGCGGCTGCGAGGGTCACGTCGCTCTCGGTGATGGCACCAACGCCCGCGTTCAGCACACGGACCTTGATCTCGTCGTTCGAGAGGTTGTGGAGCGCCGTCACGATGGCTTCCACCGAACCCTGCACGTCGGCCTTCACCACCACCGGGTATTCGATCACATTGCTCTTCAGATTGGAGAACATCGTATCGAAGCTGGTGGGAGCCAGCGTGGTGCGCTTCTCGTTGGCCTTGTCCTGGCGGAACGCCGCCACTTCGCGGGCGCGCTGTTCGTTTTCCACCACGGTCAGCACGTCACCGGCCCCGGGCACGCCGCCCAGGCCCAGCACTTCCACCGGGGTGGATGGCGGCGCGGTCTTCACCTGCTTGCCGTGATCGTCGATCAGGGCGCGCACGCGGCCGCTTTCGGTGCCGACCACGAAGGTATCGCCCACCTTCAGCGTGCCGCGGTTGACCAGCACGGTGGCCACCGGGCCGCGGCCCTTGTCCAGCTTGGCCTCGATCACGGTCGCTTCGGCGGCGCGGTCGGGCCGCGCCTTCAGTTCCAGCAGTTCGGCCTGGAGCAGGATCTTCTCGATCAGGTCGTCCAGGCCCTTGCCGGTCTTGGCCGAGAGTTCCACGTCCTGCACGTCGCCCGACATGGCTTCCACCACCACTTCGTGCTCCAGCAGGCGCTCGCGCACCTTCTGCGGGTTGGCCTCGGGCTTGTCGCACTTGTTGATCGCCACGATCATCGGCACGCCGGCAGCCTTGGTATGATTGATGGCCTCGATCGTCTGCGGCATGATGCCGTCATCCGCCGCCACCACCAGGATCACGATATCGGTCACGTTGGCGCCGCGCTGGCGCATCTGCGTGAACGCGGCGTGGCCCGGGGTATCGAGGAAGGTGATCTTGTCCTTGCTCTTGGTGGTGATCTGGTAGGCACCGATGTGCTGGGTGATGCCGCCGGCCTCGCCCTTCACCACGTTGGCACCGCGCAGGGCATCGAGCAGGCTGGTCTTGCCGTGGTCGACGTGGCCCATGATCGTCACCACCGGCGGACGCGTCACCAGCGTTTCGGCCGGATCGGTATCCTCGGCATGGTCGATGTCGACATCGCTGTCGCTGACCCGCTGGATGTTGTGGCCGAATTCCTCGACCAGCAACTCCGCCGTGTCCTGGTCGATCGTCTGGTTGACGGTGACCATCATGCCCATGTTGAACAGCGCCTTCACCAGGTCGGCGCCCTTCTCGGCCATGCGGTTGGCCAGTTCGCCCACGGTGATCGCCTCGGGCACCACCACGTCGCGCACCTGCTTCTCGCGCTGCTGGCTCTGGCCCGAATAGTGCGCGCGGCGCTCCTTCTCGCGGGCGCGCTTCAGGGCGGCCAGCGAGCGGGCGCGGGCGCCCTCGTCATCGTTCAGCGCACGGTTGACGGTCAGCTTGCCGCGGCGCTGGTCGCGCTCGCCGGCCTTGCCACCACCGGCACCGGGGCCGCCGGGCGCCTTGCGCTCGGGCTTCTTGCTGGTGACGGCTTCCTTCTCGGGCCGGCGCGGCTCGGGCCGTTCCACCGGGGTGAAGCGGCGCGGCGGCGGGGCGGTCTCGCCGGACGTGGCAGCGGGCGCGGCCTCTTCGGCAGCGGGCGCTTCAGGGGCGGGCGCCGGGGCAGGCGCATTCTTTGCGGCCTCGGCCTCGGCAGCGCGGCGCTGCTCGGCCTCTTCCTCGGCGCGGCGGTTGTCCTCGGCGCGGCGCTTCTCCTCGTCAAGCGCGCGAGCCTTCTCCTCCTCCTCGCGGCGGCGGGCTTCCTCGGCCATGCGCAGCCGGTCTTCCTCGGCCTCGCGCTGCAGGCGGGCAACGCGCTCCTGCGGGGTCTCGCCCGAAGGCGCAGCCTTGCGCTGCACCGGCGGCGGGGGCGGCGGGGGCGGAGGAGGCGGCGGCGGCGGAGCGGCCACCGGGGCTGCGGCGGGAGCGGCCTCGCCGGGCTTCCTGAGGACACGGCGCTGCTTTACCTCGACCACCACCTTGTTGGTGCGGCCGTGGCTGAAGGTCTGCTGGACCTGGCCCGCGTCAACCGATCGCTTCAGCCCAAGGGGCTTGCGTTCGCGCTGCGGGGTTTCATCGTTATCGCTCATACGCCTTCAACAGTCCTTCAACTCGCCGGCACGCAACCGCGTGCGGGGTATTCCATCAATCCAATTGCGCCTGGCCCAGCGGAGCATCGCCCGCCTGGTCAGCGCCATCATTCCCGGCCGCGAATCCCGCCCCCAGGTAGGCCCGTAACCGGCCGAGGGGAGCCTGCACCCGCGCGGCCGAAGCCGCATCGGCCAGCGCCAGGTGGACCACATTGTCGCGGCCCAATGCCACAGACAGGGCATCCCGGTCCAGTGGCAGGCGATCTCCAACAAGGCCAGAGCCTTCTTCGTCCAGCCCCACGCGCCAGGCCTGGTCCAGCTTGCGCGCGCCATCGGCGCTTGCATCGGCGGCATGGTAGAGCGCGGCAACCTTGCCCATGCGGGCATCGTTGGCGATCCGGTCGGAACCCAGCAGCAGCTTGCCGGCGCGCATTTCCAGGCCCAGGCGGTCAACCAGCGCCCTGACCAGCGCGGCCTCTATCCGGTCTGCCAGGTCTTCTGGGATGGCCAGCTTTCCGTCTTTGAAGGCCCGCGCCAGCGCAGCCTTAAGCTTGCCATTGCCGAGCGCATTTTCAAGGTCGGCCCGGCCCACCGAGAGCCACGCGCCGCGCCCGGGGGCACGCGCGTTGACATCAGGCAGCACCGCGCCATCGGGCGCAATGGCCAGGCGCAGCAGGTCATCCCGGCCGCCGTGGCGGCCGGTCAGCACGCAGCGCCGCTCGGGGGCATCACTGCCCCCGCCGCGCTTGCCGGAGCTGGCGGAACCTAGCGGCTCATTGTGAGGAATCCGCATCAGCGGCCTCCTCTGTTGCCGGCTCGTCCTCGAACCAGTGGGCGCGGGCGGCCATGATGATCTCGTTGCCCTGTTCTTCGGACAGGCCATAGGTGCCCAGCACCCCGCCCTTGTCTTCCGGCCGCGCATTGCGCTTCAACTGCGGGCCGTCGGCGTTGCGGCGACGCGGCGCCTCGCGCTTCTTGGCGATCAGCTCGTCGGTGGCGAGGTCAGCCAGGTCATCCAGCGTGCGGATGCCCGCCTTGCCCAGCGTGACCAGCATGTCCTCGGTCAGGTGCGGCAGCTCGGCCAGGGCATCTTCCACGCCCAGCGCGCGGCGCTGTTCGCGGAAAGCCTCTTCCTTGCGCTCCAGCGCTTCCTGCGCGCGGGTCTGCAGCTCCTCGGCCAGTTCCTCGTCGAAGCCTTCGATGGAGGCGAGCTCGGCCATGTCGACGTACGCCACTTCCTCCAGCTCGGCGAAGCCTTCGGCCACCAGCAACTGCGACAGGGTCTCGTCCACGTCCAGCTCTTCCTCGAACATCTTGGAACGTTCGGCGAATTCGCGGGTGCGCTTCTCGCTGGCTTCTTCCTCGGTCAGGATATCGATCTGGTGACCGGTGAGCTGGCTCGCCAGGCGCACGTTCTGGCCGCGGCGGCCGATCGCGAGCGAGAGCTGGTCGTCAGGAACGACCACCTCGATGCGGCCCTCGTCCTCGTCCAGCACCACGCGGCTGACCGTGGCGGGCTGGAGGGCGTTGACCACGAAGGTGGCGGTGTCCTCGCTCCAGGGGATGATGTCGATCTTCTCGCCCTGCAGTTCCTGCACCACGGCCTGCACGCGGCTGCCCTTCATGCCCACGCAGGCGCCGACCGGGTCGATGGAGCTGTCGCGGCTGATCACACCGATCTTGGCGCGACTGCCCGGATCGCGGGCGGCGGCCTTGATCTCGATGATGTTGTCGTAGATCTCGGGCACTTCCTGCGCGAACAGCTTCTTCATGAAGTCCGGATGCGCGCGGGACAGGAAGATCTGCGGACCGCGGTTGTTGCGTTCCACCTTCATGATAAGCGCGCGCACACGCTCGCCCACGCGGGCAGCTTCACGCGGAATCTGCTGTTCGCGGCGGATCACGCCCTCGGCGCGGCCCAGGTTGACGATCACGTGGCCGAATTCGACCGACTTGATCACGCCAGTGATCACCTCGCCGGCGCGGTCCTTGAATTCCTCGTACTGGCGCTCGCGCTCGGCATCGCGGACCTTCTGGAAGATCACCTGCTTGGCGCTCTGCGCGTCGATGCGGCCCAGGTCGACCGGGGGCAGCGGGTCGACGATGTAGTCACCCACCTTGGAACCGGCCTGCAGCTTCTCGGCCTGCTTCAGGTCCACCTGCTTGAAGTAGTCCTCGACCTCTTCCACCACCTCGACCACGCGCCACAGGCGCAGGTCGCCGGTCAGCGGGTCCAGCTTGGCGCGGATGTCGTTCTCGGCACCGTAGCGGGCGCGGGCGGCCTTCTGGATCGCCTCTTCCATCGCCTCGATCACGATCGCCTTGTCGATCATCTTCTCGGTGGCGACCGAGGTGGCGATTGCAAGCAGCTCTGCCTTGTTGGCGGAAATGGGACTGGCCATCAGTCGTCAGCCTTCTCTTCTTCGGTGGTTTCGACGATCTCGTCCACGCCGGACGTATCGAGCGGTTGGGTTGCGGCGATCAGCTTTTCGGTGAGGATGAGCTGCGCCCGGTGAATGTTGTTCAGATGTACCTGGCGGGCGCCCAGCTTGCGGTCTTCGATGGTGACCGTGTCACCGTCGATCCCGCCCAGTTCGCCGGTCATGTGCTTCGCGCCATCGACCGGCTCGACGAGCGCCAGCTTGGCCTCGTGCCCGGCCCAGTTGGCATAGTCCTTCGCCCGGGTCAGCGGCCGGTCGATGCCGGGGCTGGACACTTCGAGCATGTAGGCACCCTCGATCAGCTCGCCCTCGGCCTCCTCCACCGCGTCGATCGCGGCGGACACGGCGCGGGAAAGCTGGGCGCACTGTTCCACCACCATCTGCCCGGTGGCTGGATCCTCGGCCATGATCTGCAACGTGCGCTCTTCCCCCTGGCCGAACATCTGCACGCGCACCAGCTCGAAGCCCAGCGCGCTGGCTTCGGCATCGATCAACTGGGCAAGGCGCTGGTCAAGGGCCATGGAAACTGCACTGCACTCCGGTAGGGGACAAGGTCATGACAACGGCCGCTTGGTGCCGGCCCCTTGCGGCGCCAGCATCCGGAAATCGTCAAGACAATGTCGGGATGCGGGCCAGATAGGCGGCTGCGGGGAATTTTGCAAGCGCCGTGTGACACCAGCCTCGCACGCCTTCCGGAACAGCGAAGGCGGGCGCGGCATTTGCTGCCGGCCCGCCTTCAGCCCTCAACCAAACCACCCCGAGCAGTCCCCACTGCCGGGCAGGCGATTGCTCAGTTGTTGCGGTTGGCGTCACCCACGGCGGTGGCCGTGTTGTCCAGCCGCTGCACGGTTTCCTGGCCGTGGCTCACCGGGTTGATCCCGGCTTCGTCCAGATAGGCCATGCCGGCATCGACCGCGCTGTCGACGAAGCCCGGCTCCTCCGCGGTGGCCGAGCGCTGGGCCACGGCCTGCGCCGCCCACGGGTTGCTGGCTGCCCGCTCGGCATCCTGCTTCTGGTCGGTGGAAAAGAAGAACACGGCAATACAGATGACGGCGACTGCGCCGACTTTATGACGAACGATACCCCTGGCAAGTGCGAACATGGTAATCTCCCCTGAATCCGGGAAACTACTTAGTGCAGTTGCGGTTAGAGAGGCGTTAACCGCCCATTTTATCCATGGTAACCATTGGCCGCCGCCGCACGATCACTCCTGCTGGGCGATGGCGTGCTTTTTCAGGCAGTGGCGCAACTGGTCATACGTGAGGCCCAGCGCCCGGGCGGTCTGCCGCTGGTTCCACCGATGGCGGCCCAGGGCCTGCTCCACGATGGCCTTTTCGTGCGCATCCACCGCGGCGCGCAGGTCAGCCACCTGGCTGAGATCCGGCGGCGGCGCGGCGGCCGGGGCACTGGCGGGCGCAGCAGCATGCACCGCTGTATGCCCGGCGCGCGGCAGCGGCATCGGCTTCCACGGGCTGTCGAAAGGATCGAAGGCGATCTGGGCGATCGGCTCGGCCCAGTCGTCCCAGCGATAGACCGCGCGCTCCACCACGTTGCGCAGTTCGCGCACGTTGCCCGGCCAGGCGTATTGCTCCAGCGCGCGGGCGACGTGGTCGGCAAAGCCGGGCCATTCCTCCCACCGGAGTTCCGAAGCCATGCGCCGCCCGAAATAGTCGGCCAGCACGGCAATGTCCCCCTCGCGCACGCGCAGCGGCGGCAGGGTGATCACCTCGAAACTCAGCCGGTCGAGCAGGTCGGGCCGAAAGCGCCCCTGCGCCGCCATGGCGGGCAGGTCCTCGTTGGTGGCGGCCACGATGCGCACGTCCACCCGTACCGGCCGGCTGGCCCCGATGCGCGTGACCTCGCCATATTCGACCGCGCGCAGCAGCCGCTCCTGCGCGCCCATCGACAGGGTGGCCAGCTCGTCCAGGAACAGGGTGCCGCGATCGGCTTCCTCGAACCGCCCGGCCCGCGCCCGCGTGGCGCCGGTGAAAGCGCCCGCCTCGTGCCCGAACAGTTCGGCCTCGATCAGCGTCTCCGGCAGGGCCGCGCAGTTGAGCGTGACCAGCGGATGTTCCCACCGATCGGACAGGCGGTGCAGGCGTTCGGCGATCAGTTCCTTGCCGGTGCCACGCTCACCGATCACCAGCACGGGGCGGGCCAGCGGCGCGGCGCGGCTGGCGCGCTCGACCGCGTCCAGGAAAGCGCCCGACTGGCCGATGAACTGGGTTTCCCGCTCCATGCACCGCAATATAGTGGATTTGACCAAGGCTTGGCAATATTTCCCAACTCTGGAACGGGAAAATCGGCCTCACCATCCGTAACGGCAAACTGGCACGCTGCTTGCGATTAATCCTGCATCTATCGATCAGGAGGTTACCATGTACGATCAGCGCTTCTTCGCCAGCAGGCTGGGCCTCAGCGCAGTGGTGAGCATCGCGGCGATGGTCTCGTTCAATTTCTACGCCCTGGCCCAGCAGCCGGTGCAGGCGGCCGAAGTGCCTGCCGTTGTCGGCACGGTGACCCTGGCGTGAACGACAAGGCCGCCAATTTCCTGACCCCGGTCGTGACGCCGGAGGAGGCAGAGCGCGGATCGCGGCTTGACCGCGAGATCGCTCGTCTGCGAACCTCGCCCACGCCAACGCGCAATTCGCTTTATGCTGCCAATCCGACTTCTGCAGGAGCTGCCTTGATGGGCATTTTTTCCCGGACCCGTGATATCATCGCCGCCAATTTCAACGAACTGCTCGACCAGTCGGACGATCCGTCGAAGATGATCCGCATGATCATCCTCGAAATGGAGGAAACGCTGGTGGAAGTGCGCGCCAGTGCCGCGCGCACCATTGCCGACCAGAAGGAAATGCACCGCCACGCGGTGAAGCTGGACAAGCTGCAGCACGACTGGGCCGACAAGGCGCAACTGGCCCTGTCCAAGGGCCGCGAGGACCTGGCCCGCGCCGCGCTGGTGGAAAAGCGGAAAGCCGGTGACATGGTGGAGCAGTTGCGCGCCGAGGTGAAGGTGCTGGACGATGCCCTGCGCGCCTACGAGGCCGACATCCACAAGCTGCAGAGCCGCCTGCGCGAAGCCCGCAGCCGGCAGAGCCAGATCGCCGCGCGCCTCGAAAGCGCCGAGAACCGCTTCAAGCTGCGCAGCCTGATGACCAACGAGCGCGTGGACGAGGCGCTGACCCGCTTCGAGCAGATGGAGCGCCGGGTGGACTATGCCGAGGGCCGCGCCGACGCGATCGGCATGGAAGGCCCGCGCACGCTGGCCGACGAGTTCGCCGCGCTGGAAGGTGCCGACAAGGTGGACGAGGAGCTGGAAGCAATGAAGCGCGCCCTGGGCCTGGGCGGCGAGAAGGAGCGCTGAGCCATGGAACCTGTCATTGCCGTGGTCGCGATCTTCGTCGGCCTGCCGTGGGTAATCCTGCACTACATGACCAAGTGGAAGACCGCCGCCACCATCACCAACGATGACGAGGTGCTGCTGGAGGAGCTCTACCAGCTCGCAAAGCGCCTGGACGAGCGGATGGACACCGTGGAGCGGCTGGTGGCCAGCGACCACGAGGACTTCAAGCCCGCGCGCCTGCTGGCCGACCGCGAGGAAGACAATGTGCAGCTCCAGGAACTCGAAATGCTGCTGAGGGAAAAGAAGGGAACCCGCCGGTGAACAAGACCACCCACACCACGCTGTACCGCGACAAGGAAAACGCCAAGTTCATGGGCGTGTGCGCGGGGATTGCCGACTATACCGGGGTCAACGCCCTGTGGGTGCGGCTGGGCTTCTTCCTCTCGCTGGGGCTGACCGGCGGCATGACGCTGCCCATCTACCTGCTGATGGGCCTGCTGCTGAACAAGAAGCCGGCCCACCTGTACCAGGACAAGCGGGAGCAGCAGTACTGGCAGGGCGTGCGGCAGAACCCGCGCCGCACAGTGCGCGAGGTGCGCGCCCGCTTCCGCGACGTGGACCGCCGCCTGGCCTCGGTCGAGCACTACTATGTCTCGAGCAACCCGCGCCTGGCCGAAGAGATCGAACGCCTGCGCTGAGCCGGCCATCACCTTATATTTTGAAGGGGGAATGCGAACATGGAACTTGGTCCGCTCATTCCGATTTTCGCGCTGCTCATCCCGATCGTGGCGATCTGGACCCGGCACCAGCAGAAGATGGCCGAAATGGGCCGCGATGGCACTGCGGCTGGCGACAGTGCCGCCATCGCCGTGCAGAACGGCAAGATCCGCGCGCTGGAGGACCGGGTGAAGGTGCTGGAACGCATCATCACCGACAACCGACACGGCGCGGACCTGGCCCGCGAGATCGATGCCCTGCGTGAGGATGCCGGCGTGGCGCTGGCGTTCGAGAAGGAGCGCGTGTGATGGGCGTGGGTGAGACCTTTGCCTTCATTGCCCTGGCCGGCGTGGCGATTGCCCTGCTTATCTCTGCGGTGGAAGTGACCAAGCGCTTCATCGCTTACAAGGAAGCCAAGCTGGCAGCACAAGGCACCGCCGCGGAAAACCGCGCCCTGATCTCGCGCATCGAGGTGCTGGAACGCATCGTCACCGATCGCGGGCCTGACCTGGCGGGCGAAATCGAGGCGCTGCGCCGCGCTGATGCCGGCGCACCGCTGGCCTTCGAGAAGGAGCGCGTGTGATGGAGATCCCTGTTTTCGTCATGCAACTGGTGCCGTGGATCGCCGGCATCATCATCACCACTTCGGCGCTTGGCATCTATGCCAGCCACGCCAAGACGCGGATGAAGATCCAGAACGGCTATCCGCTGGAAGGCATGTGGGGCCAGTCCCTGAAGCCCACCGGCGCCAGCGAACATGCCGAGCGCATCAAGCTGCTGACCCAGGAAAACGCCGCGCTTCGGGCCGAGGTCTCCTCGGTCAAGGAGCGGCTGGCCAACGTGGAGCGGATCGTGACCGACAGCGGCTTCGGCCTGTCCGAACAGATCGCCGCTCTGGGCAGCCGGGACGATAACGGTACGCCGCTGGAGCTGGTCGGCGGCCGCGACAAGACCCGCGCCTGAGGAGCACGCGAGATGACCCCTGACCTGTTCCTGGTTTTCCCTTTCATCATCGTCGTCACGGCCATCGTCATGGGTGTGATCGGCAAGGTGTCAAAGCACGCGATGGACCTGAAGCACGCGGAGAAGATGATGCACTTCAACGCCTCCGCCCCGGCCCCGCAGGTCACCGCGAAGCTGGAAGAGCTGGAACAGCGCCTGCGCGTGCTGGAACGCATCGCCACCGAGGACCGCCAGGGCACCGCCCTGGCCGCCGAGATCGAGGCGCTGCGGAATGATGCCGGAACGCCCCTTACCATGCCCGCGCGCGACCGGGAGCAAGTGCAATGAACTTCTTTACCGTCTTGCTGCTGATCGTGATCGCGGGCCTGGCCTATGACGTGATGCGCCAGCGCAGCCAGTCCGCCGGCGGCCAGCCTGCCGGTCCCCGCGACCAGGCCGCCAGCCTGCGCGAGGCCGAGCTGGAGCGCGAACTGGCCGAGCTGCGCGAACGGGTGAAGGTGCTGGAACGCATCGCCACCGATGACAATGACACACGTGCCCTGGCGGCCGAAATCGACCGCCTGCGCGATAGCTGACCGCTTTTGGATCTGGAGGGTTAGACAATGCTCACCGAACAGATGCTGCTGGCAAGTTCCACCCTGCTGGGCCTTGTCATCCTGTCCCTGGCCGCACTGCGCGGCTGGCAGGGCTGGCTGGCACTGAAGGAACGCGAACTGGACCTGCGCCGCGCCGCTCCCGAAACCGAGGGCGGCAGCCGCGAGGGCATGCAGCGGATCGAGATCGCCGACCTCAAGGAACGCATCCGCAAGCTGGAAGCCATCGCCAACGGGGTAGACCTCTAGCCGGGCTGGATTTGTCGGCCGGAAGGGCTACATGGCCCACCCATGCGCAGCCTGTCCGACATCCTCGACGAATACGAGTTCCTCGACGGCGATGACCGTTATCGCCTGCTGATCGAACTGGGGCGCGAGCTGGAGCCGATGCCCCAGCCGCTGAAAACCGATGCTACGCTGGTGCGCGGCTGCTCGGCGCAGGTGTGGGTCTATCCCACCGGCGAGGCGCAGAACCTGCACTTCCTGGCCGACAGCAATGCCGCCATTACCAAGGGCATCGTGGCACTGGTGATCGCCGCCGTGCAGGACAGGCCCGCTGCCGAAGTGGCGCAGATGGATGTGGCTGCCGCCCTCGCCCCGTTCGACCTGAAAAACCAGCTCTCCAGCAACCGCACGCAGGGCGTACCCAACATGATCGCGCTGGTGCAGGACCATGCCGCGCGCATTGCTGCCGCCTGACATGGCGCGCCCGCTGTGGTCGGCGGCGGGCCTGCTGTTCGTGGGCCTGGCCGCGCTGGGCGTGGCCCTGCCGATCCTGCCCACGGTGCCGTTCCTGCTGCTGGCGGTATTCTGCTTTGCCCGCGGCAACCGCGCGTGGGAGGCGCGCCTGCTGGCCCACCCGCGCTGGGGGCCACCCTTGCGTGACTGGCAGCAGCGCCGCGCGATCTCGCGCCGGGCGAAGGTATCGGCCCTGACCGCGATGGGCGCGGGCGTGGTGCTGACCGCGCTCACCGCCGGCTGGCCGTGGTGGCTGGTGACGCTGGGCGTGGTGTCGCTTACCGGGAGCTGGATCTGGACCAGGGCAGAATGAGCGACTTCGATGCCATCGTGCTTGGTGCAGGCGCAGCGGGCCTGTTCTGCGCCGGCGTTGCCGCGCAGCATGGCGCGCGGGTGCTGGTGCTAGACCATGCCGATGCGCCGGGGAAGAAAATCCTCATCTCCGGCGGCGGGCGGTGCAATTTCACCAACCTGCACACCGCGCCCGATCGCTACCTTTCGGCCAACCGGCACTTCGCCAAGTCGGCGCTCAGCCGCTACACTGCGCAGGACTTCATCGGCCTGGTCAACGCCCACGGTATCGCCTGGCACGAAAAGACGCTGGGGCAACTGTTCTGCGATGGCTCCGCCCGCCAGATCGTGGATATGCTGCTGGCCGAACTAGCGAAGGGCGGCGGCGAGCTGGTCTGCGGTGATGCCATCCGCGATGTGGCCCATGCCGATGGCCGCTTTGCCGTGACCACCAGCCGCACGATTTACGAAGCGCGCCAGCTGGTGATCGCCACCGGCGGCCCCTCCATCCCCAAGCTGGGGGCGAGCGGCTTCGCCTATGACCTGGCCCGCCAGTTCGGCCTGAAGGTGGTCCACCCGCGCCCTGCGCTCGTCCCGCTGACGCTGGGCGGCGAGGAGGTGCTGTTCCGCGAGCTGTCCGGCGTCTCCGCCCCGGTCGTCGCCACGGCGGGCAAGGCCAGCTTTGCCGAAGCCGCGCTGTTCACCCATCGCGGGCTGAGCGGACCGGCGATCCTGCAGGCCAGTTCCTACTGGACCGGTGGCGAGCCGCTGTGGATCGACTTCCTGCCGCAGGCGGCGCGCGACTGGCTGCTCGACGCAAAGCGCACCAGCCCCCGCGCCACCTTGCGATCGGCCCTGCGCGATGCCCTGCCCCAGCGGCTGGCCGACGTGCTGGCCGACCGGCTGGGCGTGGACGGGATGCTGGGCACCCTGCCCGACAAGCCGCTGCGCGCCGCGCAGGAACGGCTGGGCCGCTGGGCCTTCCACCCCAACGGCAGCGAGGGCTTCGCCAAGGCGGAAGTCACCGCAGGCGGCATCAGCACTGCCGAGCTTTCTTCAAAGACGATGGAGGCCAGCAATGTGCCCGGCCTCTACGCGATTGGCGAGGCGGTTGATGTGACCGGCTGGCTGGGCGGCTACAACTTCCAGTGGGCCTGGGCCAGCGGCCATGCGGCCGGGCGGGCGATCGCGGAAGCGGCGCGGGGCTAGGCCCCGACCGCGTCGCGCACCACGGCAATCCCTGCCTCGCGCTGGCGCTTCAGTTCCGCCTTCAGCACCGCCGGATCGCGCGCGAAGACGAAGCCGAAGCTGACCCCGCCTTCCTTGCCGATGGTCGCATGGTGGAGCTTGTGCGCCTGCACCAGCCGCTTGGCATAACCGCGCTTGGGCACCCATTTGAAATAGCGCTGGTGCACCAGCCCGTCATGGATGAAGGTGTAGATCAGGCCATAGACCAGGATGCCAAGGCCGATCCATGTGCCCGGCCACCAGGCATCGGCGCCCAGCACCAGCGGGCTGCCAACGGCGAACATGCTGATGCTCATGACGGCACCGACCACGCCATACAGGTCGTTTTTCTCGAACGTGTTGTCATGCGGCTCATGATGGTCGCGGTGCCAGCCCCAGCCCCAACCGTGCATGATGTACTTGTGGCTGGACCAGGCAACGAACTCCATCGCCAGGGCGCTGGCCAGCACGATCAAAACGGCAAGAACGGTATCAGGCATGGCGGCGCTATAAACCTCTCGGCCGGCAAGCGCAAAGCGGTCAATCGGCGGTAGGCCGTTCCTGCTTGCTGGCCGCGTTCTGGGGCAGGCCGAAATGCGCCTCGGCAATCTCGCGGTTGATGCGCGCCGGACGCAGCGTCTGGCTGTCCACGCAGCACCACATGGACTGCACCTCGGCCAGCACTTCGCCCCCGCGCTCGATCACGGTGTTGTAGAACGCCCGCGCCCCGGCGATCTTTTCCAGCACGGTGCGGGCGATCACCTGGTCCTTCAGGAAAGCCGGGCGGCGATAGGTAATCTCGTGCTTCAGCGCCACCCACAGGTGGGCGGCCACCTGGTCCGGCGGGGCCACGTGCTGCCAGTGGGCCAGCACCACATCCTGCACCCAGTTCAGGTAGCGGGCATTGTTCACGTGCCCCATGAAGTCGATATCGTCCGGGGTAATGGCAATGGGAATCGCATGGGTGTTAGCTGACATGGGTGTAAGTTAGCGATTGCTGCACCTGCTTCCAAGCCTTTTCGGGGCCCCAAGCAAAACTTTGCGCCCGCGCGCTTGAAAGCAGGGGCAAATCGGCGCAGATGCCGCTGCATTATGGCAAGCAAACCGCGCACCCTCTACGAGAAGATCTGGGACAGCCACGTGATCGAGCAGCGGCCCGATGGCACCTGCCTGATCTTCATCGATCGCCACCTGGTTCACGAAGTCACCAGCCCGCAGGCGTTCGAGGCATTGCGCCTCAACGGCCGCAAGGTGCGCCGACCGGAACTGACGCTGGCCGTGCCCGATCACAACCTGCCCACCACCGCGCGCGTGGATGCGGCGGGCAAGCGCGTGCCGATCGCCGACCTGGAGAGCGCCGGGCAGCTTGAAGCGCTTGAGCGCAATGCGCCCGAATTCGGCATCACCTATTTCGGCGCCACCGCCGCGCAGCAGGGCATCGTCCACGTGGTCGGGCCGGAACAGGGCTTCTCGTTGCCCGGTGCCACCATCGTCTGCGGTGACAGCCACACCGCCTGCCACGGCGGCGTTGGCGCGCTGGCCTTCGGCATCGGCACCAGCGAGGTGGAACACGTGCTGGCCACGCAGACGCTGCAACTGCGCCAGAGCAAGACCATGGAAGTGCGCGTGGAGGGCAGCCTGCCCCCCGGCGTATCCTCCAAGGACCTGATCCTGCACATCATCGGCACCATCGGCACCGCCGGGGGCACCGGCCACGTGATCGAATATCGCGGCAAGGTGTTCGAGGAAATGAGCGTGGAGGGCCGCCTGACGGTCTGCAACATGAGCATCGAGGGCGGTGCCCGCGCCGGCCTGATCGCGCCGGACGATACCACCTTCGCCTACCTGAAGGGTCGCCCCTATGCGCCAAAGGGGGCCGAATGGGATGCAGCCGTGGCCTATTGGCGCACACTGCATACCGATCCGGGCGCGACCTTCGACAAGACCGTGGTGATCAACGCGGCCGACGTGGAACCCACCGTGACCTGGGGCACCAGCCCGGAAGACACCGTGGCCATTGGCGGCGTGGTGCCCGATCCCGCCAGCTTCGCCGATCCCTCCAAGCAGCGCGCCGCTCGCGCCAGCCTGGACTACATGGGGCTGGAGCCCGGCCAGAAGATGGCCGAGGTCGAAGTGCAGAACGTGTTCATCGGCAGCTGCACCAACAGCCGCATCGAGGACCTGCGCGCCGCCGCTGAAGTGCTGAAGGGTCGCAAGGTCCACCCCAACATCAAGTGGGGCATCGTCGTTCCCGGCTCGGGCCTGGTCAAACTGCAGGCCGAGGCCGAGGGGCTGGACAAGGTCTTCACCGAAGCAGGCCTGGAATGGCGCGAACCCGGCTGTTCGGCCTGCCTGGGCATGAACCCGGACAAGGTGCCTGCAGGCGAACGCAGCGCCTCCACCAGCAACCGCAACTTCGTGGGCCGCCAGGGGCCGGGTGCGCGCACCCACCTCGTCTCGCCCGCAATGGCGGCAGCGGCGGCGGTGACCGGCAAGCTGACCGACGTGCGTGAGCTTGGCTGAGCGCAAATCCAGCTTCCCGCCCCACATCACGCCGCACGCCCGCCTGTTGATCCTCGGCAGCCTGCCGGGTGAGGCATCGCTGGCGGCGCGGCAGTATTATGCCCATCCGCGCAACCTTTTCTGGCGGCTGATGGGCGAGGTCCTGGGGGAGGATTTACCCGCCCTGCCCTATCAGGAGCGCCTCACCGCCCTCGCCCGCCGCCATGTCGGCTTGTGGGACGCGGTCGCCAGTGCCAGCCGCAAGGGCAGCCTCGATGCCGCAATCCGCGCGGTCGAAGCCAACCCCTTGGCCGACCTCGCCGCGCGGCTGCCACACCTGAACGCCGTCGCCTGCAACGGCCAGGCATCGCACCGCATCGCCACGCGCCCACTGGCCACCTCCGGCCTGCCGGTGATCGCCCTGCCCAGTTCCAGCCCCGCCCACGCCGCCATGCCATTCGCGGAAAAGCGCAGCCGCTGGCTGGAATTGCGCAGATTCCTGTAAACGGCATCTTGCCAGCCCGCGCCCTCAACCCCATTGGAAAGTGATGACCGACGACAACAAGAAGATGCTCTACGCTGCGGGTGCCGCCATCGGCTCGGCCGCCGTGGCTGCGGCGCTGCTCTATGCCAGCAAGCGCAAGAAGAAGGCCGAGCCGCAGCAGCTCCCGCCGATCCCCTCGGGCGAAGCACCGGAGACCGACTGATGGAACCCGTCACCAAGGTGGAAGGCCGCGCCTATCCGTTCGGCATGAAGAACGTCGACACTGACATCATCATCCCCGCGCACTACCTGAAGACGGTCACCCGCAATGGCCTGGGCTGCGGCGCTTTCGAGGCCCTGCGAAAGGATCCCGCCAACGTGTTCGATGACCCGCGCCACAAGGGCGCGCCGATCATCGTGGCGGGGGACAACTTCGGTTGCGGCTCCAGCCGCGAGCACGCCGCATGGGCCCTGCTGGACATGGGCGTGAAGGCGGTGATCGCCCCCAGCTTTTCCGACATCTTCAGCGGCAATGCCTTCAAGAACGGCATCCTCACCGTGGCCCTGCCGCAGGAGGCGATCGACCGGCTGATGGAAGTGGTGGAGACCGATCCCATCACCATCGACCTGGAGACGCAGACCGTCACCACCCCGTTCCAGGACCGCTGGACCTTCGAGATCGACCCGTTCCGCAAGCACTGTCTCAGCGAAGGGCTGGACGAGGTCGGCCTGACGTTGCAGAGCAATTCCGCCATCGAGGCCTATGAAGCCCGCCAGCAAGCCGGGGAACCCTGGCTCGCCAAGGGCACCAGCCTCGCCGCCGCATAGAGGGACTACAATGACCACTTTCAACGATCGCGAACGTGCCGAAGAAGCCAAATTCGCCATGGACAGCGATACCGCCTTCCGCGTGGCCGCCCGCCGCAACCGCCTGCTGGGCGAATGGGCTGCCGCCAAGATGGGCCTGACGCCCGAGGAAACCGCCAGCTATCGCACGGCCGTGGTCCAGTCCGACTTCGAGGAAGCGGGCGACGAGGACGTGATCCGCAAGGTGCTGGGCGACCTGACCGCCGCCGGCGTCGACAGTGACGAGGCCAGCGTGCGCGCCGTGCTGGAAGAAAAGGCCGTGGAAGCGCGCCGCCAGTTGATGGGCGAGTCCTGATCCGATGCCGATGCCGGGCGAGGAAATCGAGGCGCTGATCAAGGCCGCCCTGCCCGATGCCGTGGTGGAGCTGTCGCGCTTTGGCGATGACGACGATCACTGGCGCGCCCACGTGGTCAGCGCTGCCTTTGCCGGGCGCCCACGCGTGGCACAGCACAAGATGGTCTACGAGGCGCTGGGCGGGCGCATGGGCGGCGTGCTCCATGCCTTGCAACTGACCACTGCCGTTCCCAACTGACTGCGCATACCTTCATGCAATTTGCGGATCACACCCATGTCTGACGTCAACGAACGCCTGTCCAACATCGTCAACGGTGCCGACGTGGTGCTGTTCATGAAGGGCACCCCGCTCTTCCCCCAGTGCGGCTTCTCCAACCGGGCCGTCGCCATCCTCGACCATTGCGGCGTGGCGTTCGACAGCGTGGACGTGCTGCAGGACATGGAAGTGCGCCAGGGCATCAAGGCCTTCTCCGACTGGCCGACCATCCCCCAGCTCTACGTGAAGGGCGAATTCATCGGCGGCAGCGACATCATGATGGAGATGTACGAGGCTGGCGAACTGCAGGCCCTGCTGGCCGAGAAGCAGGTGGCCAAGGCTTCCTGATTGCGAGGGCGCATCCGCGCCCTCCGTCATCGGTGCTGTTCGCTCCGCTCCGCTCCGCTCCGCTTCGCTGCGCGGCACCTGTGGGCGGGCAGTCGCCCTTGTGGGCCGCTTGTCGCAAGCCCGTTCCCACATTTTTCAGCAAGCGCTGGACCGGGCCGCAGGCCCGCAAGCGCGAACGCGCGCCCGCAGCGTAGGCCAGCTTGCTGGCCGCGAGCGAGGATAGCCAAGCAGGCCGGATAGCCCGCGCCAGCGCTTGAGGCTATCAACAGGAAATGTGCAACCTCTACCGCCTGCAGAAACCCGCTGACGAAGTGGCCGCCTTCTTCGGCACCATCCTCGGCGACCTGCGCGTGGCCCCCGGCAACGTGGCGGCGGAGGTCTATCCCGGCTATCCCGGCCTCGTCCTGGCGCAAGGCGTGCTGCAATCGATGGTCTGGGGCTTCCCCTTGGCGCTGACCGGCGCGAAAGGCCAGCCGCTCAAGCCCAAGCCCGTCAACAATGCGCGGACGGACAAGCTGCGCGGCCCCTTCTGGATGGCCAGCTTCCGCGACCGGCGCTGCCTGATCCCGGTCAGCGGCTTTGCCGAAGCCGAAGGGCCCAAGGGCGGCAAGACGCGCACCTGGGTCAGCCTTCCCGGGGGTTCCTGGCCCGACCAGCCGCTGATGGCCATTGCCGGGCTGTGGCGGCCCACGGCCGAGTGGGGCCACGCCTATTCGATGGTGATGACCGAAGCCTGCGTTGCCACCCGGGGCCTCCACGAACGGATGCCGGTGATCCTGAAGCCGCAGGACTGGGCAACCTATCTGGGACCCGATCCCGCGCCCGCCTACCAACTCTGCCAGCCCTACGATGGCGCGCTGACCGTCACCCGCACGGATGAACCCTGGGCCGCGCGCCGCTGAACTGAAGCCGGATTTTCAGGGGGGAGAAGGCTTCGGGGAGGCGGGGTCCGGAGACTTTGGGGATCAGGGGTAGACCCCGCCTCGTTCGAAGAACCTTGAACGCAAATAACATTGCATGGCCCGTGCCAGTTTTGCGCAAACGCAGTTTCCTGCGGAAGACGATGGTTCGCGAAAAGTTAACGGGGGGCGGGGGTGTAAATTATCCCGACTCTTTGGTGTTTCACAGGCCCATCCGGGCCTGCGATCCTCCGCTGCCGTTCCCTTCACTTCGCTCCGGGGCACCTGCCGGGCGGTCGTTCGACCTTGCGGCTCGCTGGTCGCGAACCGGACCAGCGGTCAATTGCAAAAGCTGGAACGGGCCGCCGGCCCGCAAGCGCAACCGCGCGCCCGCAGGTGCCGCGTAACGCAGTGGAGCGGATAGCACCGGAGGATCGCAGGCCCGGATGGCCCTTCGCAATACAAAATGGCGCGCCCGGCAGGACTCGAACCTGCAACTCCAAGCTTAGAAGGCTCGTGCTCTATCCAGTTGAACTACGGGCGCGCTGGTGTGGTGACCAAGGGTGCCCCTTTAGCGGGGTTTGCGCCTCGCGCAAATCGCGATAGCTTGCCGGGCCATGGATCAGGCACCCCAGCGCATCGACGGCACGCAGCGCCACAGCTTTCGCTATTACGACCTGGTGATGGCGGCCTTCGTGGCCATCCTGCTGCTGTCGAACATCATCGGGGCCAGCAAGCCCAGCTATATCCCCCTGCCCGATGGCAGCCAGTGGAGCTTTGGCGCGGGGGTGCTGTTCTTTCCCGTTAGCTACATCATCGGAGACGTGCTGACCGAGGTCTATGGTTATGCCCGCGCGCGCCGCGTGATCTGGACCGGGTTTGCCGCCCTGCTGTTCATGGCCTTCATGGCCGCCGTGGTGGTGGCCTTGCCGCCGGCGGCAGGCTGGCCGGGGCAGGAAGCCTACGAATTCGTGTTCGGCAATTCGTGGCGCATCGTGCTGGCCAGCATGGTGGCCTTCTGGGCGGGGGAGTTTGCCAACAGCTTCGTGCTGGCGCGGATGAAGGTGTGGACGCAAGGGCGGCATCTGTGGATGCGCACGATCGGCTCCACCGTGGTCGGCCAGGGGCTGGACAGCCTGATCTTCTATCCGCTGGCCTTCTATGGCCTGGCGGGCTGGCCGCCGGAGCAGTTGTGGCAGGTGGTCGTCTCGCAATGGCTGATCAAGACCGCCTGGGAAGTGCTGCTGACGCCGGTCACCTACCAAGTGGTCGGCTTCCTGAAGCGGCGGGAGGGTGTCGAGGTTTTCGACACCCACACCGACTTCTCGCCGTTTGCCACCCGCAAGGGGTAGCGGGGGTGGCGGATCAGTCCGCCACCGCCCAGATCAGCAGGTACAGCACCAGGAAGCTGCCGAAGCCGGCCAGCGTGCCGATGCCGAACAGCAGCCGCACCAGCAGCGGATTGACGTTGAAGTAGGTGGCAATGCCGGAGCAGACGCCGCCGATCTTGCCGTTGGCCTTGTCCAGCCGGAAGCCGTTGCTCACCGGATTGATGGCGGGGCGGTTGTCGATCTGGCTCATGCGACGATGCTCGCGGCATAGGAGGTGGCGGGCGCGGCGAAGTAGCTGAGCATGATCGCCAGCGACATGGCGGAGGCGCCCACTGCGGCCAGGACACGGTGCAGGATCGGAGTTTCGTTGGTCATTTTCGTATTCCCTCTGTTTAGCCCGGGCGACCATCGCCCGATGCCAAGGTAGTTGCACCCACCGTGCCAGTTTGCGGAAAATGGCGGAATTCTGCGATTCCTGTTCAGCAGGACGAAAGGATTGTGATTCCCATTCGCCGCAAGTTGGGAAATTTCACCAACATTTGGATTCGGCGATTTGGCGCGGGACAAGCGCCGTGCCCTCGCCTAATCCTGCGGACCTAGACCATGGCGCTCGACCGCATCACCCTCGCCCATTTCCGCAACCACGCCGCCACCCGGCTGGACGGCGCGCGGGCGTTCAACCTGCTTGTGGGCGAGAATGGCGCAGGGAAAACCAACGTGCTGGAGGCGCTTTCGCTGCTCGCTCCCGGCCGCGGCCTCAGGCGCGCGGCGCTGGCGGAGATGGCGGGACAAGGCGCAGCGGCTGCGGCCGATGGCGGCTTTGCCGTGTCCGCCGCCCTTGCCACCGGTGATGGCGAGGCGGGGATGCTTGGCACCGCCATGCAGGGCGATCGGCCCACCCGGCGGCTGGTGCAGGTCAACGGCGCGGAAGCCAGCGCGGTATCACTGGGCGAGTGGCTGGCGCTGGGCTGGCTGACCCCGGCAATGGACCGCCTGTTCATGGACAGCGCCAGCGCGCGGCGGCGTTACCTTGACCGGCTGGCCGTGGCGCTGGACCCCGGCCACGCCCGCCACGCCACCCGTTACGAGGGCGCCCTACGCGAACGCAACCGGTTGCTGGCGGGGGATATGGAGCCCGATCCCGCTTGGCTGTCATCCATCGAAGCGCAGATGGCGGCCAGCGGTGCCTCGCTGGCTGCGGGCCGCGCGCGGCTGGTGGACACGCTGGCAGCCGAACTGGCCAAGCTGCCCGACGAGCCTTTCGCCCGCCCGCTGCTGCGGCTGGTCCCCGGCGGCGCGGTAGATGAGTCTCAGCTTATCCGCGATCTCGCCGCCCAGCGGCCGCGTGACCGGGCCGCCGGGCGCACGCTCAACGGCCCGCACCGGGACGAGCTGGAAGTGGCCATGCATGGGAAGGGCGGGGCTGAGGGAATGCCCGCCGCCCTGTGCTCCACCGGCGAGCAGAAGGCCATGCTGATCGCCCTCACCCTCGCCCACGCCACCCTGGCCGCCAAGGGCCGTCCCGGCGTGCTGCTGCTGGACGAAGTCGCCGCTCACCTCGACCCGCTGCGCCGCGCCGCCATGTTCGAACGCCTGCGCGAAACCGGCGCGCAGGTGTGGCTGACGGGGACCGAGATGGCACCGTTCAGCGATATTGCGGGGGAAGCTGCGGTGTGGCGCGTGGCGGCGGGAGCGGTGGAGCGGGTGGGTTAGTCCGCCGCAGGCACCGCCGCCGCCACCTGGTCCACCGTGGCACCCACGATCTGCACGATCCCCTCGGCATTCGGATGAATCCGGTCGTCCAGCATCAGCGCGGGCTTGTCGTACACCGCCTCAAGGAAGAACGGCACCAGCGGCACGCCGTATTCCTGCGCCAGCGCGGGGTAGAGCGCGTCGAATTCGGCCTGGAACTGCGCCCCCATGTTCGGCGGTGCGCGCATGCCCACCAGCAGGACGGGGATATTGCGCGCCTTCAGCTCGTCGAGGATCGCGGCGATATTGGCGCGGGTTTCCGCAGGCGGCAGGCCGCGCAACAGGTCATTGCCGCCCAGTTCCACCAGCGCCAGATGGGGCGGGCTGTCCAGGTTATCCAGCACGAAGGCGATCCGTTGCCGCCCGGCCGCGCTGGTATCGCCAGATACGCCGGCATCGATCACGCGGGCGTTGATCCCCTTGGCGCGCAGGGCCGGTTCCAGCCGCTCCGGATAGCCTTCGTCCGGGCCCAGGTTGTAACCGGCGAACAGGCTGTCGCCGAAGGCCAGGATCGTGCGTTCAGGCCCGATCACGGGCAGGTCTTCTTCCAGCGGCGAGACGCTGGTGGATGCTTCCGGTGCGGGCGGGGCATCGGCATTGCTGCAGGCGGCCAGGAACATCACGGGCACAAGCACCAACCCAAAGGCCATATTGCGATACATTCGGTTACCACCCACAGCTTTTCAACCTGCCCTAGCTATGTCATCCAAGGCCCGTGACAACCCCCCCGATAGACCAGCCCGCCATCGTTGCCCGCAACCTGCGCCTGACGCTGGGTAGCGGCACCGCCGCCGTCGAAATCCTGAAGGGCATCGACCTGACCGTGCCCGCCGGGCAGACGCTGGCCCTGCTGGGCCCGTCCGGTTCGGGCAAGAGCAGCCTGATGGCCGTGCTGACCGGGCTGGAACGCGCCACCAGCGGTGACCTGACCGTGGCGGGCGCGACCTTCTCCACGATGGACGAGGATGCGCTGGCCCTCGCCCGCCGGGGCCGCATCGGCATCGTTCTGCAAGCCTTCCACCTGCTGCCCACCATGACCGCGCAGGAAAACGTCGCCACGCCGATGGAACTGGCCGGGATGGCCGACGCGTGGGAGCGCGCTGCCGCCGAGCTGGAGGCCGTCGGGCTGGCCCATCGCCTGACCCACTACCCCGCCCAGCTTTCCGGCGGCGAGCAGCAACGCGTGGCCATCGCTCGCGCCCTTGCCCCGCGCCCGCCGCTGATCTTTGCCGACGAGCCGACCGGCAACCTGGATACCGCCACCGGCCACGCCATCATGGACGTGCTGCTGGCCCGCCGCGCCGATACCGGGGCCACGCTGGTGATGATCACCCACGACCGCGAGCTCGCCTCCTTGTGCGATCGGGTGGTGACGCTGGGTGACGGGCTGATCGTGAGCGATACCACAAGATGACCACGCTGGGCTGGCGCGCGGCCTGGGGCATCGCCCGGCGCGACCTTCACCGCCAGTTCCGGGGCCTCAGGCTCCTGCTCGTCTGCCTGTTCCTGGGCGTGGGGGCGCTGGCGGCCATCGGCAGCCTGACCAGTGCGATCCGCAGCGAGCTGGACGGCCAGGGCCAGGTGATCCTGGGCGGCGATTTCGAGGTGGAAGTCTACCAGCGCCCGCTGACCGAGGAGGAAACTGCCTGGCTCGAAGATTATGGCGAGCTGTCCCCCGGCCTCAGGATGCAGGCGATGGCCAGCGCCGGGGAAGCTGCTTCCCCGGTGGAGCTGAAGGCCGTGGCCCCAAACTGGCCGCTCTATGGCGCGCTGACGCTGGCCGATGGCTCGGTGGCGGGCGAACTGCCGCAAGGTGGCGCGTGGATCGCTCAGGGCGTGGCCGAGCGGCTGGATATCAACGTCGGCGACACCTTCACCATCGGCACCCTGCCGCTGACCGTGGCCGGCGTGATCGGCGAGGAGCCGGACCGCCTGTCCGAAGGCTTCACCCTGGGCCAGACGGTGATCGTGGGGCTGGACGTGCCCCCCGCCGCCGGCCTCACCCAACCGGGCGCGATGTACGAAACCAAGACGCGGGTGCGCTTCACCGGCGCGGACGATCCCGCCGAGGTGGAGGAAGCCCTGCTCGACCGCTTCCCCGAAAGCGGGCTGGACACCCGCACGCGTGACCGCGCCAGCCCGGGGGCGGAAAGGTTCGTGTCCCGCATGGGCGAATTCCTGACGCTGGTTGGCCTGGCCGCGCTGGTCATCGCCGGGATCGGGATCGGCCTAGGTGTCGGCTCCTACCTGGAAGCGCGGCGCGCAGGCATCGCCACTTTGAAGATCCTGGGGGCAACGAGCAGCGACATCGCTCGCATCTACATCCTGCAGATCGGCGCCGCGGCGCTGGCCGGATCGCTGGCGGGGTTGGCGGCAGGCGTGCTGGTTACCCCAGTGCTGGCCGGCGCGCTGGGTGACCTGCTGCCGGTGCGGGCGGGTGTGACGTTGGATCCGCTGGCCCTGCTGCGCGCCCTTGCCTTCGGGCTGCTGGTGGCGCTGGTCTTTGCCGCCCCGCCGGTGCTGCGCGCCCGCGCGTTCCCCGCCATGGCGCTGATGCGTGAGCGGGTCGCCCCGCTGGGCGCGGGAAGCTGGCGCGCCGCCCTGCGGCCCGTGGGCCTGGGGATGGCGGGGATCGCCCTGCTGGCACTGGCCGGATCGCCCACCCCGGCCCTTTCCGCCGGGTTCCTGGCGGGAGCGTTGGCCATGCTGGGCCTGCTGGCGCTGCTGGGGCTGGGCATCCGCCGCGTGGCCCGCCGCTTGCCGCGCCCGGCCAATCCCATCTGGCGCGCGGCGCTGGCCAACATCCACCGGCCCGGCGCGGCCACCGGGGCGCTGGTGACCGCGCTGGGCTTCGGCCTGTCTGCCTTCGTGCTGCTGGCGGCGGTGCAGACCAGCCTGGACGGCAATATCCGCCGCTCGGTGCCGCAGATCGCGCCCGACTATTTCGTGCTTGACGTTCCCCGCGCGCGGCTGGCCGAATTCACCGGCCTGGTCGAAGCCGCCGCGCCCGGGGCCGCTATCGAGAGCACGCCCACCCTGCGCGGGCAGGTGCTGGAATATGGAGACCCGGCCAATCCCACCGTGGTGGCCGAGCTGGAGGAACTGCCGGAAGGGGCCTGGGCCCTGGGCGGAGAGCGCGGGCTCACCTATTCCGTACAGGTGCCGCAAGGCAACGTGCTGACAGAAGGCGAATGGTGGCCGGCGGACTACACCGGCACGCCGCTCGTCTCGGTGGACGAGGAGCTGGCCCTGGCCGCCGGGCTGGAACTGGGCGACATCATCACCGTCAGCGTGCTGGGCGTGCAGAAGACCGCCACCATCGCCAGCTTCCGCCGGCTGGACTGGGAGAGCCTGGGCTTCAACTATGTCTTCGTTTTCAGCCCCAATACCTTGGCCGATGCCCCGCACAACGTGGCCGCCACGGTCAGCTTTGCCGATGGCGTGCCGCCCGGCCTGCTGCGGCAACTTGCGGTTGCCTTCCCGTCAAGCTCGGTGATCGAGGTGGGGCCGATCCTCTCAGAGGCGCGCGCCATTCTTGACCAGGTGTCGCTGGCGATCCTTGCCGCGGCCTCGGTGGCCGTGCTGGCGGGTGTCGCCGTGCTGCTCGGGGCGATTGCCGCCGCCCGTGCCGCGCGCATCTATGACACCGTGATCCTGCGCGTGCTGGGGGCCAGCCGCGGACAGTTGCTGGGGCTGCAATTTGCCGAATTCGGCCTGCTCGCCTTCGTGCTGGCGGGCGTGGCGCTGGCGCTCGGCTCAGGCCTTGCCTGGCTGGTGATCACGCAACTGTTCGAATTCGACTGGCTGCCCGACTGGCCGCGCATCATGCTGGTTCTGGGCGCGGGGCTGGCGCTGGTGCTGGTCTTCGCCTTCCTCGCCAGCCTGCCGGTGCTGCGGGCAAAACCGGCGGCGGCGCTGCGCAGCCTCTGACGGGTACCAAAAGGGGCGGGGCCAATGCAGCCCCGCCCCCTTATCAGCGCGTCGGAAAGCCGGTCAGCTGAAGGTCTGCGCGTTGCCCACGGTGGGCTGGCCCACGTGCACCAGGGTGCCGGCGATCATGTCATGCAGGCCCTGCTTCTTCTCGGTAAAGGCCACCATGATGAAGCCGATGCCCAGGATGATCGCCGAAACGAACTTGGCGAAGTAGCGGCCGATTGCGCGGCCCAGGCTGAGGCGGTTGCCGTTCACGTCGGTCACCACCATGCCCAGCACCTTCTTGCCCAGGGTCGCCTGGTGGCTGGAGCTTTCCATGCCGGCGAAATAGGCGACGCCGATCAGGATGCTGATCAGGTTGCCGGTGTTGCCCGACGATTGCGCGGCGGCAATCGCGGCCGGATCGCCGCTCATCATGGCCGACATGGCCTCGGTGCCCATCGGCAGGCCCAGCACGCTCCCCAGGATGCTGGTGACGATCCCCAGCAGGATCACGTCGATCAGATAGGCCCCCACACGGCGCCAGAATCCAGCGTAATTGGTCATAGCTTACCCCCTTCCCATGCCTGCCTTTCACGACAGCGCGGGGGGAAGAGACACCACAATCGTTGATTTGGCAAACATGCGGTTAAGCCGCGTGCCGCAAGGGGACACGAAAAAGGGGGCCGCGAAGCCCCCTTTTCCTTGTCGGTTCAACCGTTTGCCCGGCTCTTAGAAGGACTTGCGCACCGTCACGCCATAGGTGCGGGGCTGGTTGGGATAGCCCGAGATCGAACCCGGCTGGCCGGGCGAATCGAACAGGCTGAGCAGGTAGCGATCGTTCAGCAGGTTGCGTGCCCACACGGTCACGTCCAGGCCCGAGTCCGACTCATAGCCCAGCGAGGCAGACACGTCGTCCACCTGGCGGCGGAACGCGGCCGCCGCTGCAATGGCCTGGGCATTGCCGCCCCACTTGCCCGGCTCCAGCGCCTCGACCACCTGGACTTCGCTCTCATAGTGATAGTTGGCGCGGGCCACGATGGCATCGCCGTTGCCCAGATCCAGCTCGTACTGGCCGCCGACCACCACGGTCCATTCGGGGATACCGGCCGGGCGGGTGCCCGACAGGTCGCCCACGATCGAGTTGGGGAAGCTGACGAAGGTGGGATCGAGGTAGGTCACCGCGAAGTTGATGCTCAGCGGATCGGCCGGGGTGATCACGCTTTCCAGTTCCACGCCCCAGGTGCGCTGCTTGCCGGCGTTGGCCAGCAGGAAGCCAGTGCCGGTGAAGGTGTTGGACTGGAAGCCGTTGATGTCCTGCCGGAAGCCGGCGAGGTTCAGGCTCAGCAGGTCCCAGTTGCCCTTCAGGCCCAGTTCGAACACCTTCGACCGTTCCGGCCCGGCGAAGCGGCTGCCCGAGGTCTGGTTATTGAACGTGGGGTTCAGCGCCCGCACCGCCGCCAGGTCGCCCGCCAGCGGGCGGCTGTCGCGCGCCAGGTTGAAGCTGCTGGCCTTGAAGCCGGTCGCATAGGACGCATAGACGTTCACGTCCGGGTTCACGTCATAGGCCAGCCGCGCGGTATAGCTGAAATCGTTGTCGCTGGTTTCGCCGCTTTCCACCGCATTGGGGATGTTGATGAAGCGGGGGAACAGTTGCAGCGCGGTGCCGACCAGGAACGGGTTGACCGCAGGATTGCTGGCGTTCGCCGTGGCAAACTGCGTGGCCGGGGTGATGATCTGGGTGTTGACCGCCAGCAGCTGCTGCTGGTTCAGCCCGGCCAGGAAAGCGTTCACCTCATCCTGCGTGGCATTTCGGCCCAGGTTCAGGAACTGGCCCACGCCGCGCTGGATGCCCTGCACGCGAATGGCGCGGAAGCCGGCATCCACCAGGTCGATGTTCGAGAACACGTCGCTCGACTGGTAGTTGGTGACGGCGGTCTTGTCGTCCATCGTGTAGTTGCCGCCCAGCGTCAGCACCAGGCCGTCGGCCACCTCGAAATCGAGCTGGCCAAAGAACGACAGGGCATCGTTGCGCAGGTTGAAGGTGCCGCTCTCAGCCAGGCCGGCAGAGCCGAACTGGCCATCGAACTGGAACGGGTTGCCGTAAAGCGCGCCGATGGTCCGCTCCAGCGTGACCACGGTGGAGCCGGTGCCGTTGCCGCCGGCCGACAGATCGGCAAAGTTGCGGAAGCGGCTGCCCTTGAACACGCGCTGTTCTTCGGTGATGCCTTCATCGAAGTAGAACACGCCGGCCAGGAAGTTCACCGGGCCAACCTCGCCGGTCAGGCGCACTTCCTGTGTGAAGGTGTGCAGGTCCTGCTCCTGCTCGCGCTGCAGCAGGTCGAGCGAGGTGAAGTCCACGTCCAGGCGGAACTCGCCGTGGGTTTCGCGGTAGGCGGTGATCGAGGTGAACTGCACGCCGCCACCCAGGTCCCAGTCGATCTGGCCGGAGAAGCCGTGGTTCTCGATGTCGTTGGTCGAGGCGAAGTTGTTGTAGACCACGTTGGCATAGGGATTGGCCGGATCGGTCAACTGCCCGCCCAGGCCCAGGATCGCGGCCGAGGCGGCGGACCGGCGCAGGTTGACCACGCCGCAGCACAGCTCGTCGATCTTGTCGAAATCGGCAATCAGGCGCAGCGTCAGGTCATCGCCGTTGTCGAACAGCAGTTGCGTACGCACGAACCAGCGGTCACGGTCGTTGGTGCGGGTGCCCGATGCGGGATCTTCGTTATAGCCGTCGCGCACGCTGTAGCCGCCGGCCACGCTGAAGGCAGTGGTATCGGACAGCGGACCGCTGATGTAGCCGCGCGCAACGATGGCATCGAGGTTGCCGTAGGACACCTCGCCCGAGCCCTCCCAGTCGAACGAGGGGGCGCTGGTCACCATCGAGATGACGCCGGCCGAGGCGTTCTTGCCGAACAGGGTGCTCTGCGGCCCGCGCAGCACTTCGATGCGGCTGACGTTGGGCAGGTCGCCGATCGCCGCAGCGGTACGGCTGCGGTACACCCCGTCAACGAACACGCCCACCGAAGGCTCGATGCCCAGGTTGTTGGCGCCGTTGCCGAAGCCGCGGATGATGAAGTTGGTGTTGGCGCTGCTCTGCAACTGGGTGACGCGCAGGCTGGGCACCACGGTCTGCAGGTCCTTCAGGTCGCGGATCTGTTCGCGCTGGAGGGTTTCGGCATCGGTCACCGAGACGGCAACGGGGGTTTCCTGCAGGGTGGTCTCGCGCTTGGTGGCGGTGACCACGATCATGTTGCCGTCAGCCTCCTCCGCGTCGCCCGCATCCTGGGCGGAAGCCACGGCGGGCAGGGCAAGGGCAATCACGGCGGCGCTGCAGAGCAGAACGCGGGCAGTACCGGCACGGCCGGCGGAACGCATCATCATAAGAGTCTCCATCTCCCGTAGCGATGCGGACGGTCCCTCTATCAGGACTCTTTCACACACCCTTCTGGGAACCTGATTAGGCCGGGCGCCCTAGTTAACGCAATGGTTAAGGTAAATGCTGCGGTGGATTCGGTTGCCAATGAAACCGCGGTTGTAGCAAATGAGCCACAGAATGGGGCGCAACGTCCCGATTCAGGGCGTTTTTTCGCCATTATTGACCGCTATGTCAGGCACCTTGCAGTGCAGCATACAAACAGCTAGAGCGCGCGGCGAATATGGCGGCGGCGCGTGCCCCGCCCTGCCCCCTTAAGAAACCGAGGCTTTTCCGTATGTCCGCGCCCCTTCGCAATGTGGCGATCATTGCCCACGTCGACCATGGCAAGACCACCCTGGTCGACCAGCTGTTCCGCCAGTCCGGCACCTTCCGCGACAACCAGCGCGTGGAAGAGCGCGCGATGGACTCCAATGACCTCGAGAAGGAACGCGGCATCACCATCCTGGCCAAGTGCACCAGCGTGGAATGGGAAGGCACCCGCATCAACATCGTCGATACCCCCGGCCACGCCGACTTCGGCGGCGAGGTGGAGCGGATCCTCAGCATGGTGGACGGCGTGATCCTGCTGGTCGATTCCAGCGAAGGCGCGATGCCGCAGACCAAGTTCGTGACCGGCAAGGCGCTGAGCCTGGGCCTGAAGCCGATCGTTGTGGTCAACAAGATCGACCGCCCGGACGAGCGCATCCAGGAAGTGCTGGACGAGGTGTTCGACCTGTTCGTGTCGCTCGATGCCAGCGACGAGCAACTCGACTTCCCCGTGCTCTACGCATCGGGCCGCAACGGCTATGCCAACGAAGACCCCACCCTGCGCGAAGGCACTCTGAACCCGCTGTTCCAGAAGATCGTGGACCACGTGCCGGCCCCCAGCGCAGACCCGGAGGGCGAGTTCAAGTTCCTGGTGACGCTGCTCGATCGTGACAACTTCCTGGGCCGCATCCTCACCGGCCTGGTGTTCTCCGGCTCGCTCAAGGTCAACGACCCGATCCACGCGCTCGACTCCTCGGGCAAGGTGATCGAGACCGGCCGCGCCTCCAAGCTGCTGTCGTTCCGCGGGCTGGAGCGGGTGCCGGTTGATGAGGTGAAGGCGGGCGACATCGTGTCGATCGCCGGCCTCACCACGGCCACCGTGGCCAACACCATTGCCAACCCCTCGGTCACCGAGCCGCTGCACGCCCAGCCGATCGATCCGCCCACGCTGTCGATGCGCTTTGCCGTGAACGACAGCCCGCTGGCCGGCCGCGAAGGCAGCAAGGTGACCAGCCGCATGATCCGCGACCGGCTCGAGCGCGAGGCGGAAAGCAACGTCGCCATCCGCGTCACCGAGAGCGAGGACAAGGACAGCTTCGAAGTCGCCGGCCGCGGCGAACTGCAGCTGGGCGTGCTGATCGAGACCATGCGCCGCGAAGGCTTCGAGCTGGGCATTTCGCGCCCCCGCGTGATCTTCGGCACCGACGAGAACGGCAACCGCACCGAGCCGTATGAAACCGTGGTGATCGACGTGGACGACGAGCACTCGGGCACGGTCGTCGAGAAGATGGCGCTGCGCAAGGCCGAGCTGACCGACATGCGCCCCAGCGGCGGCGGCAAGACCCGCATCACCTTCTCCGCCCCGTCGCGCGGCCTGATCGGCTATCACGGCGAATTCCTGTCCGACACGCGCGGCACCGGCATCATGAACCGCCTGTTCGAGAAGTACGGCCCCTACAAGGGCCGCATCGAGGGCCGCCAGAACGGCGTGCTGATCAGCATGGAAAGCGGCGATGCCGTGGCCTATGCGCTCAACAGCCTGGAAGAACGCGGCACCCTGTTCATCTCGCCCCAGACCAAGCTGTATGAAGGCATGATCATCGGCGAGAATGCCAAGCCGGACGACCTGGAAGTGAACCCGCTGAAGTCCAAGCAGCTCACCAACTTCCGTTCCAGCGGCAAGGACGATGCCATCCGCCTGACCCCGCCGCGCATCATGACGCTGGAACAGGCCATCGCCTACATCGACGATGACGAGATGGTGGAAGTTACCCCGCAGTCGATTCGCCTGCGCAAGGTCTACCTCGACCCGCACGAGCGCAAGCGCCACAAGCGCAAGGTCGAAGCGGCCTGAGGCCAGGCACCTGATATATCGAACAAGGGGCGGGCCGCAGGACCTGCCCCTTTTCGTTTGCGCCTATGGCCCGGTGGAAACCTCCTGGTCGATTACCCTGCCGTCGGTGTCGAGCGTCAGCGTGCGGCCGTCCTGCGTCACCGGATTGCGGTTGTTCTCGGCACAGGCATAGTCCCACACGTTGGTGCCGGGCGGAAACCGCGCGAAAGTGAAGCGGACCGGCCACGGCCGGGTGAGCGCCACCGGGTCTTCCAGCACCAGGTCGAAAACCAGAAGGCCGCTCGCCGCGTCTTCATGAACTGTGGTGGTCACATGCAGATGGTCGCTTGCCACCGCGCCCTGGCGGGCGAGGATGGTCTTGCCAACGCCGTTGAGCGCCACGGTATCGAAATGCAGCACGTCGCCTTCCCACTGGCCGACGCTGTGCCCGGTGTAGGTGTTCCACAGGTCGTCAGCCGCAGGATGGTCCCGCCCGTCGGTATAGATCCGCACGATGTTGGGGCCGTTCTCGGTCAGGATCCAGGTCTGTTCGGGCCTGACCACGAATTCATAGCCATCCGGGGTTGCCAGCGCGCGCGGCCACCCGATCGGCGTGCCGCAGACCGAGACCGGATCGGGAAAGAGCCCGGCGGCGACGGTCCGCAGGTTCTGCTGGTAGATCGCCTCGAATTCGGGCGTGTAAGGCGGGTGCCAGCGCGGATCGCCTTGCGGCGGGGCCGGTTCCGAAACCGGACGATCGGGCGTGGTTTCATAAAAGCCCCCCGAATTGCGATACCAGGTGCCGCTCCAGTCGGGTTCGGCTGCGGCCGGGGACGCGGTGGCCAGGCCGATGACGAGCGCAGCCAGCGCCAGCTTCTTGTCCATGCGTGTCTCTCCCGTGAAGCCTGATAGCTTTCACTCCGACAAAAGCATATAATCGGCCGATGCTCAACTTGCCTTGGCCGGGGGCCGTGGCAGGATGGGTGAGAAAAATTTCGAGGGGAAGTCGATGGCAAATCATGTGGTGAAGGCGCTGTGCCTGGCCGGTCTGGCAGCGATGCCGCTTTCGCCTGTCGGGCCGGCTTCAGCGCATCACAGCACGGCAATGTTCGACGCGTCGCGCACGGTGATCCTGTCGGGCACGATCCGGGAATTCCAGTGGACCAATCCGCATTGCTGGATCCAGATCAACGCCGCCGGTGCCGATGGCCATGCGGCCCGGGAATGGAGCATCGAGCTGGGCAGCCCCAACACGATTTCGCGCGGCGGCTGGCGGCGTACCACGCTGGTTCCCGGCCAGCGCGTGAACATGGTGGTCAATCCCATGCGCGATGGCTCGCCCGGGGCTGCGCTGGTCAGCGTGACGCTGGCCGATGGCCGGACCTTCGGCCCGCAAGGTCGCCCGGTGCGGCCGGAGGATGCCGCCCCGCGCCCGCAATAGCCGATCCGCCGGGCTTACGGCGCGCTGGCAAGCAGGCCCGCCGCCGCGATCCCCGCCACACCGCAGGCGGTGTCTTCGCTGCTGGCGGCCCCGGACACGCCGACCCCGCCCAGCGCCACGCCCCCGGCGGTGAAGATCGGCGTGCCGCCTTCCCAGCTTGCCAGCCCCGGTGCGCCCTGCCCCCAGTTGGCGGTATCCTTGCTGGCGACGTGAATGGTGGCCGCGCTGCGCCCTTTCCACATGGCAAAATCGGCCACGGCCGTGGGCGTGCCATCGGCATGGGCAAAGGCGATCAGCCGCCCGCTCTCGTCATAAACGGCAACCGCCACGGTCAGCCCCCGCTCCGCCGCAAAGGCCAGGCAGCCGTCGCGGATGGCAGCAGCAGAGGCATAGTCGAGCATGGGGCGCGCGGTCTGGGCCAGTCCCGACCCGGCACCTAGCAGGAACGGAACCAGTGCGGCGAAAGTGGCAAAGATTTTCATCATGCTATCCTCCCCTTGCAACCGAAGTGGGCCCATTCCAGCGCAAGCCGATGGTGGCTGCGAGGGGCGGCACACACCGCACAAGCACCCACGATGCGAACAGCACGGCGGCGACGTATACGGCGGCAAAGGCCGGGCTGGTCCAGCCCAGTTGCCGCATCGCCGCTTGGAAAACCTGCTGGATGGGATAATGGATAGCGTAAAGCGCAAACGACATTTCGCCCGTGAATGCCGCTGCACGGGCGGACCACGCCGGCGGCTCCAGCCGGGCACCCAGAACGACCAGCGCGGGCGCGATGGCCACAACGAACAGGGGCGCAAACCAGGCTTGGACTGCGACGGCCAGGTCAAGCCGCAGGATCGCCAGAAAGGCTACGATCGCCAGGAACGCCAGCAGCGAAGCGTTGCGTGGCCGGGCAGGCAGAAGCCGCGCGATCAGCACGCCCACTGTGAAGGCAAAGCCGGTGCGCGCCAGCGGGATGATCGGCTGGTCCCAGCCCACCCCCGGCACCAAGGCCGGGTCGGCGGACGGGGGCACCGGGATCGACAGGGTGTAGAGGTACAGCACCAGCAGCAACAGCGCGACCCCCGACAGCATCCGCGTGCCGAGGCGCGCCAGGACGGCCACCAGCGCGAGGTTGGCAAGGAGTTCATAAAACAGCGACCAGGCCGGCAGGTTGAAGGGGAACAGTACCGGAGCTAACGGATCGGGCAGCATGGCGAAGTTGAACAGGGCCGCATGGGCCATGAACCGCGGGCTGAGGTGTAACGGAGTTTGCAGCACATAGCACAGCAGCGCCCAGGCAGCGCCGATCAGGCTTCCGGAGAGGAACAGCGGGTAGAGCCGCCTGAACCGCGCCTGCATGAATGCCGCCACTCCCATGCCATCGGCAAACCGGCGGGCATAGGCCTTCATCAGGACAAAACCCGACAGCACGAAGAAGAAATCTACCGCCAGCGACCCTTGCGGCATCAGGTCGGCATTGAAATGCAGCAGCGCCACGGCAATGGCCGCCACGGCGCGCATTCCGTCCAGCGTGACGTAGCGGCCGTGGCCCGAAGAACCGCTGTTGGCGCTCAATCCAGGCAACTCCTGCGGGGGCCGGCATACATGCAGGACCGGGCCCCGCCTCCCCCGATCGACTGGCTTCGCGAAGGCGATTACGGCGGGAAACCGGCTTCGTAAACCCCCCAGGGTTGTCCGCGATGGGTGCACAAAAGCGTCAGCCCGCGGCAAAATGCAGGGCTTCGCAAGGGGCCAACATCACCCCTACCCAGCAGGACGATCCTGTCCTAAGGCACGGCACCATGGAGATCGCCGGCCTGCGGATTGCCCTGTTCAGCGGCAACTACAACATGACCACCGACGGGGCGAACCGGGCGCTGAACCGGCTGGTGGAGTATCTCCAGCGCCACGGTGCCACGGTGCGCGTCTATTCCCCGGTGAACGACCGGCCCGCGTTTGCGCCGCAGGGCACGCTGGTGCCAGTGCCCTCGCTGCCGATCCCCGGCCGCAGCGAATACCGCATGCCGCTGCCCCTGCCCGATGCGGCGCTGGCCGATATGGCGCGGTTCGATCCGCATCTGGTCCACATCTCCTCGCCCGATTTCGCCGCCTGGTCGGCGCTGAAATGGGCCCGGGCGCGCGGCCTGCCGGTGCTGGCATCGGTGCACACCCGGTTCGATACCTACCCGCGCTATTATCGCATGGGTTTCCTGGAAGGGCCGCTGAAGGCGATCACCCGCAAGGTCTATTCGCGCTGCGATGCGCTGGTCACGCCATCGGAAAGCATGGCCGAGGTTCTGCGCGAGGAGCGGATGAACGAGGATATCGGCATCTGGTCGCGCGGGGTGGACCGCACGATCTTCTCGGCCGATCGCCGCAGCCTGGAATGGCGCCGCTCGCTGGGCATCGCCGATGGCGAGGTGGCCGTGGGCTTCCTGGGCCGCCTGGTGATGGAGAAGGGCCTCGACGTGTTCGGCGCCTGCGTTGCCGAACTGGCGCGGCGCGGCGTGGCCCACCGGGTGCTGGTGGTGGGTGAAGGGCCGGCGCGCGATGCTTTTGCCCAGCTTGTGCCGGGAGCAGTCTTTGCCGGGTTCCAGAGCGGCACAGACCTTGGCCGGGCCGTCGCCAGCATGGATGTGCTGCTGAACCCCTCGGTCACCGAAACCTTCGGCAACGTGACGCTAGAGGCGATGGCCTGCGGCGTGCCGGTGGTGGCGGCACGGGCCACGGGCAGCACCAGCCTGGTGCTGGATGGCGAGACCGGGCGGCTGGTCCCCCCGGGTGATGCGACCGCCTTTGCCGATGCCGTGGCCGCCTATGTGGCGGATCCCGCGCTGCGCCAGGCCCACGGCGCGGCGGGCGAGGCGCGCAGCCGCGGCTATTCGTGGGATGCCATCAACGGCGCGATGGCCGAAGTCTACCTGCGGCTGGTCAACCGGCGCCGCGGATCAGCCTAGCACGCCGTTATCGCGCTGGGCCCGGGCATAGAGCGCCAGCATGACCATGACCGCGAACACCACAGCCACCGTGGCATAGGTGAGTGAACTGTCGGTCATCCCCGGCACCGGATTGGCAAGGGTATAGGCGTTGGAGCCCACCAACCCCGCCAGCGAGGCGAGATACGCCGGATAGGCCCAGGCCCGTCGCGCCAGCAGCAGGACAGACCCGGCCACCGCACCCCATACGCCAACGGCCCAGATGAAATCGGCCCACAACGGGAAGCCTGCGAAGTAGGAAACGGCCACGTCCGCATCGATGCCAAAGGGCTCCACGGCAGCGCCGATATAGGCCCGGTCACCCACTTGCGACATGACATAATCGTAGGCGCCAAAGCCCGTGAACATCAGCGACAGCACGCCCACCACCCACAGGTGCCACGGGGCCGCATCGCGCAAGTCAGCCTCTTCGGTCTGGTCCATCCTGCCCCCCTCTCCGGTCGCAAGCGTGGCGGGGCATTACCACAGCTTTGCGCCGGAGAGGAATGGGCAAGCGTTCAGAGCCGCTCGATCTTGCGGGCCGCCTCGTCGATCAGGTCGACGATCTGCTCGACTTTCGCCTGGTCGAGGCCAGCGGCGCGCTGGTGGTGCAGGGCATTGCGCAGGTTCTCCATCGCCCGCTGCACCTGCCGGTGCGAACCGGAGCGGCGCTCCTCGCCCAGCGAGGAGAGGCGGGCGATGGCGGTGGCGGCAGCCTCGGCATCCTGCTCCAGGGCAGCCGTGCCGGCGGGGGTAATGGCAAAGACCTTGCGGGCGCTTTCGTCAGGCAGTTCGGAAACGGTGCCTTCGTCCAGCAGCAGTTGCAGCGTGGGGTAAACCGTGCCCGGGCTGGGGGCATAGGCCCCGCCGGTCAGCTCCTCGATCGCCTTGATCAGGTCATAGCCGTGGCGCGCCTGCTGGCTGACGAGGTGCAGCAGCACCAGCCGCAGTTCGCCTGTCCGCAGCATGCGCCGCCGGCCACCGCCGCCACCACGCGGTCCCCCGCGCCCGCCGCCGAACGGGCCTTCGCCTTCGAACGGATCACCGTGGCCGAACGGGCCGCCGGGGCCGGGGAAATGGCCGCGATGCGGGCCCTTCATGGCGCCGTGGCCTCCGCCCCGGCGCATGCCCTTGAGTGCGCGGCGCATGGCCCGGCGCAGTTCGTGTCTGTCAGTATCGGTATACATCAAGTTCCTTTCTCTGATGTGTTCCGATATATCTTAGTAAATCGATAGGTCAAGACCCCTCGCCCTTTTGGCCGCGCCATCCTATCTCCCACCCATGGCCGATCTCTTCCTCGACGACAGCCCGCAACCCGCTGGCGAGCCTGCGGCAGACGCCCCGCTGGCCGACCGGCTGCGCCCGCGCGACCTGTCCGAGGTGATCGGGCAGCAACACCTGACCGGGCCGGAAGGGGCCATCGGCCGGATGGTCGCGGCAGGCCGCCTGTCCAGCATGATCCTGTGGGGCCCGCCGGGCACCGGCAAGACCAGTATCGCCCGCCTGCTCGCCGCCGCCGTGGGGATGCGGTACGAAGCGGTGAGCGCGGTGTTCAGTGGCGTGGCAGACCTGCGCAAGGCCTTTGCCGCCGCCGAGGATGCGCGGAAGATGGGGCAACGCACCCTGCTGTTCGTGGACGAGATCCACCGCTTCAACCGCGCCCAGCAGGATGGCTTCCTGCCCTTCGTGGAAAGCGGTGCGGTGACTTTGGTGGGGGCGACCACCGAGAACCCCAGCTTCGAGTTGAACGCCGCACTGCTGTCCCGCGCGCAGGTGCTGATCCTCCATCGCCTCGATGCCGCCGCGCTGGAGAGCCTGCTGCTCCGCGCCGAGGAACTGGAAGGCCCCCTGCCCCTGACCGCCGACGCCCGCGCCGCGCTGGTCGCTAGCGCCGATGGTGACGGGCGCTTCCTGCTCAACCAGGCGGAAACGCTCTATGCCGCACGGATAGCCGAGCCGCTCGACCCGGCGGGCCTTGGTGCCTTCCTGCAGCGCCGTGTGGCGGTGTACGACAAGGACCGCGAGGGACATTACAACCTGATTTCCGCGCTGCACAAGGCGGTGCGCGGGTCCGATCCGCAGGCGGCACTCTATTACCTGGCGCGGATGCTGGTAGCAGGCGAAGAGCCACTGTTTCTGGCCCGCCGCCTGGTGCGCATGGCGGTTGAGGATATCGGCATGGCCGATCCTGCCGCGCTCACCCAGTGCATCGCGGCCAAGGATGCCTACCAGTTCCTGGGCAGCCCGGAAGGCGAACTGGCGCTGGTGCAGGCCTGCCTATACCTCGCCACCGCGCCCAAATCGAATGCAGCCTACATGGCGCAGAAGGCTGCCTGGAAGGTGGCGAAAGACACCGGCAGCCTGATGCCGCCGATGAACATCGTCAACGCGCCGACCAAGCTGATGAAGGACGTCGGCTACGGCAAGGGCTACACCTACGACCACGACGCGGCGGAGGGCTTTTCCGGCGACAACTACTGGCCTGACGACCTGCCGCCGCAACCGTTCTACCAGCCGGTCGAACGCGGCTTCGAGCGCGAGGTGAAGAAGCGCCTCGACTACTGGGACAAGCTGCGGCGGGAGCGGGGATGAGCCGCTTCCAGTATTTTCTCGCGGTCGACTGGTCTGGTGCGCGGGGGCAATTCCACAAGGGCATTGCCCTCGCCCTGGCCCATGCGGACGGCGGCCCGCCGGTGCTGGTGCCGCCCGGCCCGCGGGGGTGGAGCCGGAGCGAGGTGCTGGACCTGCTGCGCGCCCTGCCCGGGCCAACGCTGGTGGGCATGGACCTTGGCATTTCGCTGCCGTTTGCCGATTGCGGTGCGTTCTTTCCCGGATGGGAGGAAAGCCCGGAAGACGCCCGCGCGCTGTGGGCGCTGGTGGACCGGCTGAGCGCGGCCGACCCCCACTTTGCCGCCGATGGCTTTGTCAGCCACCCGCTGGCCGCCGCCTTTTTCCACCACGGCGCGGTGATGGGCGCGCGTTACCGTTGCGACGGGGCTGAGCATCGCAGCGGTCGCCTGCGGATAACCGAGGTGGCCCAGCGCAATGCCGGGTGCCGCCCACACAGCAACTTCAAGCTGGTGGGCAACGGCCAGGTGGGCAAAAGCTCGCTGACCGGGATGCGGGTGCTGCACGCCCTGGCGGGTGCGGTGCCGGTGTGGCCGGTCGATCCCGATCCGGGGCATGGCTCGCTGATCGTGGAGATGTATACTGCGATTCCCGCGCTGGCAGTGGGCCGCAAGCCGTCTGCGACCAAGTTCCTCAGCTACGAGGCGCTGAACGAGGCCTTTGCCCACCCGGCCATCGCCTCGCCCGCCCTGGCGGGTTCCGGCCCGCTGACTGACCATGAGGGCGACGCCCTGCTCACCGCCGCCTGGCTGCGCCGCGCGGCCCACCGGCAGGAGTTGTGGCAGCCGCAGGGGATGACCGGGCACATTGCCCGCACGGAAGGCTGGACCTTCGGCGTGGCTTGAGGCTAAGGGCAGCCGGCCCTCAAGCAGCGAAGCGGTAGGGCGGACAAGTTTGCCCTCAAGCAGCGAAACGGTAGGGCAAGCGAGAGTGCCGGTTTAGCTCAGTTGGTAGAGCAGTTGATTTGTAATCATCAGGTCGGGGGTTCAAGTCCCTCAACCGGCACCATTTTTTTCTTGCGGTTTACAGGCTTGCGTAAACGGGCCGCTCTTTCCTTGGCCACGCGCACCCGGTCAACATACTTAGCGCGGATCGCTGCGACCCGTTTCGCCGTCCAGCCAATGACGTTCGCAATCTCGCCATCGTTGAACCCGGCCACCGCGAGTCTGGTGATGAAAGTCCCCCGCAAATCGTGGAAGTGGCGGTCAAAGCCAGCGGGCCTATGGTTGCGCCAGCTTGATTGGAAGCCGTCCGTGGTCCACGGTTCACCCGCCAGGTTGCGCAGGATGACCCCCTTGCCGCGCTTGCCGAGCGCCTTGCGCAGTTCGGGGTAAAGCGGAATGACCGCCTCACCGCCTGTTTTGGCGGTTGTGAGCGCGATATAGTCCCTGCCCACCATCTCCCATGTCAGGGCCAGCAAATCCCCCAGACGCAGCCCTGTGAGGCTTCCTAGCGCCAATACGCGGTGGATGTGCGGCGGCGCCTTTGCAACCGCCTGCCAGTGACGTTCTTCCCAGACCTTATCGGCGCGGTTGGTCTGGTGCAGGTGTCCGATACCGGCGGCGCGGTTCTCGAATATGTCCGCGTTGTCCATTGCCCAATTCAGGACCGTGGACAGCATCCCGACGCAACGGTCAGCCGCGCGGGGGGTGTCTGCCATCTCGTTGCGCCACGCGACAATCTCCCGCCTGATTTCGTGGCCATTGAAGAACCTGATCGGCACCTTGCCAAAGCGGTCGCTGATTTGGTCAAGCCGCAGGCGGTATTCCCGCTTCGTGGTGTCAGCCTTGGCGGCGAACTCTGGCGAGGCACGGTAGGCATCAATCACGTTGTCGAACCTGTCAGATGGCCCCCGCTGGCGTTTCTCGGCATAGGCCAGTGCAAGCAATTCTGGCGTAATGGCAGGCTTCTTGCCGTCCTGTGTGTAGATCGGCGGCCCATTCCGCCATGCATAGACGTGCCATCGCGTCTCACCGCTGGCGAGCCGCTTCGGGACGATGTGAAGGCCGGTTGATATACTGCGCAAGGGAGTCGCCTGCGTTAGAGTTGGCAGGCGGGCTAACCCGCACGTAATCGGGGCCTATGTCAACGGTGCATTGCGTCAGGTCGATACCGCGCGCCGCCAGCAGATCCAGCGCCGCGTTCGCTTCGGCCAGCGGGATAAGGCGACGGCGTGCCGTCATTCGCCTGCCTGCCTGTGCGCGCCAGCTTCGATCTGGTTGGCCAGTTGTTCGCAATAAGCGGCGTTTCGTTCCAATCCCGCAAGCGTGGCAGCGGACCAATCAGGCAACTTGGCAGCGAGGCCGATCATGTCCACCGCGCCGCCCCGCAGCCACGCCACAATCGCCGCCCGTTCCTGTTCTGCTTCAGTCATGGCGGGTCTGCCTCTGCAAAATAGTGATCCGGTCATCATCAAGCCCCTTGCCCAGCCCTTCGGTGTAAAGGTCCAGCAATGCAGCGAGGTAGCCCTTCTGAAAGTCGGTATCGGCAGGGTCCATCAGGTAGCCCTTGAAGACCCGCTCAATGTAGCGGCTTGCCTTTTCGACATCGAAGCTGACGATCTGCGCGCTCACCGGCCTTGCTCCTGTAGGATGGTGCGGACGGCTAGGCCGAGCGGGGTGAGGCGCGTGTCACTGGAAACCGCATCGACAAATGTAATTAGCCCCGCCATTTTTAGTGCGAGGCCATCCGGCGACCAAAGTGGAAGCCAGTATTGAGGCGCGTTTCTTCCGCGCCATTCCTGTGTATTTCGATGCATCGTCAACGCCTCCCGCTGCGCCTTGGTCAGCTTCCCCGCGATCACGCGCGCTTCATCCTTCATGGGAACCTCCTGCGGTGCGGATGGCGGGCGGAGTGGGAAGCGGCTGCCAGTGGGTTGGGTTCTCGTATTCCCCGTAATAGCCGCTGTCATACCAAGCCGCCTGCCAGCAGTTATAGTTGAACTGGGCGGATACAACTGGCGGCTGCGTTTCCCCGTCCCAGCCATAATCAAATTGGCCACCAGTCAGTTGAACCCACGTCCCATCTCTCGGAGCCGTCTCAATCGGCTGCCACTGGTCCTCGAACAGCACCGGGCGGGCGGCTGCTACACTGGCGATGCGGTGGCGGGCGAAGGCTTCCCATAGCAATTCGGTTTCGCTTCGCCCCTCTGTCAAAAAGCGGTGTTGGTGCCGTTTAGTGGCCTCGCGATCCTCCTGCGTTACCGCCACAGCCTCCACCGCTTCCGTGGTTTCATTCCGTTCCATCATTCTTCTCCAGTTCGCGGCGCACGGCGAGGTCTTCACCCAACATGCAAATAGTAGCGCAGGCGACAGTGGGGTTTGTCAGCACTTTCCATGCCGCCCACAGACGAAAGCCCAGCGTGAAGTTGGCGGAAGTCAGGTAAATGTCAGCGACCTCCCGCGCGTTCATGGCTTCGGCTCCAGGGCGGCGCGGGCGTTGCGGAGCGCTTGGTCAATGTGCGAAGGGCGTGCAGCAATGGCAGTAGGTCGGCAATTCCACAGGATTGAGGCGGCGTAATCTATTACCACCAGCGCAGCGGTCAGACCCTGTTTGGTGCGCTCCACTTCCGCTTCCAGCGCGGCGATGCGGGCGTGTAAGTCCTCGTTGCCGCTCTTGCCGACAAACATGCTGCACAAGTCGCGCGTGCTCCAGCCATGATCGGAACAGGGGCGACCGCAAGCGAGACACCGCTCCACCAGCCCGCTCACTTCTCCGCACTCCCTGCACGGAGGGCGGTGAGGGCGGGTGCGGAATGACGTAATGCCTCATGGCGAGATTTGCGTTCGCTATACGGAAGCCTCTCCATTTGGCCCACCTCAATGCATCCTTCGACCTCTGAGCAGTGCAACATGCCGGTTTCCCGACACGCTTGGCACCACCAACCCAGTCGATCATCTTCAGCCTCGATCAGCGCGGTTCGGTCAGTCATGGTCATGTCAGCACCCAAAGTGTTAGAGGATAGAAGAACAGGGCCAAGCCCCACCAAAGCGCGCCCCGAACGTAGTGCCGCTTTGTCCAAACGGTGCACCAGTAGGACACCACAAGGGTTGCCCCCGCCGCCATTAGGATGATGCCCAAGGCGAGTTCCAAGTTAGTCCGTGGCATCGGTCGCACTCCCTTGGGCGAGGGCGGCGGTAAGTAGACCATCGAGCGGCATCCAAAGTGTCGGTAAGTCGCTGGTCAGGTCTTCGCCTTGGGTGGAAAACCAGAAGCAGTCCCCCTCTGGCGGATGCGCCGGAGAAGACAGGTGAGCGTCTTCCTCGACATAATGCGCCATGAAGATGCCCGCGTCCTCGCGAAATACGATGACCACAGTCCCATCTTTTGGGGCGCTGGCAAAAGGCCGCCAATCAGCCGCCGACAAAAGGGCATCAGCCAGAACAGCCCCCTCCACCGCAGCACGCGGCACAAGCTGGCCGGTGCGCTCATTCCATGCGGCGATGGCTTCTTCTGGGGAACGCGCTGACGGCCCATCAAAACCGCATTGGCATCCGACGCGCCACCATCCCCCTGATGACCGCCACGGTTCTTGTTTATCGCCATCGCACCACGGGTTCGGGCACGGCAAAAGCGCGGCGGGGTCTGTCACTGTGCGGACTCCTTCGTGATGGTGAGGGCGTGGCGCGCGAGAATTTCTTCTAACCGCGCAGCCTTCAATTGTTCCGTCTGCAACGTCCAATCTCTGCTCGCGTAGCCCAATGACGACCCGACAATCCACGGCCCGTAGGACCACCTATTCCGCTTCAAACGCGGTCGATGCGCTGGCCCGCGCGCTTACCGAGATCAAGGAAGAGGACGGCCTGACCGATGCCGACATTGGCGCGGTGCTGGGCAAGTCCGACGATCAGGCGGCGAAGTATCGCACCGGCCTTGCCACGATGGACGCTGTGACGTTCGGGCGCGGCAAGAGGGAATGGAACGGACGCTTCACCGGCTACTTTGACCGCCTGTGTGAGGACAGCCGCCCCGGCAAGGTGTGTGACCACTCTACCCTTACCGCCCTGCTGGACCTTGGGGCCAAGCTGGCGAAGGCGCTGGAGAACGGCACAATCGACGCTGGCGAGGTTCGTGACCACCGCTCTGAACTGGAGAACGTGCGCGACCTGATCGACGCGCAACTGTCCAAGCTTCGTCCGGGAGCGGCGGCATGAGCGCGACCATAACCTTGGGCTTGTGGATCATCCCCACCATTGTCTCCGCATTCGCCATGATCTGGTGCAGCTCGCAGGACTATCGCGGCGACTACAACTTTAACGCCCTGTTTTTCGTCCCCGTGACCGCGCTTATCATTTGCGCCGCATGGATGATCTACTTCGGCATCGGGTGGGCGCTGTCATGAAGCACCATTTCACCCGCCACCCCGACACGGGCCGCGCCACCGAACTGGACCCGTCCACGTTCGCCCACCCCGAGGAATTTCAGCGCGAACCCTACAACCCGTGGGGAATGCGCTTCGTGTTTGCCTGGTGCGCCTTTGCGGCGGGCCTGCTGGCTTGGGGCGTGTGGGTGCTGATCGACGCAGTTTTTTGAAGTGAAGGAGGAAAACGTGAACAAGATAACGGAAGTGAAGGCCGACAGTCTAGCGTCAGCAATGGCGCGGGCTTTCGGCGAAATCGAAGCCGCCACGAAGGATGCGAACAACCCGCACTTTCGCAGCAAGTATGCCGACCTGACCAGCGTTATCGCGGCGGTGAAGCCTGCCCTGGTGAAGAACGGGCTGTTCTTTACCCAGCATCCTGAGCCGGTGCAGGGCGGCGTGCAGATCGAAACCATGCTGCATCATGCGGGCGGTGAACACCTGTCTCTGGGCAGCCTGTTCGTGCCCGCCAACAAGAATGACGCGCAGGCGTTCGGATCGGCCCTGACCTATGCCCGCCGGTATGCGCTGGTGACGGCGTTCGGCGTGCCGGTGGAAGATGATGACGGCAACGCGGCGACGAAGAACCCGCCTGCTGCGTCTGAAGCCGCCCCCGCCAAGCAGCCTGCCCATAGCGCCCTGAAGGTGGCTGTCCGCAACCTGGTGCATGAACTGGAAGGCTGCGGCGATTGGGACACCTACGTGGCGTTCCGCGAGACTGACGACTTCAAGAAGGTTGTCGCGGCTGTCCAGCAGAAGCTGCCGCAGTGGTGGGATGGCGGGCCGGACATGCCCGAGGAATTCGTGCCCCTGCGCCGCCGGATCGAGCTGACCGAAGCAAACCTTGCCGAGGGCAAGGCCCAACTCCTGAACGCATGAAGGGATAGCACATGCAGACGATTACCATAGCAGGCCGTATTGGCCGCGACGCAGAAACCCGCCGCGCTGGCGATGATAGCGTAACGGGCTTCACCGTGGCCGTGGATCAGCGCAACGGGCGCGACAAGACCACGAACTGGTGGCGGGTGTCCCTGTGGGGCATCCGCCGCCGCATCGCCTGCTGGCGCTTTAGCCGAGAATTGGAACGCAACCTGGCTGCACGCCGCGCCGCCCGCATGAACGGGCAGGTTTACGTGCGGCCCTACCTGAGGGGGAAGTGATGACCACCGTTGCAGAGGTCCATGAGACTGTTCACGCGATCAACGCCCGCCAGCGGGAAGATGACGCGCGATTTATCGCCCACCTCAACCGGCAGCGCGATCACATTCTGCTGTGTCCGCTGTTGAACAACCCGTTCTTGCACCGCAGCGAAGTGGCCAAGCGGGTTATCGCCAGCGTTGGCGGGCTGTATGGCTTCGGTCCTGAAGAAATTACCGGCAGGGCGCGGACGCAGCGCATCTCTAAGGCCCGCTTTGTCATTTATCGCCTGCTGACCGATTGGGGCTATTCCAGCGCGCAGATCGGGCGGCTTGTGGGCGGGCGGGACCATACCACTGTCCTGCATGGATTGGGCCAGTTCGACATTCATTCGGTCCGCGACCAGTTCATGGCCGCAATTTACGAGCGCCATCGGCGGGCCATGCGCCGCGCGGTTGAGGCCATTGCTGCGTGAAGCGGTATTTCGCCCGCAAGACGCTTTGCGTTCACGGCCACACCCACGCCAGTTCGCGTGAAGCGAGCCGGTGCGCGGACCTGCACCTGCGGGAGCGTTTGGGCGAAATCACCAACCTCCAGGTTGAACCGCAGTTTTGGTTCCAGATTGACGGGCAGCCAATCAAGCATCTGAACGGTCGGCGCGTCGGATACAAGCCTGACTTCACCTATACCGAACTGCCCAGCCAGCAGGACGTGGCGGAGGATGTGAAGGCCAAGAATGGCCACATGGAACGCGACGTGCCGCTGCGCATGGCGATCTTCCGCCACCTGTTTCCGCACATTGAATTGAGGGTGGTCAAATGAGCGTGTTACCTGTGGATAGAACGCCGCCGTTTTTGCGTGTTCGCGCCATGTTCGCTATAGGGAAAGCGGGCCGGTTAGGTGCTAGCAACACCGCCCCGGCCCTGACCAAGAAACCTGTTTCGGAGGTTCCAGTGGCTTTGATTCCCCCTACGCGTGGATTGCGCCTTTTGCAAGCGCAGGTGTGCGCATGAGCCGCATCCGCTCCATTCACCCTGGCATCTGGACCGACGAGCAATTCGTCTCGCTCAGTTCGTTTGCGCGCCTGCTGTTTATCGGCATCTGGAATGAATGTGACGACAAGGGGCTGTTCCCGTGGTCGCCGCTCCAGATGAAGATGCGAGTTCTGCCTGCCGACAACGTGGACGCGGTGGCGCTGATGGCCGAACTGGAGGCTAACGGCTGCATCCGCAAGTATGAGATCGGCGGCAAATCCTATGGTGCCGTGCGCAACTTCGCCAAGTTCCAGCGGCCAAAGGCTCCGAACGACATTCACCCCGCGACGGACGAAATCCTTGTTTTTGCGGGACATTCGCTTGATAAATCCACCAAGGCTTCCGAACCGCTTCCGAACGATTTCCCCAATCCTTCCGAAAAGTCTCCGCAGATGGAGGATGGAGAGGAGGAGATAAAGGAAAAGATAGAGACTAACGTCTCTTGTGCATCTGGCGATGCACCCTTGACGGTCGAAGAGGTTGTTGAAGGCTGGAACACCACAGCCGCCAGCCTTGGCTTGGCCCAAATCCGCAAGCTGACACCGGTTCGCCGGAAGAAGGCGCAGGCACAGGTCCGGCGCTTTGCCCTGGAGGAGTGGCAGTCGGTGTTCGCCAAGATCAGCCAGTCCCCGTTCCTGCTGGGCCAGACCGGCGGTTGGCGCTGCGACTTCGATTTCATCCTGTCTGAAAACAATTTCGTCAAAATTCTGGAGGGCAAATATGACCGGCAATCGCCTGGCAGTCGTCACTAGGCAGGGCGCAGACGGCCCCGCGTTCTTCAGCGGGATCGACCACATGCGGGTCTGGTGTGCCGAGCGCAACCGCAAGGCCCGCACTGCCGATTGGCCGCACTGGCTCTACGTCAGCGAGGACAAGGAAACCCACGCCCTCACCATCAAGAGCCGCAAGGGATCTGACGCGCTGGACGTGTGGAAGGTTATTAGTGGCTGGTATCCCGACTTCGAGGGCTGGGATGCTGAACGCCTTGCCAGCGAGTTCCGCATCCTGCGCCACATCGCCAAGATGGGGCTGGACGACGAGGGCGTGCGCAAGTGCCGGTTTACCAACCCGCCGCGCATGGCTGCGTGAGTGATGACCTGCCACCCCTCCCCCCAGGCTTCCGGCGCATATCCGGCAAGCGCGCGCCGCCCCGTGGAGACAAGCGCTACCACATCCAGCTTCGGCAGGGCTTCGTGGACGAACGCAACAGCTACACCGCCGATCAACTGCGCTGGGTTTGGGACGGGTCTGCGGGGGACGTGGTGGCTGTGAAGGACGCATAACCGGCGCACCCTCGCCGGTCGCAAGGAAGGAGATTGAGTGATGAGCGATCCTTGGAAGCATTTTGGCGTGGCGTTTGCCAAGATGGACGAGGCATTCAAGCACGCAGACGCTGCTTTTACTGCTGCATTTCCGGATGAATGCAAAAGCATATGGAGGCCGATTGAAAATGCACCAAGAGACGGCACGTTTATCTTGGTGTTCCTGCAATGGATTTGGCCAAATGGCAGGGCGGGCACTCTGTGCGATGTGGTGGCATTTGATCAGCGGGTAGGACGATGGGTAGCGAGAACTGCGCCAAATTACGTGCAGGACTACGACGATGACACAGTCGCGCCAACCCACTGGATGCCCTTACCCGCCCCGCCAGCGAGGTGATGTGATGACCGACCCCCTAGCCGCCGCCCGTTCCGAGACCATCGAATGGGTGCTGCGCCACGACAAGCTGGAGGCTGAGAATGCCGAGTTGAGGGCACGCTGGCCCAGCTTGCCAATGACGATTTCGACCGGGACTTCGTGACCCATGCCGAGACCAACACGAAGGCGATGGCATACCGCCGCCGCGATAGCTGCATCGTTGAGAAGTGGTGCAGGCAGGGTGGCATCGGTTTTGAGCATGGCGCGCGCCAGGTTATCGCCAACTGCCAGTTGTTCTGGATCCGCGCCGGTGAGCCGCGCCTGATCGCCCAATACGGCGAACGCCTGCCTGCTTCCACCGCTGGCGATGGCTGGACGCGGCAGGAAGCGCTGGATGAATTGCACCGCTACAAGGGCATGGTGCCCCGTCCCTACTGGGAAGTTTTCGAGAACGTAATCCGGCACAACGAACCGGCAGGCGTTGCTGGCTCCCGCTTTGCCAATAACGACGCGCAGCGCATCCAGAGCGCGAAGGTTATCACGGGCTTTGTTGCCAGCGTGATTGCGACCAAGTTGGGGTATTGAGCGATGGGCAAGAAGAAGCGGAAGAAGGCGAAGAGCGCATCGCGCGATTACAACACTCTCACCACCATATGGGCACCCGATTATTCAGAAGTTTGGTATGGCGGGTGGGCAGACGTGCTTAACATGGCCATCGACCGCAAAACCGTGGAGATCGGCGGCGCTGAGTTCGTGGTTATCAACGCAGGCGAGAATGAGGACTTGACTTAAAACCCGAAGTATGAAACAAGTCACCATCTCTTAATGCGCCCGCCGACCACACAAGGTTGCGCGGGCGTTTTGCATTCCGAGTTGCGGGTAGCGCCCGTAACGCCCCCGGCGGCACAGTCTGACCGGGGTTTTATTCCGGGCCGATGTTCCTCCCTTCCATCGGTCCTGCCCGCCCTCCCGGCGATCACATGCAAGCGCAACTTAGAGGCGCACACACGGGGCATGGTGCGGGCGAACTTTCACGCGAGGCCCGATATGGACGACCTGGCAGACCGCATCCGCTCGCTGCTGATAGCTGGCGGCGTCGTCTACCTGCTGGGCCTTGCTACCGGCCTGCTGGCAACGTGGGTTATCTAACAATCTTCCAACCCAAAACAGCCCATCCTTCGGGAAGCTGAAAGCGAGGGTTACGTGAATAAAATAACGGGCGGAAAACCCGGCCCCGGAAGGCCAAAGGGTTCGCAAAACAAGACCACCAAAGCGGCTAAGGAAGCGATTGCCGAGGCTGCCGAGCAGCTTGGGGGCACCAATCGCCTTGTAGCGTGGGCCAAGGAGGACGCGAAGAACGAACATGCGTTCTGGTCGTCCATTTACCCGAAGCTGCTCCCGCTACAGGTGGCCGGTGAAGGTGGTGGCGCAATAAGCGTCACGATCAATAAGCCTGGTGCCTGAGATTACCCTGCCCAATCGGTGGGAGCCGAGGGCATATCAGGACAATCTGTGGCGCTACATGCACAATGGCGGCAAACGCGCGTCGGTGATCTGGCCGCGCCGCCATGGCAAGGACGATGTAGCGCTGCACTTTACATCGTGCGCCGCGCATGAACGGGTTGGCGTTTACTGGCACCTGCTGCCGCAGCAGAACCAGGCGCGCAAGGCAATCTGGGATGCCGTTGACCCGCATACCGGGATGAAGCGCATTGATTGGGCTTTCCCGCGTGAATTGCGGGAGACAACTCGCGAACAGGATATGATGATCCGCTTCAAGTGCGGGTCAACGTGGCAGGTGATCGGGTCTGACAATTACGACGCGCTTGTTGGCACGCCGCCGGTTGGCGTGGTGTTTTCGGAATGGGCGCTAAGCAACCCGCAGGCATGGAGCCTTATTCGTCCGATCCTCGCCGAGAATGGCGGGTGGGCCATGTTCATCACCACACCACGTGGTCGCAATCATGCCCACCGGATGCACGAAATGGCGGAAGCATCGCCAGACTGGTTTGCCGAAAGGCTTATAGCGTCTGAAACGGGCGTGTTCGCGCCGGACGTGCTTGAAACCGAACGACAGGAACTGATTACAGAACGCGGCGAGGAAGACGGCGAGGCGATATTCCAGCAGGAATACATGACCAGCTTCTCCGCCGGCCTGCCTGGCGCTTACTACGCCAAGCTGATTGACAAGGCCGAAGCGGATGGGCGGATAGGCTTCGTACCCTACAATCCGCAGCGGCAGGTCCATACCGCTTGGGATCTGGGGCGGAACGACGCGACGGTCATCTGGTTTGTGCAGGCCAATGGCTCTGGCTGGGATGTGATCGACTACTACGCCAATACGAGCGTGGGGATCGACCACTACGTCAAGCACGTAAAGGGCAAGGATTACAACTACGGCGAACACCTGTTGCCCCATGATGCCGAGAATGAGCATTTGGTGAGCACCACGGGGTCGATTGCCCAGACCGCCGAGACAATGGGCTTGAAGGGCGTTCGGATTGTCCCGCGCACCAAGTCCGTCGCCAACGATATCAACGAGGTCCGGCAGATCATCCCGATTTGCCGCTTCGACAAGGAAAAATGCACGAAGGGGCTTGATGCCCTGCGATCATATCGCCGCGTGTGGGATGAAAAGCTGCGGGCATACCGGGACACCCCGTTGCACGATTGGGCCAGTGATCCGGCGGACGCATTCCGCACTTTCGCCATCGGAAAGCCGAAGGACGTGGGGCAATTTGAGGCGCTCGACCTCTCCAACCTGAAAAGGGCAATGGCATGACTGAAGCCCCTCAGGGCCTTGACGAGCTGGTCAGCTTCCTGCGCAAGGAATGCGAGGACGCGGACAGCTATTACGACACGCTGGAAACCCTCACCGATCAGGCGTTTCGCTATTACGAAGCGCAGCCGTTTGGTAATGAGATCGAGGGGCGCTCGCAGATCGTCCTGCCGGACGTGCAGGAAACCATCGACTACATGCAGCAGTCGGTTCTGCGGGCCTTTGTGTCCGGTGACCGAGCGGTTGAGTTCGAGGCTACCGATCAGGCAGATGAACAGGCTGCGGACGATGCCACGGCGGCGCTGAATTACAACTTCATGCGCCAGCAGGACGGCTATCGCATCCTGTATGACGGGCTGTTTGATGGCCTGCTGCGGAAGCTGGGCGTATTCAAGACCGTTGCGGAAACCGAGGAAAAGACTTCAACCGAGCAGATCATTGTCGGCAGCGAGGAGGAACTCGCTCTGATGGTTGATCGTGATGACGGCAAGGAAGGCAGAGACAAGGTTGAAGTCCTGGCCTACGTGCCGCAATTGATCGCGGACGATGCCACAGGTGAGCATATTGCCACTGGCAATCTGGTGGCTGACATCAAGCGCACAAAACTGGTCAAGCGCTTTGTTGATTATGCCGTGCCGCTGTCTGAGTTCCGCTTCAGCCCCAAGGCTCGCCACGAGGATACCGCCGCCTACCTGGCGCACGTTTGCGAAAAGACCCGTTCCGAACTGGTTGAGATGGGTTTCGATCAGGATCAGGTTTACGATCTGCCGATGCACGGCAACGCCCCGGCCATCCCGGACGCGGAAAGCGTGCTTGACTATCACCGGGCATCGGAAAACAGCAAGGCTGCCGAACTTGTGCTGCTGCACGAGGAATACGCCCTTGCTGACATTGATGGCGATGGCATTGCCGAGCGCGTCAAGGTGTTCCGCGTTGAGGACCAGATCCTGATCGACGCGGAAACCGGCGAACCGGCAGTGGAACAGGTGGACGAACACCCGTTTGCGGTGTTCTGCCCCTTCCCCCGTTCGCACCGCATGGTGGGCTATTCGCTGGCCGACAAGGTCATGCACATCCAGTATCAGCGCACATTTGTGGGCCGTCAGTTGTTCGACGGTCTGGCGCTGTCCAATATGCCCCGCCCGGTGGTCGATACCGCGATGGCGGATATGCAGACCTATCAGGACATCCTGTCCCCGATCCCCGGTTCACCAATCCGGGTCAAGGGGGGGCTTTCGTCCGTGCAGCCGTGGCAGTCCTCGTTCGATCCCGCGAAATCGCTGGCGGTGATGGAGTGGATTACCGGCGAGCGGGAAAGCCTCACCGGCATCACCCGGCTTAACCAGGGCCTTGATGCCGACGCGTTGAACAAGACTGCCACCGGCACGGCGATGATGCAGGTGCAGGGCCAGCAGAACGAAGAGGCTATCGCGCGCCAGTTCGCCGAGTGCATCGGGCGGCTGTTTGGCAAGAAGTATCGCCTGATGAAGGCTGAAGGCGAACCCTTCCGCATCAAGGTGGACGGGCAATACAAGCAGGTCGATCCGCGCCAGTGGCCCGATGAAGTCAACATGATCGTGCGGGTGGGTCTTGGCAGCAATTCCAAGGATAAGCGCATTCAGTATCGCATGGCCATGTCGCAGCCGCTGGCCAATGCCATCCAGTCTGGCTTTGCGGGGCCGGAACATGTGTTCAACTGGTTTGATGGCATGGCGCGCGATACCGGGCTGGGTCAGGGTGATGAGTTCGTTTACGATCCCGCCAATTCGCCCGAGCGCCCCGATCCTGCCGCCGCTGCGATGCAGGCGGAACAACAGGCCAAACAGGCGGAATTGCAGCTTAAGGCGCAGGAAGCCGAAGCCAAGATTGCGCTGGACCGCGAAAAGAACGCGGCCACCATCGAGACGATGCGCGAAAAGCACGCGCTGGACATGCAACTGGCCCGCGAAAAGGCGGCACAGGAAGCCCAGCTTGCCCGCGAACGCATGGTGATGGAAGCGCAATTGGAAGACCAGCGCATGAGGCTGGACGCGGCCCACAAGGCGCAGATGGACCAGAACAGGCCCGGTGGTGCGTTGAATGCGTAACGCCCTCACCCGCCTGGCCCTCTGGCTCGTTCGCCGTCTTGGCATCAACGTGCTGGAACAAACCCGCCTGAACACCCCTGCCGATGCCGTGGCGCGTGGACAGCGCTGGGAAGCGTTCTACCACGAGGAAGGTGGTCTGGCGGATATGATCGCCCGGCTGCGGCAGGACTATTTCGAAGCCGCCAGTGCCGTTGGCCACCGCGATAACGACAAGCTGTATGAGTTCGCTGTTGCGGACCGCATGGCCCGTGAAATTGAGCGCGAAGTCGTGCAGATCATCTACACTGGCAAGGCGGAAGTAGAGCGCCGCGCTGCTGTAGAGAGAGAAAACAGCGCCCGTATCCTGCGGGCATTGTAGCCGCCCACACCGCGATGGTGTCGGCATTCCCATAGAAGGACGTAAGGATGGCCCATCCAGCAATGGAAGCCGCCAACGCGCCCGCACCTGTCAGTGTGGACGAAAAGGCGGCTGATTTCGAGAATTACCTGTTTGGCGATGAAGACGAACAGGACGATCAATCCGACAGTGACGAGGAAGCCGCCGATGAAGGCGAGGACTTGGAACTGGACGAGGAACAGGCAGACGAAGCGGACGAACCGGAACTCCCGGCCATCGATCCGCCCGTAAGCCTGACAGCGGAGGAAAAAGCGACCTTTGCCCAGCTTCCCCCGGAAGCCCAGGCTGCGTGGGCCGCAAGTGAAACCCGCCGCAACGCACAGGTCCAAGAGGCCACCACGAAGGCCAGCAATGCCCAGCGCGACGCAGAAGTCCGCGCAGCACAGGCCGACGCACAGGCAAAGGCACGATATGCCGAGCAGCTGAAGGCCATTGGTGAGGCTTACGCCCCCCAGATGCCCCAGCGTCAGCACTATCGTGACGATGTCTCCTATCTGACTGCCCGCGATGCCTACCGGGATCAACTTGCCCAGCATAACGACTTTATGCAGCAGGTGGCCGGTCTGGAGAGCGCCGCCAATTCCGAAGACCGTCAGGCTTTCGAGATGCAGCGAGAACGCGAACTAATGGCTATTCCCGAGATCGCCAACCCGCAGACGCGGGAAGGCTACTTCGCCAAGGCGTTTTCCGCAATGGAAGCGCTGGGATACGACCCGGCCATGAAGGCTGACCTGACCGCCCAGGACGTGCGCAACCTCGCGCAGGTGGCGGAATGGCAGGAAAAGGCCGCGAAGTTCGACAAGGCCACGGCCCGTCAGATGCAGAAGGTTCGTGCCGCCAAGGGCAAGAGCCTTCGCCCCAACGCCGCACCCCAGGGCAAGACCAGGGCGGCAAGCGCAGACCAGGCATTCCAGCGCATCAAGGCCAGCGGCAAGAACCGTGATGCCCAAGGTGCTGCAATGGCGGATTGGCTGGAAGCTCAGGGCATCCTCTAAACCACCGCTTTGCGTCGTGAGACGCGACTTTCCCAATACGCAGGTTAACTGCCTGCAATAGATGGATTTTTCATCATGGCTGTTCCCTCCAATACCATCCAGAACGTATCCCGCGTGGGCGTGCGTGAGGATCTGTCGAACAAGATCGCCGAACTGTTCCCGGACGATACCCCGTTCAAGAACGCTATCGGCACCAGCAAGGTCAGCAACACCTACACCGAATGGCAGACCGACAGCCTCGCCGCTGCCGACCACACCAATGCCGCCGTGCAGGGTGATGACCTGGCCAATACGAGCCGCGCAAACACCACCCGCGTCGGCACGCACACCCAGATTTTCACCAAGGTTGTGGCTGCCTCGACCACCGTGGAATGGACCAACAAGGCCGGTCGCAAGTCGGAACTGGCGCGCGAGCTGATGAAGGCTGGCCGCGAGATCATGACCGACCAGGAAAAGCGCTTCGTGGGCAACTACGCCTCCGTTGCTGCTACCGCCTCCGTGGCGGGCCTGACTGCCGGTGCCCAGGCGTGGCTGACCAGCAACGTGTCGCGCGGTTCTTCCGGTGCCAACGGCGGTTTCTCGTCCGGTATCGTTGCGGCTGCCACCAACGGCACGCAGCGCACCTACACGGAAACCCTGCTGAAGGCCGTGCTATCGTCCATCTGGACCAGCGGCGGCAATCCCAAGATGGTTATTACCAACGGGGCCAAGAAGCAGGAAGAAGCGGCCTTCAGCGGTCTGGCGACTTCGCGCCGTGAAGCGGGCAACAAGCGCCTGACCATTGTGGCGGGTGCCGACATCTACGTGTCGGACTTCGGCGAACTGCAGTTCGTGCCCGATCGGTTTGCCGATGCCCGCTCGGCACTGGTGGTCGATCCCGAGTATTGGGATGTGGGTGTGGGCGAGGCGCTGACCCCGTTCGACCTGGCCAAGACCGGCCTGGCCGACCGCAAGGCGCTGCGCACCGAAGTTGCCCTGCGCTGCCTCAACCAGGCTGCGTCGGGCGTGGTCGCTGACCTGACCTAACCGATTGGCGGGGTGGCTTCGGCTGCCCCGCCTTTCCTTTGCAAGAGGTGATTTATGGCTGACCCGCTGGACCACGATGGCGACGGCAGGAAGGGCGGTTCGCGTCCGCGCAAGCCTAAGGGCGCACTAACCGTCAAGAAGGCTGAAGCCATCCATGACGGCGAAGGCGGCTTCCTGCCGGTTGGCGCTTCCTTTTCCCCTGCCGATGAAGCGGCGGGTGCGGAACTGGTGGCCAAGGGACTTGCCGAATAATGTTCAGCAAGTGGGAACTGCTTGATGACGGTTCCTGGAATGGCATTCGGCGCTGGATACGCTCGTCTGACGAGGACGAGGGCACGGTGCAAATCCGTTCCGAGGGCGTTGGTGAAGAACAGATTATCGAGCGTAACAAGGCGGCTGATGCCCCCGATAAGCGCTCCGAGATGTGGCATGTGGGCAGCATTCCCGCCTCTGTCGGCCTGAAGTGGCTGGTCGAGGAAGGGATCGACATGTGGAACCCGCACCACATGGATGCGGTAAAGCGCAAGCTGATGGACAGCGACTACCGGCATCTTGTGCCGGGTATGGCGCGGATACTCCTCTGAGGGGGCTTTAATGACCATTACGATCACACTCCCAGAAGAAATCGACATTGACAGCTATGGCGGCTTGCAGGCGTTCCTGATCCGCCACTTGATGCTGTCGGATGACACGATTGAACGGCTACCTACGCTGATCCGGCTTGGCGAGGTGCGGCTTGCGCGCGTTCTTGATACGCCGCAGATGGAAACCACGGCCACCATTCTGACCACTGCGGGGGCGCAAACCGTTGCTCTGCCGACAGACATGGAAATGCCGGGACAGTTGCGCGATAGCGCCCGTGGCGTGATCGCCGCCACCAGCATTGAAAACGTTGAGGCCTACGGACAAGATGTTGGCCCTCCGGTGGTCTGGGCAAGGCATGGCGATACTGCCGTGTTGGGGCCGGTGCCCGACGCAGAATACACGTTGGCGCTGCGCTATAGCACGCGCCTGCCGTTCCTGAATGATAACAATACGTCAAACTGGCTGCTTAGCCGTCATCCCGATGCCTACGTGTGGATGTGCTGTGCGGTCATCTGCGAGCACCTTGACAACATGGATAGTGCGTCGGGATACCTCCAGCAGGCCAACGCCGTAATTGCTGAAATCAACGCGCGTGCCGTGCGTTCATGGCTGGGCCACAATCTCGCGCCAAGGGTGATGGTCCCTTGAACGTCCGCCTGCCGTTCGGTGAGTTCAAGCCGGACCAGACCATTGCGGGCGAGTTCCTGCGCCAGTGCCGCAACGTGCTTGCCTCTGGCGATGGCCGGTATGTCCCGCTGAAGGCCCTGCAAGCCTTTTCGGAAGCGCTGGATGAGCCGTTTGCGGGCGGCTACAGCGCCATTTCGAGCGATGGGGATGGCTACCTGCTGGTGGGCACGTCAACCGCCCTTGTGCGGCTTTCTGGCGGCACATGGAGCGACCTGGCGACGGGGTTGGCGACAACCTACCGCTGGCAATTTCAGCAGTTTGGCGATTACGTGGTGGGCGTTAATGGCGGCACCACGCAGGAGGTGGATCTGGCTGCCGGAACCGCCGCCGATCTGGCGACTGCCCCGACTGGCAAGAGCGTGTGGGTGGTGGGCGATTACGTCTGCATCGGGCAGGCGGACGGCGAGATCAACAAAGTCGCCACCAGCGCCTTTCGCGACCATACGGCGTGGACCCCCGGCACCGATCAGGCGACCGAACAGGTTTTCCAGACCGGCGGCGCGGTGCAAGGTGCCATCGGCGGCGAATACGGGGTGATTTTCCAGCGCGAACGGATTGTCCGGCAGGAACGCACGGGCGATCCCGTTGCCCCGTTCCAGTATGCGGAGATTACGACCAATTACGGGTGTTCCAACGGCAACACGATTGCCAGCGCGGGCCGGACGGGCTTTTTCCTGTCTGACCGGGGATTCATGGCCATTGATGACGGGCAGGCGCTGCGGGCCATCGGCAATGAGCGCGTTGATCGTTTCTGGGAAGAAAACGTGGGCCGGGACGCATACGACCAGGTGTTTTGCGCGATTGATCCGCGCAACAGCATCGTTGTGTGGGGATTGGCGGGCATCAACGGCTTCCTGTTGGTCTACAACTTCGCGCTGGACCGCTGGACCACGGCCCGCATGGCGTTTTCGGGCATTCTGGCGGGGTTCGACACGTCCACCAGCCTTGAAGCGCTGGCCGTGACCTATGCCGATCTGGACGCGCTGACTATTTCACTGGACGATGCCCGTTGGCAGGGTGGCGATCCCCGGCTCTATCTGTTCACCAGCGATGACGAAGCGGGAACGCTGACCGGAGATAACCTGGAAGCGGTGTTCGAGTTGCCGCAAGTGGAAGTGACGAAGGGGCGCAGGTCTGTTGTGCGGCAGGTTGTCCCCATGACGGACGCAACGGACGGACTGACGGTATCTCTGGCAGTGCGCCAGCGCTCCGGGGACGCGGCCAGCACGGCTACGACAACCGATATGCTGGCCAATGGCTATATGCCGATCCGCACGGCGGGCAAGTTCATCGCCCCCACGGTGACTATCGCGGCGGGCACGGACTGGACCTACGTGCAGGGCCTTGAACTGGTGATGAGCGCCGGAGGCCGCGAATGAGGCGGGTTTCGGTCGACAACCGCCGCGCCGATTGGCCGCGCGATGTCGCCAACGCGATCAATGCGCTCATTCTGGCGGTCGATTGGACCAAACTGGAGGACTTTGCCGACGATACCGCCGCTGCTGCGGGGGGTGTGCAGATCGGCCAACTTTATCGCACCGGCAGCGTGGTGAAGGTTCGTGTGGCCTGAACTGGTCCGCTGCGCTGAACGCGGCGGATCGAGCGAAAGCGAACTGCAAAAGAAGCTGGACGAAGGCCACACCGTCCTGTGGCCGGTAAATGGCGGCTGTTTTGCCCTGGACAGGGCCGCAGACGGCGCGTGCGTGGTGTGGCTGGGCGTAGGTAGCCTCGACGCTCTGAGGGCCTGTGAGGGGCCTATTTCGGCATGGGCCAGGGAACAGGGTTGCAACAAGGTTCGGATTGAAGGCCGCAAGGGTTGGCGGCGTGTTTTCCCGCATTGGCGGGCGAGTGAACGTGACGGCGTGACCGTTTTGGAGCGTGCAATATGAAGTCCACCACGAAAACCGAGCCTTGGAAGGCTGCGCAGCCGCAGATTTTGGGCGCAGGCACGTCCTTGCAGAACGCCTACACGCAGAACGCACCGGGCATTCAGGCGGCGGCTGACAGCATTACCGGCCTGATGCCGTCTATGGTGCAGAAATACCAGCAAGGCGATGCCGGGACCAATGCGGCGCGGGACTACAACGTGGGTGTGCTTGGCGGGCAGTATCTGGGGGCCAATCCCTACCTTGACCAGGTGGTGCAGCAGGCGGGCAATGATGTGCGCAACCAGACCCTGGCCGCAACCGGGCTGCGGGGTCTTACGGGTGGTTCGTCTCAGGCCGATTTGGTGAGCCGCAACGTGGCCAACATGGCCAGTAACCTGCGTTATGGCGACTACAACAACGAACGCGCCCGCATGGCAACTGCTGCCGGACAGGCACCGGGCATTGCCGCTGCGGATTACCTGGCGATTACCCCGTTGCTGGCATCGCTGCAGGCGGCACAGGCCCCGCTGGACGCCGCTGGCCAGTATGCCGGGAGCGTGTCCGGGCTGTTCGGGCCTTACTCGCAGACCCGCCAAAGCAGTGGGCTGCTGGGTAGCCTTGCGGGCATGGCTGGCCTTGGCTTGCAGGCTTACGGCCTAGGCGCTTTCGGGGGTGGCAAGTAATGTTCGGCAATCTCTCCGGCCTGTTTGGTGGCGGCAACATGGCGGGCGGCAAGCCGCGACCCGGCCCTTCGCGTGGGCAGAGCATTGCGGGTGTTCTGGGTGATATGTTGGCCATCGGCGGCGGCAGGCAAGCCCAATTCGTGCCTATGCTGCAGCAGCGCCAGCAGATGGAAGAACTGCGCGGCCTTCAGGTCCAGCAGGCCAAAACTGAGCGCGACAACGCGATGCAGGACTGGATTGCGCGGCAGGAATACGAGCGCAGAAACCCTGATCCCGCCCGCCCCGGTTCGTTTGAGTGGTATCAGACCGCAGACCCCACCCAGCGCGCTATGTATGACCAATACAACCCCGTGACCGTGTCCACGGCACAGGGACCGGTTAACGTGCCGCGTTCCTCCCTCACCCCGCCCGCCGGTCCCGTGGGCCGCCTTACGATCATCCCGGACAATCAGCCGATGGGTGCCACGCAGGGGCCGCCCACCTCGTCCACCACGCCCGAGGGCCTTGGCGCGATGATTGCCGCGCATGGCGTGGACCGCGTCCAGCAGTGGATGCAGAGCGGCCAACTCCAAGTTAGGGGGAATTGATGCCTCAGGCACGCGACGAAGCAGGCAACATTTGGGAAGTGGATGCGCAGGGCAACCCCGTGCGCCTTATCCAGCAGGCGCAGCAGCCGATTGGCGGCCAGTCCCCGCAGTATCAGGTGCAGAGCCGCACCATTGATCCGCAGGTGCAGGAAGCGACCGCTAACGCCCAGAATGCGGGCGTGGACGCTGCCGTAAATGCAGCCACCCGTGACGCGCAAATCCGGCAGGCTCGCGCGCAAGCTGAACAGGCCGAGGCCGAGGCACGCATTGCTGCCGCCAATGCGGCGCGTGGCCCGCAGCCCACAGCGGAACAGGCCAACCGTGCCGCCACCGAGGAAGGGCTTGCCCGCCGCGCGGATACCGTTCGCTCGCTGATGGGCAACATCCTTGAACTGTATCAGCAGGACATCAAGGGGCAGCCCGCAACCCGGCTTTTCGGGGCCTCCGAATACATTGACGGCCTGCCCCGCAACGAGCGCTTCACCACGGCGGGGCGCAACATCCTGCCGCTGATCCGCCCGCTTGTGGCGCAGACCGCCCGCGAAGGCGACAGTGACCGCGAAATGGCGATCTTCGAGAGCTACATTCCGATTGCCGATGACAGCGACCTGACAATCGAGAACAAGCTTCGCGCGCTGGAAACCCTGATTACCGGCATGACCGAGGGCAGCCCGCCTTCGCAGACCATGCAGGGCAACCGCCGCACCGAAACTCCACTGGTTGACAGCTTCCTGAACCCCGGCGGCGGGAATGGGGGCAATTCCCCCGGCCCGTCTGCAATGGATGGCACGTTTGTAACCACGCCGGACACGCCGATGGCTCCGAGCGGGCAGACGGGGCGCACCAGCACGCCGATCCCGCCTGCCATGCAGCAGGAATATCAGGCGTGGGTGTTGCAGAACGCAGCCACCATGACCCCCGAGGCCTACACGGCCTTCCGGCAGGAGCTGGATCGCAAGTATGGCTTCGAAAGCGGGGACTACGCGCCCGAGGCGCAGCGCATCATTGACGGGGTAAAGAACGGCGGCACGCTGAACCTGACCATCCCGCCGGTTGACCAGCCCATGACGGGCTTGCAGTCGATCCGTGATATGGCCACCAACAACCCTGTAACGGCTTCGCTTGCGGGCGTGGCCAACATGGGTTCGTTCGGGGGCGTGGAAGCTATCGCCCCACTCCAGTATGGTTCGCTGCGCGATGCCAACCCCAATTCCACGATGGCTGGCGAGATTGCGGGCGTGCTTGGCCCCACCGCTGCGATTGGCCGCATTGGCAGCGCCGTAACGGGCGCTGTTGCCCCTCGCCTGCTTGGTGGCGGGGCGATGGCCAGCATCGGGCGCGGGATGGCTACCGATGCGGCCTATGGCGGCATCTATGGGGGCGTTACCGGGCAGGGTGTCGGGGAGTCCGCTGCCGCTGGCGCAATCGGTTCCGCCGTGGGCCAGGTCGGCGGGCGCACCCTTGCAGGCATTGGCCGTGGCGTGGTCACTTCCGCTCCGGTGCAGGCCCTGACTTCGCGCGGCATCCCCCTGACTACCGGACAGACCGTTGGTGGGGCCTTGCAGTCCGTGGAAGATGCCATGACCAGTTGGCCCGGTGTCGGTGACATGATTAACCGCCGCCGCCGTGAAGGGCTGGAAGCCTTCAACGTGGCAGCCCTGCGTGACGCTGGCGCGCCCATCAACTTCGTTCCGCAGCGTGCGGGCCGCGAAGGCGTTACCGACCTGATGGGCAACCGCGACACGGGCGTTTCGGGTGCGATCAACGATGCCTATAACAACGCCGTAGCGGGGCAGGTGTTCACGCTGGACCCGCAGTTGCAGGCCGATGTGGACGGCGCGATGGCGGGCCTCAACCGCCTGCCGCCGGACCTGCGGCAGGAAGCCGACCTTGCCTTCCGCAATACTTTCGAACCGCTGACCACCAACAACTCTATCAGCGGCCAGCAGTATCAGGGTATGCGCCGCGACTTGTCGGGCTATCGGGCGGCACAGACCGGCCCCGGCTTCCCGGCGAACTACCGCGACATCATGACCGGCGGCATTGATGCGCTGGACAACCTCGCAACCCGCCAGGGTGGGCCGCAGGTGGCGGAAGGGCTGGCACAAGCCAACACAGCCAACCGGCTTGGCAATATCGTGCAGGATGCAGCGTTCCGCGCCGATGGGGCTGATTACCTGTTCACGCCCTCGCAGTTGCAGGATGCCATCAAGACTTCCCGCCGCCGCTTCCCCGGCCTCAATCCCCTGTCGGAGCTGGCCGATAACGGGCAGGCTGTCCTGCCTTCGTCCATTCCCGATAGCGGGACCGCCCGCCGCACGGCACAAATGGCCATTCCCGGCCTGCTGGCAGCTTCCGGCGGCAGTGCTGGCTACATGGCGGGCGGCCCTGAAGGCGCTGGTTATGGTGGCGCAGGCGGTTTGACACTGGCCGCACTGCTGGCGCTTGGCGGTCGCAGGGGTTCGCAGCAGGCCATCAATCGCGCGCTGACCGAACGCAACCCGACCGTGAGGGAGTTCAGTGATCGGCTGTTGCGCCGTTCCGGCCTGTTTGGTTCGGCAATGGTGCCGGTGGCGCTGGCTAGTCAGCGATAGAAGTAGATAGTCAGCAGGACGATCCAGACCGTTACCATGAACACATAGTTCGCGGTGCGGATGCCCCTGCAAACGGCATTCACCTTTTCGGTCCAGTCACTGACCACGAAAACCCCGTGCCGGTTCTGCTTTAGCGGCAGGCCGTTCGATCCTGCGCTGGCGGTAGCGGCCCCACCAATCGGTCAACTCACCCCATAGGGCGAGGATCAGGCCCTTAAAAAACATCGCAATGCCAAGGCTCATGGGCCTTGCTTACCACTCCCCCACCGAAAGGTAAACTAGATGGCCGTCTCCGATTGGAGTTCCACGGCCAGCAGCAACACGACCATTGACGGCGTAAACATCGCCGAAGGTTGCTCGCCTGCTGGCCTGAACAACGCAATTCGCTCGATCATGGCGGCGGTCAAGGCGTGGGCCACTGGCTCCGTGACCGCGACCGGCCTGACCATGACAACGGCCCGCCTGCTTGGCCGTTCCACGTCCGGCACGGGTGCGATTGAGGAAATCTCTATTGGCTCCGGCCTGTCGATGTCTGGCGGCACGTTGTCGGCAACCGCCGCCAGCACCTTGACCGGCGAAATCAAGACCTGGCCCACCAACAGCGCCCCGGCGGGTTACCTGGAATGCAGCGGCGCGGCTGTGTCGCGCACCACCTATAGCGCCCTATTTGCCGTGATCGGCACCACATTTGGCAGCGGGGACGGTTCCACCACATTCAACCTGCCCAACCTGCGCGGCGAGTTCGTGCGAGGCTGGGACAACGGGCGCGGCGTGGACAGCGGGCGCGCTTTCGGTTCGGCGCAGTCTGACGAACTGGAAGCCCATACTCACACCTACAGCACCCCGACGACCGTTGGCGCTGGCTATCCCGGCGGTTCCGGCGGCGGCTTTGGCGGTGGCTACAGCACCGGATCGACCGGCGGCACCGAGACGCGCCCGCGCAACATCGCCCTCATGTATATCATCAAGACCTAAGGACCGCGCATGGCCCTGTATCACCTCGTAAATACCCTCACCAACGATGCCGGGGACGCGCTGGTTGGCTATTTCGTGCGTCTGCTAGACAGCACTACCGGCCTGCCCGCCACGCTTTATGCCGACAAGGACGGGACGAACCCGATTGAGGATGTGTCGGGCGCGACCAACGCAGCCAAGACCGACGAAACCGGCCTGTATTCGATCTACGTAGAGGACGGGGCCTATGACATCGTTTTCTACGACAAGAACGACATCAATATTGACCTGCGCACCATCCCTGATGTGCCGATGTTTGGCGGGGCTACTGCGGCCCAGGCGGCTGAAGATGCCGCCACTGCCGAGGCAGCAGTCGCCATTGTCGAAGCCGCCCGCGATGAAACCGTAACCGCCGCAGAAAGCATTGCCGGTGCCGTTGACGTTGTGGAGGAATACGCCAGCGGTGGTTACAGCTATCACCCGATCTTCGGCACCCGCTTCAAGGGCCGCGCGATCCGCGACGGCGTGCCAATCGAGATCATTGACTTCGAACTGTATTGGGATCCGCTCAAGAGCGGGTCCAGCGGTGATGGGTCCACCCATGCCGAGGCGGTCAAGACGGCGGCGGAAGTGCGGGCGTGGATCGCTGCGAACCCCGGTGCGAGGACGATTGGTGTCAATGCTGGCGACGGCAGCAAGATCAGGGACATGCTGGACCTGGCTGAACCGAACACCGGCAACGGCAGCGCGCAACGCTCGCAAATCTCGCTGGTGTCCTACTCGGTTGATGGTTCGCAGAAGCTTGCCCACTTCACCGGCCTGGACCCGGTCCCCGCCGTTTCGTGGAGCGCGCACGGCAGCATTGCCGATGCCTGGCAGGTATCGTGGACCCACGCGATCTATGACACGTCGAAGGGCAGCCTGCGGGTATTCCAGACGCTAAACGGCAAGCTGCAACCGCTGAACCGCGTGCAGACCGAGGCCGAGACTTCGACCGCCGGAACCTTTTGGTATGACAACACTCTGTCCGCTGCGGGCACCGAAACGGTGGTGGCCCATTTCTGGGATGACGTTGACCCGACCGGCGAGGCGGACGGCTATGCCGAGATTACCAAGCGGCCCTATGCCTTTTCTGGCTACCACAACTGCTTCGTGCAGGGCATCGCGGGGTTTGCCACGGGCAGCAACAACGGCTCGCTGTTCATGTATACCGGCGGCGCGCGGGGTTGCTTCCTAGAGGAAGGCACGCTGCACAACTGGGTGGCTGGCGCGGTCGATTTCCGGGGCGTGCTGTCGTTCAACTGCATCAGCAGCGGCAACTATTTCCCCGCTGGTGTTCCTGCGATGCAGACCGCCTACGCCCCCGATCCGCAGGGCGCGACCTATACCCTGACCGATTGCTTTGCGATCTGCGACCCGGACTATTACGACAACACCGACGGCGGGTGGAACTATGCCGCCGCCTTCTATGCCCACGGCAGCACCGGCAATGTGGGCCATGTGGTGATTAACGGTGGCGGCGACAACTGCGCAGGCTGGGGTTCGCAGGCGCAGGCGCATACTGTTACCGACTATTGCGTAAACCGGCGCGGCGGCAACGAGTGGGGCCTGATCGGGGCCAACATGACCGTGACCGGCTGCTTGATTCTGGACAGCAAGAACGGGATCGACGGCACTGGCACTGTTTACGATGTTGAGGGTAATGCCATCATTTCGTCGGCAGGGCCGAACATCGCTCCGCTGCGGTCCAGCGTGCCCGATGCGCGCATTGTCCGCAACATGGTCTGCCACCCTTCGGCTTATCAGCGCATTATCCTGACGGCACCGGGCAACCCGATCATCGAAGAAAATGTGCTGGATGGTGGCGGTGGCTCGCCGGTTATCGAACTGAGTTCTTCGCCCACCGGCACCATGCGGCTGAACAAGAACTATTACCTGCGCCCCGCCGATCCGCCGGGCGGCGACTATCCGAACCTGTTGCAGATCAACGGGGTCAACTATGCCGATCTGGCTGACGTGCAGGGCCTTGGTTACGAGGCTGACGGCGGCGCGACCGATCTGGACGACATTGCCGACGCGAAGTTTACCAGCGGGCAGAAGCCGACCCCGACCGCGCTGGACGTGCGGTTCAACACCGACAGCCCCGTGCTGACGCGGCAGACCGAACAGCTTTCCCAATCCGCCATCAACGCACTGGACGATCAGGTTACGACCAAGATCGACCGGGCAGCGTGCATCGCCTTCGTGCAGGATTACGCCTGGTATCCGGTGCGCGTGCGACTGGATGCTACCACCATCGTTATGGACGGCATTCCAGTAGGCGGCACCACGGGACAGGTTCTCGCCAAGGCCAGCGATGCCGATTACGATCTGGAATGGGTTGACCAGACTGGCGGCGGCGGCGGTTCGGGCACTGTCACCAGTGTTTCGGTTGCGACCGCCAACGGCGTTTCCGGCACGGTTGCCAACGCCACCACCACGCCTGCCATCACCCTGTCGCTGGGGGCGATCACGCCCACGTCTGTTGCTGCTTCTGGCAACGTGACCGGCGCGAACCTTTCCGGCACCAACACGGGCGATCAAGACCTGTCCAGCTATGCCACCACGGCTGCTGTTGCGGCGGGCTACCAGCCCCGCGACGGCGACCTTACTGCCATTGCAGCCCTAACGACTGCCACCTATGGCCGGAGTCTGCTGACGCTGGCCGATGCCGCTGCGGGGCGCACCAGCCTTGGCCTTGGCACGGCAGCGGTGGCAGCTACCGGAGACTTTGCGGCGGCTTCGCACGTAGGCTCTGGCGGCACGGCCCACGCCAACGCGGTTGCCTCTGGCGCTGCGGGGTTCATGACCGGCGCGGACAAGGCCAAGCTGGATGGGATTGCATCTGGCGCTACAGCAAACACCGGCACTGTCACCAGCGTAAGTGGAACGGGCACTGTCAGCGGGTTGACCCTCACTGGCACGGTGACGAGTTCGGGGAGCCTGACCCTTGGCGGCACGCTCTCCACCAATTCGACCAGTATCAGCGACTTTGCAGAAGCCGTTGACGACCGCGTTGCTTCCTTACTGGTGGCAGGAACGAACGTCACCCTGACGTATAACGATGCGGCGGGAACCCTGACGATTGACGCTGCGGGCGGCGGTGGCTCCGGCACTGTGACCAGCGTTGGCATGACCGTTCCCACCGGCTTTTCGGTGTCTGGCTCCCCCGTCACGTCCAGCGGGACTTTGGCGGTTACCTATGCCGCTGGCTATCAGGGTTACACCTCGACTGAGGCAACCAAGCTGGCAGGCATTGCCACGGGCGCAACGGCCAACACCGGCACTGTGACCAGCGTTGGTGGCACCGGCACAAAGAACGGCCTGACCCTCACTGGCACAGTAACCACTTCCGGTAACCTGACCCTTGGCGGGACGCTGGCGATTAACGATGCCGATTGGTCCGGCACTGATCTGTCACTGGCCAACGGCGGCACGGGCGCGAGCCTTAGCGACCCGAACGCTGACCGTATCATGTTCTGGGATGACAGCGCTGGCGCTGTGACGTGGCTTACGCCGGGTTCCGGGCTTTCGATCAGCGGCACCACTTTGACCGCCACCGGTGGCGGGGGTGGCTCTGCCCCAGACATGATTGCCCTGTCTGCCGACTACACACTGACCAGCACCACGGCGGTGCAAAAGCTGTTCGACACCACCACTAATGGTAGGCTCGATCTGGCGACGGGGCTTTATCGGTTTGAAGCGCTAATCGCCATCGACACAATGAGCGCCACCAATGGGAATATGAATATCGACATTCTCGGTGCCGGGTCTGCGACCCTGGCGGGTGTGCATATGTTTACCAACGGTCTGGACAACTCATCGGCGATCAATGGCAGTTCAACAACTCGCACTGGCGCGACCGCCTTGGGTGCCAACCAGTTCAGCGTAAATGTCGCCACAAGCGGCACGGGCACAGCGATTTCGGTGCAATTGACGGGCTATTTCCGTGTCACCGCAGCCGGGACAATTGTTCCGTCCGTCGCGCTGTTCACCGCCGCCGCTGCCGTGGTGAAGGCCGGGACCATTTTTGTCTGCGAGCGGATTGCTGGTGATGCAGACTATTCACAGGGGAGCTGGGACTAATGCCCTTTTACCGCGCGCCTGACGGACAACGCCACCTGACAGACGAGCCGCCCCATGAAGGCTGGGTGTTGATGACCGAAACCGAAGTGGCGGAAGCTGACGCCCCTCGCGTTTTCCCGCCCGAAGCCATCTCCATGCGGCAAGCCCGCCTTGCCCTGCTTGGCGCTGGCCTGCTGGCCACGGTGGACCAAGCCATTGTCGCTATGCCGGGTGTTGAAGGCGAAGCGGCGCGGATCGAGTGGGAATACGCGCAAGAGGTTCGCCGGGATAGCCCGCTGATTGCAGCGCTTGGCCCCGTGCTTGGCCTGACGGCTGAACAGATCGACGGCCTGTTTGTGGCGGGGGCCGCGCTGTGACCCAGCCCACCCATACCGATCTGCAACGGGACGTTGGCCGCTTGGAAGGAACATTGGTGGCGGTTGAGAAGCGCATGGACAAGCTGGAAACCACCGTCACCGAGGGCTTCGAGAAGGTCGGCACGGGGCTGGACAAGATCGACAAGCGCTTGGCCGCAATCGAAGCGCGCGAGGCCGAACGCAAGGGCGCGTGGAAGGTCATCACCGCCGTTGCCGCTGGCGTGTCTGCCGTGGTCGCTTCGGCGGTCAAGTATCTGATGGGCTGACCCGCACGGGTTGCAACCAAGGGTGATTTGTGCCGACAGACAAGCAAATCGAAGCCCAAGCTGCCGTCGAAAAGGCAGGCAGCAAGGCGGGGGCAGCGCGCCTGCTCAACATATCCCGTTCGGCCCTGCGTGATCGCCTGTCCGGCGGCGATAGCAGGCTTCGCAACGAACTGGACGACAGGGTTGCGGACGGCTTCGAACTGCACGGCTATTCGCAATTCACTAAGACCGAAGCAGGCGAACCGATCTGGCTGAAAACCCGCAAGGCAGAGCGCGACTATTGGGCCGGTATCCAGCGGGCAGTCGAGAACATTGCCCCGCTGCGGATTGACACCCTGCCTCTGTCGCCAGAGCCGCAATCCGATATCATCCCGTGGCTGCAAATCGGGGATGCCCATATCGGCCTGCTTTGCTCCGAAGCCGAGACGGGTGCGAACTTCGATATCAGCATTGCCAAGCGCGAGATTTGCGCCGCCGCCGCCGCGCTGATCGATGCCGCCCCGCCGTGCGAACGCATGGTCATCAATGACCTTGGGGATGGCACCCACTACGAGACGTTCAAGGGCGAGACGATGGGCCACGGCCACGCGCTCGACTATGACACGCGCTACTGGAAAATGATCGATGCCTATGTCGAGATTTGCCAGTTCATCTGCGAGCGGGCGCTGGCCAAGGCGCAGACCGTGGATCTGATCTACAACCAGGGCAACCACTCCGAAAGCAACGATAGCTGGATAGCTGTCACCATGCGGGCACTCTATCGCAACACACCCCGCGTCAACGTGATCCACAACGAAAGCCCGTTCATCGCCTACCGGATGGGCAAGACATTCGTGATGATCCACCACGGCCACAAGGCAAAGCCTGAAGCTTGCGCCAAGGTGATGGCAGAGGACTACGCCGCCGATTGGGGGGAAACCACCTTTCGCTATATCGACGGTGGCCACGTTCACCACTCGCAGCGCAAGGAATACCCCGGCGTTGTGTTCGAAAGCTGGAACAACCTCGCCCCGCGCGACAAATACGCGAACGATGGGGGCTGGCGCTCAAAGCAGCTTATGAGCCTTGTCCTGCGCTCTCGCACCTATGGCGAGGTGGGCCGCACACTGATGCCGGTTGAACGGGTGCGCGACATTATCCGCGCCAAGTATCCCGAACACTACGTTCCCCCGCAGCAGAGAGCTTTCGCAGCATGACCGACGAACTGTTCTACCACTGGCTCGGCATCGCCGCCGAGGAGTTCCACAGCGATTGGCCGGAAGGGATGCTTGTTGGCGTGCCCGAGGTCGATCTGACGGACCCGCAGGCTGATGAATAGCGCCGAATGGATAGCGCTACAGGTGCGCGTGGATGAACAGGACCGGCTGTTGCGCGCGTCCGGCCACCGCGAAGCCGCCGAAGTGATGCAGGCCCTTCGCGTGTTTGCCTATGCCCAATGGGAAGCGAACCGGCGGGCCTTTGGGGCGCTGCAAGGCGCGCCTGCGATGGAGTGTGACAGATGAGCCGATACTTTACGCGACCGAAAGCAACCCGCGCCCTTTGGGTGGAAGATGACCACTACGGGCGGGACACCGCAATCACGCATCTGGACGTGCCTGAACATGTAGCCACGCCCACGGGCCTTTTGGACGCGAACGGGGACGACATTTGGCGCGCGCCTAATCCGATTGGGTTTAGCTTCGAAGGGATTGGCGGATGAAGTTCATTGAAGAAGCCCGCAACTGGTGGAAGTTCGCAAGCGTAAGGCTCGCAGCAATCCCCGCCATCCTGTCGGCCCTGCTGATCGCCAACCCGTCAATGGCGATTGGCCTGATCGCCTTCATTCCCGCTGGCCCTGTCCGCTACCTTGTGGCCGGTCTTGTGGCCGTGGTCGCCTTTGCCGTGCCTACGCTGGTGCGCGTGATCCAGTTCAAGCCGAAAGGACAGACCGATGCCGTTTAACGTCAACCGGCCCAGCCCCATTGTGCCGATGCCCGAACAGACCGGACGCAGCAAACTGGCCGCCACCCTTGGCGCAACTGCCGCCGCCGCCGCCCTAGCCATCGTGGGCGTATGGGAAGGCAAGTCGAACGATCCTTACCGCGATATCGTGGGCGTGTGGACCGTCTGTTACGGAGAAACGCGGGTGGATATGCGCCGCTACACCAATGCCGAGTGTGAGGATATGCTGGCTGGTGCCGTGGGAGAATTTGGCGAGGCCGTGCTGGCGCGCAATCCGAACCTGCGAGACAAGCCCTATGCCCTGGCTGCGGCTACGTCCCTGTCCTACAACATCGGGCAATCCGCCTATGCCAGATCGACCGTGGCACGCCGGTTCAGCGCCGGGAACATCCGTGGCGGGTGCGATGCCTTCCTGATGTGGAATAAGGCCGGTGGGCGTGAAGTGCGAGGGCTAACTCGTCGCAGGCAAGCCGAACGGGCGCTGTGCCTGAAGGACGCGGCGTGACCGTGGAGAAGGTGGGGTGACGAGGCGGGCTAGCATATCGCTGACGGGTAATTCCGGCTTGCCCGAACCCGCCCCGTCTATGTCACCACGGCGAACGGATGACGCCTACCTAACGCGCACGGGGGGCAATGGACCCGACCACGGGCAAGTTGCGATCTTGCCCTGTTCATCACGCGCCGCCGCAGCAACAAAGGACTGCTAGCACATGACTGCACTCTTGGCAATACGCGCGTTCCTAGGCAAGCTGCCGTGGCAGGCATACGCCGTCCTGGCCGCAATCGGCATTGTCCTGATCGCCTACAGCAAGGGCTACGGTGATGCCCGCGACAAATACCACCGCCAGATGGCCGAACTCACCGCCAGCGTGGAAGCCGCGCAAGAGCAAGCCCGCGCTGCACAGATCGCCGTCATTGAAGCCGAACAAGCCCGCCTGGACGCGGTAACAAAGGAAGCCGACCATGCCCACGAAGTCACGCGCGTTGTGGTGCGCGATGCTACTGACAGGTTCATTGCTGATAACGGGGTGCGCCCGAACGGTCAGTGTGTCGCCAGCGGAACCGATAGCGCCGCCGCAGATCCAGGTGCCGGAGTTTCTGAAAGCCTGCCCGCCAAGGCCATCGTGGATACCGCCGATGTGCGAGCCTGCGCCGACCTCTACGCCTACAGCATCGCCGCGAGGGAGTGGGCGCTAGGCTTGTCAGTCACCGAATAGCATCAAACTGCGTTGATGTTCACAAACACGCCGATTGCTAACATCAACCCCACCCCCGCTAACAGCAGCACTATACAGCCGGATCGGGTGGGAGCGCGGGCCACTATTCGTGCAATGGCGCGAATTGCAGACCACCAGCGATGTTCTGTAGCGGGTGGAAGTCTGCCAATCGGCTTTCGAATGGCTCACCGTCTGGATAGCGGAACAGATAGCGCGTTTCCCGATCAGGGACCACGTAGCCAAGGCAAAAGACCGTTTTCCAATCAGGTTCCATCACTTCATCCTATCGCGCATGGGAGGGGGTGGCAAGGTTGGGTGGAGGCGGTAGCGGCATCCAGTGGGTTGGTTCATCGCCGCAGTAATATCCGCGCTGCCAAATCTCGCCACCTTGGTTTGGGTTCCAGTAGGCCCAAAAGGCAGGTTCTTCATCATACATGGGCTTCACCAAGCATCCCACAATGATGGGCGCTCCATCCTTCGGCGCTGTCTCAATCGGCTGCCATTCCATCACACACTCCTATCATATCCCCTGCCCCGTTGCGAGGCGGGGGTTAGGCGGCGCGCTTCGCCAGAAATGCCCGGCGCGCTTCCAATTCACGAAGTGCGTCTCTGTGGTCTTGTTGAGCGGCGTATAGGACTGAAAGTGTCCGCGCCTCAACCAGCGCCAATTCCCGCAACACCGGATCGTCGGACGGCTCAAGCACTAAGCCTTCATTGAAGAAGGCTACCTTCAGGTCAGAAATAGTGGTCCGCGCGATCCCTGGGATGCGTAATAGGTCAACCGGCGTCATACCACATATGGCTTCTGGCGATGTAAGCCCGGCTTTGATCAAGCAGTTTATGACGCGCACGGGAACGCCTAGCCGGACTAGCCGCGCGATTTGCGCTCGGTCGTCTGGCGAACGTGCGCCGAATTTACGGGAGATATCGTCCATTTGATTACCCCTGATTAGCGGTGATTAGCGGTTCAAACCGCACCATCGTGCGCAGCGCCGTCTCGTCCGCCCCGCGTTCCAGCATCCGCGTGATGGTGTCGTTCAGTGAACGGCCTTCACGTTCAGCGCGGGCCTTCAACGCCTTGTGCAGATCGGGCCGCATACGGACCTGTAGGGCGATGGGTTTGTTAGTCATGGCGGCTCCATTCGGTTTACAGCCCATCGGTAAGTCATTGACTCTTAACGGCGGGTCTTGGGTATCGTTTACACCTTTTTAGGTGCAATTACAATACTAACAGTTGATTTGTAATCATCAGGCCAGGGGTTCGAATCCTCTAACCGGCACCACCCACTCCCAAAATCACCGGTTCTACGGAGCGCATGTCGCGAAGGCCCTGCGTAGCCCGCATTTCCGCGCGCTTTCGTAAGGGCAATTCTTCAGGTGAGGCCGTGAGACTGGGGCGATGAGCCATCGAAGCGCGATTTCTGCTCCTAGTCTCAGGGTGCTGATTCCCAGACCTCAGTTGAATGTCGGGCTCAGAACCGGAGCGCGGCTTTCTGGCCCGGCCAGTCCATCGGCAGCTCGGCGGAAAGCAGAGTGCGCGCAGTCAAATCGCGCGGCTGGCGTCCCGCCAAAATCGCATCGACAATTTCCGGTGCAAGCCAGGACAGGCGGACCAGTCGCGTCATGCGCTTGCTGCACCGACCTGTGGCGGAGGCGAGTTGGCATATGCCGCGGGAATGTTCGGCAAGCATCTCATTTCTTGCTGCCATGGCCTCCCGCAGCAACGAGACCAGAGTATCATCGGCCTCGGTCGTCGCTCCCTCGGTGAGGATGAGCTTGATCTCGTTGCCTCGGCGCACCCGGGCAACCTGGACGGTGAGGCGAGGAAGTCGTTCTGCATCAATCGGTGTCCCGAGAAGGACGGCAAAGCCATCGGAAGACAAGCTGATCCCGATGTCGTCATCACCCAGGTCAACCCGCGCGACGAGCGCGGGCACTTTGGTGCGGCGATGGAACGTGCTGGTGCGGATCTGCTCTGCTGCGCGCTGACAGCGCGTGATGGCTGTCGCCAACTGGCTGGCATCGGAACTGCCGACCAGCTTGCGGACGGCCTGCTGGTCCTCGAGATAATCCGCCAGCGCCCCAATGACCCGCTTCTCGATGTCGAACGCCGACCGGCGCCATTGAGGCATGTCGTCGATGACTTTGTCGGGATGGGTCACGTAGTAGCGATATCGCTTGGCCTTCCTCACCGTGTGGCTGGGGCACATCTTCCGACCGTGACCATCGAAGATGATCCCCGACAGCAAGCTCGCCTCTCTGGCCTTGCGGCGCAGCTTCCGATCAACCGTGTTCTCGACGATGCGCTGCTGGACGCTCTCCCACAGGCCCGCGTCGATGATCGCCTCGTGTTCCCCGGGATACGCCGTGTCCTTGTGGACGATCTCGCCACGATAGACGCGGTTCTTCAGCAGGTGGAACAGCGAGCCTCGCGTAAACGGGATGCCGCCGCGTACCAATCCGTCCTTCCGGATGTGCCGCTTGGTGCGAATACCGCACAAACGCAGTTCGTCGAGCAAGTCACCACCTGAGCCCAGTGCAGCATAACGACTGAAGATGTGGCGGACCGTCGCCGCTTCCTCCTCATCGATCACCAACTTGCGTTCCTGCACCTGGTAGCCGAGCGGCACGGCACCGCCCATCCACATGCCCTTGGCCTTCGACGCTGCGATCTTGTCTCGAATGCGCTCGCCGGTAACCTCGCGCTCGAACTGAGCGAACGAGAGCAGCACGTTGAGCATCAACCGGCCCATGGATGTGGTAGTGTTGAACGACTGGGTAACTGAGACAAAGCTGGCCCCGGCCTTATCGAGCACGTCGACGATCCGCGAGAAGTCCGCAAGGCTGCGGGTGAGACGATCGATCTTGTAGAGAACAATTACCTGCACCTTGCCAGCTGCGACATCGGCCAGCAGGCGCTTGAGACCGGGACGCTCCAGGTTCCCGCCAGAGAACCCGCCGTCATCGTAGCGATCCTTCACCAGCTCCCAGCCCTCATGACGCTGGCTCATCACGTAGGCGGCACAGGCTTCTTGCCGCCAGACGCCCCGCCCCGATCACTTGCCACGGGCACCCTCCCCTCGAAGGCCGAAGAAGCGGGGACCGGACCAGTTGGTGCCGGTTACCTCGCGGGCGATGGCCGACAGCGATTGGTAGTAACGGTCCTCGAACACGAACCCGTCAGTCTGTGCTTCGACCGATACGGTCCTGCCATTCCAGCTGCGCACGAACCGGGTATCCGCGCGATCCAGATCCTGCTCCCGTCGCGATAGCCACCGCGTCGTCGGCTGCGTCGCGGCTCTCGGGGTCCGCCTCCCCGGCTTCGTCGATGACGAAATCCACTTCAGCAAGGCTGAACCCGGTCAGCTCGACATCGAACTCGAAATCCACCAGCGCCTGCAACTCTATCGCCAGGATTTCCTTGTCCCAACCGGCATTGAGAGCGAGCTTGTTGTCGGCCAACACGTACGCTCGCCGCTCGATTTCCGACAAGTGCGACAGGGCAATCGTTGGAACCGTTTTCCACCTCAGGAGCCTGGCCGCCTCGACCCGACCATGGCCGGCGATGATCTCACCGTCGTCCGACACCAGCACGGGGTTGGTGAACCCGAACCGCTCGATCGACGCGGCGATCTGTTTGACCTGCTTCCTGGAGTGAGTGCGTGCGTTTCGCGCATAGGGACGCAGCGAGGTGATCGCCCGTTGGATGATCTGTGTAGTGCCCATGACCTCTCCGAATCTTTCTTGACCGAAGTTGTATAAATGGATTGAACGCTTGCCAATGTCAATCCCGCGCGTATGATGGCGGCATTCTCGATTGAACGGAAATCCAATGAGCTTCGCCAGCAAGCTGCATGACCTGCGCGTCGCCAAGCGACTGTCGCTCCAGGATGTCGCCAACGCCGTAGGCATCTCCAAGGCTCACGTGTTCAACCTGGAGAAGGGGATTACGGCCAATCCCTCGATGGACCTCGTGGTAAAGCTGGCCGAACTCTTTCGCGTGCGCGTGGCCGATCTCGTCGGTGAAAATCCCGACGCTGAAGACCAGCCGGCCGAAGTGGTCGCCATGTTTCGGGATCTCAAAAGCCTGCGCGACGAGGACCGCGAGACCATCAGGATGATGATGGAGACACTCAAAAAGCGGCAGGAACAAGCCGGTTGACGCTTAGCCGGATTGAGCTTGATGGGATTGGCTCACCCTCTGCGCTTGCCGCGCGCATCCATGATCTCGACCCCGGACTACCTCTCGACTTCTCGATCGAGGCGCTTTGCCATCGGCTTGATATTCACGAAATCGCTGACCAGCCCGTTTCATCATTCGCAGCGATGCTCCTGATGCACCCCGACAAGGCCTGGGGCTCAATTATCGTTGCCGAGGGGACTTCGCTCCGACGCAGGCGGTTCTCGATCGGGCACGAGCTCGGCCACTTCCTGATGCCCAGTCATCGCCCTTGCCGGGGGGCCGCGTTCAATTGCTCGCAGACTGACTTGCGGCTCGACAACACACGCGAAGCCGACCGCGGAAGAAAGATGGAAGCCGAAGCCAACCGCTTTGCTGCCCAGCTCCTGATGCCGCCGAAGCGGATCCGCGCAAGTCTGCGGAGCCGCCAGCCCGACCTTGCCGAGATCGTCCGGCTGGCCGGGGAGTTCGATGTCAGCAAGGCGGCGATGGCGCGCAGCTACGTCGACGCGCATCGCGAAACCCTCGCGCTCATCATCGCTCACGAAGGCCGGATCAAGCAGGCGCATCGGCCCGATGATTTTCCCTGGATCGACCATCGGATTGGAGAGGTCCTGCCGCAAGATTCTATTACGGCCAGCCACACATTGCTGCCGGGCCAGATCACGCCGATGGAGGAATGCGACCCCGAGACCTGGCTTGGTTCAGGCGGGGCACGTAAGGTCGAAGTTCTGAGCGAGCAGCTGCTTGTACAGAAAGACGGCTGGGCCATGATTCTGCTTCACGCCGAACCAGTCGACCGGGACTAATAAGCAGCATTCCCTGCAGCTATGCCAGCCGCTGCAACGGGTCCCTGATCCATCATCGCCAATTCGCTGTTACCCGCATTTTGCTTCCCTGTTCCGGGGAATCAAATTCCCTGTTCCGCGCGCAGGGAAATTGGTTCGCGAAATGGCTGAACTCTGCGGTTCTGGAAGCAATCGTTGCCACGGGATCCCATCATTAAATTGCCAATTCCCTGTATTTTCCCTGTTGAACAGGGAATTCGGGGGAGAGAGCGTTCCGCACAGGACTGGCCTGCGCACCACTCACTTCCAAAATCACCTGTTCTCCGGGTAACGCGAAGGCCGATGTCGCTAACGCAGTTCATGGCGGTCAGCAATCGAGCGGCTTCGAGACTTGCGCTGCCAGTATCCGCGGGACACCGCCTTGTGCCAGAACCTGCACTTCTTCGGATGTATGCAGTTCGGCAATGCCCTTAACGCTGTGCCGCGCGGTTGATCTGATGACGATCTCCAGGCCGGAGCGTACATCAAGCCGGTCGAGGCCAATGATGTCCAACCTGTCATCCGCTCCGGGAGCGATGCTGCATGCCCGCGGAACGGTGATCGGCAGGACTCCCATCGCCACCAGGTTGCTGCGGTGGATGCGCTCGAAACTGTGGGCAATCACCACCCGAATTCCCAGCAGGGCGGTACCCTTGGCCGCCCAATCCCTGGCAGAGCCGCAGCCATAGGCTTCGCCCGCCCACACGATTACCGGCGTGCCCGCCGCAATGAAGGACATGGCGGCATCGAAGATGCTGCATTCCTTCCCGCTGGCATCGAGCGTCCGGCTGCCCTCCCCCGCGACCAGTGCGTTATCCAGCCGGGCGTTGTCGAATGTGCCCCGCAACATGACCTCATGGTTGCCGCGAAAGTCGCCATAACTGCCGAAGCCGGGCTGGCTCCAACCCTGTTCGCGGAGCCACCTGGCCGCCGGGCAATCGCGTGCCAGCCGGCCGATGGGAGAGATATGGTCGGTGGTCACGTTATCGCCCAGCACCAGCAAAGGTGCCGCATCGGCGATGACACCGAACCGGCAAGCATCGGCTTCGCTGAAGAAGGGCGGCGGACGCAGGATCAACGACTGCCGGTCCCACGGGTAGCGACTGCCGCCAGGCGCTGGGAGGTCCCGCCATTGGGGAGCTTCAAACAGGGCAGGAGCCTGAGGGGGGGCTTCCTCCAGCCGCGCCAGCAGTGCCTCGGCAGCGCCGTGTTGCGGCCACAGGTCCGCCAGCAGGGCGGGTTTGCCCGCCATGTCCGTGCCGATGGCTTGGGTTGCCAGATCCAGGGCCAGGCTGCCTGCCAGGGCCGCTGCCACCACCAACGGCGGCGAAGCCAGATAGTTGGCGCGCAGATCCGGATGGATGCGATTGGGAAAGTTGCGATTGCCCGACAGGACGGCAGCACCGACCATGCCGGGATTGGCCTCCAGCATGGTCCTGGCTGCGGGCAGCAGGTCGCCCGAATTGCCCACGCAGGTGGTGCAGCCAAATCCCACCAGCGCAAAGCCCAGCGCTGCCAGATCGTCGAGCAGCCCTGCCCGCTGTAGCAGGTCGGCCATGGCCCGCGATCCGGGAGCCAGGCTGGCCTTGACCCATGGCGGCAGGGACAGACCCAGTTCACGCGCGCGGCGGGCCACCAGCCCGGCCTGCACCATCAGCACCGGATTAGCAGTGTTGGTACAACTAGTGATCGCTGCGATGAAGACTGCGCCGTCGGCAGGGGCGCCCGATTGTGGCAGGCTGGCGGGGATCTGGCGCAAAGGCAGCACATCCTGCGGCCGCGCTGGCCCCGCCATCACCGGCTGCACCGCGCCCAGGTCGAACGACAGGACCTGATCATAGTGCCGCTGCGGCCCGCCCGCCCACAGCCCGGACTGACGGGCATAGGCTTCGTAGAGGGCGAGGTCCGCTTCGCTGCGACCGGCCGCGCGCAGGTAACGCAGCGTTTCGCCGTCCACCGCGAAAAGGCACGCCGTGGCACCGTATTCCGGGCTCATGTTGGCCATCGCCGCCCGGTCGGGGAGCGAGAGGCTGGCGGCCCCATCGCCGGTCATTTCGAGGATGTGCGCAACCACCCCCGCATTCCGCAGAAACGCGGTCAGGGCCAGCGCGGCATCGGTGGCGGTCACGCCGGGTGCCAGGCGGCCGTTCAAACGCACTTCGGTCACCTGCGGCAGGGACAACTGCGCCACCTGGCCCAGCGCGGCCATCTCAGCATCAAGGCCGCCCACGCCCCAGCCAAGGATGCCCAGCGCGTTGATCATCGTGGTGTGGCTGTCGGTACCAATCACGATTTCCGGCACCACCATCGGGTCCGGGCCATCCTGCCGCAGGGCGATGGACGCGAGCCGTTCAAGGTTGACCTGATGACAGATACCGTTGCCCGGTGGCACCACCCGGAACCGCTCGAACGCCTGCTCTGCCCACTTGAAGAAGGCGTACCGCTCCGTATTTCGGCGGAATTCGAGGTCCAGATTTCGATCGGCGGCATCGGCCGTTCCGCTGAAATCCACCTTCAGCGAGTGGTCGATCACCAGGTCTATCGGCACCAGCGCATCGACCGGGTGCGTGGCCCGGTCGCGCAGCGCTGCCAGATCCACCAGCGCCGCCACCCCGGCCGTATCCTGCATCAGGATGCGGGTGGGAAGGAAGGGCACCTCAAGCGCATCCCTGCGACCATCGAGCCAGGCGGCAAACTGCCCCGCGACAGAAGGCGGGGCACCATGGGCCAGCGCATTTTCCAGCAGCAAGCGCAGCGATCGCGGGAGCGAGGAAAGGCGCGCGGTAACGTCCGCATCAAGCTTGTCCCAGGCGGTTGGCAGCCGGTCCATCGCTGGTGGATCAGCGCCCCAAGCGGCGGCGCATCGCCGCAAGGCTCCCGCCCTGCTTGACCTTGCCGGGCAGTGGATGGCCCAGGATATCTTCGGCCAGTCGCGCGCATTCGATCAGCCGTTCCAGATCGACGCCGGTCTCGATGCCCATCTCATCGCACATCAGGACGAAGTCTTCGGTGCAGATATTGCCCGCCGCGCCCTGATGGGCAGCAAAGGGGCAGCCGCCCAGCCCCGCCACCGCCGCGTCAAAATGGCGCACGCCCATCTGCAGGCCGGCATAGGCGTTGGCCAGGCCCAGGCCGCGCGTATCGTGCAGGTGCAGCGACAGTTCGATGTCCGGATAGGCATCCTGCACCATGCCGACCACGCGCTGGATTCGGTCCGGCGTGGCCCAGGCCATGGTATCGCCCAGCCCCACCAGTTCCAGCTTCTCGCCCTCGGCCTCGGCAATCGCCAGCAGCTGCCCCACGATAGCCACCACCTTTTCCGCCGCCACATCGCCTTCGAAATTGCAGCCGAAGGCCGCCGTCACGAAGCCGGTACGCACCGGGATGGCATGATCGCGATACATGCGGATCAGGTCAGGCTGCGCGGCCAGTTGCTGGTCCGGGGTGCGGTTCTGGTTCTTCTTCAGGAACGCATCGGAGGCATAGAGCGTCAGCTTGCCCTGCAGGTCCAGCCGCTGGCTGGCGATGGCGCGCTGCAGGCCTTGCTGGTTCAGCCACAGGCCGGCGTAGGCGACACCCGGGGCGGGCGTGAACCCGGCCACAACATCCTCGGCATCGGCCATGCCGGGCACCAGCCGCGGGTTGACGAAGGACACTATCTGGATGTGCTGCAATCCGGTCTGCGACAAGGCGTCGATCAGCTCGATCTTGCGGGCCGTGGGCACGCCGGCGCCTTCGATCTGAAAGCCTTCGCGCGGGCCTTCTTCCTTGATAAAGACGCGTTGGGGAATCTGGCTCATCTTAGAGTCTTTCCTCGCTTGGCCCATTGACAGCAGACCATATCGTTCCGCTATGAAGAACATCGATCCGCAAGGCGGAAGGGATAATCAAGTGACGGGTTCCAAGGGCGGGGTCGCTGCGGTCGATCGCGCATTCGCCATCATCAGCGCATTTACCCATCGCAAGCCGGTGCTCTCGCTTGCCGAGATTTCGCGCAACACCGGGCTTTACAAGAGCACGATCCTGCGTTTGCTGGGGTCGCTGGAAAAGAGCCTGTTCGTGGTCCAGCGGGCCGACGGGCACTATCAGCTGGGTCCGGCCGTGCTGGACCTGTCCAGCATCTACCAGGATTCGTTCGACCTGCGCCAGTTCGTCCAGCCCACGCTGGAGCGGCTGGTGGAAACGACCGGCGAAGGGGCCAGCTTCTTCATTCGCGCCGGCGACGAGCAGATGTGCCTGTTCCGCGTGGACGGCAACCAGACGATCCGCGACTACACCATCCGGCTGGGCGACCGCCGCCCGATCGACAAGGGGGCATCCTCGCAGGCCTTCCGCCGGTTCGAAACCGTGCAGGGGCCTTATACGGTGGACGACCTGGTGTTCAGTTCGTTCGGCACGGTGACGCCGGAAATGGCGGCGCTGGCTGTGCCGGTGTTCGGCCAAGGGAATGACCTGGTCGGGGTGCTGACCCTGTCCGGCCCCACATCGCGCATGAACGAGGAGCGCGCCAAGACGCTGGGCCCGCAACTGGCGGACCAGGCGGTCACCCTGTCGCGGATGCTGGGGGCACAGTCGGGCCTGTTCCGCGATATCTGACGGAAGCCGGGCCCGCCGGGGCACTCCTGCCAGTAGTCGCACCATCAGATGGCACCTGCTTCGTGCAGGCGTGCAAGCTCCTGTTCGGCCACCCCCAGGTCGCCGAAGATTTCGGCATTGTGCTCGCCCAGCCGGGGCGGGGCGCAGGCAGCGTCGGGCTGGGTATCGGCAAAACGAAAGCCGCTGCGCGCGATGCGGATACCGCCCACCTCCTGCACCAGCGCGCGCTGGGCAACCTGCGGATGGTTGAGCGCCTGCGGCACGGTGAGGATCTGCCCGGCCGGCACGTTGGCGCGGTTGAGGTCATCTTCCCACTCCGCCGCCGTGCGGGTGCGGAAAACGGCGTTGAGGATGCCGTTCAGCTCGTCGCGGTGGCGCTTGCGCGCCTCGCGCTCGGCAAAGCGGGGATCGTCCAGCAGTTCTGCCAGGCCCATCACCCGGCACAGGGCGACGAACTGCTCCTGCTTGTTGGCCGCCACGTTGATCTGCCCGTCTGACGCGGTAAAGGCGCCGGAGGGGGCGGCCGTCATATTCTGGTTGCCGATCGGCCGCGCCTCGACGCCGGCGATAAGATAGTTCGACACGGCCCAGCCCATGGCAGAGATGGTTGCGTCCAGCATGGACACGTCGATGAATTCGCCGTGGCCGCTCTTCTCGCGCGCATAGAGGGCGCTGCTGATGGCGAAGGATGCCAGCAGGCCGCCCAGCGTATCGCACAGCGGGTAGCCCACCCGCAGCGGTGCAGAATCCGCATCACCGGTAACGCTCATCACGCCGGAATAGCCCTGGATGATCTGGTCATAGGCCGGATTGCCGCTGAGCGGCCCTTCCTGGCCAAAGCCCGAAACAGCGCAATAGACCAGCCGAGGATTATCCGCCTTCAGCGCCGCATAGCCCAGCCCGAGGCGATCCATCACGCCGGGCCGGAAATTCTCGATCAGCACGTCGGCACTGGCCACCAGCTTCAGGAACAGCGCCCGGCCCTCGGCATTCTTGAGGTCGATCGTCACCGACTTCTTGCCCGCGTTCTGGGCCAGGAACGATGTCCCCATCAACTGCTCGTTCAGGGCCGGATCGGCCCCCAGCCGCCGCGCAAGGTCACCCCCGTCGGGGCGTTCCACCTTGATCACCTCGGCACCCAGCAGCGCCATCTGGAAGGCCGCATAGGGGCCGGAGAGGATATTCGTCAGGTCCAGCACCCGCACACCCTGCAGGTGCCGCGCGGGCGGGAGCGATCCGCTCATACCGGTACGGTCTCCACGTTGTAGCGATAGAGCCAGTCATAGCGTTCGCGGATCGGGTCGCGGCTCCATTCGCTTTCCATGTAGGTTACGGCACCTTCCTCGGTGGCCAGGGCGGATTCGTGGAAGCGGGCGGTGTTTTCCTTGGCCCCGCGCACCATCTTGCTGGTCCGTTCGACGCGGGCCTCCTCGTACTTCTTGAGCGCGACGACCGGATCGGCATATTTGTCCAGGCAGCGGCCCAGCACCACGCCGTCCTCGATCGACATCACCGCACCCTGCGCCAGGAACGGCAACGTCGCGTGGCTGGCATCGCCCAGCAGGCTGGCGCGACCCTTGCTCCAGATCTGGCGGGGCTTGCGCTCCATGAACGCCCACTTCAGCACCTTGGGCGCGGCGCGGATCAGCGTCTGCACATCCTCGTGCCAGCCGGCAAAGTCCCGCAAGCATTCTTCGATCGAGCCTTCGGCATACCAGGATTCCACCTTCCAGTCGTCGCGCTCGATGGTGCCGATCATGTTCATCAGCTGGCCGCCGCGCAGCGGATAGTTGACCAGGTGCCCGCCGGGTCCGATCCAGGTCCAGCCGACCATCTCCCGGAACCGCTCGGGCAGGCGCTCCATCGGGATCACCGCCCGCCAGGCGATCATGCCGGTAAACTCGGTATGGTCGTCACCGAACAGTGCCTTGCGCACGATGGACTTGACCCCGTCGGCGCCGATCAGGATATCGCTTTCGATCCGTTCGCCATCCTTCAGGACCAACACGGCGCGCTCGTCATCGGCTTCGGCGCTCACCACTTCGCAGCCCAGCCGGATGGCATCGGGGTCCAGCGCCCTGACCGCGTCTACCAGCGTGGACAGCAGGTCCGGGCGATATACGGTAAGGTAGGGATAGCCGTACTTTTCGATGGCTTCCTTGCCCAGGTCGAACATTGGCCAAGAGCGGCCGGTGTTCCACAACCGGAACTCCTTGCGCTTGGGCTGGCACGACAGGGCCCGCAAAGTCTCATATACGCCCAGCGAATCCAGCGCCCGCGATCCATTGGGGCTGATCTGGACGCCCGCCCCCACCTCGCCCAGTTCGGGTGCCTGCTCGTAAATCCTGACCGGGAAGCCGCGTTGCAGCAGCGTCAGGGCTGCCGCCATGCCGCCGATACCCCCGCCTGCGATCGTGACCCGAGGCTTGTCGCCCATCGTATTTCTCCAAAGCAACGCCGGACACCCGTCGCGGCGACAGTGATTATTCGGCCAGGTCCGCGGAAGTGCGGTACCAGCCCAGTTTTTCGAGAAGTGCCCGGTCGGATACCTTCAGCAGCAGCGCACCACCGGCACCGGCCTGCAGCGCGAATTCACGCCAGGCAGGCATGGCAATCGTATCGCCGAAGGACCACGCCGTGCGGTCGTCCTCCACGATCAGCGCGCCATCGCCGCGCATCACGGCATAAACCGCGTTGGCGGTCTCTCTCGGCGGCGCGAACATGGCGCTGGCGGGCAGTTGCACCACGTCCAGCGCCAGGGTGGCCAGAGTGGCCGGGCCAAGCGTCACCTGCCGCACGCCCGCCGCATCCGGCGTGGCCGCAGCGAGGCGAGTGGCGATGTCATCTGCCCGGAAAGCAATCGGCGCTTCGGCCAGCGGCACCACATCGCTTTCGCGCCCATCGGGGTGCGGCTGGTAGAACATCGGTTCCAGCAGATGCACCAGCGGCACATCGAGGAAGTCCATCCAGTAGCAGTCATCACAGCCCTTGTTCTCGTGCGAATGCCACGCCCAGTTGGGCGTCAGCAGCACGTCGCCCGGGCGCATTTCCACTTCCTTGCCATCAACCACGGTAAAGGTGCCGGTGCCTTCAAGGATAAGTCGCAGCGCGTTGGGCGTGTGGCGATGGGCGCGGGCGAATTCGCCGGGACGAACCATCTGGTAGGCGGCCACGATCGTGCGGACCGTGGCATAGACGTTGCCTTCCACCGGGTTGAACATGGTCAGGTTGCGGCGCTCTGCCAGCGCGGTGTCGATCAGTTCGCCGGCCCGCGCCAGGATCGGCTTGACCGCCGCATAGTGCCAGATGTGCGGCAGGAAATTCTTGCGCGGTTCGCTCCACAGGGCAGGGAACCGGCGATGCCAGCCACCCTCCATGTTGAGCGACGCGAAGGACGCGTACAGTTCGTCCAGCGGGGCGGACTGGCTGCTCATCGGTCGGTCAGCTCCTGCTTCACGATCGGCGGGACATAAGCGTCGGCGAACACTTCCGTGGCGCCCCTGCTGCCCTGGATCACCCGCAGGTTCATTTCGCCCACCTGGTCGATCACGATGCGCACCAGGTCCCCGTCGACCACCGGGCCCACGCCTTCGGGCGTGCCGGTGGCGATGATATCGCCGGGGTAGAGGGTCATGACGGCAGAGGCCGTGGCCACCATGCCCGGGATATCCAGCACCAGATCGCGGGTATTGGCCGCCTGGCGCAGTTCGCCGTTGACCCACAGCTTCATCGAGAGCTGGTCCGGGCGGTCGATTTCATCCGCGGTCACGATCCATGGACCCACCGGGCAGAAGGTATCATAGGCCTTGCGGAAGACCCGCTCCTCGCGGCCACGGACCACCATGTCCATGAGGCAGGCATAGCCGAACACCGCCTCTCGCCAGTTCTCAGGGGCCAGGTCGCGGCATTGTTTGCCGATGATGATGCCCAGTTCGGCTTCGTGGTGGACTTCGCGGCCGGGCACCAGGGGCAGTTCGATGGCGTCTGCCGGACCGCTGACCGAAGACGGCGGCTTGAGGAAGAAGCCCTGGTTCTTCGCCCGGTAGCCGGCCCCCATTTCCTTGCCGTGAGCGTGGTAGTTGACCGGATAGGCGATGACCTTGCTGGGCCATGGCACCGGCGTTTCCAGGCGCACGCTGTCCAGTGGAACAGCCTGGCGGGTCTGTGCTGCCAGTTCCAGTTGCGGGCGCAATGCGGCAAAGTCGCGGATCAGCCGCAAGGATGCGGTATCGGGCCACTCGCCCGTGCCCGCCCCGGCAATGTCGCTGATGTCGATCAGACCGGCATCGACCACCAGGCCGATCCTGCCATTGTCGAAACGAGCAACCTTCATAGCGTCACCATATGTTCTTTCTAACAGACTAATGTTCTATTTTTAGAAAGTTCGGGAAAAGAATGGCCTGCCCGGCAATGCGGGCAGGCCAGTCGGGAAAGTCAGAAATCGTAGCGGAGACGGACGCCGTAGGTACGCGGCGGCGCAATATCCAGGCCATTGAAGTTGTTGATGAACGGTGCCTGCTGCGTGCCGGTGTAGACGGCGGCATTGGTGATGTTGCGCATGAACAGTTGCACCGAATATTCGTCGTCCGGCGAACGATAGGTCAGGTTCGCATTAAGCAGCAGGTAGCTGTCGGCCCGCGCGTTCTCGACGAATTCGGCTGACAGCCAGCGCGAGCTGGCGAAGGTCATATTGGGTGAGAATTCCAGCTCGCCGCCGTTGCCCAGGCTGAAGACGTGGCTGTAGCTGGCCGACCCGGACCAGTTCGGCGTACGGGGCAGCTGGAAGCCGTTGCAGTTGATCTGCCAGAACCCGATCTGGGCCGTGCCACCAGCAATCGGCGATACGGCGCAAGCCGTGCGCGCATCCGGGTTGGCGGCGCGATAGGACCGGTAGGTGAAATCCTTGTATTCGCTGTGGGCATATTCGGCAGCGAAGTTGAACGTATCGGAATCAGTCAGCTCGAACGCCAGTTCCACGCTGGCACCTGCCGTCTCGGCCTTACCGGCATTGAACAGCGAGGACACCTGCGCACCGCCGCGATCGAGCGAGGAGAAGCTCTCCTGGCGGTCGGTGAACCGATAGTAGAAGCCTTCGAGGTTCACCCGGATGGTGCCACCGGCGAAGTCGTTCTTCGATCCTACGGTGTAGGCGGTCACGTCTTCCGGGCGGTAGGGATCAAGGTCGGCGTTGGACTGGCCGCCCGATTTGAAGCCGGTGGCCACGGTTGCGTAAAGCAGGCTGTCCGGGCCCAGGTCATATTCCAGGCCCACCTTGTAGTTAAGCCGGTCCGCCGAATAGGTGCCCTCGATGTTGTTGCCCGACGCGGTCAGCAGCTCGCAGCTGCCGCCCGGACCGGTGCCGGCCGTCCGGCAGGCAAGCGAACCCAGGCGGGCATAACGGTAGGCGTCCACCGTCTTGGTTTCGTCGGTATAGCGCAGGCCCAGGGTAGCGCGCAGCGCATCGGTGACCGAATAGGTCATTTCACCAAAGGCGGCATAGGCCCGCGTGCCCAGTTCGCCGATGAAGGTGGTATCGCTGGCCAGGCCCAGCGACACTTCGTTGCGGCTGTTCTGGCTTTCGTTGAAATAGTAGCCGCCCAGCACCCACACCAGCGGGCCCGAGGAGTTGCCAAGGCGCACCTCCAGGGTCTTGCCGTCCGAAGTGGATGGCTTGCCGCTGTAGGGATCGATTGTCTTAAAGCTGAGCACAGGGAACGACTGCGAGGCATTGACCACCCGCTGGTAGGCCGGGATCACGGTCAGCGTGGCACCGCCCAGATCCCAGTCGAAATGGCCGGAAACGCCCCAGGCTTCCACGTCCTGGTGCAACAGGTCGATGTTGATCGGGTAGACCCCCGGCGGCGCGGTGAGGCGGGCAGCAAGGGTGTTGAACGACGGCGCGATCGAGGTCCACCGGTCGTCCGGGATGATCGGTGCCGGGGTCAGGCCGGGGCCGTTCGGCGCGATCGGCGCATAGATCACCTGGCTGTGGCCGCGGCCACCCAGATGCTGGTAATTGCCGGTGATGCGGGCGGTGAATTCCGGCGTCGGCTCCAGCAGCAGCTGTGCGCGGACAGACTGGTGCCGGTCGTCGTCGCCACCATCGCTGACATAGCCATCGCGCCACGAACCCTGGTAGGCAACGCGCATGGCGGCGATGCTGCCGATCGGCACATTGACCGCGCCTTCCAGCAGGTAGCCGTCATAGTTCTGGACCTGGGCCGTGGCATAGCCGGACGTTTCACCGATGCGCGGCTTTACCGGGATCAGGTTCATCACGCCGCCGGTGGCATTGCGGCCATAGAGGGTGCCCTGCGGCCCCTTGAGAACTTCCACGCGTTGCAGGTCGAAGAACGTGCCGCCCATCCACTGGGTGCGTGCAGCAAACACACCGTCAAAGCTCTGCGCCACCGCCGCATCGTTGTACGACGTGGTCGAGAAATCGCCGGCGCCGCGGATGAATACCTGCAGGGCAGTACCGCCCTGGCTTACCTGCACGCCCGGCAGAACGCGGTTGAGGTCGGTCATCTGCGTAACGCCCGCCTCGTTCAGGGTGTCGGCGGAAATCACGTCCAGCGAGATGGCCGTATCCTGGGCACTGGCTTCGCGGAACTGCGCGGTCACCAGGATGACGTCCGATTCGGCCTCCTCGCCGGCCGGCGAATCCTGCGCCAGGGCCGGTTGGACGAGCAGCGCCGCCAAACCGGCGGACAGCAGCAGACTGGTACGCAAAGCACTCATTTTATTCATCCTTCTCCCGGGGACGGCCGCCTAAGGCGCTATGACAGTCGTTCTGTTTAGCAGAATGCTATTCTTCTTTTCTTATTGCTGCGGATTTGCGGTTTGTCAATGACACTCAAATTCCCTACTTTTTCTACTATCTTACAGACAGTTAGGTATGGATGAGTGACCCTTCTGGACAATCGTCATGAATTTTTATAGAATGGCGGTCTGTCAGAAAGAACACAGGAGAGGAAAGTGACGCATTTCCCCGATGTCCCGGCCTTTACCGGCTTCAACAAGCCCTCACGGGTGGAGGCCGACGTGCAGGATCTGGACGTGCGCGGCACGATTCCGCCGGAGATCAACGGCACCTTCTACCGCGTGCAGCCCGAGCACCAGTTTCCGCCCAAGCTGGGTAATGACATAGCCTTCAACGGCGACGGCATGATTTCGATGTTCCGCTTCCATGACGGCAAGGTCGATTACCGCCAGCGCTGGGCCAAGACCGACAAGTGGAAGCTGGAGAACGCAGCCGGGCGCGCGCTGTTCGGGGCCTATCGCAACCCCCTGACCGATGACGAGGAAGTGAAGGGCAGGATTCGCGGCACGGCCAACACCAATGCCTATATCCACGGCGGCCGCCTCTATGCCCTGAAGGAGGATTCGCCCGCGCTGGTGATGGACCCCCATTCGCTGGAAACCCATGGCTATACCGACTTCGACGGCCGGATGACCGGCGAGACCTTCAGCGCCCACCCCAAGACGGACCCGGAAACGGGTAACCTGTGCAGCTTCGGCTATGCCTCCAGGGGCATACTGACGACCGACATGACCTATTACGAGATCAGCCCGGAAGGCGAACTGCTGTTCGAGATCTGGTGGCAGAACCCCTACTACGCGATGATGCACGATTTCGCGATTACCCGCGACTACGCGCTGTTCCCGGTGATGCCGATGACCAGCAACTGGGAGCGGCTGCAGGCGGTGAAGCCCCACTTCGGGTTCGACACATCGCTGCCCAGCTATCTGGCCGTGGTCCCCCGCAAGCCCGGCACGACTGCTGCCGACATCCGCTGGTTCAAGGGCCCCAGCTGCTTCGCCGGCCACGTGATGAACGCGTGGAACGAAGGCGCGAAGATCATCCTGGACCTGCCGGTAGCGGCCAACAACATGATGCCCTTCTTCCCCGACATCAACGACAAGCCGTTCGATCCGGTGGCCGGCAGCACTTTCCTTACACGCTGGACGGTCGACCTGAGCCAGAACGAGGAGGAATACCATTCCGAGCGCCTGAGCGACATGATCGGCGAGTTCCCCAAGTATGATGACCGCTTCACCGGCAAGAAATACCGCTACGGCTGGATGGTCGTCATCGATCCGGCGCAGCCAGTCGAGATGAAGGGCGGCAGCGCCGGAGGCTGGGTGATGAACACGCTGGGCTTCGTCGATGTGCAGACGGGAGAGGAACAGAAGTACTGGGTTGGCCCGGTATCCAGCATCCAGGAACCCTGCTTCGTCCCGCGGTCGCCCGATGCGCTCGAGGGAGACGGCTGGGTCGTGATGGTGGTCAACCGGCTGGAGGAGCGTGCCAGCGAACTGCTGCTGTTCGATGCGCTGGAGATCGCCAAGGGGCCGATCGCCACGATTTCCATTCCGGTGCGGCTGCGGTTCGGCCTGCACGGCAACTGGGCGGACGCGTCTGTCCTGCCGGCCTTGGAGGCCGCGGCCTAGCCTCTTGCGGCAAAAGTGCCTTCTTCCGGCCTCACCCGGGAGAAGGCACTCGATCTTGCAGGGCGTCAGTAACCGATCATCACGGCTTTGGGCTCGGTAAAGGCCAGCACGCCGGCCCGGCCGTTCTCGCGCCCCAGGCCGGACTGGCCGAAACCGCCGAACGGCAAGGCGAATTCCATGCCCGAGCCGTTGATCTTCACCGATCCCGCGCGCAGGTGCCGCGCCATGACCTGCGCCCGTTCAAGGCTCGTGGTCCAGCCATAGGCGGACAGGCCGTATTCGGTGTCGTTGGCACGCTGCATCAGCGCTTCCAGCGTTTCGTCACCGTAAAAGCGCATCACGCACAGCACCGGGCCAAAGATCTCCTCGCGCACGGCCCGCATCGCGGGATCGACCTGGTCGAGGATGGTCAGCGGGTGGAAGAACCCCGGCCCGGCGGGCACATCACCCCGGAAGGCGACGCGCGCACCTTCGGCCACCGCGCCAGCCACATAGGCGGACACCTTGTCGCGTTGAGGGGCAGAAATCAGCGGGCCGATCATCGCGCCCTGCTGTGAGCCCGGTCCCACCTTCAGGCCGGCGGCAAAGGCGCAGAGCTGTTCCATGAACCGGCCGTAGATCGCATCGTGCAGGAACAGCCGCGAGCCGGCGGCGCACACCTGGCCGCTGTTGGCGAAGATGCCCATGCCCACGCCCGGCACCGCGCGCGCCAGGTTTGCATCATCGAACACCACCACCGGTGACTTCCCGCCCAGTTCCAGCGAGATGCGGGTGATCCGCTGGGCTGCCTGGCGCATGATCCCCTGCCCGGTGGCGGTGGAGCCGGTGAACGAGATCTTGTCCACGCCCGGATGTGCAGCCAGTTCCGCCCCGGCGGCGATGCCCGTGCCGTCGACCAGGTTGATCGCGCCGGCAGGAAAGCCCGCCTCGTGCGCCAGTTCGACCAGCCGGATGCAGCTCATCGGCGCAAGCTCCGCCGGTTTGAGCACGGCAGTGCAGCCCGCCGCCAGCGCGGCGGACACCTTGTTGCAGGCAATCGCCAGCGGCGCATTCCACGGCACGATCAGTGCGGCCACGCCCACCGGCTCGTTGACGGTATAGGCGTGCCAGCGGCCCGGGACCGATGGGGTAACCTCCTCGCCGCCCAGCCGCCGCGCCCAGCCGGCGTTATAACGGATGGCGGAGGGGCCACCCTTGCCCGCCATGGCCAGCGCCATCGGATAGGGCACGCCGTTGTCCAGCGTCTCGATTGCGGCCAGCACGGGGGCCTCACGCTCGACCAGATCCGCCAGACGCAGCAGCAGCCCCTCGCGCGCGGCGGGGGCCATGTCGCGCCAGGCGGGCGAGCGGAAGCAGTCGCGCGCAGCCTGCACGGCCGCGCCCACATCATCCGCATCGCCTGCCGCGATCGCGCCGATCTGCTCCTCGCTGGCGGGGTCGATCACGGGTATACCCACCCCACGACCCGGGACACGCTCGCCGCCGATGATGTGGTCCCCGGCCTGCGCGATCCATGCGCGCGCCCGGCGAAAAGCCTCTGTGCTGTCGATGTCCATGCGCGCTCCCGTCAGACCTTCGCATCCTGGCGGATCATGTCCGCCCCCTTCTCGCCGATCATCACGGCGGCAGCATTGGTGTTGGCCCCCACCAGCCGCGGCATGATCGAGGCATCGATCACGCGCAGGCCGCCGACGCCGCGCACGCGCAGACGTGCATCGACCACCGCGTCATCGTCCGTGCCCATGGCGCAGGTGCCCACCGGGTGGTGGACCACACCGACCAGCTCTGCCCGCATGGCGTCCAACCCGGCATCGCTCGCCCTGGCAGGCCCGGGCACGCTTTCTTCCAGCACGTGGGCGGCGAGTGGCGCTTGCGCAAACAGGCGGCGCGACAGGGCCAGGCCATCCTTCAGCCGTTGCCAGTCATCCGCATCGGAAAGCATGTTGAGGTGGATTCTGGGCGCGGAAGCGGGGTTCGCGTCGCGCAGCCGCACGTGGCCCCGGCTGGCAGGCCGCAGCAGGCAGATCGAGGCGAAGAAACAATCTTCCACCGCCTTGCGCACGCCGGGGAACCAGATGTTGGCGTCTACGCGTGTGGGGCTGACCATGATCTGGATATCGGGCCGGTCCAGCCCGTCGCGGCTGCGCAGCAACAGGCAGCCCGAGGCGATCTGGTTGGCAAACGGTCCCTTACCGCGCAGCGCCCAGTTGAGGAATGACACGGCCGCCCGGTCAAACCGCAGTTCGCGGGCGAAGCTGTGATCCAGCCGCGCGCGGTACTGGTTGGCCACGCGCGGGTGTTCCTGCAGGTTGCGGCCAACGCCGGGCAGATGATGCGCCACGTTGATCCCGTGGGCAGCCAGTTCCGCCCCGTCGCCGATGCCCGACAGCAGCAGCAGGTGCGGCGAGCCATAGGTGCCGGCGCACAGGATCACCTCGCGTCGGGCGCGTACCGTTTGCGCCTGCCCGCCGCGCTGGAAGGCAACGCCCACTGCGCGACCACCCTCGACCAGCACCCGGCTGGCTTGCGCGCCGGTCCAGATGGCCAGGTTGGCGCGGGAATGGCGCACCGGATCCAGATAGGCCCGCGCACCACCGCAACGGCTGCCGTCGCGGAGGGCCACGTGGACATCGGCCAGCCCTTCGTTGTGCTCGCCATCATAGTCACCGACATAATCGACGCCCATCGCGGCGGCAGCTTCGCGCAATTCGCGGCCCATGAGGCGGGAGGAGTCCACCGGTCGCACCGCAATTGGCCCGCCGGCACCCCGCCGCTCGCTGGCACCCGCCCAGAAATTCTCCGACCGCTTGAAGTAGGGCAGTACGGAAGCGTAATCCCACCCGGTACAGCCCAGCGACGCCCATTCGTCGAAATCCAGCGGATGGCCGCGGAAGTGGACCGTACCGTTGATCGAGGACGATCCGCCCAGGACCCGACCCCGCGGGAGCGGAAAGACCCGCCCGCCCACATGTGGTTCCGGCTCGGACACAAAGGGCCAGGTGAGGCGCGGGTTGCGCAACGCCTGGAGGAAGCCCAGCGGCATGCGGAGATAGGGATGGTTGGCTTCCCCTCCGGCTTCCAGCAGCAGCACGGTTGCGCCGCTATCCTCGCTCAACCGGTTGGCGACCACCGCCCCCGCACTGCCCGCGCCGACGATGATATAGTCGAATTCAGCGTGGTTCATCGGTTGACCCGTCATTCCCTTGCGTGGTGCGCCTCAGGCAACCCAGGCGAAGGTGGTGGCTCCATGCGGGTCTGGTTCGGCAACCTGCAACAGGCCGGCCAGCAGTGGCCGCCACCCGTCCTGCGCGGGACTGCCCAGCCATTCCTGGCCAAGCCCGAGCCGCATCAGGGGCGCAGCCTGCCGCCCCGCCACGCGCGCGATGTCACGGGCCAACAGATATTCGGCATGGCCGGTGAACCCCAGGATCGGGCCATCGGCAGCAAGCAGCCGCTCGCGCAGCAGCAGGGCGGCGATTTCACCGCCGGTGGGGCGCGTGGGCGCGCCCTGGCGATGCAGGTGCCAGGCGATCCGTTCGGCCACCGGCAGGCGCGCATCGTACAAGGTGAGCGAAGGCATGGCTGGCACCGCGGTTGCCGTCGCCGCCCGAGCCTCGTCCAGCCCCACGCCCAGCAGTACGGGCGTGGCCACAGCGCCGGCCAGGACGCTGCGGCGCTTCATCGCGATCTCCCGGCGGCCAGCCATTGCGCGATCAGGTCCAGGTCCGCATCGCTCAGTTCGGCGCGCGAGAGGGGCGGCATGTTGACCAGCCCGTTGCGCACCACCAGCCTGACGTAGGCCGCCGGGAGGTTTGTCCGTTCGTGCAGTTGCGCGGGCGTTCCTGGTGGCAGGCGCTTTTGCAGCATGATGGTGCCCGTGTTGCGGCCCACGTGGCAAAAAGCGCATTCGCGACCATAGAGCCGCTCGCCCTCCTCGGCTGAATTCATGCCGAAGGTCACTGCCTCCACCTGCGTCGGCATCGCCGGGGCCGCTGCCTGCGCCACGGCAGGAGCCGCGCCCGTGCTGGCTGCTGCGGGTTCCTGCGTGCCGTAGCATGCGCCCAGAGCGATGACGGCAGCCGCAATCGCGATTGGGCCCAGGTTGCGCCGCTTCATCATGCCCGCCCCCCTATGCCGTTGCGCCCGGGTGCAATGATGTTTCCCGGGTCGAGCGCGGCCTTCACCTTGTTGTTCAGCTTCAGCAGCGCGTGATCGTTGAAATCATAGGTGGCGGCGATCGTGTCCATATAGTCGATGTGCCCGCGATATTCGGCAAAGCCTTCGCGCGCGGCTTCGGTCACCAGCCGGCGAAACAGCGTATCGGCACGCCCGGTGCTGGCCGGACTGTCGCGATCGTACAGGATCAGGCTGACGTTGTTGATGTGCCGCCGGCCGATTGTGAAGGTGGCGTAATAGTCCTGCCCCACCTCGCGGTAGATGTCCTTCACCCGCTTGGCATAGGCCAGCACCCTGGCCCCGTCCTGAGGCATGACCGGGGCAAAGCTGAGGTGCCCGCCGCGTCCGCCGAACCAGTTGACCGATTGCAGGCCCACGGTGCTGGGCACTCCCCGGGCTGATCCCTCATACGGCTGGCCCTTGTGCCAGGTCTTGAAATCGAGCGGCTTGCCCAGCCGCGCCTCGAACAGGTCACGCAACAGGCGCATGGAACCTTCCACCAGGAATTCCGGGCCGTAGAAGCTGATCTTGGCGTTCCACCAGCCCAGGCCGAAGCGTTCCATCATGGCGCGCTCGGCCTCTTCGGGCAGGGCGCCCTCGCCCGTGTACCATTCGGCGCGCTGGGTCAGCACCGAAGCGGCACGCACGGGGCTGCCGAACACGATGTTGTGCTGGATGATGTCGCGCCGGCGCAGGTCACACAGGATGTCGATGGCCCAGCCGGCATCGTCGAAGTTGGGAAAGGCGATCTCCACCGCCGCCGTCATCTCCGGTTCGGGTTGCAGCCACAGCCCGGCCTTGGTGACGATGCCCAGGTTGGATTGCATGAACATCTGGTCCCAGCCGGGGCCATAACCGTACTTGTAGTTGCGCCAGGTCACCCCCTGGCCCGTGGCCGCCATGCCGGTGCGGACTAGCTCGCCATCGGGCAGAACCACTTCCAGCCCGCAGATCGCCTCGCAGTTATCGCCCAGCGGGGTGTAGCCGATGCCCCGGTCCAGCGCGTTGCCCACCACGCTGCCCCAGCTGTTGCCGGGCACGGACATCCACAGCGGGATATTGTCCGCCCACAGGTGATCGAACAGGTCGAAGAAGCTGACGCCGGGTTCCAGCAGGCAGTTGGCCTGCTGCACGTCCACGTCCAGCACCCGGTTCATGCGGCTGAGGTCCAGGATCACATCGCCCCGCCGCACGGGCGCGGCCGAGCCATAGCCATAGTTCTTGCCCCGGCTGACCGGCCACAGCGCCACGCCAAACCGGTTGGCGATGCGCACCACCTCCTGCACTTCGGCAACTTCCGCCGGAGCCAGGATGGCCGAGGATTCGTGGTCCAACCCGTCCCCGAAGGCATAGGGATCGATATAGGTCCGGCGATCCTGGTCGGTATCGAGCACACCGCTCTCGCCCAAAGCAGAGCGGAATGCCGCCAGGGCGGCGCTGAAGGATCCGGCATCAACGCCGGTAGGCAATGGACTGGACGGCATCCTTTGTTCCTCGCTGGCGGCACGCGCGCCGGTTGTTCTGTTCAACAGACCTCTATTCTGTATTCTACGAACTCGGTAAGAATGAGTCAATTCCCGGCAGTACCGCCTTGACCAGCAGGCGCACGGCCAGTGCGGTTATCAAGCCGCTGACGATCAGGCGAAAGGCCCGTTCGGGAATATACCCCATCAGGCGCTTTCCAGCCCAGGTGCCGGCAAATCCGGCCATGGTGGAGACTGCCACGGCCGCGGCCAGCGGCCAGTAGGAAAAGCCGGTGAGGCCATAGCCCACGGCGCGGATCGCCTCCAGCGCCAGCAGACAGGCAGCAAAGGTCCCCACCAGCGCTCGACGATCGATCGCGGCGTTGAGCAGCACGGGTTGCAGGATCGATCCCATGCCCAGCACCGTGCCGCTGAGGGCGTGGGCCATGCCCACCCCGGCCATTCCGGCGCGCGAATGGACGTGCGGCAGCGGCAGGCGCCACCAGGTCAGCACCAGCATGAGGCTGCCGACGCCAAGCGCCATGACCCGTTCGGGAATGGCGTGGTAGACCACCAGCCCCAGCGCCACCCCGGCCAGCGAACCCAGCGTGAACGGCCCCACGATCGGCCAGGCGATCCCCTGGCGAAAGGCAATGCTGCGCGCCACCAGCGAGGAATAGGACAGCACCGGCTGCAGGGCCACGGCCACGGGCAGCGGATACAGCAAGGTCGTCGCACCGAACAGCACATAGCCGCCGCCCACCGAAACACTGGCGCTGATCGCCGCGGCTGAGAACGATGCCAGCGCAAGCAGCCCCAGCGTCAGCGGTTCGCTCACCGTCTATGCCTCGCGATAGCCGCTCCAGTATTTCGGCTTGAAGGTCAGGCCGATCAATGCGGTGGCGAAGGCCAGCACCATGACGAAGATGAAGGGCACGGTGTAGCCGCCGGTCCAGTCCACCGCCAGGCCGATCAGACCAATCCCGGCGGCTGCTCCCAGATGGAAGGTGGCGTTGAGGATGGCGATCAGCTGGGCAATGGGTCGCGTGCCATAGATGTGTCGGCCCAGGATCGGTGCCTGTACCACGATGCCGCCGTGCGACAGACCGCGCACCACGGTGAACAGCGCGAAGGTGGCCAGGCCCGACACGGGGAAGGCCAGCAGCACGGCAATGCCGCACAGCGCCCAGCACATTGCCACGCCCTTGGTGGAAAAGCGGTCGAACAGCCAGCCGAACACCAGCTTGCCCAACCCCGAAAGCACCAGCACGATGGTAAAGCCCAGTGCCGCCATGGTGCTGCCCAGGTCGGTCTGGTGTTCTATGAACAGCGGAATGTATTCGTTGATGCCATTGCTGATCACGCCGGAGAAGGCCGTGGCCAGCACCAGCATGATGAACGGCGTGGTGCGCACGATGTCCTTGAACTCCGGCCCCGGATCACTGCCCAACCGGGCAGGCGGAGCCTTGCCCCGGGCCGCCGCATTGGCATGGTCCAGTTCCTCGGCGCTGTAGCCATAGTCTTCCGGCCGTTCATGAACGGCAAAGATGACGAACAGCGACAGCGTCACCAGCACTACCAGTCCGGCAATACCGGAGGTGGCCTGCCAGCCGTAGTGTTCCAGGCCGTAATTGGTTGCCAGCGGCACCACTGCCCCGGCGGCAGCCCCGCCCATCATGGCAATGCCGGTCGCCCGCCCCAGGCTGGCCTCGAACCACCGCGCCAGGGTGAGCTGGATGCCCACCAGGCACACGATCGATGCCGCGCCGGAGATCACCGCCAGCGCGTAATACTCCCACAGCATGTTGACGAAGTAGAGCGCCAGCGTGCTCACGCCGACCGCCCAGACCGACGGCAGCAGAACCTTCTTCAGCCCGAAACGCACGAACAGGGCGCCAGCGAACAGGCCTGCAATGGCCGACACGGCTGACTTGATGACCATGAAGCTGGTGGTTTGCGCCACGGTCCAGTCCATCGTCTCCGAGATGTTGGAATACATCACCGGCATCATCATCGATACGCCGGCCAGGCCAATGCCCCACACCAGGAACCCGGTGATCACATTGGCCCAGGCGTACTGGCGCATTTTGGCCAACGAGGGGCGGATGTCTGCCATGTTCATTTCCTTCGCTGTCTCTTCCGCTTCAGGCGGAAGGTGATCCAACAGAATTCGTCATTGCGCCGGTGCCGGTGTCCCTGCGACCGGCTTCAGCAGGAACCGGGCCAGATGCCGTGGTTGCCGGGCGAGAGGATGCCTGCGGGGTCCAGCGCATCCTTGATCCGGGTGCAGGTGCGGCCATAGGCATGGTCGTTGGCGCTGAAGCGCTGGGCGACCTCGTCGGCCAGCGCAATGTGCGAGCGATAGGGCGCGCAGCCCCACTCCGCCGCCGCCGCATACATCTTCGCCACCGCCTCGCGCGCGGCAGCCACGCGATCGGCCCGGCTGGCATCGAACATGACCATGCACGCGCTCACCAGGCTGCGTTCCTGCACCAGGAAGCCGGTAGGGGCGATCAGGTCGTACCGGGCAGCGGTGTCCTGGGCCAGCTTGTCCACCCGCAGCGCCCATTCGCCATCCAACGGAACCACCGGGGAAAAGTCCATGTGCCCGAAGGTAGGGCCGAAAACCGCCTGCAACCGCTCAAGCAACAGGCGGTTGGGAATCCCGGCAGAGATGTAATCGCGTGGCTCAACCTCGTCAGGTCGCGCGTTGCCGGGATAGGTCCGCAAGTCCAGCTCGGCGTCCGCAATCTCTGCCAGCTCGCGCGCAAGGATGGCGCGGCGCGCCAGGTTCATCTCCTTGTCACCGTAGAGGCCGATACGCACGCTCCAGCGTCCCGGCCGCAGCACCTGCTTGAGGTTGGCGAGCGTGAACGGCGCCATGTCCGGCGAAACGTCGGCTCCGCCTTCGGGTGTGCCCACGATCATCGGGATCCCCTGCAGCACGCCCCGGCGCACCAGTCGCCGCAGCAGCGCGACCAGTGGTACGATATCGCCATCCCGGTGACAGGTGATGGTGCCGATCATGAAGGCTTCCGGGCGCGGCATCAGCCAAACGCCGGCCTGCGTCACCACGCCGAAATTCGATTGCATGAACAGGCTGTCCAGCGACGGTCCATAGCCGCGGCGATGGCACGACCACAGCGGGCTGCCCGGCATCCCGCCCTGCCCGGTACGCAGCACGTCGCCGTTGGCCAGCACCACCTCCAGTCCGCACAGGGCCGAGGCGTGATCACCCATCACGTTGTATCCGTAGCCGTGCTCCAGCCCATTGCCGATCATGCTGCCCCAGCCCAGGTCGGGCACCGACATCATCAGCGGCGCATCCTGCGCGCGCAGTTCCTCGTACAGGCCGGCGAAGGTCACCCCAGGCTCGATCCGCGCGAAGCCCTGCTCCGGATCGATCTCGATGATGCGGTCCAACCGCCGCAGGTTCAGCACCACGGAGCGATCCACCACCGGCGAGGATCCGCCATAGCCGAAATTGCGGCCCATCGACGAGGTCCACAGAGGCACGCCCAGTTCGCCCGCCAACAGCACGGCGGCGCGCACCTCTTCGGTGCTGGCCGGCTGGATCACCAGCCCGGGGCGATAGGCGGACGGGTCAGGCCCCGCATAAGGGTCGGAGAATTCCACCAGCGAAGCGGCATCGCGCAGCACAGCCTGCGGCCCCAGCAACTGCTCGAACCGCTCTGCGGCGCGAGCGATTGCAGCACCATCCGGACCGGGCGTTGCCTTGGGGCCTGTAGTCAGCTTCCTTCTCCCATCCAGCGCCGTGTCAGTGCACGGCGTTCTGTTTAATAGAACCTCGTTCTTTTATAGTGACGGGTCCTGCTCGTCAACCCGATCATGCCTGGTAGTCTGCCAGACAGAACATTGGTCTATTAACCTTGCCAAATTCGCGAATCATGAATACAACTGTGTTCACGCGTAATGGGAGGATGTCAAAATGGCTGCAAGAACCGGCGCACAGTACAAGGCTGGACTCGACGATGGACGCGAGGTCTGGCTGGGTGAGGGGCGGGTAGACGTCGCCTCCGATCCGGTCCTGAAGGGATCGATCAACGGCATGGCAGGCTACTTCGACTGGCAGCACCAGCATGCCGACGAATGCCTGATCGACGACCCGGAGAAGCCGGGCGAGAAGATGAGCGTCAGCCTGATGCTGCCCAAGAGTCGTGAGGACCTGGCGGTGCGCCACCGGGGGCTGGAGCGCCTGGCCCGCTATTCCAACGGCATGCTGGGCCGCACGCCCGACTACGTCAACGTGGTGCTGGCCGGTCATACCGCCCGCGCCGACATCTGGGCCGCCGGCAAGCCGGAAGGCTATGAACGCCTGCGAAAGTTCCATCGCGAGGTGATCGACGGTGACCTGGCGCTGACCCACACCATCGTCCATGCCAATATCGACAAGTCCGCGCCGCCGCTGGGCGGCATGAACAGCGAACTGACGCTGCGCGTGGTCGACCGCAACGAGAACGGCATCGTGGTCCGCGGCGGCAAGGTGCTCGCCACGCTTGGGCCACTCGCCGACGAGCTGTACGTCTATTCCTCCATGCCCATCCCGTCGGGCGGCGAAGAATATGCGCTGATCTTCTCGGTCCCCGTCAACACCAAGGGCGTGATCCAGATCTGCCGCGACCATTACGGCCGCGAAGCCAGCGTGGCCGACGCGCCGTTCTCATCCCGTTTCGACGAACAGGATTCGTTCGTCATTTTCGACGATGTGGAAGTGCCGTGGGAACGCGTGTTCTGCGACGGGGACCTGCGCGTGTACAACACGCTGAACCAGGGCGTTTCGCCCGGCAACACCCTGCAGCAGACCGCGATCCGCGCCATGGTGAAGCTGGAATTCGCCTATGACCTGTGCTCCAGCGTGGCCAAGGTCACCAACAGCCTGAACTACCCGGAAACGGCGCAGATGCTGGGCGAAATCCACTCCTACCTGTCACTGACGCGCTCGGCCATCGTGGCTGCAGAAGCCCAGGCACATGACTGGGGAGCGGGCGCCTTCTTCCCGCACCGCGACCTGTCGGTCCTGCGCTGCGTGATGCCGGAATGGATGAACCGGGTGAACCACATCATCCGCGTGATCGGCGGGCACAACCTGCTCTGCACCCCGTCCCTGGCCCTGTTCGAGGATCCGGAAATCGGCGACAAGCTGCGCAAGTACCTGCCGGGATCCAACGGCATGCCGGCGGAAGACCGCGCACGGATCATGCGCATGGCCTGGGACTTCGCCGGATCGGCGCTGGGCAGCCGCGTGGAACTGTACGAAATGTTCTACCTGACCAGCCAGTCGCGCGCCCGCATCGGCGATCACATGGTCGCCCAGCGCGACTATGAATGGAACCAGGTGCGCGAGTTCATGCAGAAGTCGGGCATCCTGCCCGCCTGATGCGATGAGCACGCTCACCGCCCCCGCCACCGCGGGCATGGCCACCGAGGGCTTCCGCCAGGCACTGCGCCGGTTCGCCAGTGGCGTGACCGTGGTGGCCAGCGTGGCCCCGGACGGCACGCCGCGCGGCATCGTGATGACGGCGGTGATGTCGCTCAGCTTCGATCCCCCGTCGATGCTGATCGCCATCAACCGCACCGCATCGCTGCTGCCCGCCGTGGAGCACAGCGGCCGGTTCAGCATCAACGTACTGGGCAGCGAGAGCAGGGACTGGTGCCAGGCCTTCGCCACCTCCGACGTGGCAGCACGCTTTGCCGCCGGGGACTGGGCGCTCGACGATGCCGGCGTGCCCGTGCTGCGCGACGCGCTGGCCAGCATCGTATGCGATGTTGACCAGGCGGAGCCCTTCGGCAGCCACATGGTGATCAGGGGACTCGTACGCGCCACCCATTTCAGGCAGGACGCGGACGGGCTGATCTATCTGGACGGACGCTATGCACGATCCCACACCTTCGACTGAGGACCAGGCATCCCCTCCCCTGGCCCCGGCCGGGTCAAGCAAGGCGCGCTTCATCGAGGCCGCTGCGCTGGAGTTTGTCGACGCCGGCTACGAGCGCTGCACGATCCGCGCCATCGCCGCGCGGGCGGGCACCAGCATTGCCTCGCTCAGCCGCAACTGGTCGGGCAAGCGGCACCTGTTCGAAGACGTGTTCGGCCTGCACTTTGCCGCGATCGAGGCGGCGCAGAACCGCAATCTCGACCTGCTGGAGCAGGCGGGCAGTCCCGGCCTGGATGAGCTGCTTTACGCCTTCTACCGCCCGGTGCTGGCCCCTTTCCCGGCAACGGGCGAGGCAAGCCCCGCCACGCCCAGCCACCAGGTCTACTGCAAGGCCCTGGCCGATCCCGCCGACGAGGCGAAGGCCATCGTGCGCCCGCTGGTGGCTCCGGTGCGGGCGCGGATGATCGGCTATGCCCGCCAGTTCCTGCCCCAGGGCAGCGAGCACGACCTGTACCTTGCCATGACCCTGGTGAACGGCGCCTACATCTATCCCCAGGTCCACGGGGCCAGGCTCGCGGCGGTCCTGGGCCTCGATGAAAAGTCGATCGACTGGGACAAGGCGGCCCGCGGTCTGGGCAGGATGGTGGCGGCAGGTATCCTGTCCTTCCGCCAAGACCGGCCATGATCGCTGCCGTCCGCCAGGCCGACCATGCCGGCAACCGCGCCCAGGCGGTGCGGGACACTGCCAGGATGCCGGTATTCGCACCCCGACAGCTTTGCCTGGGTGCCAGTGTTATCGCCATCGGCGCCTTCGATGGCGTGCATCGCGGACACCAGAAAGTCATCGGGTCCGCGGTGGCATCGGCACGGCAACGGGGCTGCCCGTCGCTGGTTTACACCTTCGATGTGCCGCCCAAGGCCTTCTTTTCCGGCGCACGGGTGATTACGCCGGTCGAGGAGAAGATCCGCAAGATTGCCGGACTTGGCGTCGCCTGCGCGGTGGTCGCGCCGTTCGACCGGGACTATGCCGCCCGCACCGCCGAGGATTTCATGGCCGAACTCGCCCTGCTGAACCCGCAGGAGATCTGGGTCGGCGCAGACTTCCGCTTCGGCGCGAAGAGTGCCGGAGACGTCACCCTGCTGGCCTCGCGCTTCGTGGTAAAAGTGGTTGATCCGGTCTGCTGCGGCAGGGGCGAAGTCATTTCCAGCTCCCGTATCCGCCGATTACTGCATGACGATCCAGCGGCAGCAAGACAGTTGTTGGCCCACAACTGATCCAGGTTCCGATAGCAATTCTCGAGCATCGCCTGGTGGCGTAACACCCTTCCCGCTCGACAATTTCTGCCGCATCAATCACTCTTCGGCCGATGAAACCGGATGTCCCCAAACAGCCGCCAGCCCGGCCCTTGCTGGCCTGGCTATCCGTCGCCCTGGCGGGCATCGCCGTGCCGGCCGTGGCCCTGCTGCTGCAGGTTGACGCACCAGCACCCGCGCCGCTGGCCCTGGTGGGTGGCCCGATCCTGGCGGTTGGCCTGATGGGTACGGCCATGATCGCAGCAGCCATCGGGGGACGGCTGTGGGCCGGTGCCCTGCTGGCCCTGCTGACCGGTGTGGGCCTCATTTATCTTGCCAAGGCGCTGGGCATGCCGCCGCTGCCGCATCCGTTTTCAACCGGGCTGGCGGTTATCGTCACGAGCTTCGGCTTTGCAGCCATGGGCAAGTTCCTGGCGCGAGTCTCGTCCGCAAGGGCCTGGATGACGGCGGCAGGATTGACCGCCGGCCAGGCCCTGGTGCTGCTCATCGCCGCAGCGGCTCCCGGCCTCTTTCCGGATTGGTTGCTGGCCCTGGTGCCGGCCCAATGGGCCAGCGTATCGATCCAGACCGCACTCACTGGAACCGGCACGCGTGCGGCCAGCTCGGCGCTCATCACGCTGTCCGGCAGCGCGGTCGTCCTGCTGCTGGCGGCCTGGTTGCGGCGGCGCCCGGGGTGGTGTGTGCCGGTGCTTCTCGCGGCATGGATCGCCCTTGCCGCGCTGGTCTGGACGCGGCCCGCGCCGCCGATGCCCCGCGCGGATCTGGCCATCGTTGCAGCGCCTGCCGGACCGGTCGCCCCGATCGCCGATGTCCCGCCCAATCCGGCAACGGCCAGTGCGATTGACCGGGTGCGGCGCCAGATCGATAAATGGTCCGCCGCAGCCGAAACCGACCCGGCCCAGCGCGCGCGCAACTTGTTGCTGATCGCGGCGGTGCCCGACCTTTACGACACCGAGCCGCTGCAATCGCACCTGCCCGTGCTTGTCGCTGCCGAACTGGAAGCGCGCCTGCCTGCCGGACAGCGGGCAGCCATCCTTGCCGCAATTGCCGCCGATCCGGCTGCCGGCAGTGTTGCGGCCCGCGAAACCCTGCCGGAACTGGGCTTGCCTGCCAATGTGGGCGATGAGGCTCCGGTGCGGAACCGGATGGCGCTCTATGCCGCCCGGTTAAACCGATAGCAGGGGGCCTAGCGCCCCACCGCCACGTATTCCAGCCCCTGCTTCTCCACGTCCTCGCGGCTGTAGAGGTTGCGCAAGTCCACCAGCAGCGGGCGGGCCAGCAGGCCCTTGGCGCGGCCCAGGTCAAGCGCGCGGAAGGCGTCCCATTCGGTTACGATCACCACGGCATCGGCCCCGTCCATGCACTGGTAGCTGTCATCGCAATAGTGAAGGCCGCTGATCACCGCCTTCGATGTTTCCATCCCTTCCGGGTCATAGCCGCGCACCGTGATGCCGGCGGCCTGCAACGCGGCCACGATGTCGATCGCCGGGCTGTCGCGCATGTCGTCGGTGTTGGCCTTGAAGGTCAGGCCCAGCAGGGCCACGGTCTTGCCGGCCACATCCCCGCCCAGGGCATTGATCACCTTCTGGCCCATGGCCTTCTTGCGATCGTCGTTCACCTTCACCACCGATTCGACGATCTGCAGCGGCGCGCCAAAGTCCTGCCCGGTCTTCAGCAGGGCCAGCGTATCCTTGGGGAAGCACGACCCGCCATAGCCCGGCCCCGGCTGCAGGAAGCGCCCACCGATGCGGCTGTCGGTGCCGATGCCGCGGGCCACGTCGACCACGTCGGCCCCCACCTTCTCGCACAGGTCGGCGATCTCGTTGATGAAGCTGATCTTGGTGGCCAGGAACGCGTTGGCGGCATACTTGGTCAGCTCGGCCGCGCGGCGGCTCATCACCAGCAAGGGCGAATCATTGCGGGTGAGCGGGCGATAGATTTCCTGCAGCACCTTTTCGGCGTGCTCGTCGTTCACTCCGATCACTACCCGGTCGGGGCGCTTGAAATCGTCGATCGCCGCGCCTTCGCGTAGGAATTCGGGGTTGGAGGCGACCGAGAACTTCAGGTCCGGGCACTTGCGGCGGATGATCGCTTCCACCTCGTCACCCGTGCCCACGGGAACGGTGGACTTGTCCACCACCACCGCGCCATCGCGCAGCAGGGGGGCCATCTCCTCGGCGGCGGCGTAGACATAGGACAGGTCGGCATGGCCATCGCCCCGGCGCGAGGGCGTGCCAACCGCGATGAAAACCGCGTCGGCTTCCGGCAGCACGGCCGCGATATCGAGCGTGAAATCGAGCCGCCCGGCGGCCACGTTGCTTTCCACAAGCTGGTCCAGACCCGGCTCGAAGATCGGGATGCGGCCGGCCAGCAGGGCATCGATCTTGCCCTTGTCCTTGTCCACGCAGGTAACTTGGTGGCCGAAATCCGCGAAGCAGGCCCCCGAAACCAGCCCTACATAGCCCGTGCCGATCATCACGATACGCATTCAGTTCGCCTTTCCTGGATGGACCTTGCGGCAGCCGCATAGGGCAAAGATATTACGGTTTTTCCTAGTCCATCTCGCAAGTGCGAAGCAACCGGTTCGCGCCTGCAAAATCGGTGCGGGGAAGATCAGCCGCGACCGCGATAGGGGGCCACGCCCTGGTCGGGCAGCCACAGGCCTTCAGGCGGCACACCGCTCTGCCAGAACACGTCGATCGGGATGCCGCCGCGCGGATACCAGTAGCCGCCGATACGCAGCCAGCGCGGGGCCATTTCAGAAAACAGCCGCTGGCCGATGCCCACGGTCACGTCCTCGTGAAAGCCGTTGTGGTTGCGAAAGGCCCCCAGGAACAGCTTCAGGCTCTTGCTTTCCACGATCGTCTCGCCGGGCGCGTAGTCAATCACCAGGTGGGCAAAATCGGGCGCGCCGGTGACCGGGCACAGGCTGGTGAATTCGGGCGCGGCAAAGCGCACCAGGTACAGCGCACCGGGGCGCGGGTTGGGCACATAGTCCAGCACCGCCGCTTCCGGCGAAGCGGGCAGTGCGCTCTGCTGCCCCAGGTGCAGCACGTTGGGGGGCGTATCGCTCATGGCCCGCCTGATGCCGCCTTGGCCTGCCTGTGGCAAGCTTGCGTTGCCCCGCACGGTCCTTCGGCCTATCGTCCGCGCCATGGAAAACCTTGTCTCAACGCAGTGGCTGGCCGACAACCTTGGCTCGCCCGATCTCGTCGTCCTCGATGCCTCCGCCCACCTGCCCGATGCCGGGCGCGATGCGGCGGCAGAGTTTGCGGCAGCGCATATCCCCGGCGCGCGCTACCTGGGCCTGGGCACGTTCTTCGATCCCGATTCGCCGGTGCCAGCCGCGCTCCCCACCCCCAAGCAGTTCGCGCAGAAGATGGGCGCGCTCGGCGTGCCGCAGGGCGCGCGCGTGGTGGTGTATGACGACAGCTATGTGAAAACCGCCGCCCGCGCCTGGTTCATCCTGCGCCAGAACGGGGTGCAGGTGGCGATCCTCGATGGCGGCCTGGGCAAGTGGAAGGCGGAAGGCCGCGCGCTGGAAAGCGGCGAGACGCCGGTTGCCGCGGTGCCCTTCAGCGCCGGGCCGGGCACGGGCACGGTGCGTTTCAAGGCAGACATGGTGGCCAACCTCACCAGCAAGGCCGAGCAGGTGGTCGATGCCCGCGGGGCCAGGCGCTTCACCGGCGAGGAGGGCGATTTCCGCCCCAACGTGGCTGACGGGCACATTCCCGGATCGAAGAACGTGGTGTTCGACCAGGTGATGAACGCCGATGGCACCTACAAGTCACCGGACGAGATCCGCGCCGCCTTTGCCGCGCAGGGGGTGGACCTTGGCCAGCCGGTAGTCACCACCTGCGGCGGCGGGGTGACGGCGGCGGTGCTGCTGTTCGCGCTGGAACTGGCGGGCAAGTACGATGTGGCCCTGTATGACGGGAGCTGGAGCGAATGGGGCACCGATCCTGACCTGCCGAAGGAAACGGGCCCGGCCCGGTGAGCAAGGCGCGGTGAAGAACGACAAGCCGGTTGCCCCCGCCACGCAGGTGGTGGAGGCAGGCCGCCGCCCGGAATGGACCGGGGCGGTGGTCAACCCGCCGGTGTGGCGCGCCAGCACGCACCTGTATGCGGATAGCGCCGACCTCGCCACAGGCCGCGCCAACGCCGATGGCCAGTTCTACTATGGCCGCCGCGGCGCTCCCACCCAATGGGCGCTGGCCGATGCGCTGACCGCGCTGGAGCCGGGCGCGGCGGGCACCGTGCTCTATCCCAGCGGGGTGGCCGCCATCGCCGGGGCACTGCTGGCGGTGCTGAAGGCGGGCGACGTGCTGCTCGTCACCGACAACGCCTATGAACCCAGCCGGGCGCTGGCGAGGACCGTGCTGGATCCGCTGGGGATCGAGACCCGCTTCTTCGATCCGCTGGACCTCGGCACCTTTCCGGACCGGTTCTGTCCCCGCACCAGGGCCGTGCTGCTGGAAAGCCCCGGCAGCCTGACGATGGAGGTGTGCGACATCCCCGCCCTGGCCGCAATCGCGCGCGAGAAAGGCGCGGTCAGCCTGCTGGACAACACCTGGGCCAGCCCGCTGGGCTTTGCGGCCCTTGCCCACGGCTGCGACATTTCGCTGATGAGCCTGACCAAGCACGTGGGCGGCCATTCGGACCTGATGATGGGCAGCGCCAGCGCCGGCGAGCACTGGCACCAACTGCTGCGGCTGAAGGCGCAGGCGATGGGCAACGTCGTCTCACCCGATGATGCAGCGCTGGCCCTGCGCGGCCTGCGCACGATGGCGGTGCGGCTGGAGCGCAGCACCGCCAGCGCCCTTACCCTCGCCCGCTGGCTGCGGGAACGGCCCGAGGTGGCCCACGTTCTGTGCCCGATGCTCGAAGGCTCCCCAGGACATGACCTGTGGCAGCGCGACTTTACCGGCGGCTGCGGGCTGTTCAGCTTCATCCTGAAGGGTCGCGACGCCGCTGCCCGGTCGCGCTTCATCGACGGGCTGGCCCTGTTCGGCATCGGCTATTCCTGGGGCGGGTTCGAAAGCCTGGTGGTGCCGGTGGACCCGGCCCGCGTGCGGACCGAAACGCCCTGGCCGCCTGCCGGGTGGGACAGCGCCGACCGGCTGGGCCTGCGCCTCTCCATCGGTCTTGAAGACCCCGCCGACCTGATCGCCGATCTTGAGCGCGCCTTTGCCGCGATGGATGCCGGATGACCCGTCCCGCTGCCGGCCCCAGTGACATCGCCGAGGCGGATGCCCTGCGCGATGCCGTGTCCAGCCGCAGCAACACCGTCGCCGATGTGATCAACCAGCTTGATGCCTGGGGCTTCACCGTCAACGACACCCGCTTCTCCTTGTGGAGCGTGCTGGTGGTGCTGCTGGTGCTGCTGGGCATGTTCGCGTTTGCCCGGCTGGGTTCGAAGCTGGCCGCGCGCAGCTTCGGGCATGTCACCAGGCTCGATCCCGGCCAGCGGCTGCTGGGCGAAAAGCTGGTCACCATCGCCGTCTGGGCGCTGGCCATCATGGTCGGGATCGACCTGCTGGGCATCGACCTGACCGCGCTGGCGGTGTTCTCGGGCGCGTTCGGCCTCGCCATCGGGTTCGGGCTGCAGAAGACCTTCGGCAACCTGATCGCCGGGATCATCCTGCTGATGGACCGATCGATCAAGCCGGGGGACGTGATCTCGGTGGCCGATACGGCCGGCAACGAAAGCTATGGCCAGATCCGCAAGATCGGCCTGCGCGCCATCTCGGTGGTGACGCGCGACAAGATGGAATACCTGATTCCCAACGAAAACCTGATGATCAACCAGGTTGAGAACTGGTCCTATTCCAGCCGCGAAGTGCGGGTGAAGGCACCGGTGCAGGTCAGCTATGCCTGCGATATCGTGAAGGTGGAGGAACTGCTGCTGCGCGCCACCGACGAGGTGCCCCGCGTGCTGGCCAGCCCCGCCCCCAGGGTGCTGCTGATGGGCTTTGGCGAAAGTGCGGTGAACTTCGAGATTCGCTTCTGGATCAGCGATCCGGAAGAGGGGATGAGCAACATCCGCTCCGACGTGCTCAAGCGGGTGTGGCACCTGTTCAAGGAGCATGGCATCGAAATCCCCTTCCCCCAGCGCGACTTCCACCTGAAAGACAGCGAGGCGCTGGACCGGCTGGCCGACGCGCTGAAAGCGGGAACCCCAAACCGCAGCGGCACCAGCTAAAGCTGACCTAGCCCGCCCCCAACCCATTCTCGCTGGCGATTTTTGCGGCCAGCGCGCATCTGCCCCCGCATGGCAAAAGGCACCATCTATCTCGTGGGCGCAGGGCCCGGCTCGGCCGACCTGCTGACCCTGCGCGCCGCGCGGCTGATCTCGCGCGCGGCCCTGATCGTGCACGATGGCCTGGTGGACCCGGAAATCTTCGCCCTCGCCCGCCCCGATGCAAAGCTGGTGTCGGTCGCCAAGAGCCGCGCGCGCCATTCGCTGCCGCAGGACCAGATCAACGCCCTACTGGTGGACGAGGCGCTGAAGGGCCACGACGTGGTGCGCCTGAAGGGCGGCGATCCGTTCATCTTCGGCCGTGGTGGTGAGGAGATGGAGTTTGCCCACGCCCGTGGCATTGCCGTGGAAGTGGTCCCCGGCATCTCGTCCGCCAACGGTGCCGCTGCCGCCGCGCAAATCCCGCTGACCCACCGCGACCATGCCAGCATCGTTTCGTTCGTGGCCGGCCAGTGCAAGGGCCTGGCCGAGCAGAACTGGGCCGGCCTGGCGGGCGTTGGCCGCACCCTCGTCATCTACATGGGCGTGTCCACCGCGCCGCAGATCGCCGAAAAGCTGATGGCCGACGGCCTTGCGCCGGACATGCCGGTGGCTGTGATCGAGAACGCCGCACGCGCCCAGATGCGGGTGCTACGCGGGTCACTGGCCGCCCTGCCTGACCTGGTGGCGGCGGAAAAGGTTGTCAGCCCCGCACTCATCATCATCGGCGAAGTCACCGCCGCAACTGTCGCGCTAGGTGCGACCCAAGCATTCGAACTGGAGGGCAAGTGAAGATCCTGACCGGAAACGACCTGAAGTCCGGCGCCGTCACCTGGTGGGACGGGCAGGGCTGGTCTTTGAACGTGGATGACGCGGTGGACGTGGGCGATGATGCCGATACGATCCTGGCCGTGGAGGAGGCCGCCCGCCGGGTGAACGCCTCCTACGCTATTGACGCCACGCGCGATGCCGGGGGCCACGTGCGCCCCGCCCACATCAAGGATCGCGTCCGCGCCCTGGGCCCCACCGTGCGCCCGGACCTGACGCTGAAGCCGGCCGATCCTGCCGCACTCAACTGGGTGATCTGACATGTACCGTTATGACCAGTACGACCAGGCGATGGTCGATGCCCGCGTGGCCGAATTCCGCGACCAGGCGCAGCGCCGGATCGATGGCAAGATTACCGAGGACCAGTTCAAGCCGCTCCGGCTGATGAACGGCTTGTACCTGCAACTGCATGCCTACATGCTGCGCGTTGCGGTGCCCTATGGCACCCTCAGCAGCGCGCAGATGCACATGCTGGGCGACATCGCCGACAAGTACGATCGCGGCTATGGCCACTTCACCACCCGCCAGAACATCCAGTACAACTGGATCAAGCTGGAGGATGCGGGCGACATCCTGGCCGATCTCGCCAGTGTGGAAATGCACGCCATCCAGACCAGCGGCAACTGCATCCGCAACATCAGCTCCGATCACTTCGCCGGTGCTGCTGCCGACGAGCTGGTAGACCCGCGCCCCTATGCCGAGCTGCTGCGCCAGTGGTCCAGCTTCCACCCGGAATTCAGCTACCTGCCGCGCAAGTTCAAGATTGCCGTGATCGCATCGAAGCGTGACCGGGCGGCCATGCGGTTGCACGATATCGGCATCGAGATCGTCAAGAACGCCGCCGGGGAAATCGGCTGCGCCTTCTACGTCGGTGGCGGCATGGGCCGCACCCCGATGGTGGCCCCGCTGATCCGCGACTTCGTGCCGCTGGACCAGCTGATCACCTATTCGGAAGCGTGCCTGCGCGTCTACAACCGCTATGGCCGGCGCGACAACAAGTACAAGGCGCGCATCAAGATCCTGGTCCACGAGCTGGGCAAGGACGAATATACCCGCCAGGTGGAGGAGGAATTCGCCCACCTGCTGTCCCAGAACATCGAGCCGCCGCTGGCCGAGCTGGAGCGCATCAAGACCTATTTCGCGGACCCCGCCTTCAAGGCGGACCTGCCCACCCAGGCCGATCGCTCCAACCCCGCTTTCGCCGCGTGGATGGACCGCAACACCCACCTGCACAAGGTGCCGGGCTATGTCTCCGTCACCATCAGCCTGAAGCCGGTGGCCGGCATTCCGGGCGACGCTTCGGCCGACCAGATCCGCCTGATGGCGGCGCTGGCGAAGGACTACAGCTTCGACGAATGCCGGGTGACCCATGCGCAGAACATCGTCCTGCCGCATGTGGAGATCGGCCGCCTTTATGACCTGTGGCAGCAGCTTGACGCGGCGGGCCTGTCCACGCCGAACCTTGACCGGATCGACGATATCATCGCCTGCCCGGGCCTGGACTATTGCAGCCTGGCCAATGCCCGCTCCATCCCGGTGGCGCAGAAGATTTCCGAGCGCTTCAACGCCAACGGCAAGGCCGATACCATCGGCGAGCTGAAGCTGAAGATCTCCGGCTGCATCAACGCCTGCGGGCACCACCACGCGGGCCACATCGGCATTCTGGGCGTCGACAAGAAGGGCACCGAAAACTACCAGCTGCTGCTGGGCGGGTCCGAGGCCGAGGACACCTCGCTGGGCAAGATCACCGGCCCGGGCTTCGATGAAGCCGGCATCGTGGACGCGGTGGAAAAGGCCGCCGATGTCTACCTGGCGCAGCGCACCGACGGGGAGCGTTTCCTCGATACCTATCGCCGGATCGGCATGGAGCCGTTCAAGGAGGCTATCTATGGTTGATGCAATCGGCACTGGCGCGGACACCGTGCAGCTGCGTTTCCGCGATGATGCCCAGGTCGACCACCCGGCGGTTACTGTGGACGCCTTCCTCGACCAGTCGAACGCCGTCGCCGTGCGGATCGAGCCGGGCGACGATGCCCGCGACCTGCTGGCCCACCTGGACCGGATCGCGCTGGTGGAGGTGAACTTCCCGGTTTACGGCGACGGGCGCGGCTTCTCGGCCGCCCGCATCCTGCGCGAGGCCGGATATACCGGCGAACTGCGCGCCGTGGGCGACGTGCTGGTGGACCGGATCGAGGCCATGCGCCGCTGCGGGTTCGATGCCTTTGCCCCCAACCAGCCGCTGGACCTGGCGGATGTGGAGGCCGCCTTCAACCGCTTCCCGCAGGTCTACCAGGCCACCACCGACGGGCGCACCCCGATCTGGGCCCTGCGTCATGGCTGATGCGGCCGCCGCCCGCCTGCGTGATGTGATCGACACCGCACCTGCCTTCACGCAGGCCGATGCCGATCGCCTGAATGCGCGGTTCGCGGGCGTGGACGTGCGGGTGATGCTGGCCGAGCTGTTTGCCGAAGGCTCGCTGGGCCGCGTGGCCGTGGTTTCCAGCTTCGGCACCGAAAGCGCCGTGCTGCTGCACCTGGTGGCCAGCGCCGATCCATCCGTGCCGGTGATCTTCGTCGATACGCTGAAGATGTTCCAGGAAACGCTGGACTATCGCGACACGCTGACCAGCCTGCTGGGCCTGAGCAACTCCAGCGTGGTCCAGCCGGACGCCGCCGTGCTTGCTGCCAAGGACGAGAACGGGCTGCGCTGGTCCTGGGATCCCGATGGCTGCTGCGAGATCCGCAAGGTGGAGCCGCTGGCCCGGGCCAAGCGGGGGCTGGATGCGTGGATTTCCGGGCGCAAGGCCTTCCAGTCGGTCACCCGCGAGAACCTGCCGCGGTTCGAGATCGAGGACGGCCGCCTGAAGATCAACCCGCTGGGTGACTGGACCAAGGACGACCTCGAAGCCTATTTCGCCGAGCATGACCTGCCCCGCCACCCGCTGGAGGCGCAGGGCTACCTGTCGGTCGGCTGCGCGCCGTGCACCAGCGTGGTGAAGCCGGGTGAAGACCCGCGCGCGGGCCGCTGGCGCGGCTGGGACAAGACCGAGTGCGGCATCCATACGCCGGTGTCCACGCCGGTGGGCACGCCTGCCAGCGGCGACGAGCTGCCGCCGGGGTACGAGCCGGTTTTCTGATCTGCCTCTGCGCCCGGGCGGGAATCCAACACCCGCAGCCACGGCAAGACGATCATCAAAAACGGGAAACCGCGCGGCCGGTGCGGCGCCGGGTGGCGCTCTCGCACGGGGCTGCCGGGCATGCGCGAACGGACCGGGCGTGCCTGGCGGGGCGCATCGGTCACCGTTCCTGTGGGCGGGAGTGGCCCGTGGCTGGCGGGGGAACTCGCTTTGCGGCCCGCCTGTCACGGCGCGGCTGATCGTGCCGCGCCAGTGCCGGGTGCGTGGCCAGCCTTCGGAGAGCCTGCCTGCTGCGGGTGGGCCTGTCTTCTTGCGAGAGGCGCCCGGTGGGCCAGGTTGCAAAGGGGCAGGCGCCCGGATCATCCACCCGCCGCTTCCGGTTGTGGGCTGCACGTGGCTTGGGAAACCCCCTGCCTTGCGCCGCCGCACCGGCCGCGTTGTTCTGGTGAGCAAAGGCCAGAGAGGGTCGACATCCCCGCTGGTCCGGTGGCGCGCATATAACCTAAATGGTTATAATTGTCAATAGCGTTTACCCGAAGGCCCTATTGTGAACGCTCAATGACAGATTTCACACTGAATCTACCAGTATGTTGCATAGGACGCAACACCTCTTGCAGTTATCGCGTTTGTGCAGAATCGCGCCCGCCGCCATAAGGATCAGGCCTTTCAGGCATCCTCTCCCAAAACTTTCAAGGCCCGGCCGAGCAATCGACCGGGCCTTCTTTTATGCATATTCCGCAGCGCCCCTCCCCTCAGGGGACGGGGTATCGTGGTGGCGTCTGGAAGTGCGAATTGTGACCGCAGACCGGAATGTCCGATGTGAGGGTGGGAAACGGACGTTGCGGCGCGGCGCGTTGTGCGGCAACCTTGCCTGATGTGGCGTCATCTAAAACCATTGCTAGCAGGATTGCTCATCTGGCCAGCTGCCTGTTCTGACAGAGCGCTCACTGCGCCAGATTACACAGTGGCCTGCGAGCTAGCGCAGAAGCATATCGCAGACTTCCAGTCACAGTCCCCTCGCCCAATTGCCGTATGGAGCCAACCGGGAGCTGACGCGCCATCGCGACAGGAGATCGAAACGTTGCTCGAGGAAAGCCCTCAACTGGCAAGGGATGCAAGCGTCGAGCTGGCACTTGCAGCAGCGGATGTGAGGGATATCAACGTCGTCGAAAACTGCCCTGATCTGAGGGCTTGGCTGGACAGCGAAGGGATCATACACGACGATCGCAGCCTTGAGGCGATTACCCGCTTAGAGGATTGGCCCGTGGCAATGATCTCCATCAGTTTGCCAGCCCTAGCAGACAATGGCGCAACAGCGCTGCTTTATAGTTACGAGGGATATGGGCCACTTGCAGGCGGCCTCTCCTCGATGATCTACAAAAGGGACGCGCAAGGCGGTTGGGTGCTTCATAGAACCGACCATCTCACCATCAGCTAATGCCACGTCCGCAATGGGGTCGTTAGCCGACAGGCAGCTTTTGTACGCTTCGCAATGAAAGGGGGGACGGTGAAGGCCTACGCCTTCTCCAGTAACCCATAGGCCAGCAGCGTCTCCAGCGTATCACGCAAGTCCGCCGCATCCGCCACCGCAAAGTCGCTCATGGCCATGCTGCCTTCAGCCAGCCTTGCCGCCAGTTGCGGGGCCAGGTCTGCCGCCAGCGGGATCGAGCAAGATGCCAGCGCCAGTTGCGGCCCTTCCTCGCTCTCCTCGATGGCGTAGATCACGCTCTCGCGCACCACCAGCCGGTCAGTCTCGCCCACGCCGGCGATCAGCGCGTTGAGCGCGCCACGCAGGCGTGGACCCTGGTTCATCACGAAGTTGCTGCCGAAGGCCGCCAGCGTGGCATCGAAGCTGGCCTTGTCGGCAATCTCGTGGATCAGGCGGCGGAAGGTCTCGGCATTGGCGGCGCGCTGGGCGGGATCGAAATAGAGCGAGGGCGGCAGCGACTGGCGCAGTTCGGGGATGCGCAAGCTCGCCTCGGCTACGGCTTCCAGCATGAATTCCGCCCAGGTCTGCACCAGGATGCCCACGGTGATGTGCAGGCTCGCCTCGTCGCCCTCGGTCTCGGCCCGGTGGGCCAGGCCGCGCGGGACATAGAGGCACTCGCCCGGCTCCATGATGAAGGTGTCCCGCAGCTCGCCCGTCTCGTCCTCGTTCTTGCGGAAGCCCTCGCCCTTGTAGGGCAGGCCATCGCGCTGGCCATAGATCTCCCACTTCTTGCGGCCCGAGACCTGCAGCACGAACACGTCGTGATCGTCATAATGGATGCCGAAGCCGCTGTTGCCCGGCGGCGTCAGGTAGATGTTGGTCTGGATGCGCGCGCCGAACTCCCGCTCCAGCGCCAGGCAGAAGGTGTAGAGCCGCGCATCGGCAAAGTGCAGCTGGGGCAGCACGATGGTGGCCCCGTTGCGGAAGGTATCCAGCACCGCGCCGCGATCGATGATGCCGGTGGCATAGGTGTATTCGCTGGCCGGCACCGGCGCGCCGCTTTGCGACATGGTCAGCGCCGATGGCGGCAGTTCGCTGTCCGAGATGATCTCGTCCACCCGGTCAATGCTCAGCAGCGCCGCCACCTTGTCGGGCGCCGGGGTCGAGCGGAAGTAGGTCTGCTCGTAATAGCGGCTGAAGAACTCCTCGCGGCCCAGCGGCGCGATCATGTAGTCCAGCGGGCTGGTGCCAGCCTGCCTGATGTTAAGCGCAGTCATGCAGAATAGTCCCGAATATGCCCGGCAAGGCTGCCGGCGGCCCTAGCGGCCCGTGCCCCGTCCGCGCCCGTGGCCTGACCGGTCGTTGCTGTCGCCATCCGTCAGGCCCGAATAGCCCTGGCCGGAACGGTCGGTGGAATCGCTGTCGGTATAGCCGTTGCTGGTTCCGCGCCCGCGGCCCACGGCATCACGGTTGGAACCAGTGTCGCTGTCGGTCAGGCCGGAGGATGTGGTCTTTCCGCCGCCGCACCGGCGGCCCCGGCCGACCCCGTCGGCGTTCTTGCCCGTATCGCTGTCGGTGCACGAAGTGCTCCCCCGGCCATGACCCGCCCGGTCATTGCTGTCGCCATCGGTAGAGCCGGAATAACCGTAATTGGCCCGGTCGTTGCTGTCGCTGTCAGTCCGCCCGCTCTGCGCCTGGGCGCTGCCGCCGATCAGGGTGCCGGCGGCCGCGCCGGTGACCAGGGCCACGAACGAACGGCGCGATACGCGGTTGGCCTTCTTCGACATTGCTGCTTCCCCCCCCTGGGTGATGCTGAACCCTTGCAGCCTTGCCCGCAAGGGCCCGCAGATCAGCGGACTGGCGGATCAGCGGCCGGTGCCGCGCCCGCGCCCGTAGCCGCCACGATCGGCATCGTCCGAATCCGAAATGCCCGAGCGGCCGAAGCCGGCGCGGTCGTTCGAATCGCTGTCGGTATAGCCGGTGCCCGAACCGCGTCCGCGACCGGGAGCATCGCTGTTGGAGCCGGAATCGCTGTCGGTCAGGCCCGAACCGCCGCTGCGCCCGCCACCGCCGCCGCGGCCATAGCTGGCCCGGTCATTGCTGTCGGAATCGGTCACGCCGGTACGGCCATAGCCGCCGCGGTCACCCGAATCGCTGTCCGAATAGCCGGTGCGGCCATAGCCGGCGCGGTCGTTAGAATCGCTGTCGGTGCGGCCGGTCTGCTGCGCCTTGGCGGGGCCGGCGATCATCGCACTGGCGGCAGCGCCGGTTACCAGTCCCACGAAAGAACGGCGCGAAACACGGTTTGCTTTCTTCATCGAAACTCCCCTCTCAGATCCGCCGCAACCTTGGTGCAGACCCCCAAATCAATCGATCCGTCGCAAATCTATACCCATTTGTCGATCCACGCGAATGAAAAAAGCTGTCAGACTTCCAGACTTTGCGAAGCATTCGCAGTAACTTAGAGTGTCATACCCAGCCGTTGGCCTGATACCACGCGGCGGTTTGCGCCAGCCCCTCCAAGGTGGGGATTGCCGGGGTCCACAGGTGCTCCGGCACGGCCAGCGCGGGCGAGGAAACCCAGTCCGGATGGAGCATGTAGCTGGCCCGGTCGGGCGTCAGTTTCGCCTTGTCGCCGCGCGCCAGCCGGTCCAGCCGCGCCGCACCGCGCAGCACGGGGGCGGGCAGGCCAGGGGCCCACACGCGGCGACCCATCGCGCTGCCGATAGCTCGGGCCAGATCAGGATGCGCCCAGCCGCCAGGGCGGCCATCATCCGGCTCGAACAGCCGTTCGCTCCAGTCCGGCCCGCCACCATGCGCCGCCGCCAGCAGCAGCCGCGCCAGGTCTGCCGCATGGATCACCGAGGCGGCACCGGCTGGCGGCACCGGCAGCACGCCCAGCTTGGCGGCGCGGAACATCTCGAACATGTCCCGGTCGCGCGGGCCATAGATCGCGGGCGGACGTACGATCGTCCAGTCCAGCCCGCTTTGCCGCACCACCTCCTCCGCCCCGGCCTTGGACCAGCCATAGGCGGACAGGCCCGGCTCGCGCGCGGCCAGGCTGGAGACGTGGATGAACCGGCGCACGCCTGCCGCCCTGGCCGCTTCCACCACGGCTTGCGTGCCCGCGATATTGGCGGCGGCAAATGCCTCACGCGTGGGCACGTTGACTGCGCCGGCAATGTGCAGCACCGCGTCCGCGCCTTCGGCCAGCATGGCCAGCGCAGCCGGATCGGCCAGCGTGCCTTCGATCCACAGCGGCTGCGGCACCCCGCTGCCGAAATGCGCGCCGCCCATGCGGCGTGTGAGCGCCTGCGGCCTGAGGCCCTGCCCCAGAGCCTGTTCCAGCACGTGGCTGCCCAGGAACCCCGTGCCCCCCGTTATGGCGAGCACGGGAGACGACACTGGCGGCTTGCTCACAGCAGAACCAACTGGTCGCGGTGGACCACGGCCGAGCGCGGGGCATAGCCCAGGATCGCCTGATGCTCCGATGTCGGGCGGCCCTGCAACTGGTGGCAGGCGGGCGCATCGTATTCGGCCAGCCCCTTGCCCAGCAGCGCGCCATCCTTGCGGCGGATGGCCACCAGATCGCCGCGCGCGAAGTCACCCTCCACGGCGGTGATCCCGGCAGCCAGCAGGCTGCCGCCCCGCGCCAGGGCCTGCTCCGCCCCGTCGTCGATCACCAGCGAGCCTTTCAGGCGCAGCCGCCCACCCAGCCACGCCTTCATCGCCCCGGCTTTGCGCACCGGCAGGAACAGCGTGCCCACGCCCCGATCGATCACGCGGGCGAGCGGGGCGTCCACCAGCCCGCTGCCGATGGTGAGGGCAATGCCGGCCAGGCCAGCCATCTCGGCGGCCTGCAGCTTGGACGTCATCCCGCCCGAGCCCATGCCGCTGGCCGAGCCGCCATCGGCCATGGCGTAAACTTCGGGCGTGATCCCCTGCACCGTCTCGATGCGGATCGCCCCGGGATCCCTGGGGTTGCGATCGTACAGCCCGTCCACATCGGACAGCAGGATCACCGCGCTGGCCCCGGCAGCCTGAGCTACCCTCGCGGCCAGCCGGTCGTTGTCGCCAAAGCGGATTTCCTGCGTGGCGACCGAATCGTTCTCGTTGATGATCGGCACCGCGCCAGCATCCAGCAGGCGGCCCAGCGTGGCGGTGGCGTTGAGGTAGGTGGGGCGGTTTTCCAGGTCCTCCAGCGTCAGCAGGATCTGCGCGGCAGCCAGGTCATGCGCGCCCAGCAGGTCCGCCCACAGGCCGGCCAGCGCGATCTGCCCCACGGCAGCAGCGGCCTGTGCGTCGGCCAGGCTGGCGCGGCCCCCGCCCTTCATGCCCAGCCGGCGCGAGCCGAGCGCAATCGCGCCCGAGCTGACCACGATCACCTGCTGCCCGCGCGCCCGCGCGGCGGCCAGTTCCGCCACCAGCCCCTGCAGCCATGCGCGGCGCGGCTGGCCCTGCTTGTCGACCAGCAGGGACGAGCCGACCTTGACCACCAGGCGGGGGGCAAGCGCGGGATCGGCCAGGTCGGCAAGGCGGGCGATGGTCATGTTGCGCCGCTTAGCGGGAACGCGTGGCCCGCGCAAATCGGCTGGCGGATGTCAGCCCAGCGGATCCCACGGCTTCTCCGGCGCTTCTTCCGCGCCTGCCTCGGCAGGAATCTCGTGCGGGTTTTCTGTCGCGGTGCGGGCGGGCAGGTATTCCAGCACGGCATCCATAAGCGCCTCGATCCCCTGCCCCGTCGCGCCGGAGATGGGGAACACGCGGTCCGCCCCCGCTGCCAGCAGCTCCGCCGCGAAGGCATCGGCCAGTTCGGCATCGGCCAGGTCGATCTTGTTCAGCGCCACCAGCCGCGCCTTGTTCTCCAGCCCGGCACCATAGGCCTCCAGCTCACCCTCGACGATGCGCATGGCCTCCACCGGATCGCCGGTGATGTCGATCAGGTGGATCAGCACGCGGCAGCGTTCAATATGGCCCAGGAACCGGTCTCCGATCCCCGCGCCATCGGCTGCACCCTCGATCAGGCCGGGAATGTCGGCCAGCACGAATTCGCGGCCCTTGTGCTGCACCACGCCCAGCTTGGGCACCAGCGTGGTGAAGGCATAGTCGCCCACCTTGGCGCGCGCATTGGAAACCGCGTTGATGAAGGTGCTCTTGCCCGCATTGGGAAGGCCCACCAGGCCCGCATCGGCCAGCAGCTTCAGCCGCAGCCATACCCACAGCTCCTCACCCGGAATGCCCTGCTGGTGCTGGCGCGGGGCGCGGTTGGTGCTGGTCTTGTAGCTGGCATTGCCGCGACCGCCCATGCCGCCTTCCAGCAGGACCACGCGCTGGCCCTCCTCGATCAGGTCGGCCAGGACGGTTTCCTGGTCCTCGGCCAGGACCTGGGTGCCCAGCGGCACCTCGATCACCAGGTCGGGCGCGCTTGCGCCGGTGCGGTTCTTGCCCATGCCGTGGTCGCCGCGCCTCGCCTTGAAGTGCTGGGTGTAGCGGAAATCGATCAGGGTGTTGAGGCCGGGCACGGCCACGAACACGATATCGCCGCCCTTGCCGCCATTGCCGCCATCGGGGCCGCCATATTCGATGTACTTCTCGCGCCGGAAGCTGACCGCACCGGGCCCGCCCCCGCCGGACTTTACATAGATTTTGGCCTGATCGAGAAAATGCATAGCAAAACGCCTAGAGTATAAGGGCCCCAAGCGAAAGCGTGGTGAAAAACCCGAGCACGGACCCGCAGGGTCCGCAAGGCCGAACGGCCGCCCGCAGCGAAGGCCAGCTATGCTGGCCGGGAGCGAGGATCGCACGCCCGGATAGGCGTGCTCAGAAACCTGGTGGAGCCGAGGGGGATCGAACCCCTGACCTCGTCATTGCGAACGACGCGCTCTCCCATCTGAGCTACGGCCCCGTTCCAGATTTCCGCGCAAGGGTGGCCCCATGCGAAGGCGCGCCTCTTAGCGAATGGGCCTGCCGCTTGGAAGGCCTAAAATCGCCTGCCGCCCGGCCGCAACCTCAGCGGCGAAGGAACCTCAGCGGCGGCGCGGCGTCGGCCCGGCGGGCAGCGGTTGCACCACCGGCGTGGTGATGCCCGCATCTGTCGCGGGGATGATCGGCACGGCAACCCCGGTCAGCGGATCGAGCACCTCGCCGGCAGGCAGACCGAGCACCCCGTCCTCCTGCGCGATCAGGCTGGTGGCGATCCCCAGCGCAGGCACCTGCTGGGTACCCCACACGGCGACATAGCCGGGCTGCGAGGCACCGTATTGCGCGCCATACTGCTGATCCCACGCGGCGGACTGGACCTGGTAGGCCTCGTAATCGGAGAAGAACCGTTCGAACGCACCTTCGAACTGCGGCAGATAGGCCGCCGCCAGGGCATTGGCATCGCTGGGCGCGGCATCCAGCATATAGGCCGAAAGCACCCGCGCCACGCCGCAGAAATCGGCCCGGGCGGGCGGCTGGGCGAAGTAGTTGTAGACCGATGTCATGCGCGCCTCGCGCGCACGCACGGCGGCGGCATTGCTGCTGTGCTGGCGGCGGGTGCGCCGGTCCAGCTCGCTGTTGGCAGCGGCCAGCGGGCGCCGGAAAGTGGTCAGAAAGGCCGAATAGCCTTCGATGATGCGGCCGTCCTCCGGCCCGTTGCAGTTGAGTGCGGCGACGTTCCAGCCGCTGCGGAAGTTCCACAGTGTTTCCACCGTATCGAGGTTGGCGTTCACTGTCATCCGCACGCCGTTGGCGTCCTTGCCCGGGATCTCCATCACATAGGGTGCGCCGCCCGGCGGGATCGGGCGATAGGGGATCGGTTCCGGCGTCACCTCAACCACCGGCGGCGGCGGGGGCGGCGGCGGCGGGGGCGGCGGCGCGGGTGTGGCGCAGGCGGCCAGCAGGGCCGAGCCCGTGGCTGCGGCGACGAGCGAAGCGCGCTCCTTTCGCGTATGGAAGACCATCGTTTACTGCCTCTCTCGTCCCGCGGCGCGCTGTTGCGGCAACCGCCCCGTTTGCATGAACCGCCTGCCTAGCGTGCTGGCAGGGCAATGAAAATGCCCGGGATGCATTTGCTGCACCCCGGGCACGATAAAGCGAATCGCTGCTGCGATGAGGCGAGTGGGTTACTCGCGATTGCCCAGGAAGCTGAGCAGGAACTGGAACATGTTGATGAAGTCCAGATACAGCGTCAGCGCGCCCAGGATCACCGCCTTGCCGGCGAAATCGGTGCCGCGCAGGTAGGCGTATTCGGCCTTCAGGCGCTGCGTGTCATAAGCGGTCAGACCGGCGAAGATCAGCACGCCCAGCGCGCTGATGGCCCACATCAGGCCGGGCGACTGCAGCCAGATGTTGAGCAGGCTGGCCACGATCAGGCCCACCACGCCCATGATCAGGAAGCTGCCGAAGCCGCTGAGGTTCTTCTTCGTGGTATAGCCATAGAGGCTGAGGCCCGCGAAGGCCGCCGCCGTGGCGAAGAAGGTCACCGCGATCGATTCCCCGGTGTAGACCAGGAACACCGTCGACAGCGACAGGCCCATCAGGGTGGCGAAACCCCAGTACATCGCCTGCAGCGTGGTCTTGCTGAAGCGCTGCGCGCCAAAGCTCATCGCGAAGACGATCGCCAGGGGCGAAAGGATGATCAGCCAGCGCAGCGCGCCGCCGGTCATCACCTGGGCTGCCATGCCGGAACCGGCAAACAGCATGGCGACGATACCGGTCAGCAGGATGCCGCTGGTCATGTAGTTGTAAATCGAGAGCATGTGCTTGCGCAGACCTGCGTCAAACACCGCCGCGTCGCCCTGTCCGGCGACCCCGGGCGCTCCGCCGAATCCCAGGCCGGTGGGCCGGGGTTCGTTCCAGTTAGCCATATAATACTCCATTCCGGCGCCGAGCGACGACAAGCCGGTAAGGGGAATATCGGAGCTTTATGCTCCACATTCAAGCAAAACCGGACTTGCGTCACCAGACTAACCGCTGGCTCCCGGTAGCAGTTCCTAGTCGCGCGCCTCGCGGGCCATCTCGGCGCTGCGGTCGCGCGCGGCGCGCAAGGTGTCGATCACCACGCGGCCCAGCGCCTCGCCGTTGTCGAGCACATCCAGCCCGGCGCGGGTAACGCCGCCCTTGCTGGCCACCATGTCGGCCAGCTTGCCCGGATCGTGCGGGGATGCGGCGGCAAGCGCGGAGGCACCCTCCACCATGGCCAGCGCCAGGCGGCGGGCCTGTTCTTCCGGCAGGCCCAGCCGCGTCGCGGCCGCGCCCAGCGCATCGATGAAGCGATAGACGAAAGCGGGGCCACTGCCGGCCAGGGCGGTGACCAGGTCGAACTTGTCCTCCCCGATCCATTCAGGCGTGCCCAGCGGCTGCATCAGGCCCACCACGGCCGCGGCCAGCGCCTCGTCGGTGCTGTCGGTCGCCAGCGCGATCGGGGCCTTGCCCAGCGCCACGGCCAGGTTGGGCATCACCCGCACCCGCGCGCGGGCTGCGGGGAAATGGCGTTGCAGCACGGCCAGCTCGATCCCTGCTAGCAGCGAGAGGACCGTGGTCCCCTCCCCCACCAGCGCGGCGATGCCGGGGGCGGCTTCGGCCAGGTTCTGCGGCTTGATGCCCAGCAGCACGGCATCGAACGTGCCATCCTCGGGCAGCGCGGGCAGGACCGGCATGCCGCCGGGGCCTTCGGTGCGCAAGGGATCGACGATGGTCAGGCGAGACGGGTTGAGGCCGTCGGCCAGCCAGCCTTCGACCATGGCCCCGGCCATGTTGCCGCAGCCGACGATGAGTATGGATTCGAGCATGAGCCGGACCTAGCCGCACTTTGCGGAACGGGGAAGCGGGCTGCGGCGAACTGCTGTGGACGGCAGGACTTCCGCGAGAGACTTCAGGCCTCGCCCGCAGCATCCACCAGCGCCGCATCCAGCGCCGCGCGCGCGGTCTTGTCGCCCCACAGCACGAACTGGAAGGCGGGATAGAACCGGTCGCATTCGGAAATCGCGTTGTCCACCAGCGCCTGGGCCATCGACAGGCTCAGCAGCCCGTCATCGCCCAGCATCGCGGCATGGCGATAGACCAGCACCCCGCCCTGGCTCCACAGGTCGAAATGGCCCAGCCACAACTGCTCGTTGGCCAGGGCCAGCAGCTCGCGCGCGGGATCCAGCTTGGCATCGGGCACGCGCACGTCGGGCAGGCACAGCAGTTGCAGCACCCGGTCCTCCGCGCGCCACACGCCGCGCACCTGGTAGGTGGTCCAACTGCCGGGAATCTCGGTGGTCACCTCGTCATCGCGGATGAATTCCACCGGCCAGCCATGGGCCTCGAACAGCGCGGCCAGCATGTCTACCGGTGCGGCATCGTCGGCCCGGTCATTATCGGATTGCGCGGTTCTCATGGGGCAGACCATGCGTTGCCGCGTGCCCCGGTGGCAATCGGCGCGGCTGTGGATGCAGGGGAGAACTGGCACAAGCCTGTTGGCAAGCTGTGCAGAAATAGCGGGGGAATCCTGTGACCAGGCTGGGGAAAACCTGCGGAAAACCGCCGTTTTCCCCCTGCCCGCACGGGCCGCCGGGTCAGTTCAGCGGCACCACTTCCTCACCCGCGCTGCTGGTGAAGCGGAAGGAATCGATGCCCTTTTCCTCAAGGTCGGTGACCATCTCATTGGCCTCGCGCACATTGGGGAAAGGCCCGATCAGCAGCCGGTTGGTCTGCCCCCAGCGCGCGCGATAGGGCTCGCGCCCGTTGAGCAGCGCGCCGCCGGTGCGGACCATGCGCCGCCAGTCAAACCGGAAGGCCTCCACGTTCTGCCCCGTGCCGACCTGCACCCAGATGCGGCTGGGATGGCGCGGCGGCGGGGGCGGCGGCGGGGGAGCAGGCGGTGGCGGCGGGCGCTCGCGGCGCACCTCGATCGCGGTGATATCGACGGCACCGGCGCGCGCGGCGGCAACCGGCACCACGCCGGCACGGGTGAATTCGGCAAAGGCCTCGGCAATGCTCTGCGGCGTTTCCTGCACCACCGGAGCAGGCGGCGGCGGCGCGCTGGCGACCACCACCGGAGCGGGCGGCGGAGAAGGCGGCGGCGCGCTGGCCACGACGACCGGCGCAGGCGGCGGTGGAGGTGGTGGCGGCGGCGGAGGCGGCGGCGGGGCAGGAGGCGGCGGAGGAGGAGGCGGCGGCGGTGGTGGCGGCGGCGGCAGTGGCGCGGGTGGCGACGAAGCCATCGCAATCGCCGGCAGTTCCCCTTCCGCACCGTTGCTGGCGGAACCAAGCGGGCGGCCCCCGGGAATCAGGCGGCTGTCCGAGCGGCCGGAAGGCGTGGTCGGCGTTTCGGCGCGGCGGGTCAGTTGCGGTTGTTCGCGGCCCACCTCCGCCATCGCCGGGAACTGGCCCAGGTTGCCTGCCGCCGCCTGCTGCGCCGGGGTCAGCGAACGCATCGTGCGCAGATAGGGAGCCATGCGCAGGGCCAGGCGCTGGGGCAGCATGGCCTCGGCAATCGCCACGCCTTCCTCTTCGCGGCCCAGCACGGCCAGGGCAAAGGCGCGCGTGCGATAGGCGGCCACGTCGCGCCGCTGGAGCAGCGGCAGCAGGGTTGCCTCGCTGGCCGCCTGGTCGCCCGCGATGGCAAAGCTGAGGGCCAGGCGACGCACGACCTCGTCGGTTTCCTGCTGCGAGAGCGCCACGCCATAGCGTTCCTGCGCCTCGGCATTGCGACCCACCAGGTCAAAGGCCAGCCCCTGTTCGGCGGCATAGGGGTCCAGCGGCTCGCCCGTCGCAGCGGCTTCCGCAAACAGGTCCAGCGCGGCTTCGGGCTGCTGGCGCTTGAGGGCAACCAGCGCGCGCACCGCCAGCACGGCTCCGTCACGCGGGGCGATGGCGGCGGCGCGCTCGGCAAAGCCGTTGGCCCCGTCCACGTCGTTCAGTTCCACCGAGGCGCGGGCGGCCTGCAACAGGTCGGGCAGCGAGGTGGGGGCGCGGGCGAGGCGGCGCATGGCTTCGGCCAGTTGCCCTGCCGCCGGATTGGGCAGCGGCTGCACCACTTCCTGCGCCGCCACTTCGGCGGACACGATTGGTGTGATCACGAGCGGCGCGCCCGCAAAGAGCAGCGCCGGCACCGTGCCGACTGCCCCCAGCCTGGCAAACCCGTCCTTCATCAGATCCATTCCAAGGGCCCTTGCGCCGCAGTTTCGCCGCAGCGCAAGGGCTATGCGATCACTGGTTGTTCTGGCGGCCCAGGAAGCGCGGGATGCGCATGGCCGAGCCGCTGTCGTCATCGTCATCATCGCCCGGCTCGTCGGCCGAGGACGCCGACCCGCGCGACAGGTTGGCCATGCGTTCGAACAACGTGCTGCCCGCAGGAGAAGCCGGGGCGGCGGGTGCGGGAGCAGCCGGGGCCGGTTCGGCCGCCGCGCTCTCGCCACCACCGAAGAAGCGCCGGCGGCGGCTCATGCCATCGTCCTGCGGTTCGGCCATGCGACCGGCGTCGAGCAGCAGCTCGTCATTACCGGCATCGGCCGGAGGCGCGGTGTCGCCCAGTTCCTCGGTCAGGTCGAACAGGCCGTCGTCATCCGCGGACTCATCCGGTGCGGAGGGCGCGAGCGGGGCGAAGCGGCTGTCGTCCACCGCCGGTTCCACAGCCGGCTCAGGTGCAGCCAGGTCCAGCTCGTCACGGGTGTCCTCGGCGGGCGGGAAGGCCAGTGCCGCCGCTGCGGGAGCCGCGCTACCACCCAGCGAGAACGAGCGGTTGAAGGCATCGTCCTCGGCCTTGTCGGCCGCCTCGTCGGCCAGCTCATCCGCCGGAGGCAGCGGCAGGGCGGGCTTCTTGGGGCCACGCCCCAGGCCCAGGCCCATGGCCTGCGGGGCGGAACGGGCGCCCTCCCCGGTGCTCTCTATACCGGTGGCGACCACCGAGACGCGGATGCGGCCATCCAGTTCCGGGTTGAAGGCCGAGCCCCAGATGATGTTGGCTTCCGGGTCCACCAGCTCGCGGATGTGGTTGGCGGCTTCGTCAACCTCCAGCAGCTTCATGTCCTCGCCGCCGATGATCGAGATGATCACGCCCTTGGCGCCCTGCATGCTCACGCCGTCGAGCAGCGGGTTGGCGATGGCGCGTTCAGCCGCTTCCAGCGCACGGTTGGGGCCTTCGCCCTCGCCCGTGCCCATCATGGCCTTGCCCATCTCGTTCATCACGCTGCGAACGTCGGCAAAGTCGAGGTTGATCAGGCCCGGCATCACCATCAGGTCGGTGATCGAGCGGACGCCCTGCTGCAGCACCTCGTCGGCCAGCATGAAGGCTTCCTTGAAGGTCGTCTCGGCCTTGGCCACCAGGAACAGGTTCTGGTTGGGGATGACGATCAGCGTGTCGACATGCTTCTGCAGCTCGTCGATGCCGGCCTCGGCGCTGCGCATCCGGCGCGTGCCTTCGAACAGGAACGGCTTGGTCACCACGCCCACGGTGAGGATGCCCTTGCGCCGCGCGATCTCCGCGATCACGGGTGCCGCACCGGTGCCGGTGCCGCCACCCATGCCCGCGGCGATGAAGACCATGTTCACGCCATCCAGCGCGCGCTCGATCTCTTCCACCGTTTCCTCGGCGGCGGCGCGGCCCACTTCGGGGCGCGAACCGGCACCCAGGCCCTGGGTGATATCCGGGCCCAGCTGGATGCGGTGTTCGGCCACGGCGTTGTTGAGCGCCTGGGCATCGGTGTTGGCGACGATGAAATCGACCCCTTCGATCTCCGCCTCGATCATGTTGGCGATGGCGTTGCCGCCCGCACCACCCACGCCGATCACCGTGATCCGGGGGCGCAGTTCTTCCACCGAAGGGGGTCCGATATTGATGCTCATGTCACTGCACTCCCGGGTGCCGATTGTGTGTTGGTAATCTTACGCTTGTGCCACAAAGCGAATCGCGGCGTTATCAGGTAATGCGCTATATCCACAGCCATGCGCGGCGTGCGATGAATGACCGCTAACCATCAGAAATAGGCCCGCATCGCCTGCCACACCTGGCGCACAAGCCCCAGGCTGTCCATCCGCGTGGTATCGGTGAAGCGGCTGCCCACCGCGCGGATGTCGATCGGGTCTTCGGCGGCATAGAGCGCCAGGCCCGCCAGGGTGGCGAAACCGGGCACGGCGTGCGCCTCGGGCAGGCCGCGCAGGGCCGGCGGGCGGCCGATCCGCACCGGCGTGCCCAGCACGCTCTGGGCATAGTCTGCCAGTCCCGTCATCTCGGCCCCGCCGCCGGTCAGCACCACCTGCCGCGCGCCGGCCTTGCCGGTGACGAAGCCCATGGCATCCAGCGCCCGGCCGATATCCCGCATCAGGGTGTCGAGTTCCCCGGTAATCACCGCGATCAGGCTGGCGCGGGCAATGCGCCCGTTGGCATCGGCCCCGCGCGCCACCACGCTGCTGCCGGCATCGTCCGGGCCGGTCACGCTCACCATCTCGCGGTGATCGTGCGGGCTGGCAATGGCCGAGCCGTTGACACACTTCAGCCGTTCGGCCTGGAAGCGGCGGATGCCGAAGGCGCTGGCCACGGCATCGGTAATATCGCCCGATCCGCGCGGGATGCTGGTCAGACCCACCAGCATTCCCCCGGCATAGACCGAGACATTGGTGACCGCCGCGCCCAGTTCCACCAGCGCCACGCCCAGGTCACGCTCCTCCTGCGTCAGGCAGGCGTAGCCGGCGGCGAGCGGGGTGGCGACCACGCCTTCCACCTCAAGGTGGGCGTTCTGCACCGCTTCGGTGACGTTGCGCACCGGGGCGCTGTCGGCCAGCATAACGTGGATATCCACGCCGAGGCGATCGGCATGCAGGCCCGTTGGGTTGGCCACGCCATCGGCCCCGTCGAGGAAATAACAGGCCGGCAGCGCGTGCAGCACGGTGCGCCCGTCGGGCTCCAGCCCGTCCCTCGCGGCCACCAGCAGGTGCTCGATGTCCTCTTCCTCGATCCGGCGGCCGCCGATGTCGATTTCCACCGGATTGATCGTGCTGGCAAGGCCAGCGCCCGAACAGCCGATCCACACCGAATTGACCGTGGTGCCGGCCAGCTTCTCGGCCCGCTCCACCGCATCGCGCACGGCATAGGTGGCGGCGGCCATATCGGTCACATAGCCGCGCTTGATCCCCTGGCTGGCGCGGTGGCCGCTGCCCAGCACGTGCATCTCGCCATCCTCCGCCTGCCCGGCGATCATCGCCGAGATGCGGAACGAGCCGATGTTGACCACGGCTATGACATTCGTGAAGCGCGGCTGGGCGGCCATCAGGTGTCTCCTGCGGAGGGGATTTCGGTCTGCTCGTCCTCGCCGTGGCCCGGCGCGCGCAGGTACATGCGCGGCGCGTTGCGCAGGTCGAAGGCCACGGCTTCGCCGCCGATCAGGCGGTGCATGCCATCGGCGCGGGCAAAGCTTATCAGCGCGGCGGCCGAGCGTTCGGCCCCTTCGGGCAGGGCCAGCGTCTGCCCGGTGGTGAAGGTCAGGTCCCAGCGGCGGTTGCCCACCCAGCGCGCGGCGCGCACTTGCGGACGCAGCGCGGGGGCAGCTTCCAGCAGGTGCGCCAGGTCGGCCACCTTGCTCTGCGCGCCCTCGCCCTCGATCACCAGCATGTCGCCCACCTGCGAGGCGGGGATCGGGTCAAGCTCGCGGCCCGTCTCGTCAATCAGCACCAGCCGGTCGGGGCGGCGCAGCACGGCGTGCGGCTGGCGTTCCACGATGTCGATCACCAGCATGTCGGGCAACTGGCGCGAGACGCGGGCATCCTTCACCCAGCTTATCCGCAGCAGTTCCTGGCGCAGCGCCTCCACGTCGACCAGCATCATCGACAGGTCCTGCCGGTCCAGCGCCCGCTCGTAGACCCGCGCCGGATCGAGCCGGTCGGTCCCGCGCACCGAGACGTTCTCCACCCGGTAGCCGGCATTGGCGGTGGCGCGCGCCACCTGCTGTTGGCCCAGCGCCCACAGGCCGGTGAGGCGCAGGACCACCACCAGCACGGTAAGCCCGGCAGCCACGATCAGCACGGTGAAGAAGCGGTGCCACTGCTCCTCGGTAAAGGGCAGCGCATTCATGGCCCGGTCGACCAGGCCGGAGCCCGCCGCGCGCGCCTTGCGCACCTGCCCCGCCCGCCCCTGGACGCGCGCCTGCTGGCGCACCCCGCTGGCGTTACGGGTGATGCGCTGGGCCATCAGCCTATGTCCTTCCCGAAGTGCTCGAGCGCGTCGGCCACGATCATCTCCACCAGCTCGCCATAGGAAATGCCGCAGGCGCGGGCCTGTTCGGGCACCAGGCTGAGCGCGGTCATACCCGGCTGGGTGTTGGTTTCCAGCAGGAACAGGCCGTCTTCCCCACGCTCGTCATCCCAGCGGAAATCGCTGCGCGACACGCCGCGGCAGCCCAGGCGGCGGTGCGCGGCGAGGGCATATTGCTGGCACAGCTTCGTGATCTCGTCGGGAATTTCCGCCGGGCAGACGTGCTGCGTCATGCCATCGGTGTACTTGGCGTCGAAATCGTAAAACCCGCTCTTGGGCACCAGTTCGGTCACCAGCAGGGCGCGCGCCTTGTCGCCCGCGCCCATCACGGCGGCGGTCAGTTCGCGCCCGCGGATATAGGGTTCGGCCAGCAGGGTGGAAAACTCCTGCCACGGACCGGTGGCGTCGCGGCGGATCGGGTTGCCGCAGTTGGACTGGTCGGTGACGATGGCCACGCCCACGCTGGACCCTTCGTTCACCGGCTTCAGCACATAGGGGCGGGCCAGCGGATCGGCGGTGTACAGGTCTTCGCTCTTCACAATGCGCCCGCCGGGCATGGGGATGCCGTGGGGCACCAGCGCCTGCTTGGTCAGTTCCTTGTCGATCGCGATGACCGAGGTGACCATGCCGGAGTGGGTATAGGGGATGCCCATCAGATCCATCATGCCCTGCACCGTGCCGTCTTCCCCCGGCACGCCGTGGAGCGCGTTGAACACCACATCGGGCTTTGCCTCGGCAAGCAGTGCGGCAATGTCGCGGTCCAGGTGGATGCGGGTCACCCGGTGGCCGCGCTCCTCCAGCGCATCGGCCACGCCGTTGCCGCTCATCAGGCTGACGGGCCGCTCGTTGGCCCAGCCACCCATCAGGACGGCAACATGCAGTTTCGGCAAGGTGCTCACGGTCTTCCCACTCGCTTGATTTCCCATTCCAGCGCCACGCCGGTTGTCTTGGCCACGCGGGCGCGCACTTCCTCGCCCAGGCCTTCGATGTCCGCGCTGGTGGCATCGCCGGTGTTGATCAGGAAGTTGGCGTGCTTTTCGCTGACTTGCGCGCCGCCACGGGTCAAGCCCCGGCAGCCCGCTTCGTCGACCAGTTGCCACGCCTTGCGGCCTTCTGGATTCTTGAAGGTGGAGCCGCCGGTCTTGCTGCGCAGCGGCTGGCTGGCCTCGCGCGCTTCGGCAATGCGGTCCATCTCCGCGCCGATGGCGGCGGGATCGCCCCGCGTACCGCGGAAGCGGGCGGACACCACGATGGCCCCTTCGGGCAGGCGCGAGTGGCGGTAGGAATAGTCGAGATCGGCCACCGGCAGCGTCACAAGTTCGCCGCCGGGCAGCACCACGTCGCAATCGACCAGGATATCGGCCACCTCGCGGCCATAGGCACCGCCGTTCATGCGCACGAAGCCGCCCACGGTGCCGGGGATGCCACGCAGGAATTCCAGCCCCGCGATCCCCGCATCGCGCGCGGTGGAAGATACCAGGATGCCCGGCGCCCCGCCGCCGCATTCCAGGATACAGTCGCGCTGCACCTCCACGCTGGCGAAAGCCTTGCCCAGCCGCACCACAACGCCGGGCACCCCGCCATCGCGGATGATCAGGTTGGAGCCAAGGCCGATCGCCATCACCGGGGTATCCTCCGGCAGGCGGGAGAGGAACTGCGTCAGGTCATCCACGTCGGCCGGTTCGAACAGCCAGTCGGCCGGACCGCCGCTCTTGAACCAGACAAGCTTGTCCAGCGGCGCGTGTGGGGTCAGCTTGCCCCGCACCGGCGGCATGGCCACCTTGCCCCAGCCCGCACCGGTCATGCCATAGGTCTGCTCGCCCGCCTGCATGGTCATGAGCCACGCTCCTTGCGGATGGCATCGGCCAGCCCTGCCGCCCACTTGGTGATGTCACCCGCGCCCAGGCACACCACGATATCGCCCGGCACGATGAGTGAAGCCAGTTCCTTCGCCAGCGCTTCAGGCCCGGCAATGGTGCTCGCATGCCGGTGGCCGCGCGCCTTGATGCCCGCCACCAGCGCATGGTTGTCAACGCCCGCGATCGGTGCCTCGCCCGCTTGATAGACGGGCGCGCCGTAGACAATGTCGGCATCGCCGAAGCAGCCCTGGAACTCCTCCATCAGGTCGCGCAGGCGGGTGAAACGGTGCGGCTGGGCCACCGCGATCACACGGCCGCCCGGCGCCACTGCCTCGCGCGCGGCGGACAGGACGGCGCGGATTTCAACCGGGTGATGGGCGTAATCGTCGATGATCCGCACCCCGTCCACTTCGCCCGCCAGGGTGAAGCGGCGGCGCACCCCGCCAAAGCGGGCAAACCCGGCGCGGATGGTATCGTCCGGGCACTCCATCTCGCGCGCCACGGCAATGGCGGCCAGCGCGTTCTGCACGTTGTGGCGGCCCGGCATCGGCAGCGCGATCCCGTCAATCCGGTGTTCGATGCCATCCCGGTCGCGGTGCACGGCATCGAAGCGGCTGGTGCCGCCCTCGGTCGTGATGTTCTCCGCCCGCACGTCGGCATGGGGGGAAAAGCCATAGGTGATTACCCGCCGGTCACGCACGCGGGCGATCAGCTTCTGCACCTCCGGATGATCGAGGCACAGCACCGCCGCGCCATAGAAGGGCACGTTCTCCACGAACTGCAGGAAGGCATCCTTCACCGCATCGAAGCTGCCGTAATGATCGAGGTGCTCAGGGTCGATGTTGGTGACGACGGCAATCGTCCCGTCCAGCCGCAGGAAGCTGCCGTCACTTTCGTCAGCCTCCACCACCATCCAGTCACTGCCGCCAAGGCGCGCGTTACTGCCATAGCTTTCGATGATCCCGCCGTTGATCACCGTGGGATCGACCCCGCCGGCATCGAGCAGGGTCGCGACCATGCTGGTGGTCGTCGTCTTGCCGTGGGTGCCGGCCACGGCCACGGTGTTCTTCAGCCGCATCAGCTCGGCCAGCATTTCCGCCCGGCGAACCACGGGAATGCGCCGTTCCAGCGCCTCCGCCACTTCGGGATTGTCGCGCTTCACCGCGGTGGAGGTGACCACAACGGCGGCCTGCCCCAAGTTGGCGGCGGCGTGGCCGATATGCACGGTGATGCCGCGCTTGCGCAGCCCTTCCACCACGTAGCCTTCGGCAATGTCGGACCCTTGCACGCTGTAGCCCAGGTTGTGCATCACCTCGGCAATACCGGACATGCCGATGCCGCCGATGCCCACGAAGTGGATCGTGCCGATATCGGTGGGGACGCCTTTCATGGCTGCACCCGCGCGGTGGCTGCCCCGCCCATCACGGCCCCGGCCACGGCCGCATCGGCCACGCGGATCACGTCCTGGATCGGCGCACCGCCGAAGCTCTCCAGAATGTCCGCCAGGTCCGCCGCTGCGTTGGGCCGGCCGCAGTTCCACGCCGCATGGGCCGCAGTGGCGAGCGCTTCCGGGTTCTGGGCGATGGCCTGGATCTGCTTGGCCAGTTCGGGGGCGGTAAACTTCTCCTGCCGGATCGAGCGCGCCCCGCCGGCCTTCACCATCTCGCGCACGTTGGCGGCCTGATGGTCATCGGTGGCAATGGGCAGCGGCACCAGGATCGCCGGGCGGCCCACCGCCGTCAGTTCGGCAATGGTGCTGGCCCCGGCGCGGCCGATGAACAGGTGGGCATCGGCCAGCCGCGCCTGCATGTCTTCGAAATAGGTGCCCAGTTCCGCCGGAATGCCGTGGCTGGCATAGCGCTGGCGCACCGCGTCAAGGTCTTCCGCGCGGCACTGCTGGGTCACCTGCAGGCGGCTGCGCAGTGCCGGGGGCAGCATGGCCAGCCCATCGGGCACCACTTCGGAAAGCACCCGGGCGCCCTGGCTACCGCCGGTCACCAGCACGCGGAACAGGCCGTCGGCCGTGAAGGCCGGAAACTCCAGGTCACGCAGCGTCATGACCTCGGGCCGCACGGGATTGCCGACCAGGTGGACCTTGCCCTGGTACTTCGGCTTAAGGCGCGCAACATCCGGGTAAGCGGTAGCAATGGCATCCACCCGGCCCGCCAGCAGGCGGTTGACCCGGCCCAGCACGGCGTTCTGCTCGTGGATCACGGTGGGGATGCCATCGGCCTGCGCGCCCAGCAGGGCGGGCAGCGCGGGGTATCCGCCGAAGCCGACCACGGCGGTGGGCTGGAACGTCTCGTACAGGCGGCGCGCCATCTTGCGCCCTTCCAGCACGGCGGCAAAGCCCCTGGGCCAGTGCAGCGGGTTCTTGCCGAAGCGGCCGGCGGGCAGCACGTGGGCGGGCAGGAAATCGGGCTTGCCGGGGATCGCCGCGCCGCGCTCGTCGGTCACCAGCGCCACGTGATGGCCGCGCGCCACCAGCTCTGCCGCCAGGGCGAAGGCGGGGGTCAGGTGGCCGCCGGTGCCGCCTGCCGCCAGGACATAGTGCCGCGAAACCGGGGTCATCGCCTGATCCTCTTGGGGCCGCCTTGGGGCAGCAGGAATTTCTCGCTACTCAGATACGGATTACGCCGCGTTACCGCCAGAAGCAGGCCCACGGTAAAGCACTGGGCGATGGTGGAACTACCGCCATAGCTGACCAGCGGCAGCGTCATTCCCTTGGACGGGAACAGTTGCAGGTTCATCAGGATGTTGATGAAAGCCTGCCCGCCGAACAGCGCGGTCAGCCCCGTGCCCGCCAGCACGATGAACAGCCGGTCTTCCGCCATCAGGCGCAGCACCACGCGCACCACGATGGCCAGGTACACCGCCACCAGCAGGGCGCAGGCCAGCAGGCCGAATTCCTCGCCCACCACCGAGAAGATATAGTCGGTATGCGCTTCGGGCAGGCGCATCTTGTTGGTGCCCAGCCCCAGCCCGGTGCCGGTCCACCCGCCGCCAAGCAGCGTGCGGCTGGCCAGGTCAACCTGGTCATAGGCGGTGCCCCCGCCGAAGAAGGCGTTGATGCGGTTGCGGCCGTTTTCATAGAAGATGTAGGCCAGCACCAGCAGGCCCAGCCCGGCCCCGGCCATCAGGCCCAGCCGCTTCAGCGGCAGGCCCGCCAGCAGCACCAGCACGAACCAGCAGCCCACGAACAGGATCGCCTCGCCCAGGTTGGGCTGCAGCATCAGCAGCACCACGATGGCCCCCAGCACGGTGCCTGAAATGCCGATCACCGGCAGCCCGGGATCTCGCGCCTGCCATGAAAGGATCCATGCGATCAGCACGGCAAAGGCGGGCTTGAGGAATTCGGACGGCTGGAACTGCACGCCAAGGTTCAGCCAGCGGGTGGCGCCGTTCTTCTCCACGCCGATCAGCGGCACCAGCACCAGGAAGGCCAGCATCAGCGCGGCCAGCAGGATCGATCCGCGCCGCGCGGTTTCCGGCGGTACCAGCGACGTGCCCAGCATGACCGCGATGCCCAGCACCTGCCAGCGCAGGTGCAGCCAGAACCAGTGCATGTCGCCCAGCGTCACATCATCGGTGGACAGGCGACCGGCGCTGGCGGGACTGGCCGCCATCACCGCCAGCGCGCCCAGCGCCATCAGGCCCAGCACCAGCGCCAGCAGCACCCGGTCGATCTCGCGCCACCAGATCAGCAGTTGCCGCTTGCGGTCCAGCGGGAAGGCCGTGGCGGCCGCAGCGCGCTGGCCGGCGCGGGGGACATAGGGACGCGCGCCGTTCATGCCTCACCCGCTCCGGCGGACTGCCCGGTGACCCGCGCCACGCAGTCGCGGAAGGCATCGCCGCGTGCCTCGTAGTCGCGGAACTGGTCAAAGCTGGCACAGGCCGGGCTGAACAGCACCACGTCACCCGGACGGACGGCCTTTGCCGCGCGGTCGGCGGCCTCGCACAGCATCTCGCAGCGTTCGACCCGGGTGTGGGGCGAAAGGATGTCGGCAAACATCGGCCCCGCCTCACCGATGGTATAGGTGGACGCCACGTTGCCGATGTAAGGCAGGCACTCGTCCAGGTTATCGGCCTTGGCAATCCCGCCGCAGATCCAGTGGACGCGGGGCTTGTCCGTGGCAGGCCAGGCAGCCAGCGCCGGGGCGGTGGAGGCAGCGTTGGTGGCCTTGCTGTCGTTCACCCACAACACGCCGTTGTGCTGGGCGATGATCTCCATCCGGTGCGGCAGGCTGCGATAGGAGGCGAGGCCTGCCTCGATCTGCTGGTCGCTGAGGCCCAGCGCACGGCAGGCAGCGCGGGCGGCCAGCACGTTCTCCAGGTTGTGCGGACCTTGCAGCGCGGGCCAGCGGCTCTGGTCCTCGGGCTGCGCGGGATCGACCGTGATGACCTGCTGCGGCAGGCCGGCCACCTGCGCCAGCGCTGCGGGCGTGGAGGCGGAGACAATCGCCACCTGCCCCGCCCTCTGCATGGCGAACAGCCGCCCCTTGCTGGCGGCGTAGGCATCGAAGCCGTCATACCGGTCAAGATGGTCGGGCGTGATGTTCAGCAGCACGGCCACATCGCAAGCTAGGCGATGCGTCAGGTCGATCTGGTAGCTCGACAACTCCAGCACATAGACCCCGCCTTCAGGCAGCGGATCGCGGCCCAGGATCGGGAGGCCGATGTTGCCCCCCATCAGCGCGGGCACGCCTGCCTGGCTCAGGATGTGTGTAACCAGCGCCGTGGTAGTGCTCTTGCCGTTGGTGCCGGTGATGCCGACCACCTTGTGCGGCGGAAGCTCCGCGCGAGCCTGCGCGAACAGTTCAATGTCCCCGATCAGCGGCACGCCCGCCGCGCGGGCCTTGTCCGCCAGCGGGTGTGTGTTGAGCGGAACGCCGGGGGACACGACCACGCCGTCGAAACCCGCCAGGTCGATCTCCATGGGATCGGCCAGCGTGCAGCGGCCCTCCAGCTTGGCGCGCGGGGTCTGCTGCCGGTCCCACGCGGTGACATCGGCCCCGCTGGCCAGCAGGCTTTCCACCGTGGCCAGCCCCGTGCGGGCGAGGCCGAGAACGGCGTATCGTTTTCCTGCGAAGGCGCGAGCCGTGATCACCTGAGCTTCAACGTGGCAAGACCGATCAGCGCCAGCACGATCGCGATGATCCAGAAGCGGATCACCACGGTCGATTCCTTCCAGCCGAGCTGTTCGAAATGGTGGTGGATGGGGGCCATGCGGAACACCCGGCGGCCGGTGCGCTTGAACCAGAAGACCTGGATGATGACCGATGCGGTCTCCATCACGAACAGGCCACCCACGATCAGCAGCACGATCTCGTGATGGCTGGCCACGGCCACCGCGCCCAGTGCCCCGCCCAGCGCCAGGCTGCCGGTATCGCCCATGAACACGGCGGCCGGGGGCGCGTTGAACCACAGGAAGGCCAACCCCGCGCCCATGATGGCGGTGCAGAACAGCGCCAGTTCTCCCGCGAGCGGGACATAGGGGATCCCCAGGTAATCCGAATAGTCGACGCGGCCGACCACGTAACAGATGATGGCAAAGGCCCCGGCGGCGATCACCACTGGCATGGTGGCCAGGCCGTCCAGCCCGTCGGTCAGGTTGACCGCATTGCCCATGCCCACGATCACCGTGGCGGCGAAGACATAATAGAATGGCCCCAGCGGGATCGACCGGTCAGAGAAGAACGGCACATAAACGTTGGTGTTGATCTCGCCCACGATCAGCCACGAGGCGATCCCCGCCACGGCGAATTCGGCCAGCAGCCGCGCCTTGCCGGACAGGCCCTTGTGGTGACCCTTGGTCACCTTGTCCAAGTCGTCGAGGAAGCCGATCACGCCAAAACCGGCGCACACCGCCAGGCAGGCCCAGACAAAGGGGCTGCTGAGGTCCATCCACAGCAGCATCGAGACCATCAGGCTGGTCAGGATCATCAGCCCGCCCATGGTGGGCGTGCCGCGCTTGGCCAGGTGGCTCTGCGGCCCGTCCTCGCGGATCGGCTGGCCCTTGCCCTGGCGCACGCGAAGCATGGCGATGAACTTCGGCCCGATGATCAGGCCGATCACCAGCGCGGTCATCAGCGCGGCACCGGCCCGGAAGGTCTGGTAGCGCACGAGGTTGAGGATGCCCTCGAAGTCCAGCAGTTGGGCGAGGTAGTAGAGCATGGTTCCGGTCGATCAGCCTTCCCGGGCGCTGAAGTGCGCCACCAGGCGCGACAGGCCGACGCTGTTGGAGCCCTTGACCAGCACCGCGTCCCCGCCTGCCAGGCCGAACTCCTCCAGCGCGGCGATTGCCTCGCCCGCATTGGCGCAATGGGCAAAGGGGAGCGGCTTGCCAAGCGTGGAAGCCAGCCCTTTCCCCAATTCGCGCGCGAGGGGCAGCATTTCCTCGCCCACCAGCACGGCATAGTCTACCTGCGCGCCCAGCAAGGGCTCCAGCAACTGGGCGTGGAAGGCGGGGCCGAAATCGCCCAGTTCCTTCATCGCGCCCAGCACCGCCAGGCGGCGGGTGGCGGGCGTCTGCCCAAGCTGCGCCAGGGTGGCGCGCATCGATGCGGGATTGGCGTTGTAGCTTTCGTCCACCAGCAGGGCATGGCCGCCGGGCACGGGAATGCGGCTGCGCGCGCCCCGGCCCTTCAGGCCGCCCATGCTGGCCAGCGCGAGGCCCGCCGCGCCCAGGTCGCCGCCGGCGGCGTGGACCGCCGCCATCACACAGGCCGAATTGGCCACCCAGTGCTCGCCCGGCTCGGCCACGGTGTAACACAGCCGCTGGCCCAGCAGCGAGGCGGTGACCAGCGATCCGCCGCCGGCATCGGCAATCACGTCCAGCAGGCGCACGTCGGCATGCTCGGCGCGGCCGAACGAGAGCACTTTCGCCCCCGCCGCCAGCGCCGCCTCGCGCAGGATTTCGTATTGCGGGCTGTCCGCCGGGATCACCGCCGTGCCGCCCGGTTGCAGGCCGCCGAAGATTTCCGCCTTCGCCCGGGCGATCCCTTCGATGGACCCCAGGTTCTCGATATGGGCAGGCGCAATGGTGGTCACCACGGCCACGTGCGGGCGGACCATGCCGGTCAGGTGGGCGATCTCGCCCGCGGCGCTCATGCCCATCTCGAACACGCCGAAGCGGCTGCGCGGTGGCATGCGGCTCAGCGTCAGCGGCACGCCCACATGGTTGTTGTAGCTGCGGATGGAACGGTGCGCCCCGCCCCGGCTGGTCCTCTCAAGAGATGCGAAGATCGCCTCCTTCACACCTGTCTTGCCAACCGAACCGGTCACGCCGATCACCGTGGCCCCGGCCCGCTCACGGCTGGCCTTGGCCAGGTCCTGGAGGGCCTGCATGGTATCGGCCACCAGCACGTGCGGGCCGTCCACCGGCCGGTCCACCAGTGCGGCGGCGGCACCGCTGGCGAAGGCTTTCTCCACGAAGCGATGGCCGTCCATCGCCTCGCCCTTGAGGGCCACGAACAGGTCGCCGCTTCTCACGTCGCGGCTGTCCATCTCCACGCCGCTAACCTGAAATTCACCATAAGCGGTCCCGCCGGTAGCCTTGGCGATCTCGGCGGACGTCCACAGGGCCAGCCGCTGGCGGTCGGCTGCATCGGCAGGCCAGCGCAGGATGGAAGCGAGCGCGTTCATGCTGGGGAAGCTCCTGCTAGCTCGGCAGCGCACTCGCGCGCCACGGCAACGTCATCGAAGGGCAGCACGCGGGTCTGGTCCCCGCGGCCGATGATCTGGCCCTGTTCGTGGCCCTTGCCGGCAATCAGGACGATGTCGTCCTTGCCCGCTGCGGCAATGGCGGCGCGGATCGCCTGGCGCCGGTCGCCGATCTCGGTCGCACCGGGGGCACCGGCCAGCACGGCGGCGCGGATGGCGGCGGGGTCTTCCCCGCGCGGGTTGTCGTCGGTCACGATCACCAGGTCGCTGCCCGCCACGGCGGCGGCACCCATGGGGCCACGCTTGCCGGTGTCGCGATCGCCGCCCGCGCCAAACACGGTAATCAGCCTTCCCGTCACGTGCGGGCGCAGCGCGGCAATAGCCGCCTCCAGCGCGTCGGGCGTATGGGCATAGTCGACATAGACCGGCGCGCCGCCCTGCGCGATCACCGCCCGCTCCAGCCGCCCGCGCACCGGTTGCAGGCGGGAAAGGGCATCGAACACGTGCGCCGGTTCACCGCCCGTCGCCAGCACAAGGCCGGCAGAGACCAGCGCATTGGCCACCTGATAGGCCCCGATCAGCGGGAGGCGCACCTTGCGGGTCACGCCTTCATAGACGATCTCAAGATCCTGACCCAAGTGACCGGGAACGCGTGAGACGAGGTGCAGGGTTTTCCCGCCCTCGCCCACCGTTAACAGCGCCAGGCCGCGCTGCTGCGCCACGGCCATGGCACGGGCAGACCATTCGTCATCGGCCCAGATCACCGCCGTGCCGCCATCGCGCACCACTTCGGTGAACAGCCGCATCTTGGCGGCGAAGTAGTCCTCCATGCCGGCATGGTAATCGAGGTGGTCGCGGCTGAGGTTGGTGAAGGCCCCGGCGGCCACGCTCAGCCCTTCGTTGCGGTACTGCGACAGGCCATGGCTGCTCGCCTCGTAAGCCACGTGGGTCACGCCCTCGCGCGCCAGCCCCGCCATGTTGGCCAGGAAACTGACGATATCCGGCGTGGTCAGGCCGGTGGACACGCTCTCGTCCGGCGTGGTCACGCCCAGCGTGCCGATGGAGGCAGCGGAGTGGCCGGCCATGCGCCAGATCTGGCGCGTCATCTCGACCGTGCTGGTCTTGCCGTTGGTGCCGGTGACGGCCACCAGCGTGGCGGGCACGGGGGTATAGAAGCGCGCGGCCAGCCGGGCGAAGGCGCGGCGTGGGTTGGCATCGGCCAGGTGCAGCGCGCCCGCGACATTCGCCTCCGGCCGGGCGACCACGGCGATTGCGCCGGCAGCCACGGCAGCGGGGATGAAGTCCTCGCCGTTGACCTTGGCACCCTCGAAAGCCCCGAACACGTTGCCCTGCGCCACCTTGCGGTGATCGATGGCAAAGCCGGTGACCACCTTCTCGCCATCAGGGCCGGAGCCGATCCCGTGGGCTGCGGCAAGCTCCGCCAGGCGCATCAGTCGCCGCCCCCGCCCACCAGCGGTTCAAGGTCGGTCAGGTCGATGTCGCGGCTTTCATCGGGCAGCACGCCCAGTTGCGGGCCGATGCGCGGGATCAGCCGCTTGACGATCGGGGCGGCGTTCCACGCGGCGGTGCGCTGGAAGCTGCTGGCTGCCGTGCCCTGCGGCTCGTCCAGCATGATGATGACGACATAGCGCGGCTGGTCCATCGGGAAGGCGGCGGCGAAAGTGGCCACCAGGCTGGACTTGCGATAGCCGTTGGCACCCGGCTTTTCGGCGCTGCCGGTCTTGCCGCCGACGCGGAAGCCCGGGGCATCGGCATTGCGGCCGGTGCCATAGACCGCGATCATGCGCAGCAACTGGTTCATCCGCGCGCTGGTGCTGGCCTTGAACACGCGGCGGCCGCGCGGGGCGTGGCCCGGCTCCACCCGCTGCAGGGTGGCCGGGCGCCACACGCCGCCGTTGACCATGGCGGCATAGGCGCTGGCGAGGTTGAGCGGGGTGACCGCGATGCCGTGGCCGAAGCCAACGGTCATGCCGGTGATGCGCGCCCAGTCGCCACGCGGCCACAGCGGCGCGCCGCGACCGGGCAGCTCGATATAGGGCCGCTCGTTCATGCCCATGTCGATCATGTAGCGGCGCAGCACGGCCGGCCCCATTTCGTCGGCGATCTGGGCCGTCACGATGTTGCTGGAATGGATCAGCGCCTGCGGAGCGTTGAGATAGGGCGCGCTGGCGTGGCTATCGCCGATCGACATGCTGCCAAAACGGATCGGGTTGCTGGCCTGGTAGGTGCGGGCAAGGTTGGTGATCGACCCGGTGTCGATCGCTGCGGCCACGGTCAGCGGCTTGAAGGTGGAACCCAGTTCATAGACCTGGTTGGTCACGCGGTTGAACACGCGCGGCATGGTGGGGCCGCCCTCGGTGCCGGGCGGGCTCATCAGATCGCTCGGCTGCACGTGGTTGGGATCGAACTGCGGCAGGCTGGCCATGGCTAGCACTTCGCCGCTGTCCACGTCCAGCACCAAGCCGGCAGCGCCCACGGCGTTGACCACCTGCATCCCGCGCGACAGCTCGTCCTCCAGCGCGCCCTGCACACGCACGTCGATGGAAAGTGCCGTGGGCTGGCCGCGCGTGGCGGGATCGGTCAGCCGGTCATTGAGCACCTGCTCCATGCCCACGCGGCCCTGGCCATCCTGCAGGTAGCCCAGCACGTGGGCGGCAAGCGCCCCTTGCGGGTAATAGCGGTCACGCTCGCGCGGGAGTTCCAGCGCCAGCTCGCCGATGTCCTGCACGCGGTTGGCATCCTCGGGCAGTACGCGGCGGCGCAGGTAGACGGGCTCGCCACCGGTCAGCTTTTCGACCAACTCCACCTCGTCCAGGTCCGGGAAGATGGCCTTCAGTTCGGCGGCCACCTGTTGCGGGCTCTTGACCAGCGGCGCGCCGCCATCGTCCATCGCCTGCGGGTTGAACCACAGGGCATAGGCGGGGAAGGCGCGCGCCAGCGGCACCCCGTTGCGATCGGTCAGTTCGCCGCGCGGGGGCAGCAGCGCCTCGGCCATGCTGGCCTGTGCGGGGGCGGGCTGGACCACGCCCAGCCAACCGATCCGCAGCACGGCCACGCCGGCCACGGCCACGAAGGCCCCGCCCACCATCAGCGCGCGCAGGCGGGCCAGCAGCAGGGCGCTGCGGCGATAGTCGACTATGCGGGTATGCCGCCCGTTGCGGGGCTGCGGCGGCTTGGTCGTCACGATCCGCTGGCCAGGGGCCGAACCACCGGTGCGGCCGAAACCGGAGAAGGCGGTGGTCAGGCTCATGCTCAGTTCCCCCCCAGCATCACGCGCACCGTGCCTCGGTTGCCGGCAGGTGCATTGAGCGGCGCGCGGGCCGTGGCGCCGGTGACGGCGGCCAGCACGGTGGGCGCTTCGTCATCGCGCGCGGCGGCGGGGCGCACCAGGTCCTCGTCCAGCGGCTCGCCCGTGATGGGGGACACCAGCCGGGGGAACGGGGCCACTTCCTGGTCGGCCGAGAAGCTGGCCAAGCGCATGGCATCCTCGCGCCCCTGTTCGCCATCGGCACCGAAGGCGGCCAGTTGCCGCTCGCTGGCAATGAACTGGTCGGCGCGCGGGGCGGAATAGCCGAAGTCCACCCGGTTCCACGCCGCCAGTTGCGCCTGGCTGCTGCGCGTGAGGAACTCGGTCTCCAGCAGCAGCTTGGACTGCTCCAGCGCCACGATCCGGCGCTCGGCGCGCTTGACCTCGCTGGAGACGGACCAGACCTGCAGGTGCAGCAGGCCATACAGCAACGTGCACACCGTCAGCATGGCAACCCAGCCGATGCGGCGGAAACGGGCTTGCGGGGTCATGCGGCCTTCTCCTTCTGGCGGGGTGCGGGGGCGGCGGTGCGGATGGCAGCGCGCAGGGTGGCAGAGCGGGCGCGAGGGTTGCGCTCGCATTCGGCAGCGCTCGGGCGCACCGCCTTGGCAGGGGTGGCAAAGGTGGCCGGGCGGCTGGCGGGCATGTCCGGCAGGTGGCGGCTGGCGCGCCCGCCGGCATTGGCGGCATCGCGCAGGAAGCGCTTGACGATGCGATCCTCCAGGCTGTGGAAGCTGACCACGGCCAGCCGCCCGCCCTCGTTCAGCAGTGCCTCGGCCGCGCCCAGGCCCGCTTCCAGCTCGTCCAGTTCGCCGTTCACGTGGATGCGGATCGCCTGGAAGCTGCGGGTGGCAGGGTCCTTGGGCATCCCGGCGCGATAGCCCAGCGCACGGCGCACGACGTCGGCCAGTTGCCCGGTGGTCTCCAGCGGGCGGGCGGCCACGATGGCGCGGGCAACGCGGCGCGACTGGCGCTCCTCGCCATAGGTATAGAGCACGTCGGCAATCTCGCCCTCGCCCGCCGTGTTCAGGAAATCGGCCGCATCGGGCTTGCCCTGGTCCATCCGCATCGACAGGGGGCCGTTGAGCGAAAAGGCAAAGCCGCGCTCCGCCCGGTCAAGCTGCATGGAGGAGACGCCGATATCCATCGCCACGCCGTCCACCCGCTCGACCCCGGCGGCGGTCATCGCCTCCCACATCTCGGAGAAGCGGCGCGGGTGCAGCACCAGGCGCGGCGGGTTTTCCTGCGTTTCGGGCCAGCGCGCGCCATCGGCAATGGCATCGGGATCGCGGTCGAAGGCGTGGACCGTGGCGCCGGCATCCAGGAAGGCACGGGTATAGCCGCCCGCGCCGAAGGTGGCATCGATGATCACGTCACCCGGCTGGATCGCCAGCGCGGCCAGAACTTCGTCCAGCAGCACGGGGACGTGGGGGGCGGCGCTCATTTGCCTTTCCCCTTGGCCAGCGCCTCTTCCATTTCCTGTTCGCAGTAGATCTTGAACACCGCGAACTCGTCACCCAGGGCCAGCAGTACCTGCGGGTTCCACATAGTGATCACGTCACCCACGCCGTGGAAATAGATCTGGTCGGTGATCTTCCCCAGCTTCACCGAGGACGGGTTCATCACGAAGCGGCCGCTGGCATCGAACAAGTGGCGCTTGAAGCTCCACAGGTTGGCCTTGCGCAACGCGCGGTTGAACGGCTCGCCATTGGCGCGGGCTTCGGCCTGCTGCTCGTCCAGGATGGCATCGAACTGGGCCACGCGGTCGCCGCCGAAGCCGACCAGGCAGGGCCAGCTTTCGTGCAGGCCCACGTTCAGCACGCGGTCGCCGCTGGCGTGGGCAATGGCGTTGCGCATGTCGGCGGGCAGCACGAACCGGTCTCCCCCGCCCTTCAGCGAGAAGCCCTGTCCGCCAAAACCTGCCGCAGCCTGCGCCAAGCGCCCAACCCCCCTGAATTTCGGTCCCGAAACCCCACGCCGTCCCGGACACGCCTTCCCCGCCGCGAGCCGCGCAGGTGCGCGGCCCGGTCATCCACGGAATCGGGATGCATTACGGGCGCCATGTCCGGTTGCGCCCGTGATAACGCGGGTGGACTGGTGAGAAAAGGGGAAATCTGGGGGATTTTGGGGATGAACCTGCAAATCCCTGTTTATAATTACCTTTTAAGGCGGATCAGCATGGCCATGGTGGTCGGCATGGGAATCTGAAAATGGCGGATTTCCGCCATTTCCGCTGGCACCCCGCGCGCCATCCCCGATTTTCCCCGTTTCCCCCAGATCGACTCCGAAGGCCGAGTCCACCAGCGCCGCCAGGCCCGCTTCGGCCCCCGCAAGCGGGCCGTCGATGTCCAGCAGCGCGGCATCGGCCACCACCAGCACCTCGCCCGCGCCCAGGGCGCAGCGGGCAGCCACGCCATCGCCCAGTACGCGGCATGCGCCGGCAGGCAGGGCCATCAGTTTTCCCGCCTGGTTGACGGGGAACTGCGCCACACCCGCATCGCCCGGCACCAGGCCCGGCGCAGGCTGGTCGGCCAGCGCCAGCTCCAGTCCCCAGTGGGTGAGCACGGGAGACAGCAGCGCCACGTCTTGCGGGCGGCGCCGGTCACCGATGGCGAAGCGCGAGTGGCCGGTCATCAGCGGGTCGGCAAACAGCAGCACGCGCCCGCCACCCCGCACCCAGGCGTCCAGCGCCACGTTCTCCGGCGCGGATAGGGTGCGCGGCTGGGCCAGCAGCAGGCGGCCACCGGCGGGCGGCAGGGTCTCGGCGCTGAGGGTATCGAGCGGAACCAGTTCGAAGCCGCGCTCCAGCACGCCGCGCGCCCAGTGCGGGGTGGCTCCGCCGTGCAGCAGGTCGGTCAGTTCCCCCGCCTCGCCCCAGTAGATCGGGATCGTGCCCATCAGCAGCAGCGGCGGGCGCACCGGTGCCGCCGCGTCCTGAGCAGCAGCGGGGCCAGCCAGCGCCAGCCAGGCCGCCAGGCCAAGCGTCGTGCTAGTTCTGCGGAGCCAGTTCGAGGTCATTGCCGGCCTCCGCGGCTCCTGCGGCGCTGTCAGCCGCGTCATCGGCCGGCAGGCCGGGGGCCACGCCGGCATCCGCCAGCGGATCGCGCCGACCGGGCTCCGGCAGGTCTTCGGCGGAAGGCGCGGGCAGCTCTGCCACCGCTTCCTGCTCGCTCTGCCGCGCGCCGGCGATGATGATGTTGGCCAAGCCCACCAGCAGCAGGATGCCGCCCAGCCCCAGCAGCCCGATCTGCAGCCGCTGCAGGCGTTGCTGGTGCGTGCCGGCCAGCGGCGCCGGGGGCACGTTGTCCGGATTGCCACCGGCCTGGAGGATTTGGTGCGGATCGAGCGCCATGCCCGCTATCCTAGTGTCGCAAGATTAACCTAGCCAGTCGAAAACGGGCAGTTTCTTCGACCGCAGCCATTCCGCGTTGTAGAGCGTGGAGAGATAGCGGAAGCCGGTATCGCACAGGATCGTCACCACGCGCGCATCCTCGCGCCCTTCGGCCACCAGTTGCCGGCCCAGTTCCACCGCGCCCGCCACATTGATCCCGCTCGACAGGCCCAGCGCCAGCCCTTCCTCGCGCAGCAGGCGGGCGACCCATTCCAGGCCCTCCTCGTCGCTGATGCGGAACTGGGTGTCGATCGGCGCGCCTTCCAGGTTGGCGGTGATGCGGCCCTGGCCGATACCCTCGGCCACGCTGGAGCCTTCGGCCTTCAGCTCGCCGTGGGCGTAATAATTGTACAGCGCCGCGCCGAACGGATCGGTCAGCGCCACGCGGATGTTCTCGTCGAAGGCCTTCAGGCCCATGCCGGTACCGGCAATGGTGCCGCCAGTGCCCGCCGCGCAGGTGAAGCCGTCCAGGCGCCCGCCCATCTGCTCCCAGATTTCGGGCGCGGTGCCTTCGATGTGGGCACGGCGGTTGGCCACGTTGTCGAACTGGTTGGCCCAGACCGCGCCCGGCGTCTCCTCGGCCAGCCGGCGGCTGGTGTGGACGAAGTGGTTGGGATCGGCAAACTTGGTGGGCGGCACCAGCACCAGCTCGGCCCCCAGCGCGCGCAGGGTGGCCATCTTTTCCTGGCTCTGGTTGTCGGGCATGACGATGATCGTCTTGTAGCCCAGGGCATTGGCCACCAGCGCCAGGCCGATGCCGGTGTTGCCGGCGGTGCCTTCCACCACGGTGCCACCGGGCTTCAGTTCGCCCCGGCCTTCCGCATCGCGCACAATCCACAGCGCCGCCCGGTCTTTCACCGAGGCGCCGGGGTTGGCGAACTCGCACTTGCCCCAGATCTCGCAGCCCGCCGCCTCGCTGGGGCCGGCCAGCAGGACGATGGGAGTGTTGCCGATCAGGTCAAGGCTGTCGGAGCGCGGGGTCGGTGCTGTCATGCTGCACGAATTAGGTGCAGCACGTTACGGGTGCAACGGATTTGCGCTTGGGGGCCGTAAAGCCCTGCTGCCCTCAGTCCTCTTCGGCGATGGTCACCTTCAGGCCGTCCAGCGCATCGGTGAACGGGATCTGGCACGAAAGGCGGCTGGTGGCATCGCGGCTGTCGCTGGAATCGAGCAGGTCGTTCTCGTCCTCGCTCATGGCGGGCAACTTGTCGGCAAAGGCCGGGTCCACGTGGACGTGGCAGGTGGCGCACGAACAGCAGCCGCCGCACAGGGCCAGCAGCTCGTCAAACCCGTTGTCGCGGATCGCTTCCATCACGCTCAGGCCGGCGGCGGCCTCTACTTCGCGTTCTTCTCCGGCACGGTTGACGACGATCAGCTTGGGCATGGATGCGGGTCCCTGTTGCGTATGGTGGCGTTGCGTTTGGTGGCGGCTGGCTAGGCAATTGCCGCCGAATATGCAAGGCGGGACACATGGGCATTGCCGAGGATCAACTGCACGCCAGCGTGGACTGGCTGGCCGCGCGCGAACCGGCGATTGCCGCCGCGCTGGCCAAGGTCGGCTATCCCGCCGCGCGCATCCGCGAGCGCGGCTATCGCACCCTGCTGCGGACCATCGTGGGCCAGCAGGTGAGCGTGGCGGCGGCCAGCTCCATGTGGCGCAAGCTGGAGGCGGAACTGGGCGAGGACATCCCCCCGCACGAGCTGCTGGCCCGGGATTTCGATGCCCTTCGCGCCTGCGGCCTGTCGCGCCAGAAGCAGGGCTATGCCCGGTCCCTGTGCGAACTGGTGGTGAGCGGCGAGCTGGACCTCCATTCCCTGCCTGCCGATGACGAGGAGGCGATCGCCCAGCTCACCCGTATCAAGGGCATCGGCCGCTGGTCGGCGGAAATCTACCTGCTGTTTGCCGAAGGCCGCCCGGACATCTGGCCGGCGGGTGACCTGGCGGTGATGGCCGGCCTGGGCAAGATCCTGGACCTGCCCGAACGCCCGGACGAAAAGGCCACGCGCGCCATGGCCGAACCCTGGCGCCCGCACCGCGGCGCTCTGGCGATCTTCACCTGGCACTGTTACGACAGTACCGCCATTTAGAAATATTTTCTGCTGTATTACAGTGACTTATCTAAAGTCCTGCAAATGCCAATCCCATAGCATGATGTCAGTTGCCGAAAGGGATGACCTCAATAAGATCGTATTTTCAAAGGGTTGGGCCATCTCTGCACGACTGGAACATACCGGCGCGCAAACTGACATTGTAGTTGTCTGCTCTCGGCGTTTGATCATCAAAAGCTGCCTGTCGGCTAACGACCCCATAGGAGCCATTCGAGAGTTGGCCAGAGCTCCCCCCATTTTTTCAGATAGCTATGCATCTACCCCAAGCCTGTCGTTTTCGATTGCCCGCGCATATCGCTTCATAACCAAACGTTTAGGATGATCTTAACCGAGTGAGACTAAGCCCGTAGGCACCATGGCAACGACCGTCCAAAGTCTGCGACTACGTGCGGCGGAGTTTTTTTCACTCCTGCTGATCGAAACTGCTGGCAACGTCATCCTGATCGTGGCCGCGGCGCTGTTCCCCTTACTAGCCCTCGTTGGTAGCGGGATTGATATGGGGCGCGGATACCTCGCGGAAACACGGCTCCAACAGGCCTGCGACGCCGGAGTGCTTGCTGCCCGCAAGCGTCTGGGCACCGCTGTGGCGATCAGCAGCACCATTCCCTCCGCCGCCGCCGATAGCGGTCAGAGGTTCTTCAACGTCAATTTCCGCGACCAATCCTACGGCAGTGTAAACCGCAAGTTTTCAATGCGGTTGAACGAGGACAACTCGGTCAGCGGTTCCGCCTCCGCTGACGTTGAAACCACGATAATGGGCGTCTTCGGATTCAAGGTCATTCCGATCTCGGTATCATGCCAGGCCCAAGTCAATACCGGCAATATGGATATCATGCTGGTGCTCGACACAACCGGTTCCATGGCAACTACCAATTATGGAGATACCAAAAGCCGCATTCAGGCTCTTCGAGAGACGGTAAAGAGTTTTTACGCCCAAATGGAGGCCAACAGAACGCCAGGTTCACGCATTCGTTATGGCTTTCTGCCTTACTCAACCAATGTGAACGTCGGCGGCCTACTGCAGCAAGACTGGCTCGTGGACGAGTGGAGGTATAACTACCGTCGACCACAAAAGACCGGAAAGCTTAAGGAAGAACCGGTCTATGAAACCCAATACACCTACCTGAGCGGCAATACTTCTACGGCCGCAAGCTATATCACCTCTGCTTGTCCTGCATCCACCTCGCGTAAGACCGTTGAGAGCCAAACTGCGGGGGCGGATGGTTGGACTAACCAACAAATTTTGGAGACCGGGACAAGTTACGGATGCGAAGAAATCGCAGCCAACAGCTTTCGGGTCACCCCGACAAATCATGCAGACCACCGTTACCGCTGGTCGTTTCGCCAAATCGGGACGGAGATTAAAGAAGTCCCGGAATGGCGCTACGACACTCTCGAAATGGACTTAGGATTCTTGCCTTCTTCAAATTCGGTTGATGTGTTGATGGGCGGCACACCAATCGCCCCACTTCCGGTCGTTGCAACTTATCGTGGCTGCATCGAGGAGCGCAGCACCTACGAGATCACCAACTACAACAACGTAGACCTTCGCCGAGCGCTGGACCTCGACATCGACCGCATCCCTGACCGCAGAAATCCAGACACCCAGTGGCGACCGATGCTGCATGAACTCAGCTATACGAGAGAAATCAGGACCAATGGGCGCGGGGGCCTTAACCCAGGAAAGGTGGACAGCTCTGAAGAGTTCATCAACGCCTGGTTTTGGGGATACAGTGCTTGCCCTGCCCCAGCACAGCGGCTCCAAGTCATGACGGCTGCCCGCGTGGCAGCTTATGTCGACAGCTTGGTACCCCAGGGCAATACTTACCACGATATCGGCATGATCTGGGGCGGTCGCCTACTTTCTCCCACTGGTCTTTTTGCGAGCGATAATGCCGACGTTGGTGGCATACCAACCTCGCGCCACATGATCTTCCTGACCGATGGCGAAACCGCACCTCTCGACATCTCTTACGGAGCATATGGCATTGAACCGCTTGATCGTCGCCGCTGGAGACCCACGTCTTCGCTATCGCTAACCCAGACCGTAGAAGCTCGGTTCAGTTTTGCTTGCGAGGAAGTCAAGCGTCGCAACATCCAGGTCTGGGTCATCAGTTTCGGCACTGGTTCCAACACGCTGATGGAAAGTTGCGCTGGCGCAGGACATTACTTCGTAGCTGCCAATGCTTCGGAACTGCAAAATACGTTTGCCGAAATAGGCCGTCGGATGGCAGCTTTGCGGATCACTCGCTGATCGATTTTGCCCGAGAAGAAGATGCTTGGCCCCGACCGAGATCGTCGATTTGTGCGCCTTCAACCTTCCACCCCATATGCGATCTAGTACCAGGGTGAGCGTCAGCCTGGAAGCGGACGGTCAGCGAACGACCCCAATATGGACATTCGAACCGGACGCATGGGTGCGTGACCAAGCCAAGTTAGCGGGCATCTGTAGACCGCCTGAACTTCCGTCAAAGGCGGAGGAGCAGTTTCTCGGCGCTCACCTCCACATATGCCGAGAGGCTCGGCTGATGAGCGCTGACTTTTGCCGCTGCGCTTCTCACAATCTGCGTCACTTCCTCCCTCGTGGCATTGCCCGCCGCAATTCGAGAAGCGAGCATCTCGCACAACAATTCGAGTGCCAAAACTGCATCGGCGGCGGCGGGATTTGGCAGAGACATGGGTTAGCTACCTGTCTACAGTTTGAGTCCGAGCGATCTTACGGGCATCATTCAGGGAAACCGATGGGTACTCGCCGATTTTGCGCCTTGTCTTCCGGCGGCCAACTTCGATGAGCACATACCAATAGCCCTTTCCTCGATTGGTGACCTGCAGGAACAGGCGATCATCGTCCCACCATTTTTCGGGGACCGAGCATTGCATCGCAAGTTCTACTGAATCGGCTGTAAGGCGGCCCGTCAAGTTTGATGGCGTTCCTGTCCCGCTCGTCCTTCCGGGCGCAATCCAGTGGCAATTGTCCGGTCCGTAAATCCGCTCTTCATCAATCCGTCCAAGGACCAGATCGTCGCGGTATCCTGACACAAGCGCCCAACCTGCAAAGTTCTGGTACTCTTCCCAGGCAGGGTAGAGAAAGGCCGGCGGCCGTCCGGTCATACCACGATCTTCTTCGTTATCGGAGCATCGGGCTTTCAATTCCCTCCAGATGCGCTGAATCCGATCCGCGTCGATTAGTTGCATGCAGCACTATCCCTGCCAGCGGTGTACGAGCCAATCACGCAATTGGACCGGACGGTCTTGGCGACTCCTTGGCTAGCGCGTCAAAGTGATGACTGGTTGTCACGCATAATATGCCGCAGGGCAAGTTTTCCGCAATGTCCGCTTCCCACCCCCATTTCCGCCATTCGAAAGCTGGCGGTGTTGGCCCGAAAGCAGACATTGGACCCGACCGCTGACAGCGAAAGCTTTGCGCAGTTTGGGGAAGTCTGGCACGAATCTTTCTTCCAATCAGATCAATCGGTCTGCCTCTACACAACCTCCTGAGCGGTAGCATTGTTACGACAATCCGGCGCTGTAGCGGCCACCGCCCCTTCCCTCTCCGCGCCACTCTTCCTACCTCCCTCACCGGGACGCCATTACCGGAGCACACATGACCAGGACCGCCGCCAACCTCGTAAGCCACGTGCCCCTGATCCCGCGCGAGGTGCTGTATGGCAACCCGGAGAAGAGCGGCGGCAAGCTGAGCCCCGATGGGCAGTGGCTGAGCTGGATGGCCCCGCTGGACGGGGTGATGAACGTCTTCCTGGCCCCCTATGCCGAGCCGGACCAGGCCCGCGCCATGACCCGCGCCACGGACCGGCCGATCCCGCAGTATTTCTGGGCCCCGGACTCCTCGGCCCTGCTCTACATCCAGGACAAGGCGGGGGACGAGAACTACCTGCTCTACAAGGTGGACCTGGCGAGCGGGGAGGAAAGCTGCCTGACCCCGTTCGAGAACACCCGCGTGCGCGTGGTCGGCAGTTCCGAGACGATCCGCGACAAGCTGCTGGTGGGCCTCAACAACCGCGACCCCATGTGGCACGATGTGTGGCTGCTGGACCTGACGACCGGCGACCTCACCATCGTGCTGGAAAACAACGAATGGGCCGGGTTCGAGGCGGATGACAGCCTGACCCTGCGCTGGGCTATCCGCCAGAACGAGGCCGGCGGCACCGACATGCACCAGATCACCGACGGCGTGATCGCCCCGACCCCGTGCGAAGTGGTGGACATGGACGATGCCCTGACCACCGGCACCGATGGCTATACCACCGATGGCAGCACGCTCTACTGGCTGGACAGCCGGGGCCGCGATACCGCCGCGCTCTATGCCGAGGACGTGGCCACCGGCACCCGCACCCTGATCGCCGAAGACCCGCGCGCCGATATCGGGGGCACCATGCGGCATACGAAAACCGGCGAGGTGCAGGCCTGGAGCGTCACCTACCTGCGCACCGAATGGCACTGCATCGACCACGGCATCAAGGCCTCGCTCGACTGGCTGCGCGACCAGCTCGATGGCGATTTCGGGGTGATGAGCCGCACCGATGACGACCGCAAGTGGCTGGTGTGGAACGATCCCCTCACCGCGCCGATCCGCTGCTTCATCTACGACCGCGAGCTGGATTCGCTCAGCCTGTTCTACGTCACCAAGCCGGCGCTGGAAGATGCCCCGCTGCAACCGATGGCCTGCGTGGAAATCCCGGCGCGCGACGGGCTGACCCTGCCCGGCTATCTCACCCTGCCCGCCGACGCGAAAGATCCGGTGCCACTGGTGCTGCTGGTTCACGGCGGCCCCTGGGCGCGCGATGGATACGGCTTCAACCGCGCCCACCAGTGGCTGGCCAACCGCGGCTATGGCGTGCTGTCGGTCAACTTTCGCGGCTCCACCGGCTTCGGCAAGCACTTCACCAATGCCGGCAATCGGCAATGGTCGAAAGCGATGCACGATGACCTGCTGGACGCGGTCGACTGGGCCGTGGCGCAGGGCCACGCGGACCTCGACAAGGTGGCGATCATGGGCGGCAGCTATGGCGGCTATGCCACGCTGGTTGGCCTCACCTACACGCCCGACGTGTTCGCTTGCGGCATCGACATCGTCGGGCCGTCAAACCTCGAAACGCTGCTGGAAACCATTCCCCCCTACTGGGCACCGATGGTCAAGCAGTTCCACGACCGGATGGGCGACCCGACCACGCCCGAGGGCCTGCAACTGCTGAAGGACTGCTCGCCCATCCACAAGGCAGACAAGATCGTGAAGCCGCTGCTGATCGGCCAGGGGGCCAACGATCCGCGCGTGAAGCAGAGCGAGAGCGACCAGATCGTCGCGGCCATGCAGGGCCACGGCATCCCGGTCACCTATGTGCTGTTCCCGGACGAAGGCCACGGCTTCCACCGGCCGGAAAACAACATCGCCTTCAACGCCGTGGTCGAAGGGTTCCTGGCGACCGTGCTGGGCGGGCGCGCCGAACCGCTGGGGGAGGCGCTGGCCAAGTCCACCGCGCAGATCCTGACGGGTGAGGACATGGTGCAGGGACTGGGCTAGGCTCTCCCGAAAAGGGGAGAGTCGCCATGCGAAAGTCGATCTTCATCACCGGCGGCGCCAGCGGCATCGGCCGGGCCATTGCCCAGCGGTTTGCAGCAGAAGGCTGGTTCGTGGGACTGGCCGACCTCAACGTGGCGGGCATGGCGGAAACGCAAGCCCTGCTGCCTGCGGGGATGAGCGCGGCCTACCGCCTCGACGTGATCGATGCGCCCGCGTGGGACACGGTTCTGGCCGAATTCGCCGCCACGGCCGGTCGGATCGACGTGATGGCCAACAACGCAGGTCTCCCCGCCGGTGGTCCCCTGCGCGAGATCACGGTGGAGGAACTGGACCGGCTGATCGACGTGAACCTGAAAGGCGTGTTCTACGGGGCAATGGCGGCCTACCCTCACCTGAAGGCCGCTGCGCCGGGCAGCGCCCTGATCAACACCGCCAGCGCCGCCGCGCTTTACGGCATGGCCAACCAGAGCGTCTATGGCGCAACCAAGGCGGGCGTGAAGTCGCTGACCGAAAGCCTGGAAGCGGAGTGGGCTGACGAAGGCATCAGGGTGCGCAGCCTGATGCCCAGCTTCATCGATACGCCCCTGCTGATGAACCCGCCCAACCGCAGCCGCAACACCCCGATCCGCGATGCCGTGGTGGCCGCCGGGCTGGAATTCACCCCGGTCGAATTCGTGGCTTTCGAAGCCTGGCGCTCGATCCACGAGGACAAGGTGCATCGCATTATCGGCAAGACCGCGAAGAAAATGCGCCGCGTGGCCAAGTGGATGCCCAACCTCCTGCGCAAGCGGGCACGCCTGCTGGCCGAGGCGCACGACAGCAGCGAGGGTCGCTAAGCAATCGCGTCAACCGCCTTTGCCAGTCGCACATCCCTTGCGCTCAGGCCGCCCGCATCATGGGTGGTCAGCGTAATTTCCACCCGGTTGTAGACGTTGCTCCATTCCGGGTGGTGGTCCTGCGCCTCGGCCAGCGCGGCGACCTTGCCCATGAACGCCCAGGCTTGTGCAAAATCCTTGAACCTAAACTGGCGGGTGATTGCCGCACCATCTTCGCGCAGATTCCAGAGGGGCAGCTCAGCCAGAGCGGCCGCGCGTTCCTCGACCGTCAGTTCCGCAACCCTGCCCATGCGCGCCCTCTGCTTGTCGTGTGCCGCACTCTGCCCTAACGCAGCGCCCCATGGAACCCCGCCTCACCGCGACCGATCTTGCCTGCCGCCGTGGCGAGCGGCTGCTGTTCGCGCGGCTATCTCTGGAGCTTTCCAGCGGTCAGGCGCTGCAGGTGGCCGGCCCCAACGGCATGGGCAAGTCCAGCCTGATCCGCCTCCTCGCCGGGCTGCTGCGGCCCTTCGCCGGGAGCGTTGAACGGTCCGGCCAACTGGCGCTGGTGGACGAGCGGCCGGCGCTGGACGAGCACCAGCCGCTGGGCGCGGCGCTGGCTTTCTGGGGGGCATTGGACAAAGGCGCCGCCCCGCTTGAGCGCCTTGGCTTGGCCACCCTGATCGACGTGCCGGTGCGCTATCTCTCCACCGGCCAGAGGAAGCGCGCCGCCCTCGCCCGCCTGATTGGTCAGGACGCGCCGATCTGGCTGCTGGACGAGCCGCTCAATGGTCTCGACACCCACGGCGTGGCGCTGGTGGAGGCACTGGTGGGCGAGCATTGCGTCGGCGGAGGTATGGCGGTGATTGCCAGCCACCAGCCGTTTACGCTTCCCGGCCTCCAGCGCCTCGACCTGGCAGACTACGCCGCATGACGCTGTGGACGCTCCTCAAGCGCGATCTCGCGACCCTGCTGCCCGGCGGGCGCGGTGGCGGATCGCTGCTGCCGGTGCTGTTCTTCCTGGCCGTGGCCATGCTTTATCCCTTCGCGGTCGGCCCCAACCCCACCCTGCTGGCGGCGAGCGGCGGCGGCGTGCTGTGGGTCGGCGCGCTGCTGGCCGCGATCCTGCCGCTGGAACGGCTGCTGGCGGCTGACGTGGAGCGCGGCATGTTCGACCAGTGGGCCCTGCGTGGCCTGTCGGAAGAACTGGTGGTGGCCGTGCGCCTGCTGGCCCACTGGCTCAGCTTCGGGCCGTTCCTGCTGCTGGCCGCCCTGCCCGCCAGCGCGCTGGTGGGGATCGATGGCGAGACGCTGCGGATCGTGGAACTGGGCCTGCTGGCAGGCACGCCCGGTCTCGCCGCCATCGGCGTGATCATCGCCAGCGTGACCGTGGGCCTGAAAAGTGGCGGCGCGGCGCTGAGCGGCCTGCTGATGGTGCCGCTGGCCGTGCCGCTGCTGATCTTTGGCGCGGGTTCGCTCAGCACGGGCGGCGAAGGCGGCCTTGCCCTGACCGCCGCAATCAGCCTGGTGCTGGTGGCGATTGCCCCGTTTGCGGGCGGGGCGGCGATCAGGGCAGCGCGGGAGGGTTAGCGACTGAGGTCGACCCAGATGTCGCGATCGAGCACCCAGCCTTCCTCGTCCAGCACCCAGATATGGGCAAAGCGCCCACTACCCAGCGGGATACCGCTGTTGCGATCCAACACCTGATAGTTGCCGTGGACCAGCAACATCTCCCGGTCCACGACCGAATCGGTCACGTTCAGCACGGTGATCGGGTTGGAACGGCCCATGTCAGCCGCCCAGTAATCGCCGATCGCTCCGCGCCCCATGAAGCGGCCTTCCTGGTGGATGTAGAGTTCTGCGTCATCGGCGTAGAGCGCTTCCAGAGCCGGCACGTCCACCGAGTTGTAGGCCGCGGTCCAGCGGTTGGCGAGTTCCTGGATTTGCGCCTGCGATTGGGGTGCGTCCTGCGCCGTTGCGACGCCCGGCAAGGCCAGCCCGGCAAGAGCGAGGGCGGGGACGAAGGCCGCTGCAAGCTGACGAAATACCATGACTGCTCTCCCATTGATCCTGCAGGACCAAAGGAAAGCTCAGCAGCCGGCCCTGTCCTGCACCATCAGGATAGGCGTCGGCCAGGGCGCGGCATTGATGGCAGTCAATAAGGCGGCTTGTGCAGCCCCTTCGGACTCTCGGTAAAGATTTCCCGCCCGGTCGCGGTAATCCCGATCGAATGCTCGAACTGCGCGCTCAGGCTCTTGTCGCGCGTCACCGCAGTCCAGCCGTCGCTCAGCATCTTGGCGGGGGGCTTGCCCAGGTTGATCATCGGCTCGATGGTCAGGAACATGCCTTCCTTCAGTTCCGGTCCCGTCCCCGCGCGGCCGGCGTGAACCACTTCGGGGGCATCGTGGAACAGGCGGCCCAGGCCGTGGCCGCAGAACTCGCGCACCACGCCATAGCGGTGGTTTTCGGCATGGGCCTGGATGGCGGCGGCAATATCGCCGATGCGCACGCCGGGCTTGGCCATGTCCACGCCGATCATCAGGCACTCGTAGGTCACTTCCACCAGCCGGCGCGCCTTAAGCGGCACGTCACCCACCAGATACATGCGGCTGGTATCGCCGTGCCAGCCATCGACCAGCGGGGTCACGTCCACATTGATGATGTCGCCGCTCTTCAGCACCTTTTCACCCGGGATGCCGTGGCAGATCACGTGGTTGATGCTGGTGCAGCAGGAATGGGTGTAGCCTCGATAGCCCAGGGTGGCGGGCACCGATCCGGCGTCCAGCATCATGCCCCTCACCATGTCGTCGATGGCGGCAGTGGTCACGCCGGGGACGATGAAGGTGGTCAGCTCATCCAGGATCTCGGCGGCCAGCCGGCCGGCCTTGCGCATCCCGTCGAAGCCTTCCGGCCCGTGAAGCTTGATGGTGCCGTCGCGATAGACGGACATGTCGGAGGTTACGTGCTGATATTCGACCATGGCGGGCTACTTAGCGATTGCCGCGCTCAATTGCGAGCCGCGAAGGCATCGCGGAATTCAGGCGCCACCGTGGCCAGCACTTCCGCCGTCACCGGCAGGGTAAATTCCCAGCTGCCTTCCGCATAGGGTCCGGCCACGTAAGGTCCGATCTGCACCCCGATGCGGTTGAACTTGGAGCCATTGGTGGAGCCGAGCAGCAGCGTGGTATCGCTCAGCGGCACGCACTGGTTGAAGGGATCGTCCGGCTCGATGCCGGCAATGGCCTGGTTCTCCGCCGCGTCCGGGCCGCGGCGCTTGGCCCGCTCGGCGTTGAGCAGGTCGCACAGGTCTTCCCCCACCACCTCCTCCAGCGCGGCCAGCGAGGTGAAGAATTCGCCCACCTGCAGCACCCGCTCGCCCTGCTTGTCCCACACCAGCGAATCGAAGCCGTAATTGCCGTGGGCCCCGCCGGTATAGCTGGTGAGTTCCGCCGACAGGCTGAGGTAGTCCGGGGTTTCCGCCACCACTTCCCAGGTGACGCTGCTGGAATACTTGTTGAACGGGAAGCCGTTGCTGCGGGCATCGGCCCGGCCTTGCGCGCTCTGCTCCGCAAGCTGGGCACGCAGCCGGTCCGCCCTGGAATCCAGCAGGCGGGCCAGCGGGGCGATGTTGCCCGCCTGCGCCGGATAGGCATAGGCGAACAGGAAATCGTCCGTCTCCTCCTCCACGCTGCGCGCACCGCTGGCGGGGGCTGCGCTCGCGCTGGCACTGGCCGAAGGCGTGGGAGTGGAGCTTGCCTGGGGCTGGGGATCGGTCGGGTCGCAGGCAGCCAGCAGCAGGACCAGTGCCAGAGCCGGACTAACCTTGCGCATGAAACGTCATTGCCTTCCCAAACCGTGCCGCAACGGGCAATGATCGCGCTTATGAGCGCAAATGATGATCTAATCCAGCCGGATCGCGGGCAAAATGCCATGGCGATCCATCTCGTCAACAAGGAAGGCTACGAGGCGTTCGCCCGCTCGCTCAGCGCCCCGCAGCGGGCCAGCCTGGCCGGGCAGAAGTTTACCGGGGCGGGCTATCAGGTGGCCATCGTGACCGATGGCGATGGCTGGTTTGCCCTTGGCGGGGTGGCCGATCCGGCGGAACTATCCAGCTGGTGTCTGGCCAAGCTGGCCGAAGTGCTGCCCGCCAACACCTATCGGCTGCACGGAGCCCAGCCCGGCCCGGCCCTGTTCGGCTGGCTGCGCGCGCAATATGCCTTCGACCGCTATCGCAAGGACGAGAATGCCGAAGGCCCGCGTGTGCTGCTGACGGGTGACGTCGGCCGCATCCCCGCAACGATCGCCCTGGCCCGGGCCGAGGCGCTGGTGGCCGACATGGTCAACACCCCAGCCGAAGACATGGGGCCCGAGGCGATCGAGGCCGAGGCCAGGAAGCTGGCCAATGCCCATGGCGCGGCCCTGAATGTCGTTCGCGGCGATGCGCTGGCCACCGGCTTTCCAATGATCCACGCCGTGGGCCGCGCCGCCGCGCGCCAGCATGCCCCGCGCCTGGTGGAATTCACCTGGGGCGATGACAGCCACCCGCGCCTGGCCATCGTGGGCAAGGGCGTCGCCTTCGATTCGGGCGGGCTGGACATCAAGCCTGCTGCCGGGATGCTGCTGATGAAGAAGGACATGGGCGGCGCGGCCCATGCCCTGGCGCTGGCTGGCCTGATCATGGGCAGCGGCCTGAAGGTGCGCCTGCACTGCCTGCTGCCCTGCGTGGAAAACGCCATTGCCGGCAACGCCTTCCGCCCGGGCGACATCCTTTCCAGCCGCAAGGGCCTGACCGTGGAGATCGGCAATACCGATGCCGAAGGGCGGCTGATCCTGGGCGACGCCCTGGCCTATGCCTGCGAGCACGATCCCGAACTGGTGGTCGATTTCGCCACCCTGACGGGGGCCGCCCGCGTGGCCGTGGGGCCTGACCTGCCCGCCCTGTTCACCCGGCGCGACGGGACCGCCAACGAACTGCTGGCCGCCGGGCAGGAGGTGGACGATCCGTGCTGGCGCCTGCCACTGCACGCGCCCTATGGCGAATGGCTGAAGAGCGATGTGGCCGACCTCAACAATTCCCCCAGCAACGGCTTTGCCGGGGCCAGCGTGGCGGCCAGCTTCCTCGACCGCTTCATTGCCGACGGGGTGGACTGGGCGCACTTCGATACCTTTGCCTGGCGGCCAGCGGCCAAGCCCGGTCGACCCAAGGGCGGCGCGGCGCTGGGCCTGCGCGCCACCTTCCAGATGCTGAAGGCGCGCTATGGCTGATGCTTGCCCTCCCGTGTCGGCTTGTCTAAGCGCCCGGTCATGAGCACAGGGGACACCACTCTCAGCAGTCACACGCAAGGGCCGTTCTGCCTGGCCGGCCCGGTCGTGCGCCCGGACGAGCGGACCGTGCCCCTGCGCGGGGACCTGGCGCATATCGGCCTCGCCGGCCGCTATTTCGTGCCCCATTATGCCGTGCCCCAGCCGCGCACCGTGATGCCCGGCGGTGCGCCGTTGCTGGCCGCCCCGCGCGAGGATGCGGAGGAGCTGTGCGTGCTGCTGGAAGGCGACAGCTTCGAACTGCTCGACATTACCGGCCAGTGGGCCTGGGGCTGCCTGTCGCTGCATGGGCCGGTGGGCTATGTCCACAAGGACCGGCTGGAAGCGGTGGTCTGACGCGGTGGCGCATTCGGTATTCATCGACGGAGCCGCCGGCACCACCGGCCTGGAGATCGCCGACCGGCTGGCGGGGCGCAGCGAATTCGGGCTGATCGTGCTCGACAATGCCCGCCGCAAGGATCCCGCCGCCCGCCAGGAAGCGCTTCACGCGGCGGACTTCGCCGTGCTGTGCCTGCATGACGATGCCGCGCGCGAGGCCGTATCGCTGGCTGAAGGCAGCAAGGTACGCATCATCGATGCCTCCACCGCGCACCGCGTGGCGCCCGGCTGGGTTTATGGCTTCCCCGAGATCAGCGGGCTGGAGGCAGTGGCCAACGCGGCCCGCGTGTCCAACCCCGGCTGCTATTCCACCGGCTTCATCGCCCTGCTCGCCCCGCTGATTCGCGCCGGCCTGCTGCCGGCTGACTGGCCCTATAGCTGCAACGCGGTCAGCGGCTATTCGGGCGGCGGCAAGGCGCTGATCGAGCGGTTCGAGGCTGACCAGGACATTGCCTGGCGCGGCTATGCCCTGGCACTGGGCCACAAGCACGTGCCCGAAATGCAGGCCCAGTGCGGCCTCACCCTGCCCCCGCTGTTCACGCCCGCAGTGATCCCTGCCCATCGCGGCATGGTGGTGGAAATTCCTCTGCACCTGGCCGCCATGCCCGGTGCCGCCAGCCCGCCTGCCCTGCTTGACTGCCTGGCGCAGTTCTACGCGGCCAGCCCGGTGGTCAGTGTGGCCGAGGCGCCCGCCAGCGGCGAACTGCTGCTGCGCCGGTCGATGGCCCCCAGCGATACTATGCAGCTTTACGTACTGCCCAATGCCGGCGGGTCGCAGGCGCGCCTGCTGGCGATGCTCGACAACCTGGGCAAGGGGGCCAGCGGGGCGGCCGTGCAGAGCCTCAACCTGATGGCAGGCCTGCCGCAAGACCAGGGACTGGCCATCTAACCTGCCTGTTTTTTAGGCAGGCCTGCTGCATTTTTAAGCAACTTTTTACTTGACTGGCGGACAAAATGTTTCCCGCCAAGGTCCAAAATGATTCCATTCTTGCGAATCCGCCCTTTCCGGCGGCCCTGCACTGGTCTAGTCCCTCAAACCGGACATTGGCATGATTCTTGATACCCGTTGCGGGAACAGGAAATCCGCCTCTGGCCACAGGGGCATGGTACCGGCTTCCAGCCGCTATCATTCTACAAGTGACGGGACCGACGTGAAGAAAATCGAAGCGATCATCAAGCCGTTCAAGCTGGACGAGGTGAAGGACGCGCTGCACGAAGTGGGCGTTTCCGGCATCACCGTGACCGAGGCCAAGGGCTTCGGCCGCCAGAAGGGCCATACCGAGCTTTATCGCGGGGCCGAATACGTGGTCGACTTCCTGCCCAAGGTGAAGCTGGAAGTGGTCGTGCCCGATGCCCAGGCCGATGCCGTGGTGGAAGCCATTGCCGGCGCCGCCAAGACCGGCCGCATCGGCGACGGCAAGATCTTCGTGTCCGACATCCAGACCGCCCTGCGCATCCGCACCGGCGAGCAGGATGACGCCGCCATCTGACAATCTTCGGGCGACCGGAAGCCGCAATTTTTCCGGCCGCCGCCACCGAACACACGACCAATTCTGATCAAGGAAGGATAAACCATGTCGAGTGCAGCAAAAATCGTGAAGCGCATCAAGGACGAGGAGATCGAATGGGTCGATCTGCGTTTCACCGATCCCAAGGGCAAGTGGCAGCACCTGACCATGTGCGCCGGCGTTCTGGGCGAAGACGAGCTGGAAGAAGGCCTGATGTTCGACGGTTCGTCGATCGAAGGCTGGAAGGCCATCAACGAGAGCGACATGATCCTGAAGCCGGACCTCGATGCCGTGTACATCGATCCGTTCAGCGCCACCCCGATGATGATCATCTGCTGCGACATCGTCGAGCCGTCGACCGGCGAACTCTACGCCCGCGACCCGCGCTCGACCGCCAAGCGCGCCGAAGCCTATGTCAAGACCACCGGCGTGGGTGACACCGTCTACGTCGGCCCGGAAGCCGAATTCTTCATGTTCGACGACGTGCGCTTCGAGAACGGCTACGCCGGCTCGGGCTATGCGATCGACGACATCGAGCTGCCGACCAACACCGGCAAGGAATACGATGCCGGCAACCTGGCCCACCGCCCGCGCGCCAAGGGTGGCTATTTCCCCGTTGCCCCGGTGGACAGCTGCGTGGACATCCGCGCCGAGATGGTTTCGACCATGCTGGAAATGGGCCTGCCGTGCGACAAGCACCACCACGAAGTGGCTGCCGCGCAGCACGAACTGGGCCTGACCTTCGGCACCCTGACGCAGACCGCCGACCGCATGCAGGTCTACAAGTATGTCGTGCAGCAGGTCGCCCATGCCTATGGCAAGACGGCCACCTTCATGCCCAAGCCGATCAAGGACGATAACGGCAGCGGCATGCACACCCACATCTCGATCTGGGAAAACGGCAAGCCGACCTTCGCCGGCAACGAGTATGCGGGCCTGTCCACCAACTGCCTGTATTTCATCGGCGGCGTCATCAAGCACGCCAAGGCCCTGAACGCCTTCACCAACCCGACCACCAACAGCTACAAGCGCCTGGTGCCGGGCTTCGAAGCCCCCGTGCTGCTGGCCTATTCGGCCCGTAACCGCTCGGCCTCGTGCCGCATCCCCTATGGCTCGGGCGAGAAGTCCAAGCGCGTGGAATTCCGCTTCCCCGACGCGATGGCCAACCCCTACCTGTGCTATGCCGCGCTGCTGATGGCTGGTCTGGACGGCATCCAGAACAAGATCCACCCGGGCGATGCGATGGACAAGAACCTGTACGACCTGCCGCCGGAAGAACTGGCCCAGGTCCCCACGGTTTGCGGCAGCCTGCGTGAAGCCCTGAACTCGCTGGAAGCCGATCACGACTTCCTGCTGAAGGGCGGCGTGTTCACCAAGGACCAGATCGAAGCCTACATCGAACTGAAGTGGCCGGAAGTGTACCGCTGGGAAATGGCTCCCAGCCCGGTCGAATTCGACATGTACTACAGCCTGTAAGCACAGGTCTCGTAGCAACGAAAAAGGGCGTCCGGAGCGATCCGGGCGCCCTTTTTCTGATTCCCAGCGATACCCCTTCAGCCTGACAGGGCTTTCCTACAGGCCCCATTCTGTGCCTTGCCTGCGGCTGCTTTACCCGCAGGAGACATGCCCCATGGCTGCCAACCCCTTTGCCCAGATGCTCGACCGCTTGCTCGGTCGCCCGCTTGCCGCCGCCGAACAGCAGGCGCTGGAGCGCGAACTTGCCCGGCTTTACGCCGCCCCCGATGCCGCCAGTTCCCCACCTCGCGTCAGCCCGGTGGGTGTGGCGCTGATCAAGCGTTTCGAAGGCTGCGCGCGGCGGCGGCCGGACGGGCGCTATGCCGCCTATCCCGATCCCGGCACCGGCGGCGCGCCGTGGACCATCGGCTGGGGCGCCACCGGGCCGGACCGCTTCGCCCCCACCCCCGGCGCGCGGATCGGCCCGGGCACCGTTTGGACCGGCGCACAGTGCGATGCCCGGCTTGAGGCGGACCTCAAGCGCTATGCCGCCGATGTATCCCGGGTGCTGGCCGGCGCGCCCGCGACGCAGGCCCAGTTCGATGCCCTGACCAGCTTCCACTACAACACCGGGGCCGTCGCCCGCGCCTCGCTCACCCGCAGGCATATAGCGGGCGACCACGCAGGGGCGGCGCGCGAGTTTGCCCGCTGGGTGCGCGCCGGGGGCAAGGTGCTGCCGGGGCTGGTGCGGCGCCGGGCGGCCGAAGCGGAACTCTACCAGGCCGGCAGCTAGGCAGGCAGCGGGCGGAACCCCGGGTGCCGCCACCGGTTGTCTCCTGCAAAGGAGACAGTCGATGAAATGGATGCTGACAGGAGTGGCCGCGCTAGCCCTCGCCGCCTCGGGCGCGATGGCCCAGCCGGGCGGCGGCAACGGGAATGGCAATGGCGGCGGCAACGGCAATGGTGGGGGCCGCCCCGCTGCCGAACGGCCTGACCGCGCACCTACCGCCCAGCACGAGGAACGCGGCAACCAGGGCCAAGCCAGGCAGGCCGCCGCCCGCGACAACGGGCCGCCGGCCAATCGCGGCAACGACAATCCCGGGGCCATGCGCGAGCAGCGCGGCAACGAGCGGGCGCCCGTCGCCATGGCCCGCGGCTACGACCGCGCCGGGCCCGGCAACCGTGCCGTGACCCGCGACCGCAACAACCGCGGCCCGGACAACCGGGACTGGCGCGAACCGCCGCTGCGCTACATCGTGCGCGATGATCGTGGCCCGGACCGCGCGCCAGTCCGCTACGTCGGCGCGCTCGACGGCTGCCCGCCGGGTCTTGCCGCCAAGAACAACGGCTGCCAGCCCCCGGGCCAGGCGCGCAAGACCAATTGGCTGGTGCGCGACCGCTATGACCTGGGATGGTGGGGCCTGCCGCGCTATGACAGCGGCTACTACCGCTACGACAATGGCTACCTGCTGCGCCTGGGCGATGGCGGGCTGATCAGCGGCTTCATCCCCCTGCTGGGCGGCGCGCTGGCGGTGGGCAATCCCTGGCCTCAGTCGTATGGCTATGACCGGCTCGACCCCTATTATGCCGACTATTACGGGCTGGGACCGTCCTATCGCTATGCAGATAACGTGGTCTACCGGGTTGACCCGCAGACCTCGCTGATCTCCTCGATCGCCGCCCTGCTGACGGGGGACGAGTTCACCGTCGGATCGCCCCTGCCGACCGGCTATGACGTGTACAACGTGCCGTACGATTACCGCGACCGGTATTATGACACCGATGACGCCTGGTACCGCTATTCCGACGGCTACGTGTACGAGGTGGACCCGACCACGCAGCTCATCCGCACCGCGATCGAGTTGCTGGCATGAGCGCGCGGCTGAACCCCAGGGGCCGGGTGCTGGCCCTGGCGCTGGCCGCCCCCGCCCTGCTGCTGCTGGGTGCCTGCACGGACACCGAACCGGCAGCCGAAGACACGGTGCTGGACGTATCGGCCGACGAGACCGTGAGCGACCTGCTGGATGATGATCCCGCCCTGTCGCGCACAGCGGAACTGGTCGACCGCACCGGGCTGGAGGACGTGCTCGACGCTGCCCCCAGCTATACGCTGCTGGCCCCCACCGATACGGCCATGGGCGCGCTCGACCCCGAGCAGGGCGCCACGGCGGCGGACAATCCGGCGATGGCGGCGCTGCTGCGCGGCCACCTGTTGCCCGGCTTCGTGACGCTGGACGACATCACCAGGGCCATCGACGCCAGCGAGGATGGCCAGGTGACCATGCAGACCATGGCGCAGACCCCGCTGACCTTCACCCGATCGGGCGAGACGGTGACGGTGTCGGCCGCAGACGGGGCCAGCGCCACCATCGGCGGCCCCGGCAGGCAGGGTGGCAACGGCGTGGTGATGCCAGTGGACGGGCTGCTCAAGACCCTCTGACCGGCATTGCGGTTACAGCAGGGGCGCTGCGGGAACCCGGCCCGCAGCGCCCTTTTCCTATGCCTCAATAATCGTAGCTCACCACGGCCTCGCCCCGGCCACGGCCCACGGTATCCACCGCTGCCAGCAGGCTCAGCCAGCGGGTTACGCGGAACTCCAGCTCGGTGGCGTTATAGCCCTGCCCGTCGGTCACAATCTCGACATAGAACTTGCGGCCAAGGTTCTTGCCCAGCGCCACCGCCGTGCCCCGGTCCAGCGCCCGGTCGGCCGGCAGGATGCGCAGGCGATCCAGCCCGATCGCCGTGCGCAGGCGGTTGATCGTATCAAGCCCGCCGCCGCCACCGCGCAAGCTGCTGAGCGCCGCGCCCAGTTGCAGCGCATCGGTGGGGGAAATCTCGGTGATGGAGCCGCCGAACAGCAGGCGCGAAAGCAGTTCCTCCTCCGGCAGGGCAGGCGTGGATGCAAAGGCAATGTCGGCCCGGCTGGCAGGGCCGCGCACGGTGACCTGGATGTTGAGGCCCGAATCGTCGCTTTCCGCCAGGATGTCCACGCGCGGATCGATCGGCGCGTTCTCGTCGAACGAAATGACCCCGCGGGTGATATCGAAGCGGTTGCCGGCGAAGGAATAGAACCCCTGGCGCGGCACGATCCGCACGGTGCCGCCGATGCGCGGATCGGCGGTGGTGCCGCGCAGGCGGACGGCGCCCGACCATTCGCTGTCCAGCCCCATCCCGTCCACCTCGATTCCCCCCGGCGCGGTGGCATCGATCAGGTAGCGCCACGGCCGCGCCACGCGCGCCGGGGGCGCGGTATCGAGCGGGCGGTTGACTTCGGTAATGGCGATGTCGGGCAGGTCCACCGTCTCTTCCGCCTGGCCCAGCAGCCATTCCGCGCGGCGCACCAGCAGGCGGCCGGCAATGGTGCCGCCCACCCCGTCGGACACGATGCGGATCGGGCCGGTGACCGTGGCCCCCATTCCCGGCAGTTGCAGGATGCGGGCATTGGTCGCTGCCAGCCGCATGTCGATGGCGGGGCCACGCTGGCGGGTGATGCCCGACAGGTCCAGCGAGCCGCTGCCGCTCACCCGCCCGCCATTGGCCGTTGTGCCGGCGAAACTGGCCAGTTGCAGGCGGCTGTCGCGGAAGCGGCCGCGCAGGGTCACGTCGCTCACGTCGCTGCCGGTGAGCTGGCTCTGCACCCGCAGGTCATCGCCGGCGAGCGAGCCGGTGAGGCTGGGTTCGGCCAGCGATCCGCGCAGCCGTGCGCTGACCCGCAGCGGACCGGAAATGTCGATCAGGTCGACTGCCGCCAGCCGCCACAGTGATTCTGCCGGCCCGTCATAGGTCAACGTGCCCGCCAACACGCCCCGATAGAGCCGCTCGCCCAGCGCGCCCGCCTGCGGCAGGCCGGTGACGCTGGCGTTGAGGCGGCCCCCTGCCCCTTCCCCGCCGCGCATCACCGCGCGGGCGCTGAGGGCATCGGGGGTGAGCCGCACCACGGCGGCCAGGTCCAGCGGGCGCGAGGCAAGCACCAGGCCGGACCTTGTCAGGCCATCCACCAGCACCCGCGCCTCGCCCGTGGGCAGGCCAGAGGCGTCTGCGCCCATGTCGACGATGCCGGAAATGCGCCCCCCCAGCCCCAGGTCGGCCCCCACGGCATCAAGTACGCTCAGTGGCATGCCGTTCAGCGCCAGCCGTGCCGTGGCGGGGTTCGGGCCGCCAAAGCGCCCTTCGGCCACCAGCAACCCGCCGGCGTAATTGATCTGCGAGCGTTCGAGCAGCCAGCTCCCGTCATCCTGCGCCAGCAGCACGGCGCGGCGCGGCATGGTGATCGCCTCGCCCGCCAGCGATCCCCGCGCGGCCACGGCCACGCGGGACGCGCTGGCATCGGCATTGAGCAGCAGTTCGAACCGGCTGCCGCGCCGGCCGGCCAGTGCGGCATCGATATGGCCCTGCTCGCCCTCCATCGTGGCATTGGCGGCAAAGCGGCCGATGAAAAGCGTGCCATAACCGATGCCCTGCGCCCGCACGGTGCCTTCCGCACGCGAGGCGGGGCCGGCGAGATAGCCCGATAGGTCCACATCGGCGCTGGCGATGGTCAGCGGGGTGGACCCGCCGAAGCGCGCATCGCGCACGGTCAGGTCGCTGTCGAAACCCTGTCCTTCGGGGCGCACGGCCAGGTTCACCCGCCCGTCCACCCCGCCACCGGCAAAGGTGAGCGCGCCGTTGACCCCGCCGGTAACCAGGGCAAGCTGGCCGGTCACCTGCGTTGCGGCAACCTCCAGCCGCTCGATGGTGATCCGCGTCGGCCCGCCCGCGGGCGCGACCAGGCCAAGCTGGCCATTGAACGGCCCCAGCAGCGATTGGCCCTGGGTAGCAATGGCAAAGCCATCGCCTTCCGGCTCGATCTCCAGTGCCACGTCCTTCAGGCCCGCTGGCGGATAGGGATCGGCCAGAACCAGGCGCGCGCGCGGCCCGTCACCCGACAAGGTGGCGGTGAAGGTGAAAGCGCCGTAATCCGCCTGCCGCCCGCTGCCGGACAGCTCGGTCACCGCACCGCGCAATTCCCCGTCCAGTTGCGCCTGCAGCTTCGCCGCGTTGATCCGCATGCCCTGCACCAGCACCGGGCGGTCCTGCCCCAGCGACAGGCCACCGGCAAAGCGGATCGTCTCGCCCGCCAGGTTGGCGATGGTGGCATTGGCCACGCGCGCAATCTGGCCATCCAGCTCTGCGCGCAGGGTCCACGGCCGCCCGCCGCCCAGTGCGGCATCAATCCGCGCCGTGCCGCTGACCAGGCCGACATCGGCCAGGGCAAAGGCGCGGGCATTGACCGGCCCGGTCAGGCGCACACTGCCGGTGGAGGTGTTGCCCGCCAGCGCCAGCCGGGCGGTAAGGTCGGGGAAGCGCAGGTCCAGCTCGCGCGAGGAGATGGCCCCGCTGTCCATGTCATACAGCACCGCGCCGGTCAGCGTGCCCGCTACAAGCCGCTCGTCCGCCAGGGTATTTCCGCTGGTGACGCGGGCGACACGGGCGGCCAGTGGCAGGCGCAACTGCCCGTTGACGGACGTGAGCACACCGCGCTGCGTCAGGTTGGCCAGCACCACGTCACCCGCCTGCAGGCGGCCCACGGTCAGGCTGTGCGGCACGCGCAGCGCGTTGAACGGCCCGTCAAGGAACATCTCCGCCCGCGCATCGCGCAACTGCAGGCCGGGGCCGAACAGCTCCGGGTCCTGCACTTCGGCGACCAGCCGGAGTGCGTGCCATTCCTTGTCGGTCAGGTCGATCCCGCCCTGGCCGCTGAGGTCCAGCCCCGCCCCGTCGATGGCGAGGCTGCCGGTGACAACCCCGCTGGCTAGCGTGCCTTCGGCCTCCACGCCAACCTCGCGGCCCAGCGCGCGGGCACCCACGCCTTCCACCAGGTCGCCCGGAAACACCGTGCCGGCCAGGCGATAGAGCCCTTCGCGCGCGGTCAGTTGCGCATTGACCAGCGGCGCACCGCCAAGCTGGCCGGTCATCCGCCCCTGCCAGTTGGACCAGCCACCCTGACCGCCGATATCCAGCACCAGGTCTTGGTCGAACCCACCCATCGTGGCGAACAGGCCCCCGGCGGGCGCGGTCAGGTCAAGGTCCAGGTCGAACCGGTCGGCATCGGGCTCGGCATCGAGCAGCAGGGCCAGCCGGTCCATCCCGCCAACGTCACCGCGCGCTTCCACGTGCGCCTCGCCATCAAGGATTTCCACTTCCGCCAGCACCTGGATGGTGTGGGCGCGATCATCCAGCAGGCCGGGATCGACCTGCATATCCTCCACCACCAGCCGGCTGATGCGGATGGGAAAATCGGGCAGGATCGGCGCCTCGGGATCGCCCGGCACGAAGCGCGGGATCTTGTGCAGCGATCCGCCGGACAACACCAGGTGGCGCACGTCCAGCCCCCAGATGAACCACTTCCACGGCCGCCAGCCCAGTTCCACGCGGGGAACTTCGGCAAACAGGACGCCATCGGCATCGCGCAGCTTCACGTCTTTCAGCGTGGCGCTCCACAGGATCGAGCCCTCGATGTCCCCAACTTCCACCTGCAAGCCCGACGCGGGAGCATAGGCGGTGATCTGGTCCACCAGCATCTGCCGCCCCGGCGGAGTGTGGAGGAAGGCGACAAAGCCCAGGATGACCGCCACCAGCAGGAAGACCAGCCGCCCCAGCCAGCGCAGCGCCAGCCGCGCAGGGCCGGCCCTGCGCGGCTGCGGGGGCCCCTCGGCTGCCGGTTCGGTGGGGGGGAGCGTCTCGTCCGCCATCAGAATGCCTGGCCCAGCGCCACGTAAACCGCCACCGGCGCGTCGCCCGGCTGGCGGTTCAGCGGCACGCCAACGTCAAGCCGGATTGGGCCGAAGCCGGTGTGATAGCGCACGCCCACGCCCGCCCCCATGCGCAGCGCCTGTAAATCGGGCGTGGAGCTGCGCGCCACGCTGCCAATGTCGAAGAACGGTACAACCGACAGGGAATTGTCGAACAGCCCGGTGCGTACCCGCGCCTCGACCGAGAGTTCCACCAGCGAGCGGCCGCCATTGGGCTCACCCAGTTCATCGCGCGGGCCGATGGCGCGATAGCCATAGCCGCGCACCGATCCGCCGCCGCCGGCATAGAACCGGCGCGAAGGCGCGATGCTGGCCAAGTCCGCACCGTAGATTGCCCCCAGCCGCCCGCGCGCGGCCAGTACCACGTCCTCGCCCATGGCCAGGTAGTAGGACAGGTCGAACTGGCTCTTGAGGTAGAACGAATTGGTATCGTCAAACCGCGAGTATTCGGGCGACAGCGCCGCGCGCAGGCGGAAGCCTTCGGTGGGGTCCAGCAGGTCGTCGCTGGTGTCCCACTGGGCATAGCTGGGCAGCGCGGCGATCAGGTAGGTTTCGCGGGGGGCATTGCCCGGGGCGATGCGCGTGCGGTTGTCGCGCTCGTTGGTCACCACCAGCTCCAGCCCGGTGCCATAGGAAATCTCGCGCTGGAACAGCAGGGTGCTGAGCTGTTCGTAGGTAGCGATCAGGCTGGCCGTCTCGGCATCGAAGGCATCGTTGTCCATGTTGCTGGCATAGGCATCAAGGGTCAGCACCCGGTCGCGGCCCCGGAAATTGTTGAACCGCACGGTGGCGCCGGCCAACTGCTCCTGCGTGCCCGCCACCCCGCGCACGCGCAGCATGCCCTCGGGCGGGAACAGGTTGCGGTGCTCCCAGCTTGCCGCCGCGCGGAAGCCCTCCTGGCTGCCATAGCCGAGCGAGCCCTGCACAGTGCGCACCGGCGCGCGGGTGAGCGCCACGGCCATGTCCACCGTGCCCGGCTGGTCGCCTTGCGGCTCGGCCACCACGACCGGGGTCAGTTCAACCGTGCCCACCAGCCCGGTGGCCAGGATGGCGCGGCGCAGGTCCATGTCCAGACTGCGCTGGTAGAGGTCGCCCGGCTGGAAGCGGGCAATATCGGCCAGGTGGTGGCCGGACAGGAAACCCTCGTCGTTGCTGGTGACCGTGCCGAAGACAAAGCGCCCGCCCGGCGTCACTGGCAGGGTCACATCGCCTGCCTCGCGGGCGTGGTCGACCAGCAAGCTGGGCTCGTCGATGGTGGCGAAGGGATAGCCGCGCTCGCCCAGCTCGATGTCCACCAGGTAACGGCCATCGGCGATGGCATCGATGGAAAGCAGGTCACCCGGCTTGACCTTGTAGGCTGCGCGCAGGGCCGCGGGATCTTCCCCGATCGCCTCGTCCACGCGGCCCATGTCCACGTTGCCCACGGTGTAGCGCGGGCCCGGGATCACGTCGAACCGGGCCACGGCGCGGGTGGGATCGGCGCTTTCCCCTGCTTCGGGCAGCGTGACCGAGCGGATCACCTGGGCATCGAAATAGCCATAGACGCGCAGCATCCGCTGCAGCAGCTCCTCGTCGGCGCGGGCTTGCGCGGCCAGCAGGGCCTGGCTGCCGTCATCGTCAAGATCGGCCACGGACGAGAGCTTGCGGAACCGGTCGATGAACTCGTCACGCACCGGGAACAGCGCGTTCTCCGTGGGGAAGACCAACACTAGCTCGTCGGACAGGCGCACCTCGCTGCCGGGCGGAATCGGGCGGATCACATCGTCGAAGGTGACGAACTCCACCGGATCCTCCGGCTCCACTTCGGCAACGGCCGGCAGGTCCAGCCCGGCGGGATCGTCCAGCGCCAGGGCACCGTCCTCGCCGCGCTCAAGCGATTGCTCCAGCGCCTGGAACTCGGCCTCGGCCGCGGCGTCGAGCGCTTCTGCTTCCTCCTCGGTATCCGCCAGATCCTCGCCGGCTCCCTGGGCGGCCCAGGCATCGGGGTCTGTCACCGCGCTATCGGGGATCAGGGCTTCCAGCTCGTCCGAGGAATCAAGGTCCTGCGCCGCCAGCGGGGCGTGCAGCGCCAGCACCAGCGACAGGCAGAGCGCGACTTTCCGGGCTGGATGGGAGAAACGCAACGAGCGGTCAGGCGAACTTGTACTGGTCCTGCCCGCCAGGCGTACCGTCCTTGGAAAGGCCGTCGGCACCGGGCCGCGCCACCGCGCTTGCAGTGACCTGGGCAATATGGGCGGCCTGCTCCTCATTGCTCATACGGCTCCAGCCATCGGGGCCGAGCTGTTCGAGCGGGCGATAGCGGACCTTGTACTGCATGCGCGGCGAACCGGCGACCCAGTAACCCAGGTAAACAAAGGGCAGCCCTGCGGCGACAGCCTGGCGGATGTGATCCAGGATAACGAAACTGCCAAGTCCACCCCGTGCCCCCTGATCCTGGCCGTAGTCAGGGTCGTAAAAGCTGTAGATCATCGAAAGCCCGTCAGACTGCCGGTCGGTCAGGCAGGCAGCGACCAGCCGCCCGGGCCTGCCATCGGCATCAGGTTCCCGATATTCAACAACAAAGCTGGAAACCGAAGTGTGTTCCACCATGTCGGCAAAATCGACTTCGTCCATGGCGGCCATGCCCCCGCCGGGGTGGCGCCTGGCGAGATATTTCTGCAGCAGGGCAAATTGTTCCCCCGTGGCCCAGGGGCGGCATTCGCTGACGATCAGGCCGGCGTGGGCGCGCATGGTCCGGCGCTGGCTGGTGGAGGGCGCAAACTCCCCCGCCACCACGCGGACGGACACGCAGGCGCGGCAATCGATGCACGAGGGGCGATAGGCCACCGTCTGGCTGCGGCGGAAGCCGATGCGGCTGAGGGCATCGTGCAGTTGGTCCGCGTGCGGGCCCTTCAGCTCGGTAAAGACCTTCCGCTCCGTCTTGCCCGGCAGATAGGGGCACGGCGCGGGCGCGGTCACGAAGAAGCGGGGGAATCGTACGGGTGCCGTCACCTGTCCTCGATCCTTCGTCTAGGGGTTGATCCGTATGTGGACATCCGCAGGTATGCCTTGCGGATTCGTCCATTGAAACAATCTTAACCACGATTTGTCGCAAGGTCAGGATTATTTTGCACAAGGCAGGGGAAAAGCGCGGCCTGCCCGCCCCGAAACGGGGCAGATGCGGCAAGCGGAATTAGCGATTGGCCGGATTAGCGCTTGGCAGTCCCTAGTCGCCGTTGCTGCGGGTGAAGCGCTGGCCCTTGTTGCCCTGCAGGGTGATCACGTCGAACTTGTAGCCCGCCCGCTCCAGCGCCTCGAACAGCCGGTCGCGGGCCGCGCGGTCGCGCACCTCGAACTCGATGTCGGTCTGCGTGCTCTTGGCCGACAGGTTGCCGAAAATGCGCTGGTGCGTCACCTCGATGATGTTGGCGTTGTGATCGGTGAAAATCTGCGCGATCCGGCTCAAGGCCCCCGCGCGGTCGTCCAGCAGCACGCTGACACGGCCGATCCGGCCCGAACGGACCAGGTTGCGCAGGATCACGTTGGCCAGGAAGCGCTGGTCGATGTTGCCGCCGGTCAGGATGATGCCGACTTTCTTGCCCTTGAACTCGGTCCGCTTGCGGGTGCCATCGTTGGTGGGCAGCAGGGCCGCCAGCCCCACTGCGCCGGCCCCTTCGACCACGGTCTTTTCGATATCGAGCAGCAACGAGATCGCTTCCTCGATGAAGTTTTCGGACACGATGCGGATCTCGTCGACCACGTCCAGCACCACGCCGCGGGTGAACATGCCCGGTTCCTTCACCGCGATGCCCTCGGCCAGGGTTACCTGGCGCGAGTCCACCTTCTTGCCCGTCATCAGGGTGTAGAAAGCGGGGAACTCGGCCGTCTGCACGCCGATGATCTTGATCGCGGGCTTCAGCCCCTTGGCCGCGACGGCCACGCCGGAGATCAGCCCGCCGCCGCCGACGGGAACCATCAGGATGTCGAGATCGGGCTCGTCCTCCAGCATCTCCAGCGCCACGGTGCCCTGCCCGGCCGCCACCAGCGGATCATCGAACGGGGGCACCAGCGTCAGGCCCAGTTGCGCCTCCATGCTGCGGGCATAGGCATAGGCCTCGTCGAAGCTCTCGCCTTCCAGGATCACCTTGCCGCCGACCGCCTCGGTCTGCATGATTTTCACCGTGGGCGTGGTCTTGGGCATGACGATGGTCACCGGCACGCCCAGCCGGGTGCCGTGATAGCTGAGGCCCTGCGAATGGTTGCCCGCGCTGGCCGCGATCACGCCCTTGGCGCGCTGTTCCGGCGTCAGGTGCAGCAGGGCGTTAAGCGCGCCGCGCTCCTTGTAGGCGGCGGTGAACTGGTGGTTCTCGAACTTCAGGTACACCTCGGCCCCGGTGATGCGGCTCAGCGTTTCGCTGCGCATCGTGGGGGTGCGGACCACCGCGCCGGCAATTCGCCCCGCCGCAGCCTGCACGTCGGCCAGGGTCAGGGTGAGCGGTTTGGTCAGCGTCTCGGTCATGCCATGCCGCCTAGCGCACAATGGCGCACATTGCCAAGCCGCAGGGGAACGGGCAGGAGGCGGGGCATGACCGACTGCAAGACCATCGCCTTCCTGGGCCTGGGCGTGATGGGCGGGCCGATGGCCGCGCACCTGGCCCGCGCCGGCCATCGCGTAACCAGCTGGAACCGCTCTCCGGAACGGGGGCAGGCATGGCTGGACCGCTTTGCCGGCGAAGGGCTGCACCTGCGGATGGTCGAAAGCATGGCAGTTGCGGTGCGCGGGGCCGACATGGTGCTGAGCTGCCTTGGTAACGATCAGGACGTGGCCGGCGTGCTGCTGGGCGATCGGGGTGCGCTGGCGCTGATGGCGCCGGGCACCCTGCTGGTCGATCACACCACGATCAGCCCGGCCATGGCCCGGCGCATTGCCGTTGAAGCGGAAGCACACGGCGTGCTGGCGGTCGATGCCCCCGTCTCCGGCGGCCAGGCGGGTGCCGAGAACGGCAAGTTGGCGGTGATGTGCGGCGGGACTGAAGCAGCCGTGGCGGCGGCCCTGCCGGTGATGCAGGCCTATGCCGCGCGGATCGTTCATCTCGGTCCGGCGGGCGCAGGCCAGGGCGCGAAGGCGGTCAACCAGGTGTGCATCGCCGGAACCCTGGCGGGCCTCAGCGAAGGGCTGCGGCTGGCGCAGGCGAGCGGCCTTGATACCGGCAAGGTGCTGGAAGCCATCGGCGGCGGCGCGGCGCAAAGCTGGCAGATGGACAATCGCTGGACCACGATGGCGCGCGACGAGTTCGACTTCGGCTTCGCCATCGACTGGATGAGGAAGGACCTGGCGATTGCCCTGGCCGAAGCCGGGGAACACGGCCTTGCCATGCCCGTTGCCGCGCTGGTGGACGGATTTTACGAAACAGTGCAGGCCATGGGCGGCGGGCGGCAGGATACCTCTGCCCTGGTGCGCCATATTCCCAGGGTGGCCGGATGAAACGCGGCCTGCTGGCATCGGTTGCCCTGCTCCTCACCGGCCCGGCGCTGGCCGAGACCCATTTCGACAACCTGCGCGGCATGTCGATCGACCGGCAGGGGCGGGTGGACCGCTTCTCCGGCATGGTGGTGGATGAAGAAGGCCGGGTGGTGCAACTGCTCGACTTCGGCGACCGGCCCCGGGGCGAGATCGATTTCTACGAGGACCTGAACGGGGCCACGGTAGTCCCCGGCTTCATCGACAGCCACGCCCACGTGATGGCACTTGGCCTTTCCAAGCTGACGCTGGACCTCAGCGAAACTCGCAGTCTGGACGAGGCGCTGGCGCTGGTGGCCGCCTATGCCGCCGCCAACCCCAACAACCCCTGGCTGGTGGGGCGCGGCTGGAACGAGGTGACCTGGGGCCTTGGCCGCCTGCCCACCGCCGCCGAGCTTGACACCGTGTCCGGTGGCCGCCCGATCGTGCTCGAACGGGCCGACGGGCATGCGGTCTGGGCCAGCAGCGCGGCGCTGGCCGCCGCCAACATCACCGCACAGACACCCGATCCTGCCGGAGGCCGCATCGTGCGCGTCGGTGGTACGGGGGCCGGCTCGCGCGCGCCCGCCGGGGTGCTGGTGGACAACGCGATGGCGCTGGTCACTGACAGGGTTCCCCCGCCCCGCGCCAGTGATCGCAATGTAGCGCTGTGGGAGGCCGAGGAGGAATTCCTGCGCCACGGGGTCACCGCCGTCGCCGACATGGGCACCAGCGTGGAAGACTGGATGACCTTCCGCCGTGCCGGAGACGCGGGCGCGCTACGCCTGCGCATCATGGCCTATGCCGACGGCGTGCCCGCCATACTGCTGATCGGCGGCACTGGCCCCACCTCCTGGCTGTATAACGACCGGCTGCGCCTCAACGGCGTGAAGCTGTGGCTGGATGGCGCGCTGGGATCGCGCGGGGCGCTGCTTAAAGCCGACTATACCGATGATCGTGGCAATCGCGGCCTGCCGGTGCTGGATGGCACGCAGCTCAGGAATTCCATGGTCCGCGCTGCGATGGACGGGTTCCAAGTGGCGATCCACGCCATCGGCGATGCCGCCAATGCCGATGCGCTGGATGCTATAGACCAGCTGGCGATGGACTTCACGGGTGACCGGCGCTGGCGGATCGAACACGCGCAGGTAGTCGATCCCGCCGATGTGCCGCTGTTTGCCCGCCACGGCACCATTGCCTCTATGCAGCCCATCCACCAGTCCAGCGACCGGCTGATGGCCGAGGCACGGCTGGGGCCTGACCGGCTGGCCGGGGCCTATGCCTGGCGCAGCATAATGGCCGCCGGCGCACCGCTGGCTTTTGGCTCGGATGCGCCCGTGGAAGTGGCCGATCCGCTGGCTGGGATTGCCGCAGCGATCAGCCGCACAGGGTCAGACGGCGAGCCGCAAGGCGGCTGGCAACCGCAGGAAGCGATCAGCCGCGAGGCAGCACTGGCGGCCTATACCGCAGGCGGCGCCTATGCGGGTTTCGCGGAAGGGCGCTTCGGCACCCTGGCCGTGGGCGAGCGGGCCGATTTCGTGGTGCTCGACGGCGACCCGCTGACTGCCAGCGCGGCAGACCTGCGCACCATGCGCGTGCGGCAGACCTTCATCGGTGGGGTGCGGGTGTGGGATAACGAGAGGCCGGCGCAGCGGCCCGAAGGCGAAGCGGAATAGCCGTTATTCGGCAGGCTTTTCCATCACCGCCACCGCCGTTCCTGACTCTTCCGCTGCCTGTTCCTTTGCATCGCGCCCTTCCGTAAAGCGCATCACCAGCATCGAGCCTTCGAACAGCAGGATCAGCGGGATCGCCAGCATCAACTGGCTGACCACGTCGGGCGGCGTGGCCACGGCCGCCACGATGAAGATTGCCACGATCACATAGCGGCGCGCCCCTGCCAGTTGTGCCCGGCTGACGATGCCGGCGCGGTTCAGCAGCAGCAGCAGCACCGGCAGCAGGAAGCTGATGCCGAAGGCCAGGATGAACTGCATCACCAGCGTCAGGTAGTCCGCCGTGCCCGGCAGCGCCTCAACGCTCAGGCCGCCGCGGCTCCCCTGGAAGCCCAGGAAAAAGTGGAACGCCGTGGGCATGACCATGTAATAGGCCAGCGCCGCCCCGGCGGTGAACAGCACCGGCGTGGCGATCAGGAACGGCAGGAAGGCCTTCTTCTCCCGCGCGTACAGGCCAGGGGCAACAAAGGCCCACAACTGGTTGGAAATGATCGGAAAGCTGAGGAAGAAGGCGGAGAACAGCGCCACCTTGATATCCACGAAGAAGGCTTCGTACAGGCGGGTGTAGATCAGCCGCCCCTCGCCCGGCGGGAAGGCATCGGTCAGCGGGCGGATCAGGAAGCCGAAGATATCGTCCACGAAATAGAAGCTGATGGCAAAGGTGACTGCCAGGGCCAACACGCACTTCATCAGCCGCCCGCGCAGTTCGATCAGGTGATCGAGCAGCGGGGCCTGCGATTCGTCGAGGTCTTTCAGTTTCAGCACCATGACGCTCAGCCGTCCTGTTTCGGCGCGTCAGCAGCAGCGGGTGCGGTGATGGCAGGTGTGGGGGCCGGTGCAGCGGCTGGCGCGGCAGCAGCGGTCGGTGCCGGCGCGGCGGGGTAGGCGCCGGTCTGCTCGGTACCCGCAGGACCGCCTTCGGGATAGAGCGCCATGATCTTGGCGTTCTGTTCCTTCCACTTCTTCTCCAGGTCTTCCATCTCCGCCTCGCGGATCATGGCATCAAGCCCGGTGCGGAAGTGCGAGGACATTTTGCGCGCTTTCGCGATCCAGCGGCCTGCGGTGCGCAGGGCGGCGGGCATGTCCTTGGGGCCGATCACCACGATCGCCACGACGGCGATCATCAGCAATTCGGATGCGCCGATGTCGAACACCAGCTTTCCTTTACGTTACCGGCCCTTACTGGCCGGAGGTGGTGTTCTTGGTTTCGCTGGCGGCGGGCGCGGGCGTCACGGGTTCGGCGGTGATCTGCTGCGGCGGCGGAGCCGGGGTGGCGGGCTTGTTCTCGTCCTCGTTCATGCCGGACTTGAAGCTCTTGATGCCCTTACCGAACTCACCCATCACATCGGCCACGCGGCCACGGCCGAACAGCACCAGGATGACGACCAGCACGATGATCCAGTGCCAGAGCGAAAAACTACCCATCATTCATCTCCGAAAGCGTTGCGCGGGGGGCCTGCCCCCAGCAGCCGTCAACCCTATCTAGGGCCTTTCCCCGTCGCTTGCCACCTCTTCCGCACTTTCAGTGGGATCGTCGCGGGCAAAAGCGGCCTCGAAGGCATCGTCCACCTTGTCGAGCAGGCCCGCCGCCTTCAGTTCGTCGATTCCCGGTAGGTCACGGCGGCTGGTGAGGCCGAAATGGCTGAGGAAATCAGGTGTGGTGGCATAGATCACCGGGCGGCCGGGCACCTCGCGCCGTCCGGCGGGGCGCACCCAGCCCGCCTCCATCAGCACGTCCAGCGTACCGGCGCTGGTCTGCACGCCGCGAATCGATTCGATTTCCGCCCGGCTGACCGGCTCGTGATAGGCGATGATCGCCAGCACTTCAGTGGCCGCGCGGGACAGGCGGCGGGCCTGCTCGCGCTCGCGCCGCAGCAGATGCGCGAGGTCCGGCGCGGTCTGGAACTGCCAGCGCTTGCCGCGCTCCACCAGCACCACGCCGCGCGGGCGATAAAGGGCCTGCAACTCGTCCAGCGCCGCGCGCACATCGGCCCCTTCAAGGTGGGCGGCAATCTCCTCGGCGCTCATCGGCTCCTCGGCGGCAAACAGCAGCGCTTCCACTGCGCGGGTCAGGTCGTCGCTCATGCCACCCTCCTGAGGTGCAGGGGGCCGAACACGTCCTCCTGCCGCAGTTCCGCCTTGCCCAGCCGGGCCAGTTCAAGGGCCGCCACGAAGCTGGAGGCAAGCGCCGACTTGCGCAGGCGCGGGTCGCTGTGACGGGGCAGGAAATCCCGCAGTTCCAGCCAGTTGAGTGTAACCCCCAGCATGGAGGAGACGCGCTCGATGGCGCTGTCCAGCGTCATCACCGGGCGTTCGCGGACCATGTGGACCACCGGCTCGTTGCGCCGCTGGATCGTACCATAGGCCTGCACCAGCGCGAAATAGTCGCAGTCCCACCTGCTCTTGCGGATCACGCGGATGCCTTCGGGCGCGCCGCGGGGGAAGACATCGCGCCCCAGCCGGTCGCGCGCCATCAGCCGGGCGGCGGCATCGCGCATCGCGCCCAGCCGCTCCAGCCGCAGTTGCAGCCGCAGCGCCAGCTCCTCGGGCGAAGGGTCCTCCTGCTCGTCCTTGGGGAGCAGCATGGCGCTTTTCAGGTAGGCCAGCCAGGCGGCCATCACCAGGTAGTCGGCGGCAATCTCCAGCTTCAGCGCCTCGGCCCGCTCGATATAGGCGATGTATTGGTCCACCAGCGCCAGGATGGAGATGGCCTTCAGGTCCACCTTCTGCCGCCGGGCCAGGTCCAGCAGCAGGTCAAGCGGGCCTTCCCAGCCATCGAGTTCAAGATAAAGCGCGCCTTCGCCGGTGGGGGCAGCGGCGGGGCCGTCCCACTCCCCGGCAGCATCGGGCGCGGTGCCGAGCATCAGGCCGTCGTCGCTCATGCGGGCTCCGCCAGCGCCAGCAGCGCGTCACGCCTGGCGAGCAGCCCGGCCTGCGATTCGCCCGCTGACTTGGAGCGGTCCACCCGCAGCGCCCGCTCCAGCCGTTCATGCCCCTTGGGCGGCAGCGCGGGCAGCACCTTCGCGATGCCGACCATATCATCCATCTTAGCCCAGCAGTTCAAGGCCAGGTCGCAGCCGGCGGCAATCGCCCGCGCGGCGCGCTCGGGCACGGTGCCGGTCAGCGCCTCCATGTCGAGATCGTCGGTGAACAGCAGCCCGTCAAAGCCGATGCTGCCGCGGATCACCTGTTCGATCACGATAGGCGACAGGGTGGCCGGATTGGCCTTGTCCCAGGCGGTGAACACCAGATGCCCGGTCATGCCCGATGGGGCCTGTGCGGCAAGCTGGCGGAACGGGACCAGGTCCCACTCCAGTTCCTCTGCCGTGGCGGTGACGGTGGGCAGTTCCTTGTGCGTATCGACCATGCTGCGCCCGTGGCCGGGCATGTGCTTGATCGTGCCGGCCACGCCCGCGCGGGCGAGGCCATCCAGCACCGCACGGCCCAGGGCGGCCACCCGCTTCGGCTCGCTGCCCAGCGCCCGGTCGCCGATCACGTCATGCGCGCCGGGCTGGCGCACGTCGAGCACAGGGGCGTGGGTCATGGCGATACCGGCCTGGGCCAGGTCCATGCCCATGGCCTGCGCGCTGGCGCGAGCGGCCTCGATCGCGCTGGCGGGGGCCGTGTCATACAGCCGGTCGAACGCGCCGCCGGGGGGATAATACGGCCACACGGGATCCTTCATCCGCTGCACGCGGCCGCCTTCCTGGTCGATGGTGACCAGCAGGTGGTCCCGCCCGTGGATCGCCCGCAACGCATCGGTCAGTGCGCGCACCTGTGCGGGGCTGTCGATGTTGCGGCCAAACAGGATGTAGCCAGCCGGGTCCACCTCGCGGAAGAAGCCGCGCTCGGCGTCGGTCAGGACCAGTCCGGAAAGGCCGAAGATCGCGGGAGTCATGCCGTGCACGCTCGCAGGATTGGCCCCGCGCTTCAAGCGAGCGATGGGGCGGGCGGCGCGGTTTTCCCCCGCGCCAGCGCGCCCTACCGCTTCACCTGGCAATCACCGCCGGAGTTGCGGATGGCGCGGCACAGTGCATCGGCAGCGGCACCATCGGCAGCCACGGCCTGCAAGCGATAGACCCGCCCGCCATCCACGGTGGCCTCCACCACCCGGTGGCGGACCGATTGCAGCACCTCGTAGCGCGCCGTGAGCGTGGTCCAGCCGGTCTCCGCGCTCTCGCGGGTCTGGAATGCGCCCACCTGCACGCCCACGCCGCCACTGGCTGCGGGGCTGGCGGCGGGGGCTAGACTTGCGCCGGTGGCAGGGCGGGCTGCGGCCTGGTCCAGATCGACCGAGGGGACCACCTCGTCCTCACCGGGAGCCAGGTGGCCCTCGCGGTTGACGCCCTCGCCCACCTCGTAACTGAGATCGCCGGTGCCGGCCACGTCCTGGCCGCCGGGATCGTCCGGGCGTTCCTTGTAGGGGCCGTCGGGCGCTTCCAGCGTGCTGCCGTCGGCCTGCACCGGGCCGTTGCCGGCGCTGTCGAAGAACGCCTTGGCCGCCCACAGGATGCCGCCCAGCGCCAGTAGCGCCACCACGGCGAAGATCAGGATGCGGTAGTCGCTGCCGCCGCGCTGGTCTTCCTCGTCCTCGTCATCATTGGCCAGCCACGGCAGCACATCGTCATCGCCGGTCAGCGTGAACTGCGCCGCCGTATCAAGCGGTTCGTCGCCGTCATTGCCCCCGGGAAATGCCATGCCTTACAGTTCCTCGACCGCTTCCACGCCCAGTATGCCCAGGCCGTTGCGGATGACCTGCCCGATTTGCGCCACGAGATAAAGCCTCGCCGCGCTCAGTTCGACATCCTGTGCCACAATGACCCGCAGGGCGGGATTGTCGTTCCCCAGGTTCCAGAAGGCGTGGAACGCCGCCGCCAGATCATAGAGATAGAAGGCGATGCGGTGCGGCTCGCGCGCGCGGGCGGCGGCCTCCACCTCGCGCGGGAACTGGGCGGCCTGCTTGATCAGGGCCAGGTCCTCATCACCCAGCCGGTCGAGACGATCGGCGGCGGGCGCAAAGCCCTCGGCGGCAGCCTTGCGCAGGATCGAGCAGATGCGCGCATGGGCATACTGCACGTAGAACACGGGATTGTCCTTGCTCGTCTCCACCACCTTGGCGAAGTCGAAATCCATCTGCGCGTCGGGCTTCCTCGCCAGCATGGTGAAGCGGACAACGTCCTTGCCCACTTCGTCCACCATGTCGGCAATGGTCACGAAGTTGCCGCTGCGCTTCGACATCTTGGCCGGTTCGCCGTTGCGCAGCAGTTGCACCATCTGCACCAGCTTGACGTCGAACGGGATGGTCTTGTTTTCGCCCACCGCCAGCGCCGCCACGGCGGCCTTGATGCGCTTGACCGTGCCGGCATGGTCCGCGCCCCAGATGTCGATCAGCTCATCCGCGCCCTCGGCCTTCTGCATGTGATAGGCCAGGTCCGCGCCGAAATAGGTCCACTTGCCGTCGCTCTTGCGGATCGGGCGGTCCTGGTCGTCGCCGAACCTGGTGGAGCGGAACAGCGGCAGGGCCACCGGCTCCCAATCGTCCAGTACCTTGCCCTTGGGCTGTTCCAACACGCCGTCATAGACCAGGTCCTTGCCGCGCAGCCAAGCTTCGGCCTGCTCGGGCTTGCCGGCGGCCTGCAGCTCGGCCTCGGAGGAGAACACGTCGTGCTTGATCCCCAGCATGGCCAGGTCGGCGCGGATCTGGTCCATCATGGCGGCCACGGCCTCGGCCTTGAACAGCGCCAGCCAGGCTTCTTCCGGCTGGCCGACGTATTGCGAGCCGAACTTGTCCGCCAGCCGCTGGCCCACGGGCTTGAGGTATTCGCCCGGATACATGCCGGCAGGGATTTCGCCGATCTCCTCGCCCAGCGCCTCGCGGTAACGCAGGTGCGCCGAACGGGCCAGCGTGTCCACCTGGCTGCCGGCATCGTTGACGTAGTATTCGCGGATCACCTTGTGCCCGGCAAACTCCAGCAGGGCGGCCAGGGCATCGCCCACCACCGCGCCGCGGCAGTGGCCCATGTGCATCGGGCCGGTGGGATTGGCAGACACGTATTCCACGTTGACGCTGCGGCCGTGGCCCATCGTGCTCTTGCCGTATGCGGTGGCGAGCGCGGCCACGGCCGCCAGCTCGTCAAGCCACACCTGCGGGGCAAGGCGCAGGTTGATGAAGCCGGGGCCCGCAATCTCCGCACTGGTCACTGCCGGATCGGCGGCCAGTTTGGCCACGATCGCATCGGCCAGCGCACGCGGGTTGGTGCCGGCGGGCTTGGCCAGCACCATCGCGGCGTTGGTGGCCAGGTCACCATGGGAAGGATCGCGCGGCGGCTCCACGCTCACGTTGGCACGGCTGATCCCGGCGGGCAGCACGCCATCGGCTTCCAGCGCCGCCAGCACGGCATCGATCTTGGCCGCAAAGGCGGCGTAGAGGGTAAGGTTCGCAGACATGGCCGCGCCGTTAGCCGGTTTGCGCGGCTAACGCAAAGCAGCCGCTTAACGCGTGGCGTTATAGGCCAGCTGGTCTTCGGTCAGCTGGAAGCCGATCAGCAGTTCGAACGTGGCGCGGGCCACGGCGGCGCGCACTTCGGGCGTGCTCATCGGGTCGATCGCGGCGTCCTCGTCCCCGGCGCGGCGGGTGCGTTCAAGGCGCAGGCGGATATCGGGCGGCAGGGTGGCCTCGGCCCGGTTGATCACGGCCCCGGCAGTGCCGCTGGCCTGCGCGCGGGCCTGGCCATCGGCGAAGGACAGGGTGACGGTGCCCAGCCGCTTGGACACCACGGCATCGCCGCCGCGGACGACGGTGGCGAAATAGGGCAGTTGCACGGTGCGCGCGCCGCGCGTGTCACGCCGCAGGCCCTGCACGTCAAAGGTGGCGCGCGAATAGACTTCGTCACCCGAATCATCGCAGGTGGCACGCACGTTGGTGACCAGCGCGGTCACGTCGATGGCGTCGGCGGTCTGCGCGCTGCCGGGGGTGAACAGGGTGATGTCGCCAGTGTGATCGGGCACGCCCACGGCCGGGCAGGTGGTGCGCAGCGCAGTGATGCCCACGCCTTCCTGGATAATGATATCGCCTTCGGACCTGCATCCGGCCAGGGCAGTCGCAGCAGCCAGGGTGGCAATCATGGCAAAACGAAATTTCATTCCCGGTCCTTGAATTTTTACGCCTGGCGATCGTGCGCGAGTAACGCCCCTACCCCTTTCGCTGGCGGGGAACAACAGCTAGGAGCGCGGATATGAACGCCCCCTTGCCCGACATTGCGCCCGAACCGCTCGCCGCCGCCACGCTGCCGCCGCTGACCGTGCTGATCGCCGCCCCGCGCGGCTTCTGCGCCGGGGTCGACCGCGCCATCGAGATCGTGGAGCGCGCGCTGGAACGCTATGGCGCGCCGGTCTACGTGCGGCACGAGATCGTCCACAACCGCTACGTGGTGGATGGGCTGAAGGCCAAGGGCGCGGTGTTCGTGGAGGAACTGGACGAGGTGCCCGAAGGGGTGCCGGTGGTCTTCTCCGCCCACGGCGTGCCCAAGAGCGTGCCGGAGGAGGCCGAGCGGCGGCAGATGATCTATGTCGATGCCACTTGCCCGCTGGTTTCCAAGGTCCACCGCCAGGCGGAACGGCAGGTGGAGGCCGGGCGGCATATCCTGTTCATCGGCCACAAGGGCCACCCGGAAGTGATCGGAACCTTCGGCCAGGTGCCCGATGGCCAGATGACGCTGGTGGAAACGGTGGAGGATGTCGCCACGCTGCCCTTCGACCCCGGCGATACCCTGTCCTACCTGACGCAGACCACGCTTTCGGTGGACGATACCGCGCAGATCATCGCCGCGCTGGAAGCGCGCTTCCCGCAGATCGTGGCCCCCAAGGCCGAGGACATCTGCTATGCCACCAGCAATCGCCAGGCGGCAGTGAAGGACATTGCCCCGCAGGCCGACCTGGTGCTGGTGATCGGTGCGCCGAACTCGTCCAACTCGCTGCGGCTGGTGGAAGTGGCAGAGCGGAGCGGCACCCCCGCCCGGCTGATCCAGCGCGGCAGCGAAATCGATTCCGCCTGGCTGGACGGGGTGGAGACCCTGGGCCTGACTGCCGGGGCCTCCGCGCCCGAGGAACTGGTGCGCGAGGTGATTGCCCGGCTGGGGCAATGGCGCACGGTGAGCGAGCAGAAAGTGCTGACCACGGTGGAAAACATGGTCTTCAAGCTGCCCCGCCAGCTTGTGGAATAAGGCCAGCCCGTGGCCGTCTATACCCAGCTTTCCGCCGAAGCGCTGGCCGCGCTGATCGCCTGCTATGACGTGGGCGACCTGGTCAGCGCCAAGGGCATTGCCGAAGGGGTGTCGAATTCCAACTGGCTGGTCGATACCACCGGGGCAGACGGGTTTGGCGCGCGCTATATCCTGACGATGTACGAGCGGCGGATCGACCTTGCCGACCTGCCGTTCTTCCTCTCGCTGCTCGATCACCTGGCGGCGCGCGGCTGCCCGGTGCCGCGCACGATCCATGACCGCGAGGGCGCGCTCTACCGCACGATCGGCCAGAAGTGCGTGGCCCTGATCGAGTTCCTGCCGGGTGTTTCGGTGGGTGATCCCACCCCCGCCCAGGCCCGCGCCGTGGGTGCGGCGCTGGCGCAGATGCACCTAGCGGCCACGGACTTTGCCGGCAGCCGGCCGAACGACCTGGGCATCGCCACCAGCGCCAGTGTGCTGGCGGCTTGCGGGGCCGGAGCACTGGCGGGTATCGATCCGGACCTGCCGCGCACCATCGGCATCGCCGCGGACCTCGCGGCGCGCTGGCCGCAGGGCCTGCCCACCGGCGTGATCCATTCCGACCTGTTTCCCGACAACGTGCTGATGCGCGGCAAACAGGTTTCTGCCCTGATCGACTTCTATTTCGCCTGCACCGATGCCCGGGCCTATGACCTGGCGGTGACCCACGCGGCGTGGAGCTTCTCAGCCGATGGCCGGCAGTTCAACAGCGCCGTGGGCCAGGCGCTGCTGGCCGGTTATGAAAGCGTGCGGCCGCTGAACGCCGAGGAACGCGCCGCCCTGCCGGTGCTGGCGGAAGGGGCCTGCCTGCGCTTTGTCTCCAGCCGCGCGCAGGATTGGCTGGATACCCCCGCCGATGCGCTGGTCGCGAAAAAGGACCCGATGGCCTTCGTCCGCCGGCTGGACCACTATCGCGCCCATGCGGCGGATGTATTCGCTGCGGCATGAAGCAGGTTGACGTGTTCACCGATGGCGCCTGCAAGGGCAATCCCGGCCCGGGCGGCTGGGGCGTGCTGCTGCGCATGGGTCGCCACGAGAAGGAAATGTCGGGCGGGGAACCGCAGACGACCAACAACCGGATGGAGATGACCGCCGTGATCAGGGCCCTCAACGCCCTGATCGTGCCGTGCGAAGTGACCGTCCACACCGACAGCCGCTATGTCATCGACGGGATGACCAAGTGGGTCGGCGGGTGGAAGAAGCGCGGCTGGGTCAACGCCAGCAAGCAGCCGGTCAAGAATGCCGACCTGTGGCATGACCTGATCGCCGCCGTGGCCCGCCACAAGGTGTCATGGCAATGGGTCAAGGGCCATGACGGACACGTGGAGAACGAACGGGTGGACCGGCTGGCCAGCCAGGCAGCGGACGCAGCCCGCAGCTGAAGGCGGCCAGCCGGCAGGCGATCAGGCGTTGTCTTCGATCTCGGCGTCCGGCGCGTTCTTCTTGATCGATGCGATGGCGTCCTTGGCCCCCGACTTGGAGGCGTAGCCTTCCGTCGAGAACATCACTTCGCTGTTGTACTTGAAGCGAACGCGGAACTCGCCCGCCTTGTCCTTGTAGATTTCGAACTTGTGGGCCATCAGATGCCTCCCTTTGAGCGACGGTTGTCTGCGGCAGTCGTGATCCAGTCGCCTGCCCCGGCGGCGAGGCTAGCCAAACCGCTGCGGCGAGTAAACCGCCGGATCGATCCCCGCGGTCATCGCATCGGGCCGCTGGCCCAGCAGGAGCTGCGCGGCCAGACGCGCCGCGGCAGGTGCGGTCTGGATGCCGAAGCCGCCCTGCCCGGCAAACCAGAACAGGCCCGGCACGCCGCCATCCCAGCCATATACCGGCAGCCGGTCGGGCGCGAAGCTGCGCAGGCCCGCCCACTTGTGCTCCAGCGCAGCCACGCGCCAGTCCACCACCTGTTCGAAGCGGTCGATGGCCAGCGCCACGTCCAGTTCCTCGGGCGCGGCATCACAGGGCACGCTGGGTGTCTCGTCGTGCGGGGAGAGCCACAGGCGGCCGTTCTCGGGCTTGAAATAGAAGCTGCCGTCAATCCCGAGCACCAGCGGCAGGTCTGCCGGCGGGGCGGGATCGACGCGCAGTTGCGCCACGGTGCGGCGATAGGGGGTGATGCCCAACGCTTTCGCGCCCGCCAGCATGGCCAGCTCGTCGGCCCAGGCCCCGGCGGCGTTGACCAGCGTGGCGGCCCGCAAGGTCCCGCCACCGGCAAAGGCCAGCCGCCAGCCATCGCCTTCGCGCTCTGCCGCCACCAGGCGATGGCGCACCCGCAGGTCCACCCCCGCCTGCCGGCCTTGCGCCAGGTAGTGCTGGTGCAGGCCCGCCACGTCGATATCGGCGCAGTTGGGCTCGGTAATCGCGCCCACCCAGGCGGGCCGGATGCCGGGGACCAGCATTTCCAGCCGCTGGCGGCCGATGCGTTCGATGGTCACCCCGGTGCCCGCGAAGGTCTGCTCGAACCGGTCGAGCGCGGCCAAGTCCTTTTCCTCGGCCACGTAGAGTGCACCGCGCGGGACCAGGAAGCCGTGATCGCGCAGCCACTGGCCCGATGGCAGGGTCAGCGGCACCACGCCGGGCCCGCCATAGCATTCCTCCCAGAAGGCGGCGGAACGGCCGGTGGTGTGATAGCCCGGCGTATCCTCGCCCTCGGCCAGCAGCACGCGGGCGTGCGGGGCCAGTTCGGCGGCGATCGAGGCCCCGGCGATCCCGGCCCCGATCACGGCAATGTCGAATCGTTCGCTCACCCCGGCGACTTAGGCGGACAGAAGCGATCCAGAAAGGCATCTATCGCCGTCAGGGCGCGGTTGCGCACCGCATCCACCTCGCGCAGGATTTCGTGCCGCGCCTCGTCGCCCATTTCCAGGTAGGTGACCCGTGGCAGGTGGCGCGCGGCGCGGCGGTTGGCCTTGAGCGACACCAGCCGGTCGCCGCTGGTGGCCAGCAGGAACACAGGGCTGGTGACCCCGGCCAGCAGGTCTGCCCGCGCGGTGTGGCGCATCGACCGGGCCGCCGCCTCCACCCAGCCCCAGCTACCCGGCCCCATCACCAGTTCGGGGCGCGCCTGCCGCCACCAGCCCTCATCGGCATAGCGGGCCTCGTCATGCGTCAGCAGCGCCTGGCGGCCGGGCGGCAGTTCGCCGGGCTTTTCGCTCCACTTCCACGCCGGGCGGCGCGGATCGCCCAGCAGGCACATGACGTGGGCCGCCGCCTGCTGGACCGCATCGGGCAACCATTCCGGGTGGGTGCCCAGCATGGGAGTGGACAGCACCAGCGCGTCCGGCGGCGGATGCAGCGCATGGTCCACCGCTGCGCGCAGCACCACCTGCCCGCCCATCGAATGGGCCGCCAGCACGTGCGGGCCGGGCTGGCGTTGGGTCCAGTCGCGCCACAAGGCGGCCAGGTCGTCCACCCACTGGCCGAAATCCCCTATGTGCCCGGTAACCGCATCGGTCCCCAGCCGGCCCGATCCCGCCTGCCCGCGCCAGTCCGCCGCGCCCACCTGCCAGCCCTGCCGCCGCCAGTGCTCCAGCGTTTCCAGGTACTTCTCATAGGCATCGCCGCGACCGGGCAGGAACAGGATCGATCCGCGCGCCGGGCCGTCGGGCGCGGGCCAGTCGAGCAGCCGTATCGGCCAGCCATCCGCAGCCTGCCAAAGGCGCTCATGCGCGCCAGCGGGGATCGCGCGACGGTTGAACGCGGGCTGGTTGCCAAGGGCGCTAGCAGGAGAGCCGGTCAAATCCATTTGCTGAACACCAGCCTCCCGTCCGTGGTTACTTTTTGGTAAGTGATGCGCGCTAGCACTGCAAATCCTGAGGGGGAACCTCGCGAGGAATTGCGATGCTGGACGATCCATTCAAGTACGTGCTGCTGGCGGCCCTGGCTGCGGCCTTGCTTACCGCCGCGTTTACCGACCTGCGCAGCCGCCGCATCGCCAACTGGCTAAACGCCGGCATCGCGCTGGGCGCGCCGCTGTTCTGGTATGCCAGCGGCCTGTCGCTGTGGCCTGACGTGGCCAGCCAGATCGGCGTGGCCTTTGCCACCTTCGCGGCCCTTTCCATCCTGTTCGCGCTGAAGGCGATGGGCGGCGGCGACGTGAAGCTGCTGACCGCGCTCGCCCTGTGGATCGCACCGGCGCATTTCCTGAAATTGATCATCATGATGGCGCTGGTGGGCGGCGTGCTGACGCTGTTCTTTGGCGGCTGGTACGTGATCAGGCGCCAGCGCGAGAAGATCGCCATTCCCTATGGCGTGGCCATTGCCGCTGCGGGCCTGTGGGTCATCGCCAGTTTCTACCTTCCGGCCACCACCTTCACCGGGCTGGCGGGCTGATACCTCATTTTAACCAATGACGGCCTAAGCGGTACGCACATTTCCGCCAAGGAACACGAAAAGGGGCTTGGAGCACCATGGACAAGAAGAAGCTCATCCTGCTGGTAGGGGCGCTGATCATCGCGATCGGCACGGCCCTGGCCGCTCGCAGCATGTTCGCCGGCGCCTCCGCGCCCCAGGCGGAAGCGGCCCAGGCCGAACCGCAAGGCCCCAAGGTGCTGGTCGCCAAGCGCAGCCTGCCGGTGGGCACCATCATCACTGCCGATGCCGTGGCCTACCAGCTCTGGCCGCAGGAACTGGTGCAGGATGCCTACTTCATCGATGGCGAAGCCAACATGGAGCTGCTGCTGGGCACCGTAGTGCGCCTGCCGATCACGGCCGGTGAGCCGGTGACCCAGGGCTCGCTGGTCGCCCCCGGCGATCGCGGCTTCCTGGCTGCGGCGCTTGGCCCGGGCATGCGTGCCGTCACCATCTCCGTCTCGGCCCGCACCGGCGTGGGTGGCTTCATCTTCCCGGGCGACCGGGTGGACCTGATGCTGACGCAGACCGTGGACGGCACCGAAGGCCAGCCGCTGCGCGCCACCGAGACGATCCTGTCCAACCTGCGCGTGCTCGCCACCGACCAGTCGACCGAGACCACCACCACCGAGGACGGCCGCACCGTGGTGCAGGCCACCCGCACGGTGACGCTGGAAGTGACCCCGCGCATCGCCGAGAAGATCGCCGTGGCCGAAACCATGGGCACGCTCAGCCTGTCGTTGCGCTCGATCGCCGACAACCAGGTGGAACTGGAACGCGCCATCGCCGCCGGCGAAGTGGATGTGCCCGCCAATGCCACCCCGGCAGAGGAAGAGCGCATCCTGCGCCAGGCCGTGGCCGCCCCGCGTGACGGCTCCGCCTCGTTCGTGACCGGTGGCGACGTGTCGCGCTTCAGCCGCCGCACCGTGCCGCCGCAGGGTGGCAATGCCCCGGCCCCGACCGCCGCCGCCCCCACCTATACCGGTGGCGCACCGGCAGCCGCCAGCGGCCCCGCCCGCCCGTCCGGCCCCACGGTCCGCGTGACCCGTGGCCAGAACACCACCGAGGAATCGGTGCAGCGCGGCGCAGGTGCCATCCTTGATCGCCAGGCCCAGGGCGCAGGCAATGTTGCCCGCACCATGGGCAGCGTGGCCGGCACCCGGTGAGGACCCCAGCCATGACCCAGACCATCCCGTTCGCCCAACCCGCCAATTCGAGGGGCAAGACCATGCATAGCCGCCTTCTCAAGACCGTGCTGAGCGCTGCCTGTGCGCTGGCCCTGGTGCCCACGGCCGCCCAGGCCCAGGCCGTCGTCAGTCCGTCGCAGGAGCTTGTCCTGTCGATCGGCCGCGGCGAGCTGGTGACGGTGCCCGGCAACATGGCCGATATCTTCGTGGCCAACGACAATATCGCCGACGTCCAGGTCAAGTCGCAACGCCAGCTGTTCGTGATGGGCAAGGCCGGCGGCGTGACCACGATCTATGCCAGCAACGCTGCGGGCGACGTGATCTGGTCGGCCAACGTGCGCGTGGGCAGCAATATCGACAGCATCGACCAGATGCTGGCGCTGGCCATGCCGGAAAACTCCATCCAGGTGGCCACCATGGGCACCAACACCGTGCTGCTGACCGGCACCGTGGCCGCGCCCGAAGACGCCGCCGAGGCCGAGCGCCTGGTGGCCGCATTCGTGGGCAACGATGCCAACGTGGTCTCTCGCCTGCGCATGGCTACCCCGCTACAGGTCAACCTGAGGGTGCGCTTTGCCGAGGTCAGCCGCTCGCTGGTCCGCACCCTGGGCGCCAATCTTACCACGATCGACGGCACCGGCGGCTTCCAGTTCGGCATCGGCCAGGGCCGCCAGATCGGCTCCACCTTCGCTCCCGGCACCGCCACCTGCACCAGCACCAGCTGCACCGTTGGCCTGCCCGGCGGCGGCACCACCGCCGGCACCGCCGTTTCGCGCATCTCGCCCGGCACGACGCTGGCCGGGGTCGGCCACCTGCTGGGCTTGGACATCGGCGCCACGCTGGACATGGCCGAACGCGAGGGCCTGGTGACCACCCTGTCGCAGCCCAACCTGACCGCGCTGTCGGGTGAAACCGCCGAATTCCTCGCCGGCGGCGAGTTCCCGATCCCGCTGAGCCAGGGCCTGGGCACCACCACGGTGGAATACAAGAACTACGGCGTCAGCCTGACCTATACCCCCACGGTGCTGTCGAACGGCCGCATCTCGCTGCGGGTGCGTCCGGAAGTTTCCGAGCTGTCCTCGCAGGGCGCGGTAACGCTGAACGGCTTCCAGATCCCGGCGCTGACCATCCGCCGGGCGGAGACCACGATCGAACTCGGCTCCGGCCAGAGCTTCATGATCGCCGGCCTGCTGAGCAACAATTCGCAGAACGTGATCGACCGCGCGCCCGGCCTGGGCGAAATCCCGATCCTGGGCAACCTGTTCCGCTCCACCGACTTCCGCCGGGGTGAGACCGAGCTGGTGATCGTGGTCACGCCGTACCTGGTGAACCCGGTCAACGACCGCGACATCGTGCTGCCGACCGATGGCTATGAGAATGCCACCGCCGCCGAGCAGTTCCTGCTCAACCGCGCGCACAACGGCGTCAGCGGGGCCACCCGCCCGATGCCGCGCGCTGCGCAGGAAGGGCCGGCCGATCCCTCGGTCAGCCTGATCGACCAGAACGGCGAGGCCCTGGCCGGCGGCGAACGCCCGTCCGGTGCCGCCGCCCAGAGCGCCGACGCTGCCGCGCCCGGCTTCAGCCTGAACTGACGAGAGAGGTGAACGCCATGAACCCCATCCATATCCGCAAGGCTGCCAGCCTCGCCGCTCTCTCGCTGGCCCTGGGCCTGGGAGCCTGCACCACCCCCGCAGGCGTCACCCCCAACCATGGGCTGGAAAGCATCAACCAGCCGGTCGTCAGCCGGTCCAACATGACGCTGGACCTGATGGCCACCCCGGGCGGCCTGGCCGTGCCGGAGCAGGCCCGCCTGGCCGAATGGTTCGAGGCACTCGACGTCGGCTATGGTGACCGCATCGCCATTGACGACCCGATGGCCAGCCCTTCGGTCCGCGCCGACGTAGCCGCCGCCGCCGCCCGCCACGGGCTGCTGCTGGCCGATGGTGCGCCGGTGACTTCGGGCTTCGTCGATCCGGGCCGCGTGCGCGTGGTCGTCACCCGCTCCACCGCCCACGTGCCGGGCTGCCCCAACTGGGCCGGCCGCCAGAGCGGCAACCTGGGCAATTCGACCTCGCCCGGCTTTGGCTGCGCGATCAACGGCAACCTGGCCGCGATGATCGCCGACCCCGAGCACCTGCTGGAAGGGGCTGCCGGCACCGGCGATACCGTTGTCATGAGTTCGACCAAGGCGATCGAGACCTACCGCGAAGCCACGCCCACCGGGGCCGGCGGCCTGGGCCAGGTCTCCAGTCAAGAGACAGGGAGCTAAGCACATGAATGCACCGTGGAAATCCGGCGGAATGGGCAATCGCGATCCGTTCGCGGCCTATATCTGCGACGATGCCGCGCTGGACGTGCTGCGCCCGGTCGTGATCGAGATGGGCTGGCAGCCCGAGAAGTGCAACAAGGGTGGCCTGCGCAACGCGGTCCAGTCGCTGTCGATCTCGGCCAGCCCGGCGATCCTGATGGTCGACCTGTCCGAAAGCGGCGACCCGCTGAACGACATCAATGCCTTGGCCGAAGTGTGCGAGCCGGGCACCGTGGTGATCGCGGTGGGCCAGGTGAACGACGTGCGCCTGTACCGCGACCTGCTGTCCAGCGGCATCCACGATTACCTGCTGAAGCCGCTGGCCGCCGGCCAATTGCGCGATGCGCTTACCAATGCCCAGGCGATCTTCTCCGCCCCGCGCCATCATGAAGGCGACGGCGAGCACCAGCACATCGCCAATGCCATCGTGGGTACCCGCGGCGGCGTGGGCGCCAGCACGCTGGCCACTTCGCTGGCCTGGCTGTTCGCCACCGAGCACAACCGCTCGACCGCGCTGCTCGACCTCGACGTGCACTTCGGCACCGGGGCGCTGTGCCTCGACCTGGAGCCGGGCCGCGGCCTGACCGACGCGATCGAGAACCCCAGCCGCATCGACACCCTGTTCATCGAACGGGCGATGGTCCGCGCCAACGACAAGCTGGCGATCATGTCGGCCGAAGCGCCGATCTCCAGCCCGCTGATGACCGATGGCAGCGCCTTCCTGCAACTGGAGGAAGAGTTCCGCTCGGCCTTCGACATGACGGTAATCGACCTGCCGCGCAACATGCTGATCAACTTCCCCCACCTGCTGGCGGAAGTGGGCGTGGTGACGCTGGTGACCGAACTGACGCTGGCCTCGGCCCGCGACACCATCCGCATCCTCTCGTGGCTCAAGGCCAATGCGCCCTCGGCCACGCCGATGATCGTGTGCAACAAGGTGCCGCAGGGGACGACCGAGATCAGCAAGGCCGATTTCGAGGCCTCGATCGAGCGCAAGATCAACTTCATGATCCCGCTTGACCAGAAGGCCGGCGTGAATGCCGCCAAGCTGGGCCAGACCTTCGTGGAAGCCAACAAGGGCTCCAAGGCGGTCGCCGCCATGCGCGACATCGCCAATGCGGTGATGGGCGTCAGCAGCGACAATGGCGCCAGCCTGGCCGGTGCCGGCAAGGGCGGCACCTCGCTGCTCGGCAAGCTCGACCTGAAGGCGCTGCTGGCCAAGAAGCCCAAGGCCACCGAACCGGCCGCGTAATACCTGATCCCCCGGCCCGCCGCCAATCCGGCGGGCCTGGGCACAGAACCGTGATGGAAGAAGGCGAAGGACAACCATGAGCATTATCCAGCTCCTGTTGGTGGGTGTGGGCCTGATGGGTCTGATGATCCTGGGCTATACCCTGATGTCCGGCCCCTCGGCGGCCAAGGAAAGCCAGCGCCGCTTGCAGGCGCTGCGCTATCGCCATTCGGAAAGCACCAAGGACAAGGTCGAAAGCCAGCTCAAGAAGGCGATCGATGCGCGCAAGCCCAAGCAGTTCATGAAGGCCGGTGCCGGATCGCGCATCGAGGCGCTGATGCTGCGGCTGGAGCGGACCGGCATGAACTGGTCGCTGAACCAGTATCTTTATGCCTCGCTTGGCCTGGGTGTAGGCATCGCGGCGCTGGTGTTCCTGCAGACCGGTGCGGCCTTGCTGGGCCTGGTGGCCGGCCTGCTGGTGGGCGCGGGCCTGCCGCACCTGGTGGTCAACTACCTGATCAAGCGGCGCATCAACAATTTCACCGCCAAGTTCCCCGACGGGATCGAGTTGCTGGTGCGCGGCCTGCGGTCCGGCCTGCCGGTGGGCGAGACGCTGAGCGTGGTCGCCAGCGAAGTGCCCGGCCCGGTGGGCAGCGAATTCCGCGCCGTGGTGGAACGCATGCGCATCGGCCGGACGATGGAGGAAGCCCTCCAGGAAACCGCCAACAAGCTCAACACCGCCGAATTCCAGTTCTTCGTCATCACCCTGGCGATCCAGCGCGAGACCGGCGGCAACCTGGCCGAAACGCTCAGCAACCTGGCCGACGTGCTGCGCAAGCGCGCCCAGATGAAGCTGAAGATCAAGGCGATGAGCTCGGAATCGAAGGCTTCGGCCTACATCGTGGGTGCCCTGCCCTTCGCCGTGTTCGGCATGGTCTACTGGGTCAACCCCGATTACCTGGCCGGCTTTTTCAGCGACGAGCGCCTGATCATCGCCGGCCTGGGCGGCCTGGTGTGGATGACCATCGGCGGCTTCATCATGGCCAAGATGGTCAGCTTCGAGATCTGATCCCGGCACAGAAACCCTGACGAACCAAGGAAAGCGCGCAAGATGATTGCCCAACCAACCGGACCCACGCTCCTTGGCGTCGACGTGATCCTGGTCGGCACGATCCTGATGGGGATCGCCGCCGCCGCCGTGATGCTGGCCATTTACGCCGCAATCACGGTGAAGGATCCGATGGCCAAGCGCGTCAAGCAGCTCAACGCCCGCCGGGCCGAGCTGAAGACCGGGATGATCACCTCCGGCTCCAAGAAGCGCCAGAGCCTTGTCCGTCGCACCGAGACGACCGACAAGATGAAGGAAACCATGGAGGGCATGAAGGTCCTCCAGGAAAGCCAGGTCAAGCTGATCCAGCAGAAGCTGGCCCAGGCCGGCATCCGCAACAAGGAACTGGCCGTCGTCGTGCTGTTCGCACGCATGGTGCTGCCGGTGGTTCTGGGCCTGGTTGGCGTGGTGGTCCTCTACTGGACCGAGATGTTCCCCGACTGGGGCAGCATGAAGCGCTTCATGGGCTTCGCCGCGCTGGTCGTGGCCGGCTACAAGGGCCCGGAAGTCTACCTCAAGAACATCGCCACCAAGCGCACCAAGGAGATCCAGAAGGGCCTGCCAGACGCGCTGGACCTGCTGGTGATCTGCGCCGAGGCCGGCCTGACCGTGGACGCCGCGTTCGGCCGCGTCAGCCGCGAACTGGGCCGCGCCTATCCCGAACTGGGCGAGGAATTTGCCCTCACCGCAATCGAGCTGTCGTTCCTGACCGAACGGCGGCAGGCTTTCGAGAACCTGGCCTATCGCGTGGACCTGGATGCCGTGCGCGGCGTGGTGACCACCATGATCCAGACCGAGCGCTACGGCACCCCGCTGGCCTCCGCCCTGCGCGTGCTGTCGGCCGAATTCCGCAACGAGCGCATGATGCGCGCCGAGGAAAAGGCCGCCCGCCTGCCGGCGATCATGACCGTGCCGCTGATCATGTTCATCCTGCCGGTGCTGTTCATCGTGATCCTTGGCCCGGCCGCCTGCTCGATCGGCGATGCCTTCTCCGGCGGCGCTGCCACGGGCGAGGAGTAAACCCGGCGCACCGACGAAAAAAGGGCCCCGCAGCGCGAAGCTGCGGGGCCCTTTTTTCTTGCGCGGCGACGCCTCAGGCCACGCCGAAGTTGCCGCTGTCGATATCGTCGCTGTCTACCTCGCCCACCTGGGTGCGGACCCGTTCCAGCAGGCTGCGGAAATGGGCCATCTCCTCGGCCGTGAAGCCGGTGAACACGCGCCGCTCCATTTCCAGCGCCAGCGGCATGATCTGCCCGTGCATGGCCTTGCCGGTATCAGTCAGCCCCAAGTGGTGCGAGCGACCATCCTGCACATTGGGCGTGCGCGCGGCCAGGCCCCGCTCCTCCAGCACCTTGCACGCGCGGTTGACGGCCACCTTGTCCATCAGCGTGCGCCGCGTCAGCTCGCGCTGGGTCAGCGGCCCCGAATCACCCAGCACCGCCATCACCCGCCATTCGGGCACCGAGAGGCCGAAATGCTGCCGGTATTCCTGCGCAATACGCCCTGACACGGCGTTGGACGTGATCGAAAGCTGATAGGGCAGGAACTGCGCCAGGGGCATGGTCGGTTGCATGGGAAACCGCTTAGAATCTTTCAGCGGGTGATTGCAAGTTATTCGGAAGTTGCGCCCCGATTGGAGACGACAGACACAATCCGTCCCGCCACCGCATCCAGCCGGGCGGCGGCGGCCGGATCCCAGTTGTCGCGCGGGGTGATGATCGCATGGTCCAGCACGGTGTCGATCGGGCTGGCGGCGCGCTCGCCGGGCAGGCTCGCGGCCAACCGCGCCAAAGTGGTCTGCGCCAGATCGGCATTGGCGCGCATCACGGCCAGGATGTCGGTCACGTCCACGTCCGCCGTGGCATCGCGCCAGCAGTCATAATCGGTCACCATGCCAAGCAGGGCATAGGGCAGCTCGGCCTCGCGGGCGAGGCGCGCCTCGGGCATGGCGGTCATGCCGATCACCTGCGCGCCCCAGCTCCGGTAAAGGTGGCTTTCGGCCCGGGTGGAGAACTGCGGCCCCTCGATCGCCACATAGGTGCCGCCGCGATGCAACGTTGCCCCGGCCGCCTTGGCCGCATCGGCCGCCAGGGCGGACAGGCGCGGACAGACCGGATCGGCCAGCGGCACGTGGGCGACCACGCCGTTGCCGAAGAAGCTGCCTTCCCTTCGCGTGGTGCGGTCGATGATCTGGTCCACCGCCACGAAGTGCCCCGGCGCCATGTCCTCGGCCAGCGAGCCGATGGCGCTGATCGCCAGCACGTCGGTTACCCCGCAGCGCTTCAGCACATCCACGTTGGCGCGATAGTTGACGTGGGTGGGCGACAGACGATGCCCCGCCCCGTGGCGGGCGACGAAGGTGAACCGCACGCCGCCCAGACGGCCGGTCACCACCGGGCCCGAGGGTTCACCAAAGGCGCTGGCGACGGGAATTTCCTGCGCCTCGTCCAAGGCGCCGGGATCGTACAGGCCGGAGCCGCCGATCACGCCGATGTGCCAGCCAGCCATAAATCAGCGCGGCGGCATGCGGATGCCGCCGTCCAGCCGCACCGTCTCGCCGTTGAAATAGCCGTTCTCGATCATGGTCATGACCAGGTTGGCATACTCTTCCGGCAGGCCCAGCCGCTTGGGGAACGGGACGGAGGCGGCCAGCACGTCCTGTACGTTCTGCGGCAGGCCCGCCAGCAGCGGGGTGTTGAAGATGCCCGGCAGGATCGTGTTGATGCGGATGCCTTCGGACATGAAGTCGCGCGCCACCGGCAGGGTCATGCCCACCACCCCGCCCTTGCTGGCGGAATAGGCGACCTGGCCGATCTGCCCGTCGACCGCCGCCACGCTGGCGGTGCAGACAATCGCTCCGCGCTCGCCATCCTGCAGCCCGTCCAGCGCCATCATCCCCGCTGCCGCCTTGGCCACGCACATGAAGGTGCCCAGCAGGTTCACCTCCAGCGTCTTGCGGAACAGCGAGACCGGCAGGTGGCTGATCTCGCCCGTCTCGCGGTCGCGCTTGACGATCTTGCCAATGGTGCCGATGCCCGCGCAGCACACCAGCACCCGCTCCTGCCCGTGGGCCGCGCGCGCCCTGGCGAAGCCGGCATCGACCGACTCCTCGTCCGACACGTCGACCTTGCAGAAGGTGCCGCCGATCTCTGCCGCCACCTGCTCGCCGCGTTCGGCATTGAGGTCGAACAGCGCAACCTTCGCGCCCTTGGCGGCCAGCGCCCGTGCGCTCGCCTCGCCCAGACCCGACGCCCCGCCGGTAACCACTGCGGCGATGGAGGAATCGACTTTCATAGCCCTTGATGCCCTTTGTCCGTGTTGCATCCCCATGCCATTCCGGCAGGCGATGCCATGCAGCACCAGTCCCTAATGCCGCCCCGCAACGGGTCAAGCGCGGGCAGCTAACGGCATTGCAACCTTTCTGTGGTGAAAACGCAACAGGACCGACGCAATTGTGCAAGAAAGTATAATTGGAATTGAAACTACTTCGCCCATGCAGCACCAGCACGGGCAGCATAGCGCTAGGATTGCGCGTTCACGTCCATCGATAGGCGGCGGGACGCACCATAACGAATCGGGACCATCGCCGGTCCAAGCAATGGGGATACACACGTGAAGTTGAGAACCGCCTTGAAGGGTGCTGCGGCACCTATCGCATTCGCCGTTGCCTTTGCCGCCACTCCGGTGCTGGCGCAGGAAGCGGCTGACGAAGCCGTTCCTGTTCCCGCGAACAGCGCCACTGCGGCTGGCGATGACGTTATTACCGTTACCGGCTCGCGCATCCGCCGCACCGAGGCGACCAGCTCTTCGCCTCTGCAGATCATTGATACCGATCTGGCACGCCAGCTCGGTGCGAATGACACTGCCGAGATTGTGCAGAACTCGCCTATCTCCAACGGTTCGTCGCAGATCACTTCGGTGATTTCGGCCAACGCCGTCGCCAATGGCGGCCAGGGCGTGCAGACGGTTTCGTTGCGCGGCCTTGGTGCCAGCCGTACCCTGGTGCTGCTGAACGGCCGTCGCGCCGGCCCGGCCGGTACCCGTGGTTCCGTGTCTGCGTTCGACCTTAACGTGATCCCGTCGTCGATTGTTGGCGGGGTGGAGATCCTTAAGGACGGCGCTTCGTCGATCTACGGTTCGGATGCCGTGGCCGGCGTGGTCAACATCCAGACCGTGCGTGACACCGATGGTATCAAGTTCGACTTCTTTGGCTCTGTCCCCTTCCAGCAGGGTGGCGAAGAATGGTCCGCCAGCGCTGCCTGGGGCAAGGAATTCGATCGCGGCCACATCCTGGTGGCTGCCGAATACTACCGCCAGAACGAACTGGAGCGTCGGGACCGCGACTACCTGGATTGCCAGGCCGACTACGTCTTCACTGACGAGACGTACACCGAGCGGACCGACCTGATCGATCCGCGCACCGGTGACTATCAGTGCAACGGCACCGCCTGGGGCCACATCTGGGGCTACTTCGCCAGCAACACCCCGCCGGTGCCGGAAGTGCCCTACACCCTTTTCCAGTACGATTATGACAACAATCTGGGCCAGTTCATCCAGCCGGCCGGTCCGGCGGTCAATCCGTTCGATATCGACGCGCCTGCGGGCTGGTATCCCGTGGGCCGTGACGACCGCGTTTCCTCCGGCCTGACCAACTCGTACAGCCCGTTCGAGGCGAAGGACTCGGTCAGCCCGCAAACCGACCGCTACACCCTGTACCTCGACGCGTCGTATGAACTCGCCGACGGGATCGAGCTTTATACCGAAGGCCTGTTCAACCGTCGCAGCACCTATGTGGACAGCCACCGGCAGATCTACAACTTCGGCTACACCGGCCAGTATGCGCCCGGCGATCCGGACGATCCGTTCCCCGGCTGGGGCAGCGCCCCCGGCGCGGTGGCTTACCTCAGCCCCACCGGCATCATCGACTCCTATGACCAGGACATCACCGTCGATTATTATCGCGCGGTGGTGGGTGTCACGGGCGAACTCGCCAGCAACGTGTTCTTCGACGTGCACGGTCAGTGGAGCCGCTCGGATGGTGACTATCGCCTGCAGCAGGTGCTGAACGATTCGATCCAGCAGCAGACCGATCGCGCCTACGGTTACGGCTGTGCCGGCCTGGTCACCCCGATCAGCAACCGCGAATGCGTGCAGATTAACTGGGTCGACCCGCAGTTCATGGCCGGCTACCTGACACCCGAGGAATACAACTATCTGATCGAGTGGGAGACGGGTAACACCCTCTACACGCAGAAGTTCGTGGAAGCCTCGCTGTCGACCGAGCTGTTCGACCTGCCCGGCGGCCGTGTCGGCCTGGCCGGTGGCGGCGTGTACCGCGAAGACTCGATCGACGACCAGCCGGGTCACATCACCAACGCGGTTCGTCCGGGCGGCGATCCGAACGATCCCGATGACATCATCGACAATGCGTTCCAGAACGGATTCTCCTCGAAGCGCACGTTCGGCACGCAGACCACCAAGGAGCTGTTCGCCGAAATTGAACTGCCCCTGCTGGCCGACATTCCGTTCATCCAGTCGTTCACGCTGGGCGGTGCCGCACGCGTGACCAACGTGGGCGCGCGGCGCGGTTTCGACGGCGCGACCTACAACACCAACGGCAACTGGACCTACAAGGGCACGGCCAACTGGCAGGTCAACGACTGGGTGCGTCTGCGTGGCACCTATGGCACCTCGTTCCGCGCCCCGGCGCTGTTCGAGCAGTTCCTGCAGGGCCAGGTCAGCGGCGCCCGGCAAAACACGATCGACCCGTGCGTGAACATCGCCAACGGCCTGGCCACCCAGGCCATTACGCAACTGCAGTACGACAACTGCGTGGCTGACGGTTTCCCGCTCAACCACACTGGTTCGGGCCTGCAGGCCCAGGTGTTCACGTCCGGCGGTTTCGGCGTGCTGGAACCGGAAAAGTCGCGTGCCTGGACCGCGAGCCTCATCCTGACGCCGGATATCGGGGCGAACACGGACCTGGCGCTGACGGTGGATTACTTCGACATCCACGTGGAAGGCGAAATCCGTCGTCTGAGCGCGCGGGACATCATCTATGGTTGCTACAACTCGGAAGATTTCCCGAACAACCCGCTCTGCGCGCAGTTCGAGCGTGGGCAAGACGGCAATCCGCTGAACATCAAGAGCGTCCGCAACGGCTACATCAACGTGGACTCGCAGGACAACCGCGGCTTCGACTTCACCCTGCGGTTCGCCCAGGACTTTGGCGATGCCGGACGTCTGACGGTTCTGGGGCAGGCTACCCTGCAGACCAAGGATGCGGTGTTCGACGTCACCTCGACGCTGGATCCGAACCAGAACGGCGACGTGGGTGATCCGCGCTTCACCGCTGACCTGAAGGTTGGCTATGAGATCGAGAACTGGTCGTTCCTCTATGGCCTGAGCTTCATCGGCAAGGCATCGAGCGTTGACCGCCTGATCGAATCGGCCGGCGAAGTCTGCAACACGACCCCGCTGATTGTCCGCATCTACGGGCTGGCGCCGTGTTCGAAGCCGTTCGTGCCGGCAGTGGCGTACCACTCGTTCTCCCTGACCACGACCATTCAGGACAACTTCGAACTGACCGTGGGCATGTCGAACATCTTCGACAAGGAGCCGCCGGAAGTGTCGGGCGTGACGCGCCTTGGCAACACGCCGTTCGTTTCGCAGTACGACCTGATTGGTCGCCGGATGTTCGTGCGCTTCGGCGTCGACTTCTAAGCGACAGCCTGCAAGGCACTCGCGCGGGCGGGGCTGGCGGCATCATTGCGATGCCGCCAGCCCCGCCCGCAGCGCTTGCACTCCCGAAAATCTTGCCTAACGTCAGCCGATGCAACGTATAGTACTGGCCCCGGACAACCTGGACGCGCGCAATCGCGAGTTCGTCCAGGCCAAGCTGGAAACCGGCCTGTTCCTGAACTCGGTGCCGAAGTCCGGCAGTCACTTGTTGCGCAACATCGTTCGCATGTTTGTGCCGGTGGAACAGCAGTACCAGGCAGATTTCATCCAGTACGCCACGCTGAAAAATCATCTGGCCGCGTTCGACGGCCCGCCCCCCAAGCTGAGCTGGGGGCATCTGTTCTTTTCGGACATCTCCGCCATTACCACCAGTAGTTCGCGCAAGATCCTCCTGGTCCGCGACCCTTACGACTGGGTGCTTGCCAAGGCGCGCTTCATGCTGTCCGACGAGTTTTCCGGCGAACTCGACATCCTGAAGAGCGATGCCATCTCCCCTGCCGACCTCATCAACATCGTGATCTTCGGACTGCCACGCAAGAATCCCAGCCTGTATGATACTTTCACCCATAACGCCGTGGCATGGCTGAGCACCGGGGTTTACCTGGTGCGGTTCGAAGACCTGCGCCACGCCATGGCAGACCTGGACAGTGCCGGGAGCGAAGTGTTCTTCACGCAACTGCTGGATGCATGCGGCATCGCGATGCCAGGCGACTGGCGTGAACGTGTGCGGATCGGTGCCGATCCGGCCAACAGCGGCACGGCCCGGCAGAACCTCTCGGGCAACCTGGCCCGCCTGCCTGCCACCCTGACCACGCAGCAACGCGCCCTGGTTGACTATGCCGCACCGGGCCTGCGCGCCCTGCTGGGTTACGGCCGGACCGAAGAAAAAATAACAGCATGACCGATCTGTCCGACCTGCCAGCCCTTGCCAGCACGCTGGCGCACGATCCTGCCGCAGCGCTGGCCGGCATCCAGCGGTGGATGGCTGCCAATGGCGCACGGCCCGATGCCCTGCGTCTGGCCGCCGCCGCCCATCGCGCCCTGAGCGAACCGGCCAATGCGCAGCGGGCGGAAATCGCCGCGATCGAGGCCAGCGCCGGCGTGCCCGACCTGCGTGAGGCCGATGCCGCCCTGACCCGGCGCGAGTATTCCACTGCCCTGGAACTGGCAGATCGCCACTTGCGCAGCCAGCCCGATGACCTGAAGGGCCTGACGATCGCTGCGGAAAGCGTGATGGGCCTGGGGCAGGCAGATCGCGCAATTCCATTGCTGGAAAAGGTGCTGCAACGCGCGCCGCCCTACCTGCTGGCCCGCACCCTGCTGGTCAATGCGCTGACCCATGTCGACCGCCTGACCGATGCCCAACGGCTGCTCGATCCCGTGCTGGCCCGCCTGCCCGCCGATCCGGGATTTCGGGAACTGGCTGGCAAGATCGCCTCGCGCAAAAGCCAGTTTGCGCTGGCCGTTGATCATTATCGCACGCTGACCGGGCTGGCTCCCGACGTGCCCGAAGCGTGGATCGCGCTGGGCGACAACCTGCGCTATCTGGGCGATCGCCAGCAGGCGCTGGCCGCCTATCGCCAGGCGATTGCCCTGAAGCCCGATCATGGCCTGGTCTGGTGGTCGATCGCCGATCTGGCGGCAGACACGCTGACCGAAGGCGACCTGGCCGCCATTGCGGCTGCCCTGGACAGCGGCCCTCCGCCCGATCACAAGGCGAACCTGGAGTTCGCGCTGGGCATCGCCGCCGACAAGCGCGGCAACCATGCTGCGGCCTTCAGCCACTTCCACCGTGGCAACGAAGCGCGCCGCGCTTTCGACCATTATGACGGTGCGGCGCTGGAAGCGCTAGTAGACGGGCACCTGGCCAAGCTGGGCGCGCTGCCAGGCCGAAGTGCGCCGCCGCCCGGCACGGCCACCCCCGTGTTCATTGTCGGCATGCCGCGATCGGGCTCCACCCTGCTGGAGAGGATGCTGGGCCAGCACTCGCAGGTGGAGGCCCTGGGCGAGCTGCCCATCATCTCGCACATGGTCGCCCGGTTGCGGCGGGATGACAGCGAACAGGAGCTGGTGGACCGGGTGGCCGCCCTGCCCCATCCGCAACGCGCCTATCTGGGCCAGTTCTACCTGGCCCGCGCCGCCGAAATGCGACACGAACCGGACAAGCCATTGTTCATCGACAAGATGCACATGAACTGGCGCCACCTGCCCCTGATCCTGCGCATTCTGCCACACGCCAGGGTGATCGACATCCGGCGCGATGCGATGGACTGCTGCTGGTCCAACTATCGCACGATGTTCGCCAACGGGCACCCTGCCGCGCTTGACCAGCGGGATATCGCGCATTTCTATCGCCAGTATGCCCGGTTCATGGATGAACTTGCATCACGCTATCCGACAGCCGTGCATCGCGTGGATTACGAAGACCTGCTGGCCGATCCCGCGAATAGCCTGGCCGGCCTGTGCGGATATCTGGGCATCGCGCCGGAAGAAGCGATGCTGGCCTTCGACAGGTCCCGCGCTCCCGTCGCCACCGCCAGTTCCGAACAGGTGCGCCAGGCGCTTAACACCCGCGGTGTGGGTGCATGGCGCGATTATGCGGCGTGGCTGGGCCCGATGCAGGAGGCGCTGGGGCCGGCGGCAGACAAGGCCGCCAGCCCCCTGGCCCGCTAGATCACGCTCATCGCCAGCGCGCCGTCGCCCTCGTCGATCCTGACGGTGGAACCGTCGGGTATCTCGCCGGCCAGGATCATCTCGGCCAGCGGGTCCTGCACGTAACGCTGCACCGCCCGTTTCAGCGGCCGTGCGCCATAGACCGGATCGTAACCCACCCGGCCCAGCCAGGCGAGCGCGGCATCGGTCAGGTCCAGCGTCACCTTGCGGTCGGCCAGCAGCTTCTGCACGCGGCCAAGCTGGATCTTGACGATCGGCGCCATGTGTTCCTGCGCCAGGCGGTGGAACAGGATGATCTCGTCCAGCCGGTTGAGGAATTCGGGGCGGAAATGGGCGCGCACCACGTCCATCACCTGCGGCTCCACGGTTTCCACGCCCTGCCCGTCTTCCAGGCTGGCCAGGTACTGGCTGCCCAAGTTGCTGGTGAGGATGATCAGCGTGTTGGCAAAGTCCACCACGCGGCCCTGGCCATCGGTAAGGCGGCCATCGTCGAGCACCTGCAACAGCACGTTGAACACGTCCGGGTGGGCCTTTTCCACCTCGTCGAACAGCACCACCTGGTAGGGGCGGCGGCGCACGGCCTCGGTCAGCACCCCGCCCTCGTCGTAGCCGACATAGCCGGGAGGCGCGCCGATCAGGCGGGCGACGGCGTGCTTCTCCATGAACTCGCTCATGTCGATGCGCACCATCGCACTGTCATCGTCGAACAGGAAGCCGGCCAGCGCCTTGGTCAGCTCGGTCTTGCCCACGCCCGTAGGGCCCAGGAACAGGAAACTGCCGAGCGGCCGGTTGGGGTCCTGCAGGCCCGCCCGCGCACGGCGCACCGCCTTGGACACGGCCTCCACCGCCTTCGCCTGGCCGATCACCCGCGCACCGATGGCTTCCTCCATCCGCAGCAGCTTGTCGCGCTCGCCCGCCAGCATCCGTTCCATCGGGATGCCGGTCCACTTGCTGACGACGGCGGCGATATCGTCCTCGTTCACTTCCTCGCGCAGCAGGGCGTTGCCGGCCTGGTTCTGCGCCTCGGCCAGCTGCTTTTCCAGCGCGGGAATGGTGCCGTAGGACAGCTCGCCCGCCTTGGCGAGGTCACCCGTGCGCTGCGCCTGGTCCAGTTCGATGCGCGCGGCATCGAGCTGTTCCTTCAGCCGCGCCTCGGCGTGGATTTTGTCCTTCTCGTTCTGCCAGCGGGTGGTCAGCTCGGCACTCTGCTGCTGCAGGTTGGCAAGTTCGGTGCGCAGGTTGCTCAGCCGGTCCTTGCTGGCGGCATCGGTTTCGCGGGTCAGCGCCGATTCCTCGATCTGCAACTGCATGATCCGCCTGTCGAGCGTCTCGATCTCCTCGGGCTTGCTTTCCACTTCCATGCGGATGCGGCTGGCGGCCTCGTCCATCAGGTCGATCGCCTTGTCGGGCAGGAAGCGGTCCGAGATGTAGCGGTTGGAAAGCTGGGCCGCCGCCACGATCGCGCCATCGGTGATGCGCACGCCGTGGTGCAGCTCGTACTTTTCCTTGATGCCGCGCAGGATGGAGATGGTGTCCTCCACGCTGGGTTCGTTGACGAACACCGGCTGGAAGCGGCGCTGCAGGGCAGCGTCCTTCTCCACATACTTCTGGTATTCATCCAGCGTGGTCGCGCCGATGCAGTGCAGCTCGCCGCGGGCGAGCGCAGGCTTCAGCAGGTTGCCGGCATCCATGCTGCCTTCGCTGGCGCCCGCCCCGATCAGGGTGTGCATCTCGTCGATGAACAGGATGATCTGGCCTTCGGCGCCCTTCACCTCGTCCAGCACGGACTTGAGACGTTCCTCGAACTCGCCGCGATACTTGGCCCCGGCGATCATCGCGCCCAGGTCAAGGCTCATCAGGTCGCGGCCCTTCAGGCTGTCGGGCACGTCGCCGTTGGCGATGCGCAGGGCCAGGCCTTCGGCAATCGCGGTCTTGCCGGTGCCAGGCTCGCCGATCAGCACGGGGTTGTTCTTGGTGCGGCGGGCCAGTATCTGGATGGTGCGGCGGATTTCCTCGTCGCGCCCGATCACGGGGTCCAGCTTGCCGTCACGCGCAGCCTGGGTCAGGTCACGGGCAAACTTCTTCATCGCGTCATAGCTGGCTTCGGCATTGGCGCTGTCGGCCGTCTTGCCCTTGCGCAGCGCTTCGATCGCGGCATTGAGCGCCTGGGGCGTGACCCCGGCGGCTTCCAGCGCCTTGCCGGCGGCGGTGGTCTTGGCCAGCGCCAGCGCGGTCAGCATCCGCTCGACGGTAACGTAGGCATCGCCGGCCTTGTCGGCCAGTTGCTCGCTCTGGTCGATCACGCGCACGGCATCGTTGTCGAGGCCGGGAGCAGCCTGCGCGCCGCTGCCGGTGACGGCGGGAACCTTGGCCAGCGCCTTGTCCACTTCGGCCACGGCCAGCCGCGCGTCGCCACCGGCGCGCTGGATCAGGCCGGCGGCCATGCCCTCGTCATCCTCCAGCAGGGCCTTCAGCATATGCTCCGGGCTGATCCGCTGGTGGTTCATGCGGATAGCCACGGTCTGCGCGCTCTGCAGGAAGCCACGGGCGCGGTCGGTGAATTTTTCCAGGTTCATCGGTAACCCCTCGAGTTCGTTTCACCATAGATAGTGTTGCACTTTGGCAACACAAGCCCCCAGCGTCGCTGGTGTGTTAGCGGGATAGATCGGTTGTCTGACCGCCGATGCAAGCCCTCTCCCACAAGTCATTGGCCGATCATTTGTGCCCCTTGGTCGAACGACGAGCCATGATTTCCGTCAAACAAGGCAGCAGGCAGGCGGGACCAGTTGCATCCGGTCCCGTGGGATAATCGTGCCGCGGGGTCTTTGCCCGGCGGCAAAGGCTGCTACTGGATACAGATGAAACTTGCTCGCCTGACTTCATCCGCTCTTGGCGCCGTGCTTATTGCCGCGCTGGCCACCACCGCTCTTGCCCCCGTGGTCAGTGCGCAGAGCGCGCCGCCCGCCACGGTGGCCGCCCCGCAGCAGAGCCTGGCCGACCTGGTGGGCCAGGTGAACATCCCCTACGAGCAGTTCACCCTGCCCAACGGCCTGACCACGCTGGTCCACACCGACCGCAAGAGCCCGTTGGTCGGCGTCACCGTCTATTATCGCGTCGGCTCCAAACACGAACCGCGCGGCCGCACCGGCTTTGCCCACCTGTTCGAACACATCATGTTCACCGGCAGCGAGAACGTGGAGAACTTCGACATCCCGCTGGAGGGCGCGGGTTCCACCCCCACCAACGGCTCCACCTGGTTCGATCGCACCAATTACGTGGAAACCGTGCCCACGGGCGCGCTGGACCGGGCGCTGATGATGGAGGCGGACCGCATGGGCTACCTGCTCGGCGCGGTCAGCCAGGAGCGGCTGGATCGCCAGCGCGGCGTAGTCCAGAACGAGAAGCGGCAGGGTGACAACCAGCCCTTTGGCTTGGCCGAATACCTGCTGAGCGACCGGCTGCTGCCGATCGGCCATCCCTATCGCCACTCCACCATCGGCTCGATGGCAGACCTCGACGCGGCCAGCCTGGCCGACGTGGCCGACTGGTTCCGCGACAACTATGGCCCCAACAACGTGGTGCTGGTGCTGGCGGGCGACATCGATGCCGCCACCGCCCGCCCGATGGTGGAGCGCTGGTTCGGCGATATTTCGCGCGGGCCCGATGTGCCGCAGGTGCAGGCCGGCCCGGTAACACTCTCCGCCCCGATCGAGGAGGAGATTACCGACCAGGTCAGCCAGACGCGCATCAGCCGCAACTGGACCGGCCCTGGCGTGAACGATGCCGATGCGATTCCCTTGCAGGTGGGCCTCTACATCCTGGGCGGCCTCGCCTCCTCGCGGCTTGACAATGCCATGGTCTATGGCCCGCAGGTCGCCACCCGCGTGGGTGCCTATGCCCAGGTGCACGAGCAGTTGAGCTTCCTCAGTGCCGATTTCGACCTGGCACCCGATGCCGACCGCGCGCAGGCGCAAGCGCTGTTCGATGCCGAGATCGCCCGCATGATCGGTGAAGGCCCCACGGCGGACGAGGTGCAGCGCGCCGCCACCCAGCTCATCGCCGGGCAAGTCGGCTCGCTGGAGCGCGTGGGCGGCTTCGGCGGCAAGGGCATGGTGCTGGCCGAAGGGCTGCTCTACTCGGGCAACCCGGCGAAGTATCGCGAAGACCTGCTGCGCGTGGCCAGCCTGACCCCGGCGGAAATCCGCGACGCGATGGCCCGCTGGCTATCGCGCCCCGCCTATACACTCGCCGTGGTGCCGGGAGAGCGGACGCTGGACGGAGCCACGATGGGCGGCTGGGGTGACGAGGCGGAAAATCCGCCGCCTGCCCCCGATGCCGGCGGCGGCACGACAGCGGCCCGCACCGGCCCGGCGCGCGACATCCCCGAAGCCGGCCCCGTGCCCGTGCTCACCTTCCCCACGGCGGAAGTGGCGCGCCTCGGCAACGGCATCACCGTCAACCTGGTCCGCCGCACCAGCGTGCCCACCGTCACCGTGGCGCTGGCGCTGGATGCCGGCTCCGCCGCCGACAGCCCGGACGAAGCCGGCCGCCACCAGTTGATGGTCGACATGCTGAGCGAGGGGACCCAGACCCGCGATGCCATGCAGATCATTCGCGAGCAGGAGGAACTGGGCGCCAGCATCGCGACCAGTGCGGGGGTGGACAGCACCACCGTGCTGCTCTCCTCGCTCACCAGCAACCTGCCGCAATCGCTGGGGCTGATGGCCGACATCACGCTCAATCCCGCGTTCCGGGCCGATGATTTCGCCCGCGTGCAGACCCAGCGGCTGGCGCAGATTGACGAGGAGCAGACCAACCCTGGCGCGCTGGCGGGCCGGGCGATGGGCCGCGTGCTCTATGGCAATGCGCACCCTTATGCCCTGGCCGCCACCACCGGCGCGGAGGACGTGATCGCCCGGCTGACCCCGGCGGACATGCAGGCCGAACACGCCGAATGGTTCCGTCCGGACCTGGCGCAGATCACAGTGGTGGGCGATGTGGACATGGCTACGCTGCTGCCGCTGCTGGAAGGCACCCTCGGCCAGTGGGCTCCGCGCAATTCGCCGCGCCCGGTCAAGGCGATCGATGCCGCTGCCCCGGCCCCCGCCCCCCGACTGGTGGTGGTAGACCGGCCCAATTCGCCGCAGTCGGTCCTGGTGGTGGGCCACGTGCTGCCGATCACCGGCACGCAAGGCGGACAAGAGCCGCTGGAACTGGCCAACGAGGTGATCGGCAACGGCTTCCTCAGCCGCCTGAACAATGACCTGCGCGAAACGCGCGGCTGGACCTATGGCGTGCGCTCGTCGGTCTCGCAGCGGGTGGGCCAGCCGGCCTTCACCGTCTCCACCGCGGTGCAGGCCGATCGCACCGGGGATTCGATCAGGGTGATCCTTGACCAGCTTGCCGCTTTCCCCGGCAGCCGCCCGGTAGACGAACAGGAGCTGCAGCGGGTGACCGAAGGCAATATCCGCGGCCTGCCCAACCGGTTCGAGACCAACGGCCAGGTGATGGGTGCGTTGCTGACCAACCACCTGCTGGGCCGCCCGGACGATTATCAGGCACAGTTGCCCGCCATCTATGGCGCGATCGACGCGGGCCAGATCGACAGCGCGGCGCAGGCCTTCATGCGGCCCGAGGGCATGGCTATCGTGGTGGTCGGCGACCGTTCCGTGATCGAGCCACAACTGGCGCAGATCGGCCTGCCGGTGGAAGTGATGGAGGCAGGCGGGCTCTGATCCGGCCTCGCTAGAGCTTCCCTCTCATCGCTTGGTAGGCCGCCGCCGCCACGGTGTTGGCCAGGTTCAGGCTGCGCACCTTATCGCTCACCATCGGCAGCTTGAACAGGCGGTCGGGGTGGGCAGAGACGATGGAGTCCGGCAGGCCCCTGGTCTCGCGCCCGAAGACCAGCAGGGCATCATCCGGATAATCCGGTTCGTAGAAGCTTTGCGCCCCGTATTCCTCGAACAGGAACAACTGGTCGGGGCGCGGGCGTCGCCCGGCCATGAACGTGTCCCAGCTGGGATACTCGCTGAGGCCGATGTGCTGCCAGTAATCCAGCCCCGAGCGCTTCAGCCGCGCGTCCGAGATGACGAAGCCCAGCGGGTGGATCAGCACCAGTTCCAGGTCCAGCGCCACGCAGGTGCGCCCCACGGCCCCGGTGTTGCCGGGGATTTCGGGGTGTACGAGGACGATGGCGGGGCGCATGGCGGGTTCCTTGCCAGATCAGGCGGGGCGTTAACTACCCTAAAAAATGCTGTCATACTTTCCCGTTGCCAGCAGATTAAACCCGAAATATCAGTCTGCAGGGCACACCGTGCCTCCTGGCATGATAATGGACGAAATCTGCCGGGTCGATGATTGGGGGGGGTAAATCCAAAAATGCAGCGTATGATGAAGACGGCGCTTGGCGCCGCACTGGTGCTTGCCCTGGGCACACCGGCAATGGCGCAGGAAGACTGCGAATTGCACGTATTTCCGACCGTGGAAGGCCAGGCGCAGACCACCAGCTGGCTTTCCGGCCTGGGCGTGATCGGGGCCGTGGCCGATGCTGCCGGACACGAGGACGAAAACGTATCCGATGCCGATTACCTGCGTGATGCGCTGGGGCCGCGCTTCCAGGTAGAAGCCTTCCAGTCGATCGACCTGGTAAACACCCTGAAGCTGCCCGCCGGTACTCAGGTGATTTACGAGACACCGATTGCCGACCGTGACATCACCACCGAGGTGCAGACCCGGCTGACCGAGAGCACGGCCAGCTGCTATGCCGAACTGATCGTCACCCAGAACCTCTACCTGAAGCGCGCTATCTATGGCCGTTCGCTCAACAACCGGTTCATCTTCAAGGACTTCCGCAATGGCGTGACCGAGGCGGAGATGGTTCGCGGGCGTGGCGGCAATGGTCTTACCATGTTCCCGCCGGAGACACCCGAGGGCCGCCCTGATGCCGATGCCGACCTGCGGCAGGCCTTCCTCGCCAACTTCCAAGAATATGCGGCGCGCTTTGAATAGGCTCCGCATGACCGGGAAGGCGCTGGCTGCGGCCGGCGCCCTTCTGGCCCTTTCAGCCACGCCCGCGCAGGCCGATCCTGCGCGGACCGTGGCCGAGAGCGCCCGCCAGGTGGAACCGGCGCGTCCCGTGGGCGCGCTGGTGCCGCAGACGCGCATCGCCAGCAGCATCGAACTGGGGCGTATCATGTTCCCCAGCGGCGGCGGTGGCGCGCTGGGCGCGATCATCATTGCCGGCAACAATGACATCCCCCAGCGCCTGGCCGATGCCGCGCTGGAGCGGGCCGAGACGCGGATCGCCCCCCTGCGCACGGCGTTGGCAGGCTTCGATGCCACCCCGCTGGCGGGCGATGCCACCCTGGCTGCCGTGCAGGCAACCGGCTGGCTTGGCGCATCGCCGCCGGACCTGCTCACAGTCTCCGCCGACGAAAGCGCCGACGGCACCGCGCATCCCGTGCTGGTGTCACGCACCTACAGCATCGGCCTGTGGGGCCCGTCCCCCAACATGAACACGGCGGCGGAAACCTGGGCGGGTGACGTCGGCGCCATGCAGCGCCGGTTCGACGAAGCCCACGCCGATGCGGCGGAACGGGCGCAGGTGCAGTGGCGATACCAGATGTCGCCCGATTTTTCGCAGGTGCAGGTCTATGCCGATGTCTCGCTCCGCCGCCAGGGGGTGATCGAGCCCTATTTTGCCCAGCAGGTCATCAGTGTGGTGCGGCTGGACCGGGCGTCCTACATCGAGGAGGACAACGTGACCCGCTGGGCCGCCAACGATGCGGCGCTGGCCCGGCGAGCGCTGGCCATGGCCTTTGCCCGTGCGGGCGAAGTGCTGCCCCACGTGCTGGCGCTGGACCAGGCGAACTTCACCGCGCTGACGGAGGAAGAGGGCCGCCAGACCGCCACCGCCGCCGGCTATCACGGCCCGCTGCTGGTGCGCGATACCACGGGCCCGGTATTCTGGGCCGAGGACGGCGACCAGCGGCTGGCCGCCTTCGTGGCCACGCAGACGATCCGGGAATAGGCCCTGACTTGCGGAAAGTGATGCTCCCCCCTCTTAGGAGGGGGGAGATGCAGGCGCAGCCGATCAGAGGTTCCAGAAGACTGGCCGCGCTACTCTGCCGCGCTCTCCTGCGCTGCTTCCTCCAGCGCTTCCACTACCGGCGCCTGGGCGCCGCGCCGCAGATCGACCATGCGCGTACCATCATAGCTGAACAGGCCAGGGTAGGGCTGCACCCGGTTGACCGTCTGCCCGAACCAGTTGGGTATGGCTTCCACCAGTCGGAATTCCGGCACGGTGATCATTTCTCGCGGGATGCGTGGATCAAGCGCATAATCGCTCGGCGGTTCGATGATGACCCCTGAGCGCGTGCTTATGTCGAGCGAATTGCTGCCGCCGGGAAAACGATCGATTCGCCGCCCCTCGCTATCGAGCGGGGCATAGGCGATGCGCACGGCCGTGACCTTGCCTGGCTGCGTCGCGAAAGCCAGGGTGCCCAGGCAGGCGCAATCGCCGAATGCGCCCATGCCCAGTCCGCGGAAGATGATCTCCCCCGCTGGCACCTCATACAGCCACAGCGAATATTCGCTTTCGCTGGCGATCCGGTTCTGCGGGCCGATGGTGAACATGCGGCGCGATTCCAATTCGGGCCAGGCGAAGTTCTCGTTGCTCGGCTCGATGGGCTGCTCCGGCTCGGCACGCCGGCGGCCGCGCGAATTTGCCCAGGTTTCATGGTCGCGCTTGTAACTGACGAGCCTGCCGGGAAAAGCCGCGACGGCTTCGGCAAGTGCCGCCTGGCGCTGGCGCTCCCATTCGGCGCGCTGGGCCTCATCGGGCATGACCAGCCAGGTGGACAGTATCATCCCTGGCGCTTCCACCAGCAGATAGGCCTTGGTGGGATCCAGCGCCTCGACACTACGCCCGGTCACCGCCCGGTATTCGAATGCGGTCGGGTCCTGGGCCCGCAACGGCACGGCGGTGAGGGCAAGCGATGCGGCGGCAAGCGCGACGGCAGAGAGGGCGGCGCGCATCACAGCCCCAAGTCCTGCGTTGTCGGGCGCGGGCCGGAAGCCACCAGCGCCTGCTGCGCCAGCATACGCTGGCGATCGGCCTCGGTGACCTCGCCGTTACCTTCCTCGAAGTTGAAGCTTCCCCACAGAACCTCGTCTATCCCGAAGCGGTCGTATCCCTTGAAGAACATGCATCGACGCATGTTGACGCGGCGCTTGCGGCGCAGTTCCGCCGGGCCAAAGATGGCATCGGCCACTACCCCCACAAGCAGCCCGCCAGCCGCCCCCGCCAAGGGCCCATATTGCGTCATGGCCGCCGAGCTGTCGGGGTAGTAACTGCCGCGATGGAGGCCGCGTGCATGGGCATCGCAATCGCGCAGATCGCCCAGCGCGGTAGCAAAATCCGTGTCCGGGCGGTGGAAATAGTAATATTTCTCATAATTGTCGCGATCCTCCTGATCCTCGACAAAGGCGAGTTCGGGTCGCGCGACACTGGCCGGATCGGGCATCCAGACCATCCATTCGGCATCGCTTTGCGGAAGGGCGGCAACGGGGGTATTACCGACCGCTGCCTGCCTTTCGTCCTCAGCCAGGGCGGGCATGCCGATACAGCTGGCGAGCGCCCACGCCGCAACAAGCCTCAACCTCAAGTCCACCCCCCATATCCCCCGATGCGCGGAATCTAGCCGTGTTTCGAGCGGCGGCAAGGGGATTTCGGGTCAGCCCAGCTTGGCCTTCAGCACCTGGTTGACCAGCTGCGGGTTGCCCTTGCCCTGCATGGCCTTCATCGTCTGGCCCACGAAGAAGCCGAACAGGGCTTCCTTGCCGCCCTTGTACTGCTCCACCTTGTCGGCATTGGCGGCGAGAACGGCATCGACCGCCGCCTCGATGGCGCCGGTGTCGCTGGTCTGCTTGAGCCCTTCGGTGGTAGCGATTTCAACCGGTTCGCGGCCGGTCTTCAGCACGATCTCGAAGATCTCCTTGGCCTGCCCGCCGCTGATCTCGCCCTTGGCCTGCATGTCCAGGATCGCGGCCTGGGCTTCCGCCGTGGCGTGGGCCGGGTTCGCCTCGTCACCCAGCGCCTTGATCACCCCGGGGGCAACCGACAGCGACCAGTTGGCGACCTGCGTGGCCACGTCCTTCTCCGGCTTGCCGATCCCCTTTGCGGTGGCCGCCAGCAGCGTCTCGAACCGGGCATAGGTTTCCACCTCGGCCGTCAGTTCGCGGGCGTTGTAGTCGGACAGGCCCAGTTCGCCGGTATAGCGGGCACGCTTGGCATCCGGCAGTTCGGGCAGGCTGGCGCGGCAGGCCTCCAGGAAGGCATCGTCCAGTTCCAGCGGCAGCAGGTCGGGATCGGGGAAATAGCGATAGTCGTGCGCGTCTTCCTTGCTGCGCATCGACCGGGTAGTGCCGGTGCCGGGATCGAACAGGCGGGTTTCCTGCACGATCTTTCCACCGCCCTCCAGCACGTCGACCTGGCGCATCGCCTCGTGCTCGATCGCCTGCATCACGAAGCGCACGGAATTGACGTTCTTGGTCTCGGTGCGGGTGCCGAATTCCTCGCCCGGGCGGCGGACCGACACGTTCACGTCGGCGCGCATCGAGCCTTCCTCCATGTTGCCGTCGCACGAGCCGACATAGCGCAGGATGCTCCGCAGCTTGCGGACATAGGCCCCCGCCTCTGCCGGAGAACGCATGTCCGGCCGGCTGACGATCTCCATCAGCGCCACGCCCACGCGGTTGAGGTCGACATAGGACATGGTCGGGTGCTGGTCGTGCATCAGCTTGCCCGCATCCTGCTCCACGTGAATGCGCTCGATGCCGATCACCTTGTCTTCCGGAATGCCGGCCTTCTCGTCCGCCTCGATGGTCAGGCTGCCCTCGCCCACCAGCGGGTGATAGAGCTGGCTGATCTGGTAGCCCTGCGGCAAGTCGGCGTAGAAGTAGTTCTTGCGATCGAACCGGCTCCACTTGTTGATCTGCGCCTCGATCGCCATGCCGGTGCGCACGGCCTGGCGGATGCATTCCACGTTGGGCACGGGCAGCATGCCCGGCATGGCGGCATCGATCAGCGAAACCTGGCTGTTCGGCTCAGCCCCGAAGGCCGTGGCGGCACCGGAAAACAGCTTGGCGTTGGACGTGACCTGCGCGTGGACCTCGAGGCCGATCACGACCTCCCACTCACCGGTGGCACCCTGGATGCGATAGTTCGACATGCCCTTTCCGTTAGGGCGGTCAAACGCGGCTGAAAAGGGGCTTCGCGCGGATTTTGTCCCGATCGGCCTGCAGCAGGGCCAGCCGGTGACGGGCGGCATCTTCCCACCGATGCTGCTGCGCCGAGGAGGCAGCGGCGGCAGACAGGCGCGCATGCAGCCCATCAGGCGCCCGGCGGCCATCGGCCAGCGCTTTCAGGGCGGCCACCAGGGCGGCCTGGTCATGCGGATCGACGACGATGCCGTTGTGCCCGTGGCTGATGAAGCGCGCCGTGCCCATCGGCCCGGTGATGACCGGCAGGCCGCAGGCAGCCGCTTCATAGCAGACCAGCGGTGCGCCTTCCTCCAGCGTGGGGAAGAACAGGCAACCGGCCTGCCGGTAGAACGGTGCGGGATCGGCGGTAAAGGGCGTGTGCCGCACCCCGCCGCGGGCGATCTCGCAGGCCAGCAGCGGGGCCAGTTCGGGCGAGACCGCGCCCAGCAGGTGAAACTCGCCCTCGATGCCCGCCTCGCGCCAGGCCCGCAGCGCCAGGTGCGCACCCTTGCGCACGGTGATTTCGCCCACGAACAGCGCGGTGAAGGGCGCGACCGGATCGCGGTGCCGGGACACTGTGGGGAACCGCGCCGGATCCCAGCCGAAATGGCTGCGGTAAATCCTTTCATCCGCCACCCCGGCCGCCAGCAGCGACCGGTCCACCCCTTCAGCGGGCGAGACGACGCGGTCCACCAGCGCCAGTTCCGCTGTCTCCTCGGCCACGAAGGCGTCGGTGATCGGCATGGGGCCGGACAGGCCGCTGCGCAGGGCCTCGCCCAGTATGATCTGCCGGTAGGTGGCCGAATGGGTATTGATCATCTCGCGCACCAGGAAGGCACCGGCGTCCTTCAAACGCCGGACCGTGTCCAGTCCGGCATTGGGCCACAGCCAGACCACCGCGCCCGGCCCGGCGCGGCGCAGGTCGGCCAGCAGGCGCTCCACCACCCGGGCCTGGGCCGCTTGGTGGAAGCGACCGCCCCGCAGCGGACGCGGCAGCCACGCGGGCATCCAGGTGCACAAGTCCACTCCCTGGGGCGGGCGGGCCCGCAGGCTCGGTACATAGAGCCGGCTGCCCGGTGCCAGCCCGGCAAAACCCCGCGCCACGGCCATCGGCGTATGGCTGGAGCCAAAGCCGGTATAGACATAGGGCAGGAACGAGAGGACCTGCATCACGCGCTAGAGCAGCGCGGCCAGCTCACGCGCCCGCACATCCCACGTGGCCACCTGGTGCAGCCGGGCCAGGTTGCGGGCGCGCAGGCCCTCCCACGCATCGAGATTACCCAGGATGGCGTCAAGCTGGCCACACGGGTCCGCGTGATCGATGCCGATAACCGGGTCATAGCCGAACAGCTCCACCATTTCTGCCGGGCAATGCCCCAGGATCAGGGCACCGCTGGCGATGATCTCCAGGTAGCGCAGGCTCATCGTCTCCACATTCCCCGCATAGGAGGGGTGCGTCAGCGATTGCGGCAGCGCCACCACCAGCCGGGCATCGGCCAGACCCCGATAGAGATCATCCTGGGTGGGAAACAGCCAGGCATCGCCCTTACGGTAATGATGGACATAGCCGAGCGTCCGGCAATGATCCGCCACCATGCTGTTGAAACCGGGCGAGGCGCGGCCGAACTCCACGAGGTCATACCGCCGGTCCGCCAATGATCGCGATGGATCGTAGGGCGCGGGGTCGATCGCCTCGGGCAGCCAGGCGATTCGCTGGTCTGGCAGCCGGCGGCCCATCTCGCGCGCCGCATCGCGGGCCGAGAACAGCACCAGCCTGAAGGCGTTACGCCGCAGGAACCGTTCCCATTCGGCAAACCGCGGCTCCCAGCAATCGAAGCAATAGAGCACCAGGTCGCGGGTATACAGCGCTTGGGGATAGATGAACCGCGCAGGCAGGTTCATAGTGATGCCGATGGTCCGCCGGTTGCTCAGCGGCAGCAGGTGGCGCTGCTGGTCAAACCGCACCAGCGCGCGGCTGACCATCTGCCCCAGGCCCAGCCCGGTATTGACTGGCCGCGCCCCCAGCCGGGCCAGCGCGGCAACCATGTTGGTGACATTGAGATCGGCCGGATGCTCGCGCAGTCCGGCATCCAGCACAATGGTCCCGGCAAGGGGTTTGGCGGGACTGTCGCTCATGGGCGCCACGGGTAATGGCCCCGGCTTGCCTTGTGAAGCCGGTTCAACTGCGCGTGGCAGCCGCGAACTGCGCGATGTGGCGGGCGAAATGCCGCGCTACTTCCGCCCTGCCCGTATCGTCCAGATCGTCCGCGCCATAGGCCAGGAACGGGGGATGCCAGGCGAAATGCCCCTGGTTGGCAGTACACTCCCACGGGCGCAACAGTTCTTCCAGCGGATAGAGGTTCTCGCCCCCCGGGCGATAGGTTTCGCGGCCCTGTCCGGCGGTGGCGCTGATCATTAACGGCAGGCCGCGCAGCGCCTTGCCTTCGTCTGGCCGCAGGAAGAACATGCGGTTGAGCACCAGGTCCTGCCAGGCCATCGCGCGCGGCGTGGATGCAAACCAGTGGACGGGAAACTGCACGCACAGCCGCTCGGCCCGGCACAGCCGCCCGACCTCGAACTCCTCGGCCGCCTTCAGGTCGTCCTCATGCGGATAGAGGGCGTACATATCGACGACATCGACCCCCGCCATGCCGCTGACCGCCTCGGTCATCGCCAGGTTGAGCTTGCTGGGCTGGTAGCCGGGATGAAACTTCAGGATCAGGGTGCCGGACAAAGGGGCTCTCTCTTGGTGGACGCCAGAGCCATGCTGGCAGGGTGGAGACAGAACAGACCGGTACCGGTCCGGTTCCACCTATCCCGTGTTGCCCGCCAGCCGCGCATGGACGGCCCCGGCCACCTGCTGCCCCCAGTGGTCCCAGTTGAGCCGTCCGGTTGCATCGGCCAAGGCGCCCTCTGACAGGCGGCTATAGAACGCGGGATCACCCGCAATGTGGCGAATGGCCGCTGCCAGGTCCGCCGCAGTGCAGGCGGGATCGAGCAGCCAGCCGGTTTCTCCGTGCCGCACCACCGATGGCACCCCGCCGGTTTGCAGGGCAAGCGACGGCAGGCCGTGGGCGGCGGCCTCGGCAAAGACCACGCCGAAGGCTTCCGCGCGCGTAGGCATGGTGAAGAGATGGGCCTGCGCATACAACTGCTGCAACAGCGCCCGCTGGTCCGGGCAGCGCTTGTCGAGCCGGCCGTGGAAGCGGATGGCAGGCTGCGGCGGCTCGTCGGGCGGGCGCTGGCAGCCGACCACGTCCAGGCTGACCGCCACCCCATCGGCCAGCAGCAGGCGCACCGCGCCGCTCACCAGGTCGCCCCCCTTGCGCTGCCAGTCATAGCCCACGAACAGCAGGCGCAGGGGGCCATCGAGCACGCGGGCGCGGGCCTCGCGGCCGGCATCCAGGTTTGCCCCGTAGGCAATCTCCACCACCTGGTGCGTGCCAAGGCTGCATTCTGACCTGGTTGCCTCGCAGGCCCAGGCAGACGGGAAGATCGAAAGCACCGAGCTTCGCACGCTGTCCAGCGATCCCCGTTCTATCGTGTACTGGCGCGACGGCTGCATGCCGATGTATTCGGGGTAATAGTCTGTCAGCAACGGGCCGGTGGCCCCGGCAATGTTCACAATCCGGAATTCATCGCCCAGGGCCAGGATCAGTTCCCCGGCACTCAGGGCAAAGATCAGGTCCGGTTTTGCCCGTTTCAGGCGCCTGCGCATGGCCCATACGGCAAGGCGGGTGTAGGGTGCGAACCAGCCGATGTCGCAGTGTCCTCCGGTCAGCTTCAGCACTGCGCGGACCAGCAACGGATGCCAGCGTGGCCAAGGTTGCCGCTCGACGTGGACCAGGGCAAAGTGGTCTTCCAGGGCCCGCACCATCGAAACACAAAGCCCGGACCAGCAGCGCACATCGCGCGGATCGCCGCTGGCAATGACTGCTGCCCGGATCGTCATCGCCCCCCCTCCGGCCGGACATATCCCGCCGGGTCAACCATGGCTTGCCACCCGGTCCTTGCCATGATCCAGCCTCCGCTGCACCGCCAGCGCCACCTGCCGCCCCCAGGTATCCCAATTCAGCCGACTTGCAGCATCGGCCATGGCATTGGCGGAGAACGTGGCGCAGAGCGTAGGGTTGTTGATGATCCAGCGAATAGCCGCAACCAGATCGGCAACGCCGGCATCGGGCTCCAGCAGCCAGCCGGTTTCCCCGTGGCGCACGGCCGAGGGCACCCCGCCGGTCCGCAGGGCAATGCTGGGCACTCCGTGCGCCGCCGCTTCGGCAAAGACCACGCCGAAGGCCTCGGCCCGGGTGGGCATGACGAACAGGTGGGCATCACCGTACAACTGCTGCAACAGCACGCGCTGATCGGCCTGCGCCTTGTCGATGCGGCCATGAAAACGGATGGCCGGGCTGGGGGACTCGCTGGCGGGCCGGTTGCAGCCGACCACGTCCAGTCTGACGGGAAGGCCTTCCGCCACCAGCTGGCGCACCGCACCGCTGACCAGATCGCCGCCCTTGCGCTGCCAGTCATAGCCCACGAACAACAGCCGCAAGGGGCCGTCAAGCACACGGGCGCGCGGGATGGGGCCGGCATCCAGGTTTGCCCCGAAGGGAGCTTCCACCACCTCGTCGGACCCAAGGCCACATGCTGACCTGGTTGCCTCGCAGGCCCAGGCAGACGGGAAAATCGACAGCAACGCCCGGCGCACGCCCAGTAGCGAGCCGGCATTGATCGCCTGCCTCCGGGAAGGGGCCATGGCAGCGTATGCCGGATAGTAGGCGGTCAGCAGCGGCCCGGTGGCATCGGCCACGTTGACCACGCGAAAGTCCTCTCCCAGCGCCAGGATCAGCTCGCCCGCGCTGAGGGCAAAGACCAGGTCCGGGTTCGCCCGAGCCAGGCGGCGGCGCATGGCCAGCGTGGCCAGGCGGGTATAGGGGGCGTACCAGCCGATATCGCGGCGGCCGCCGGTCAGCTTCAGCACCAGGCGCACCAGCAGCGGGTGCCAGCGCGGCCAGGGGCATCGCTCCACATGGACCAGCTCGAAATGCCGCTCGAGGGCCCGCACCATCGAGATGCCAAGGCCGGACCAGTATCGCTGGTCCTGCGGATCGCCGCTGGCGATGATCGCTACCCTGATGCTGTCCCCCCGGGCCCCCAAGACCCCCGTCAGATTGCTACCACCACTTCTCCGGCTTGGCCGTGAAGCCGGCGCGCTGTTCGATGGCCAGGCCGGCGTTGAGCACGCCCTGTTCATCGAAGGCAGGGCCGATGATCTGCAGGCCCAGCGGCAGGCCATCCTTGTTGAGGCCGGCGGGCACGCTCATGGCGGGCAGGCCCGCAAGGCTGGCGGGCACCGAGAACACGTCGTTCAGGTACATGGCCAGCGGGTCTTCGGTCTTCTCGCCAAGGGCAAAGGCGGCGGTGGGCGTGGTGGGCGCAAGGATCACGTCGCAGGTCTTGAACGCTTCCGTGAAGTCCCGCTGGATCAGCGTGCGCAGCTTCATCGCCTGGGTGTAATAGGCATCATAGAAGCCCGCAGACAGCACATAGGTGCCCAGCATGATGCGGCGCTTCACTTCCGGCCCGAACCCGGCAGCGCGGGTGGCGGCATACATGTCCTGTAAACCGGCCCCGTCCGGCAGGTCACGCAGGCCATAGCGCACCCCGTCATAGCGGGCGAGGTTGCTGGATGCCTCGGCAGGGGCGACGATGTAGTAGGCCGGCAGCGCATACTTGGTATGCGGCAGGCTCACCTCCACCACCTCGGCCCCGGCATCCTTCAGCCAGGCGATGCCAGCGTCCCAGCTGGCGAGGATTTCAGGGTCGGTCCCGTCCATCCGGTATTCGCGCGGGATACCGACCTTCTTGCCGCGCAGGTCGGCGTTGAGGGCGGCGCTCCAGTCCGGCACCGGCAGGTCCAGGCTGGTCGAATCCTTGGGATCGAACCCCGCCATCGCTTCCAGCATGATGGCGCAGTCTTCCACCGAGCGGGCCATGGGGCCTGCCTGATCGAGCGAGCTGGCAAAAGCGACGATGCCCCAGCGGCTGCACCGGCCATAGGTGGGCTTGATGCCGGAAATACCGGTGAAGGCTGCGGGCTGGCGGATCGATCCGCCGGTGTCGGTGCCGGTGGCCGCCGGGCACAACCGCGCGGCGATGGCGGCGGATGAACCGCCCGAGGAGCCGCCGGGGGCCAGCGGCGCATTGCCGCCGTCGTTCCTGCGCCACGGGCTGATGACGTTGCCGAAATAGCTCGTCTCGTTCGACGAGCCCATGGCGAACTGGTCAAGGTTCAGCTTGCCCAGCATCCCTGCCCCGGCATCCCACAGCTTCTGGCTGACGGTGCTTTCGTACTGCGGGGTGAAGCCTTCCAGGATGTGGCTGGCGGCGGTGGTCTGCACGCCTTTGGTAGCGAACAGGTCCTTCATGCCGATCGGCACGCCGGCCATCTTGCCCAGCGGCTTGCCGGCGGCGCGGTCTGCGTCCACCGCCCTTGCAGCATCCAGCGCGGCATCGGGGGTGGTGACGATGAAGGCGTTGAGCTGCGCGGCTTCGGCCACGGCGGCGTTGAACGCCTCGGCCACTTCCACGGCGGAGAACTGGCCGGCAGCCACGCCATCGCGCAGGGCCTTCACGCCAAGGTCGGTCAGACTGGTCATTATTCGATCACCTTGGGCACGCCGAAAAAGCCGTGTTCGGCCACGGGAGCGTTGGCCAGCACGGCATCGCGCTTGCCGCCGCCGGTCAGCGGATCGGCATCCACCACGTCGGCCCGCAGGCGCAGCTTTTGCGGGATCACCGCCGTCATGGGCTCCACGGCCGAGGTATCGACCTCACCCAGCTGCTCTACCCAGGCGAGCAGGTTGTTGAATTCGGGCACCATGCGGTCGAGATCGTGCTCGTCCACCTTGATGCGCGCCAGCGCGGCAATCTTGGCCACTTCTTCTCGGGTTACGGACATGGGAACGCCCTAGCGAGCCATGCCGTAGGCTTCAAGCGGGGGAAGCAGCTAAGGCAGCGGCTGGCCCAGCTTCTTACCGTCGATGTAAATATAGCGCACCGTCTCCTCGCGCACTTCCACGCGCGATTGCTCGTTCAGCGGCACGGCCGCCGGGGCTACCTCGGGGGCGGGCGGGGCGGCGGGGCTGGCGGGATCTGCGGGCAGGGTCAATTGCTCATAGCCATAGCCCTGCACCAGTGCGATCTGCCGGCCGCCATCGGCCTGCGCGCCCAGGTCCAGCGCCACGCAATAGACCGAACAGCGCCACGGTTCGGCATTCAGCAGCGCCTCAACCCGCGCCTGCAGGGCGGGATTGGCGGGCTGCACGCGCACCGTGCCGGTAAAGCCATCCTGCGCCAGATCCCTGTCCCAGTCATAGGGGCGCGACGTCTGCGCCTTGGCCAGCGTCGCCTTTTCGCCCACCAGGCCATCGCGCTGCGCCAGCCGGTCCAGCGCCCGCCGTCCGGCATCGCCGAAATCCCACCTGAGCGCGGTGTAATCGAAATCGTCCGGGCTCACCTCGCCCGCATCCAGCCGCGCGACCTGGCTACGCGCTGAAATCGCGCCGAAATCCACCAGCGGCAGGGCCAGCAGCAGAGCCAATACGCAGGTACCTGCAGCAAGGTAGAGGTTTGCCTGCCGCACCTGCCCCGCCCATCCGGCGCGCTTGCCGCGGATCATGCCCGCCACGTAGGCCAGCCCATAGGCCACTGCCACGCCCACCGCGATTATCGCCCAGATGCGTTCCGGTGTCAGTCCGTGCTGGCCTATCCGCAAGCCCATCGACACGGCAGCAAACACCGCCAATGGCAGCACGCCTGCCGCCAGAATGATCGCCGTCAGCCGCATGACCGTATTGCCGGATATCGCATCCTCGCCATCGCGCACGATGGCATTGGCCAGCACGAAGCAACCCACCGCGCAGGCCAGCAGCACCGGGGTGGCGGCATCGGTGGCGTTCCAAAGGGCCTGCCCGCCCGACGCCAGCAAGGCGACCAGGAACACCAGCAGGGCCAGCGCCAGCGGCACGGCCAGCAGGCTGAGCACCAGCAGCACCACGTGTTGCAGGCTGCCGATCACTTTCAGGTTGTTGCGCAGCACCCCCAGCGCCGCGCCAAAGGCCCCGCCGGTCCAAACCCAGCCGAACCACTCCTGATCGAACAGCCAGTCGATCGCTGTGATGCCTACCAGTTGCAATAACTGGTCAAGGAGCACCAACAGCAGCCACGATAGGCCCGTGAAAGCGATGGCACCCGCACCGGTGATGGCATCGGTCCACACGTGGAAGTGGGTGAGCCGGTAACTGGTGGCAAAACGTGTACGGTGGAAATCGGCCTGGAACAGCGGCACAGCAATGGCGCTGGCAAAGACGGCGGCGGCAAAGGCGAATTCCTCACCCGCAGCGCTGTCCTTGGCCCGCACCCAGTGCCAGGCCAAGCCCGCCATCACGATGCCAAGGCCGCCGGAGAACAGCGCCGAATCGCGCAACCGGCCCGGCCCCAGCGTCAGCGCGAAGCTCAGGCTCCCGAACACGAAAAACGCCGCACCGGCAGACCGGGCGGCGTCAGGATCGAAATCATCGACCAGCAGGTGCACGAACAGCGCGGCAAGCGCGCCCAGCCCTGCCAGCAGCCAGGGGCGCGGCGACCAGTCTTCCAGCGGTGTTGCCGGGAGCCCGGCACCTGGAAGATTGTCCGCCGCTGCCCCTTCAGCGGTCATGGCTTATTCGGCCGGAGCCGGAGCCGGAGCAGCGCCCTCGGCACCGCCTTCGGCACCTTCGGGCGGAGCCATCTGGCTGGTGATGGCATTGATCTGGGCCAGCCGCTCCTGCACCTGCTGGGGCGACATGATCTCGTGCAGCGTCACCTCGAAGGTCAGGTCGGCGTTCGGCGGCACGGGCGAGCCGGCGGGCGGGTTGGCACCATAGGCCAGTTCCGCCGGGATGTGCACGGTGTAGCGCCCACCCTTCTGCATCTGCAACAGCGCCTCGCGGAAGCCGGGGACCACGCCGGCCAGTTCCATGTAGGAGCCCTGCGGAATCAGGTCGGCGATCTGTTCCGGAATGTCACCGCGCGGGGGCGACTGGTCGAACACCGTGCCATCGTCCAGCTTGCCGACGTAATCGACGAACACGGCGCTGTCTTCCTTGGGGTTTTCACCCGTGCCGGCGGTGATCGTTTCCACGTCCACCGAGGCGGGCCGGGCAATGTACCAGGCGACAGCACCGGCCAGCGCCGCGCCGACGATCACGCCAAGGAAGAACTTGATGAGCGAGCCCTTGTCGGTGGGCTGCAGCGGAACGCGGGTTACTTCGGCCATGTGGCTTGGATCCTGTCAGGTCTGAATACGAAACGGGCGTGGGAGCCCTGAAGCCTCTCCACGCCCGTTTGGCTTGTCTTTTCGCAAGGTGCAAGCGCGCCTTGCGGGCAGCGGCTTACTTCGAGCCGTCCCGCTCCATCCGCTTGCGCTCCATCTTGCGGGCGCGGCGGACAGCGGCGGCCTTTTCACGGGCGCGCTTTTCACTCGGCTTCTCGTAGTGGCGACGCAGCTTCATCTCGCGATAGACGCCTTCCCGCTGCAGCTTCTTCTTCAGAGCGCGCAGGGCCTGCTCAACATTGTTATCGCGAACGACGATCTGCATAAAACCGATACCACCTTTGCCAGTTCAAATGGCCAGAGCCCGCGAGAGATCGGCGCGGGATGCACCATCCAAGAATCAACGAAAATAGGGCCGAATCCCCGAAGGGTCCGGTCTGCTGCGGCGCGCCCTAGGCGAAATCGCGAGTAATGGCAAGCGGGCGGGTTGCCGCTTTTCGGCCCGTAACCTATTGGCTTGGGGCATGAGCATCACCCCGCCCCTTGCCGCAACCGCCTATGTCGCCCTTGGCGGCGCGGCGGGTTCCGTCGCCCGTTACCAGATGGGCCGCCTGATGACCTGGTGGCTGGGCCCGCAGGCCGTCAGCGTGTTTCCCTTTGCCACCCTGGCGGTCAACACCCTGGGCAGCCTGCTGATGGGCCTGCTGGCCGGCTTCCTGCTGCGCATGGGGGGCGAGACCGATCACTGGCGCCTGCTGCTGGGCGTGGGCCTGCTGGGCGGCTTCACCACCTTTTCCGCCTTCAGCCTGGAAACGGCCATGCTGATCCAGCGCGGCCAGGTGGGGCTGGCGGCCATCTATGCCCTGATCAGCGTGGGCCTGGGCGTATCGGGCCTGGTCTTCGGCATCACCGTGGCACGGATCGGCGCATGAGCTTCGACCCAACCAGGCCCGACGCGGGCGTGCGCCAGTTCACCGTGCGCGCCGACGATGACGGCGTGCGGGTGGACCGTTGGTTCAAGCGCCACCTGCCGCAGGTTGGCTTTGCCACCGTGTCACGCTGGGCGCGCACCGGGCAGATCCGGGTGGACGGCAAGCGGGTGAAGCCCGAGGATCGCCTGGCCACCGGCCAGACCCTGCGCGTGCCGCCGGGCGGGGACGAGGCAAAGGGCAGGGCCGCGCCGAAACGCCGCGCACTGACTCCCGAGGAAGAGGCCCAGGCCGAGGCCATGCTGATCACCCGCACCCGCAGCGCGCTGGTGCTCAACAAGCCGCCGGGTCTGGCCACGCAAGGGGGCACCAAGACCAGCAGCCACGTGGATGGCCTGCTGGATGCCTATGCCGACGAGGGCGAGCCGCGCCCCCGCCTGGTCCACCGGCTGGACAAGGATACCAGCGGCGTGCTGCTGGTGGCGCGCAGCCCGGGCAGCGCGGCCTTCTACTCCAAGCGCTTTTCCGGCCGCAGCGCCAAGAAGGTCTACTGGGCGCTGGTGGTGGGCGTGCCCGATGTGAAGCAGGGCACGATCGACGCGCCGATTGCCAAGCAGCCGGGTTCCGGCGGCGAGAAGATGCACGTGGACGTGGAGGGTGGGCAGACCGCGCGCACCCTGTATCGCGTGGTCGACAAGGCGGGCAACAGCGCATCCTGGGTGGAACTGCAGCCGCTGACCGGCCGCACCCACCAGTTGCGCGTGCACATGGCCGCCATCGGCCACCCGATCGTGGGTGACGGCAAATATGGCGGGCCGGATGCCTTCCTGACCGGCAGCATCAGCCGCAAGATGCACCTGCACGCCCGCCGCCTGGTGATCGAGGAGCCCGACGGCGAGACGCTGGATGTCTCCGCCGACTTGCCCGAACACTTCGCCGCCAGCATGGTGCAGCTTGGTTTCGACGAGCACGCCAGCGATGCCGAGCCTGACAAAGGCCGCCCTCCCCTGACGAAGGAGGATCGCAAGCAGGTGGCCAAGGCCCACGCCAAGCAATACCGCAAGGGCCGCCGGGGCGAACGCAAGGGCCGGGCCGAAGGCGGGTCACGCACAGGCAAGGCACCGGTGGGCGTGAAGGATGACAGGAAGGCCCCCGCAACGCGGGCTCCGGCCAAGGGCGCCGGTCCCAGGGGTGGCGCCAAGGCCGGACCAAAGGCCGGTCCGGCCAAACCCGCTGCTCGCAAGCCTGCCGCAGCACGGCCCCCTGCCGCCAAGCCCCGCACGGGACCGCGCAAGCCCCGCTGATCCATGCACCCCAACTCCGCCTTCCGTTCCGATGACCGGGCGCTGCTGGAAGCACTGATCACCGAAGTCGCCTTCGGCATGGTGTTTCTGGCCACGCCCGATGGCCCGCGCGTGGCCCACGTGCCGCTGGTGTGGGACGGTGACGGGCTGGTTCAGTTCCACCTGGCGAACGGCAACGCGCTCACCCGCCACCTGCCCGGCAGCACCGCGCTGGTGGTGGTCAACGGGCCGGACGGCTACGTCTCGCCGCGCTGGTATGGCGATCCCACGCAGGTACCCACCTGGAACTACGTGGCGCTGGAGCTGGAAGGGACGGTGCGCCAGATCGACGAGGCCGCATTGCGCGTCCAGCTCGACACAATCGGCGCCCAGCACGAGGCGCGCGTGACCACCGGCGGCGAGCCGTGGACGCTGGCCAGGACCCCGCCCGACAAGGTCAGCGCAATGCTGCGGGCGATCACCGGCTTTTCGCTTGAGGTGCAGGCCTGGCGGCCCACCCTGAAGCTGAGCCAGAACAAGGGCGCCGAGGATCGCGAGCGGGTGGCGCTGGGGCTGGAAATGCAGGGCAATGCCGCGCTCGCCAGCCTGATGCGGACCCTTGCGCAATGACCCGGCTGGTCATCTTCGACTGCGATGGCACGCTGACCGACGGGCAGGCCGCCGTGTGCCGCGCGATGGACCTGGCCTTTGCGGAAAGCAGCCTGCCCGCGCCCGATCCGCACCAGGTGCGCCGCATCGTCGGCCTCAGCCTGCCGCAGGCCGTGGCGCGGCTGGCGCCTGCGGCCGATGCGGCAACGCTGGCCCATGCGGTCGACGCCTACAAGAGCGCCTTCCGCGCCGCGCGGCTGGACGGATCGCTGCACGAGCCGCTGTTTCCCGGCATGGGCGAGCTGGTCCGTTCGCTGCATGCCCGCGGCTGGGATCTGGCGGTCGCCACCGGCAAGAGCGACCGGGGCACCCGGTCCACCCTGGCCACCCACGGCCTGTTGGCCTGTTTCGCCAGCCTGCAAACCGCCGACCGGCACCCGTCCAAGCCGCACCCGGCCATGCTGCTGGCGGCGCTGGCGGAAACCGGCACGGATACCGCCGACGCCGTGATGGTGGGCGATACCGTTTATGACATGGAAGCCGCCCGCGCCGCCGGAGTGCGTGCCATCGGCGTTGCCTGGGGCTATCATGAAGCCCACGAACTGCTGGCCGCCGGCGCATCTGCCGTGGCCGCGACCGCTGCCGAACTGGAGGACCTGATCCATGCAACAACCGCGACCTGACGACGACCAGCGCGCCAAGGGCCGCTTCCTGGCCATCAATGCCATGCGCGTGACCGGCGTGGTGATGGTGCTGATGGGCATCGCCATCGTGCGCGGCGCGATCGACCTGCCCGATGTGGCCGCCTATGTCCTCATCGCGCTGGGCCTGGTGGAGGCTTTCGTTGCCCCCGCCGTGCTCGCGCGGGTGTGGCGCAGCAGCGAGCGCGGCGATCTGGAAGGCCCGCCGCGCCCGTGAAACGCTTCTGGAAGGATGTGACGGTCGCCCCGGCCGATGGCGGCTGGCAGGTGCAGCTCGATGCCCGGCGGGTGAAGACGCAAGGTGGCACGCCGCAGGTGGTGCCGAGCGAGGCATTGGCCGAAATGCTGGCTGCCGAATGGCGCGACCAGCCGGAGGAGGTTGACCCCACCCGCTTTGCCCACCGCGACATGGCCGACTATGCGCTGGACGTGGTGACGGCGGACCCGGCGGACGTGGTGGCCAAGCTGCTGCGTTATGCCGAGACCGATACCTTGTGCTATCGCGCCGATCCGGACGAGCCGCTCTACCAGCGCCAGCGCGCCCTGTGGGAACCGCTGGTGACGGCGGCCGAAGAACGGCTGCGGATCAGCTTCGTGCGCGTGTCAGGCGTGATGCACCGCCCGCAGAAGGCCGCAACGCTGGCTGCGCTGCAAGCCCATGTGGAACGGCTGGACCCCTTCACCCTGGCCGCGCTGGAAACGCTTACGACTATATCCGCCTCGCTGATAACCGGCCTCGCCGCGCTGGAGGCCGGTGCCGATTCGGTCGCGCTCTATGCCGCCGCCCATGCCGAGGAGGACTGGCAGGCCGAGCTGTGGGGCCAGGACTGGGAAGCGCAGGAACGGCGCGACAGGCGGCTGGCGGCCTTCACCCGTGCAGCTGAATTTGCCGTAGCAGTGCGGGCCTAGCCCACCCAGTCCGCCACCTGTGCCGCCACTTCGTTCGCCGCCTGGTTGAGTGCGGGCGCGACCGACAGCGCATCTGGCAGCACGCCGGTTACGCGGCTTTCGAAGCGGCGGGTGCGAATCTCGCCGCCGGGCAGGCGCAGCACCGCGTCATAGCGGACCACCACGGCCTGGGCGGTGGCGTCATAGTCCATCGCCGCCAGTTCACCGCCGAGCTGGGTCTGGGCGGCATAGTCCAGCTCGCCCCCGCCCACGACCAGCCGGTTGCCGCGCGAGCGGATGGTTTCGCTGACCACGTTCTGGAACAGGCGCGCAGGGCGCTCCACCCATACGGCGTCCTTCAGATAGGCCAGTGCCGTGCCGTTCACGCGCACCGGCACGCGGGTGTTGTTGAGCTGCTGCGGCACGCTGGGTTCGGTAACCGCCAGGGCTGCGGCCATCGTGCCCTGCTGCGCCGCACCGGCCGGGGCCATGACGCTGCTAGTCAGGGTCAGCAACTGGTCGGGCGGATCGCCGCCACCGCCGATGCTGACGCAGCCGCCCAGCGCCAGCGCGCCAAGGGAGCAAAGGAGGAGCCTGCTGCGCATGATGGTGGTTTCCTTCCGGCTCACGGCTCATACTCCGGCAGCGGCGCGGAGCCGAGCAGCGAGCCCGCGCCATCGGTTTCCAGCTTCTCGGTAACGGCGCGCAGCGCGGCACTGGTGCGGCGCAGGTCCTGCATCGTCGCCTGCGCGGCGGGCAGCGTCTCTTCCGACAGTTCGCGCGTGACCGGCTCGACATTGGCCAACGTCCGCTTCAGCGCGGCGGCGGCTTCACGCGCGGAAGCCAGCGTGGCCCGCATGTCTGTGGCCAGCGGGCGGCCTTCCTCGTCCAGCAGGGCGTTGGTGCTGTCCAGCGTGCGCTGGAAGGCAGCCAGCGTCTGGGTTGACTGGGCCAGCGTCACCTGCAGTTCGGCCATTGTGCGGCGCACTTCGGGCGAGGCATTGGCCAGTTCGCGGCTGATCGCATCGGTGTTGCGCAGGATGCCGGCGATGGAGGCCTGGTTGTCATCATCCAGCACGCGGGTCAGCCGGTCGGTCAGCGTGGCCAGCCGTTCCAGCAGCAGCGGGGCGCTGGACAGGATCTCGTCCAGAGCGCCACCCGCCGTCGGGATTACCGGCACGCCTTCGGGACAGTCGGTCGTCTCGCAGGTGATTGGCTGGGCACCGCGCCTCGCGCCGTCCAGGTTGAGGGTGGAAACGCCGGTAAAACTGAAGCTTATCGAGGCGACGGTGCCCACCAGGATCGGCACGTCCTCCTCCACCCGGATGCGCACCCGCACATAGTCGGGGTCGCGCGGCCACAGTTCGATATCGGTCACCTGGCCCACCGGCACCCCGGAAAAGGCCACGCCCGAGCCCTTGGCCAGGCCGCCCACCGATTGCTGGAAGAACACGTCGTATTCCTTCTGGTCGGCATTGCCCAGGCGCGCCAGCCACACGAAGAAGCCCGCCAGCGCGGCCAGCAGCAGCAGGGTGACAACCCCGACCCAGACATGGTTTGCGCGTGTTTCCATCTGCCCCCCGCTATGCCCCCGCTTTGCCCGGCTTGTCCACTGCAACGCCCGCTTTCGCATGGCGTTCCTTGGCCGACAGCGCGGCGCGGGCACGCGGGCCGTTGAAATACTCCTGGATCCACGGGTGGTCGGTTTCCAGCAGCTCGGGGATCGTGCCCACGGCCACCACGTGTTTGTCCGCCAGAACGGCCACCCGGTCGCAGATGGCATAGAGCGTGTCGAGATCGTGAGTGATCAGGAACACGGTCAGGCCCAGGGTATCGGTCAGCTCGCGCAGCAGCTCGTCGAACATGGCCGCGCCGATCGGGTCCAGCCCGGCGGTCGGCTCGTCCAGGAACAGCAGTTCCGGGTCCAGCGCCAGGGCCCGGGCCAGGCCGGCGCGCTTCTTCATGCCGCCCGACAGTTCGCTGGGAAACTTGCTGGCCGCTTCCTCCGGCAGGCCCGACATGACCACCTTATAGCGGGCGATCTCGTCGAGCAGCTCGGCCGATAATTCCGGATAATACTGCTTCAGCGGAACCTGCACGTTTTCACCCACGGTCAGGGTGGAAAACAGCGCCCCGCCCTGGAACAGCACGCCCCAGCGATAGCGGATCTTGATCTCGCTATCGTCTTCCGCCGCGGTGATGTCGCGGCCGAACACCTTGATGCAGCCGTGTTCGGGGATTTGCAGACCGATGATGGACCGCATCAGCACGCTCTTGCCGGTGCCCGATCCGCCCACCACGCCCAGGATCTCGCCCCGGCGGACCTTCAGGCTCAGGTCTTCGTGGATAACCTGCTCGCCGAAGCTGTTGGTCAAGCCCTCGATCTCAATCGGGAAGTCGTCAGTCGGCAGTTCCTCGGGCGCAGCCGCGTCGTCATCGTCGTCCAGCGGGAACGGCAGGTCCTCGTCATCGTCGGGCGGCAGGGGCTGGTTCTCGCTCATCCCCAACCGATCTCGGTGAAGAACACCGCAAAGAAGGCATCGAGCACGATGGCCATGAAGATCGCCTGCACCACCGCCTTGGTGGTGCGGGTGCCAACTTCCTCGGCATTGCCGGAAACCTGCATGCCCTGATAGCAGCCCGCGAGCGCGATGATCAGGCCAAACACCGGCGCTTTCACCAGGCCCACATACAGGTCATACATCGGCACCACTTCCTGGATGCGCGACAGGAAGGTGAGGAAAGGGATGCCCAGCGTCAGGTCGGCGATCACCGCGCCGCCGATGATCGCCATGCAGGCGGCATAGAAGCCCAGCAGCGGCATCATCAGCACCGCCGCCAGCAGGCGCGGCAGCACCAGCACCTCCACCGGCGAAACGCCGATGGTGCGCATGGCGTCAATTTCCTCGGTCAGCTTCATCGTGCCGATCTGCGCGGCAAAGGCGCTGCCGGACCGGCCGGCGACCATGATCGCGGTCATCAGCACGCCCAGTTCGCGCAAGGTTATGCGGCCCACCAGGTTCACGGTCAGCGTCTCGGCCCCGAACTGGGCCAGTTGCACCGCGCCCTGCTGGGCGATGACGATGCCGATCAGGAAGCTCATCAACCCGATGATCGGCAGGCTGGTCACGCCCACCAGTTCCATCTGGTGCACCAGCGCGCGCAAGGGGAAGCGGCGCGGATGGCGCAGCACCGAGCCGACGGCGATGATGATCGCCCCCATGAAGCCAAGGTTGTTGCGGACCCCGTCCAGCGCGGCGAACACCTTGTCACCCACTTCCTCGGGCACGCGGCGGAAGAACCAGTCACGCCGGGGGGCAATGTCGGCCTCGCTGGCGCTGCCGGCCACGGCTTCCAGCAGCACTTCGGCCTGCCGGGTAGCACCCTGCACCTGCGCGCCGTGCTGCTGCGCCAGGCGATAGACAAGCCAGGCCCCCACGGTATCGATGCGCGGCACGGCGGTGAGGTCGATCGCGGTCACACCGGAATCCAGCGCCCGCAGATCGCCATCGATGCGGCCCACGGTGGACACGAGCATCGGGCCGTCGAGCACCACTGCGGTGCCGCCGGCGCGCTCCTCCAATGTGTACGTTGCCCACTTACGCATGACTGGCTGCGGTATGCTGGCAAACTAAGGCCGCGGCAAGGCAGGACATTTCGATGGCTCCTTGCCCTCGCCCCGCCCCGCTGGCAAAGGCCGCGCTGCCATGACACGCGAACTTGACAAGACCTTCGACCCCGCCGCCATCGAGGCGAAATGGTATGCCCACTGGGAAGCCAACGGCTGTTTCCGCCCCCACCGCCCGGATGCCGAACCCTTCACCATCGTCAACCCGCCGCCCAACGTGACGGGATCGCTGCATATCGGTCATGCGCTGGACAACACTTTGCAGGACATTGTGATCCGGTACGAGCGGCTGCGGGGCAAAGATGCCCTGTGGGTGGTGGGCACCGACCATGCCGGCATCGCCACGCAAATGGTGGTGGAACGCCAGCTTGAGGCGAAGCAGGACAAGCGCACCAACTACAGCCGCGAGGATTTCGTGGCCAAGGTGTGGGAATGGAAGGAAGAGAGCGGCGGCCAGATCACCCGCCAGCTGCGCCGCCTGGGCTGTTCGATGGACTGGAGCCGCGAACAGTTCACTATGGACCCGCACTTCACCCGCGCCGTGCTGAAGGTGTTCGTGGACCTCTACAACAAGGGCCTGATCTACCGCGACAAGCGGCTGGTGAACTGGGACCCCAAGCTGAAGACCGCGATTTCCGACCTTGAGGTGGAAACCCGCGAGGTGAAGGGCCACTTCTGGCACTTCCGATATCCGCTGGCCGATGGCGTGACGCTCGATAACGGGCAGGACTATATCGAGGTCGCCACCACGCGGCCCGAGACCATGCTGGCCGACATGGCCGTGGCGGTGAACCCGGAAGACCAGCGCTACCAGTCGGTCATCGGCAAGTACGTGGTGCTGCCGATCACCGGCCGCCGCATCCCCATCGTGGCGGACGAGCATGCCGATCCCGAACTGGGCAGCGGCGCGGTGAAGATCACCCCGGGCCACGATTTCAACGACTTCGAGGTGGGCCGCCGCGCCGGGATCGCTGCCGCCGACATGCTCAACATGCTCGATGCCGATGCCTCCGTGTGCCAGACGGCGGACGGGTTGATCCCCGACCGCTTCGTGGGGCTGGACCGCTTCGATGCCCGCGCCGCCGTGGTGGCTGAGCTGAAGGCCAGCGGCCACCTGATCCCGCACGTGGTGGAAAAGGACGGCGAGCGGGTGGAGCACGATGCCGAGCCCCGCACGATCCAGACCCCCTATGGCGACCGGGGCGGCGTGGTGATCGAGCCGTGGCTGACCGACCAGTGGTATGTCAACGCCGCCGCGTTGGCACAGGCTCCGCTGGAAGCCGTGCGCAGCGGCGCGGTGGAGATCGTGCCCAAGACCTGGGAGAAGACTTTCTTCAACTGGATGGAAAACATCCAGCCGTGGTGTGTGAGCCGCCAGTTGTGGTGGGGGCACCGGATTCCGGCTTGGTATCACGTGCGGGTCGAAGCGGATGGCACGCTGAGCCAGCTCGGCGTAGTCGTCGCCGAGAATGAGATGGAAGCGTCACACCAGGTCGCGAAACCTGGCACAGTTGTCGTCATGTGTGACTCTCTGGGTGCGCTTGAGAAGCGCATGACCAAGACTGACATGCGCGGCCAGTATGCGCTCTACCGTGACGAGGACGTGCTCGACACCTGGTTCTCCTCCGCCCTGTGGCCCTTCGCCACGCTGGGCTGGCCGGACAACACCGACCTGCTGGCCAAGCACTATCCCAACAACCTGCTCGTTTCCGGGTTCGACATCCTGTTCTTCTGGGATGCGCGGATGATGATGATGGGCCAGGCGATGACAGGGCAGAACCCCTGGCCGCGCCTTTACCTGCACGGGCTGGTGCGCGCGCCGGACGGGCAGAAGATGTCCAAGTCCAAGGGCAACGTGGTCGATCCGCTGGGCCTGATCGACAGGTACGGGGCCGATGCGCTGCGCTTCTTCATGGCGGCGATGGAAAGCCAGGGCCGCGACATCAAGATGGATGAGAAGCGGGTGGAGGGCTATCGCAACTTCGCCACCAAGCTGTGGAACGCGGCGCGCTTCTGCCAGGCCAACGGCATCGGCCTGTCGCGCCACGTGGCCGCCCCCAAGGCCACCCTTGCTGCCAACCAGTGGATCATCGGCGAACTGGCACAGACCGCGCAGGCGCTGGACAAGGCGCTGGCCGACCTGCGTTTCGATGCCGCCGCCAATGCCGTGTACCACTTCGTGTGGGACCAGTTCTGCGACTGGTACCTGGAACTGATCAAGCCGGTGCTGCAAGGCGATGCCAGCGCGTACGAGGCGCAGGAAACCCGCGCCGTGGCCGGCTGGGCGCTGGACCAGATCCTGGTGATGCTGCACCCCTTCATGCCCTTCATCACCGAAGAGCTGTGGCATTCACGCGGCCATCCGCATGACCTGATCGTGGGATCGTGGGTCGATCCGCAGGCGCAGGTGAGCAAGGAGGCGACGGATGCGATCGACTGGCTGATCGCGCTGACCACCGCCACCCGCGCCGCGCGCAACGAACTGGGGATTTCCCCGGGCGAGAAGCTGCCGGTCTTCTGCGCCAGCCCCTCTCCTCTGGGCGCGCGGGTGATCGCCAGCAGCGGCGCGGCGATCGAACGGCTGGCGCGCCTCTCCCCCATCACCATGGGCGAGGCTCCCGCCGGGGCGGCCATGCAGGTAACGGCCGGCGGCGATACCTTCGTGGTGCCGCTGGAAGGCGTGATCGACATCGCCGCCGAGAAGGCGCGGTTGCAGAAGGCGCTGGAAGTGTCAGCCAAGGAGGCAAAATCGCTCGAAGGCCGCCTGAACAACGCCGCCTTCGTCGAAAAGGCCAAGCCCGAAGCGGTCGACAAGGCTCGCGCCGATCACGCTCACCACGCGGCGGAAGTCGAGCGGTTGACGGCGGCGCTGGCGCGGCTGGGGTGAGGTGACCCTCACCCTCGCCACAGACGATAGCGGCGGGCCGGAAGTGTTCGCCAGCCTGCAGGGCGAAGGTCCGTCGCAGGGCCGGCCGGTGGCTTTCATGCGCCTGTCGCGCTGCAACCTGGCGTGCCGCTGGTGCGACACGCCCTACACCTGGCACTTTACTGGCGACAATCGCCCGCACCGGGGCGGCGAAACCTTTGACCGCAAGGCCAACCAGGTCACTCTGCCGGTGGCTGAAGTGGCCCGGCGCATCCTTGCCCTTGGCCAGAACCGGCTCGTCATCACCGGGGGCGAGCCGCTGTTGCAGAGGGGCAAGCTGGCCGATCTGGTGGCCCTGCTGCCGGACATGGCTATCGAGATCGAGACCAACGGCACGGTGGAGCCGCCCGCCCGGGTGGATGCACTGGTCCACCAGTACAACGTCAGCCCCAAGCTGGCCCACAGCGGCAATCCGGCCGATCTGGCGCTGGTCCCCCGCCTGCTGGACCGCTGGGCCGCCGATCCGCGGGCCTTCCTGAAGTTCGTGATCGGCCAGCCGCAGGACGTGGCCGAAGTGCTGGCCCTCGCCCGCACCCATTCCTTCGATCCCGCCCGCGTGTTCCTGATGGCCGAGGGAACCGACAGCGATACTTTGCACTCTAAGGAAAAGTGGCTGGCCCCCCTATGCCTTGAGCACGGTTTCCGGCTAAGCGACCGGCTGCATATTCACCTATATGGGGACACGCGCGGTACATGACTGGCGAAACGGCCCCAGAGACGTCCACAAAGGCTCCTCCAAAGCGCGGCCCGTTCAAGGGTGACCTGACGCAGGGGCCGATCATGCCCACGCTGCTCCTGTTCAGCGTGCCCACGCTACTGGCCAACGTGCTCCAGTCATTGAACGGCACGATCAATTCGATCTGGGTGGGCCGCCTGATCGGCGAGGAAGCGCTGGCCGCCACGGCCAATGCCAATATCATCATGTTCCTGATGGCCAGCGCCGTGTTCGGCTTCGGCATGGCCGGCACGGTCAAGATCGGCCAGCGGTTCGGCGCGCGGGACCTTGATGGCGCGCGGCGCACGATGGGCACGGCGGTGGGTTTCTGCTTTGCGCTGATGGTGGTGATCGCGGTGATCGGCTTTATCGCCACCCCCGCCCTGCTGCGGCTGCTGGGGACGCCGGACGACGTCTATCGCCTCGCGCTGGATTACCTCAGGATGCTGTTCGTCTCGATGCCGCTGGGCATGGTGGGTGTGATGCTGTCCATGAGCCTGCGCGGCGCGGGCGATGCGCGCACCCCGCTGATCTTCATGATCGTCACCGTGGTGCTGGACGTGGGCCTGAACCCCGTGCTGATCGCCGGCTATGGCCCCATTCCCGCGCTGGGCATCACCGGATCGGCGCTGGCCACGGTGATCGCCAACGTGGTCAGCTTCTTCGGCATGCTGGCCTATATTTATGCCAGGGACCTGCCGCTGCGCCTGCGGGGGGCCGAGCTGGCCTACCTCAAGCCCGTGCGCGAGGAGCTGGGCTATATCGTCAGCAAGGGTGTGCCGATGGGCGCGCAGATGCTGATCATGAGCGCGTCGGGCATCATCGTGGTGGGGCTGGTCAACCGCGAGGGCACGCTGATGACCGCCGCCTATGGCGCGGCCATGCAGCTGTTCACTTATATCCAGATGCCGGCCATGGCCATCGGCGGGGCGGTTTCCGCCATTGCCGCGCAGTATATCGGCGCGAAGAAGTGGGACGGGCTGGGCCAGCTGACCCGCGCCGGGGTGTGGGTGAATTTCCTGATGACCGGCGCGATCACCGGCCTGCTGCTGGCCTTCGACCGGCCGGCGCTGGTGCTGTTCCTGGGGCCTGACAGCCCGGCGGTGGACATGGCGCGGCACATCCAGATGCTGGCCGGATGGAACTTCATCATCTTCGGCGTGATGATGGTGCTGACCGCGGTGATGCGCGCGGCGGGCGCGGTGTGGATGCCGCTGCTGATCCTGGCCGTATCACTCTACCCCGTGCGCCTGGGATTCTACTATGCCACCTATGGTTGGCTGGGGGCCGATGCGATCTGGTGGAGCTTCCCGGTCTCGGCGGCGGCTGCGCTGCTGCTGGCCTGGTGGGCCTATCGCTATACCGACTGGCTGGGCGGCGGGCAGGCGGAAACGCCGGAGGAAGCGATGGAGCAGGCCCACGCGGACGGGCAGCCGGCCGGCCGGTTCCAGCCTGATCTCTGAGGCGAGCGCCCATCCGCGCGCTCGTCCTTGGTGCTATTCGCTCCACTTCGTTGCGCGGCACCTGCGGGCAGCTTGCCTGCCCGCATAGCGAGGACCGCACGCCCGGATGGGCGGGCGGAAAGCAAATCAGCTTCCCTGGCTGCGCCAGCGCTGGACCACGCGTTCCACCTGCTCTTCCTCGCCGCCGCACTCGCTCCACAGGTCGACGAAGCTGGGGTCTTCCGAAGCGGGGCGCTTCGCTTCTTCCAGGTTGTCGAACGCCACGCGGATCGGGATCGACACGCCCTCGCCGCAGATGATGCATTCGCGGTTGCGCAGCGCGGGGATCGAATCGAGGAAGCCGCGCGCGCCTTCGGGCATGGCGGCCTTCACGAAGGCCTGGTCGCGATCGTTGTTGAGGCGCATCGAGATGATCGTGCCGCACTGCGACAGCACGCCTTCGGCCAGGTCGCTTGGCCGCTGGGTGATCAGGCCCAGCGAAATGCCGTACTTGCGCCCTTCCTTGGCGATGCGGCTGAGGATGCGGCCCACGGACGAGCCATCGGCGTTCTTCTCGTTGGGCACGTAGCGGTGGGCTTCCTCGCACACCAGCAGGATCGGCCGGGTCTTCTCGTTGCGGCCCCAGATGGCGAAGTCGAACACCATGCGGCTGAGCACGGCAACCACGGTCGACGTGATGTCCGACGGTACGCCCGACACGTCGATGATGGAGATCGGCTTGCCATCGCCCGGCATGCGGAAGATGCGGCTGATGAAAGTGGCCATGGTATCGCCCACCAGCATGCCGGAGAACATGAACTGGTAGCGCGGATCGGCCTTCAGTTCGTCGATCTTGGTCTTGATCCGCATATAGGGCGCGCTGGTGGTGGCCTTGTCCAGCTTGCCCATCTCGTCCTGCAGCATGTTGGTCAGGTCGGAGATGAGATAGGGGATGGGGCTGTCGACGGTGATCTTGCCCATCGTCTGCGCCAGCCGGTTCTTGTAGCGCGCGGCCAGCAGGCACTTGGCCAGGATGTCCTTGTCTTCCTGCAGGTCGTTGCCGGTGGACCGCAGCAGCACCTCGCAGTGCTCCTCGAAGTTCATCAGCCAGTAGGGCATCTGCAGGTTCGACACGTCAAAGATGGTGCCGGTATTGCGGAACGCGGCGGAATATTCGCCGTGCGGGTCGATCATCACGATATGGCCCTGCGGGGCTGCCTGGCAGATGCGGTGCAGCAGCAGGGCCGCGCTGGTCGACTTGCCGGTGCCGGTGGAGCCAAGCAGCGCGAAATGCTTGCCCAGGAAGGCATCGATGTAGATGCCGGCGCGGATCTCGGTGGTGGGATAGACCGTGCCCACCTGGATCGCGCTGCGCCCGTCGCTGGCATAGATCTGCCGCAGGTCATCGGTGGTGGCGGGATAGACCAGCGCGCCCGGGATGGGATAACGGGTGACGCCGCGGCGGAAACCGTGGATCTTACCGGTCAGCCGCTCTTCCTGCCCCTCGCCCATGAAGTCGATGTTGGCCAGCACGGCATTGCCGTCGCCCCGGCGGTCCTGCCGCTGGTTGCGTACGCTGGCCAGCAACCAGCCGTCCTTGGTCTTGATCTTGATCTGGCTGCCCACCTGGCCCGCCAGCGCGATCGAGGGATCGGTATCTTCCGCGCACTGCGCCAGCCGTTCCAGGTCGATCGCGATCTGCGAGCCGGAACCGGCGATTTCCAGCACCATGCCGATCGGCTGGCTGGCGTTGTACAGGCTGCCTTCCGATACGAAGCTCTTGCTCGCCATCTGGTTCATTTGCTTGGCCAATCCGCTCTTGTTGTCACGTGTCGCGCGTGGCTGCGGGCTTAGGCGGGCGAGGTTAAGATCGCGTCAATAAGCGGGGAAAGGCGGCCCTCACACCAGCGCGAACAGGCGGCCCGCGGCCCAGCCCATGACCAGCGACAGCATCACGGCCAGCAGGCCGTAGAGGAACGAATTTTCGTCCGCCTGCTCGGTCACCACGCGGTCCAGCCCTTCCTTGCGCACTTCCACATGGGTGCTGGCGGCGGCAATCACCCGCCCGTCGCGCACGGCAAAGGTTTCCGCGATATAGCGGCCCACGGTGACGTTGGAGGGCAGCGCGATGCGCGCCTGGTAGAGCACCCCCTCGCTCATCGTCACGCCCGCCTCGTCCTGCTGGAACAGGCCGGAACGCTGGCGCAGGTCCACCAGCCCTTGCGTGAAGCGGGCATACTGCGGCGGGTCGATAGCGCCGGTGGGCGAGAGCTGCAGGTATTGCAGGCCGAATTCGTAGATCGCCGCCGTTCGCTCGTCCACCAGCTCGGCCACGGGGGCGGAACTGGCGATGGCGAAGAACGAGGGGACCGAGCGGAAGCTGGTCGCCTCGGCATTGATCCAGATCCCCAGGAAACGCTGCTTCTCGCGCACGCTGATCGCCTGGGCCGGGCCACGCAAGATCACCACGATGTCATAGTCATCGCTCGCCCGCCTGCCATCGGGATCGAGGATCGCCCCGAAAAGCAGCAATTCCGCGCCGGTGAAGCCCTGGCGCACCTGCACCTCGTGCTGGCTGATCTCCGGCACCAGGATGGGATCGCGCCCCTGCGCCTGCGCCGTGGCAGGCCACAGGGTCAGCAGGGCCAGAAGGGCCAGCCCCAGCCTTGTCGCCAGACCCCTCATAACGGCGTCACCGTATAGACCTCGTCGGGCACGAACCCCAGGCCGATCAGCATCCGCAGCGCCACCAGCAGCACGATCGCCGCCAGCGCCAGGCGCAGGTATTCGGGCTTGGCCGACAGCGCTATGCGGGTGCCGATCTGCGCGCCCGAGACAGATCCCAGCAGCAGCAGCCCGGCCAGCACGATATCCACCGCCTGCGTGGTCAGCGCGTGGATCATGGTGGTCAGCATGGTCACGAACAGGATGTTGAACAGGCTGGTGCCGACGACCACGTTCGCACTCATCCCCAGGATATAGAGCATGGCCGGCACCAGGATGAAACCGCCGCCCACGCCCATCAGCATGGTCAGGATGCCCACCACCATGCCCAGGATCAGCGGGGCCAGCGGGCTGATGTAGAGGCCCGAGCGGTAGAACCGCCAGCGCAGCGGCAGGCTGGCAATCAGCGGGTGGTGCCGCCGCTTGGTGGCCCGGCGCGGCGCATCGCCCTTGCGGCCCAGCGAGACCAGCGCCTCGCGCGCCATCAGCCCGCCGATCGAGCCGAGCATCAGCACGTAGAGGATATTGATCACCACGTCGATCTGGCCAAAGGCGCTCAGCAGGTTGAACAGCCCGGCACCGATCAGCGCGCCCAGCAGGCCGCCGGCCACGGTCACCCCGCCCATCTGGTAATCCACCCCGCCGCGCTTGCTCTGCGCGATCACGCCGGACACGCTGGCCCCGGTCACCTGGCTGGCGGCGCTGGCGGCGGCCACCGTTGGCGGGATGCCATAGAAGATCAGCAAGGGGGTGGTCAGGAACCCGCCGCCCACGCCGAAAATGCCCGACAGGATGCCGGTCGCGCCGCCCAGCAGCACGATCAGCAGCCCGTTCACGGCCAGGTTGGCAATGGGCAGGTACACGTCCATGCCGCACGGCGTAACCCATCCCGCCTGAGCGGAAAAGGCAAGGGCGCGGATTAGCTCAAAAACCGGCGGATAGTGTGAGCGCAGGGCCACTGGCAGGGCGTGCATCGCCCGCCACGCGGATGCGATAGTCGGCCGCCACGCGCCCGCGTGCCTCGCCTAGGTCGAAGGTGAGCGAGGCACTGGGCCCCACGTCCAGCCGGGAGCTGCCGCGCTGCGCGCCGCCCCAGGCCCCGCCCCCGGCGCGCAGGTCGAAATCCTCGTGCCGTGCCACGCTGCGGTCCACCCGCAACTGCCCGTCGACAAAGGCCGTGCGCGCCCGCCCGCCGACATAGCCGGCGGCGGCATAGGCTTCCGCGCTGGCACCCAGCGGCAGGGCCTGCGGGGCAAGCTCGGTCACGGCGAAGGCAGCCGGGCGCAGTCCGGTGCCGGTCAGCCGCTCGCTGGCGCGCAGCTCCGCCGCCACGCGCACCGGCACATTGGCCAGCGGGCGGGCGGAGAGGCCCAGCGCCGCCTCGCGCTCGCGCGTGCCCTGCAGCGCGCTCGCCACGCGCAAGTGGGCCTGCGGGGCATGGCCGCTGGCCGGTGCCAGGCGATAACGGGCCACCGCCCCCGCCTGGCTGCGGCCATAGGTGGGCTGGCCGGACGTGATCGGCGTGGTCGCATCGTCGCGCCACAGCAGCCAGCCATCGGCCGACCAGCGGCTGGCCGGGCGCGGGGCCGCGGCAGA
>NZ_WTYV01000005.1 GCF_009827655.1 Alteraurantiacibacter buctensis | reverse complement strand
GGCTGCGGGCGCCCCCCCTGCTGGCGGCCCTCCCGCGGGCGGCGCTGCCGGCGGTCCTCCCGCAGCAGGCGCGGGCGGCGGCGCTGGCCGCTTCCCCGGCGGCGGCTTTGGCATGGGCCGGGGCGGCGGCGACGGGGCCGGGCGCTGGTTCGTGAACCTGCAATACACCTATGAACTGAAGAACGAGGTGCTGATTGCCCCCGGCATCCCGGTGCTCGACCTGCTCGACCGCGACGGCAACCAGGCGCGCCACAGCGCCAACTTGCGCGTCGGCACTTTCTACAAGGGCTTCGGCGTGATCTGGAACGGCCAGTACACCGGCTCCTCGGTGCTGGGCGGCACGGGGCTGGCTGGCAGCAGCGACCTGCTGTTCAACGACTATGCCACGCTCAACTTCCGCGCCTTTGCCGACCTGGGCCAGCAGGCCAGCCTGGTGGAAGCCGTGCCGTTCCTGAAGGGCACGCGCATCGGCTTTGCGATGGACAACCTGTTCGACACCCGCCAGCGGGTGACGGACAGCGCGGGCAACGTGCCGCTGCGCTACCAGCCGTTCCTGATCGATCCGATCGGTCGCAGCTTCGAGATCGAGTTCCGCAAGGTGTTCTAGGCGGCTTTCGCCTGCACCTGCGGCACGGCCAGCTCGATGCGGTTGCGGCCGCCTTCCTTGGCGCGGTAAAGCGCTTCGTCGGCGGCGGCGAGCGCTTCGTTGGGCGTGGCATAGGCGAACACGTCGGCAATCCCGCCGGAAAAGGTGATCTGGCCGAACGGTAGCTTGTTGCGCCGGTTGACCAGCTTGCGCGCGGCCAGCGCGGCCCTTGCCTCGTCCAGCGCCTCGAAGGCGGCATGCTGGTGGCTGCCGCGAAACAGCATCACGAACTCCTCGCCGCCGTGGCGGGCGATGTGGCACCTGTGGCCGGAGATTTCGGACAGGGTCTTGGCCACCACGCAGATCACCCGGTCACCCGCATCGTGGCCGTGGGTATCGTTGACCGACTTGAAGTGGTCGATGTCGCAGAAGGCCAGGCACAGCGGCTCGCCGGAGCTGCGGGCTTCATCGTAGTTGCGGCGCAGTTCCGCCTCGAAGGCGCGGCGGTTGGGCAGGCCGGTCAGGAAGTCGATTTCCGCATCGCGCCGCGCCCGGTCCAGTGTGTGGCGCAGGTTGGCGGCTTCCTCCTCGCTCTGGCGCAGTTCGGCTTCCGCGCGGCGCGAGCGCTTCAGCATGGCGCGGGCATAGGTCGCCAGCTCGCTGATCATGTCGCCCGCGTCGGGCACCTTATCCAGCTTGTCGACATGTTCGGCCAGGGCATCGCCATACTCGCGGCTGGCGGTGTGGGCGGTGTGGGTGCTGCGCTTGAACTGGGCGATGGTATCCTCGAGCTGGCCGATCAGTTGCTCGACCGCCTTGTCCTCTTCCTTCGCCTCGCTGGCGGTGACGGTGTCCAGCCAGTCCTGCGTGACGGCCACGCCGCTTTCGCGCTGGCGGGCGATCTTGCGCATCAGCCGGGGGTTGAGGCCGGATACCGCGCTGTGGGCGATGGCCAGGTTATGAGGGGTGATCTCCAGGTCGTGCTCCACCAGGAACTCGCCGATCGCGCCCACCAGCCGCAGGCGCAGGTTGCGCCCGCGTTCCTGCGGGGTCAGGACAGCGGAGTCTTCCGCAGGCTCGATCATGTCCAGCGCACCACCGGGGCGCCGCAGGCCAAGCCATCCCAGAATGCCGTCACTCATCCGTTTCGATCCCACCAGTGCGTTGCAGGTGGTGCCATACCCCAAGAGTATCGGCGAAAGGGTAGGGCCCTGTTAAGGACGTTTGCTTAGCCGCTGTCCCCTGCAAAACGCCGGGCGGGTGATTGAGAAACCGCCGGGCCGTGGCTATCTCCCGGCACATGAGCCGCACCCCCGCAGGAAGCCCGCCCGATCCGCGCGGGAAGGAACGCTTCCACGAGGAGCGCGCGGCCTACACGGTGAAGGGCACGGCGGGCGGGTCCGGCCAGCCGGACCTGAACGCCGGGGTAGAAGCCATCCGCGAGGTGGTCCGCACGCTGAAGCCCAAGCCGGGCGTCTACCGGATGCTCGATGCCAGGGGCGACGTGCTCTACGTGGGCAAGGCGCGGGCGCTGAAGAACCGCGTGGCCAACTATACCCAGGTGGCAAACCTCACCAACCGCCTGCAGCGCATGGTCAGCCAGACGCGGGCGATGGAGATCGTCACCACCAACTCCGAGGCCGAGGCGCTGCTGCTGGAAGCGCAGTTCATCAAGCGTTTCCGCCCGCCCTACAACGTGCTGCTGCGCGATGATAAAAGCTTCCCCTTCATCCTGCTGCGGGCCGGGCACGATTTTCCCCGCATCATGAAGCATCGCGGGGCGAGGAAGGCGGTGGGCAATTATTACGGCCCCTTCGCCAGTGCCGGATCGGTCAACACCACGATCAACGCGCTGCAGAAGCTGTTCCTGCTGCGGAGCTGCACCGACAGCTTCTTCAGCCGACGTGACCGGCCGTGCCTGCTGTACCAGATCAAGCGCTGTTCGGCCCCCTGCGTGGGGCGGATCGACGAGGCCGGCTATGCCGAGCTGGTGGCCGAGGCGAAGGATTTCCTGTCCGGCAAGAGCGACGCCGTGCAGCGCAAGATCGAACGGCAGATGCAGGAAGCGGCGGAAAACCTGGATTTCGAGACCGCCGCCATGCTGCGCGATCGCCTCCGCGCCGCCACCTTCATCCAGGGCACGCAGGCGGTCAACGCCGCCGGGGTGGGCGATGCCGACGTGTTCGCGCTGGCCGCCAAGGGCGGGCACATCGCGGTGCAGGGCTTCTTCGTGCGTGGCGGGCAGAACTGGGGCCACCGCGCCTTCTTCCCCAGCCACACGCAGGACGTGAGCGAGGACGAGGTGCTGGCCCGCGTGCTGGCCCAGTTCTACGAGGAAGTGCCCCCGCCGCGCACCATCCTGGTCGACCGCGAACTGCCCGAGCGCGAGCTGCTGGAGCAGGCGTTCGGCGAGTTGGCGGGCCGCAAGGTCGAGATTTCCCAGCCCCAGCGGGGTGACCGGCGGCGGCTGCTGGAGCAGGCCAGCCGCAACGCCGTGGAAGCGCTGGACCGGCGGCTGGCGGAAACCGGCACGCAAGCCCGCGTGCTGCGCGAAATGACCGAGTTCCTGGAGCTGGCCGACGTGCCTCAGCGGATCGAGGTGTATGACAACAGCCATATCCAAGGCACCAAGGCGCTGGGGGCGATGGTCGTCGCTGGCCCCGAGGGGCTGGTGAAGAACCAGTACCGCAAGTTCAACATCCGCAGCGCCCAGACCAACGACGACTTCGCGATGATGCGCGAGGTCATGCAGCGCCGCTTCTCCCGCGCATTGGAGGAAGACCCGGAGCGCGAGCAGGGCATGTGGCCCGACCTGGTGCTGATCGACGGCGGCAAGGGCCAGATGAGCGCGGTGCGCGACACGCTGGAGGAACTCGGCATCGAGGACGTGCCGCTGATCGCCATCGCCAAGGGCCCGCATCACGGGCGCGAGGGGCGCGAGGTGTTCCACTTCCCCGACGGGCGCGAGAAGATGCTGCCCACCAATTCACCCGTTCTGTTCTATCTCCAGCGCCTGCGTGACGAGGTCCACCGCTATGCCATCGGCGCCCACCGCGACAAGCGCAGCCGGGCAATCAGCGCATCACCGCTGGACGAAATTCCCGGCATCGGCCCCGCCCGCAAGCGCGCGCTGCTGCTGCACTTCGGCACGGCGGGCAAGGTGCGCGCGGCGGCGCTGGATGACCTGAAGCGGGTGCCGGGGGTGAGCGCCAGCGTGGCGCAGCAGATCTACGATTTCTACCACGCGGCGGGGTAGGGATCACACCGCGCGCAGCATGCCTTCCTGCGCCACGCTGGCCACCAGGCGGCCGTCGCGGGTGAATATCTGGCCGCGGCCGAACCCGCGCGACATGCCGGACCACGGGCTGTCGGTAACGTAGAGCAGCCATTCGTCGGCGCGGAAATTGCCGTGGAACCATACTGCGTGGTCCAGGCTGGCCGCCTTCAACTGACCCAGGTGCATGGACAGGCCGTGCGGGTTCATCGCGGTGGAGAGGAGCTGGAAGTCCGACGCATAGGTCAGCACCGCGCGGTGGACCGGGCGATAGTCGGGCAGTTGCGCCACGGTGCGGAACCAGCAGTGGGCCATGGCGGGGCGCTTCTGCGGATCGAGCCAGTCACGCGGCTCCACCGAGCGGAAATCGATCGCGCGCGGGCGCAGCATGAAGCGCTTCAGCGGGCCATCGGGCAGGTGCTGCGCCACTTCGGCGCGGATTTCCGAATCCGGGCGCAGGTCTTCGGGCTGCGGCACGTTGGGCATCACCGCGTCCTGGTGGCTTAGGCCTTCCTGCGGCAGGTGGAAGCTGGCGGTGAGGTTGAGGATCGGCTCACCCTGCTGGCTGGCGACCACGCGGCGGTTGGAGAAGCTGCGGCCGTCGAGATCGCGCTTCACGCGGAATTCGATCGGATAGGCATCGTTGCCGGGACGCAGGAAATAGGCGTGCAGCGAATGGGTGTGTCGTTCCGCCGGCACGGTGCGCCGCGCCGCGCCCAGCGCCTGGGCCAGCGCCTGGCCGCCGAACACGCGGCCCATGCCATCGGGATGCTTGCGGCCGACGAACAGGTCACCCCCGCGCGGCTCAAGGTCGAGCAGCAGCATGAGGTCGGCGACCAGTTGTTCCGGCGTAGGAGTGGATCGGGCCTGGGTTGCCATCGCATGCCCCATGGTCTGTAGCGGCGGGCCAGTCAACCGCAGCGTGCCGCCGGTGCGACAGGCGGAGGCGGACTGTTTCGCCGACGCAAAGGTTACGCGCGGTTCACCCCCGGCAGTCGCCGCAGCAGCCGCCAGGCCAGGGCCTTGGCGCGGTTGCGGCGTGGCCAACGTCGGGGCGGGGCCGGGTGCAGGCCCCAGCGGCGCAGCAAGCCGTTGAAGGCGCGGGCATCGGCCTCGGCAAAGCTCCACTCGCTGCGCCAGGTGATCGACAGCGAGATCGACACGGCGGGGCCGTTGTGCACGAAATGCGGCGCCATCACCGGCACGTAGAGCGCTTCGCCCGGGGCAAGCTGGAAAGGCATCCCGTCGCGCGCCAGCGCCTCGTTCCAGCGCAACTCGCGCGCGCCGCCCAGGTGATAGGTCTCATGTACCTCGTCCGGGGCGAAGCGGCTGTCCCCCGGCGGGAACACGGTCATCACCTTGCTGCCGCGCAGTTGCAGCAGGATGTTGTGCTCCGGATCGAAGTGGTACGGCGTCACCGCATCGGGGCTGGAGATGAAGATGAAGCCCTGCGGTTTCATCATCCTGCCGGTCTTGCGTTCGATGATCGGGCGCAGTTCGCCCAGCAGGTCGTGCAGCAGCGCGGCATAGGTGGGCACCTGCTCGATGTTCTTGAGCGCGGCCCAGCTGTTGGATGTGGCGATGTTGCGGATCGTCTGGCCGATGGTGAGGCCGGTGGGGCCGGGCTTGCCGGTGATGCCCACTGGCAGATCGCCCCGGTTGTATTCCACGCTGGCATCCGGCAGCGCCTCGCCCAGTTCGGCCAGGGCGTCGAGCGCCAGCAGCGGATGCTCGTTCAGCTCGTGGACCAGCTTGTGCGGCCCTTCGGGATAGGACGAGGCGAAGTCTGCCCGGGCGTGCTGCCCGAACACCGCCCGGCCGGGCGCAGGAGTGCCGACAGGTCGTCCGCGTGGTTCAATCATGCTAGTCCCCCCGGCGCATGGCCGATTTCGTGCCGCAACAACAGGCCGAACAGGGCCTGCCGGGCCTGTCCGCCAATGGCGATGGAATGCCTGGCCACGCGCCGCCGCTCGCGCCAGAAATGGTCGATCATCAGGTGGTCCGCCGCTGCGCAACTGTCGGTCCAGGCGATCTCCGGGCGTTCCAGCAGGGCCAGGTTGGCCACCTGCAGCAGCACGCCGGGCGAGAAGCGGGCAAAGTCCTCGGCAAAGGCGGTCTTGAACGAATAGGCACCCGGCGCGGTGATGAAGTTGGCCAGCATGGCCAGCGGTTGGCCGTTCTGCTCCAGCGCCAGGCATTCCACGCGGCCCGCTTCGGCCCCCGCAACCAGGGCGGCGCGGAACCAGGCGGCATTGGCCGGATCGCTGGCGATGGCAGAGCCGGCCTGGCCCTTCCAGCCGCGCGCCTCCAGCGCCAGGAAGCGCTCGACCCAGGCGGCCACTTCGTCCGGCGTGCGGGCGTGGGTAGTGGCCAGCGGACCCAGCTCCTCCAGCCGGCGCTGCTGGCGGCGCAGTTCCTTGCGTTTCTTGCCCGCGAGCGAGGCTTCCAGATAGGCTTCGGGCGACAGGCGCGAGGCCAACATGGCCCGCTCCTCCACCTGCACGCTGGCGGCCTTGCGCCGCTCGCCCGCCAGCAGGCCTTTCAGCGAGGTGTGCAGGGCGCTGTCGGTGGGCATGTGCAGCAGGTGCAGGAACAGCGCGCGTCCGGCGTGGGCATCGCAATGGGCCAGCAGTTCGCGCCAGAACAACGCTTCCATGCCCGCAGCCACCAGCGGCAGGCCGCAGAAAGCATTGTCATGCACCCAGCCGCGCAAGTGGGGCAGGGGATAGCCATAATACGAGGAATACCGCCGCAGCGGCAGCAGGCCGGCAAGCTGCCCGTCCACCTCCAGGCAGGCGAGGCTGACCGATCCTTGCGGATCAAGCGCGCGCAGCGAGGGGAGCAGGAACCAGCTTTCGTAGAACGGGTTGGGCTCCGCTGTCCGCGCCGCCAGGGCATCCCATGCGGCGCGTTGCTGCGCAGTGTCGCAATCGGCCCAGGGCCGCAGCACCAGCCGCACCTGCGCGCGCGCGGGCGCGTCACTCTCCGGCGGGGGAGAGACCAGCGGCAGGCGCTCGATCGCGTGCGGGGCCAGGCGGGACATCGGCGTTAAGGTTTCCCTCGGGTTCACCGGGTAATCCGGTCATTCCGCCCTAGGACGGCTGGGACAAGGAAAGCCTAACGCCAAGGGTAAACAAAACCCTGCCCGGTCACAAAAACCGGGCAGGGTCGGTTGGCCTGTTACGGCCGGTTGGGTGCCAGGATCAGGCGAGCGCGGCCAGCAGCAGCAGGGCCACGATGTTGGTGATCTTGATCATCGGGTTGACGGCGGGGCCGGCGGTATCCTTGTAGGGATCGCCCACGGTGTCACCCGTGACGGCGGCCTTGTGGGCTTCCGAGCCCTTGCCGCCGTGGTTGCCGTCCTCGATGTACTTCTTGGCGTTGTCCCACGCACCACCACCGGCGGTCATGGACAGGGCCACGAACAGGCCGCCCACGATCACGCCCAGCAGCAGCGCGCCCAGCGCGGCAAAGCCGTTGGCCTGGCCGGCGATGGCGGCAATCACGAAGTAGACCACGATCGGGGCCAGTACCGGCAGCAGCGAAGGAATGATCATCTCCTTGATCGCCGCCTTGGTCACCAGGTCCACCGTGCGGGCATAATCGGGCTTGCTGGTGCCCGCCATGATGCCCGGATTGTCGCGGAACTGGTTGCGCACGTCGATCACCACGTCACCCGCAGCGCGGCCCACGGCGGTCATGCCCATGGCCCCGAACAGGTAGGGCAGCAACGCGCCCAGCAGCAGGCCCACGATCACATAGGGGTTCTCCAGGCTGAAATCGACGGTCAGCAAGGGGAAGAACTCCTTGAGGTCGGTGGTGTAGGCGGCAAACAGCACCAGTGCGGCAAGGCCGGCGGAACCGATGGCATAGCCCTTGGTCACCGCCTTGGTGGTGTTGCCCACGGCATCCAGCAGGTCGGTCTTTTCGCGCACGCTGTCATCCAGCCCGGCCATTTCGGCAATGCCGCCGGCATTGTCGGTCACGGGGCCATAGGCGTCCAGCGCCACCACCATGCCAGCCAGCGCCAGCATGGCCGTGGCCGAATAGGCGATGCCGATGAGGCCGGCGAGCTGGTAGGCGATGATGATGCCCGCCACGATCACCAGCGTGGGCAGCGCGGTCGATTCCAGGCTGATCGCCAGGCCCTGGATCACGTTGGTGCCGTGGCCCGTTTCCGAAGCCTTGGCGATCGAGCGGACCGGGCGGAAACCCGTGCCGGTGTAATACTCGGTAATCCAGATGATCAGGCCGGTGATGACCAGACCCAGCAGCGAGCAATAGAACAGGTGGCGGCCGATGATGTCGGTCGTCCCCAGCGTTGCCACGGTCGCTTCCATGTCGCCCAGGGCATAGCCGGTGGCCCACCAGATCGCCGGAATGGCGAGCACGGCGGAAACCAGGAAGCCCTTGTACATCGCGCCCATCACGTTCGTGCCGCCGCCAAGGCGGACGAAATAGGTGCCGATGATCGAGGTGACGATGCACACGCCGCCGATCAGCAGCGGCAGCGCCATCAGCGCAGGCAGCAGTTCCGCACCCTTCAGCAGCAGCGCGGTGAGCACCATGGTGGCGCCCACGGTGACCACGTAGGTCTCGAACAGGTCGGCGGCCATGCCCGCACAGTCGCCCACGTTGTCGCCCACGTTGTCGGCGATCACGGCGGGGTTGCGGGGGTCATCCTCGGGGATGCCGGCTTCCACCTTGCCCACCAGGTCGGCGCCCACGTCGGCCGCCTTGGTGAAGATGCCGCCGCCAAGGCGCGCGAAGATCGAGATGAGCGAGGCACCGAAGGCCAGGCCCACCAGGCCATCCACAACGGTGCGGTCTTCCCCGCCCACGCTGTAGCCGCCGGGGCCGGTCAGGTACCAGTAGAACCCGGCAATGGCGAGCAGCGCCAGGCCGGCCACCAGCATGCCGGTGATCGCGCCGGCGCGGAAGGCCAGAGTCAGGCCCGCCTGCAGGCCGGTGGAGGCCGCCTGCGCAGTGCGCACGTTGGAGCGGACCGAAATGTTCATGCCGATGAACCCGGCCACGCCCGACAGGATCGCGCCGATGACGAAGCCGATGGCCGGAACCGCGCCCAGGAACGCGAAGACCAGCACGGCCACCACCACGCCCACGATGGCGATGGTGGTGTACTGCCGCTTCAGATAGGCTTGCGCGCCTTCCTGGATGGCGGCGGCGATTTCCTGCATCTTGGCGTTACCGGCATCGGCGCTGAGCACCTGCCGGCTGGTGACGAAGCCGTAGACGACGGCCAGCGCACCAAGAATGATTGATAAAACTACGAGGTCCATGACCCGTATACCCCCTCTTCCAAATGGGAACGGCCCGGGTTTCCGGGTCCGCCTTTTTCGAGGTGCACAGGGCTATCGGCCATGCAAGAGGTGCGCAAGGGGGTAAGGATGCATTAACCCGCGCGGCGGATCATTTATGGGTGTAACCCAGCCCCTGCGGGTTGGTAACCGGCTCACCATCCACGAACAGCGGGGCAAACCCGCGCGGTTCCACCGTGCCGATGCGGGTCGCATTCACGCCAACCTTGCATCCCGGGGGCAGGGTGAACAGCAGTTCGTAATCGTCCCCCCAGGTCAGGCAGGCCATGCGCCGGGCCGGATCGGCCACCGGCACGCTGGCGATGTCGATCGCCAACGAGACCTGGCTCGCCTGCGCCATGCGGAAGGCATCGAGCAGCAGGCCGTCGGATACGTCCATCATCGCCGAGGCGAGTGGGGCGAGGGCCTGCCCTTCCACCAGCCTTGGGGTTGGGCGGGAATAGGCCGCATGATCTGCGCCGGTCGCATCCCGCAGCGCCTCGAACCCCAGCATGGCCGCGCCTACCTGCCCGGTCAGCCAAACCCCATCGCCCACTTGGGCACCGCCGCGCGAGGGGACGGGGGTATGCGTGGCGCGGCCCAGCGCGGTCAGGCCGTGGCTGCGGGTGCCGGTTCCTGACGCGGTATCGCCACCCAGCAGCGGCACGTTGTAATGCGCCAGAACCTCCGCCAGCCCGGCAACGAACCGTTCGTCCCCGGCACCCAGCATATGCCCCAGCAGCACGCCGAGCGGCTGCGCTCCCTTGGCGGCAAGGTCCGACAGGTTGGTGGCCACCAGCTTCCACGCCACGTCCGCCATGTCGGCACCCGGCAGGTAATGGGTGCCTGCCACCAGCATGTCGTGAGTCAGCACCAGCGTTTCGCTGCCCAGCTCCAGCACGGCGCAATCGTCTTCCAGGTTGCGCGCGGCGGGATGGGTGGCCAGCGCGCGGAGGCTGTCGATGAAAGTGGCCTCGCGGCTCACCGCACCGCCTTGGCCACGGCATCCAGCACGCCGTTGACGAACTTCGCCTCACGCTCGTCGAAGAAGGCGTGGGCCACGTCCACGTATTCGCTGATCACGGTGGCCTTCGACACGTCGGGCCGGGCCAGAAGCTCATAGGTGCCGGCGCGCAGAATCTGCACCATGGTCTTGTCCAGCCGGGCCAGCGTCCAGCCTTCGGCCAGCCGCTCCACGATCAGGGCATCGACCTCGTCCATGCGGGCGAGGGCACCGATCACCAGGTCATCGAAGAAATCGACCTCGGCTTCGGCATATTGCTCGTCCTCGATTTCCGCGCCCAGCCGATGCTGGTGGAACTCGTCGAGCAGGCGGGCCTGCGGGGTCTTCTCCATGTGGTGCTGGTACAGCGCCTGGACGGCGGCGAGCCGCGCGGCGGAGCGGGCGGTGGAACGGGGGTTCACTGTCATTTGAGGCGCAGCTCCACGGACTTGGCATGGGCGGGCAGCCCTTCGACATGGGCCAGCGCCACGGCGGCAGGGCCGATCCTGGCCAGCGCCGCTTCGTCAAGCTGGATGAAGCTGGTGCGCTTCATGAAATCGAGCACCGACAGGCCGCTGGCAAAGCGCGCGCGCCGCCCGGTGGGCAGCACGTGGTTGGGGCCGGCCACATAGTCGCCCACAGCCTCCGGCGTATGGCGGCCCAGGAACACCGAACCGGCATGGCGGATCTGCGCGAAGATCGCTTCCGGATCGTCGGTGGCAATCTCCACGTGCTCGGCTGCCAGGCGGTTGGCCAGGGCAGGGGCTTCCTTCGCCAGATCCTGCACCACGATGATCACGCCGAAGTCGTCCCAGCTTTCGCGGGCCACGCGGTTGGTGGACAGGTCGGCGCAGGTCACGTCCAGCGCATCCTCCACCACGGCGGCGAAGGCGGCATCGTCGGTAATCAGGATCGATTGCGCGCTGGGATCGTGCTCGGCCTGGCTGAGCAGGTCGGCGGCAATCCAGTCCGGATCGTTGCGGTTGTCGGCAATCACCAGGATTTCGCTGGGGCCGGCCACCATGTCGATGCCGACCACGCCGAACAACTGGCGCTTGGCCTCGGCCACGAAGGCATTGCCGGGGCCGGTGATGACATCGACCGGCTTGATGGTTGCGGTGCCATAGGCCAGCGCCGCCACCCCCTGCGCGCCGCCCACTCGCCACACCTCGTCCACGCCCGCCAGGTGCGCGGCGGCCAGCACCAGCGGGTTGACCTCGCCCAGCGGCGTGGGGGTGACCACGGCCAGCCGCTCCACGCCCGCCACCTTGGCGGGAATGGCGTTCATCAGCAGGCTGGAGGGGTATGCCGCCCGCCCGCCGGGGACGTAGAGACCCGCGGCATCGACCGCGCGCCACTTGGCACCAAGCCTGACACCGGCCTCGTCCACATGGTCGCGATCGACCGGAAGCTGGCCTTCGTGGTAGGCGCGGATGCGTTCGGCAGCCAGGTCCAGCGCCTTGCGCAAGTCCTTGTCCAGCGCCTTGTAGGCGGCCTTGCAGTCCTTCAGTGAAATCTGCCAGCCACTGTTGTCCAGGTCGTGCTTGTCGAACCGGGCGGTCAGGTCACGCAGCGCGCCATCGCCCTCTATCCGCACACGGGCCAGGATATCGCCCACCACGCGGCTGACATCGGCATCGCTCTCGCGCCGGTCATTGACGATGCGGGCAAACCTCGCGGCGAAATCGGGGTCGGTCGAGCGGAGCAGTTGCATCAGGCTTCCACCTGCCCGGAGACAGCTTGCCGGAAGGCATCGACCAGCGCCGACACGCGCGGATCGGTTTTCAGCGCCACGCGGTTGACGATCAGGCGGGCGCTCACCTGCATGATCGCATCCTTTTCCACCAGGCCGTTCTGCGCCAGCGTCTTGCCGGTGGAGACCAGGTCCACGATGCGGCCCGACAGGCCCAGCGACGGGGCCAGTTCCATCGCCCCGTTCAGCTTGACGCACTCGGCCTGCACGCCCTGGCGTTCGAACCAGCGCTTGGTGATGTTGGGATACTTGGTGGCCACGCGCAGGTGGCTGGCCACGCCGGGGCGATACTCGCTGCCCTCGGCGGGCTCGGCTACCGAAAGGCGGCAATGGCCGATGGCGAGGTCAACCGGCGCGTAAAGCTCGGAATAGGCGAATTCCTCGATCACGTCGGAGCCGACAATACCGGCCTGCGCCGCGCCGAAGGCCACGAAGGTCGCCACGTCGAACGCGCGCACGCGGATGATCCGCATGGCCCCGTCTTCGCTCGCAAAAGCCAGCGAGCGGTCGGCCTTGTCGTGGAACGAAGAATGCGGCACCACGCCGGCGCGCGCCATCACGGGCAGCGCCTCGTCGAGAATGCGGCCCTTGGGCACGGCAAAGGTAAGCGGCGGGGTGGAACCACTGGTCATGTGCGCGCCTGTAGTTTCAGATGGGCGAAAGGGCAATCGCGTTGGGGCAGGACAAGGGCGTGGTCGCATTCGAAATTGCCGACGTGGGCGCGGCGCTGGACTGGCACGCCGCCCATTGCGACAAGTCCGATGCGCCGATCACCGGCCGGATCATCCGCTCGCTGAAGGCCGTAATGCGCGGGCCAAGCGAAACGGGCCGCACTTTGCGCGAGTGGCAGGGGCAGGCGATGGAAGATGCCCTGGCCCTGCGCGTGGCGGGCGGGGTCCATGCGCTGCACCTGTCGGGCGCGGAACCGGCGCTGGGGCCGGTCTATCGCGGCGAGGTGGTGGACCAGGCGGCGATCGATGCCATCGTCTGCGCCGCTGCGGAAAGGCACGATGCCGCACTGCTGCCGTGGTTCGCCGGCCCGCCGCAGACCAACGAGGCCGGGCGCAGCGCCAGCGTGATGGGCGCGCTGCTGTGGCTTTCTGGCAAGTTGGGGCCAAGGTTCGAGCTGACCGAGATCGGTGCCAGTGCGGGCATCAATTCGATGATGGCGCGCTATTTCTATGACCTTGGCGGCACCACGGCGGGCCCGACGGATTCGCCGATGCGGATCGTGCCTGAATGGCGTGGGGACGCTCCGCCGCAGAACCCGGTGCAGATTACCGAACTGGCCGCTTGCGACATCGCCCCGGTTGACCTGACCGACCCGGTGCAGGCGCAGCGGCTGAAGGGCTATATCTGGGCCGACGCGCAGGAACGCATGGTGCGGATGGACGCGGCGATTGCCCTGGCGGGTGAGCGCAAGCCCGATCTGGTGGCGATGGATGCCGAGGAGTTCGTCCGCCAGCGACTGGCGCGGCCGCAGCAGGCGGGCGTGACCCGCGCAGTGTTCCACACGATCATGTGGCAATACCTGCCGGCGGAGAAGCGCGCCGCGATCCGGGCCATGCTGGAGGAGGCGGGCGCAGCGGCGACGGCGGAGCGGCCGTTCGCGTGGATCCGCCTCGAAACCAACCGCGTGACCTTCCGCCACGAGTTGACCGTGTGCTACTGGCCCAATGACGCTCAGGGCGGCGGCGCGGAGTGGATCCAGCTTGCCGAAGCCCACCCGCACGGGGCCTGGGTGGATTGGGTGGCGTAAGCCACCCCGCCCGCATGCGAGCGGGGAGCAGTAATCTTACCGCCCCGGTGCCACCATCACGTCCAGCAGCTCGATCTCGAAGAAAAGCGTGGCATTGGGCGGGATCGGCCCCGCACCGCGCGCGCCGTAGCCCATCTCGGCAGGCACGGCGATCTCGATGGTGTCACCGATGCCCATATAGGGGATGGCCACCTGCCAGGCGCGCACAAGCTGGCCCAGCGGGAAGGTTGCCGGGCGGCGGCCGCGCGTGGAATCGAACACCTCGCCCGTGGTCAGGCGGCCGGTGTAGTTCACCGTCACCGTATCGCGCACCGTGGGCGCAGGGCCGGTGCCATCGCCGGCGGTACGGCGCATGCGCACCCCGCCATCCAGCACATACCAGCCGTCTTCGGGCGTAAGGGCGTAAAGGGCGCTCAACTGGTCGTTGGCCCAGGCGGAATCCTGCGTGATGTCTCTGGCCTCCTGAGCCATGGCGGGGGTTGCACCGGCGAATGCGGTGAGGACGGCGATGAACTTTCTCATGACCCGGCCTTTAGCGGTGCCGGTCGTCGCCGTCATCCCCGCCTTCCTGATCGCACGAAATTCAAGCAAGCCCGGGTCGGTTCGAGACGTTCTGTGAAAATATGCGTGGAACAAATGCCAATAAGGAATGTATAGAACAATATTGCGCATTTAAAGGCTCAAAGCCTCAAAATATTTTTGCATTTTTAGAAAGAAAATTATCATGAATAAAATACTGTCATTCGCGATAATTTTGGCGGGCGCTCTCCTGATTTCCGGTTGTGCGACGGGCAGCCGTCCCTCCACTGCGGGTGAGCGCATCACCGCGCGCGGCGATTCCATATCCGAATATGGCGATGCGTGGACTGCCGGCCAGCACATGACCGATCGTGGCCAGGCGATGGTCGAGCGGGGCACCAGCGATGCCGATCAGGCGCGCAGGCGCCTGGCGGATGCGCGCGCCGTGATCACCCGGGAGGAACAGAGCCTGCGCGAAGCCGAAAGCGCCAGAACCGAAGGCCAGCGCATGATGGCCGAAGGGACAGCCGAAATGGCACGTGCCGAAGCAGAGTATGCCTCCCTCCGGCGCGGCCCTTCCGCTACGCAATAACCCGCCGTCCGGGCCGTGGGTCAGGGATAGCTCACCGTCTTGGGCACGTCCGGAATGGGGATGAACTCTGCCTCGTCCCCCGGCACCAGCGGAAAGCGGCCCTCGCGCCAATCGGCCTTGGCCTGCTCGATGCGGTCGCGGCTGCTGGAGACGAAGTTCCACCACACGTGGCGGCGGGTGGGGAAAGCCTCACCGCCCAGCAGCATCACCTTGGCGCTGGACTGGCTCGCCAGCGTCATCGCCACGCCGGGTTGGAGGACATAGAGCACGTAGAGGTCCAGCGGCATGCCATCGATGGTGGCGGCCCCGCCGGTGAGCATGACGGCGCGCTCGTCCGCCTCGGCGTCGATGGGGATCGATCCGCCGGCAGCCAGGTTGATCTCGGCATAGATCGTGGCCGCATGGGTGGTGGTGGCGGCGCGGCGGCCCCACAGTTCACCCATGATCACCGTGGCACTGGCGCAGGTGTCCTCCACCTGCGGCAGGTCGGTCACCGCTTCGAACGCGGGCTCGATCTCCTCCATGCCATCGGGCAGGGCCAGCCAGGTCTGCATCCCGTACATCGCCGGGCCATTGTCCCGCTCATCCTGGGGGGAGCGTTCGGAATGGACGATGCCGCGCCCGGCGGTCATCAGGTTCACCTGCCCGGGGCGGATGGTGGAAAAGCTGCCCAAGCTGTCGCGATGGTCGATCGCGCCATCGAACAGCCAGGTAACCGTGGCCAGGTTGATGTGTGGGTGCGGGCGCACGTCCATCCCTTCGCCGCGTTCCAGCCGGGCGGGGCCGAACTGGTCGACGAAGACGAACGGCCCGACCATGCGGCAGGTGGGGCTGGGCACCGCGCGGCGCACCTGGAAGCCGCCAAGGTCATGGGTGATCGGCTGGACGGTCTGGATAATGCTCATGCCGATTCCCCCGGTGCCACGGCCTTCACCGCCAGCGCATGGACGCGGGTGCCGGGAATGTCGCCCAGCGCCTTGTTGACCATCCGCTGGCGTTCCAGCCGGCCCTTGCCGGTGAAGGCCGCGCTCTCGATCAGCACGCTGAAGTGCGATTCGCCGCTGCCATCGTCACCCGAATGGCCGTGGTGCTGCGCGCTGTCATTGCTGACCACCAGCCGGGTGGGGGCGAAGGCAGTGGCAAGCAGGGCTTCCATTTCGCTCTGAACGGGTCCGGCCACGCGCTGATCTCCTGATTGGGGGGTTTTCATCTGGCGCACGATGCCCCAGATTCAAGCCAATGGCCACGACATCTCCCAAATTCCACGGCCGCCACGAACATGGCGGGCGACACTGCATGGCCCCCGGCTGCGACGGCGCGGGGGAATTTCGCGCGCCCGGCCCGCGCCGCCACGGGTTTGACGGGCCGGGCGACTGGCTGTGGTTCTGCCTTGACCACGTGCGCGAGTTCAACGCCGGGTACGATTTCTTCAAGGGCATGAGCGCGGACGAGATTTACGCCGCGCAAAGCCCGGTGGCCGGCTGGCAGACCGAAACGCGCGCCTTCCGCCCCACCGCCGGAATCGGGGATGCGCCGCGCTGGGCGGACTTTGCCGATCCGCTGGATGCCATCGGCGCGCGGGCCTCTGACATTCGTCGCCGGGCCGAGGGGCGCGCGGGCGAGATGCGCCGGGCGCAGGAACACGCCCGCTTCACCCCCGCTGAGCACCAGGCGCTGGGCGTGCTGGGGTTGAGTGTCACCGATGACCGGACCGTGCTGCGGCGCCGCTATTCCGAGCTGGTGCGCCGCTACCACCCGGATCGCAACGGCGGCGACCGGCGGCACGAAGGGCGGTTGCAGCGGGTGGTGGAAGCCTACCAGGTGCTGAAGAAGGCGCGCGCCTACGCCTGATTGGCAATTGCTATTGACAATTATAACCATTTAGGTTAGGTGTGTGTGGCCGGTCCAGCGGGGATGTCGACCCTCTCTGGCCTTTGCTCACCAGAGCAACGCGGCCGGTGTGGCGGCGCATGGCACGGGGTTACCCAAGCCACGTGCAAGCCACAACCGGAAGCGGCGGGTGGATGATCCGGGCGCCTGCCCCTTTGCAACCTCGCCCACCGGGCGCCTCTCGCGAAGACGACAGGCCCACCCGCAGCAGGAAGGCTCTCCGAAGGCTGGCCACGCACCCGGCACTGGCGCGGCACGATCAGCCGCGCCGTGACAGGCGGGCCGCAAAGCGAGTTCCCCCGCCAGCCACGGGCCACTCCCGCCCACAGGAACGGTGACCGATGCGCCCCGCCAGGCAGGCCCGGTCCGTTCGCGCATGCCCGGCAGCCCCGTGCGAGAGCGCCACCCGGCGCCGCACCGGCCGCGCGGATTTCCTTTTTTTTACAGCGATTTATGGCGTCTGACGCTGTTGGATTGGCGTCTCGGCACGAGTCCCGGCGCAGGCTGGGCCTCAAGGTGTGCCCCACAGCCAGCGCAGCACATCGGGCAGGATCGCGCTGCCGTGGGCGTCAGAATGCGCGCCGTCGCCCCATTCGTGCGCCACCTGGTAGCGGGGGCCAGGCAACCCCGCCTCATCCGCCGCGCGATTGGCGTATTCCATCGCCGCCAGCATCTGCTGGTTGGCCAGGAACCAGTTGCCGTGTTCGTTGTCGAGGTCGGCCGATCCGTCCTGCAGGAACACTTTCAGCGGGCGGGGCGGGGTGTGGCGGATCAGGCGGGGGTACAGGTCACCCGCCGGCAACGGCGCGGCGGCGGGACCAGCTTCCTGCGCGGCGATGGCGACATAGCTGCCGACGAACGAGATCACGTTGCCGAAGGCCTCCGGGTGGCGGAAGGCCACGGTGAAGGCGGCAATCGCCCCGCTGCTGGTGCCGCCGATGGCGCGGCGGGCGGGATCGTCGGTGAAAGCCCACTGTCGGCGGACTTCGGGGAGCAGCTCGTCAAGCAGCAGGCGCGAATAGTCGTCGTCCAGCTCGTCATATTCCTGCCAGCGGTGGTCCGGGTTCTCCATCCCCAGGTTGTCGGGATAGCGCCGGGACAGGTTGCCCGGCGTCACGAACAGCCCCAGCGTTGGCGGGATGGCTCCAGCCGCGATCAGGTTGTCGAGCACCACCGGCACTCGCAGCGAGCCATCGGGATGGGTGGCCCGCTGGCCGTCCTGAAACACCAGCAGGTTAGGCGGGCTGGCGGGGTCATAGCCGTTGGGCACATAGACCCAGTAACGCCGCACGGTGCCGGGAAAGGCGGCGGCGTGGAATTCGAACGGCCCCAGCAGTTCACCCGGCGCCACGCCGGGCTGCACCTGCGAATCGCGACCAGGCGGATAGTCCCCCGGCTGACGCTGCGCCGCGGCGGGGGTGACGATGAGGGCCAGGGCGACGAGGGCGGCGATGGCAGGGGAAAGCAGGCGCATGGGCAGGGTTGTCGGCCCCCGCCGCGCGCAGGTCAATTGCCGGCCTGCGCTGCGGCGATCAGGGCGTTGTCGATGGCTTTCGCTTCCTGATAGGCGGGGCGGGCGCGGACCCGTTCGGCATAGGCGGCAAAGCCGGGCCGCTCCGGCATGGACCTGAATTGCAGGCCCCAGTCCACCTGGCTGCCCAGGTACACGTCGGCCATGGTGAAGCGCTTGCCGGCGGCGAAATCGTGGGCGGAAAGCCACTGGTCCAGCGCATCCAGCGTGCGCTCGAAGGTGCCGAACCCGGCCATCATCTCGCGCCCTTCCGGCACCTGCCAGCCCATCGCATTGGCGGTGACGGCCGCTTCCAGCGGTCCGGCGGCGAAGAACAGCCAGCGGTAGTAATTCCCCCGCTCCGCCGCCGTGGGCAGCAGGTCGGACCGCTCGGCCTCGGCCAGGTAGTGGCACACGGCGGCCGCCTCGCTCACCGCCAGGTCCCCTGCCGGGGTATGGTGGACCAGGGTGGGCAGCTTGCCCATTGGATTGGCATCGAGCAGCGCCTGCGGTTTGGCCGCCCAGTCCACGAACACCGGATCGTAATCCGCCCCCACCTCGTGCAATGCCCAACGGGCGATCTGTGCCCGGCTCATGGGGTTAAAGAAGAAGGTGTAGGCGGCCATGGCAAATCTCCCCAAGCGGCGAGAACAATACAGGAACAGACTGGCCCGTCAATCGCGGTCCGGCGCGCCAAGGGGAAAATAAGGACGGTAAGGCCGGGCATCGTCCACGCAGCGCTTTACCGGCGGGAGGGCCAGCAGCTCGGCGCGTAGGGAGCCGAGGCGCGGGCGGGCAGGGCCGATGGGTTCCACCCAGTCGGCATAGAACAGGCTGGGCGCGGCGGCACAGGTTACCAGGCTGGTGTGCGGGGGCAGGGTGTTTTCGCCCAGCCAGGTTTCCAGCCAGTCATAGGCCTGGTTGAGGCGCTTCTTCCCCGCCGCCACCTCCTCGGCAATCGGCTCCTCGCGCAGGCCCATTTCCGGGCGGTCGCGGCTGATGAAGTGGGCCGAGACGACGCGCTGCATGTTGCCCATCACATAATTGTCGAACACCCGGTCGATCATCCGCGCCGCTACCGCCGCTGCCGGATCGGCGGGGATCAGCGGGGCGGGGCCGGGGTGGTGGACGGCCAGGTGCTCGACGATGGTGGTCGCCTCCACGATCACCTTGCCATCGTCCACCAGCACCGGGATGTGCCCGCCAGGATGCACCCGACCGCAGAACTGCTGGTGCAGCGGCTTGCCATCCTCCATCGGCACAAAGGTGAACGGCGTGCCGTTGGCATAGAGCGGGATCAGCGCCTTCCAGGTGTAGCTGGAGAACAGGTGTCCGTGCAGTTCAAGCATGTCTCATTCTCCCGCCAGCGCAGCTTCGATTGTCGCCACGTCGATCTTGCCCATGCCCATCATCGCATCGAAGGCCCGCTTGCGCGCGGCGGGATCGGGGTGGTCGTACATCTCCGTCAGCACGCGCGGGGTTATCTGCCAGGATATGCCCCAGCGGTCCTTGCACCAGCCGCACTGGCTTTCCTGCCCGCCGTTGCCCACGATGGCGTTCCAGTAGCGGTCGGTTTCGGCCTGGTCCTCGGTAATGACCGAGAAGCTGAACGCCTCGTTCGGCGCGAAGTGCGGGCCGCCGTTGAGGCCCAGCACCGGCAGGCCCAGCACGGTGAAGTCCACCGTCAGCAACGCGCCTGCGGGGGTGGAGGGGTTGTCACCCGGGGCATAGACGCACTGGCCCACGGCGCTGTCGGGGAAGGTGGCGGCATAGAACCGCGCGGCGTCCAGCGCGCCGCTGTCATACCACAGGCAGATTCGGGCCCTTGTCATGGTGGCTACTCCTTGCGTGGTCCGACAAGCCCGAGGCGCGCGCCTTGCGGATCGACGATGCTGGCCGACCAGTCGCCGCCGGGGACTTGCCCGATCTCGCCCTCCACCGTGCCCCCTTTAGCTGCGACTGCCGCCACCGCGCGATCGATGTCCTCAACCCCCAGGATGAATTCCCAGCGTGGCCCGCGCCCTTCGGGCAGCATGGTGCCCAGCGCGCCCACGGCCACGTCGCCGGCATGGACGAACAGATAGTCGCGCCCGTCGGGCATGGTCATGCCGCCGTCCTGCCGCCAGCCGACGAGATCGGCGTAGAAGGCGGCGGCGGCCCTGGCATCGGGTGACCAGTGCTGGTTCCAGCGCATGTGCTGCGGCTTGTCGGCAAACACGTCGCTGACGGCATCGGGCTGCCCGGCAGGAGGCACCGGGTCCATCAGGTAGAAGGTGGCGCCCCACGGGTCGGACACCATCGCCATCCGGCCCACGCCCATGTCCGTCACCGGCATGTGCACCGTGCCGCCGCCAGCCTGCAACCGGGCGACCGCTTGGTCCAGGTCAGGTGCATGGATGTAGCCGATCCAGACCGGCTCCATGCCCATCTGGGCCATGCCCGGGGTCAGCGTCAGCACGCCGCCGGCATTGCCGCCATCGCTGCGGCCGATCATGCGGTATTCGCTGCCGTTGGGCATGGCGTTACCGTGCTGCGCGATGGTCCAACCGGCCACCGCGCCATAGAAGGCAGCGGCCCCGGCGGGATCGGGCGTCATCAGCTCGTACCAGATGAAGCTGCCGGTCATTGCTTGGCATCCCCCCAGAAGATCGGGCTGAACCCGCCAAAGATCATGCGCTTGCCATCGAACGGCATCTCGTCGCCAAAGGCCTTCATCCGCTCGTCCTGCATCAGCTTTTCGTGGCTGGCATCGCAGGTGGCCCGGTCCGGCCACAGCACCCAGCTGAACACCACCTTCTCGCCCGCCTCGGCGGCCACGGCGCGGCGGAAATCGGTGTGCTGGCCGTCCTTCACGTCCTCCTCCCAGCACTCCACCTGCGATAGGGCGCCATAGTCTTTCACGATGGGCCAGAAGTCCTCTGCCACCTTGCGATAGGCGTCCTTGTTCTCATCCTTCACCGGGATGACGAAACCTTGCACGTACATGATGATCCTCCTCCAGTGTGGCAGCGTCACATGGTGAACGGCTGCCCGTCGTAATCGGCCAACTGGTCGGCATAGGCCTTGGCATAGGCCGGGCGCGCCTTGGCCCGTGCCACGTAAGCGGCGACGGCGGGTTCCTGTTCCACCAATCCGGTGGGCCGAAGGTTTTCCAGGACGGTGACCATGGCGATGTCGGCAATGGAGAACTCGCCGGCCAGCCAGTCCTTGCCGTCCAGCGCGGCGGCGAGGCGCTTCAGGCGCTGCTTCGCCAGCCCTTCCGCCGGTTCGCGCGCCCCGGCGGCCCACGGCTGATCGGCAAAGAACACGGCATAGCCGAACATGCGGGTGCACACCGGCTCCACGCTGTTGAAGGCGGAAAACAGCCAGCTCTTGGCGGTCCAGCAGGCTTGCGGATCGGCCGGCAGCAGGCCGCCGTGTTTCTCCGCCAGATACAGCAGCATGGCCCCGCTTTCAAAGATGTGCAGATCGCCATCGGCCAGGGCGGGCACCTGCTCGAACGGCTGGCGCTGCACATAATCGGCCGGCTTGGCTCCGCGTGCCTGCACCTTTTCGACCGCATAGGGCTGGCCCAGCTCCTCGAACGCCCAACGCACCCTGAGGTCGCGGACGAGGCCGCGGACCAGTTCGGGCACCCAGTCGAACACGGTGAGGACGGGGAGGGGAGCGCCGGTCATTGTGCGTCCTCCGGCATGGGTTCGCCGCTGGCGAAGGCCGGGTCCATCCAGAACGGCTCCCAGATGGTGCCGTCAGGGTCGGCAATGCTGCGCTGGTACATGAAGCCGTGGTCTGCGGGTGGGTTGATGTCGGCCGTGCCGCCACTGGCCCCGGCCACCTTGACCAGAGCGTCCACCTCGTCGCGGCTGTCGAGGTTGATGGCCAGCATCATGCCCTTGGCCTCGGGAGCAGGTAGGGGGGCCTGGGTGAAGCGGCGCCAGCTCCCCTCGCTGTGGATCATCACGAAGATCGTGTCCGACCACACCATGCACATCGCCCTGTCATCGCTGAAGGCGGGGTTCTTGGCAAAGCCGATGGCGGCATAGAACCGCTCCGATGCGGCCAGGTCTGTCACCGGCAGGTTCACGAATATCATCTTGGGCATGGGCTTGATCCTCTCCAGCGTCGCCTTCCTGCGCAACTCGGAACTTGCCAAGCGTGACCCTCGCAGTTACTAAAAGCAACTATGGAGTTACAAAAAGAAATTCTCCACGGTCGCTTACACGGACGCTGGTACGATGATGCATGCGGCACCGCCTTCGCACTGGAGGTGGTGGGCGAGCGCTGGGCGCTGCTGGTGCTGCGCGAGCTGATGTTCGGGCCGCTGCGCTTTTCGGACCTGAAGGCCGCGCTGCCGGGCATTTCCGCCAAGGTGCTGACCGAGCGGCTGGCCGGGCTGGAGCAGGCCGGCGTGGTGGCCCGGGCCGTGCTGCCGCCTCCGGCGCGCGGCACGCAGGTGTACGAGCTGACGCCCTGGGGCCTGATGGCCGAACCGATGATCCAGGAAATGGGCCGCTGGGCCGCCCGCTCGCCCATCCACGATCCGCGCCTGCCGCTTTCGCCCGTCAGCCTGATGCTGTCTCTGCGGACCATGCTTGATCGCAAGGCGGCCAAGGGCAAGAGCGCCGACGTGGGCTTTGCCGTGGCCGGCCAGGAGTTCCGCGCCCGGCTGGAGGATCGCAAGTTGCCGATCACGCGCGAGCCGGTGGCGGGCGCGCAGATCGTGGTCCGCGCGCCCGATGCCGCGCTGGTGGCGGCCACGATCTATGCCGGTGTTCCGGCCTCCGACCTGCCCGGCCTGGTGATCGAGGGGGACACGAAGCAGTGGCAGCGCTTTGCCGCCCTGTTCAGCCTGCCGCCCAAGGTGGGTTAGGGTCCTGACCCGAAAGCACCGCTTGCGCGCCTTTACCGTTGCAGGCCAATGCGCCCCCGTATAGGCACGGCCACGAGATGAATGACATGACCAGCACCACCGACCAGTCCGGCACGCTGCTTGCCGCCCCGGATACCGAAATCGACGTTCGCGGCACCTTCGGGGTCGATATCGACATGAAGGTCCCCGCCTTCAGCCAGGCTGATGGCCGGGTGCCCGATATCGATCCGAATTACGTGTTCGATCCCGATACCACGCTGGCGATCCTGGCGGGCTTTGCCCACAACCGCCGCGTGATGGTGCAGGGCTATCACGGCACCGGCAAGAGCACGCATATCGAGCAGGTGGCCGCGCGCCTTAACTGGCCGTGCATCCGCATCAACCTGGACGCGCACATCAGCCGCATCGACCTGGTGGGCCGCGACGCCATCGTGCTGCGCGATGGCCTGCAGGTGACCGAGTTCCGCGAAGGCCTGCTGCCCTGGGCGCTACAGCACCCGGTGGCGCTGGTGTTCGACGAGTATGACGCCGGCCGGCCCGACGTGATGTTCGTGATCCAGCGCGTGCTGGAACAGGCAGGCAAGCTGACCTTGCTGGACCAGAACCGCGTGATCCGGCCGAACCCGTGGTTCCGCCTGTTCGCCACCGCCAACACGGTGGGCCTGGGCGATACCAGCGGGCTTTATCACGGCACGCAGGCGATCAACCAGGGCCAGATGGACCGCTGGAACATCGTCACCACGCTCAACTACCTGCCCGAAGAGACCGAGCGCGAGATCGTGGGCGCCAAGACCGGCCTCGATCCCAAGCTGGTGGCGGACATGATTCGCGTGGCGGACCTGTCGCGCCAGGGCTTCATCAACGGCGATATCTCCACGGTGATGAGCCCGCGCACGGTGATTTCCTGGGCCGAGAACACCGAGATCTTCCACGATCCGGGCTTTGCCTTCCGCCTCACCTTCCTCAACAAGTGTGACGAGGCGGAACGGATGCTGGTGGCCGAATACTACCAGCGCGTGTTCGGCAAGGAACTGCCCGAGAGCGTGGTGGCCAAGGCGTAAGCCTGCCGCCAGACCGCTGGCGTCAGCCGTTCGTCGAAGGATCGCTTGCCCCGCGCGCCCGCGCGCGGCTAGGCATGTGCTTTCATTCGAAACGGGACTCTCACCAACCATGAACCGCCTTTCCGCCGCGCTGTGCGGTGTTGCCTTCGTTTTTGCCGCCCCGCTTGCCGCACAGGAGGTGGATTCCGCTGCCATCCAGCGTGACGTGACGATCCTCTCCCACGACAACATGGAGGGCCGCGAAGCCGGCACCCGCGGGCACGAACGGGCGGCGGGCTATGTCGCGGGCCGCATGGCCGCGATGGGTCTGCGGGGTGGCGGGGATGACGGCACCTATTTCCAGGCCGTGCCGCTGCTGCGGGTGGAACGGGCGCAGGAAGGAAATGCCATCGCCATCGACGGGCTGGAGCAGTTCCGGCTGGGCACCGACCTGACCCTGGCGGGCAGCGCCATGCAGGAAAGCGGCAGCGTGGAGGCGGAGCTGGTCTTCGTGGGCTATGGCCTGGACCTGCCGGGGCGCAACGACCTCGACGGGGTGGACCTGAACCGCAAGATCGCCGTGCGCGCCTATGGCGGCCCGCGCAATCTCTCGTCCGACGAGGCGGCGCATTACCGCAGTTCCATTGCCGAACGGGTGGCGGCACGCGGTGCGATCGGCCTGCTGCTGGTGTGGACCCCGCAGCGCGAAGGCGTGCAATCGTGGGAGCGGGTGATCGAGGGGGCCAACCACTCGGTGGGGATGACGTGGGTACGACCCGACGGCACCCCGTTCAGCACCAGCCCCGGCCTGCTGTTCAGCGGCAGCATTTCCGCCGAGCTGGGCCGCGCGCTGCTGGCAGGGCACGAGTTCGACTATGACGACCTGGTAGCCGCCGAGCAGACCGACGAGGCGCTGGTCCCCGCCTTCCCGCTGGGCCGCACGGCGCGGGTGAGCTGGGCCAGCACGTTCAGCCGGATGGACAGCCCCAACGTGATCGGCCTGATCCCCGGCAGCGATCCGGACTTGGCTGACGAGTACCTGGTGCTCACCGCCCACCTCGACCACGAAGGTATCCGCCCCACCGACGAGGAAGGGGACGACGAGATCTATAACGGCGCGATGGACAATGCCGTGGGCGTCTCGTCCTTGCTGGAAGTGGCCCGCCTGCTGAGCACGGCGGGCACCCGCCGCTCGGTGCTGGTGGTGGCGCTGACGGCGGAGGAGAAGGGCCTGATCGGCAGCAGCTACAACGCCGCCAATCCCACCGTTCCCGCCGGGCAGGTGGTGGCCAACGTCAACCTCGACATGCCGATCGTCACCTATCCCTTTGCCGACGTGGTGGCGATGGGGGCGGAACGGTCCAACCTCTACCCCGCGGTGGAAGCGGCGGTGGCCGGCGGCGGGCTGACCTTCAGCCCCGATCCCGCGCCGGAGCAGGGCTATTACACCCGGTCGGACCAGTATTCCTATGTCCGCAACGGCATCCCGGCGGTGAACCTGGACCTGGGCTGGGCCAACGGCGGCGAGGAGGCGCAGAAGGACTTCCTGGCCAACCACTATCACCGGGCGAGCGACCACGCCGACCTGGTTGATTTCACCGCGCTGGCCCGCTTCACGGCGGCCAACTTTGCCATTGCCCGCGACATTGCCAACCAGGCGCAGCGGCCCGCGTGGAACGAGGGCGAATTCTTCGGCCGCATCTTCCCGCGCACGCCGGGGAGCTGAGCGGGAAGCCATTCCTTACCGGCGCGTTCACGCCGTTTGTTGAAGCCGTGTTGGCCGGGCGCGCTCCACACCACGGATGGCGCCACTCACTCGCCCGCGTCGGCCATCCGCCGACGGGCCGCCACCGGAATTGGAATGCATGCCGTCTCGCCTGGCCGATCTCGTTCACAAACTGCAAGTCAAGTGCCGCTTCAAGGCGGGCAATACGGTGGACCTGGACGTGCTCGACCTGTCCCCCGGCGGTTGCCTGGTGGACCTGAAGCGCTGGGGCGGCGAAGTGGGCGAGCGGGTGCTGGTGAAGCTGCCCGGCCTGTCATTCCAGCCCGCCAGCATCGCCTGGGTCGAGGACGAGCAGGCCGGCATCGCCTTCGAACAGGCGATGCACGAGGCCGTGCTGGAACACCTGATGGCCCAGGCGCGGGCGGCTTAGGCACGCAGTCCTTGTCATCCTGAACTTGTTTCAGGATCCATTTTGCGGCCCAAAGCGGAGGGTTTTGTTCAGGGCGGCCGAAAGGTTTGCCCCGCTCAACGGCCATCCGCGTCAAACGAGGAATGGACCCTGAAACAAGTTCAGGGTGACGATGGTGGTTACCGCACGCCGCGTGACAGCACGGGGATGCGGTAGATCGTCATCGCGATGTTGCGCTCGCCGTGGGGTGGGGCCCACAGGTCGCCCGCCGGGGTCGCCGCGCCCATCGTGCCGATGTACAGAACGTTCCTCTGCGGTCCGGCCAGCGCCAGCGTGATCGAGCGGCGCGGGGTGGGGATCACGCCCAGTTCGGTGCCATCGGGCGCGAAGATATAGACCCCCGCATCGCCGGTGACATAAAGCCGCCCGGCAGCGTCCACTTCCATCCCGTCACCCCCGAACCCTTGCGTATCGCGGGCCAGGCGGGCGAACACGCGGGCGTTCGACGGGCTGCCATCAGTCGCAATGTCATAGGCGCGGATCGTGGTGCCATCGGTGACATAGAGTACGCGCCCGTCCGGGCTGGTGACCACGCCGTTGGAGAAGCGCTCCATCGTGGCGACGGTGGTGACCGTGCCGTCTGCCGTGGTGTGATACAGCGCCCCTTGCGTGAACCAGGCCCCGCCGCGCCCGTCGGCATAAAGGTCGTTCAGCCGGCCCAGGGTGGAACCATCGGCAAAGGCATCGGCGATGACCTTGCGTTCTGGCGAAAGCTGCACCACGGCGCTGCGCCGTTCGCAGGTGAGCTGCATCAGGCCGGGGTCGGAACAGCCGCGCTCCACCGCCAGCATCGACCCGTCAGCCGCCACCGACACCGCGCCCGCACCCAGCACGTAGGGCACTTCCACGAACGAGCGGCCATCGGGCCACAGCTTCCAGATCGCGTTGCTCTGCTCCTGCGCGAACAGCAGCAGGCCATCGGGGGTGACCGACATGCCATCGGCCGCCATCGGGCCGGACCAGACCTTCTCCCACTCCGCCTCGCCGGTGGTGACGCCGGTGATGGCGGGCACGTCGCTGGCCACTTCGCCCGGTTCGAGCGACTGGGCGGCGGCGGGAAGGGTGAGGGCAAGTGCCGAAGCGGCGGCCAGCAGGGTCAGCAGGGATTTCACGGCGGTCACTCCACAGGGGCCAGTTCGATGGTGTTGAGACCGTCCTCGTTGCCGGTGCGGTCATTGTCCCAGGGCAGGATGATCTGCCGGTCAAAGCCGGGATCGCGCACATGGGCGATCGTCACGGTCCAGGGTCCGGTCAGGGTCACGGGATCGGTCACGGTCACTTCGTTGATCAGGCGATCACCGTCCAGGCGGATGCGCTCGACATAGCGTGCTTCTTCCGAGAACGGGGGCGAACCGTGGAAGAAGGCCGAGGGGTCTTCCACCATCACCGTCTCGATCACCAGGGTATCGCCCTCCCAGCGGCCGATGGAGGTGCCATAGGTGGTGGGCCACATGTCCTCTTCGGCAGGCATCGGGCGGCCATCGGTGTAGATGTAGCGTGCCTCGTTGTAGAAATTGATGATGATGGTTTCTTCCGGCGTGATCAGGTAGCGCAGCGGCGTGGCCGAGTTCATCATCATCGGATAGCCCCAGCCGGTGGCCTTGCGCCCGCCGGCCCGGGCGCGCACATCCGCACGGCGTCGCTGGCCCTCCTCATTCCACGGTGCGTTATCACCGCGCAGCGACATGATGTTGACCGAGAAGGAACTGCCGCTGGAGGCCGTGGCCGCCGGGGCCAGCCCGGTGATTGTGGTTCCCGCCTGGTCTTCCGACACCCAGTAGCCGGGCCAGTAGGGCAGGGCGGCAAAGGCCTCGTTCCGGGCGTCAACCTCGTCGTGGTGTTCGGCAAGGGCAGGGGCAGGGACGGCAAAGGCGGCGGCCAGCAGGCCCACGGCAATGGCGGCGCGCATCATTCGCGGTTGGTCCCCACCGGCTGGCCCTGCGCGTTGCGTACATCCAGCACCACGCCGCCGGGCGAACCGTTGCGCAAGGGGTTGTAATCCACCGCCACCTGCATGCCGGGGCGCAGCGTGCGCGGGCGCCAGCCGCGGGCATAGAGATACATCGGCGCGCCCATCTCAAGCGAATATTCCACGTCGCGGTTCCCCTCGCGCACGGTCACCTGGATATAGGCGTGGGGGTTGGTCCACTGGAATTCTCGCACGGTCCCGCTGATGGTGGCGGTGCGGGTGCGATCGAACATGGCAAACGAATGGTGGGCACTGGCCAGGGGCGCCACGCCCAAGGCGCCCAGTACCGCCGCAGCGGCAAGCAATTTTCGCATTATCCTCTCCAAGCCTTCTGGCCCTGTTAAGCTGGAACATGACACGGATGTTTGCGCTCGTCACCAGCCGATTTTGCTTTTAGCAAACGGCAATAGGGGCTGGCCATCGCTGTATTAAGAGGATAACACAGCCGTCATGGACTGGTTGCGGTCGAAGCGGGCTGACAAAGGTGGATACTGGGCTCCGGGCGAGGTCAGCTCGGTGCTGGACGATGCCCCGTGGCACCCGCAATACGCCGGTTCGGGCCAGGCCGGGCCTCCTCCGCCACCGGTCCCTCCGGTCCAGCCGACGTGGGAGGGGGCGGAGCAGCCACCGCTGGCCGAACCGGGCAAGCCGAAGCGCGGCAAGCTGTGGTGGGCGGTGCGCGGAGTTGCGGCCGCGCTGATGGCCTTCTTCCTGCTGGTGGCCTACCTGGCGGTGACCGCGCCGCTGTCCAAGTCGCTCGCCCCCATTGCCGCGCCCGAGATCACGCTGCTGGCCAGCGACGGCACGCCGATTGCCCGCAACGGGGCGGTGGTGGGCCAGCCGGTGAAGGTGGCGGACCTGCCCGAACACGTGATCCAGCCGTTCCTCGCCATCGAGGACCGGCGCTTCTACAGCCACTGGGGCGTGGACCCGCGCGGCATTGCCCGCGCTGCCTGGACCGGGGTGGGCGGCGGTTCCACCATCACCCAGCAACTGGCCAAGTTCACCTTCCTGACCCCCGAGCAGACCCTCACCCGCAAGGCGCGCGAGGCGCTGATCGCCTTCTGGCTGGAAGCGCAGCTGAGCAAGGACGAGATCCTGGAGCGCTATCTCTCCAACGCCTATTTCGGTGATAACCAGTACGGCCTGCGCGCGGCATCGCTGCACTATTTCTACCGCCAGCCGGAGAACCTGCGGCCCGAACAGGCGGCCATGCTGGCCGGCCTGTTGCAGGCGCCAAGCCGCCTGGCCCCCACGCGCAACCCCGAGGCAGCGGCAGAGCGGATGCGGCTGGTCAAGAACGCGATGGTCGCGGCCGGCTTCCTGACGCAAGCGCAGGCCGATGCCATGCCGGTGCCCGCGCTGGACGTGCGCCGGCTGGGGGATGACCTGCCCACCGGCACCTATTTTGCGGACTGGGCGCTGCCGCAGGCCCGCGCGCGGGGTGAGGTCAGCTATGCCAGCCAGACGCTGACCACCACGCTCGATTCGCGGTTGCAGGCCCTGGCCCGCCGCGCCACCGCCCAGGCCCCGCGCGGCAGCCAGGTGGCGCTGGTGGCCATGCGCCCCAATGGCGAGGTGGTGGCGATGATCGGCGGCACCGACTATGCCGACAGCCCCTTCAACCGCGCCACGCAGGCCCGGCGGCAGGTGGGTTCCACCTTCAAGCTGTTCGTCTACCTGGCGGCGCTGCGGGCGGGGTATGAGCCGGGCGACATCATCGACAATTCGGAAATCACCCAGGGCTCCTATCGCCCGCGCAACGCCAACGGCACCTACAGCACCTCGATCACGCTGGAGGATGCCTTCGCGCAAAGCAGCAACGTGGCCGCCGTGCGCCTGATGCAGGAGGTGGGCGATGATGCCGTGATTGCCACCGCGCGCGACCTGGGCGTCACCTCGCCGCTGGCTGCGGGCGATCCCTCGCTGGCGCTGGGCACGGGCACGATGACGCTGCTGGAACTGACGGCAGCCTATGCCGGGGTGGCGGGCAATTCCTTCCCCGTGCAGCCACATGCCTTCGTGCAGGAGGAGCAGGGCTGGTGGGACTGGCTGTGGAACGGGCCGGACAGTCTATCGGGCACTGAGCACGAGGACATGGAAACGATGCTGCGCCGCGCGATCAATCGCGGCACGGGGCGCGCGGCCATGTTGCAGGGGCCCAACTTCGGCAAGACCGGCACCACGCAGGACAACCGCGATGCGCTGTTCGTGGGCTATGCCGGCAGCGGTGAGAACCGGCTGGTGGTGGGCGTGTGGATCGGCAACGATGACAACAGCCCGCTGAACGGCGTCTCCGGCGGCACTACCCCGGCGCGCATCTGGCGCGATTTCATGGCCGGGGCGCTGGGCGAAACCCGCCGCCCGGCACCGCGCCCCAGTGCCTCGGCCGATCCCGGCGGGCCGGTGCAGCCGCAGGACGTGGACGGGCTGGACGACATTCCGCTGACCGAGGACGGCGCCACCCGCCTGTCGGTGGACAGCAGCGGGGCGACGATCAGCACCAATGTGGAAGGCGTGGGGCTGGATATCCGGCTGGACGAGGGCGGGGTGCGTGTCTCCCCCACGGCGCAACCACCGCCCGAACCCTAACGGGCCACAGGCAGCAAAAAGGGGCTCCGGACAGGCCGTCCGTAGCCCCCTTTCGTTACGGGCGGCCGATCAGCGCGAGGCGGACATGCCGGTATAGGTCGCGGCCAGGCGGGCGCGGCGTTGCAGCACGCTCATCGCCCGGGTCTTCAGCGTGGTCATGCAGGCAGCCCGCTCGGTGATGCGGGCGGCATCGGTGCAGGCGGCAGCCACTGCGGCATCGATCCGCTGTTCGACCACGGCGACATCGGCGGGATTGGTGAGGTTGAGGCCGGCGTGGCTCACCTCGACGCGAAAATCGTCCGCCATGGCGGGCGGCGTGGCGGCGATGGCGGTGAGCATGGCAACAACGGCGGCGGAGAGGAACTTCTTCATGACGGTAGTATCCTTGTCCTGAATGGTGTCGTTTCCGCCTTCCTGGATCTTCCCCTGTGTGTTCTGAGCCAGAGCGTGTCTGGCCATGCCATGCTGCCGCAGGTGGCGCGATTTGCCCAATGCGATGATTGCAAGACCGGTTGCGCCCCGCGCAACAGCGGTCATCACCCGGCCGTCACATGGTCACGAGATATTTTTCGCCCGTTGCCATGCGCGCATAGTCCGTCATCGCTGCCTTCGTCAGCATCCCGTCCAGGCTGACCTTGTGCTTGTAGTTGCTGGCGAAGGTGGTGGTGAGGCCGGCGCGCACCCGCGTCCGCATCCGGCCGATCACTTCCGGCCCGGCGGCTTCCAGGAACGGGGTGAGCAGCCAGCCGCCCACGCTCCAGCCGAAGCCGTAACTGGGCGTCAGGATGGTCGGCCCGGTGTCGAGCCGGCCATAGATGTACATCACCTTCGGGTGGCTGGAGCCATAGCGGTTGAACGTGGTGAGGCGGCTGGCCGCCACCCGTTCCATTGCCCGCAGGCAGGTGTCGGTGGTGGTTCCGCCGCCGATCGGGTCAAAGCCTATGAAGGCATCGGTGGCGGCAATGGCAGCGGCTAGCGCGGCCTCGAAATCGGGCTGGGAACTGTCGACCACGTACTCGGCGCCCAGCTTGCGCAGCAGTTCGGCCTGTTCGGGCTTGCGGACGATGTTGACCAGGCCCAGCCCGTCTTCCTTGCAGATCCGCACCAGCATCTGCCCCAGGTTGCTGGCGGCGGCGGCGTGGACCAGCGCCTTGTGCCCGCCCATCCGCGCGGTCTCGGCAAAGCCCAGCGCGGTCATCGGGTTGACGAAGCTGGAGGCACCTTCCTCTGCCGTATGATCGCCCAGCGGCAGGCACATGGCGGCATCGCACAGGGCATATTCGCCATAGGCATGGCCGGGCACGCAGGCGACCCGCTGGCCCATCAGGGCGCGGGCCATGTCGGTTTCGCCGGTCGCAATCACCGTGCCGGCCCCTTCGTTACCCACCGGCAGGCTTTGCCCCATGCGCGCCTTCTGCGCCGCGGCGGCCTGCGGGTGCAGGCGGGCGACCACCTTGCCGGGGGTGTATTCGGCATTGGCAAGGTCCGCCCCGGCGGTCAGCAGGAACAGGTCGCTGGGGTTGATCGGCGCGGCTTCCATCCGCACCAGCACCATGTTGCCGGTGGGCTGGGGAAAGTCCTGCGTCACCAGTTCCAGCGTCAGCACGCCGTCGTCCGCAAGGGTGCTGCGCAATTGCCGGCCAGTGGTGGTCATCATTCGTCTCCCGGATAGACCGCCCGCACGAAGTAGAGCCCGTCGGGCGGGGCATTGAGGCCCAGCGCGGCGCGGTCCTTTGCGGCCAGCGCTGCGGCCACATCATCTTCGGCCCATTGGCCCAGGCCCACAAGCGCCAAGGTGCCCACCATGGAGCGGACCTGGTGGTGCAGGAAGCTGCGCGCGGCGGTCCGGACGATTACCTGTTCACCCGCGCGGCTGACGGTCAGCGAATCGAGCGTCTTTACCGGGCTCTGCGCCTGGCAGTGGACGGAGCGGAAGGTGGTGAAATCGTGCAACCCCACCAGCGCCTGCGCGGCGCGGTGCATGGCTTCGGCATCCAGCGGGCGGGTGACAGCCCACGCCTTGCCCTTGTCCAGCGTCAGTGGCGCGCGGCGGTTGACGATGCGGTATTCGTAGGCGCGGCCGATGCAGGAAAAGCGGGCGTGCCAGTCGTCCGCCACCACCCGGCAATCGAGCACGGCCACGGGATCAGGTTTCAGGTGATGGTTCAATGCCTCCATCAGGCGGAAGGCGTCGAACGGCTTGTCCACCTCGATATGCGCCACCATGCCCAGCGCGTGAACCCCGCTGTCGGTGCGCCCGGCGGCGTGCATCCGCACCTCCTCGCCGGTCACGCGGAAGGCGGCTTCCTCCACCGCCTGCTGCACGCTGGGGCCGTGATCCTGCCGCTGCAGGCCCATGAAGGGGCCGCCGTCGAACTCCAGGGTGAGGGCGAAGCGGGTCAATTCAGGCGCGTTCCGGCAGGGATGGGCAGGCCGCGCAGCATGTCCGCCGTGGGCATGGCGGGGCGGCCGGCGCGCTGGACCTGGGTGGGGCGGATGGCGCCGCTGCCGCAGGCGATGGTGAGGGCATCGTCCCGCGTCATGCCGGGATCACCGCCGCCTTCAAGGACTTCGGCTGCCAGCACCCGGAACCGCTCGCCGTTCAGTTCGAACCAGGCGGCGGGATGGAAGGCGCGGATCTGCCGTTCAACCTGCGCGGCACTCTGGCTGAAATCCAGCCGCGTCTCGGCCTTGTCGATCTTGTGGGCATAGGTCACGCCCTCGGTCGGCTGCTCGACGGCGTGATGGGCAGGAAGGTCCGCCAGCACCTGCACCATCAGCGCTGCGCCCATGTCGGCCAGCTCGGCAGTCAATTCGCCCGCAGTCTTGCCGTCAATCGCCGTGCGCCCTTCCAGCCGCACGGGGCCGGTATCGAGGCCCGCCGCCATCTGCATGATGCCAACGCCGGTCTCCGCGTCCCCCGCAAGGATCGCCCGTTGCACCGGGGCGGCTCCGCGCCAGCGGGGCAGCAGCGAACCGTGGATGTTGAGGCAGCCGTGCTTCGGCGCATCGAGCACCGCCTGGGGCAGGATCAGGCCATAGGCCGCCACCACCGCCACATCGGCCCCCAGTGCGGCAAATGCCGCCTGCTCCTCCGCGCCCTTCAGGCTGACGGGGTGGCGCACGGGAATGTCCAGCTCCTCCGCCGCCTTGTGAACGGGCGTGGGCGTCAGTTCCTTGCCTCGCCGCCCGCCGGGGCGGGGGGGCTGGGTATAGGCGCAGATCACCTGGTGCCCCGCCGCCACCAGCGCCCGCAGCGCGGGCACTGCGAAATCGGGGGTTCCCATGAAGATGATGCGCATTGACAGCTTCCGGTTTGCTTCGCTTCGCCCTATCCGTCGGGCAATGGCATCGCAAGAGATCGAGACCCTGGCATCCGCCCTGGCCAAGCTGCCCGGCCTTGGCCCGCGTTCGGCGCGGCGGGCCGTACTGTGGCTGGTGAAGCGGCGCGAGACTGCGCTGGTGCAGCTCCTCGCCGCGCTCACCGAAGTGCGCGAGCGGCTGGCCGAATGCGATGTATGCGGCAATGTCGACACGCAGAACCCCTGCGCCATCTGCGCCGATCCCCGCCGTGACCAGCGCGCGTTGTGCGTGGTGGAGGACGTGGCCGACCTGTGGGCGCTGGACCGGGCCAGGCTGTTTACCGGCCGCTATCACGTGCTGGGCGGCAAGCTGTCCGCGCTGGATGGGGTGCGGCCGGAAGACCTCAGCATCGACCGGCTGATCGAGCGGGTGGCGGCCGGGGGGATCGACGAGGTGGTGCTGGCGATGAACGCCACGCTGGAAGGGCAGACCACCGCCCACTACATCGCCGAAAAGCTGGAAAGTTTCCCGGTGCGGATCACCCAGCTTGCCCACGGCCTGCCCGTGGGGGGCGAGCTGGACTATCTGGACGAAGGCACCTTGGCGCAGGCGCTGCGGGCGCGGCGGCCGGTGGGTTGAGGAAACCGATCCCCGCGCCTATATGGCCGAGATTATGGCCATCCTCCCCATCATCGAAGCGCCCGATCCGCGCCTGAAGACCGTGTCCAAGCCGGTCGATACCTTTGACGACCAGTTGAAGATCCTCGTCCACGACATGTTCGAGACGATGTACGATGCCCACGGCATCGGCCTCGCCGCGATCCAGGTGGGCATTCCGCTGCGGTTGCTGGTGATCGACCTGCAACCCGAGGACGAGGATGCCGAGCCGGAGCCGTGCGACCACGATGGCCACCACCATCATCACCAGCCGACGAAGAAGGAACCACGGATCTTCGTGAACCCGGAGATCCTCGACCCGTCGGCCGAGCTGAAGACCTACCAGGAAGGGTGCCTGTCGGTGCCCGATATCTATGCCGATGTGGACCGCCCGGCCATGTGCCGCGTGCGCTGGCAGGACCTGGACGGCAACGTGCACGAAGAGCAGATGGACGGCATGATGGCCGTGTGCATCCAGCACGAGATGGACCACCTGAACGGGGTGCTGTTCATCGACCATCTCAGCCGCCTCAAGCGCTCGATGGCGCTCAAGAAGCTGGAAAAGGCGCGCAAGGCGGCCTGAGCCGCCGCGTCGACCGTCAGTTTTCCGGGTGGTTCCCGGCTGCCTGCTGCAGCAGCTCGGCATCGAGCAGAGCGTCTTCGCGCGCTTCGTCGGCGATGCGTTCGGCGTCCCGCCGTTCGTTTTCCTGCCGCTCGCTCTTGGCGATCTCTGCCTTGGCGCGTTCGGCCTGCACCCGCAGGGCCTGGTCGGCCAGGGTGCGCCAGGTCTTTTCCGACCGCAGGCAGCGCTCGCGTACCATGTCCAGCTTGGCGGCGGCGGCTTCGGTCGCGCTTTCCTGGGCGCGGGCGTCATAGAAGGCGAATGTCTGGTTCATGCGGACCCTTTCCGGTCGCATGCGCCCCCTCTCCGTGGGGAGAGGGGGAACACGGTAAATCAGTCTGCCGGCTGCAGGTTCACGGCCGAAGCCTTGCCGTTGCGGCCCTGCTCGATCTCGTAGCTGATGCGCTGGTCGCGATCGAGCGTGGCGAGACCGGCGGCCTGCACGGCGGTGATGTGCACGAAGCTGTCGGCCGATCCGTCATCGGGCTGGATGAAGCCATAGCCCTTTTCGGCGTTGAAGAATTTTACGGTGCCGTTGATGGCCATGATGGGTTCCTTTCAAGAACGAGTGTCCTCGCGCGGCGGAAGTGCCGCGCGCGGTCGTGCGTCAAATCGTCAAGTGAAAGGAAGTCGCCGTCTGGTCGAAGCCGCGATGCCGAAGCGCCGGGCAAAGTCAAATGCCGAAGTCCGTCGCAGTTTTCGACGTCAGCGGAACAGCGTGTAGCACGCTTTCCCGCAAATGCATAATCGCGAATGCCTGCGGTGCCGCCCGCCGCTCATTCCTGCGGATAGGCGCCATCGGCCAAGGGGCAGCCGGTAGGGCATGGTTGCCACCATCGCTTCGACCTGGTCGCGCACCCCTGTATCAGCAACTGCTTGCGATCCCTTCCAGACTGGCCGGTCTGGTAGCGCGCAAAGCGGAAGTTTGGGTAATATTCTGCTGCGGGAACCTGTCGGGCTTACACCGATGCGGCCTGGTTCATGCCTTCCAGCGCCGTGGCGCAATCCTCCATGCACTCGCGGCACATCCGGGCACAGCGGCGGCAATGGTCGTGATCGTGCTTTTCACATTCCTCGGCGCACAGGCGGCACACCAGCACGCAGGTTTCCAGCAGCGACTTGATGGTCGGCACGTCGCCCCCGGTGCGGCGGGCGGCCACCCAGCTCAGCGCCTGGCAGATATCCGAACAGTCCAGGCACATGCGGATGCACTGGGCCATGTCCATTTCCTCGGCGAGGCAGGCATCGGCGCAGGAATTGCAGATGGCCGAGCAGTACATGGCGTGTTTCACCGCCTGGGCCAGGTCGGGGTTGAAATCGGCACCCACATCGGGGTGCTCGCGGATCATTTCGATAATGGACATGGGATCGGCCTCCTTGTGATCGATTGACCGACGGGAGGCGGGACTGTTCCCGCAAACGGGACGACGGGTGCAAAAAGGCCGCCCCGTTGCGGGGGCGGCCTCTTGCTTTCGGTCCGGAACAGCCGGTTGCCCGGATCAGAACAGGCCTTCGATCTGGCCGTTCTCGTCGAGGTAGATATTCTCGGCGCTGGGCACCTTGGGCAGGCCCGGCATGGTCATGATCTCGCCCGCGATGGCCACCACGAAGCCGGCACCGGCGGAGAGGCGCACTTCGCGGATCGCCACGTCGTGATCCACCGGCGCACCCAGCGCCGTGGGATCGGTGCTGAAGCTGTACTGCGTCTTGGCCATGCACACCGGGAAGTGGCCATAGCCCATGTCTTCCCACGCCTTCAGCTGGCTGCGGACGGACGAGGGGATGGTCACCGAACCGGCGCGATAGATCTCGGTCGCGATGGTGGTGATCTTGTCGGCCAGCTTCATCTCCGAGGGATAGAGCTGGTTGAAGTCCGGCGCGCCGGCATCGGCCTTGGCGGCAACGATGCGGGCCAGTTCCTCGGCCCCGGCGCCGCCTTCGGCCCAGTGCTTGCAGATCACGGCTTCGGCGCCGTACTCCTTGGCCATCTCCACGATCACGTCCAGCTCGGCCTGGGTATCCAGGTAGAAGTGGTTGATGGCGATGGTGGGGGTGATGCCGAACTTCTTCACGTTCTCGATGTGGCGGCGCAGGTTCACCGAACCGGCGCGGACCGCATCCACGTTCTCGCCCTTGGTCAGGTCACCCTTGGCCACGCCGCCGTTCATCTTCAGCGCGCGCACGGTGGCCACCAGCACCACGGCATCGGGCTTCAGGCCCGCCAGGCGGCACTTGATGTCCATGAACTTCTCGGCGCCCAGGTCGGCACCGAAGCCGGCTTCGGTCACCACGTATTCGGCCATGCGCAGCGCGGTCTTGGTGGCGATCACCGAGTTACAGCCGTGGGCGATGTTGGCGAAGGGGCCGCCGTGCAGGAACGCCGGGCGGTTTTCCAGCGTCTGCACCAGGTTGGGCAGGATCGCGTCCTTGAGCAGGACGGTCATTGAGCTGTCAGCCTTCACGTCACGGCAGAACACCGGGGTCTTGTCGCGGCGATAGCCGATGATGATGTCGCCCAGGCGCTTCTGCAGGTCTTCCAGGTCCGAAGCCAGGCACAGGATGGCCATGATTTCCGAAGCCACGGTGATGTCGAAGCCGGTCTCGCGCGGGTAGCCGTTGGACACGCCGCCCAGCGGGCCGACGATCGAGCGCAGCGCGCGGTCGTTCATGTCCAGCACGCGGCGCCAGGTCACGCGGCGCAGGTCGATCTCCAGCGCGTTGCCCCAGTAGATGTGGTTGTCGATCATGGCCGACAGCAGGTTGTGGGCCGAAGTGATGGCGTGGAAGTCACCCGTGAAGTGCAGGTTGATCTCGTCCATCGGCATCACCTGGCTCTTGCCGCCACCGGCGCCGCCGCCCTTGACGCCGAAGCAGGGGCCCAGGCTCGGCTCGCGCAGGCACAGGAGCGCCTTCTTGCCGATGCGGTGGAGCGCGTCGGACAGGCCGACCGAGGTGGTGGTCTTGCCTTCGCCCGCCGGGGTGGGGTTGATCGCGGTGACCAGGATCAGCTTGCCGTTGTGCGTGGTGGGCAGGGTGGCGGTATCCACCTTGGCCTTGTACTTGCCATAGGGGATCAGCGCCTCGTCCGGCACGCCGGCGTTCTTGGCCACTTCGGTGATCGGGATCAGGGTGGCCTGGCGGGCAATTTCGATATCGGTGGGCATCGGCAAGGATCCTCTTCCTGATAGGACGGGACACCCGGGATGGGCACCGCCCAGTTTCATAGCTGCGAAATTTTCGCGAATCTGAATTTGTAAGCACCCCATACAATTTTGCAGGCGCGTTTCTCAAGGGGAGATTTGTCAACCGGTGCGCTCATTCGTGGTGGAGATGATTTCGGGTTGGGTTGTGCAGTAGAGCGGTCTCGGGTAAGTTCCGTGTTTGTTCCGATATTGCCGAGAGAATCATGGATCTGTTGATCGCCGCCGTGCTTGCCGTTGTCGCGCTTCTGCTTGGCGCGGGTCTGGGCTGGTTTCTCGGCACCCGGCCGCTGGCCGAGGCGAAGGCGCGCGCGGCGGAGCAGGAGGATCGGGTCAAGGCGATGGTGGTGGACCTTGCCACGATGAGCGAGCGGGCCGCGCGGGCTGACGGGCTGGCGGTGGAACTCGATGCCGCCCGGCGCGAGCGGGAAGGGCTGGGGGCGGAACTGGCCACGCTGAAGGCTAACGCCGCGCATTTCGAGGAGCAGAAGCGCCTGCTGGTGACCGCGCGCGAGGAACTGCTGAAGGAATTCCAGAACACCGGCCATGCCGTGCTGAACAAGGCGCAGGAGGCCTTCCTTGCGCGGGCGGAGGAGCGGCTGGGCCATTCCGAGAAGGCCAGCGAGGAGAAACTCAAGGCCTTGCTGGCCCCGGTGGGGGAACGGCTCAAGACCTACGAGGAGCAGGTGCAGAGCCTTGAGGCCAAGCGGGTCGATGCCTTCGGCCAGCTTGCCGGCGTGATCGAGGAGATGCGCAAGGGCCAGGAAGAGGTGAAGCGCGAGGCGCAGCGGCTGGGCAATTCGCTGACCAACGCCCCCAAGGCGCGCGGCCGCTGGGGGGAACGGGCGCTGCAGAATGTGCTGGAACAGTGCGGCCTGTCGCAGCACACCGATTTCGACCTCGAGCATTCGCTGGAAACCGAGGGCGGGCGGCTGCGGCCCGATGCGATCGTCCACGTGCCGGGGCAGAAGAAGCTGGTGATCGACGCCAAGGTATCGCTCAACGCCTACCAGGCCGCGTTCGAGGCGGACAATGATGATGACCGCCAGCGCCACCTGGCGCTCCACGCCAAGTCGATGCGCAACCATGTGCAGACGCTGGGGGCCAAGAGCTACCAGAGCCAGTTCGAGGAAGCGCCTGATTACGTGGTGATGTTCGTCCCCGGCGAACACTTCGTCGCCGCCGCGCTGGAGGCCGATCCGGAGCTGTGGGACTTCGCCTTCCGCAACGGCGTGTTGCTGGCCACGCCGACCAACCTCGTGGCCATCGCCCGTACCGTGGCGCAAGTCTGGCGGCAGGACAAGATGGCGGGCGAGGCCAAGGAAATCGGCCGCATGGGCGCCGAACTGTACGACCGGCTGCGGGTAGCCGCCGAACACCTCAAGCGCGTGGGAGGCGGGCTGGAATCGGCCGTGGCCAATTACAACCGCTTCGTCGGCAGCTTTGAGCGGAACGTCCTGTCCAGCGGCCGCCGCATGGCGGAAAAGGGCCTGGAGATCGCCAAGGAAATGGACGAGGTGCCGTTGGTCGAGGCGAGCCCGACCTATGGCGCGACGGATGTGGTGGAACCTTCGGTGCGGTTGCTTGAAGATGGCGCGCAGGACGAGGCGGCGGAATGAACCGCTGCGGTCTGGTCCTTCTCTTCAGCTTCTTGTTGGCAGGGTGCAACGAGACGCAGGAATTGACCGTGCCGGTTGAGCCGCGCGCGAGTGAATCAAGCGCGACGATCTCCACTGCCTCGGCCCCGCAAGGCCCGTTTGCCCCGCGCGACGATTGCGCTGCTGATCCCGCAGCCGCAGCATTCACCGCTGAATTGAAACAAGTGGTCGCGGCGCGCGATGCCGATCGGCTGCTGGCGCTGACGGACCCGCAGGTCATGCTCGATTTTGGCGGCGGAGCTGGACAGGCGGAACTCCGCCAGCGCCTTGGTTCGTCTGAATATAACCTGTGGGATGGACTCGACCGCATCATGCCGCTCGGCTGCGCCATCGACCGATGGGGCAATCTGGTGCTGCCGTGGCATTTCGCGCAGGAGACCCGACTCGATCCTTTTGAGTCCTTCATTGTGATCGGGACCGATGTGCCCGTTCGGTCCCGGCCCGCCAGCGATGCGCCGATCGTTGCGCGGGTTTCTTGGGATGAGGTTGAGATGGCATATGGCGATGACCCGACGCCAAGCGATGCCTCCGGCAATCATTGGACTGAAATCTGGTTGCAGGAGGTGGAAGGCCGGGACCGGGTGGGCGGGTTTATACGGACGGACCAGTTGCGCAGTCCTATCGATTACCGCCTGCTCGCAGACAAAAAGTCCGGCGCTTACCTTATTAGCGTGTTCGTCGCTGGCGACTAACTGTCTACCTTATCCAGCACCTCATAAGCCAGCACCGCCGCCGCCACCGCCGCGTTGAGGCTGTCCGCACGCCCCTTCATCGGCATGGTCACGCGCAGGTCGCAGGCGGCCTCGTAGTCCTCCGGCAGACCGCGCGATTCGTTGCCGACCAGCACGAAGCAGGGCGCGGCATAGGGTGCGCCGCGATAGGGGACGGCGTCGCGCAAGCTTGCGGCCACCAGTTGTCCCGCACCGCTGCGAAGCCACGGCAGGAACTCGCCCCAGCTGGCCTGCGCCACTTTCTGCGTGAAGACAGCGCCCATGCTGGCGCGCACGGCTTCGACGCTGAACGGATCGGCGCAATCGTCGATCAGGATCAGGCCGCCGGCGCCCACGGCATCGCCGGTGCGCAGCATGGTGCCAAGGTTGCCCGGATCGCGCAGGGCCTGGGCAACCAGCCAGATGTTGGCCGCCGAGCGGTCGATCCCCGCCAGCGAAGTGTCGAACTCGGCAAACACCCCGGCCACCCCTTGCGGGTTGTCCTTGCCGGTGATCTTGCTGAGGATCTCCTCGCTGGTCTCGATCACCTCGCCGCCGGTGCGCTCAACCGCCGCTTCCAGCTTGGCCAGCAGGGGGTGCGGATCGCGCTGCTCGCCCATCACCAGCACCTGCGGCACGTGCCCGCAGGCGAGCGCATCGGTCAGCAGCCGCAGTCCTTCGGCCATGAACTGCCCGGCGGCCTTGCGGTGCTTCTTCTCGCGCAGGGAGCGCAGGTGCTTGACCGTGGGGTTGGAAAATCCGGTGATCTGGCGGCGCATGGCGGCTCCTCTAGCGCAAGGTCAGCACAATAGCCACGCGCCGGACGCGAAGCTCAATCCTCGCCAAACCCGCCCTCGACCATGGCGACCAGTTCGGCCAGCCGGTCCTCGGCGGTGTCGCCGCTGACCACGATGTCCACGCTGTCACCCTTGGCCGCGCCCAGCATCATCAGGCCCAGGATTGATGCGCCGCCGGCCTCGTGCCCGTCCTTGTGTACGCGCACCTTCACATCGTCCATTTGCGCCACGGCGGCCACGAAGCGGGCGCTGGCGCGGGCGTGCAGGCCGCGCTTGTTGACGATTTCCACGGTCTGGCGTGCTTCTGCCATCGGTTCCCCCTCCCCAGGGCGGTGTGGCCGGCCTTTGCGCCGGTCCAAGTCTCTTATGCGTCCTGGCCGAGGAATTCCGAAGCCAGGGTGATATAGGTGCGGCCGGCATCGCGCGCGGCGGCGGCGGCGCGGGGCAGGTCCATATCCTTGCGCGCGCCGGCCAGGCGGATCAGCATCGGCAGGTTGATGCCGGCGATCACTTCGGTCCGGCCGCGTTCCAGCAGGCTTATGGCCAGGTTCGACGGGGTGCCGCCGAAAAGGTCGGTCAGGATGATCGCCCCGGTACCACTGTCCACCGTGTCAATGGCGGTGGCGATTTCCTCGCGCCGCAGCTCCATGTCGTCATTGGGGCCGATGCACACGGTGGCCACCTGGGCCTGCGCGCCGACCACGTGTTCCATGGCGTGGACGAATTCCTCGGCCAGGCGGCCATGGGTTACCAGAATCATGCCGATCATCGGGAAAAGCAACTCGCAGCGAGGGGGCGAACCAGTGACGTTTCAAAAACCGTGTTTGTCATCAATGGGTTGCCATCAATGGTTGGGCGAACCTTCGACCAGCCCGGCCGCGCGGGAGCCTAGGTTGCGGTGCAGCACAGTGGGCGAAAACCCGCCTTCGCGCAAGGCCTGCGCCATGCGTTCCGCCGTATAGACCGACCGGTGGCGGCCACCGGTGCAGCCAAAGGCAATGTTGACATAGGTTTTTCCCTGGCGGGCATATTCGGGCAGCAGTTCCAGCAGCAGGTCGCGCATCTTGGCGAAGGCGGAAACGAACAGCGGGTTTCCGGCGATGTGGCGGGCCACCGGCTCGTCCAGCCCGGTCAGCTCGGCCAGGCCCGGGGCCCAGTGGGGGTTGTCGAGGAAGCGCATGTCGAACACCAGGTCGGTCGCGGGCGGCATGCCGCGGGCAAAGCCGAAGCTGGAGACGGTCACGGTCATCTCCTGCGGGGCGGACTGGCTGAACTGGCTGCGGATCGTCTGCTTCAGGTCATTGGTGGTGAAATCGGTGGTGTCGATCAGCACCTCGGCCCAGCGGCGCAAGGGCGCCAGCAATTCGCGCTCGGCCTTGATGCCTGACGGAACCGGCATGTCCTGCGCCAGGTAATGCCGCCGCCGCGTCTCGTCGAAGCGGCGGGCCAGTTCGTGCCCGGCGCAGTCGAGGAACAGGGTGGTGATCTCCAGATCAGGCCGTTCGGACAGCACCTTCACCCGTTCGATGATGTCGGCCGGCACGAAACCGCGCGTGCGGCAATCGAAGCCGATGGCCAGCGGATGGCCGGTGGCGCCTTTGCCGGCCGCGCCGCCGATCAACCGGTCGAGCAGGCGGATGGGGAAGTTGTCGATCGATTCCCAGCCCAGATCCTCCAGCTCGCGCAGCGCGGTGCTCTTGCCTGCGCCCAGCATGCCGGTGACCAGCAGCACACGCTGGCGGGGGGGAGGGGATTCGTCGGTCATGACGCGGCAGGCATGCGCTGGCGGCGGCGAAAAGGGAAGAGGCTAGGAACCTTGGTCCGTATCGTGGCGCGGCAGCGCGTGGAGGCGCACGGCCCATTCGGCACGCAAGGGCAGGGCGGGCGTAGCGGGATAGAGCGCCAGCAGCGGCAGCTCCACGCCTGCCAGGGTCACCTGCGCTGCCTGCTCCACGAAGCGCGGGGCGGCAGCATCGAGCCGCAGCACCAGCCCCACCTGCCCCTCGGTACAGGGCAGCCGCGCCAGCCCAACGTTGCGGATCTCGATCAGGCCGGCGGTGTGCGGTGGGGGGCTGGCCCACAGGTGGCCGCCGCGCCGTTCCAGCGCCACCCCGTCATCCCCCACCAGCAGCGCGCCACGGTCGATCAGGGCGAGGGCGAGGGCACTCTTGCCGCTGCCCGGCTCACCCTCGATCAGCACCACGCGCCCGTCCACCAGCACCCCGGTCGCCTGGTGCAGCAGCGGCGTCATGCCACCCCCCTCACTCGACACCGGGCAAGTCCAGCACGAGGCAGGCACCCGGTGCGCCGTCGCTCCGGTCCGCCACGTAGAGCGATCCGCCATGCGCCTCGGCAATGGTGCGGGCGATGGCCAGGCCCAAGCCGGAGTGGTGGCCGAAGCCTTCGGCATCCGGCCGGTCGGAATGGAACCGGCGGAACACGTCCTCGCGCTTGTCGGGTGCGATGCCCGGGCCGTGGTCGCTGACAGTGGTGACCACCCGTTCCCCCTGCCGTTCCACCCGCACCTCCACCGCGCCCCCTTCGGGCGAGAACGAGATGGCATTGTCGAGCAGGTTGCTGATGATCCGTTCCAGCCGCAGGGCCACGCCCATCACCACGGTGCGGTGGCCGTTCACGGCAAGCTCGATCCGCCGCCCGAGGTTGAGCCCGCGCTCCTCGCGCGCGGCGATCAGGTGGCCGACCATGCGGCCCAGGTCCACCGCCTCGAACTTGGCGCGGCTGATCTCGGCATCGATGCGGCTGGCTTCGGAAATGTCGGACACCAGCCGGTCGATCCGCTGCACATCGTGCGCGGCCACCTCGATCAACTGCCCGCGCAGGGCCTCGTCCTTCACCTTGGGCAGGCTTTCGATGGCGCTGCGCAGGGACGCGAGCGGGTTCTTGATCTCGTGCGCCACGTCGGCGGCAAAGCTCTCCACCGCGTCGATCCGGTGCCTGAGGGTGCCGGTCATGTCGGAAACGGCGCGGGCCAGCACGCCGATCTCGTCGCCCCGCTCGCTCATGCGCGGAACTTCCACCTCGCGCTCGCGCCCGGTGCGCACGGCCACGGCGGCGCGCACCAGCCGGCGCAGCGGCTGGATGATGGTGTTGGCGAGGTAGAGCGACAGGACGATCGAGACCATCAGCGCAATGCCGATGGCGCTGAGCAGTTGCGAGCGGGCGTTGCGCACCGACTGGGTGATGTCCACCGCATTGCGGGTGGTCAGCAGGGTATAGCCCTGCACGCCCACGGGCGCGGCGGTGTTGATCACCGGGGTGCCATCGGGCGCGCTGAGCAGCTCGATCTGGGTATAGCCCAGTTCGCGTGCGCGGACCACTTCGGGCCAGGCATCGGCGCGGGTGCTTTGCGGTTCCAGGTAGGGGGCGGGCGAGGGCGCGCCGACCAGCACGTTCACCGCGCTGTCGGTCCAGCGGGCGAAGTCTTCCAGGAAGGGTTCGGCCACTGGATCGTCGAACACGAAGCTGGGCGGGGCCAGGGCGAAGCTGTCGGCATCCAGCTCGCCCGCCGGGTTGTACATCCGCAGGCGCAGGTGCTGTTCCTTGCCGATCTGGATCATCAGCGCTTCCTGCCGCGCGCGGGTGGCGCCGGACAGTGCTTCGGCGGCGATCTGCGCCTCGATCCGCGCTAGGTTGAAGCGCTCCTGCAGCAGTTGCCGGCGATAGGAATCGAGGAAGAACAGTCCGCCTGCCAGCAGCAGCAGCGGGATCAGGTTGACCGCCAGCGTGCGCGCGGTGAGCGACCCGCCCAGCGGCCGCGCCATCCGCTCCAGCCGGCCGGGACTGATCGTGTCAGCCATCGGAGAACGAGTAGCCCGCCCCGTAGAGCGTCTCGATCGCGCCGAAATCGTTGTCCACCGCGCGGAACTTGCGGCGCAGGCGCTTGATGTGGCTGTCCACCGTGCGATCGTCCACGAAGATGTCGTCCGGATAGGCGGCATCCATCAGCTGGTTGCGGCTCTTGATCACGCCGGGCCGGGCGGCGAGCGCTTCCAGGATCAGGAATTCCGTCACCGTCAGGCTTACCGGCTTGCCGCCCCAGGTCACCTGGTGGCGCGCCGGGTCCATCCGTAGCCGTCCGCGCTCGATCACCATGCTGTCGCTGGTGGCGGCCTCGGGGGCTTCCCCGCCGCTGTCTTGCACTGGCCCCGCGCGGCGCAGGATGGCGCGGATGCGGGCCAGCAGCAGGCGCTGGCTGAAGGGCTTGGAGATATAGTCGTCGGCCCCCATGGCCAGGCCCACTTCCTCGTCGGCCTCCTCGTCCTTGCTGGTCAGGAAGATCACCGGCAGGCTGCTGGTCTCACGCAAGCGGCGGAGCAGCTCCAGCCCGTCCATGCGCGGCATCTTGATGTCGAACACAGCCAGGTCCGGCGGGTTTGAGCGCAGCGCCGCCAGCGCCGCCTCGCCATCGGAATATACGCGCGTGGCATAGCCTTCCGATTGCAGGGCGATGGACAGGGTGGTCAGGATGTTGCGGTCATCATCCACCAGCGCGATGGTGCGCTGGGCATCGAAGTCCGGTCCGGAATCCAGCACCAGGTCGCTGCTCATCGTCTCACGCTCCACAAAATGCTGCACCACCCTTCGGAGCAATTGAGTAGTGCCGGGGCGGGGCGGAAACAATGTCTTGCACGGCAAAATCGATGCTGTCGATCATCGTAATACGGAATTTCGGCCTCTGCCCGTCGCGGGGCAAATTGACGAGCGGGGTTGCTGCAACTAAGGGCCATCCCCAAGCCGTGTGGGAGCGCGGTTCCTTTTAGAGCTTGGTTTTCACAATTTGCTGCGGGGAGATCGTCTGTGTCGACGACGCTTGGTGTTACGCTTGCCAGCCAGGGCATCGCTACCGATGCCACCATTCATGCCAACCTGGGCACTTCGGCACTGGTCGAACACGCCCTCAAGAAGGGCGAGGGCAAGCTGACCAAGCACGGTGCCCTGCTGGTGGATACCGGCAAGTTCACCGGCCGCAGCGTGAAGGACAAGTACATCGTCCGCGATGCCACCACCGAAGACACGATCAACTGGGGCACCATCAACCAGCCGATGGCCGGGGAGCACTGGGCCAACCTGAAGGCCGATTTTCTGGCCCACGTGAAGGACCAGCCGGAACTCTACGTGGCTGACCTGTTCGGCGGCAGCCAGCCGGAATACCGCGTGAACGTGCGCGTGATCACCCAGATGGCCTGGCACAACCTGTTCATCCGCACCCTGCTGGTGCGCCCCACGGCGGAGGAACTGGCCGGTTTCGCGCCCGAATACACCATCATCAACCTGCCCAGCTTCAAGGCGAACCCCGAGCGCCACGGCTGCCGCAGCGACACCGTGATTGCGGTCAACTTCACCGAAAAGCTGATCCTGATTGGCAACACCGAATATTCGGGCGAAATGAAGAAGGGCGTGTTCGGCCTGCTCAACTTCCTGCTGCCCGCACAGGGCGTGATGCCGATGCACTGCAGCGCCAACATTGGCGCTGACGGCAAGAGCGCGATCTTCTTCGGCCTGTCGGGTACCGGTAAGACCACGTTGTCCGCCGATGCCAGCCGCACGCTGATCGGCGATGACGAGCATGGCTGGTCGGACCAGGCCGTGTTCAACTTCGAAGGCGGCTGCTACGCCAAGATGATCAACCTCTCGGCCGAGGGTGAGCCCGAGATCTACGCCACCACGCAGATGTTCGGCACGATCCTCGAGAACGTGGCGATGGACGAAGACACGCGCGAGCTTGACTTCGACGACAAGAGCAAGACCGAGAACACCCGCGGCGCCTATCCGATCGAGTTCATCCCGAACACCAGCGAGAAGAACCTCGGTCCGGCACCCAGCAACGTGATCATGCTGACCGCCGATGCCTTCGGCGTGCTGCCCCCGATCGCGCGCCTCACGCCGGACCAGGCGATGTACTACTTCCTCAGCGGCTACACCGCCAAGGTTGCCGGTACCGAGATTGGCGTGACCGAGCCGGAAGCCACCTTCTCCACCTGCTTCGGTGCTGCCTTCATGCCGCGCCACCCCAGCGTCTATGGCAACCTGCTGAAGGAACGGATCGCCAAGGGCGGGGCGCAGTGCTGGCTGTTCAACACCGGCTGGACCGGCGGCAAGTACGGCGTGGGCAAGCGGATGCCGATCAAGGGCACCCGCACCCTGCTGAACGCGGTGCTCGATGGCTCGCTGGACAGCGTGGAATTCCGCAAGGACGAGAACTTCGGCTTTGAAGTTCCGGTCTATGTGCCCGCGCTGGAAGCGGCCGGGGTGGACATGAAGATCCTCGATCCGCGCAGCACCTGGGCCGATGGCGAGGAATACGACCAGACTGCGCAGAAGCTGGTGCAGCTGTTCGTCGACAACTTCCAGCAATTCAACGCCTACGTGGACGAAGGGGTGCGCCAGGCCGCGCCCGCTTCCGCCGCCTGACCTGGTCCGGAAGGGAAACTCCCGGGCCGCCACCAAGACGACCCGGGAATTCCCCTCCGATGACCGACCACCCGATCCGCCTTTTTGCCAGCGATGAAGCCGTGCGCCACGTGACGCGCGGATTGCTCGACCGCAGCCTGCCACGGCCCGAGTGGACGCATGAGGCGCACTTGGCCGCCTGCACCTGCCTGCTGCTCGAATATCCCGACTTCGTGCCCCTGCGCGACCTGCCCGGCACCATCGCCGGCTACAACGTGGCCGTGGGCGGGGTGAACGACGAGACGCAGGGCTATCACGAGACGATAACCCGGTTCTACGTGCTGGCCGTGGCGGCGCATCTTGAGGCCGATATCGCAGGCAGCCTGGTCGGGCGCGTCAACCGCCTGCTGGCCAGCGAGCGCGGGCGGCGCGACTATCCCTTGCGGTTCTGGTCGCGTGACCGGCTGTTTTCCCGCGCGGCGCGGCGTGGCTGGGTGGAACCGGACCTGCGCCCGCTGGCCGAATGCTGACTTGCAACTGCGTCCCGGTAGGCGGAAGATGCCTGCGAGGATCCAGAAGGACGAGGAGTCGCATGCGATGAGTATTTTCGACAGCCTGCTGCAAAGCATCGCCGGTTCGCCGGATGACGTGGTCAACCTGGCCGAGAAGGTGGGCATCTCCCCCAGGATGGCGGAAGCCGCCATCGCCGCGCTGGGTCGCGGGCACCAGATGCAGGGCGATACCGTGGAGCACGCCGCCGCGGCGACCGGACTGGACCCGGCGGTGCTGAACCAGATCGTGGGCCACATCGGCGGTGAGGGTTCGCTCACCCAGTTCGCCTCGATCCTCGATCGCGACGGCGATGGCAATCCTCTGGATGACCTGACGGATATGGCCAAAGGCTTGTTCGGCAAGGGCTAATTCCGGCGACAAAGCGGCGCGGGCGCACATTTCTGCCAAAGTGCTGCCGCATTCCGGGAACCGATCAGGGTGCGGTTCGTCTCACCGTGGAGTTCGTCAAACTCGTCACGGAGACCAAAACCATGAAGACTTTCCGCATCCTGGGCGCTTCCGCCCTCTTCGCCTCGGCCATGGCCCTCGCAGCTTGCGACAGCGCGCAGGAAAACGCTGTCGAAGATTCGGCTGAAGCCATCGACGAAGCTGCCGAAATGCAGGCTGACTCGATCGAGGACGCAACCGACGGCACCGGGATGGAAGAAGCCGGCGAAGCCCAGGCCGATGCCATCGAAGCCGAAGGCGAAGCCACCAAGGACGCCATGGAAGACGCGGCCGACGAAATGGACAACAACCTGCCGCAGTAAGCGGCGGCTTGCCCTGAAAAGTGTTCCCCCCTTCAGGAACAGACGAGCGGCGTCGGGACTCTGGTCCCGGCGCCGTTTCGCTAAATTTTGCCTGAGTCAGCATCATTGGGAGAGAAGACCATGACCCTTGCCCGCCTTGCCGCCACCGCCATCCTCGCCGTCCCCGCGCTTGCCCTGGCCGCCTGCGACAGTGCTGCCGAGAACCAGACGGAGGACGTCGCCGAAGCGATCGACGAAAGCTACGAAGCCGAAGCCGACATGGTCGAGGCGGTTGAAGAGGGCGGCCCGAACGAGGAAGTGGCCGAGCAGCAGGCCGACGTGATCCGCGCCGAGGGTGAGCAGATCAAGGACGACCTCGAAGATGCCGCAGACGAACTGGACGCAACCCCGCAGTAGGAATGTGGTGGGCCGCCTCAGCCGCCCATGACCAATGCCAGCATGGTGCCAAACAGGCCCAGGCCGAACACTGCTGCCGCGCCCCCGCGCTGCAGCAGGCGTTTGGTCGGGTTGCGGTGATGGGGGATCATCGCCAGTCCAACGCCGCCGGCCAGGGCGGCAGTGGCAGAAAGATAGAGCATGGTGGCGGACCTTTCACCAACGGATGGTGAATACGGAGTGGCCTGCGCTGGTAAATTTCCGGTTGCCGAAAGCGCCTAGCGTGCCGCTAACCACGCCGTCTCAGGCGCGCCCTGCGATGTGCCGCTCCACGTTGGCCTGCAGCACATCCAGCGGGCAGTTGCCGCCATCGACCACTGCCTGGTTGAAGGCGCGCAGGTCGAACCGGGCAGCGAGGCGGTCGCGCGCGTGCTGGCGCAGGCGCAGAATCTCGGTCTGCCCGATCTTGTAGGCACAGGCCTGGCCGGGCCAACTGCAATAGCGGTCGATCTCGTTGGCCGCTTCGGCCTCCTCCTTGCCCACCTGTTCCTGGAAGAAAGCGGCGGCGCGGGCGCGGCTCCAGCGCATCGCGTGCATCCCGGTATCCACCACCAGCCGCGCGGCGCGATAGGCCTGGTCCTGCAGGTAGCCCAGCCGCCAGGCGGGGTTCTCGTCATAGGCGCCCAGCTCGTCGGCCAGCACCTCGGCATAGAGCGCCCAACCTTCGGAAAAGGCGCTGAACGACAGCACCGAGCGGATCAGGCTGAGCTGGTTGGAATATTCACCCTCCCACACGTGGCCGGGAATGGTCTCATGGTGGACCAGGGTGGGGATGTCGTACTTGCGATGCAGGTCGGTGGTGCGCAGGTTGATCCACATCTTGCCCGGGATCGCGCCATCCTTGCTGCCCGATCCGCCATAGGCCGTGGGCGCGCCCGGCTCCTCGGCCAGCGGCAGGCGGCGCACTTCGAGGCGCGCGGGCACGATGCGTTCGAAAGCGCGCGGCATCTGCGCGCGGATCCAGTCCACCCGCTCGGCGATGAAGGCCATGATTTCCGCACGGCCCGGATCGCCATCGGCAAACTGGAAACGCGGATCGCGGCTGAGTTCCACCATGCGCTGGCCGGCCGTGCCCCGAGTGTAGCCCAGGTCGCGCAGGATCGGGTCCATCCGGCCGTGGATCTCGGCCAGTTGCTCCATGCCGATCTGATGGATTTCCGCCGGGGTCAGCGTGGTGGTGGTCGCCGCCTTCAGCGCCCAGGCGTAGTATTCGTCACCCCGCGGGCGCGACCACATGCCCGCCTCGCTGGTGGCTTGCCCTGCTTCCAGCCGCAGTTCGGCAAGCTGGCGCTGCAGGGCGGCTTGCACCGGGCCCTTCACCACGGCTTCTGCGCGTGCCTGCCACTGGCCGGGCAGGCCCTTTTCTCTCGTGCGGCGGACCAGCGATTCCACCAGCGCGCCGCCGCCGGCCGCATCGGCGATCGACTGTTCCATCTGGCCGATGGCCTTGGCCAGCAGGAAGTCGGGCGGCACGAGGCCCATCTCCCGCGCGGCCTGCAGCCGCTCCAGCTCGCCATCCAGTTGCGCCGGAAAGGCGGACAGGCGGACCAGGTACGCCTCCGCATCGGCGGTCGTCTCGATCTGCTGGTCGCTATCGAAGAAGCGCGGCATGTCGATATAGCCGCCCACGTTCTGGATCACGGTATAGGGCGAATTGCGCCACGAGCCGATCGAGACCGACCCATAGGGCATCGCCAGCCCCTCAAGCGCGGTGGCATAGGCGCTTTCGACCACGGCAAAGCTGGTGCGGGTGGCGTCGTCCATGCCGCTGGTGTCGGTCGCGCGAACCAGTGCGAGGTCCTGCCGCAGCATGGCGGCTTCTGCGGCCAGCCCCGCCAGCGAGACATCGGTGGACAGCCCGCGCAGCGCGGCGTGCTCGCCCGTGTCCACGCCCAGCGAGGTGGCGCGTTCCGGCTCGGCGGTCATCAGCCGCCAGACAATGGCATCGAGCGTGGCAGTGCCGGCCTGCGATGCGCTGAGTGTCTGCGTGGTGGCGCAGCCGGGCAGGGTGACCAGCGCAGTGCCGGCGGCCAGCGTCCCCAGCGCCTGGCGCCGGGTGAAAAGGGTGTTTTCGAGCATGGACAGGTGGTTGCAGGCGAAACCGTGCCTGTCAATCGCCGGCGCCAATCTCCCGCTGGCGGCGGGGCGAGGCCGGCTCTATGACGGCTGCACCATGAACGATTTCGCCCTTTCGCTGGCCATGTTGGCCATGGTCGCCCTGCTGTGGGGCGGCTGGTACCAGTACCGCCGCAACGGACCCAACCTGCAAACTCTGCTGATGGTGGTGATGGCACTGGTGCTGCTGGGCAACGTGGTGATCTGGCAGTTGCCTCCGCCGCAGGATGCGGAAGCGGCGGACGCGGAGAGTGCGCCCGCCGCCCGCTGACAGACGACCCGTCCGGACAGGGCCACGGACCTGGTCTAGTCCGGTAGCTGCCAGCTGACCGAACCGGTATAGATGCCGGCCACTTCCACGCCGTTGCGGTCGATGCCGGGACGGAAACGGGCGCGGCGCTCGATCCTGTCGCAGACGGTCCGGTCCAGCACTTCGAACCCGCTGCTGGCGACCACGCTGCAGCCCTGCACGCGACCGTTGGACCCCACAGTGACCTGGTAGCGCGTGGTGCCCTCATACTCGCGGCTGATGGCGATGCGCGGATAGTCATCCGTGGTTACCCAGCCGGCGGGGCCATTGGCGGGGACCGGTCCGCGCGGGGTGACCAGCGGCGGGCGCGGGGGTTCCGGGGGCTGTGGCGGCGTCGGCAGCGGAATGTCGGTGCCGCCGGTGTAGGTGATCTGCTCGTCCGTGGGGGTTGGCGGAACCGGGGGCAGGGGCGGGGGAAGGTTCAGGTCAACCGGCCGCTCCGGTGCGGTGGGCGGCACCCGCGGATCGACCGGGTCCGGCTGTTCCCTGGTGTCTGGCGGCGGGGGCGGCGGCAAGGGAATCTGCCCGCCTTCGAACGGCGGGGGCGGTGCCGGCCGGATATAGTCGATTGCCAGCCCCGCCGTCAGGCCCAGGGCAAGCACGATATGCACCAGTGCCACGCCGGTAACCCCGGCCAGGCGCTTGTGGCTGTGATTGTGGTCGAGATAGGCCATCGGCTTTCCACTCCTCTCTTGTCGCCGGCCTAGGTCTCGTGCCTCGACTCGGCGTGTTATAATGTAACATTACATCTTACGACAAAGTGTTACAAGTGGATTGATTGAGTTAGTGCCAGGGGCACGAAAAAGGCCCCTGTCCCGCGTGGGGAAGGGGCCTTCTCGAAAGCGAAACTGCTACCGGATCAGGTGATCGGACAGCTCGGGTCCAGCCGGAAATCGAGATAGCGGTCGACCGATGCCTTCAGGTCCTCCAGCTCGTTCTCGAAGAAATGGTTGGCGCGCGGAATCTCGTCGTGGTGGATGGTGATGTGCTTCTGCGTGCGCAGCTTCTCTACCAGCTTGGTGACCGAATTGGGCTGCACCACCGTATCGGCCGACCCCTGGATGAAGATGCCGCTGGCGGGGCACGGGGCCAGGAAGCTGAAATCGTACATGTTGGCAGGCGGGGCGACCGAGATGAAGCCGCGGATTTCCGGGCGGCGCATCAGCAACTGCATGCCGATCAGCGCGCCGAAGGACACGCCGGCGATCCAAGTGGTCTGTGCTTCCGGGTGGATCGACTGCACCCAGTCGAGCGCGCTGGCGGCATCGCTCAGCTCGCCAATGCCGTTGTCGAAGCTGCCCTGGCTCTTGCCAACGCCGCGGAAATTGAACCGCAGGGTGGCAAAGCCGCGCTCGGTGAAGTTCTTGTACAGCATCTGCACGATGCGGTCGTTCATCGTGCCGCCGCCCTGGCTGTGCGGGTGCAGGATCATCGCCACCGGCGCGCGCGGACGCAGTCCGGGGGAAAAGCGGCCTTCGAGACGGCCTTCGGGGCCGGGGAAAATCACGTGGGGCATGGGTCTATCGGATACTCTGCGATGAGGGCGTGACCGCGCGGGTGGCGCGGCGGAGTTGGCGGGCTATATAGGAACTGTGTCCATTTTCGCAATTATTCGATGACCGGCCGAGTCTATCTCGACCATGCTGCCACCAGCCCGCTGCGCCCGCAGGCGAAAGCGGCGCTGGATGAAGGCTTTGCCCTGTGGGCCAACCCCAGCAGCCCGCACGCCGAGGGCCGCCGCGCGCGCGCCGCGCTGGAGGAAGCGCGGGCGCGGATCAAGGCCTCGCTGGGGTGGGAGGGGGAGGTGATCTTCACCAGCGGGGCCAGCGAGGCGCTGGCCTTGGCCCTGGGCCGCGCCAAGGTGGACCGGCGGATAGTGAGCGCGGTGGAACACGATGCCGTGCTGCGCGCCGCGCCCGATGCCACGGTCGTCCCAGTGCGGGCCGCCTCGCTCGATCCCGTGGCGCTGGACGAGGCGCTGGCCACGTGCGGCAAGGCACTGGTGGCCATGCAGTCGATCAATTCGGAAACCGGCACCGTGCTGATCCCGCATGAAGGCACGCCCGTGCTGGCGCAGGTGCGCGCGGCGGGCGGGTGGCTACTAGCCGACTGTTCGCAGAGCGCGGGCCGCGTGCCGCTGCCCGATGCGGACATGGTCGTGGTCTCCGGCCACAAGCTGGGCGCGCCCATCGGCGTGGGCGCGCTGCTGGTGCGTGACTATGCCATGCTGGAGCCGACCGGCGGGCACGAGCGCGGTTATCGCGCGGGAACCGAGAACCTGCCTGGCGTGCTGGGCCTGGCCGCCGCGCTGGAAGCGGGCGGGGTGGAAAGCTGGGCCACCGGCTATCCCGACCGCTATGACCTGCGCGACATGCTGAACCATACGGGCGACGTGGTGCGGCTGGGTCCGCAATGCAGCCACGTGCTGGCCGTGACCCACCCCACGATGAGCGCGCAGGCACAGCTTATCCGGCTGGACGCGGCGGGCTTTGCCGTTTCGGCAGGCAGCGCCTGTTCCAGCGGCTCGCTCAAGCCCAGCCGGGTGTTGAAGGCTTTTGGCCTGGGTGACGAGGTGGCCCAGCGCACCATCCGCGTCAGCATTGGCTGGAATACCACCCCGGCAGACCTCGCAGCCTTCGCCAGCGCTTGGGGGCACCTGGCGTGATCTACCTGGATTACCAGGCAACCACTCCGCTGGCCCCCGAGGCGCGCGAGGCCATGCTGCCATGGCTGGGCGGGCCGGACAGCGACCACTTCGGCAATCCGCACAGCACCCACCGCATGGGTCGCATGGCCATGGCTGCGATCGAGGTGGCGCGCGAGCAGGTGGCGGCGCTGTTTCCCCCCGGGGGCCGCGTGGTGTTTACCAGCGGGGCGACCGAGGCGCTGAACCTGGCGATGCGAGGCTGTGGCGGGCGGGGACCGCTTGCGGTCAGTGCGATCGAACATGCCGCAGTGCTGGATACGGCAGCAGCATCGGGTGCGGTGCATGTGATCCCGGTCGATAGCGAAGGGCTGGCCGCCCCGGCTGCGCCTCTGCCCAACGATACCCGGCTGGTCTGCGTGATGCAGGTGAACAACGAGATCGGCACCGTGCAGGACAGCGCGGCGTGGCAGGCGCGGGCGCGGGCGGCGGGCGCGCTGTTCCTGTCCGATGCAGTGCAGGCGGCGGGCAAGCTGCCGGTGGCCGAGGCCGACATGATCGCCCTGTCCGCCCACAAGCTCCACGGCCCCAAGGGGATTGGTGCGCTGTGGCTGCGGGACGGGCTGGCGCTGGAACCGCAGACCACCGGCGGCGGGCAGGAACAGGGCCTGCGATCGGGCACGCTCAGCCCCGCGCTGGTGGCCGGGTTCGGCGCGGCAGCCAGGCTGGCGGTGGAGCGGCGTGAGGACGATACGGCGCATGTGCAAGCGCTGTGGGCCCGGGCACGCGACCTTTTCGCCGGGTGGACCCTTAACGGCAGCGCCACCCAGCGCTGGCACGGCAACCTCAACCTGCGGCGCGATGGCCTCGATGTCGCCCGCCTGATGAGCGACTGCCGCAATGTGATGTTCAGCGCCGGCTCCGCCTGCGCCAGCGGATCGGGCCGGCCCAGCCACGTGCTCAAGGCCATTGGGTTGAGCGATGCCCAGGCCAAATCGTCGATCCGGCTGGGCTTTGGCCGCTACACCACGATGGAACAGCTTGAAGCGGGCGCGGCAGCCATTATCAGCGCGGCGGAGGCGCAATAACCCTTTGGCAGGAGCAGGCACCATCAAGGTCATCTTCATCAACCGCGACGGCACCCGTACCGAGGCCGAAGGCAAGCCGGGCGACCGGTTGCTGGAAGTGGCGCAGGCCGCCGGGATGCCGCTGGAAGGGACGTGCGAGGGGCAGATGGCCTGTTCCACCTGCCACGTGATCGTGGGCCGTGACTGGTTCGGCAAGCTGCCCCCCGCGAGTCCCGACGAGGAGGACATGCTCGACCTCGCCGCCAGCCTCGCTGCCACCAGCCGCCTCTCGTGCCAGATCCTGCTGACCGAGGCCCTCGACGGGATCGAGGTGAAGATCCCGCGCGAGAGCCGCGATATGCAGGGGTATTAGGGCGCTCAGCCCGCAGCGGCCGCCGTGAGGCGCTGCCAGCGTTGCAGGCCAAGTGCGCCCAGCACCAACGGACCGGCAACGTCCGCCGAAAGAGCCACGCAAAAAGCCCCGCCACCTGTGGGGGTGGCGGGGCCCTGGCGATGCGGGTTGGGAACCGAAGGGGTCAGTCCGCCCGTTCGCGCAGCATGGTGATCAGGGCATCGGTGAAGGCGGGGATGTCTTCCGGCTTGCGGCTGGTGATCAGGTTGTCGTCCACCACCACCTCGGCGTCCTCCACCTCGGCACCGGCATTGGCGAGATCGGTGCGGACCGAGGGCCAGGCGGTCACCCGGTGGCCGTCCACCACGTCGGCTTCCACCAGCAGCCAGGGGGCGTGGCAGATGGCGGCGACGGGCTTGCCGGCATCGTAGAACGCGCCCACCAGGTCCACCGCCTCGTCATCCATCCGCAGGATATCGGGGTTCATCTGCCCGCCGGGCAGCAGCAGGGCATCGAAATCGGCCTCGTCGGCATCTGACAGGGCCATGTCCACCTTGACGGCGCGCCCCCAGTCCTTCTGGTCCCAGCCGCGGATCTCGCCCGTCTTGGGGCTGGCGACGGTGGTTTCGAACCCCGCCTTTTCCAGCAACGCCTTTGGCTTTTCCAGTTCCGACTGTTCGAAGCCGTCGGTGGCCAGGATGAGAATCTTCTGCGGCATGGCGAGTGGTCCTTGTTCGCGGGGGAAGTCAGCCACACAACACATGGGGAAAGCCGCTGGTTCCGCGCTGTTGCGCGAAAGCCCCCGCTGCTAGGGCACGGGGCATGGATACCATCGAAGACGAGAAGGACCCGTTCGACGCGATCGTCGATGCTCCGTTCGACAGTGCCCTGTCGGAGCGCTACCTGGTCTACGCCCTGTCCACCATCACCGCCCGTTCGCTGCCGGACCTGCGCGACGGGCTGAAGCCGGTCCACCGCCGCATCCTGTGGGGTATGCGCGGGTTGAAGCTGGACCCGTCCAGCGCCTTCAAGAAGTCCAGCCGCGTGGTGGGCGACGTGATGGGCAAGTATCACCCGCACGGCAACCTGGCGCTGTATGATGCCATGGTGCGCCTGGCCCAGCCGTTCAGCCTGCGCTATCCGCTGGTCGAAGGGCAGGGCAACTTCGGCAATATCGACGGCGATAACGCCGCCGCCGAGCGCTACACCGAAGCGCGCCTGACCCGCACCGCCATGCTGCTGATGGAGGGGCTGGACGAGGGCACGGTCGATTTCGTCCCCACCTACAACAACGAGGAGGAAGAGCCGACCGTATTCCCCGGCCTGTTCCCCAACCTGCTGGCCAACGGGGCCAGCGGCATCGCCGTGGGCATGGCCACCTCCATCCCCAGCCACAACGTGGCCGAGATCATCGATGCGGCCGAACTGGTCCTGTTCAACAAGGACGTTACCCATGCCGAACTGATGCAGGTGTTCCACGGCCCCGATTTCGCTACCGGCGGGCTGGTGGTGGACAGTGCCGATGCGATCAGCCACGCCTATGCAACCGGGCGCGGCAGCTTCCGCGTGCGCGGCCGCTTCTACGCCGCCGAGGCTGCGGACGAGGCTGACCGCATGGCCGGGATCGAACGGCACAAGGGCGGGGGCTGGCAACTGGTCATCTCCGAAATCCCCTACCAGGTGCCCAAGGGCAAGCTGATCGAACAGATCGCCCAGGCCATTGCCGACAAGAAGCTGCCGATCCTGGAAGACGTGCGCGACGAGAGCGACGAGCAGATCCGCCTCGTGCTGGTCCCGCGCAGCCGCAATATCGACCCCGAGCTGCTGAAGGAATCGGTCTACAAGCTGACCGACCTGGAGACGCGTTTCTCCCTCAACCTCAACGTGCTGGATGCCACGCGCACGCCGATGGTGATGGGGCTGAAGGAAGTGCTGCTGCACTGGCTGACCAGCCAGATCGAGGTGCTGCAACGGCGCAGCCAGCACCGGCTGGACAAGATCGCCAACCGGCTGGAACTGGTGGCGGGCTATATCATCGCCTACCTCAACCTTGACCGGGTGATCGCCATCATCCGTGCCGAGGACGAGCCCAAGCCGGTGCTGATGGCCGAATTCGAACTGACCGACCGGCAGGCCGAGGCGATCCTCAACATGCGGCTGCGGTCGTTGCGCAAGCTGGAGGAAATGCAGCTTCGCAAGGAGCAGGACGAGCTGCTGGCCGAGCAGGAGGAGCTGAACAAGCTGCTGGAAAGCCCGGCCCGCCAGCGCACCCGCCTGAAGCGCGATCTTGCCGCTATCCGCAAGGAATATGCGGAGGATACCGCGCTGGGCAAACGCCGCACCACCATTGCCGAAGCTGCCCCCACGGTGGAATTCAGCATGGACGCGATGATCGAGAAGGAACCGGTCACCGTAATCCTGTCCCGCAAGGGCTGGATCCGCGCTGCCAAGGGCCACGTGGACCTGGGAACCGACGGCTGCGGCGATTTCAAGTACAAGGAAGGCGACGAGGCGGCCTTTGCCGTCCATTGTCAGACCACCGACAAGCTGCTGCTGGCCTGCGACGATGGCCGCTTCTTCACCATCGGCGCGGACAAGCTGCCCGGCGCGCGCGGCTTTGGCGAACCGGTGCGGAACACGCTGGACATCGACGCCAGCGCGCAGGTGATCGCCATGATCGTTCATGAGGCGGGGCGGCAACTGCTGCTGGCGGCAGACAACGGCAAGGGCTTCGCCGCCGTGACCGACGAACTGCTGGCCGAGACCCGCAAGGGTCGCCAGGTGGTCAACGTGAAGGACGGGGTGAAGCTGGTGGTGGCCCGCGCCATTGCCCCGGCGCACGATCACGTGGCCGTGGTGGGCGACAACCGCAAGCTGGTTGTCTTCGCGCTGGACGAAATGCCGGTGATGGCGCGAGGGCAGGGCGTGACCCTGCAACGCTATCGCGATGGCGGCCTCAGCGATGTGACCACTTTCACCTTGGCCGATGGGCTAAGCTGGCAGATGGGCGGTGATAGCGGCCGCACGCGCACCGAGACGGAAATCGGCATGTGGAAGGTTGCGCGTGGTGCCGCAGGGCGGATGCCGCCGACGGGATTCCCGAAGGATAACCGGTTTTAGGCCATGAAAAAGGGGCCGGTGACAAACCGGCCCCTTCATCGGTCCCGTCCGGAAATCCGGTGGATCAGCCAGCCGCCACGGCGGCCATGATCGCTTCCTTGGTGGCGCGGACCATCACGTTGCCGCCGGTGTCCAGCGCCAGCAGGTCACGCGGCAGGGTTACCACGAATTCGCCTTCGCGGATCACGATGTTGTCGCCGTCCACCTGGTCGATGGTCCCCAGCGGCTGGGCATCGGCGGTGACCACGGCAGCGCCCACAACCAGCTTGGCATCGCGCGCGGCGGCGGCCTGCGCCAGCTGCTCGCCATAAAGCTGGTCCAGCTCGGCCTTGGTGGTGTTGAGGGTGGAGCCGCCATCGGCAGCGGCGAAAACGTCGGCGGGCAGAGGCACCTGGTGGGTGCCGGTATCGACCACCACGGTCGACCCGTCGTTGGACAGCACGGTGCCCACGGCGGCCCCGTCATTGCCGTTCACAGTCGCGCCAACATCCTGCGCCTGCGCGGTCTGGGCCGCAGCAAGGATGGCGGCGGCAGCGAATGCAATCTTGAAATTCATTGGAAATCTAGCCTCTTTGCAATGGGTTCGCGACCCGTTGCAAAGACGGTCGGGACATGGTCCCGATGATGCAACCCGTTCCGGACGAGCTGTGCCTCAGCCTCCATGAACCGAGCCACAAGCCGGGCACGACTTGCCTTTGCTCGTCATTGCGAGGCCGCAGGCCGAAGCAATCCAGGGTGGTTTGGGTGAACCCTGGATTGCTTCGCTGCGCTCGCAATGACGAAAGGCTATCAGCCCTGCCAGGCGTTGCGCTTGGTGTTCGACTTCTGGCGGTTGCCGCCACCGTTGCGCTGGCCCTGCGGGCGCTGGCCTGCGTTCTGGCCGCCCTGCGCCCGCTCGCCTTGCGGACGATCTGTACGCTGCGGGCGGTCATTACGCGGCTGGTGATCGCTGCGCGGCTGGCGCTCGTCACGCACCGGGCGCTCATCGCGGGCCGGGCGGGCGGGGCGGGCAGGGCGTTCGGCGCGCTCGCCGGGGCGGACAACCAGCGCATCGGGATGGCGGCGGGGGCCGCGCGCCTTGCGCTCGTTCTCGCGGGTGCGGCGGTTGCGGCCGCCGGCGCGGTTATCGTCCGAATATTCGGCACCGCTGCCACCGGCTGCCGCCTTGGGCAGCTTGGCGGCCAGGGCCACGAAGTCCTTGGGCAGCGGAGCCGAAGCCGGAACGACGCCGGTCAGCTTCTGGATGTCGCGCAGGTAGGCCTTCTCGTCCGGCGCGCAGTAGCTGATCGCCAGGCCGCCCTTGCCGGCACGCGCGGTGCGGCCGATGCGGTGGACGTACTGTTCGGCCACGTTGGGCAGCTCGAAGTTGAACACGGCGGACACGCCCGGCACGTCAATGCCGCGCGCGGCAATGTCGGTTGCCACCAGCACCGGCACCTTGCCGGCGCGGAAGCCGTCCAGTGCGCGGGTGCGCTGGGCCTGGCTCTTGTTGCCGTGGATCGCGGCTGCTTCCACTCCGGCGGCGACCAGGTGGCGCACCACGCGGTCAGCCCCGTGCTTGGTGCGGGTGAACACCAGGCAGCTTTCGATATCGCCGTTGGCCAGGCCCTTCTGCAAGCTGAGGGTCAGCAGCGCCTGCTTCTCCTTCTGCTCGATGAAAGTGACGTACTGGCCCACCTTTTCGGCGGTGGTCGATTGCGGGGCCACTTCCACCTTCACCGGGTTGACGATGAACTGCTTGCCCAGGCGGGCAATCTCGTCCGGCATGGTGGCGGAGAAGAACAGGCTCTGGCGCTGCTTGGGCAGCAGGTTGGCGATGCGGGTGAGGGGCTTGATGAAGCCCAGGTCCATCATCTGGTCGGCCTCGTCCAGGACGAAGATTTCCACCTCGTCAAGAAACAGGGCCTTCTGCTCCACCAGGTCCAGCAGGCGACCGGGGGTGGCCACCAGCACATCGGTGCCGCGCGAAAGGTTGGCAATCTGCTTGCCCACCGGCACGCCACCGAACACGGTCTGCACCTGGATGTCGACATACTTGGCATAGAGGCGGAAGTTGTCGGCAATCTGCGCCGCCAGCTCGCGGGTGGGCGAAAGGACCAGCATCCGGCAGCCGCGACGGGGGCGGGGGGCGGGATTGGCCAGCAGGCGGTGGATCGAGGGGAGGGCAAAAGCGGCGGTCTTGCCGGTGCCGGTCTGGGCAATGCCCAGCAGGTCACGCCCTTCCAGCAGGGCGGGGATCGCCTGGCGCTGGATCGGGGTGGGATCGGTGTAACCCTTGGTGGCAAGTGCACGCAGGATCGGCTCGGCCAGGCCAAGGTCGGTAAAATAGGACATGAAAAACTCTTTCAACGCATAGTGGCGCACGGCGCACGCATGGCGTCCGGGCGCAAGGTGGGGCCTTTGAGGCTCCCCACGCGTGATGCGGGTTGCTTGGCATATGACCGTGATTTCCGCCGCCGGTCCTTGCCCCTTGTTGGATGTGGGGAGGCTCACGCTAGCAGGCGGATCACGCGACGAATTCGCGCCGGTCACGCAGGCCAGATAGCGATGTTTCGCAAAAACGCAAGGAAATTACCGGGAGGAGTCCAGTTCTTCCGCCAACAGCGCTTCCACGCGGGGGCGGGGCGGGAAACCTTCGGCCACCCAGCGGGCCTCCACGGCGCGCAGCACGCGGGCGACCTGCGGGCCGGCGCCGACGCCCCTCTGCACGATTTCGCCGCCCTTCAGCGGCAGTTCGGGGACGGTCCAGTCGGCCAGCGGGGCGGGGTCCGTGCCGCCCAGCAGCGCCAGGTCGCGTGCCGCCTCGATCCCGTGGCGATAGGCCAGTGCGCGGACATCGCCCGAGGCGCGGCTGGCGAGGGTGGCGAGGTGCTTGCGCTGCGCGGTCGAGAGCTTGAGGCGCGCGGCCACCTTGTCCACCAACGGCGGATCGGCGGGCAGCAGCGCGGCCATTCGGCGCAGGGGGGCGGGGGCAATGCCACAGGCCGCCTCTGCCGCCACCAGCGCGGGCATGGTGGTCAGCGTGGCTTCCGGCAGGACCATGGCCAGTACGCCAAGGCTGTCCATCCGTTGCAGGGTGGCGACCGGATCGGGCAGGGCCAGCAGGGCCAGCAGTTCCATCGCCACCCGCTCGCGGCTGAGGCCTTTCAGCGTGGCGGCAAGATCTGCGCAGGCGGCATCGGCCTCCGCATCGATCGCGCTGCCGAAGCGGGCCTGAAAGCGGAAGTAGCGCAGGATGCGCAGGTGGTCCTCGCGGATGCGCTGGCGGGCATCGCCGATGAAGCGCACCCGGCCTGCCTGCAGGTCCTCCAGCCCGCCGAAATAGTCATCGATGGCCAGCGTCACGGGGTGGGCATAGAGGGCATTGATCGTGAAATCGCGCCGCGCAGCATCGTCTCGCCAGTCGCTGGCGAAGGCCACGGTGGCGCGGCGGCCATCGGTGGACACGTCATGCCGCAGCGTGGTCACCTCTACCGGCCCGCCCGGCAGCACCACAGTGACGGTGCCGTGATCGATCCCGGTGGGGACGGTGCGCAAGCTGGCGGCTGAACAGGCCGCGATCACCTCGTCCGGCGTCAGCGTGGTGGCGGCATCGATGTCCTTCACCGGGTGGCCCAGCAGGGTATCGCGCACTGCGCCGCCCACCCAGCGCATGGTGTCCACACCCAGCGCCGCCACCAGGGCGGCCAGGTCTGCGCGCTGCGTCCAGTCGGCGGCAGGCAGCCTTGCGGTCACGCGAACAGTCCCCCTTCCAGCCGATGCGACAGGTTGCCGATGATCGCGGCGGTGATGCCCCAGATGCGATGTTCGCCGTACATGATCTCGACATAGCGCCGCTCGTGCCCGCCCAACAGCCCCACGCGCTGGGCATGGTTGGCGCGGTCGAGCGCGAAGGCCAGCGGCACCTCGAACCAGCCGGCCACCTCGTGCGGGTGGGGCGTGATCGGGGTATCGGGGGAAATGACGCCCAGTACCGGCGTAACCTCGAAGCCGGATCCGGTGGTAAACCGTTCCGCCATGCCCACTACCCGCACCGCATGGGGGGCGATGGACAGCTCCTCCTCGGCTTCGCGCAGGGCGGCGGCCACGGCATCCTCGCCCGGTTCGATCTTGCCGCCGGGGAAGGAGACCTGGCCCGGGTGCTTGGCCATGGTGTGCGGGCGATGGGTCAGGATCAGGCCGGGCTCGGGCCGGTCGGTCACCGCCATCAGCACGGCGGCAGGGCGGGTGACGGGGGGCACGAAGCGGCCATCATCGTGCAGGCCCAGGTGGGCCCGTTCGATACTGGCGGCAAAGGCCGCGTGGAGACGCTCGAACAGGCCGCTCATGGCACCAGCGCAAAGTCCGCGCCCTGGCTGGAGACGACCGGAATGGGGCCGGAAAAGTCTGCCAGGGCAACCAGTTGCAGCCAGGTGCTGCGATTGATCCGCGCCTGCGTGCCATGCCGCACGGCCAAGTAGATGGCCGGGCAATCGGCATCGCCTTCGGCCCGCAAGGGGTTGCCGGGGCCTGCCAGCACCAGCTCGTCGGTGTTGAGACGGAAAGCGAGGGTGCCGTCCCTGGCTTCCACATCCACCGCCACGAAAGCGGCATCCTCCACCGCGATACGCTGGCGGCACTGCGGGGTCAGCAGGAAATGCTGCCCGTCGCGCTGCACCAGCAGGGAAGAGAACGCGCGCACCATGGCCGGGCGGGTGATCGGGCGGCCTTCGTGCAGCCAGGTGCCATCGGCCCGGATGACCATGTGGCTGTCCAGCTCCTCCGCCGGGTCCCACTGGTCGATCGGCGGCAGGCGGCGCGCGGCCAGTGCCTCCGCGATCTGCGGCAGCGTCATCTCGGCCAGGTTGGGAGGGGCATCATAGGGCATTGCGCCCGCTAGATGGCACTTGTGATCAGCCGCGCCAAGGCCCCAGCATGCCTTCGCGGGGGAGCACGGCAGGATTGGCGCAGCGCACCAGCAGGCGATCCTTCTCGTAAGGCCCGGGCAGGCTCCAGCCCTGGGTGGGCGCGGCGATAAAGCCGAACTTCCCGTAATAGGGTGCATCCCCGATCAGCACCTGCGGCAGTGTGGCGGGACCATCGCCGATCGCTTGCTGCTGGGCCAGCATCAGCGCCGTGCCATAGCCTTCTCCCTGCCGTTCGGGCAGCACGGCTACCGGGCCGACCATGATCATCGGGTGGGCGCGGCCTTCGGCATCGGTCAGCGCCACCGGCCAGGCCTGGATGGTGCCGACCAGCAGCTCGTCCTCGTCCAGCGCGGCAAAGCTGAGCGCGGGCAGGGCCTCGGTCCCCTGGCGCACCATGTAGGCAGTACGCTGGAAGCGGCCAGGACCGAACGCGCGGTCGAGCAGATCTTCCACCATCTGCGGGTCAACGCCCGCCAGCGGAATCAGCGAGGATATAGCCTGTGCCATGGGGGCGCGCGGATACGGCGCATGAACCCCCGGCGCAAACGAATTCGCGAGCGGCGGGTGGCTCTATTGCGCCGCCGTCACGTGTAGCAGCCGGCCACGCGGGCCATCCTCCACCACCCACAGCGAACCGTCCGCTGCCTCGGCAATATCGCGCAGGCGGGTGGGAAAGCCGTGGCGGGCCACTTCCGTGGCGGCTGCTTCGCCGGGGGCGGGCAACTGCACCTGCACCACGGCATTCACGCTGCTCATCGCCGCGATCAGGGCCTGGCCACGGAACTGCGGGAACATGCTGCCGTGATAGATCAGCAGGTCGCCCGGTGCGATCACCGGGTCCCAGAAGATCACCGGCTTGGTAAAGCCATCGTCCGCCGTGTGATCGGGAATGTCGGTGCCGTTGTAGTTGTTGCCGTTGGAGCGGACCGGCCAGCCATAATTGTTGCCCGGCTCCACCAGGTTGATCTCGTCACCGCCGCGGGGCCCGTGCTCCAGTTCCCACAGGCGGCCGTCGGGGGCGAAGGCCAGCTGCAGGTTGCGGTGGCCATAGGACCAGATCTGCGCCGCCACGCCGCCACGGTCGGCAAACGGATTGCCCGCCGCCGGGGTGCCATCGGGATTGAGCCGCAGCACCTTGCCCAGGTTGTTGGCCAGGTCCTGCGCCGGGTCGGCCTGCATCCGCTCGCCACTGCCGATGAACAGGTAGCGGCCATCGGGGCTGAACATCAGCTTGTGGGAAAAGTGGCCACCGCTGGCCACGGCCGGTTCCTGCCGCCAGATTTCGGTCAGGTCATTGATCTGGCAAGCTCCCGCCGCACAGGCGAGCTGTCCTCGCGCGGCCACGGCGCGGCGCGGGGCGTTCTCGCCTTCACCGGCAGCCTGTGCCCAACTGAGGTAGATCGTGCGGCTGGCGGCATAGTCGGGCGCGAAGATCACGTCACCCAGGCCGCCCTGGCCGCCGTAGGCCACGGCAGGCAGGCCGCTGACCTCCCACGCATCGCCGGTGGCGGGGTTGAAGTACTTGGCGGTGCCGCCCTTTTCCGTAACCAGCAGGTTGCCGGTGCCCGGCTCCACCGCCACGGACCAGCCTTCGTTGAGGTTGAGCACGGCGCGCGCGGTGAAGGGCGATCCGGCCTCCAGTTCTACCGGCGTGCCACCGGCGGCGATCGGGGCGGGGCTATCCCCGGCAGCAAAGGCGGAGCAGCTTGCGGCCAGCAGCGAGCCGGGTAACAAGGTGCTGAGCAGAATCCTGAGACGCATGATTTTCGGCACTCCCTCGCGCGAATTTGCAGCCCGGTTGGGCCCGTCCTCCCTGGTTGCCGGGGTGGACGAGGCCGGTCGCGGGCCTTTGGCTGGTCCGGTTGTGGCGGCTGCCGTGGTCCTGTGCAAGCCGGGACCAAAGGGCATCGACGATTCCAAGAAGCTGGGCGAGGCAGCGCGGGCGCGGGCGGAGGAGGCGATCCGCCGCCGCTGTGCCTTCGGCATCGGCGTGGTGAGCGTGGAAGAGATCGACCGGCTGAACATCTTCGGGGCCACCATGCTGGCGATGACGCGGGCCATGGCGCTGCTGTGCCAGGTGCTGGAATGCGACGTGGCGCAAGTGCTGGTGGACGGCAACCTCACGCCCCACGGCCGGGTGGCGGACTGGCGCTGGCCGGCCCGCGCCATCGTGGGGGGTGACGGGCGCGAGCGGTGCATCGGCGCGGCCTCCATCCTGGCCAAGCAGTACCGTGACCGGCTGATGGTGGAAGCCGCGCGCGAGCATCCGCATTACGGGTGGGAACGGAACAAGGGCTATGGCTCGGCCGAGCATCTGGCGGCGCTGCGCCAGCACGGCCCCACGCCCTTGCACCGCCGCTCCTTTGCCCCGGTGGCGCAAATGGAAATGGCGTTTTGAAAGGCCAAGGCAAGGGATATACCGCCCGCCATGTGCCAGACCAGGCGGGGCGGCGGTTCCTGATCACGGGGGCCAGCGCCGGGATCGGCTGGGAAGCCGCGCGGGTGCTGGCCTTGCGCGGGGCCGAGGTGATCCTGGCCTGCCGTGACGTGGCCAAGGGCGATGCCGCGCGGGCGGCGATCCTGGCCGAGGCGCCCGGTGCCGCCCTTTCGGTGCTGCTGCTGGATCTGGCGGACCTCGCCAGCGTGCGCGCAGCGGCGGCGCAGGTGGAGCGGATCGATGTCCTGATCAACAATGCGGGGGTGATGAACCCGCCGCTGCAACGCACTGCGCAAGGCTTCGAACTGCAGTTCGGCACCAACCACCTGGGGCATTTTGCCCTGACCGGGCTGCTGCTGCCGAAGATTTCCGGCGCCGATCCGCGCGTGGTGACTGTGGCCAGCCTGGCCCACAAGCGGGGGGCGATCGACTTTGCCAACCTGGATGGTGCGCGCGGCTATTCGCGATTCCGCTTCTATGGGCAGAGCAAGCTGGCCAACGCGCTGTTTTTTGCCGAACTGGACCGGCGGTTGCGCGCGGCAGGCTCGCCCGTGCGGTCGATGGGCTGCCATCCGGGCATTTCCGGCACCACGCTGGGCCGTTTCTCGCTGTTCGACAGGGCGGGGCTGGCGCTGGCCAGCGTGCTGTTCCACCGCCCGCCCGAAGCTGCCGTGCCTACGCTGCAGGCTGCTTGCGACCCTGACATGTTGGGCGGGGCCTATGTCGGCCCGCAGGGGTTCCTGGAGGCAAGCGGTCCCAGCGGCCCCGCGCGCCGCAGCAGGGCAGCGCGCGATCCGGCGCTGGCCGCGCGGCTGTGGCAGGTGAGCGTGGAGCTGACCGGGGTGGATCCGGGGATCTAGCTGAACGCCTTGGCGCGCATCGCCTCGATGTATTCGCGCGCAAAACCTTCCCGCGCCACCGGGTCGGCGGGAATGCCGCCATGTTCGTCGGACTGGGCACCCAGTTCGTCGCGGCTGTTGACGCGGGGAAAGGGGCTGTCCGGCACCGGCACGCCCAGGAACGCGCACAGCGGTTCCCACCCGTCGCGCGGGTGGAACTGGAGCAGGCGTTCGGGCGGCAGGCCGTCCACCACCGCCTGGTTGCGGCGCAGGTACCAGTCGGTCATCCACGCCCGGTCGGTGAGGTGGCCGTCGAAATGGCTGATCGCTACGCCGTCCAGCAGCGCCTCGAACGGGGTGCCTTTGACCGAATCGTTCATCCGGGCGGAAAAGATCGTGTCGCTGACCGAATCGAACCAGCTATCCGGATCGCGTGTGGTCAGGACCACCTTGGCCTGCGGAAAGTGGTCGGCCAGTTCGCGCCAGTAGCTGCATGCCGGGTAGTCGGTGGTGGAACGGAAGCCGGCAAAGACCGCGTCCCAGTCCGGCGTGCCGCCGATCACGTCCAGCCACAGGGGGATGGCCCGGCGCCCGTCGGCCAGGACTTCCGACATGTGGTAGCAGGGGCCGTAGCCGATGTGCTCCAGCGCGAATTTCAGCGAGAACGTGGCGTTGCGCCCCAGACCCGCGCCGATCACTTCCAGTGCCATCTTCACCCCTCCGGCTCCGTCGAACCCTGCTTGTGCCACCTTGCGGGCGATCACGCAAAAATTGAGTCCTGCCGGCAACACCCCAGCATATCGAGTCTTCACAAGGGCAGGAGACTCAACATCTTGTGGGGGACTCTTTTCGTTCCGCCTTATCCGGAGGCGGGCCTGCGACGGGCTGAGAGAATTGGTGCTTGACCCGGGACTCCGCAGGACTCACCCTGTGGATAAGTCAGGGGGTCTTACCGGATGGGTGAAGTGCTGAAAGTACGGGCGGCTCCGGCCGCAAGGGCGAAAGCTGCGCCCAGGGTGGACAAGAAGGACCTGCCGCTGGGGCAGATCCTCGAAGGCGACTGCATCGCGGCAATGCGCAGCCTGCCCACGGCCAGCGTGGACCTGGTGTTCGCCGATCCGCCCTACAACCTGCAACTTGGCGGCGATCTGAACCGCCCCGATGGCAGCCACGTGGACGCCGTCACCGATCACTGGGACCAGTTCGACAGCTTCGCCGCCTATGACCGCTTCACCCGCGAATGGCTGGTGGAGGCGCGCCGGGTGCTGAAGCCCGATGGTGCCATCTGGGTGATCGGCAGCTATCACAACATCTACCGCGTGGGCGCGATGATGCAGGACCTGGGGTTCTGGCTGCTGAACGACATTGTCTGGCGCAAGACCAACCCCATGCCCAACTTCCGCGGCACCCGCTTCACCAATGCCCACGAAACCCTGCTGTGGGCCAGCCAGGGCGAGAAGGCGAAGTACCACTTCAACTACCGCGCCATGAAGACGCTGAACGACGAGCTGCAGATGCGCAGCGACTGGGTGCTGCCGATCTGCAGCGGCGGCGAGCGGCTGAAGGACGAGGCCGGCCACAAGGCCCACCCCACGCAGAAGCCCGAGGCGCTGCTCTACCGCGTGCTGCTGGCTACCACCGAGGCGGGCGACGTGGTGCTCGACCCGTTCTTCGGCACCGGCACCACGGGCGCTGTCGCCAAGCGCCTGGGCCGCGAATGGATCGGCTGCGAGCGCGAGGAAAGCTATATCAAGGTGGCCAAGGCGCGCATCGCCAAGGAACTGCCGCTGGATGAAAGCGCCGTCACCACGATGAGAGCCGCGCGCGATGCCCCGCGCGTTGCCTTCGGGGCCGTGGTGGAGGCAGGGCTGATCCCGCCCGGCACCGTGCTGTCCGACAAGAAGCGCCGCTGGCAGGCCACGGTGCGGGCCGATGGCTCGCTGGCCTCGGGCGCTCTCAGCGGCTCGATCCACGCGGTCGGCAAGGACCTGCAGGGCGCGCCAAGCTGCAACGGCTGGACCTTCTGGCACATCGAACAGGACGGCGAACTCAAACCCATCGACAGCGCGCGGCAGCTCTACCTGCTGGCGGTGGAGGATTGATCGCCGCGCCCGGTTGTGGAACGGACACGCCATGACCGAACGCATCTACATCCAGCCGCTCACCCTGGTCCCCTCGCCGCAAAGCGTGGATGGCGATGCCGTGCGGCTGGGCGGGTCGATGGCCTATGCCCATACCTTCGCCATCACCATCAGGGACGGCGCGCAGGTGGTGGAGCGGGCCACCGCCACCCCGCGCGAAATGGCCGAGGTGCTGGGCGACCTCAGCGGCCCGATCCTTGACGAGGCCGAAGCCCAGTGGGCCAATATCGGCCGCCAGCATCCGCCACTCCAGTGCGGCACCCGCACCGTGAAGCTGGACGAGCCGCAGGTTATGGGCATCCTCAACGTCACACCCGACAGCTTCAGCGATGGCGGCAAGTTCAACGATCACGGCACCATGATGCGGGTGCAGGCCGCCATGATGCACGAGGCGGGCGCGGCGCTGATCGACATTGGCGGCGAAAGCACGCGTCCCGGTGCCAAGGCGGTGTGGGAAGGCGAGGAGATCGAGCGCGTTGTCCCCGCCATCCAGCACTGCGTGAAGATGGGCGCGGCAGTCAGCGTGGATACCCGGCGCCCTGGCGTGATGCAGGCGGCGCTGGATGCCGGCGCGCACGTGATAAATGACGTATCCGCCCTGCGCCACGACCCGCGCAGCCTGCAATTCGCCGCCAGCACGCAGCGGCCCGTGATCCTGATGCACGCGCCCGGCCCCAGCAACGAGGCGGCGCAGGACCTGCATGACGATGCCACCTATAGCAACGTGGTGTTCGACGTGTTCGACTGGCTGAAAGAACGGCGCGACGCCGCGCTGGCGGCGGGCATTGCGCGCGAGAACATCGTGCTCGATCCGGGCGTGGGCTTCGGCAAGTCGCTGGCCGAGAACCTGGCCCTGATCAACGCCCTGCCGCTGTTCCACGCCCTTGGCCAGCCGCTGCTGCTGGGTGCCAGCCGCAAGCGCATGATCGGCGCGCTGAGCAACGAGGCGGCGGCCGACAAGCGGCTGGGCGGATCGCTCGCCCTGGCCATGCGCGGGATGGAGGCAGGCTATCACCTGCTGCGCGTGCATGACGTGGCCGAGACGGTGCAGGTGCGCAATGTATGGCGCGGCCTGCGCGACGCGGCGCTGACCGACTTCGCGGGGCTGGTGGTTTGATGCGTCCAAGTGCTCTTTGTCGGATCGCGGTGGCATTGTCCTGCCTCGTCCCGGCTCAGACCCATGCACAGAGTGTCCTGCCAACAGTGCGCATGGACGCGAACGTATCGCCATTTACGCTGTCGCGTGTCGACGATCTTTTCTGTGATCTTTCCCTGCAATTCTCGAATGTTGATGGCCGGATCGGCCACTTCACTCTGACTACCGCGGACATGGGACCTTCTGGCCCACCCTGATGCTTCAAGACGGATTTTTGGCAACCGGTAGGGAACCGGAGATGTCAGTTTTGGCTCCGTGGCGGCGACGGCAACGTGATGGGTGGAATCCGGCGACCGGTCATGGTGACGCCGATGACGGACAGCGGCCGGTCTTTCACCAGCTTCCGTGCTGGCGGACCAATTTCGGTCACCCTCATCGATCGCATGCAGGCGGCGCATACAATCGGGTTTGGTCTTGATGGGCTAACCGTCAAGGAAATCGAGATCGTTGGAGGTGGGGGCCATGTTGTCGAGGGCCTTGCTCAGTGCGTGGAAGCCTTGCCCTGAACTTGGATTTCGTCAAGCAAGCTCAACAATCTTGGTGGCGCTAGCTGCATTGCCTGCGACAAACACTTCCCATCGCCCACCGGCACCACGCGGATAGCGCACTCCGCCCGCCAGCTATACCGAAGCCCCGTCCCGCCGCCCCACCAGCAGGCCCTTGGTGCCGCCGCCTTCGTAGCTGAACGTGAAGCCCGGCCATTCGCGCATCCAGCGGCGGGCCACGTGCCGCTCGCCGGGACGGGCGGCATCGTCCAGCAGCACCACACCGCCCGGCACCACTCGGTCGAACAGCCGGTCCGCCATGCCGCGCACATAGGGGTGGATCACCCAGGGCGGCCCGTCGATCAGCAACAGGTCGATGGCGGGCGGCAGGTCGGCCAACTGGTACCACACCCCCGGCCAGCGCGGATCGCGCTGGGCCAGCGGGGCGTGCTGGAAGTGGGCGGACAGGCCGTGCTCGCCTAGCCACTGGCCCATCTGGTCCACGAAGGGGCGATGCTGGTCGAAGCTGTACAGCGTGCCGCCGCCATTGGCCGCCAGGGCCTGGGCGATCACCAGCGATGTTGCGCCAGAACCCAGTTCCACCACGGTGGCCGGGCGCAGCGCCTCGATCATGTCCACCACGCGGTGCAGCAGGTAGGTATCGGCCTTCCAGCTTCCCAGGTTGGGCAGGGCATCGGCGGGCAGGCCCACCCGTTCCAGCAGCGCCTGCTTGTCCGCCTGCGAGCCGCCGGAGAGGCTGGCCAGCAGCCAGGGCCACTGGATCAAGGCGTACGCATAGACGAAGGCGCGCTCTGCCGTGGTGGCGGGCAGCGTGACGGCGAAATCGGCCGGCTTTGCCAGCAATCCGGTGAGGGCTTTGGTGGTCACGCGGCAGGCATCCTTGTTGTGGGCATGGTGGCTCAGGCAAAATGGTCGGCCCGTCAAGAGATCAGGCCTGTTGCAGCCTGATGAATAAGCCACCGGGCCGCTGTCAGGCCGCCCAATGCGCGGGATGAACCGAAGGTTCCGGTGCCACGCCCACGATACCGTTTCCCTTGGGGCGATCGCGGCGCTGTGGGTCAGCCGCGATCGCCGGGAAGTCAGGCCGTCATGCAAAATACCACACGGCATAGGCCAGCAAAGCTGCCACCATGCCCACCACGCAGGTCATCAGCGCATATTCCCGCAAGGTCAGCCGGTCGAGCTGGTCGGCGCGGAAGCGGCGATAGCCACTGGTGACCAGCGGATTGCTGGCAACCATTCCCACGTCCAGCGCGGTCGCCTCGTGCTTGAACCAGTGCAGCAGCTCGCGCAGCTCGTCGTCGGTGGTGTCGGGGTACGAGGCAAGCAGGGCCTCGATCTGCGCGCGCCGGTCTGCGCCGGTCGCGCCGGTCATACTAGTGTTCATGATTGGTAATCCTGATTGTCGTCGCGCCGCCACAGCGGCGGAGAAACGGAGCAATCAGGCGTGCGGCGGCTCGCGCGGGGAAGCGGGCACTTCGGGGCGCTGGCGCGGGGCCAGCGGCGGCGGCGATTGTGCCACCGGGATCGGGGCAGGAGTGGCGGCAAGGGGCTGGAGCACGGTCAACGGATCGACTGGCGGCAGCGTGGGCAGGGGATCGGGCAGGGGGGCAAGTCGCTGGCTGACCTGCTCCTGCTGGCGCGGGGCCAGGGTGACATCGGCGGTCAGCGCGCTGAACGCGGAGCCGTGTTGCTGGTGGGAAGCCGGCGCAGAGGGAGCCAGGGCCTGCAATGCGATCATCGCCAGCAGCAGTGCCGCCAGTGCCTGCATCGCCAAGGCGCGCAGGCGCCGCCGGGGCGCGGCTATCGCAGCAGGGGGCGGCATTGCAGGCATGGTTGCGAGATAGGGGCGGTGACGGGCAAAGCCAACCCGCTAGAGCAGGTAGCCCCCGTCGCTCACCAGCGATGTGCCGGTGATCGTGCCCGCCGCATCGCTCAGCAGGAAACCGATCTGCGCGGCAATCTGGTCGGCGGTGGCAAAACGGGCGAGCGGGGTGGCCGCGCCGGAGAGGGCCGCCATTGCCGCCGCCCGGTCACCCCCGGCTTGCGCGATCATTTCCTGGAAGAACGGGGTCTGGTCCCAGATCGGCGTGTCGACCCCGCCGGGCGCAATGCAGTTCACCCGCACGCCGCGGGGGGCCAGTTCCTTGGCGGCAACGCGGCCCAGTTGCATCAGCCCGGCCTTGCTGGCGCCATAGGCGGCGGTGCCGGGTTCGGCCTTGAGGCCGCTGACCGAGGCGGTGAGGACCATCGCCCCATGGTCGCGGACCAGGCGGGTGGCGCAGCGCAGGGCCAGGAAGGCGCCATCAAGGTTGACCGACAGCGTGGCGCGCCATTCGTCGAGGGTCATGGTCGCGATGGGTGCGCCGCCGGCGATTCCGGCGTTGATGACGGCGTAGTCGAGCGGGCCGGCCTCGGCCTCGATCCGGTCCCACAGGGCTTCATCGGTCACGTCACCGGGAAAGGGCAGGACTTCGCAAGGCATGTCCAGCGCGGCGAGGCCGGGCCCGTCGAGGTCCACCAGCACCAGTGCGGTGACGCCGTGCGCAGCCAGCCAGCGCGCCGTTGCCGCGCCGATCCCCGATGCCGCGCCGGTGACGAGGGCGCGCTTGCCGGTAAGGTCTTCTGTCATCGGGGCAGGCTAACCGCGACCGTCGGCCTTGTCGATTGTGCTGTCCTACAGGCAGCGGTCCGTGCCAGCGATGGAACGATCCTTGATTCGTCCGGCCGTGCCCTTTGGCAGCCTGTTGGCGGTGCCTGCGGGGATGTACTTCATCAACAAGCGGGTCAGGCTGCGCTTTCGATGCCCAGATCGGTCAGCTTGCGATAGAGCGTGGAGCGGCCGATGCCCAGGCGGCGGGCCACTTCGGTCATGCGCCCGCGATAGTGGCCGATGGCCAGGCGGATCACGTCGGCCTCGATGTCCTCCAGCGGGCGCAGGTTGCCGTCGCCGGTGTAGATCTGCACCCCGGCGCTTTCCATCACCGGCTGGTTGGCCTCGGCCAGTTCGCCGATCATCTGTGAAAGCTGGGGGAAATCCTGCGCGGTCAGCGCGTCGCCATCGCAGAACACCGCCGCGCGGAACAGCACCGCCTGCAACTGGCGCACGTTGCCCGGCCAGTCGAACGCGGCCAGCAGCTTCAGCGCGCCGTCGGTGATGCCCAGCGGGCGCAGGCCCGGCTGTTCGCCGATGCGGGCCAGGAAATGGCGGGTCAGCGCGGTAATGTCGCCCGTGCGGTCTCGCAGCGGCGGCAGGGTGATGCCGGTGCGGTTGATGGCGGCCAGCAGTTCCTCGCGGAACAGCCCGGCGCTGACCATGTCGGCCAGCGGCAGGTTGCTGGCGGCGATGATGCGGGTATCCACCTTGAAGCTGTGGCGCGCGCCGATGGGGCGGACCGAACCGTTGCGCAGGGCCTCGGCAAGCCGGTCCTGCAGGTCCAGCGACAGGCGGTCGATCTCGTCCAGCACCAGAGTGCCGCCATCGCAGTTCTGCAAGGCGCCCACCTGCCGGTCGAAGGCCCCGGCAAAGGCGCCCTTCTCGTGCCCGAACAGCACCGATTCGAGGCTGGAGGCGGACACGCCGCCCACGTTGATCATGCGGAACGGGGCGCGGGCGCGAGGGCTGGCGGCCACCATGGCGCGCACCAGCATCTCCTTGCCGGTGCCGCTCTCGCCCTCGATCAGCACGTGGCCGTGGCCGCGCGCCGCCTTGGCCGCCTTGGCCAGGGCATCGCGGAACTTCGGGGCCGTGCCGACCATGGCATCGAAATCGAGCCGGGCGGGCATCTTCTCGGTCATCGGCGCCAGCTCGTCGCGCGGGGTTTCGCGCATGGTGGCGTTGCGCAGCGCCTGCATCAGCCGCTCGGGCGCGACGGGCTTGACCAGGTAATCGGCGGCCCCGGCGCGCATCGCCTCCACGGCCAGTAGCGGACTGGTGCTGGCGGTGATCATCAGGATCGGCAGGCCGGGCCGGCGTTCCTTCAATTCGGCAATCAGGTCACAGGCCTCATCACCCGGCACCCACTGGTCGAGGATGATGGCGGAAAGCTGCATCCCCTGGCGCGTGCCCAGGGTGGCGATAGCCTTCTCCGCCTCGTCCACCACCAGGGTGCGCCAGCCCTCGCGCGCGGCAAGGGCGGTGATCAGCCGGCTCTGCGCCGGCTCGTCGTCGATCAGCATCAACAGGCGCTGTTCGGCTTCGGCCATCATTCCCCACATGCGACAAGGGCCGGACTGGTCCGGCGTGAACGCAGGGCATATCAGGACCAGGTAAAGAGGCTGTTAAGCGCATGCTGCGCCGTGGGTTCACTGCAGGCTTGAGTGCGGGCCGCAGCGGGGATAGACGGGTGGCAACAGACCGTTCCCCATTCCAGCACAAGGACTGCCACCAATGGCCAATTCGCAGGATATCAAGCCCAACGAGAAGACCTATGATGGCTTCATAGGCATGCTCAAATGGTCGGTGCCGCTGATCGCGGTGCTGACGCTGATCATCCTCCTGATCATCCAGTAAGACACCGGCTGGCGCGGGGCGATGGGGGGCATTCGCATCGCGGTCCTGAAAGAGCGGGCCGCAGGGGAAACGCGGGTTGCCGCCACGCCCGAAACGGTGAAGAAGTTCATCGCACTGGGGGCCAGCTTTGCGGTTGAGCAGGGCGCCGGCCTCTCCGCCGCCATCGCCGACGAGGATTACCGCACCGCCGGGGCCGAGGTGACCGATGCTGCCGCGGCCGTGGACGGGGCGGATATCGTGTTGGGCGTGCAGGCGCCCGATCCCGCGCTGCTGGCGGGCGCGAGGCCGGGGGCCATGGTGGCTGCCACCTTTGATCCCTTCCGCGAGAAGGATCGGGTGCAGGCCTATGCCGCAGCCGGTCTGGAAGCGCTGGCGATGGAGTTCATGCCGCGCATCACCCGCGCGCAGAGCATGGACGTGCTGTCCAGCCAGTCCAACCTCGCCGGTTACAAGGCGGTGCTGGCCGCCGCCAACCAGTATGGCCGCGCCTTCCCGATGATGATGACTGCGGCGGGCACTGTGTCCGCCGCCAAGGTGTTCATCATGGGCGTGGGCGTGGCGGGCCTGCAGGCCATCGCCACCGCCCGCCGCCTTGGCGCGCAAGTCTCCGCCACCGACGTGCGCAGCGCCACCAAAGAGCAGATCATGTCGCTGGGCGCGAAGCCCATTTTCGTGGAAAGCGTGGCCGGCATCGAGGGCGAGGGTGCCGGCGGCTATGCCACGGAGATGAGCGAGGAATACCAGAAGGCCCAGGCCGAGCTGGTGAGCGCCCACATCGCCAAACAGGACATCGTGATTACCACGGCTCTCATCCCTGGCCGCCCCGCGCCACGCCTGATCAGCGACGCGCAGATCGCCACGATGCGCAAGGGCTCGGTCATCTATGACCTGGCCGTGGCGCAAGGGGGCAACGTGGAAGGCAGCGTGGCCGACCAGGTGGTGGAACGCCACGGCGTGTTCATCATCGGCTCCAGTAACACCCCCGCGTTGATGGCGGCAGACACATCGGCGCTGTTCGCCCGCAACCACTACAACTTCCTCTCCGCCTTCTGGGACAAGGAGCAGGGCCGGCCGGTGCTGGACGAGGAGATCGGCAACGCCGTGCGGCTGACGCAGGGCGGGGCGATGGTGAGCGAGAGGTTGAAGGGGTAAAGACCATGGACTTCATCTCGATCCTTTCGATCTTCGTGCTGGCCTGTTTCGTGGGTTATTATGTGGTCTGGTCGGTAACCCCGGCGCTGCATACGCCGCTGATGGCGGTGACTAATGCGATCTCCTCGGTGATCATCGTGGGCGCGCTGGTGGCGGCGGCCACGTCTGGTAGCCCGATTGCCAAGTGGCTGGGGCTGGGGGCGGTGGTGATGGCATCCGTCAACATCTTCGGCGGCTTTGCCGTCACGGCGCGGATGCTGGCGATGTACAAGAAGAAGGAGAAGAAGTGATGCTGTCCTTCCTCTCCGCCGCTGCGGCCACGCTGCAAGCCTATCCCGAACCGACGCCAGCAGCCCCTCCGGCAGGGCCGCTGACCGAAATCGTACCCGTGCCGCTGCCGACCGGCGCGCATGTGGGCGAAGCGCTGGCCCACGCTGCCACGCCGTCCTGGGCCATGTTGGCCTACCTTGTCGCGGGCGTGCTGTTCATTCTGGCCCTGCGCGGCCTGTCGCACCCCACCACCAGCCGCGAGGGCAACCGCTATGGCATGGCGGGGATGCTGATTGCCGTGGTGACTACGCTGGTCACGCACATGCCGATGAAGGTGGGTGACGCGTTCAACAGCTATGCGGGGCCGGATTTCGCCTCGCTGGGCGAGATTCTCGCCGCCATCGCCATCGGTGCGGTGATCGGCCTTGTCACCGCGCGCCGCATCAAGATGACAGACATGCCGCAGCTTGTCGCGGCGTTCCACAGCTTGGTCGGCCTTGCCGCCGTGCTGGTGGGCTGGGCGGCCTACCTTGACCCAGCGGCCTTCGGTATCCTTGGCGGGGACGGCCTGATCAACCCGGTCAGCCGGGTCGAGGCGGGGCTGGGCATTGCCATCGGGGCCATCACCTTCTCCGGTAGCGTCATCGCCTTCCTGAAGCTGGCCGGCAAGATGAGCGGATCGCCGATCCTGCTGCCATTGCGCCACGTGATCAACCTGGGCACTCTGGTCGCGATCCTCGGTTTGGTCGGCTACTTCACCATGGACCAGAGCCTGTGGGTGATTGCCACCATCACCGTTCTGTCCTTCATCATCGGCTTCCTGCTGATCATCCCGATCGGCGGGGCGGACATGCCGGTGGTCGTCTCGATGCTCAATTCCTATTCGGGCTGGGCAGCTGCGGCGATGGGCTTCACGTTGCACAACAGCGCCATGATCATCACCGGCGCGCTGGTGGGCAGCTCCGGCGCGATCCTGTCCTACATCATGTGCAAGGCGATGAACCGCGGGTTCCTGTCCGTGATTGCGGGCGGTTTCGGCGCGGAAGCCGCAGCCAGCGGCGGCGCGGCCAAGGAGCAGCGCCCGTGGAAGCAGGGCAGCGCTGACGATGCCGCATTCATGCTCAAGCAGGCCGAAAGCGTCATCATCATCCCCGGCTACGGCATGGCCGTGGCCCAGGCCCAGCACGCCCTGCGCGAGATGGGCGATCACCTTAAGAAGGAAGGCGTATCGGTCAAATACGCCATCCACCCCGTGGCCGGCCGTATGCCCGGCCACATGAACGTGCTGCTGGCCGAAGCCAACGTGCCGTATGACGAGGTGTTCGAGCTGGAGGACATCAACAGCGAGTTCGCTCAGTGCGACGTGGCATTCATCATCGGCGCGAACGACGTGGTGAACCCTGCGGCCAAGACCGACAAGTCCAGCCCGATCTACGGCATGCCCGTGTTCGACGTGGACAAGGCCAAGCAGGTGTTCTTCATCAAACGCAGCATGGGCGGCGTGGGCTATGCTGGCGTCGACAACGATGTGTTCTATATGGACCAGACCATGATGCTGCTGGCCGACGCCAAGAAGATGGTGGAAGACATCAACAAGGCATTGGACGCCTGAGCGCAACGCATCGCCGCGCCGCATTTGCGCTCCGCCGCTGAGCGCGGTTCTGGTCATCCGGCGTTCATCTGGCGGACCAATGGGTGGCCGCCCGGACAACACATGACATGAGGAAGGCGGCCGTTTTGCGCAAACTGGGGCTGATCGGGGGGATGAGCTGGATCTCCACCCGTAGCTATTACGAAGACATCAACCGCGCGGTGCAGGCCCGTCGCGGACCTACCTCCAGCGCGCCGATGCTGATCGAAAACCTGGATTTCCGCGATCTTGTGGGCCTTTCCAGCGATGAGGACTGGGCCCGCGCCGCACAGGTGCTGTTGTCAAGCGCCCGCCGGCTGGAAGCGGCCGGGGCCGGGCTGATCCTGATCGCCGCCAATTCCATGCACCGCGTCTATCGCGAGCTGGAGGCCGAACTGTCCGTCCCCATCCTCCACATCGCCGAATGCGTGGGCGAGGAGATGGAAGCCAAGGGCGTGAAAAAGGCCGCGCTGATCGGCCCGCGCAACGTGATCACCGGCGGGTTCTACCGCCGCCGGCTGGTGGCCCACGGGGTCGACCTGCTGCCCCCGGTAGTGGAGTATTCCGACCAGGTGGAGCGGATCATTTACGAGGAACTCATCAAGGGCCGCGCCACCCGCCCGGCAGAGCGCCTGTTCAAGACCATCATTACCGAACAGGCGCAGGAAGGCGCGCAGGCCATCGTGCTTGGCGCCACCGAACTGAACCTGGTGATCGACGTGGATGCCAACGTGCTGCCGATTTATGACAGCGCCCGCATCCACGCCCGCCGCGCGGCACAATGGCTGCTGGAAGAGGACGGTTAGTTCGTCAAACGTTCCCGTTGCCAGCACCGGCAGCGGCATCTAGCCCGTCCCCCATGTCACTCGCCCCCTTTGCCGCCAATCCTGCGCATTCGCGCGGGCGTGAGTTTGCCTTGGGGGCCGAGGGGACGCGGGGGCCGCGCAGCCCGTTCCAGCGTGACCGTGACCGGATCATCCACTCGATCGCGTTCCGGCGGCTGGCGGGCAAGGCACAGGTGTTCATCGCGCCCGATGGTGACCATTACCGTGTGCGCCTGACCCACAGCCTGGAAGTGGCCCAGATCGGCCGCGTGGCGGCGCGCAGCCTGGGGCTGGACGAGGATCTGGCCGAGGCCCTGTGCCTGGCGCACGATATCGGCCACCCGCCGTTCGGCCATGCAGGTGAGGACGCGCTGAACGCCGCGCTGGCCCCTCACGGCGGGTGGGACCACAACGAACACTGCCTGCGCGTGCTGATGCGGCTGGAGCGCCCCTATGCCGATGTGCCGGGCCTGAACCTGAGCTGGGAGATGCTGGAGGGCCTGGCCAAGCACAATGGGCCAGTCACCGCGCCGGGCTGGGCGCTGGCGGAACTGGACGGGGCTTATCCGCTCGATCTCGACCAGTGGTCATCGCTGGAAGGGCAGGTGGCCGCGCTGTCCGACGATATCGCCTATGACAACCACGACATCGACGATGGCCTGCGCGCCGGGTTCCTGGACCTGGACGACCTGCTGACGCTCGATTTCCTGGAAGTCCAGTGGAACGCGGTGCGCGCCCGCCATCCTGACGCGCCGCGCGCGCTGCAACTGCGCGAACTGGTGCGCGACCAGATCGGCGTGATGGTGACCGACCTGATCGCCACCACCCGCGCCAATGTGGCAGGGCTGCAATCGGTGGACGATGTGCGCCAGGCGGGCAGGGCCCTGGCGACCCTCTCGCCCGAATGGACGCAGCGGGAGCGGCGACTGAAGGCGTTCCTGTACGAGCGGCTCTATTATCACCCGGACCAGTTGGCCACGGCCAGGGTAGCGCACAAGGTGATCGCCCAGCTCTATGCGGCGTTCGACCAGCAGCCCGACCTGATGAGCGCAAGCTGGGTGGACACCTTGCCCGAACAACCGGACGCCCGTGCCCGGCATATCGCCGATTTCATCGCCGGCATGACCGACCGCTTTGCCATCGACAGCTATGCCCGCGTGTTCGGCCAGGTGCCGGAGGGGCTGTCCAATGTCTGATCCGCGCCGCGTACTGGTGCTGGGCGCATCGGGCCTGGTCGGCCAGCAGGTGCTGGCGCTGGCCGTTGGTCGTCCGGAAGTGCGGCTGGTGGCCGTTGCGCGCAGCGAAGTGGCGCTGCCGCCGGGCGCAAGGATGGAAGTGCTGGTGGCCCCGCCCGAGGGATGGGACCGGGCCATCGCCACGGTTGGGGCGACCCATGTGATCTGCGCGCTGGGCACCACGATCCGCCAGCAGGGCGGCGACAAGGACGCCTTCGCCGCGATCGACCGTGACCTGGTGCTGCGCGCGGCCATGCATGCCAGGGGGGCAGGGGCCACGGGTTTCGCCGTCGTCTCCAGCGTGGGCGCAACCCTTGCCAGTCGCAATTTCTACCTCAGGACCAAGGGCGAGATGGAAGCGGGGCTGGAGAAGATCGGCTTCACCCGGCTGGACGTGCTGCGACCCGGCCTGCTGCGCGGCCACCGCCCCGGACACCTGCGACCACTGGAACTGCTTGGTCAACTGGCCGCACCGCTGGGCAATATGGTATTGCATGGAGAACGGCGGCAGTACCGCGCGATCCGCGCCGCAGATGTGGCCGCCGCGGCGCTGCAATGCACGCAGGAGAAGGCCCCCGGCCGCTTCGTGCACGATCATGACAGCCTGCACCGCTTGGCCGGTCGCTGGCGGCGCGCGGGTGAGGGAGAGCGATAATGTGGGAAGGCCTGTTCACCGCTGCCAACCTGGTGGCACTGGCCTGCTGGGCGGCGCTGGTCCTGGCTCGGCGCACGCCCGTTACCTTCAGCGCAGTGATGTATTGCGGGGTGGCGCTGCTTTGCCTCACCTACGCGGTCATGCTGCTGGGCCTGGTGACCGGCCTGCTTGATGGCAACAAGGCAGCAGGGGCCGGGCAGGCAGGCTTCACCAGCATCCAGGGGGTGAGGAACATCTTCCTGTCCGATGGCGGCGTGGTGGTGGGCTGGGTCCACTACCTGGCGCTTGACCTGTTCACCGGCGTGTGGATCGCGCGGGATGCCGATGCCAAGCAGTTTCCCAAGCTGTGGCAGGCCCCGGTCCTGATCGCCACTTTTATGGCAGGGCCGCTGGGCCTGCTGGTGTGGCTGGCCGTGCGAGAGCCTGCCGCCCGCCGCGCCGGTCCCGCGCGCAGCAAGGTGCTGAAGTGAAGCGCGAGGCCCCCGCCGCCGCGCGCAACCGCGGCCCGATTGCCGATGTCCTGGCGGAGGAATTGCCTGCCAGCGGCACGGTGCTGGAAGTGGCCAGCGGCACGGGGGAACACGTGATCCACTTTGCCGCGCGCTTTCCGCAACTCCGGTGGCAGCCAAGTGACCCCGATGAAGGCGCCCGCGCTTCCATCGCGGCCTGGTCGTCGGACAGCGGCCTTGCCAACATCGCCACGCCGCTGGCTATCGATGCCTCGGCAAGCGAGTGGCCGGTGGCGGTGGCCGATGCCGTAGTGTGCATCAACATGATCCATATCAGCCCCCCTGAAGCGACCCTTGGCCTGGTTCGTGCTGCCGGCCGGATATTGCCTGAGGGAGCCCCGCTGATCGTCTATGGCCCGTGGCTGGAAGCCGGCGTTCCCACCGCGCCCAGCAATCTGGAATTCAATGCCTGGCTGAAAGGGCAGGATGCCCGCTTCGGCTTGCGTGACACTGCCTGGATGGACGAACTCTGCATCCATAATGCATTGCGGCGGACACGGCGCGTAGCCATGCCCGCCAACAATATCATGCTGGTCTATCGGAAGACCTGAGCGCTTACGTCTCTTCGTCAACCGCGTTGGCGGCGGATTCCAGGTCGGCACCGGCGCCGCGCACGGTGTTGCATGCGGTAGCGGTCAGAGCCATCAGGGCAGCGGTAACGCCCAGAACGATCTTGCGGGACATGGCAGAACTCCTTTCAACTGCTGCTTAACGGCCCTGCCGAAGTCAGGTTCCCCCGCTCGTGGCCCGCTGATCCACGAAGCGCTTGTGGGCCAGCCGCTCGCGCCAGCCGATGATCAGGCCGGCCAGGATGATCAGCGGCGCGCCAAACCAGGTGCTGGTGCTGGGGAGCGCCGCAAACAGCAGCCAGCCGAACAGCGTGGCCCAGACGATCGACGAATAATCCATCACGATCACGCTGGCCACCTGGCCAAAGCGCAGCGCGGTGGTGATGCCCACCTGGCCCAGCGTGCCGGTGATGCCGATGGCCAGCAGCAGGCCCCAGTCTTCCCACCCATGTGCGGTGGAAACAAAGGGCAGTGCGGGCAGCAGCAGCAGCGAGCTGGTGGCGGCAAACCATAACACGATGGCCATCGAGTTCTCGGTCTTCGACAGGTCGCGGATCTGGATCGAGATCAGCGCGATCATGAAAGCCCCGCCCAGCGCCACGGCCGCCCCGAACAGCGGGATGGCATGGTCCGAATTGCCCGGCTGGGCAATCACCACAATGCCCAGGAACCCTGCCAGCACGGCCGACCAGCGCCACACTCCCACCTTCTCGCGCATCAGCAGCACGGAAAGCAGCACGGCAAAGATCGGGGCGGAAAAGCCGAAGGTGGTTGCCTCGGCCAGCGGCAGCATGATCACCGCACCAAAATTCAGGATCATGCCGATCAGCCCGGTGACCCCGCGCGCTATCTGCGCCTTGGGCCGTTTGCTGCCCAGTTGCGACACGCCGCCGCTCAGCAGCGCCCAGCCCAGCAGGATCGGCAGGGCCAGGAACTGGCGCCAGAACAGCAGCTCGATCAGGTGCAGGCCGCGGGTTGAGGCAAATTTGATCAGCGCGGCCATGGCGGCGAGGCCGGCGATCCCCCCAAGACGGATCAGCAGGGCCAGGACCGGCCGGTCATGCTCGCGCGCGCTCATGGGTTCGCCATAGTCCGGCGCGGCGCTTGTGCAAGCATTGCGCTGGAGGCCGAGCGGTCACATATGGCCAGCGCGATGGACCTGCGCCACGATCTCCTCTTCGCCAGCGATGCTGCCCTGCTGGGGTTGGCCGGTGCGGCGTGCCTGCTGCTGGCCATCCTGGCCTGGCAGGGACAAGTGCGCCGCCAGCGCCGCCGCCATCTGGACGCGGTCGGCTGGGTGCCGTGGAGCAGCCTTTCACTGCTGCTGTTCGGCGTGGGCCTGCTGGCCCTGCTGGTGGCGGTACTGGGCCTGCTGAAGAGTTAGAGGCACGCCTCAAGATAGGCCTGGTCAAAGCCGAACTGGCGGGCCTTTTCCAGCGTGTAGGGGCGCAGGCCGGAACTGCGGAATTCGCCCAGGATCTTGCCGTCCTCGCTCTCGTCCAGGTACTCGAACTTGAACAGTTCCTGGGTGACGATCACGTCGCCTTCCATGCCGATCACCTCGGTGATGTTGGTGGTGCGGCGGCTGCCGTCGCGCAGACGCTTCACCTGCACGATCAGGTCCACCGATTCGGCGATCTGGCGGCTGATGGCTTCCTTGGGGATCTTGATGTCGCCCATCAGGATCATGTTTTCCATACGGCCAAGGCATTCGCGCGGGCTGTTGGCGTGCAGCGTACACATCGAGCCATCGTGGCCGGTGTTCATCGCGGCGAGGAGGTCGAAGCACTCCGCGCCGCGGATTTCGCCCAGGATGATCCGGTCAGGCCGCATACGCAGGGCGTTCTTGACGAGGTCACCGATGGTGATGGCACCCTGGCCTTCCAGGTTCGGCGGGCGGGTTTCCAGCGGCAGCCAGTGCGGCTGCTGCAGGCGCAGTTCCGCCGCGTCCTCGATGGTCAGCACGCGCTCGCCGGGGTCGATCATCTTCGACAGGGCGTTGAGCATGGTCGTCTTGCCCGAGCCGGTGCCACCCGAGATAACGATATTCATTCGGCAGGCACCGGCGATCTTCAGCGCGGTGGCCATCTTCACGCTCATGGAGCCGAAGCCCTGCAGCATATCGATGGTGATCGGCTTTTCGGAAAACTTGCGGATCGAGATGGCCGTGCCGCGCAGGGACAGCGGCGGCACGATCACGTTGACGCGGCTACCGTCCTTCAGGCGGGCATCGGCCAGCGGGGTGGTCTGGTCAACGCGGCGGCCCACCTGGTTCACGATGCGCTGGGCAATTTGGAACAGGTGGCTTTCGTCGCGGAACTTGATCGGGGCAATCTGCAGCTTGCCCTTCTTTTCGATGTAGGTCTGGTCCGGGCCGTTGACCATGATGTCGGACACGTCCGGGTCGCTCAACAGCTCTTCCAGGGGGCCGAAGCCCAGCAGCTCGTCGATCAGCACCTTTTCCAGCGCGAACTGCTCGCGCCGGTTGAGGGTGATCTTCAGCTCGGCCAGCACCTCCATGATGATGGGGCGGAATTCCTCGGACAGCTCGTCCTTGGTCAGCGTGGCGGCGGCTTCGGGGTCGACGCGTTCCAGCAGGCGCGGCAGCACCTGCTCCTTGATCTTGTGGACGCTGGCTTCGAACCCGGTTGGCTCGTGATTGGCTTCGGCAATGGCATTGGCGCGGTCGGCCAGCCGGGTCATCGCGTCATCGCGGTTGTAGGCGTTGGAATAGCTGTCTCCCGCGGGGGCTGCGGGGGCTGCATCGGACGGGATCGGGGGGAACTGCTCGCCGCCGGCCGGCATGCCGCCCGGCACAGGGGCACCGCCGCCGCGCATGGGGCGGGCAACGCCGAAGGAGGGCCGGGCACCCTGGCCCATACCCGCAGCACCGCTCTTGCGTCCGAAAGCGCTCATTGTCGCGTAACCTCGTCCTTCAGTCGACCGGGCGGCAGGGAAAGACCGCCACCTGATCCAGCCTCCCGTGTCGCCAATTTAGGTGAAGAACTGGTTAAGTGGGCCTTTCCCGCGTGTGGTTAATCGCGCGTCAGGCCCTTTGCAGAACGCTGGACATGCGCCTATGGCCCGTGCCGAGGGTTCAAGGAAGGATCGCCGGCCAGATGCAACAATCGGATCGCGCGGGGCTGCTGTTTGCCCTGGCCGGCTTCTGCACGCTGTCGATCGGCGATGCGATCATCAAGGGCATGGCGGGCGAATGGCCGGCCACGGCAATGGCCACCACCCGCTATTTCGTGGGCACCTGCCTGCTGGCCGTGCTGGTGGTGCGGCATGAAGGGGTGGCGGCGCTGGCCCTGCCGCGCGACAGGCTGCAATGGGTGCGCGGCGTGGCGATCAGTTGCTCGGCCCTGGGCATGTTCCTGGCCGTGTGGCTGATGCCGCTGGCCGAGGCGACGACCATCGCATTCACCCAGCCGATGATCACCGCCGTGCTGGCCATGATCTTCCTGAAGGAAAAGGCAAAGGCCGAGACCTGGATCGCCACGCTGCTGGCCTTCATCGGCGTGTTTATCGTACTGCGGCCCAATTTCGACAGCGCCGGGTGGGGCGTGCTGTTCCCCCTGTTGGGCGCCAGCGGCATGGCCGTGACGATCATCACCAACCGCAAGGTGAGCGGACGGGCCAGCGTGCTGGCCATGCAATATTACATGTCGGTCACCGCGCTGATCTTCCTGCTGGGGGCGACTGCCGTGGGCCACGTGAGCGGGGTGGAGCGGTTCCACGTTGGCGTGGCCGACTGGACCGTGGTGGCCCGCTGCGCTTTCATCGGCCTGACCGCGACGCTGGCCCAGTGGCTGATCTTCATGGGCACGATGCGCGCCGGCGCAGGCACCATTGCGCCGATGACCTATGGCCAGTTGCTGATGGCGACCGCGCTGGGCTGGTACTTCTTTGGCGACCGGCCCGATGCGATGGCCCTGCTGGGGGCGGCGATCATCATCGGTGCCGGCCTGTACCTGTGGCACGCCGCCCGCCGGCGGAAGGCATGACCCACGACGTCCGGGGCGGGCTGCTGGCGGCGCTGGCGGGGTTTGCCCTGTTCTCGCTGGGCGATGCAGTAACCAAGACGATGGCGGGCGTTTGGTCGCCCGTGGCGGTGGCCGCGCTGCGCTTCATCATGGGATCGCTGGTGCTGGGCACCATGCTGTGGCGCGCGGAGGGGCGGGCCGCCTTCCGCCCGCAGCGGCCGTGGTTGCAGGTGGCGCGCGGGGCGGCGCTGGCCACGGCCACCTGCGGGTTCTTCTGTGCGGTGTTCATCATGCCGCTGGCGACTGCCATCTCGATTGCCTTCGTGGCGCCGGCCTTCACCGCGCTGCTCAGCGGTCCCTTGCTGGGCGAGAATGTGCGCCCGGCCACCTGGGTTGCCATTGCGGTGGCCTTTGCCGGAGTGCTGGTCATCCTCCAGCCCAACGTGGTCACGCTGGGCTGGCCGGCCCTGCTGCCGCTGTTCACCGCGCTGGGGATGAGCCTGCTGGTGATCGCCAACCGCGCCTCGGCCGGTGCGGGCAGCGCGCTTTCCATGCAGTTCTTCGTGGCGGCGGGATCGGCCGTGCTGCTGTCCATCGCCGCGCTGGCAGGGGCCGTGAGCGGGCTGGAGTTTTTCCATGCCGGCTGGCCCGACTGGACCGTGGTGGCCCGCTGCGCCTTCGTGGCGGTGACCGGCACAACCGGCCATTGGCTGATCTATCATGGCACCACACGTGCAGGTGCGGCCACCGTGGCCCCGGCAACCTATGTCCAGCTCATCACCGCCAGCCTGTTGGGCTGGCTGGTGTTCGATAACGTGCCCACGCTGGCCACCGTCGGCGGGGCGCTGGTGATCATGCTGGCGGGCCTGATCCTGTGGTGGGACGGGCGGGCGCTGGCCTCCACTCAGGAACGATGATCGCGCAGGACCCATGCATGATAGGTCCGCTTGTGGATAGGGCGGGCGATCACGTGGACATAATCGGCCGCCAGCGCCTGTCGGATCAGGCGGTTGGTATCGGGGTCCTGCTCGGTCACGCGATCGTCGGCGGTGATGATGGCACCCGGCCTGCGGGCCAGCACACGCTGCAATTCGGCCACCCGGTCAAGGCCCAGGGCGTCGCGTTCCAGCAGGTTGTTCCAGTGGTCGGAATAGACAATCCGCGAAGGCAGGCAGCCCCCGGAAAGCCGCTGTAGTGCCATCGGGCCATCGAATATCAGCAGGCAGCGTGACCGGGCATCGACATGCGAACGGATCGCCAGCGCCATATCGTCCACCGCCTGGCGGCTGGCGCGGGCCTCGTCCAGACGCAGAGGAATGTTGAGCAGGACCAGACATGCCAGCAGCGCAAGCGGCAGTGGCAGCCAGCCCATCCGTGGCCGGCGATCGAGGAAGGGCAGCGCCAGCAGGATCGCCATCGGCACGAAGGCCGCATAGTAATAGAGGTAGAGCGTGCCCGGCAGGTAGATGCCGGCAAGGGCACTCAGGCCCCACAGCCCAACCAGCCGGTAATAGCCCCGGTCCTGCGGCGGGTTGAGGCGGAAGGCGGCGTAGATGCCGGCAAGGGCCAGCGTGGCCATGGGGGCCAGCGCGGACAGGTGTTCAGCCATGAAGCGCCCGCCGCCCGATGGTGCGCGGTCCATGCTGGAGGCGACGCTGGCGTACCAGTAGGCGTCGAAATGCCCGACTGCGGCGTAATAGCCCGTAACGAGCAGCGTCGGTGCCAGCCCGATCAGAGCATAGGCTGCCGCCCGCCCGGCCAGGCGGGGCAGGGGTTCGGCGCGGAAATGCCACAGGGCCAGCGCTCCCAGCAGCAGGCATTGCGGAGCCACGGTGAACTTCACCTGCAGGGCCAGCCCGCCAAAGGCCATGGCTGCCGCTGCGCGCACCTCGGCGTTCCCCCGATCCAGCCTGGTCACCAGCACGAAAGCGGCGATCACCAGTGGAATGAAGAAGTTTTCCGCCTGGCCGGAATAGGAGCCGTAGAGCGCGATCAGGGGCGGGTAGAGCATGGCTGCACCACAGGCCGTCAACCGGTCGGCCAGCGGCCGCGCGGCCAGGTAGACCAGCCATCCGCCGACCGCTGCGAACAGGCAGGCGAAAAGCTGGTAGGCCAGCGCATCGTCGCCCCCCAGCAGGTGGGCAAAGGCAAAGATCGCAAACAGGCCCACCGACTTGCGATCCCATATATCGACATAAAGCAGGTCACCCGCCAGCATCCGCTGGGCGACCAGCGAATAGAGCTGTTCGTCATAGCCGGCGGCCTGGTCGCCGAAGAAGGCGGCGCGCGAGACCAGGGTGGCAAGGGTGACCATGGCCATCACCACGGCGTGCCAGCGCCAGCCGTGCAGCCCTGTAGCGTCCGCCGCCGGATCGGCCGTGGCGGTAGTGGCAAGGGCTGCTGACGGGGCTCCGCTCATGCCCCCGGGTTTAGCGCAAGCGTGGTTAACCAATTGCCTCGCGCGATCAGCGCGGCGCCTGGTCCACCCGGCAGTCGCTCCACACATCGTACAGCCGCTGGCCATAGCGGTTGGGCAGGTTCCATGTTTTGACCGAGCCGCAATGGGCGCGCACCCAGGCATCGACCAGGGCAAAGGTCTCGGGGTTCTCGGAGCTGTGCCGCTCGGCGCGCACCAGCACGGTGGTGGGTTGCCAGGCCAGCACGCGACTCACTTCGCCGGCCGTGTCGAGGTGGCTGACATTGCGCTCCGGCATGGCTTCCAGGTGCAGCGGGAACAGCAGCGGCGTGGGCGGGTAGCTGCCGGTCATGCTGTAGAGCGCCACCGGCCCCTGGAACAGGAACAGCCGTGGTTCGGGCCGGTCGACGGCGATCTGCCCGGCCAGCCGGGTCATCGCCTGGCGCGATTCGATCCGTGTTGCGCGGTCGAACTGCGGCCCGAAGGACAGCATCACGGCCAGCCCCAGCAGGCCCAGCACCGGCCCCCAGGGTTCGCGCTGCAGGAACGGCGCTGCGCACAAGCTCAGCACCAGCACCACGGGGATGAGGTAGTGGTCGATGAAATTGGGGATCGCCACCAGGGCCGCCAGCGTGGCCGCCAGCCAGCCCAGCATGGCCCCGCGCGGCATGGTCTTGCCGTCATACTCGCGTGCCCGCGTCAGGCCCAGCACGGCGGGGACCAGCAGCGGCAGCAGCAGGAAGGCCATGGCAAAGACGCGGGTGGGGATATCGTTGCCCGCATCGTACTGCTTGGCGAGGTTCGACAGCACCATGGCGTGCCAGAACTCGGCGAAGTGCCCCAGGCCCGCATAGATTGCCGCGAAGGCCAGCATCGGCAGCGCGCCCGCTGCGGCATAGAAGCTGGCGGCCTTCGCCAGTTCTGCCGGGCGGGCACCCGCGCGCCAGTGCTGCCACAGCAGCAGCAGGCCCAGAAAGCCCCCGTCGAAGATCACCGTCTGCTTGAAGGTAATGGCAAGGCCACACAGCAGCATCGCCGCCAGCGAGGCGCGGGTGGGGCCGCGCGCCGGGGGGCGGGCCAGCACCAACCAGGCGGCGATGATGACCGGCAGGTTGAAATAGACCCCCGCCTGTCCCCCGCCGCCCATCACGCGCGGCAGCACGGCCAGGTACATGGTCCCCGCCAGCATGGCCCCGAGCCAGCCGGTGTGGCGGTGGGCGATCCGCGCGAGGACGAAAGCGGTCAGCGCGGCAAAGACCAGCGCCCCGATCTGGTAGGACAGCACCGAATCCGAAATGGCCGCGAACCCGGCAAACAGGGCGAACAACCCCGGGCCCTTGCGGTCCCACACGTCGACATAGGGAATGGCCCCGTCGAGCATCCTTTGCCCGATCAGGAAAAACAGCGTTTCGTCATCATGGTAGTTGGGGTCACCCAGCATGGTCCAGCGGGTGACCAGCGCAAACAGCAGGAACCACGCCAGTTGCACCGGCCAGGGTCCGAACCAGCGTTCGGCCAGCCGGGCCAGCGAGAAGTATTGTCCGCCCATACGAAAAATCCCCCGGTGCCGTGACACCAGGGGACTATCGCTGTGGGTGCGCCGGCAAAAGGGCGCCCGGGGAATTGTCCTCAGGCTTCGACGTGCTCGGCAAGCACGGTCAGGCCGTTCTCGCCCACTTCGGCAAAGCCGCCGCGCACCTGGATCGTCTCCGGCGCGGCGCCGGCAGTGCGGAACACCTGCACGGCACCATCGCGGATGGTGGACATGAAGGGCGCATGGCCCTCCAGCACGCCGAACTCGCCCTCGGTGCCGGGGACGACCACCATGTAGACGTCCTCGGACCGGACCAGCTTGGCCGGGGTGACAAGTTCGAAGTGCAGGGCCATCGTGCTTATGCCTCTTCGGCCAGCTTCTTGGCCTTGGCCACGGCTTCGTCGATCCCGCCAACCATGTAGAAGGCGGCTTCGGGCAGGTGGTCGTATTCGCCATCCACCACGGCCTTGAAGCTCTTCACGGTGTCTTCCACCTGCACGAACTTGCCCGGGATGTTGGTGAACACCTCGGCCACGTGGAACGGCTGGGACAGGAAGCGCTGGATCTTGCGGGCGCGAGCCACGGTCAGCTTATCTTCTTCGCTCAGCTCGTCCATGCCCAGAATGGCGATGATGTCCTGCAGGCTCTTGTACTTCTGCAGCGTCTCCTGGACGCGGCGGGCGGTGTCATAGTGCTCCTGGCCCACGACCGCCGGGGTCAGCACGCGGCTGGTCGAGTCCAGGGGGTCCACCGCCGGGTAGATGCCCAGCTCGGAAATCGCGCGGTTCAGCGTGGTGGTGGCGTCAAGGTGGGCAAACGAGGTGGCCGGCGCAGGGTCGGTCAAGTCGTCCGCGGGAACGTAGATCGCCTGCACCGAGGTGATCGAGCCCTTGGTGGTCGAGGTGATGCGTTCCTGAAGCGCGCCCATGTCGGTCGCCAGGGTGGGCTGGTAGCCCACGGCCGAAGGAATGCGGCCCAGCAGCGCCGACACTTCCGAACCGGCCTGGGTGAAGCGGAAGATGTTGTCCACGAAGAACAGCACGTCCTGGCCTTCCTGGTCGCGGAAGTATTCGGCCATGGTCAGGCCCGACAGGGCCACGCGGGCACGGGCGCCCGGCGGTTCGTTCATCTGGCCGAACACCAGGGCCACCTTCGACCCGTCGCTGGTGGCGTTGCCTTCGGCGTCCTTGGCGATAACGCCGGCGTCGAGGAACTCGTGATACAGGTCGTTGCCTTCGCGGGTGCGCTCACCCACGCCGGCGAACACCGACACGCCGCCGTGGCCCTTGGCGATGTTGTTGATCAGTTCCTGGATCAGCACGGTCTTGCCCACGCCGGCGCCGCCGAACAGGCCGATCTTGCCGCCGCGCGCATAGGGGGCCAGCAAGTCGATCACCTTGATGCCGGTGACCAGGATGGCCGCTTCGGTCGACTGGTCGACGAATTCGGGAGCCTTGGCGTGGATCGGGGCGACCTGGTCGGCACCGATCGGGCCACGCTCGTCGATCGGCTGGCCGATCACGTTCATGATGCGGCCCAGCGTCTTGGGGCCGACCGGCACCGAGATCTGCGCGCCGGTATTTACCACTTCCTGGCCGCGGGTCAGGCCTTCGGTTGCGTCCATGGCGATGGTGCGCACGGTGTTCTCGCCCAGGTGCTGGGCCACTTCCAGCACCAGCGTGTTGTCGCCGTTGCGGGTTTCCAGCGCGGTGAGAATTGCCGGCAGCTCGCCTTCGAAAGCGACGTCGACGACGGCGCCGATCACCTGGGCGATCGTGCCGTTGGGGCTCTGGTTAAGGACGGGGGCGGTGGCCATGTTCGTTTCCTTGCCTTGAATTCGGTTAGAGCGCTTCGGCGCCCGCGATAATTTCGATGAGTTCGGTGGTGATCGCGGCCTGACGGCTGCGGTTGTACTGGATGGTCAGCTTGTTGATCAGGTCACCGGCGTTGCGCGTGGCGTTGTCCATCGCGGTCATCGATGCGCCCTGTTCGCTGGCTTCCCGCTCCAGTAGCGCGCCGAAGACCTGGGTCTTCACATAGCGCGGCAGCAGTTCGGCCAGAATGGCTTCCTCGTCCGGCTCGTATTCCACCACGGCATCGGCGGCGGCCGACGTGGCAGGGGCGGGCACGGGGATCAGCTGCTGGGTCACCGGGTCCTGCGCCAGTGCGCTCTTGAACACCGGGGCGATCAGGTGCGCGACATCGAACATGCCGGCATCGAACAGTGCCACCAGCTCGGCAGCGATGGCTTCCGCCTCGGTAAAGCCGGGGGTGCGCACGTTGCCGGTGTCGAAGCCTTCGCCGGTCTTGCCGGGGAAGTCACGGCTCAGCGGCGCGCGGCCCTTCTTGCCGACGAGGTAGAACGAGACGTCCTTGCCCTGGGCTTCCAAGGCACGGGCCTGGTTGCGCGCTTCCTTGACGATGTTCGAGTTGAGACCGCCGCACAGGCCCTTGTCGGTGTTAACCACCACCAGCAGGTGGCGCTTGTCCGATCCGTTGCCGGCCAGCAGCTTGGGCGCGCTGTCACCGCTGACCTTGCCGGCCAGCGATGCCATCACCGCGCTCAGCCGCGTGGCATAGGGGCGCGCGGCTTCGGCCGCAGCCTGCGCCTTGCGCAGCTTTGCCGCCGCGACCATCTGCTTGGCCTTGGTGATCTTCTGGGTCGACTTGACCGAGTTGATCCGGCCCTTGAGTTCTTTCAGCGAGGCCATTTCGGCTCCCTAGTCAGGCTCTTGAAGGGCTCAGGCGAACTGCTTGGCGAAAGCGGTGAGAGCGGCCTTGGTCTTCTCCGCCACTTCGCCTTCGAACTTCTGCGAGTTGCGGATTTCGGCCAGGACTGCCCCGTGCTCGTTGCGCATGTAGCTGAGCATGGCCGCCTCGTACTCGTTCACCCGGTTGACCGGCACGGCGTCCAGGAAGCCGTTGGTGCCGGCATAGATCGACACGGTCTGTTCTTCGAACGGCATCGGGCTGAACTGCGGCTGCTTGAGCAGCTCGGTCAGGCGCGCGCCGCGATTGAGCAGCTTCTGCGTGGCGGCGTCGAGGTCCGAGCCGAACTGCGCGAATGCCGCCATTTCGCGGTACTGCGCCAGCTCCAGCTTGATCGAGCCGGACACCTTCTTCATCGCCTTGGTCTGCGCGGCACCGCCCACGCGGGACACCGAGAGGCCCACGTTGATGGCCGGGCGCACGCCCTGGTAGAACAGGCCGGTTTCGAGGAAGATCTGGCCGTCGGTGATCGAAATCACGTTGGTCGGGATGTAGGCCGACACGTCGCCCGCCTGGGTTTCGATAATCGGCAGCGCGGTGAGCGAGCCCGAGCCGTTCTCGTCGTTCAGCTTGGCGGCGCGCTCCAGCAGGCGGCTGTGCAGATAGAACACGTCACCCGGATAGGCTTCGCGGCCCGGCGGGCGGCGCAGCAGCAGCGACATCTGGCGATAGGCCACGGCCTGCTTGGAAAGGTCATCGTACACGATCACGGCGTGCATGCCGTTGTCGCGGAAGAACTCGCCCATCGCGGCGCCGGTGTAGGGCGCGAGATACTGCAGCGGAGCGGGCTCCGACGCGGTGGCGGCGACCACGATGGAATATTCCATCGCGCCGTTCTCTTCCAGCTGGCGCACGATCTGCGCCACGGTGGAGCGCTTCTGGCCCACGGCGACATAGATACAGTAGAGCTTCTTGCTCTCGTCGGTGCCGGCGTTGGCTTCCTTCTGGTTGATGAAGGTGTCGATCGCCACGGCGGTCTTGCCGGTCTGGCGGTCACCGATGATCAGTTCGCGCTGGCCACGGCCAACCGGCACCAGGGCGTCGATCGCCTTCAGGCCGGTCTGCACGGGCTCGGAGACCGACTGCCGCGGGATGATGCCCGGGGCCTTCTTTTCCACGCGGGTGCGGACCACGTCGGTCAGCGGGCCCTTGCCGTCGATCGGGTTGCCCAGCGCGTCGACCACGCGGCCCAGCAGGCCCTTGCCCACGGGCACGTCCACGATGGTGCCGGTGCGCTTTACGCTGTCGCCTTCCTTGATCTCGGCGTCGGAGCCGAAGATCACCACGCCGACGTTGTCGGCTTCCAGGTTCAGGGCCATGCCCTGCACACCGTTGGCGAATTCCACCATCTCGCCGGCCTGCACGCTGTCGAGGCCGTGGATACGGGCGATACCGTCACCCACCGACAGCACGGAGCCGACTTCGCTGACTTCGGCTTCGGTGCCGAAGTTGGCGATCTGGTCCTTGATGACCTTGGAGATTTCTGCGGCGCGGATTTCCATGTTCAGCCTTTCGGTTGCGCCCTCAGGCGCTCTTCATCGCTTGAGAGAGGGAATTGAGGCGGGTGCGGATCGAGCTGTCGATCCGCTTGGAGCCGATGGTGACGACCAGACCACCCAGCAGGGCGGGGTCCACCTTCGACTTGAGCTTGACGGTGCGGCCTTCGCGGGCGCGCAGGCGGGCTTCCAGATCGGTCATCTGCTGGGCGCTGAGCGGATGGGCGCTGGTCACCTCGGCAGCCACTTCACCGCGCTGGCCGGCGGCGATCATGGCGAATGCCCGGATGATCGCGGGCAGATCGCCCACGCGGCGGTTCTGCGCCAGCACGCCCAGGAAATTGCCGGTGAGCGGCGACAGCTTGAGGTGCGCGGCCAAGCCGGCCACCACGCGGCCCAGCTGGCTGCGCTTCACTTCCGGGTTGCGGATCAGCGCCCGCAGTTCAGCCGATTCGCGCAGCGCGGCTTCGAGATTCTCGAGATCGCCCTCCACGGCCGACACGGTGCCCGCCTCGCTTGCGAGGTCGAACAGGGCAGAGGCATAACGCCCTGCCAGACTTGCCTTGATACCGGCGGAAAGCTCCACGCGCGAAAGTCCCCTGGAAGGTTCGAAGACGATTGATGTCACTTGCCGACAATCGGACTCAAACGGGTTGGTCCGGGCAAGGTTGGCGCGCGCCTAGCAGGGTCATTCGCCGCTTGCAACCCGCCCGCAGGCCTTGAGCCGTGGACTCATTCGCCAGTGGCGGCAGAATCCTCGCTGCAGGTGTAGACCAGCCGTTCGTTGGGCCGGTCGGGCAGCATGGTCAGGATGGCCTGCTGCCGGTCACCCAGGTCGGTCGCGGCCGTGCCACCCGCATTGCAGGCCGGGGCCTGGAACTCGGCGCGCACTGAGCGCAATTCGTCCATTGCCGTGCGGTCCAGCAGGTAGCGCTCCACCACATATTCGCGCGCCTGCGGGTCATAGCGGTTAACCGAGACGGTATCCTCGTCTCCCGGCACGAACACCCGGCTCCATTCCCCGCCGGTGGCGCCATACTGGGTGCGGCCGTTGACGCAGCCGGCCTCGGTCCAGCGCAGGGGGAATTCCGCCACCGGTTCACCGATGATGCGGCTGCGGCCGGTATCGAGCGTGCAGGTGAGATTGCCCGCCGTGCTGGCGGGCTGGGGCAGCGGGCCGGTCTGCGGGCTGTCCATCTGTTCGCGCAGCCGTTCCTCCACCCGCTCCTGAATGTCGGCATAGGCGGGGCGGGTGAACCAGGCGATCAGCGCGGCGGCCAGCGCCATCAGGGCCACCGAACCGGCAAGCGCGCGGTGGCGCAGGTTCTGCTGGCGGTGGGCGTGGGCGGCATAGGCTCCGGCTGCCCCGGCGATCAGCAGCAGGATGAAAGCCGCGAACAGGCCGGCGGCCCGCTCGTCCAGCACCTCGAAGGCGACCTGCGCGCGGAGGTCGTCGCTCTGGCGGGCGGCTTCCTGCTCGGCCGCCTGCGCCTCGCGCTGGGCGGTGAGCATCTGCCGCTCGGCCCGCTGGCGCTCGGCTTCCTCCAGCTCGTCTAGGCTGCGGCAGGGGAGTGAATTCATCTGCGGGGTGATGCCGTTGGCGCGCAGGAAGGGCAGCAGTTCGCGCATGGTCACGGCAAAGAAGAACTCCGCCTCGGTCGCGTTGCTCTCTGCCCCGAACGAATTGACGCCCACCACCCGGCCGCACTGGTCCACCAGCGGGCCGCCGCTGTTGCCGCGCGCGATGGGGGCGGTGTGCAGCAGGGTGTCGAAATCGCGGCTGGGGCGGCGGCCGGACAGGAAGCCCTGGCTGGTCACCGGCGGTTGGGCGCGGAACAGGTCCTCCTCGCCCAGGCCCTGCGCCTGGTCCACGTTCATCGGATAGCCGATGGCGAGCACGGCGGTGGAGTTGGCCGGGGCATTGCCGGCAATGGTCAGCGGTGGCAGGCGCATGGGGTGCGTGGTGCGGACCAGCGCCAGGTCGTTACGCGGGGACACGGCGATTACCCGGCCATAGACCGCGTTGCCGCCGCTGGAGGGGACCAGGCCGATGGCAAGGTCAGGATCGTTCACGGCCTCGCTGACCACGTGGGCATTGGTGACGATGGTCTCGGCATCCACGGCAAAGCCCGATCCGTGGCTGACGGGATAGACCTCCTCGCCCTCGCCGCCGACCACGATCACCCGCACCACCCCGCGCGAGGCGGCGTCGATGTCACCCGGGTCGGCCAGGGCCGGGCCGCCGAGCAGGGCCAGCAGCAGGATTACAAGGCGCAGGAATGGCTTCATCGGGGGGCTTCTCCCAATTGCACCACGATTGTGCAAGATTCGAGAAGCAATCATGTTCCGCTTGCCTATGGATAAGGCCATGACCCAGGCATCTACCGATCTTGTCGCCCGCGCCGCCCGTCTGCTCGATGGCGAGGGCAAGGCCCCGTCCCTGGCCGAGCTGGCCGCCGCGCTCGGCTGTTCGCCCTTTCACCTGCAACGCCAGTTCACGCGCATAACGGGAATGTCGCCCGCCGCCTTTGCCCGCGCGCTGCGCGAGGAGCGGGCCGAGCGGGCGCTGGCCGGGGGCGGGCGGATCACCGATGCCATCTATGAGGCCGGCTATGAAAGCGCCGCGCGTTTCTATGCCGCCATGCGCAACCGCCTAGGCATGGCCCCGGCGGCCTGGCGCAAGGGCGGGGCAGGCGTCACCATCGGCTGGGACGTGGTGAGCAGTTCGCTGGGAAGTGTCCTGCTGGCGGCGACCGACAAGGGCCTGTGCCGCCTGGCTTTCAACGAGGACGAGGCCGGGCTGGCCGCCCGCTTCCCCCGGGCCCGGCTGGTGCGCGGCGGCCTGCCCGATGGCCTGGCGGACAAGGTGCTGGCGCGGATCGAGCAGGGGCCGGACGCGGCGGACATCCCGCTCGATACCGGCGGCACCCCGTTCCAGCATCGGGTGTGGGCGCAGCTCCGCGCCATCCCCCGGGGGGAGACCCGATCCTATGCCCAGATCGCCGCCGCCATCGGGCAGCCCACGGCCACGCGCGCGGTGGGCGGGGCCAACGGGGCCAACCCGGTGGCGGTAATCGTGCCCTGCCACCGCGTGATCGCGGCCGATGGCACGCTGGGCGGCTATGCCTGGGGCGAGGCGATCAAGCGCGAACTGCTGCGGCGCGAGGCGAATCCTTCCTGATTCATTCCCGCGCCCAGCCAGGCGCTGCAGGTTCCAGCCGGGCCAAGAGTGCTTCCGCGCTGGCGAGGTATTCGGCCTGCCTTTCCTCGCCCATCCGGTCCCAGGTGGCAAAGATCCGGCCGATCCGGGGATTGGCTTCCAGCAGGCGGCGGTTGGCCTGCATGAAGTGCCAGTAGAGCGCGTTAAAAGGGCAGGCATCCGGTCCTGTCTTCTGCGCCACGGAATAGCGGCACTTGCCGCAGTAATCGGACATGCGGTGGATATAGGCCCCGCTGGCGGCATAGGGCTTGGACGCCAGCGCGCCGCCATCGGCATAGAGCGCCATCGCCGCCACGTTGGGCAGTTCCACCCACTCGATGGCATCGGCATAGACGGTCAGGAACCAGTCCTGCACCGCGCGGGGGTCAATCCCGGCCAGCAGGGCGAAATTGCCCAGCACCATAAGCCGCTGGATGTGGTGGGCATGGGCATTGTCGCGGGTGGAGCGCACGCAATCGGCCAGGCAGCGCATGTCCGTATTGCCCGTCCACCAGAAGTCCGGCAGCGGGCGGGTGGCGTGCAGCTTGTTGGCATCGGCCAGGCCGGGCATGAAAGTCCAGTAGAAGCCGCGCACGTATTCGCGCCAGCCGATGATCTGGCGGATGAATCCCTCCACCGAGTTGAGCGGCGCGCGCCCGGCGTGGTATTCGGCCTGCGCCCGGCGGCACAGGTCCAGCGGGTCGAGCAGGCCAAGGTTCAGACTGGTGGACAGCAGCGAGTGGAACAGGTCGTCCTCGCCCGCCACCATGGCATCCTGATACTTGCCGAAATCGGGCAGGCGTTGTTCGAAGAAGGCGGCGGCGGCTGCCTCGGCCTCACCGCGCGTGACGGGCCAGGCAAAGCTGTCCAGCGTGCCGAAATGGCCGCCGAAGCGATCGCGAACCAGGGCGATCACCTCCTGCGTTACGGCATCGGGTGCAAAGTGCGGGCGGGGCGGGGCCTTCAGGCCCCTGGGCGGGCCGGCGCGGTTGTCATGGTCGAAGTTCCATTGCCCGCCGACCGGTTCGGCCCCGTCCATCAGCAGCCCGGTCTTGCGGCGCATTTCGCGATAGAAGAACTCCATCCGCAACTGCTTGCGCCCGTCCGCCCAGGCGCGGAATTCGGCCAGCGAGCAGACGAAGCGGTCGTCGGGCAGGATCTCCGCCGGGCAGGCGAGCTTGTCGCCCCATTCCTGCATCGCGGTGAGGACGCGCCACTCACCCGGCTCGACCACGCGGATCGCTCGCGGACAATGGCGCTCCACCGCGCGGGCCACCTCGCCGCTGAAGGTGCCGGCGTTGGCGGGATCGTCCAGCCGCACATAGTCGACCTGCCAGCCGTCCGCCGCCAGTTCTGCCGCGAAATGGCGCATGGCGGAGAAGAACAGCACCAGCTTCTGCTGATGATGGCGCACGTAGGTGGCTTCCTCAGCCACCTCCATCATCAGGACGATCGTGGTCCCCTTGTCGCACCCGCGCAGACTGGCGAGGGTGGGGGTGAGCTGGTCACCCAGTACAGGCACAAGGACAGGCGCGGTCATCCCCCGCTGTCCGCCTAACACTCAAACGAAGCTATACGGATCAATGTCCACCCCCACGCGCACGCCGCTGGGGAAGGTGAGGGGTTCCAGCCAGTCACGGATTACATCCTGCACCTTCGCGCTGCGCCGCGCGTTGAGCAGCAGGCGATAGCGATAGCGCCCGCGCAGCAGGCTCAGCGGGGCGGGGGCCGGGCCGATCACCTGCACATCGGCCAGCATCGGGCGGGTGGCGCCGATGCGGTTGGCTGCCTCGCGCGCCTCGGCATCGTCCTCGCTGGAGACGATGATCGCCGCCCACCGCCCGAACGGTGGCGCCCCGGCATCGCGGCGGGCTTCCGTCTCCGCAGTATAGAAGGCATCGCGATCCCCGGCGGCAAGTGCGGCGATTACCGGCTCTTGCGGATGGCGCGTCTGGATCAGCACCTCGCCCGGCTTGGCCCCGCGCCCGGCGCGCCCGGCCACCTGGGCCACCTGCTGGTAGGTCCGCTCCGCCGCGCGCAGGTCGCCGCCTTCCAGGCCAAGGTCCGCATCGACCACGCCCACCAGCGTCAGCTCCGGGAAATGGAAGCCCTTGGTGACCAGCTGGGTGCCCACGATCACGTCGATCGCGCCGCTTTCCGCCTCGGCAATGAACTGCGCCGCCTTGTCGGGCGAATTGACGGTGTCGGACGTGACCAGGGCCACCCGCGCATCGGGCATGATCGCCGCCACCTCGTCGGCAATCCGCTCCACCCCCGGGCCGCAGGCGACCAGGCAATCTTCCTCGTGGCATTCGGGGCAGGCACTGGGCGGCCGGGTTTCCAGCCCGCAGTGGTGGCAGGCGAGGCGCTGCGACAGGCGGTGCTCCACCAGCCAGGCGCTGCAATTGGGGCACTTGAAGCGATAGCCGCAGTGGCGGCACAGCGTCAGCGGGGCATAGCCGCGGCGGTTGAGGAACAGCAGGCTCTGCTCGCCCTTCGCCAGCCGGTCCTTCAGCGCGGCCACCAGTGGCGGGGCCAGCCAGTGCTGGCTGGGCGGCTTTTCCTGCGTCAGGTCCACGGTGCGGATGGCAGGCATCTGCGCGCCGCCGAAGCGGGCGGGCAGGTCCAGCTTGCGATAGACCCCCTGGTCGGCCATCGCCAGGCTTTCCAGCGCGGGTGTGGCGCTGGCCAGCACCACCGGGATGCCTTCGAACCGGGCGCGCATCACGGCCACGTCGCGCGCGTTGTAGCGCACCCCGTCGCCCTGCTTGAAACTCACCTCGTGCGCCTCGTCGACCACGATCAGGCCAAGGTTCGCATAGGGCAGGAACAGGGCGGAGCGCGCGCCCACCACCACCTGTGCCTCCCCGCTGGCAATGGCGCGAAAGGCGCGGCGGCGCTCGGTGCTTTTCAGGGCGGAATGCCACAGGATCGGGGCTGCGCCGAAGCGGTCGGCAAAGCGCTTCAGGAATGCCTCGGTCAGGGCGATTTCGGGCAGTAGCACCAGCACCTGGCGGCCCAGCCGCAACGCTTCGGCAATCGCCTCGCCGTAGACCTCGGTCTTGCCCGATCCGGTCACCCCGTCGAGCAGGAAGGGGGCATAGGCCGCCGCGCGCACCGCTGCCACCAGTTCGTCGACCACGGCGCGCTGCTCGGGGTTCAGGTTCGGAACGGCGAAATCGGGGCGGGCGGGGGGATAGGGCCGGTCGCAATCGACCTCAACCGGCTCCAGCACGCCCTGGTTCAAGAGGCCGCGCAGCACCCCTTCGGACACGCCGGCAATTCCCGCCAGTTCGCGGATCGTCGCCTGCTCGCCCTCCAGCGCCTCCATCGCGGCCTGGCGCTGCGCGGTCAAGCGTTCGGGCAGGCCGCCGGACAGGCGGTATTCGGTGATGGTGGAAGGACCACGCAGCGCGCCGCCGCTGGCGATCACCATGCGGGCAATGGCGGCCAGCGGGGCCACGTAATAGTCCGCCGTCCACTCAATCAACCGGCGCAGTTCGGCCTTCAGCGGCGGCACCGGCAGCACGCCCAGCAGCGGGCGCAACCGCTCATCGGGCACCGAAGTGCCGGGCAGGCGTTCCTCCTCCCAGACGATGCCGACCACCTGGCGCGGGCCCAGCGGGGCCAGCACCACGGAACCCGCGACCACTTCCATCCCTGCGGGGACGCGGTAGTCTAGCGGGCCGAGGGCGGCATTGAGGACAAGCAGGCGGACGCGGTTCATGGTCTGGCCAGATATGGGCGGCCACACCCCGTAGCTGCAACCCTGCCTGACGATTGATGTGGGGAAGGAGACGAGAATGACTGCTTTGCATGAGCGCGCACTTGATCGCCGCAAGCTGATTGGCACCATGCTGGTGGGCGGCGCGGTGCTGACCCTGCCGGCTTGCGCCACCACCGGGCGCTGGAGCCTGGTCGATGCCATCCGCGAACTGCTGTACCTGTCTTCCACTCGCGCCTTTGCCCGCCTGACCGCCGATGGCGGCTATTGGGACCAGAGTGTGGGCGTGCTGGGGCTGGAAGGCTTCCTGGGTAGCCGCGGCGGGGTGCTGGCCAATATCCTCACCTCGCAACTGATGAAGGGGCGGCTGGAACGGGCGTTCGCCGACGTGGCCGAGGACGCATCGGACCGCGCTGCGCCGCTGGTGGCCGATGCCGTACGGGTGATCGGCTTCCAGAACGCCATTGACCTGGTGCGCGGCGGACCCACGGCGGCCACCGCCTTCCTGCGCCAGGAAATGGGCAATGCCCTGGTCGAAGCCATGGTCCCCGAGGTGGGCGAGGCCATGCGGCTGGCGCAGGACCCGCTGATCGGCCAGCTCCTGTCGGCCCTGACCGGGGTGGACGTGGGTTTCGTGGCCAACAGCTTCTCCACCAGGGTCAACGACGTGATCTGGCAGGAGATCGGCTTCGAGGAAGCGGCCATCCGCCGCGATCCGCGCAGCACCAACGATCCGTTGCTGATCGGCGTGTTCGGAGCGGCGGCGCAGCTTTAGGCCGGCTTCACCGCAAGGTCAGGCGAATCTGCGGCACGTGGCTCAGCCGGTCACGCGCCCCGGCGCGCGGGCTGTAAATCGCCAGGTAGGCCAGGCCGATCTCGGCCCGGGGTGACAGGCGATAGTTCGCGCCTGCGGTGGCCCGCCAGCTATCGACGCGCACCGATCCGGTGCGGCTTTCGGCCCGGGCGATGTACAGCAATTCGCCGTTGGCGACGCCGTTCAGGCCTTGCGCCAGCGGCACGGTCAGCTGCACGCGCTGGCGCAGCCTGATCTGCGCGCGGTCGGCCCCGGCGAAGAAGCGTTCCTCAACCCGGCTGCGCAACTGCAGCGGTCCGTGGGAGAACTGGAGCTGCTGGTGCGGGCGAAACTCGTGCCCGCCGGCCTGTTCTACCCAGCTTGCCCCGCCGCCAAGCTGCACACCTTGGGCAACCTGCCAGTCGACCGATCCGCGCGCCAGCACCTGGTCCGCGCCCTCGCGCAGGCGCGGCGAAAGCTCCAGCGTGGCGGTAACGTCTTCTGCCATGGGGACCACGCCGTTGAGGAACAGCCAAACCTGCGTGTCCTCGGCCGCGGCGCGGGCCGGGGCAGGGAGCATAAGCAGGCTGGCCAGCGCGGCGAGGGCGCTCGGGAAATGCGGGTTCATCGGTTGTCCGGTAGAATTGCGGGGCCGCCCTAAAGGAATGCGCCTGGCGACGGAAGCCCGCGTGACAAATGCCGTCATCTGCGCCCGTCGGCTTTACGTCGGGGCGGCGGGTGGAATAGACAGTTCGCGATCCTTTGGGGTGATTTTGCCATGAAGCGCCTGCCAGCCACGATTGCCGTTGCCGCAACCCTGCTGGGCGCCACGCCTGCCCTGGCGCAGGACGCGACCGCCGCGCCCATTGCTGCCGACTTCAAGCTTGAGTCGGTTGAAGAAGATGACGGCGACTGGGGCATCACCGAATTCCTGGTGACACAGCAGGCGGCCCAGCAGGAGGCTTGCGGATCTGCCAGCGACCTGCTGGCTGCCCAATCGACGACGCAGCCCCGTTATGACGAGAACGGGGCGCTTGTCCGCCAGGAGCCCTCGGCAGCCTGCGCGCCCTCGGGCAGCCGCTATGGCAGCCTGGCCCGGTGGGCAGCGGCAGAGCAGGAGCGGCGGGCCGCGCAACAGCGCAATTCCGCCACCGGCTTCCTGCGCGAACCGGAGTGCACCGAAAGCGCCACTGGCTATACCTGCGCCTCGTCCGGCCAGTCAGGACGGACCACCTACCAGCGCGAGGTCCGCTGCGAGGAGACACCGACCGGCCGCACCTGTTCCAGCAGCGGCAGCATCGGCACCTCGTCCGGCGCTGCCAATGCCGCGCGCGAGGCGGTGGAGCGCATGTTGGACGACTGATTGTCGCCGGGCCTAAGGAAGGGGTTGGAAAAGCGGCGCGGCGCTCTCTATGGATCGCTGACCGGTCCCCCTGAAGTCTGCAAAGCCATTCCATGTCCGTTGAAAGCCCCCTCGACCGTTTCAAGCTGGCCCTGACCGGGGCCGCGCGCGCCATCGGCCGCGATGCCGAGAGCGAAGTGGTGTGGACGTCCGACGCGCCGGTGCTGGCGGGCAAGACCCTGCGCGTGCCCATGCCGCCGCGCACCCTTCCGGCCGACCAGGTGGCCGAAGCGCGCGGCTTTGCCGACAGCTTTGCCCTGCGCCAGCGGCATCACAACCTGGCGCTGCACACCCGCAATGCGCCTGCCGAACCCTCGGCCCGCGCCTGTTATGACGCGGTGGAGCAGGTCCGCTACGAGGCGCTGGGGGCCAACAGCTACGGCGGGATGCGCGCCAACCTGTCCGCTGCCCACAACGTGCGGGTGGCTTCCGATCCGATCACCCGCGCGGCCAATGCCGAGGACGTGCCGCTGCAATCGGCCCTGGCCCTGCTGTTGCGTGAAAAGCTGACCGGCCAGCCGATTCCCGCCAATGCCGCCGCCGGGGTGGACTTGGTGCGCGGCTGGATCGAGGACAAGGCGGCGGGCGACTTCGAGCGGCTGGCCCAGTCGCTGGATGACCAGAAGGCGTTCCAGTCCCTCAGCCTCGACATGCTGCGCCACCTGGAACTGGTCCAGGCCGAGGAAGCCCCCGACGACGAGCCTGAAAGCGGCGAGGACGAGGACGGCAAGGACGAGACGCCCGACGACGACAGCGACGACAAGACCGGCGACGACGGCAACCAGATGCAGGTGGCCGCCGACGCGCAGGACGGCGAGGGCGAGGACGGCGAGCAGCAGGAAATCGGCTCCGAACAGGAAGCTGCCGATGGCGAACCGGGCGACGAGGGCGAGGAGGGCATGATGCCCGTGCGCCCCAACCGCCCGTGGACCGACCTGCCCGATACCTTCGACTACAAGGTGTTCACCACCGCGTTCGACGAAGTGGTCGAAGCGCAGGACCTGTGCGACTACGAGGAACTGGACCGGCTGCGGGCCTATCTCGACAGCCAGCTGGCGGGGCTGGCCGGGATCGTCACCCGGCTGGCCAACCGCCTGCAACGCCGCCTGATGGCGCAGCAGAACCGCAGCTGGGACTTCGACCAGGAGGAAGGCCTGCTGGATGCCGCGCGCCTCGCCCGGGTGATCGTCAGCCCCGGCCACTCGCTGTCCTACAAGGTGGAGCACGAGCAGGAGTTCAAGGACACCGTCGTCACCCTGTTGATCGACAATTCCGGATCGATGCGGGGCCGCCCCATCTCCATCGCCGCAATCAGTGCCGATATCCTGGCACGCACGCTGGAGCGGTGCGGGGTGAAGGTGGAGATCCTGGGCTTCACCACCCGCGCGTGGAAGGGCGGGCAAAGCCGCGAACGGTGGCTGGCCGATGGCAAGCAGCCCAACCCCGGCCGACTGAACGACCTGCGCCACATCATCTACAAGAAGGCCGACGAGCCGATGCGCCGCGCGCGCAAGAACCTGGGCCTGATGATGCGCGAGGGGCTGCTGAAGGAGAACATCGACGGTGAGGCCCTGCTGTGGGCCCACGAACGCCTGCTGATGCGGCCAGAGGACCGGCGCATCCTGATGGTCATCTCAGACGGCGCGCCGGTGGACGATTCTACCCTGTCCGTGAACAATGCCGGCTACCTGGAAACGCACCTGAGGAAGGTGATCGACTGGATCGAGCGGCAGAGCCCAGTGCAACTCGTCGCCATCGGCATCGGCCATGACGTGACCCGTTACTATAAGCGCGCAGTAACGATTATGGACGTAGAGCAACTGGGCGGCACGATCATCGAGCAGCTTGCCGACCTGTTCGAGGTGGATTGACCGCTCCGAGGAGCTTTGGCCGATGAAGGTTGCGCGCAGAATACCCCAGGACGATCTCCTTCCCAGGGTGCTGGCCACCTACGGGATTCATGACCAGCCGTCGGACGATGCCCGCTCGCGCTTCATTTCGCGGCACATTGCCGATCTCGAAGCCTCCCCCAATGAGGCGATTTCCCGCCGCGGCTACGTGCTCAAGCGGGCCAACGAAGGGTTCGGACTGGGATACAAGGTGCCGCTGGGCGTTATCGCGGCCGGCCAAGTCATGCTTGGCATCGATCTGGCCGTGGCGGCACCATTCCTGGCCAGCAATCCGGCTGCCTTCACCACGGCGGCGATGGGGGCGATCTATTACGGCTACCAAGCGCTAGACGATCAAGAGCGCGAGGAGCTTCACCGCCAGATCGGCGCGGCGCTGGATTTCGGTGCCGAACTCGTCAAGACTCTGATCCGGTTCGTGATCGACATGATGTCTTCGCTGCTGGATTCGCAGGCGCTGGCGCAAGTGAAGGATTATCTGGCGCAAACGGCCGCCACGCTTGGGCTGACCCTGTATGACATTACCGGCAGGATGTATGATCGCATAACCGGCCTTGCCGCCGGAGTGGGTTCAGCGGCAGCAAGCGTCGGAGAGACGGCAGGTACGGCCCTGGCAAGGGGGAAAGAATTGCTTTGGCGCGCGGATCACAAGGACTGATGCGACTTCCATTTAAGCTGCTGCTGCCGGTTGCGATTGTGGCGGGTGGCTGGGCCTTTGCCAGCCCTTGGTACGCCATGTGGCGCGTGGTCACCGCTGCCGACGATGGCAACAGCGAAGAACTGCGCGAGCGGGTGGAGTTCGAGCGGGTGCGCGAAGGAATGCATGCCGATCTTCGCGCCAGCCGCGACGATGGTGATAGCGACCTGCTCGACCGGATCGGCGACGGCATCGTCACCGCAGTGGCCGGGGCGGCGATCGAAACAGCCGTGACGCCGCAGGGCCTGGCCGTGCTGCTGGACGCCAGCACCGTGATGCCGGGCGAGGACTGGTCATGGGATGTCAACCGCACCGGCCTTGACAGCTTTACCGCCGAAGCCAGCCTTCCCGATGGCCGCCCGGGGCCGCGCCTGGATTTCGAGCGTGATGGGCTGGGCTGGGTGATGGTGGGCGTGCGGCTCTGACCCACCCCGCCCAAGGTCCCTGTCGCAAGCGGCGGGTGGCCTTCCTATCTGCCATGGCATGACCGACAAGCCAGCCGCGCCCGTTACCCGAGCCATCCCGCGTGGCCGGGCGGCCCGCTTCGGCCAGTTCGGCCGGCTGGCGGGCGGCGTGGCGGGCGGGATGCTGGCCGAAGGCGCACGCCGGCTGGCCGCTGGCGAGCGCCCACAGATGCGCGACCTGATCCTGACCCCCGGCAATGTCGCGCGCGTGACCGAGCGCCTGTCGCACCTGCGCGGCGCGGCGATGAAGCTGGGGCAGATGGTTTCGATGGATGCGGGTGACGTGCTGCCGCCAGAACTGTCGCAGATCATGGCGCGCCTGCGCGACCAGGCCTACCACATGCCCCCGGCGCAGTTGCAGCAGGTGCTCAACGCCGAATGGGGCGAGGGCTGGCGCAGGCATTTCCTGCTGTTCAACCCGCGCCCCGTGGCGGCCGCCTCGATCGGGCAGGTGCACCGCGCGCAGACCCGCGACGGGCGCGACCTGGCGATCAAGGTGCAATACCCCGGCATCCGCGACAGTATCGCGGCCGATGTCGACAACGTGGCTACGCTGCTGAAGGTATCGGGCCTGCTGCCGCCAGCGCTGGACATCGCGCCGCTGCTGGAAGAGGCCAAGCGCCAGTTGGCCGAGGAGGCGGACTACCTGCGCGAGGCGGCCCAGTTGGACCACTACAGCACGCTGCTGGCAGGGGAGGAGGGCTACCTGGTCCCGGCGCTGGACCCGCAGTTCACCACCCTGAACGTGCTGGCGATGGAATTCGTGGAAGGCCGCCCGATCGAGACGCTGGCCGAAGCGCCGCAGGAGACGCGCGACGCCATGATGGCCAGCCTGTTCGCGCTGGTGCTGCGCGAACTGTTCGACCTGGGCGTGATGCAGACCGATCCCAACTTCGCGAACTATCGCTGGGATCCGGCGGGCCAGCGGCTGGTGCTGCTGGACTTCGGTGCCTGCCGCCCGGTGACGGACGAGGTGCGCGCGCGCTATCGTCGGCTGCTGGGCGCGGGGCTGGCGGAGGACCGTGATGCCATCCGCCAGGCGGCGGTGGCGGCAGGCTTCCTGTCACAGGCGGCGGCAGAGGCGCACCAGCCAGCGGTGGACCGGATGATCGATACCATCATCAATCACCTGGGCACGCCGGGGCCGCTGGATTTTGCTGACCGCAGCTTCGTGGCAGCCCTCCAGGCCGACGGGGCGACCATTGTGGCCGACCGTGCCGCCTGGCACCTGCCGCCAGCGGAGATGCTGCTGGCGCAGCGCAAGATCAGCGGCACGGCCCTGCTGGCGGCGCGGCTGAAGGCCCGGGTGGATATTCGCGCGATGGTAGCGGCGAAGCTCTCCACCATGGCGTAAACCGCCCGATCAGCGCCGCACGCGGGCGCGGGTTTCAAGGTCAGTCAAGCGCGCGTCCAGATAGGCCCGCTCCTCAGCCGTGGTGGTCAGGCGGGCATAGGCCGCCGCCAGCCGCGACAAATCGCCATGTTCCGTGCGGATCTGCGCCTGCGCCTGCGCGGTTACCGGCAGGTTGCGCAGCGCGCTCTCGATCGCGTCCAGCCGCTGCTGCGGGGTTTGCGGAGCGGGGGTGTAGGCCACATCGCCCACCCGCACGTCCAGCGCATCGAGCCGGGTGTCGAGATCCTCGCGCTCGGCATCGGTGATGACGCCATCGGCCAGATAGCCAGCCTCTACCCGCACCAGCGCGGTGTAATCGGTCTTCAGGCGGCTGCCCTGCGTGCGGCTGAGGCGGCGGGCGGAAACCTGCGCGTCCACCCGGCGGTTGAATTCGGCCTGCCCGTCGGCCACCACCGGGGTGGCCACCGCCTCGTCGGCATAGCGGCCAGCGGCAACCACGGCGGCCAGCGCGTTGTAGCGCTGCACCAGGTCGGCCCGCTCGGTAGTGTTGAAGCGGCGGTCGGCACCGTAGCGCGCCTCGAGCTGGACCAGCGCCAGGTAATCGGCCTTCAGCCGCGTGCCGGTGGCCTGGGTGATGCGCCGTTCGCGCACGGCGGTATCCACCTGCGTTTCGAACTGCACCCGGTCGGTCGCCAGCGGCGTCTGCCCGGCGGCCCACTGCGCGTCCACCGAAGCTGCGGCACCGGCCTCTACCGGCCGACCCAGCAACTGGCCCAGGATCTGGCCGATCCGGTCGCGGGTCGAGGTCTGCGCCTGCGCGGGAACGGCGGCAAGGGCAATGGCGCTGGCGGCCAGCAAGGTGGTAACAGTTCTCATGGGATATGCCCTTTATCGGGAAATTGATCGTACCCCAACAACGGACTGTCGGCACTTCCGGTTCCATGCCCATGTTGCCCGGCCTTGACCCGCGCCCCGCATCCGGCCCAAAGGCAGGCCCATGACCATGCCGCTTCGCCTGTTCAACTCGCTGACCCGCCAGATCGACGTGTTCCATCCTGTGCACCCGCACGAGGCGCGCGTCTATACCTGCGGACCCACGGTCTATAACTATCCGCACATCGGCAACATGCGCGCCTATGTCTTTGCCGACCTGCTGGGCCGCACGCTGAGCTGGAAGGGCTATCGGCTCACCCACGTGATCAACATCACCGACGTGGGCCACCTGACCGACGATGCCGACGCGGGCGAGGACAAGATGGAGAAGATGGCGGCGGAGCGCGCCCAGTCCATCTGGGATATCGCCCGCCATTATACCGAGGCCTACTGGGCCGATATCAAGGGGCTCAACATCCGCCAGCCCGCCCACTGGTCGATCGCCACCGACTATGTGCCGGACATGATCGCCTTTGCCGAGAGCATTGCAGAAAGGCATTGCTATCAACTGGATAGCGGCCTTTATTTCGACGTTTCCACGGTTGCGGACTATGGCAAGCTGGCCCGCGCGCGCACCGAGGAGGGCGAGAGCCGGATCGAGGCGGTGGCAGGCAAGCGCAACGCGGCAGACTTCGCCATCTGGCGCACCACTCCTCCGGGAGAGACGCGGCAGATGGAGTGGGACAGCCCCTGGGGCCGCGGCGCGCCGGGCTGGCACCTTGAATGCAGCGTGATGAGCGGCAAGCTGCTGGGCTTCCCCTTCGATATCCACACCGGCGGCATCGACCACCGCGAAATCCACCACCCCAACGAGATCGCCCAGAACCAGGCCTTCTGCGGCTGCGGGGGGCTCAACGAGCCCGCCAACAGCGGTGCGAACCTGTGGATGCATAACAACTTCCTGGTCGAACGTTCTGGCAAGATGAGTAAATCTTCCGGCGAGTTCCTGCGACTGCAACTGCTGATCGACAAGGGCTATGCCCCGCTGGCTTACCGCCTGATGTGCCTGCAGGCGCACTATCGCAGCGAGCTGGAGTTCAGTTGGGAAGGGCTGGAAGCCGCGCTCACCCGCCTGAAGCGCATCCTGATCGCGGTGGAACAGACCCGCGCCCGGGTGGAGGTAATGCCTCCCGCGCCCGAAGGCGGCTGGACGCTGGACGAGGCCCACGGGCATGTCGGCGGCGCGCTGCTGCCGCTGCTGGCGCGGTTCGACGAGGCGATGGCGGAAGACCTCAACAGCCCGCTGGCGCTGACCGTGTTCGAGGAAGTGCTGGGGCTGAAGAAGCTGGACCCGGAGCACAAGTTGCAGTTGATCGCGGCGATGGATGCCGTGTTGGGGCTTGGCGTGCTGCAAACCAGCCGCGCCGCGCTGCGCCTGCGACCCAGGGCGGCGACCATCACCGAACCCGAAGTGGAAGCGGTGATTGCCCAGCGCAAGCAAGCGCGGGCCGACAAGGACTTTGCCCGGTCCGACGCGCTGCGTGACGAGCTGGCCGCCAGGGGCGTGCTGGTGATGGACGGCGATCCGCTGGGCTGGGAATGGGCGCTTGGCTGAGGCAGGAATGGCGATGAAGGCCCTGCTCCCCACTTCGGTCCGCCCCATGCTGGAAGGCCGCCTGCCGGCCGGGATCGAGCCGTTGTGGTGGCGCGATGGCGACGAACTGGTGGCGCTATCCCCGCAGGCGGAAATCGGCTGGTTCGACATGTTCGACAAGACCGCGCCCAAGCAGGCTGTGGCCGGGGCCAAGGGCTTGAAGTGGCTCAACACGATCTTTTCCGGCGTGGACTGGATGCCGCTGCCTGACCTCCAGCAGCGGGGGGTGAAGCTGACCAACGGATCGGGGCTTACCGCCAACCTGGTGGCGGAATTTGCCCTCACCGCCATGCTGGGTTTCGCGCGCGGTTACCCGCAGATCGTGCGCGCCGCCGACCGTCATGAGTGGCTGCCCCCCACCCATCCGCTGGCCACCCGCGAACTGGCCGGATCGCGCGTGCTGATCCTGGGCTATGGCGCCATCGGGCAGGCGGTGGAGCGGATGCTGCACGGCTTCAGGGCGCAGGTGACCGTGGTCCGCCGCAAGGGCGGCGAGGGCGCGCTTGGGCCGGACGAGTGGCGCGAGCAGTTGCAAACGTTCGACTGGGTGGTGCTGGCCCTGCCGGGCACGCCGGAAACCAAGGGGCTGTTCGATGCCGCCACGCTGGCACGGCTGCGCAGCGATGCCGTGCTGATCAACGTGGCGCGAGCCGATGTGCTTGACCAGCAGGCCCTGATCGCCGCGCTGCATGCCGGCAAGCTGGGCGGGGCAGTGCTCGACCTGACCGACCCGGAGCCGTTGCCGGCCGATCACCCGCTATGGTCCGCTCCCAATTGCCTTGTCACCATGCACCAGGCCGGCCTGCCGACGCCGGCCACGCGGCAGGCGGCGGCGGACCGGTTCGTGGCCAACTGCACCCGCTTCCTGGCGGGCGAGGCGCTGGTATCCGAGGTCGATCTCGGCCTCGGCTATTAGGGCCTGACTCTCCCCATCCGCTCTGATAGCATCGCGCCAGGGCAACAGCCCGTGGTCGCATAATCCGGTTCGTGCCTGGCAACGGGCGCGGCCAAGCGGGGGGATTTGGGATCATGGCAGACAGTGCGGCCGCCAGCGGCAAACAGAAAGCATCGGACCTTTTCATTCAATGCCTTGAGGAAGAAGGCTGCGAATATATCTTCGGCGTGCCGGGCGAGGAGAACCTTGATTTCCTCGACTCGCTATCCCGCTCGAAAAAGATCAGGCTGATCCTCACCCGGCATGAGCAGGGCGCCGGCTTCATGGCCGCCACCTATGGCCGCCACACCGGCAAGACCGGGGTGTGCATCGCCACGCTGGGGCCGGGGGCCACCAACTTCGTTACCGCCGCTGCCTATGCCCAGTTGGGCGGGATGCCGATGATGATGATCACCGGCCAGAAGCCGATCAAGAAGAGCAAGCAGGGCCGCTTCCAGATCCTTGACGTGGTGGCCATGATGGGGCCGATCACCAAGTATACCCACCAGCTTGCAGCGGGGGACAACATCCCCAGCCGCGTGCGCGAGGCCTATCGTCTGGCCGAGGAGGAAAAGCCCGGCGCGGTCCACCTGGAGTTCCCCGAGGACATTGCCGAGGAACTGACCGACAGCCGCCCCATCCAGCGCTCGGTAGCGCGCCGCCCCTCGGCCGAGGAAAAGGCCGTGCGCCACGCGGTGAAGGAGATCGAGGCGGCCAAGGCCCCGGTGCTGGTGATCGGCGCGGGCGCCAACCGCAAGCTGTGCGGGCGGATGCTGCTGCAGTTCGTCGAGAAGACCGGCATCCCCTTCCTGACCACCCAGATGGGCAAGGGCGTGATTGACGAGCGGCACCCCAAGTTCCTGGGCTGCGCGGCGCTCTCCGCCGGGGATTTCGTCCACCGCGCGGTGGAGGATGCCGACCTGATCATCAACGTGGGCCACGACGTGATCGAGAAGCCGCCGTTCTTCATGCGTGCCGGCGGGCCCAAGGTGATCCACGTCTCCACCCGCACGGCGGAGGTGGACCCGGTCTATTTCCCGCAGATCGAGGTGATCGGCGATATCGCCAACGCCATCTGGCAGATGAAGGAGGATATCTCTCCCAACCTTAGCTGGAACTTCGATCACATGCTGGCCTATCACAGGGCCGAGCTGGAGCACACCAACCGCCTGGCGGCGGACACCCGCTTCCCGATCTTCCCGCCGCACCTGGTGCAGCAGATCCGCGATTGCCAGCCACACGACGGCATCATCTGCCTGGATAACGGGGTCTACAAGATCTGGTTCGCGCGCGGCTATTGCGCCTACCTGCCCAACACCGTGCTGCTGGATAACGCGCTGGCGACGATGGGGGCAGGGCTGCCATCCGCAATGATGAGCGCCATGCTCTATCCCGATCGCAACGTGATCGCGGTGTGCGGCGATGGCGGCTTCATGATGAACGACCAGGAGATGGAAACGGCGGTGCGCCTGGGCCTGCACCTGACCATCGTGATCCTGCGCGACGATGCCTATGGCATGATCCGCTGGAAGCAGGCCAACATGGGCTTTGCCGATTTCGGCCTCACCTATGGCAACCCGGACTTCGTCAAATTTGCGGAAAGCTTCGGGGCCAAGGGGCACCGGGTTGAGAGCAGCGATCACTTGCGCGAACTGCTGGCCCACTGCCGCGATACGCCGGGCGTGCACCTGATCGATTGCCCGGTCGATTACTCGGAGAACGACCAGATCCTGAACAAGGACATCAAGGAGCTGTCGAAGGCGTTGTGAAGCCCTTCGTCACCCCGGCGCAGGCCGGGGTCCAGATCAACGGTCGGGGCTGGATCCCGGCCTGCGCCGGGATGACGACATGCAGTTGAAGGACACCTACCCGCTCTACCTCAACAACAAGGCGGTGCAGCCGAACACCGATCTTGAGGTGACCGACAAGTACACCGGCAAGGTGGCCTTCCGCACGGCCCTCGCCACGCCCGACGTGATCGAGGAAGCCATCGCCGGGGCCGTCCGTGCGGCAGAACCGATGGCGCGACTGGCCAGCTATGAAAAGCAGGACGTGCTGATTCACTGCGTCGCCCGTTTCAGGGAGCGGTTCGACGAGCTGGCCTATGCCCTGTGCATCGAGGCGGGCAAGCCGATCAAGGATGCGGAAGGCGAGGTGGGCCGGCTGATCGATACCTTCCGCATCGGCGCGGAAGAGGCGGTGCGCAATTATGGCGAGGTCCAGCCGCTCGACATTTCGCCACGAGCCAAGGGCTATATGGGTATGTGGAAGCGGGTGCCGATCGGGCCGTGCAGCTTCATCTCGCCGTTCAACTTCCCGCTCAACCTGGCGGCGCACAAGATCGCGCCGGCCATAGCCATGGGTTGCCCCTTCGTGATGAAGCCCGCCAGCATGACCCCGCTGGGCGCGATCATCATGGGCGAGGTGCTGGCCGAGTGCGACGTGCTGCCGGAAGGCGCTTTCTCCATCTTGCCGGCCAGCCGCGCGGGTGCGGACCTGTTCACCACCGATGAGCGGCTGAAGCTGCTGTCCTTCACCGGCAGTCCCGGCGTGGGCTGGGACCTGAAGGCCAAGGCCGGCAAGAAAAAAGTGGTGCTGGAACTGGGCGGCAACGCGGCGGTGATCGTGGACCGGGATGCCGACCTGAACCACGCGCTGGAGCGGATCATCTTCGGTGCCTTTTACCAGAGCGGGCAAAGCTGCATCGGCGTGCAGCGCATCCTGATCCACGCCGACATCTATGACGAGTTCAAGGCCATGCTGGTGGCCAAGACTGCCACGCTGGTGGCGGGTGATCCCAAGGACCGTAACACCTTCATCGGGCCGATGATCTCGGCCAAGGAAGCCCAGCGGCTGAAAGGCTGGATCGACGAGGCGGTGTCTGCCGGGGCCACCCTGCTGTGCGGCGGCAAGCTGGACGGCGCGATGCTGGAGGCGACCCTGCTGGAGAATGTGCCGCAATTCTGCGCCGCAATGACCGAGGAAGCCTTCGGCCCGCTCGCCAACCTGCAGAAGTTCACCGACTGGGACGAGGCACTGGCCGAGGTCAACAACTCCAAGTTCGGCCTGCAGGCAGGCATTTTTACGCGCGACATCCACAAGGTGCTGGAAGCCTGGGACGTGCTGGACGTGGGCGGCGTGGTGGTGAACGATGTCTCCAGCTACCGCGTGGACAATATGCCTTATGGCGGGGTCAAGGATTCCGGTCTCGGCCGTGAAGGCGTGCGCTTTGCCATGGAGGACATGAGCGAGATCAGGAACCTGGTGATCCGGAGAATTTGAGGTTTGGTGAGGCCCATCCGGGCCTCACACACTCGGTGCAGTTCCCTCCGGCTGCGCCCGCGGGGCACCTGCGGGCGGACAGTCGCCTTGCGGGCTGCCTTCGCAGCCCGATGGCGTCTTCGATCTAGCCCTCTTCCAGCAGCAGCAGCTCGGTCGTCACCCGCAGTACGGGCGGCTCAAGCTGGTGATCAACCTCCACCACGGCGGCATCGGCCACAAGCTGGCCGGGCAGGGTAAATTCGTGCTCCGGCAGGAAGGCGATGAAGCATTCGCCCGCCTCCACGCCTTCCGCCCCGCGGAATTCCAGCACCACCCGGTGGCGCGTGCCGGCAAAGGTGACGCTGGCCCAGGCGCTCTCCGTGTGGGAGAGCACGGTCGCCTTGCCCTGCGCCAGGTCGGCCAGCGCTTCCAGCAGCCGCTCGCCGGGAGAGCGGCGACGGCGCAGGCCCAGCCGGGCGCGCGGGCGGGCCGGGGCCTGGCGCAGCAGCGGGGCAGTGGCACGGCTTTCGGCAGACTTGAATTCAATACGCATGAGTGCGCTCCGCAAAAGTGTTCATGAAATGTTCCACCCGTGCTTCCATTGCGGCACGGGGGGTGCGGCCCGACCTCAGGTCGAGCACCAGCCGGGGATCGCGCGCGGCCATGCGGCCGAACTTGGTGGCGGGCATGCCTGTGCGGCGCAGGAATACCTCGATCTTACGGATGAGCACGGGCTGTTCTCCTTTCCCCCATCGTTGTGGTCCGTCCCGGCGACTCCGGCTTTGCGGGAGAATCGCCGTTGCCCTGTTGGTGATCGGCGAAATCCTACTTGTCTAGGAAAAATACATCATGTATCCCGCAATCACGCGACGAAGGTGAATTGGCATGATGCAGGCACGGCTTAAACTGGGCGAACTGGCTCGTGAACGAGGTGCCAGCCTGGCATCACTGTCCCGCATGCTGGGTCGTAATACTACCTATTTACAGCAGTATATTTCCAAGGGCAGCCCGCGGAAGCTGGAGGAGGAAGATCGGCGCAAGCTGGCCCGCTATTTCGGCGTGGCCGAGACGGAACTCGGTGCATCGCAGGAAATTTCCTACGATGCGAATCGGGAGTGGGTCGATGTGCCGCGCCTGCCGGTGGAAGCCTCTGCCGGGCCGGGGGCAGCTCCGGAAGGTGACCAGCCGTTTGACAGCTTCCGCTTCTCGCAGCGCTGGCTGCGCGAGCAGGGGCTGGAACCGGGCAAGCTGTCCGCCGTGCGCGTAGTGGGCGATTCGATGGAGCCGCTGCTGCGCGAGGGAGATGACCTGCTGGTCGACATGGCCGAGCGCCCGTTCCGCGACGGGATCTACGTGCTGCGGCTGGACGAGAACCTGTTGGTGAAGCGCGTCACCAGCCAGGGCGGCGGGCGCTTCTCGCTGCTCAGCCAGAACCTGTCGTACCCCCCGCTGTCGGTGATGGCGGAAGACATGCAGCTTCTCGGCCGCGTGGTGTGGAAGAGCGGGCGGTTGTAATTGCCGCGCAGCAGCGCCACTAACCACGCATGACCGACAAGCCCGAGCCGCCTTTGCGCGCCGCGATCATTCCCGTTACCGCGTTCGAGCAGAACTGCACCCTGATCTGGTGTTCGGCCACGATGAAGGGCGCGCTGGTCGATCCCGGCGGCGACCTGGACAAGCTGAAGGCGGCGGTGGCCCATTATGGTGTGGAGCTGGAAAAGATCCTGCTGACCCACGGCCACGCCGACCATTGCGGCCAGTCCGGAATGCTGGCGAAGGAGCTGGGCCTGCCGATCGAGGGCCCACACGAGGCGGACCGGTTCTGGATCGCCCGGCTGGAAGACGATGGCCCGCGCTTCGGCATGCATTGCGAGATCTTCGAGCCCGACCGCTGGCTGGTGGATGGCGACACGGTGAGCGTGGGCAATCTCACGCTGGAGGTGATCCACTGCCCCGGCCACACCCCCGGTCACGTGGTCTTCTTTCATCGCCCCACCAACCTGGCGCTGGTGGGGGACGTGCTGTTTGCCGGCTCCATCGGCCGCACCGATTTTCCCATGGGCAACCACCAGGACCTGATCGACGCGATCACCGGCAAGCTGTGGCCGCTGGGCCATGACGTGGTCTTTGTGCCCGGCCACGGGGCACGCAGCACCTTTGGCCAGGAGCGGCTGACCAATTCCTTCGTGGCCGACCGGGTGCTGGTGGGCGGTTAAACCACGCGAAACGCCACCAGCGCCGCCCACACGGCCCACAGCAGCAGCAGGGGCAAGGTTAGCAGCATCCCGATCATGCGCGGCCTGGTGGGGCCTTCGCCGTCCATACCCAGCGCGTGCAGCACGCGGCCCAGCATGAAGGCGAGGGCAGAAAGGCCCAGCAGCCAGCCATCCTGGCCGGCCAGGTCCAGCAGCAGGATCAGCACCAGGGCGATGGGGGTGTATTCGGTGAAATTGCTCTGCGCCCGCATCCGGCGATAGAGCAGCCCGTTGCCGCCATCGCCGTGGAGGATCTTGTCCTTGACGCGGATCGATCCGCAGCGCCAGCCCAGCCAGCCGGTGATCAGCCCCGCCAATGCGGCTGCGAGCAGCGAAATATGCAGGTCTTCCATAGGTGATCCCCCCTTGTCCGGTGCCGCAGGTTAGGGCCGGACATCATGGGTTGCAACGCGGGACAATTGCTCTATAGCGCGCGCCTTCGTTGCTTCCCGGATCAGGTCGAACGCCGTGCTTGCGCGGTCCCGCTGCCTGCCCTAGGGGCGACTGCAACATATTCTGCAAATTCAAGGAACAGGTGCCGAGATGGCCGTCCCTAAGAGAAAAACTTCGCCGCACCGTCGTGGCAACCGCCGGTCCCACGATTCGCTGAAGGTGGAAGCCTTCCATGAATGCGGCAACTGCGGCGAACTGAAGCGCCCGCACAACCTGTGCCCGGCCTGCGGCCACTACAACGGCCGCCAGATTCTCGAGCCCAAGGGCCTCTAAGGCCTTATATTCGGGGGTATTGCGCACATGAGCCTTCCGCGTATCGCGATTGATGCGATGGGCGGCGATGAGGGCGTGCGCGTGATGGTTTCCGGCGCGGCCCTGGCCCGCCGGCGGCACGAGCAGTTCAAGTTCCTGCTGGTGGGGGACGAGGCGCGGATCAAGGCCGCGCTGGACAATCACCCCAACATGCGCGGGGCATCCGAAATCCTGCATTGCGACGATGTGGTGGCGGGCGACGAGAAGCCCACCGCCGCGCTGCGCCGTGCCAAGACCACCAGCATGGGCCTGGCTATCGCCGCCGTCAAAAGCGGGGATTGCGGGGCGGCGGTCAGCGGCGGGAACACCGGCGCACTGATGGCCATGAGCAAGCTGGCCCTGCGCACCATGCCGGGGATTGACCGGCCCGCGCTGGCCGGCCTGATGCCCACGCTTGGCGATGATGACGTGGTCATGCTGGACCTCGGCGCCAACACCGAGTGCGATGCCCGCAACCTGGTGCAGTTCGCCGTGATGGGCGCGGCCTATTCGCGCATCGTCACCGGCAAGTCTGCCCCCAGCGTGCGCCTGCTGAACATCGGTACCGAAGAGATCAAGGGCACCGACCGGTTGCAGGAAGCCGCCGCCATGCTGCGCGCGGCATCGGGGCTGTCGCTCGATTTCCAGGGCTTCATCGAAGCCGACAAGATCAACCGCGGCCTGGTGGACGTGGTGGTGACCGACGGCTTTTCCGGCAATATCGCCCTGAAGGCCATCGAAGGCTCCGCCCGCTTCGTGACCGACCTGCTGAAGACGGCGTTCCGTTCCTCGATCCGCTCGAAGTTCGGCTTCCTCGTCTCGCGCCCGGCGACAGAGCTACTGCGCCACCATCTCGATCCCAACAACCACAACGGCGGCGTCTTCCTGGGCCTCAATGGCGTGGTGGTGAAAAGCCACGGCAGCGCCAACGTGAACGGCGTGGCCAATGCGGTGAACGTCACCGCGCGACTGCTGGAGGAAAGCCTGACCGAGCGTATCCTGGCCGACCTGGCCGAACTGGGCGAAGCGCGCCTGCGCGACAACGGGAGCACAGCCAAGTGAGGCGGGCCGTTTTCCTGGGCTGCGGCTCGGCCCTGCCCAAGCGCGTGCTGACCAACGACGAACTGGCCAAGCAGGTCGACACCAGCGACGAGTGGATTCGCGAGCGGACCGGCATAACCCAGCGCTATGTCGCAGGCGAGGGCGAGACCACCGCCACGCTGGCCACTGAAGCCGCGCGCAAGGCGCTGGCCGATGCCGGCCTGACCATTGCCGATATCGACCTGATCGTGCTGGGGACGACCACGCCGGACTATACCTTCCCCTCCACCGCCACTGTGGTGCAGGCGGCGCTGGGCGGCCACGGCTTCCCGGCGTTTGACGTGGCGGCGGTGTGCACCGGCTTCATCTATGCGCTGGGCACGGCGGAAGCGATGATCCGCACGGGCCTGGCCAACAAGGCGCTGGTGATCGGCGCCGAGACGCTGACCCGGCTTATCGACTGGGAAGACCGCACCACCTGCGTGCTGTTCGGCGACGGGGCGGGGGCCTTCGTGATCGGTGCGGGCGCGGAGGGTGATGACACAACCGGCTTCCTGGCCACCCAGCTTCATGCCGATGGGGCGCAGCGCGAGCTGCTCTACACCGATGGCGGCCCCTCCACCACGGGCACCGTGGGCAAGATGCGGATGAAGGGGCGCGAGGTGTTCCGCCATGCCGTCACCAACCTGGCCCAGGTGCTGGAGGACGTGCTGGTAAAGGCCGGCTATACCGCGCAGGATATCGACTGGGTGGTGCCGCACCAGGCCAATGCCCGCATCCTCGATGCCACCGCGCGCAAGCTGGGCCTGCCGATGAGCCAGGTGGTGGTGACCGTGGACCAGCACGCCAACACCTCGGCCGCATCGGTGCCGCTGGCCTTCGATGCCGCGTGGCGCGATGGCCGCATCAAGCGCGGGCAACTGGTGATGCTGGAAGCGATGGGTGGCGGCTTCACCTGGGGTGCCAGCCTGCTGCGCGTCTGACCGCGACGTCCGGAGTCCAATCCGGGGACAGTTTGTGTGCTAACCTTGCCAAGCGGCGGGGATGTCTGCATTAATGTATGCGGTCGCGTTATTTCAGGGAGTTTCCATAGATGGATTCCATGCGCTCTGTCGGGACGCTGACCCGTGCCGATCTGGCTGAAACGATCAACCGCAAGATGGGCTTCTCGCGCGCCGAGAGCCTGGACCTGGTGGAATCGATCCTGGCCAAGATGTGCGGCGCCATGGCCGATGGCGAGAATGTGAAGATTTCCGGTTTCGGCACCTTCATCCTGCGCGACAAGAAGCAGCGCATCGGCCGCAATCCCAAGACGGGCGTGGAAGTGCCGATCACCCCGCGCCGCGTGCTCACCTTCCGTGCCAGCCAGAAGCTGAAGGACCGGGTCCTCAAGGGCTGAGCAGATGCCGGATACGCCTTTCCTCTTCAACGATGGCAAGGCCCCCGACGCCATGCGGACGATCGGGGAAGTGGCCGAAGGGCTGGGCATCCGGCAACACATCCTGCGCTATTGGGAACAGCAGTTCCCCATGCTCCAGCCACTGAAGCGCAGCGGCGGGCGGCGCCTCTATCGCCCGCAGGACGTGGCCCTGGTGGCCACGATCGACCGGCTGGTGAACCGGGAAGGCTATACCTTGAAAGGCGCGCGCGCCGTGCTGGCGGGCGGGGGCGTGGCGGCCCCGGCTGAGCGCTCTGCTGCCGCGCAGGCGGGCAGCGCCTCGCTGGCCGAAGTGCGCCAGCGGCTGGATGCCATCCGCCACCGGCTGGCAGGGGCCCTGCAGGCGGGGTAAGTGCTTGCTCCATCCCCCCTCTGGGCGGGGGGCGTTTGTGGACGGGTGAGAAGCAGCGAGCGCCGTTTGCGTTGGCACACCCTCACCCAACCCTCTGCCAAGGGGAGAGGGTTATTGCGCAGAAAACACTTTCCTACAGCACTCGGAATAGTGCAGCCCGATTCGCGTCCGATGCGTCTGGCCAGAGCAGCGGATGGGCCATCCTCCGGTTCTTCGGAACGCGGAGGAAATGACCGGCGCGGGCGTCCCGGTGTTCAGCCGAACGTTCGCACCAGGCATGGCCGCCACGCGAGTGCTGGCTCCCGTCGCATCTGAAGCTGGGGGTTGGCCGCGGGCCGGCGGCAACAAATCTCGACGCGATTACAAGTAACCTAGCTACCCAAAGCGTCGTCGAGTCCGGGCACAGAATGCGGCAACCCCGCGCCGGTCATTTGCTCTCCCCCATACTTTCTTGGGGTCCACCCCGGCAGCCCCAAGGCTGGCCGGGCCAGCGGCGCATCAGCCAACCCCCACGGGCCCCAGCGCGGGATCGAGGTCGCGCGGGCGGGCGAAGTGGGTCAGCCGGCCGCAGCCGGGCCGCGCGTCGCGCCAGTCGGCAATGTCCAGTTCCAGCACGGCGAAGGCGGCGGTGGGGAATTTCTCCAGCAGGTCCCCGAACTGGTCGTTTTCCGCCTCGGCCGGGACCAGTTGCAGCACCAGTTCCTGCAGGCCGGGGTTGTGGCCCGCCAGCAGCACGGCGCGCGCATCGCCGCCATGCTCGCGCAGCAGGCCCAGCAGCGTGGCCGCATCACCCAGGTAGGCCTCGTCCGCAAAGGTGATGGGCTGGGGCAGTTCGCTGGCGGCGAGGGTGGCCTTCACCCGCGCGGCCGGGCTGGCAATGATCTTGTCCCACTGTTCGCCGTGGGCGACGATGTGCGCGCCCATCAGCGCGGCGCCCTTCTTGCCCCGCTTGTTCAGCCCGCGATCGAAATCGCGCAGCGTCAGGTCATCCCAGTCCGACTTGGCGTGGCGCAGCAGGCCCAGCAGTTTCACCGCGCATCATCCTTTGCCGTCGCGTCCTGAGGGGGGGATCCTAGCAGGACAGGGCGCTGAAGGCGATGCAAAGTCTCCTCCAGCGTCAGCCGCAGCACCGGTGTGCCAGGTGGAAAGGCGCTGGCCAGGCGGCTGGGGAAGGCGGGCGAGAGGACGATGAAATGGCCCCTGTCGTCCTTGCTGCGGATCAGCCGCCCGAAGGCCTGCGCCAGCCGCGCGCGGATGATCCGGTCATCGTGGGCCGAGCCCCCTTGCGCGGCGCGGCGGGCGCGGTGGAGGATCGACGGCTTGGGCCAGGGCACCTGTTCCAGCACCACGCAGCGCAAGCTCTCGCCCGGCACGTCCACCCCGTCACGCAGGGCATCGGTGCCCAGCAGGCTGGCCTTGGGATCGTCGCGGAAGATGTCCACCAGCGTGCCGGTGTCGATCGGGTCGACATGCTGGGCATAGAGCGGCAGGCCGGCGCGGGCGAGCCGGTCGGCGATCCGGCCGTGGACCGCGCGCAGGCGTCGGATGGCGGTGAACAGGCCCAGCACACCGCCGCCGCTGGCCTCGATGATGCGGGCATAGGCCCCGGCCAGCGCCGCCAGGTCCCCCTTGGGCACATCGGTGATGATCAGCACCTCGGCGCGGCTTGCATAGTCGAACGGGCTTTCCGCCTCGGTCTGCATCGGCACCAGGTCCAGCCACGGCGCGCCGGAGCGAGCCACCGCGCTGGCCCAGCCATCGCCTTCGCCACCGCGATCGGTCAGGGTGGCGCTGGTCAGCATCACCCCGTGCGTGCCGGCCAGCACGGTGCGCGCGAAAGGGCGCATGGGATCGAGGTAGCGGCGGTGCAGGCCCACATCGTATTCGCGCGCGTCCGAGCGGTCGACCGCCAGCCAGTCCACGAAATCGGGGTCCGTGGGGCCGCCCAGCCGGTCCAGCATGGCTTCCCACGCCGCCAGCATGTCGATCCGCCAGGTGAGCGAATGGCGCGCCCCTTCGATCCGCGCGCGGCCCTGGCCGTCCAGCCAGTCGGGCGCTTCGGCCATGATCGCCTCCAGCCGCAGGCCCAGGCGGATCAGCGGCTGGCGAATGGCGGCCAGCGCCGCCGCGGCTTCCCCGGCAAGCTGGACCACCGGCCCATCAAGCTGCGCGGCCTCGGTCTCGATGCCATAACCGGCATCCTGGCCGCCACTCTCATCACGCGCGTATGTCGTGGCTCGCAGGGCCGCGAACAGGTGTTCCAGCGGGCCGCTGGGCTGGCCTTCCGCCAGCCGTTGCAGCCAGCCGGAGGCGGGCAGGGCCTCGGCCGCATCGCAGGCGGCGGCCACGGCGCGCCCGCCCGCCTCGTCATAGCTGGCAACGTCTGCCAGTCGCGCGGCAAGACCCCGGCGGCGGCCCTTCAATCCGCGCTCCGGCCCCAGCAGCCAGCGCTTCAGTTCCATCGTCTCCATGCCGGTCAGCGCGGCGGCGAAGGTGGAATCGGCGGCATCGAACACGTGATGCCCTTCATCGAACACGATGCGGGTGGGGCGCTGGGCATGGTCGCGCCCGCGCGCGGCGTTGACCATCACCAGGGCGTGGTTGGCGATCACCAGGTCCGCCTGGACGCTGGCCCGCGCGGCGCGCTCGATAAAGCACTTCCGGTAGTGCGGGCAGCCGGCATAGATGCACTCGCCGCGCTGGTCGGTGAGGCTGCGGATCGCGCGGTTGCGGAATAGCGTGCCCAGCCAGCCGGGCAGGTCACCGCCGATCATGTCGCCATCGCGGCTGTAGGCGGCCCAGCGCGCCACCAGTTGCGCCAGCACCGCTGCCCGCCCGCCGAAGCCGCCCTGCAGGGCATCTTCCAGGTTGAGCAGGCAGAGGTAGTTCTCGCGCCCCTTGCGGATCACCACCGGGCGGCTGCCATCGGCCCGCCGTTCCGGCCAGGCGCGGGCGCTTTCGGTGCGGAGCTGGCGCTGGAGGTTCTTGGTATAGGTGGACACCCAGACGGTGCCGCCCGTCTGTTCCGCCCACAGCGAGGCGGGGGCGAGGTAGCCCAGCGTCTTGCCGATGCCGGTGCCGGCCTGGGCCAGCAGCATGTGCGGGGCATCGGCGCGAGGGCGGGGGGCGAACACGCGCGCGGCCTCGCGGGTATAGGCGCGCTGCCCGGGGCGCTGTTCCGCGCCGCTACCGGTGAGGCTCTCCAGCCGCTGCTCGACCGCTGCGGGATCCAGCGTCACCTGCGCGGGCTGGGGCCGTTCGGGCGCTTCCTCCCACTCGGGCAGGCGGGCGAACAGCCAGCGCTCCGCCCGTTCCGGCTGGCGCAAGTGCGGGGCGATCACCGGGGCCCAGGGCCAGCGCAGGCGGGCGAGCGATTGCAGGCTGGACCAGGCGCCTTCGCGCTCGGCCCAGTCATCGCTCTCGCACCGGGCGAGCAGGGCACCGGCAGCCTGCTGCAACAGGCGCGACACATCGGCATCGTCCCCCGGTTGCGGCAGGCCCAGCGCATCGGCCAGGCCGTGCGGGGTGGGCACGCAGAAACGGGCCGGGTGGACGAAGGCGAACAGCTCCAGCAGGTCCAGCCCGGAAAGATCCGGATAGCCCAGCCGCGTGGCCACCAGCGGGGCGTTCAGCAGCAGCAGCGGGGTATCGGCGGCAGCCATCACCGCCTCCCCCTTGCCCAGGCCGCGGGTCTGCGCGCCCGTTGGCCCTGGGGCAGAGCGCAGCCAGCATCCGGCATGGCTGGCATGAAGCGCGGGGAGAGGCACGGAATCCATTGCCCCCGGTGCATGCCGCTGGCGGAACGAAAAGTAAACGCAAGGGTGCCCGGATTGGCGGGGATTTGTGCGTAATGGCCCTCCGGTCATCGTGCAGCAACGGCGGCCTGCCGCGCCACACTCCAGAAATTCGTAGGTATTTCAGAATTCTATCAGCTTGCTGAACGCCGGTTCACGGAACCCGGCGCGGGGACGGCGCATTGATTCCGTACTATGCAGACCAACCCTCACCTCGCTCGTTCGGCCTCGACAGCGATTGCCGCTGTTCTGGTCCTGGCTTCAACTTCCGCCCTGGCTCCCGCTGCCTTCGCACAGGTCGCCGATCCGGCTACCCCGATCGGGCAGGCCAGTCCGGCGACGGTGCCGGCCCCGGCCGCTCCGGTGGGGACGATCCCCATTCCGACAGTGCCGGTGATGCAATCGCCGGTCCAGGCTCCTGCCGGGACTACCGCTTCACCGACGACAGGCGCACCCACGGTAAGCCGTCCGGTGGTGCAGGCCGTGCCGGTTGCCCCGACTTCGGCTGCCGCCTCTGGTGCGGCCGATGCCGATGCCGCCCCGGCCAACACCGCCACGACCACCCGCCAGCCAGCCGCCGCGCGCCAGGCACCTGCGAACGAAGCCGCCCGCGCCGCCGCCCCGCTTACTGCCGCTCCCCTTGCTGCGCCCGCGGCCGATCCGGTCGCACCCGTGACTACGACGGTGGTTCCGGTCCCCGAACCTCTGCCGCTCCCCGCCGCCAGCCAGCCCGCCGCGCAGACCGATGGCGACGCGGGAGAGGCTGCAATGTGGATCGGCGCGCTGCTTTCCGCGCTGGCGCTGGCAGGTCTTGCCGGTGTGGCCGGCGTTGCCATCAGTCGCCGCCGCAAGGTGCATGACCTGCGCGACGTTCGCATCGAGAGGCCTACGGTCGATGCCGATGGTCGCCCGCTGAATACCGCACCCGTGCGCGCTGCCGCTCCGTTGACCGTGGTGACGCCCACCACGCCGCCCGCCCGCGACGTGTCGCTGACCGAAGCCAGGGGCACCTTCGCGCCGGCGCCGGTCCAGGCGCGGGTGGTCGATGCCACTCCGGTCGCAGCGGGCGCGGCACCGGCCATGGCGCGCAACTTCCCCGAGCCCACGACCACCCGTGGTCCCTCGCGTGCCGATGCCCTGCTGGCCAATTCCGGTGCCGCCGTGGCGTTGCCCCGTGAGCGCCTGGCCACGCCGCAGGAACGCCGCGCGCTGATCGAGCGGCTGGCTGCCGCCCGGCCGGACCGGGCGAACCCATTCCGCAGCCACAAGGCCCGCCTGCACCGCGCCAAGCTGATCGAGCAGTCGATCGGCCGCAGCTTCCCGGGTGGCAAGTCGCGGATCGACCTCAGCCAGTATCCGATGAATTGGCCGGAGCTCGCTCCGCGCCGTCCCGCCGCAGCCTAAAGGGTTATTGAACTTCCCCTTCAGGGTCGCACGGTGGGGAAGGGGCGGACCTCCGAAAGGAGGCCGCCCCTTCACTGTATCCAGGATCCGCCTTTACGCTCCCCGCGCAACGCAGGTCCAGTTGGCCGGATCGTTGGCGTCGCCGCTGCCGCTGAACCGCGCCACGCCGGGATAGGCGCAGTGCGGGCGCACTATGCCGCTTTGCCCGTTGCGCCCCACCAGCGTGGCGGGCGGGGTGTCGGTTTCCACCCAGGCATCCATCGCCGCCAGGTAATCGACCGCATCGGCCCCCGGGCCGCCGCGACAGTGGCCCACACCGGGCAGGGTGTAATAGCGCATCTGCTGCGCCGCGCGCGGGTTGCGCGCCTGCACCGCCTGCACATAGTCCAGCGTGGCCACCGGGCTGGGGCCGGGATCGCTTTCGCCATGCCACAGCATCAGCTTGCCGCCGCGCGCGAAGAAGGCGCTGAGGTCCGGGTTCTTCGCCTCGTACAGTGCCGCAAAGGGGCTGGAGCGGACGCGCAGGTAATCGGCATCCGTCATGCCCAGCATGTTCCATTCCACGCCGGGGTTGGCGATGGGGTAGACCCCGCCCAGGCCGCCGCCACGCGACGGATCGGCCCCGGAACCGTTGGTGCCCACGAAGAACGACCAGCTTGCCTCGCCCCCGCGGTGCATCGGCAGCATCATCCAGCTTCCATCGCTGGCCCGGCGGCCGGAATAGACGGCTTGCAGCGCGGTGACCTGTGCCGGGGCCAGGCAGGTGGCGGTCTTTCCCCCGGTGCACTGCAGGCTGCGGGGCTGGAAGTCGCACGAGGCGGGATCGTTCACGATGCCATCGGCCACCCCGTCCTTCGCATCGCAGCGGGCAAGCACCGCGCTCTGCACCAGTTGCAGGTCTTCGGGCGTGAAGGCCCCGGCCCCGTTCTGTGCGGCAAAGGCCTGATTGCGGAACACCGCGCTGGTCTGCGTCTGCAGGGTATAGACCGGCGCGCCCGCGATGATCGCGTCATAATCCGCCGGATAGCGCTGGGCTTCCATCAGCCCCATGCGCCCGCCGGTGGAACAGCCGTTGTAATAGGCGCGGCTGTGCGGGCGGCCATAGAATGATGCGGCCACCCGCTTGCCGCGATCGGTCATCAGGTGGATGGCGCGGTGGCTGAAGTCGATCGCGCTTTCGGGCCGCTCGGCCACCCAGGAATTGGCCCACACATCGGTGCCGGCATTGCCGCCGTCGGTCTGCATGGTGGCATAGCCCTTGGCCAGCCCCTCGCTGGCGGCGGCAAGGGTGACGTTGCCCGCCCAGCCGCCGCCGCCAATGCCCAGCACCTTGCCGTTCCACTGCGCCGGCAGGCGATAGACCACGCCGATGGTGGAGCCGGCCACCGGGGTCAGCGTGCCCGATACCTCGCAGAAGGCGGGCAGGTTGGCCGCGGCCGGCACCCAGCTGGTGGTGGCATTGGCCGCGCCCAGCACGGAGGCATCGAAGGCGGCGCACTGCTGCGCCGTGGCGGTGAGGCTGGCGGTCTCGCTGCCCTGCGTGGTGGAGCACGAGGCAAGCGCCAGCGCGCCAAGGCTGACCAGGCCCGCTTTCGCCAGGCCGGAACGGTGGACCATCATGCTATCTCTCCCCTTTTCTCGCCAGCTTGCTGCCACAGCGGGGGAAGGTCGCCAACCGGCTAAATGTCGCAGATTGTCATGCCGCCTCGGCCACGGTGCGCAGCGGCACGGCATCGGCAAAGGTCTGGGTGACGTGGGGATAGGGGATGCCGATACCGGCGGCGTCCAGTTCGCGCTTGATGCCCTTCATCACTTCGGTGCGGACCACGCGCATGTCATGGCTGCCGGACAGCACCCACCACTGGGCCAGGATGTCGATCGAACTGGCCCCGAATTCGCGCACATAGGCCGCCGGTTCGCGGGCCGGATCGAGCCCTTCCACCTTGGCCATGCCGCGCTTCACTGCGGCCAGCGCGGCATCGAAATCCGCCTCGTAATCGACCCCGACCAGCACCTCGTCGCGCCGCACGATGGCATCGGTCAGCACGGTCACGCGGTTCTTGAAAAGCTGGGAATTGGGCACGATCACCAGCTCGTTGGAAAACTGCCGCACGTGGGTTTCGCGCAGGGTTATCTTCTCCACCGTGCCCGATATGCCATCAGCCTCGATCGCATCGCCGATGTTCATCTTGTCGCGCACCATGATCAGCACGCCGGCCAGGAAGTTCTCGAAGATATCCTGGAAGGCAAAGCCGATTGCCAGCGCGCCGATGCCCAGGCCGGCGATCATGCTGCCGGGGGTAAAGCCGGGAATGGCCACGGTGGCGGCCAGCAGCAGGCCCACCACCCAGATGCCCACGCGCACCACGGTCTCGATCAGGTTCTGCAGGTCGGCCCTGAGGGTGGATTTGCCGGTCAGCCAGTCAGCAATGCGCACGGCATACCGGGCGACGAACCAGGTGAGCAGGACCACTACCAGCGCCATGGTGATATTGGGCAGGCTGGCCACGATTCCGCGGGTCATGGCAAGCCACTGGTTGTTCAGGGTATCGAGATAGGGCAATCGGCTACTCCGGGTGCTGCGGGCTTCTCGCTTGCGCAACGCGTGTCTTTGCGCAAAGGCGCTGGCCATGTTCGAAGAAGCGCTGATCTCCGCCGCCCGCGTGTCCAGGGCATGGCCATTCCAGGAAGCCATGAAACTCGCCAAGCGGTTCAATGGTTCCAAGCCGGGCGGCGCGCCGGTGCTGTTCGAGACCGGCTACGGTCCTTCTGGCCTGCCGCACATCGGCACCTTCCAGGAAGTGCTGCGCACCACGCTGGTCCGCCGTGCCTACGAGATCGTGGCGGCGGAGGGCGGAGCGCCCGCACCCACGCGGCTGGTGGCTTTCAGCGACGATATGGACGGCCTGCGCAAGGTGCCGGACAACGTGCCCAACCGGGACCTGCTGGCCAGCCACCTGGGCAAGCCGCTGACGCGCATTCCCGATCCCTTTGGCACGCACGAGAGCTTTGCCCACCACAACAACGCCCGCCTGCGCGCCTTCCTCGACAGTTTCGGCTTCGAGTACGAGTTCGTTTCCGCCAGTGACCGGTACAATTCCGGCGCCTTCGACGAGGCGCTCAAGCAGGTGCTGCGCAAGTACGATGCCATCATGGACATCATGCTGCCCACCCTGCGGGCGGAGCGGCAGGCGACCTATTCCCCCGTCCTGCCCGTCAGCCCCACCAGCGGCGTGGTGTTGCAGGTGCCGGTTGAGGTGGTCGATGCCGAAGCCGGTCTGGTCCGCTTTACCGATGAAACCGGCGAAGTGGTCGAACAGTCGATCCTGGGCGGCAATGCCAAACTGCAATGGAAGGTGGACTGGGCCATGCGCTGGTATGCGCTGGGCGTGGACTACGAGATGTGCGGCAAGGACCTGACCGACAGCGTCACCCAGTCGGGCCGCATCGTGCAGGTGCTGGGCGGCCGCAAGCCCGAAGGCATGATCTACGAGCTGTTCCTGGATGCCAACGGCGAGAAGATCTCCAAGTCCAAGGGCAACGGCCTCAGCATCGAGGAATGGCTGACCTATGGCAGCGAGGAGAGCCTGGGCCACTACATCTATGCCAATCCCAAGAGCGCCAAGTCGCTCCACGTCGGCGTGATCCCGCGCGCGGTGGACGAATACTGGCAGTTCCGCGCGGCGATCCCCGGGCAGGAGTGGGACAAGCGGCTGGGCAACCCCGCCTGGCACCTGCTGCACGCGATGGGCAACGATGATGGCGCGGGTGACAGCCTTCCGGTCAGCTTCGGCCTGCTGCTCAACCTGGTGGGCGTGCTGGGGGCGGGGGCAACGCACCAGCAGGTCTGGAACTATCTCGGCAACTACATCGGCGATGCCGTGCCCGACGATCACCCGGACCTGTTCCGGCTGGTGGAAAAGGCGCTGGCCTACAACCGCGATTTCGTGGCCCCGCACCTGAAGCGCCGCGCGCCCACGGCGGGCGAGGCGGCGGCCCTGCGTGCGCTCGACGCGCACCTCGCCACCGTGGCCGAGGACACCCCGGCGGAAGACCTGCAGAACGCGGTCTATGAAATCGGCAAGAATCCGGATTACGGCTTCGAGACGCTGCGCGACTGGTTCAAGGCGCTATACGAGACGCTGCTGGGCAGCGAGCAGGGCCCGCGCATGGGCAGCTTCATCGCGCTATACGGTGTAGCCAACAGCCGCCGCCTGATTGCCGAGGCGCTGGCCCAATGAGGAGTATGGCATGACGCAGGAGACCGACGCGCACCAGTTGGCGCTGGACCTGCTCGGCCGCGAATACGACGAGCTGGAGGCCGACGAGCAGCGCGTGCTGGAGCGGGTGGCCACCGGCACCTATACCCAGCCCGATGCCGACGAACTGGTGCAACTGCACAACACCTTCGGTGACCGGATGGCCGACCGGGTGGCGGCCGTGGGCGGTAGCTGGGCCTTCATCATCGCCTTTGCCGTGGTGCTGCTGGGCTGGATGCTGCTCAACAGCCGGGTGCTGGAGGCGGTGGGGCTGCGGCCCTTCGATGCCTATCCCTACATCTTCCTCAACCTGATGCTGTCCACGCTGGCGGCGGTGCAGGCACCGATCATCCTGATGAGCCAGAACCGCCAGGCCACGAAGGACCGCATCACCGCGCGCCACGATTACGAGGTGAACCTTCGCACCCAGCTGGAAATCCTGCGGCTGGCCCGCAAGATCGACCGGATGGCGGCTGAAGTGCGGATGGCGGCGAAGCAATTGCCATTCGAGGGGGAAAGTTAGGCTATATCCACGGCCCTATAGCCATGGTCTTGCGCGGTACCACTTGGTGGCGACGTATTTCACCCCGCTGACCACCGGCGTTCCCGCATGCAGCGTGGCCCGGTTGGGCAGCCCGTTTTCGTCCACGTTGTTCCACAGCAGCAGCACGCCCTGCTTGGGCTCGATCGACATGTTCAGCTCGTTGAAGTCGGTGGTGCCGCCGGCTTCAACGTTGTTGAGGTAGATCATCGCCGTCCAGGCCCGCTGGCCGCCCTTTTCGGTCTCGCGGTCCCAATAGCTGGTGTTGGGATGGAACCAGTCGTGATGGGCCTTGAACTGCTGGCCGGGGGCATAGCGCTGGCCCTGCACGGTCTCGCCCCAGCTCGGCTCCACGCCCAGCAGGTCATCCAGCCGCCGCTCGATCTTTTTCACGAAAGGGTCGTGCGGATCGACATCGCCCGAAAAGCTGGTGCGGTAGCCATCGGCATAGGTCATGTCGAACACGGTGGAGGGCTTCGCCACCTCGTCGATCATGGCGATCAGGCGGGCGCATTCATCCGCGCTGATGAAGTCGGCCACGGCGTAAAGTTCGGCCTTGTCGGTGGGCGCGCGCCACACGGCGGGGTTGGCCGCCAGCCGCTCGCGCACGCGCTGGCCCATGGCGCGCAGGATCGGCTGGTCCTTGCGGAATTCGGTGGCGACTTCGGGTGTCATGCGCGCGCACCATAAATGGCCGCGCGGGGCATAGGCAAGCCACAGACGCGGGAAAGCCCCCGCCCTCAGGGAAGGGCGGGGACTCCCAAGTTGCCGGCCACTCTTCCGGCAACCCGAGCCGAAAGGCTGGTTACCAGAAGAAGTCGTAGATCACGTCGACCACTTCGCCGCTGTACATGTCTACCAGCAGCACGTCGTCGTAGTAGCGGACCCAGCGATAGTCGCCGTAGACCGGGGGCAGGCGATACTGCCACGGGTCGTTGATCCAGTAGCGGCTGCCGAAGAACAGGTTGTCGAGGTAGAACCCGATGCTCAGGCGGCGATAGCTGTAGTTGCGATAGGGCGCGTAATACCGGCCCGGCGTATAGATGTGCCGGTTGGAATAGCGGTAGCTGTTCCAGTTGTACCGGTTGTTGTCGCGCCAGCGACGGTCCCACTGGCGATGGTCGCGGCGCGCATCACGATAGCCGTCGCGGTAGGAACCGTTGCGGTCCCGGTCGCGATAGTCGCGGTTGCGGTCGTTGTCGCGATAGTCGCGGTCGCGGTTGCCCTGCCAGTTGCGGTCACGGTTCCAGTCGCGGTTGTTGTTGCCGGACCAGTTGCGATCACGCCCGTCACGGTTCCAGTCGCGGCCATCGCGGTTGGTGTCGCGATTGCCATCGCGGTTCCAGTCGCGCTGCTGCGGCGGGTTGGTGCCGACCACGCGCTCGCCCGAACGGTCGCGGTTGCGGTCGATTTGGCGGTTGTAGACGCCTTCGGAGCGGTCCGGCCGGTTCTGTTGGGCGCGGTTCTGTTCGGCGCGGTTCTGGCCCTGCCAGCGCTGGCCGTTATTGTCGCCGCCGCGGTTCCAGTCACCCCGCCGGCCCTGGTCGCCGCCACGCTGCCAGCCACCCTGCGGGGCCTGCGCCTGCTGCGGAGCCTGCTGTTGCGGAGCGCGCTGCTGGGGCACCTGCCGCTGCTGCTGCTGGACCTGGCGTTGTTCCTGGCGCTGCTCCTGCCGCGCCTGACGCTGTTCCTGCCGGTGTTCGCGCATCGCCTGCCGGGCGCCGCCGCCCTGCTGCTGGGCCTGGGCATTATCGCCCCCGCGCCAGTTGCCGCGCTGCGGACGCTCCTGCGCCGCGACTTCGACGGAAAGGGCGGGAGCCGCCATGGCAATCGCCAGAGCAGCCAGTCCACCCGACTTGAGCAAAGATTTGAACGTCACTGTAGTCACCCTCCAAGTGCCCCGCCGAGTGGTGCGGTGCGTTGTGTGTGGAGTGCGTCTAGGCGATTCGGGCTGTCCGTTAACTGAATAGGCCTGCTGGCTTAACGTTCAGGTTTGGAACGGGCCGGGTGAATGGAACCACCTCATCCCGTGCCAAACCCGCAGTCCCGCAGGTTCCTTGCAATCTTGCGAAGGAAACTGGACCCCGGATCAAGTCCGGGGTGACGAGGATGTTCGATATTACCGCGTCAGCTTCTTGTAAGCCAACCGCGTCGGCCGGTCAGCCGCATCGCCCAGGCGGCGGCGCTTGTCTTCCTCGTAGGCCGCGAAGTTGCCTTCGAACCACTCCACGTGGCTGTCGCCCTCGAAGGCCAGGATGTGGGTGGCCAGGCGATCCAGGAAGAAGCGGTCGTGGCTGATGACCACGGCGCAGCCGGCGAAGTTCTCGATGGCGTCTTCCAGCGCGGCCAGGGTTTCCACGTCAAGGTCGTTGGTCGGTTCGTCCAGCAGCAGCACGTTGCCGCCCTGCTTCAGCATCTTGGCCATGTGCACGCGGTTGCGCTCACCGCCTGACAGCTTGCCCACGTTCTTCTGCTGGTCCTGGCCCTTGAAGTTGAACGCGCCGACGTAAGCGCGCGTGCTCATGTCCTGGCCGTTGACCTTCATGTAATCCAGCCCGTCGCTGATTTCCTGCCACACGTTGTTGGCGGGGTTCAGGTGGTCGCGGCTCTGGTCGACATAGCCCAGGTGGACTGTGGAGCCGATCTCGATGGTGCCGCTGTCGGGCTGCTCCTTGCCCGTAATGATCTTGAACAGGGTGGACTTGCCCGCGCCGTTCGGCCCGATCACGCCCACGATGCCGCCCGGCGGCAGCATGAACGAGAGGTTCTCGAACAGCAGCTTGTCGCCATAGGCCTTGGAGATGTTCTTGGCCTCGATCACCTTGCCGCCCAGCCGCTCGGGCACCTGGATGACGATCTGCGCCTTGCCCACCTGGCGGTTGTCCTGGCTGTTCTGCAGCTCCTCGAACTTGCGGATACGCGCCTTGCTCTTGGTCTGGCGGGCGGCCGGGGTCTGCCGGATCCATTCCAGCTCGCGCTGCAGGGCCTTCTGCTTGCCGCTCTCCTCGCGGCTTTCCTGCTCCAGCCGCTTGGCCTTCTTTTCCAGGTAGGTAGAGTAGTTGCCCTCATACGGATAGTAGGACCCGCGATCGAGCTCCAGGATCCATTCCACCACGTTATCCAGGAAATAGCGGTCGTGGGTGATCATCAGCACCGCGCCGGCATATTCCTTCAGGTGGTTCTCCAGCCACTGGACTGACTCGGCGTCAAGGTGGTTGGTCGGTTCGTCCAGCAGCAGGATGGAGGGCTTCTGGATCAGCAGGCGGGTGAGGGCCACGCGGCGCTTTTCACCGCCGGACAGGCTTTCCACGCCCATGTCGCCCGGCGGGCAGCGCAGGGCTTCCATCGCCACTTCCAGCTGGTTGTCCAGCGTCCAGCCATCAACCGCGTCGATCTTGTCCTGCAGTTCGCTCATCTCGGCGCCCAGCTTGTCGAAGTCGGCGTCTTCCTCGGCCATTTCCATGCCGATGGCGTTGAACCGGTCGACCATGTCGGCGATGTGGCGCGCGCCGTCCTTGACGTTTTCCAGCACGGTCTTGCTGGGGTCCAGTTCCGGCTCCTGCTCAAGGTAGCCCACGGTGATGTTCTCGCCCGGCCAGGCTTCACCGGTGAAGTCCTTGTCGATCCCGGCCATGATCTTGATCAGGGTGGACTTGCCCGCGCCGTTGGGGCCGACGATGCCGATCTTGGCGCCCTGGTAGAACTGCAGGTTGATGTTCGACAGCACCGGCTTGTTCGCGCCGGGGAAAGTCTTGGTCATGCCTTTCATGACATAGGCGTACTGGGCGGCCATGCTGCGTCCTTCGTGGGTATCTGGAGAGATTGGATTTGCCCGCGCAGATAGGGGAGCGGGCGGGGCAGGGCAAGGTTCTTGCGGGGCGGCGGGCTTGCGCCTACCCGTTACACATGAAACCTGTTGCGCCGTCCCCGCGCCATCCCTTGCGCGATCCGTCCGAGCATACGTTGCTGGAGGATGTCTACGCCATGCTGTCGGGCTGCACCCTGCTTGCGCTGGGCCTGCTGCTGATGAAGAGCGCGGGGATCGTGACGGCCGGTATTGCCGGGGTGGCGCTGCTCATCTCCTACCACGTGCCGCTGGGGGTGGGGCTGCTGTTCTTTGCGCTGAACGTGCCTTTCCTGCTGCTGGCTATGGCCACGCTGGGGCGGGGCTTTGCGATCAGGACCACGCTGGCGATCGGGCTGATCTTCGCGCTGACCGCGCTGGCGCAAGTGTCGGTGGCTATCACCTTCGTCCACCCCGCCTTTGCCGCACTGGCGGGGGGCACGGCCATGGGCGTGGGCATCCTGGCGCTGATCCGCCACAACACCGGGGTGGGCGGGGTCAACATCGTGGCCCTGTGGGTGGAAAAGCGCCGCGGCGGCAGCGTGGGCCGGCTGCACATGGTGCTGGACGGGGCCGTGCTGCTGGCCGCCTGGTTTACGCTGAGTTGGGCGCAATGGGGGTGGTCGGTGCTGAGCACGCTGGCGATCAACCTGGTGCTGGTCGCCTATCACAAGCCGGGGCGGTATATGGGGCATTGAAAGGGCGGGGTGCGTAAACCGGACCCCTCCCGCGCTCCGCTTGGGAGTTTTCCGGCCAGGACCATCCCCCGGATGGTGCTGTCACGGAAAACTGGTCGGGGAGACAGGATTCGAACCTGCGACCCTCTGCTCCCAAAGCAGATGCGCTACCAGGCTGCGCTACTCCCCGACCCTGATGGCCGAACCCTGGACCAGTGCGTGGTGGGCCCGGCAGGATTCGAACCCGCGACCTAGCCGTTATGAGCGGCCAGCTCTAACCGCTGAGCTACAGGCCCCGCCCCGCGCGGGCGGACCTAGCCGCCGCCGCCATTTCTGGCAAGGGAGGCCGCAGGAGTTTCAGGCGCGCACGACGTTGTTCATCACGCCGGAGACAGTGGTTGGCTGCACGCCGCGCCGTTCCAGGTAGGCGAAGACCCGCCGGAACCAGTCGTACAGGGCATCCAGGTCCCGCTCGTCGCGCACATAGGGGGTGTGTCCCGGGTGCAGCGAGGGCGAGTGGAACGAGAACATCAGCAGCGGCAGGCCATCGTCCAGCGCCATGTCGATCCCGCGGATCGCCTCGTCCACGCTGATCCCCTCGGGCGTCAGCGGGATGCGTTCCAGCAGGCCCAGCCGGGCCAGCACGCCGCGCATCATGGGCATCCGCCACAGGCGCGGGAAGATTGCATCGCCCTGCCGCCGCAACATGCCCCAGTAACTGGTCGTCAGCGGCAGTTCCAGCAGGGTCTGCGCATCATCCAGCCAATAGGGATGCAGCGGGAAGCCGCGATAGTCCGGCCCGCCGCCGCTGGCATAGTCGAACAGCGGACGCACCGAGGTGTCGATCGCCACCCCCTGTTCGTGCAGGATCCGGGCCGTGTTGGGCCCCAGGCCATAGCGGCCCGCGCGGTAGATCACCGGGTGGGTGCCGAAGGCAGTCTCGATCTGGGCGCTGAGCGCGGCCAGCTTGGCGGCTTCCAGCTCGGGCGGCAGGTTGCCGACGAACGAGTTGTGCGGTGTCACCTCCTCGTCGAACGGGGGGTTGACCCAGGGGTGCAGTTGCAGGCCGACCTCGGCCCTGCCGGCCGTAACCGCCGGGCGCAGGATTTCCGCCGCCAGGGTGGCCTTCGCGACCGGCCAGTCGACCAGCCACAGCGGCACCACGCCTTCGCCTTCGCAGAACTGTTGGAAGCGGGCGATGCTGGTCAGGTGCGCCAGCCCCTGGTTCTCGCGCGCAAGGGGAGCGGTCCAGTCGAACTCTTCCTCGGCGTCGATGGACACGATGAAGCGCGTGCCGAAACCATCGGCAAAACGCGCCCGTGCAGAAGACGGGGGAGGAGCAATCAGGCTGCGCAAGGGAGTGGATCCAGGCTCCGGCATGGCCGGCAGACACCCCCTGTCCTGCCGGCTTCATAACCAAGCCTCTTTGCTATGGTTGGCTTAACAACCGGTCAAGAGCGGCAGGCGCAAGGTCACCGTATCATCCGCGAAGGCCAGGGTGCCGCCAGCCGCCTCGGCCTCGGCGCGGGCCAGCCGGAAGGTGAAGCCGGGGCCGAACATGCCCGCAGACAGCACCGGGCGCTGCTCCGCCAGGGGCAGGGCAAAGGGGTCTGCCGCGCGGGCGATCGAGCCGGGCAGGTCCACCGCCAGCGAGGCCTGGCTATCGTCGATGGATAGCTCCGCGCCCAGCACTTCCGACGGGGCCAGCGCCCCTGCCAGGCTGGCCAGCACGCGCCATACCAGCACCATCAGCTCGGGGCGGTCGAGGGTCGTTGGCAGGCGCTCCTCCGCGCCCTGCACGGCAAAGCCCGCCCCGCGCGAGCGCAGCACGCCTTCCATCCGGCGCACGGTCAGCTCCACCACCTCGCGCAGGTCCGCCTCGCCCTGGTCCAGCTCGAGCGCGCCCGCTTCCAGCTTCGACAGACGGTCGATCTCGTCGAACCCTGCCAGCAGCTTGGCGGCATCCACCGCGATGGCGGCGGCGTGGGCACGGTATTCGTTGGGCGCGGGGCCGAACAGTTGCTGCTGGATGATCTCGGCAAAGCCCTGGATGGCGTTCACCGGCGTGCGCAACTCGTGCAGCACCTGGCGCATCCGGTCCTGCGGGGTATCGGTGGGAGCAGGGGGCGCTTCGGGGGCGGGCAGGAACACGGGCCGCCGCAAGCGCCCGCGCCATCCGGTGAAGGCACCGCCAGGGGCAAAGACGGGCTCGGCATCCACCCGCCAGTCACCCGTAATGGCCGGGGCGGCATCGATCGCCAGCGCGGCCCCATGCAGCGGCTGGCGGCCCTGCATGGCCCGCACGGCGCGGTCCTCTAGCGCTGCGACCGATCCGGGACCAGCGGGGCCGAGCCGCAGGCCGCACAGCAAGGGAGCCACGGCATCGTCCGTCCAGCCGATGCGGCCCGTTTCGTCGGCAGTAAAGGCGAATTGGGCGGGCGGCGCGGGGGCGGCCTCGTCCTCGGCCACGTCACCCAGCGGCAGGCGCGGATCGAGCGGACCGGCGGCGGCATCGGGGCGGCGGCCTTCGCGGAAGGCCTCGATCCGGCGCAGCAGCGCGCGGATGGAGTCGCGCTCGGGAACGGTGCCCGGCGGAGGCGGAGCCGGAGCGAGAGGGGAAGGGGCGGTCGCTCCCTCCGGCTGCGGCAGCAGCATGTCGCCCGCGCCAAGGTGGCGCAGCAATTCGCGCGTGCCTTGCGGCAGGTCGCGCCGGTGACGCAGGAAGCCGCGGGCCATCACCGGCAGGGTGGGGATCAGTGTGCGCCACTGCGCCTCGTCCAGCCGGGCGACCGCCATTGCCGCGGCGGCCGGCTTGGCATCGCCCGCCGCCAGCACGCCGATCAGGCGCGGATCGCGCAGCCGCAGACCGGGATCGCGCAGGATGCGGCTGCGCTCCTCGGCCGGGATCAGCTCGCCCAGTTCGGCCAGCCGTGCCCAGGCGCGCGCTTCCAGCGGACTATCGGTGTTGCGGCCCGGGGTGCCCAGCAGGTCGACCAACTGCCGGAACTGCGTGCGCGCCGCCGTCTCCCCGCCAACGGGGGATCCCAGCACAGTGGCAAGGCGGTCATCGAACATCATCGGCAGGCGGCGAATCCGGGTCCCCTGGGCGTGGCGCGCGGGCACAGCTGCCCGCCAGCATTCCATAGCCATTGCAGCCGCACGCGACATGGCCGGCGCAGGCGGCGCACCAAAGCGGGACAGTGGCGCGGCAAACCCATAATTCGCTGCCTGCGTGGATAACATTGTTGCGGAAAAAGCTTGCATTGTGTGCAAATCGTTTCACAAAATGCTGCATTGAACCACGGCGCATCCAAAGGGGCGTGCCAAGGGGGACTCATGGCGACGCTGGACCGGATTGACAGGCTGCTGCTGGCCGAATTGCAGAACGAGGGGCGCGTGACCAACGTGGACCTGGCCAAGCGCGTGGGCCTGACCGCGCCGCCCTGCCTGCGCCGCGTCCGCACGCTGGAGGAAGAGGGGGTGATCCGCGGCTATCACGCCGATCTCGACCCGTCCAAGCTGGGCTTCGCCATCACCGTCTTTGCCATGGTATCGCTGCGCAGCCAGGCGGAGGAAGACCTGCGGGCCTTCGAAAACCACATCAAGGGCCTGCCCGAAGTGCGCGAGTGCCACATGCTCAACGGCGAGATCGACTTCATCCTGAAGATCGTCAGCCGCGACTTGCAGAGTTTCCAGGAATTCCTGACCAGCAAGCTGACCCCGGCACCCAACGTTGCCAGCGTGAAAACCAGCCTGACGATCCGCACGGCCAAGCACGAACCCGGCGTGCCGCTCGATTGACGATTGATTGATCAACCATTCAGCTTGCAGTCATGGCAGCGGGTTGATAATTTGTCCGACAAACAGTCTCGGGAGAGAGTCGTCGTGAAAACCAAGGTTCTGGCCGCTGCGGCAGCCCTGTCGGCCATTGCTGCCGGTGGCGCGGCATGGGCGCACCATTCGTTCGCCGTGTTCTTCGATGAAACCCGCACCGTGCGGGTGGAAGGCACCGTCACCTCTTTCCGCTTCACCAACCCGCATGCGCTGGTGGTGATGAACGTGACCCAGCCTAACGGGCAGACCGTGGAATGGCGGGCCGAGACCAATGCCCCCGTGGTGCTGCAACGCCGCGGCTGGAACCGCAGCAGCCTGCACGCCGGCGATCGCATCATCATGGATGGCTGGCCCAGCCGCGACGGGCGCAACTACATGCGCCTGCGCAGCGCCCGCTCTGCGGCAGACAACCGCCTGATCGGTTCTGCTCCCTTCAGCACGGGTGACGAATAAGATGCGGCGCCTGCTGCTGGCGCCGCTGGCGCTGTTGATGGCCGTGCCTGCGCTTGCGCAGGATGCCGTGCCCGATTTCACCGGCTTCTGGGGCCCGGATTTCAACGCCGACACGACGATCCGCATACCCGACATGATCGAGGCCATCCCAGATGGCGCGGTGATGATCGAGGACGTGGGCGCGGCGGAATTCCCGCGCGGCGAATTCGGCGGCCTGGTGCTGACCCCGTCGATGGCGGAACACGCCGCCAACTGGGATGCCAGCCAGGAAATGACGATCAACCGCGTCTGCCTGCCGCCCTCCATCGTCTATGCCGTGCAGGGCCCGTTCCCGTTCGAGGTCTACCAGACTGACGAGTTGATCGTGTTCCGCTATGAATACTTCGACCAGGACCGGCTGATCTTCATGGATGGTCGTCCGGTGCCGGAGAATGCCCCGCACACCAAGATGGGCTTTTCGCGCGGGCACTGGGAAGGCCAGGACCTGGTGATCGAGACCACCAACATCGCCGCCAGCACGATTACCAACAACGGTCTCGACCATACCGACGAGATCGTGATGGTGGAACGCTATCGCCTGGCCGAGGACGGCGCGCGCCTGCACGCCACCCAGTGGTTCAGCGACCACAACGTGCTGGAAACCGATGGTTCGCGCTACATCACCTGGACCAAGCGGCCTGGGCAGTACGTTTATCCGTACGAGTGCGATCCCAGCTTTGCGCTGGAGTATGGGCAGATCAGCGGGGGCGGGCAGTAAGGTCGCAGACCTTTTCCCGTCATCCTGAACTTATTTCATGATCAATCGCGGAGCCTAAACCATTGCTTTCAAGGGAAGCCAACCGGGAGGTTGGCACCCGGCCTTCGCTCGCTGCTTCGAACGAGAAATGGATCCTGAAGCAAGTTCAGGATGACGAACAATGGCGAAATGACGAGCTCTACTCCGCGTTCCGCTTAGCCAGATAATCCTCCAGCCACTTGATCGAATAGTCGCCGCTGAGGATATCCGGCTGGCGGATCAGTTCCGCGTGCAGCGGGATCGAGGTTTTCACCCCCTCAACCACCATCTCCTCCAGCGCGCGCTTCAGGCGCATGATGCAGCCTTCGCGGGTGCGACCGTAGACGATCAGCTTGGCGATCATCGAATCGTAGTACGGCGGGATCGAGTAACCCGCGTATAGCCCGCTATCCACGCGCACGTGCATGCCGCCTGCCGGGTGATAGGCGGTGACCTTGCCGGGGCTGGGGGCGAAGGTGAACGGGTCTTCCGCGTTGATGCGGCATTCGATCGCGTGGCCGGTGAAGCGCAGGTCTTCCTGCGTCACGCTCAGCGGCTTGCCGTCGGCAATGCGGATCTGTTCGCGCACCAGGTCCATGCCGGTGATCGCTTCGGTAACGGGATGCTCCACCTGCAGGCGGGTGTTCATCTCGATGAAGTAGAACTTGCCGTCTTCCCACAGGAATTCGATCGTGCCCGCCCCGCGATAACCCATGTCGGCCATGGCCTTGGCCACGATGCCGCCCATCCGGTCACGCTCTTCGGGGGTGATGACGGGGCTGGGGGCTTCTTCCAGCACCTTCTGGTGGCGGCGTTGCAAGGAACAGTCACGCTCGCCCAGGTGGATGGCGTTGCCGTTGCCATCGCCGAATACCTGGAATTCGATGTGGCGCGGATTGCCGAGGTACTTTTCCAGGTACATCGTATCGTCGCCGAAGGCAGCCTTGGCTTCCGACATGGCCTGCTTCACCAGCGGTTCCATCTGGTCCTCGGATGGAATCACCTTCATCCCGCGCCCGCCCCCACCGGCAGCAGCCTTGGCCAGCACCGGATAGCCGATCTCGGCTGCCACGCGCTTCATCTCGTCGAAGTCGCTCACCGCGCCGTCGGAACCGGGCACCAGCGGCAGGCCCAGGGCACCGGCGGTCTTCTTGGCCTGCACCTTGTCACCCATGGTGCGGATGTGTTCGGGCTTGGGGCCGATCCAGGTGATGCCGTGGGCTTCCACGATCTCGGCGAACTGGGCGTTCTCCGACATGAAGCCATAGCCGGGGTGGATCGCATCCGCGCCGGTCACCTCGGCGGCGGAAATGATCGCGGCGGTGTTGAGGTAGCTGTCAGCCGCGGCCGGCGGGCCGATGCACACGGCATGGTCGGCCAGGCGCACATGCATGGCCTCGGCATCGGCGGTGGAATGAACCGCCACCGTCTCGATGCCCATTTCGTGCGCCGCGCGGTGGATGCGCAAGGCGATCTCGCCGCGATTGGCGATGAGGATGCGGTTGATGGCCATGAGTGGTAGCCCGCCTTAACCGATGACGACCAGCGGCTGGTCGTATTCGACCGGCTGGCCGTTCTCGATCAGCACCTGCTTGATCACGCCATCGCGCGGAGCGGTGATCGGGTTCATCACCTTCATCGCTTCCACGATCAGCAGGGTCTGGCCACTCTTCACGTTATCGCCAACCGAGACGAACGGCGCGGCGCCGGGTTCGGGCAGCAGGTAGGCGGTGCCGACCATCGGGCTCTTCACCGCATTGGCCAGGTCCACCGCCGGTTCGGCTGCGGGGGCCGGGGCGGCAGCAGCAGCAGCGGCAGGCGCGGCGGCCACCGGTGCGGCAAGCGCCACGGGAGCGGCAGCGGCGGCCACGGCCCCGCGCGAAACGCGGATCTTGCGATCCCCGTCCTCGACCTCAATCTCGGTCAGGCCGGTTTCGGCCAGCATGTCGGCCAGCTCGCGCACCAGCTTGGCATCGATGTTCATGGCGCTGCGACCGGCGGAACCCTTGGTATCGGCCATCAAACCCTCTTGGCTCGTTTATCTGTAATCGCCCCCGCTAGATGCATGGGGGGCGCAAGGCAAGTGTCACGCAAACGTCAAAGCGTAGCGGCGTGCTCCAGCGCCAGCACATAGCTTTGCGGACCGTGCCCGCGAAACTCCGCCACGCAGGCCATGCCGATGTACGACACATGGCGGAAGGGCTCGCGCGTCAGCGGGTCGGACAGGTGCACCTCGATGCACGGCACCGTGATCGCCTTGGCTGCGTCATGCAGGGCGATCGAGGTGTGGGTATAGGCTCCGGCGTTGATCAGCACTGCCCTGGCGCCAACGGCCTGGGCTTCGTGCATCCAGTCGATCAGGTGGCCTTCATGGTTCGACTGGCGCATGTCGATCACCAGGCCCAGCTCGCGCCCGCGATCTTCCAGCATACCGGCAATGTCGTCTAGCGTGGCCGAGCCGTAGATCGCCGGCTCGCGCGTGCCCAGGAGGTTCAGGTTAGGTCCGTTGAGGACGAATACAGTGGCTGTCATGGCGGCGGCGAATAGACCGCCGGGCCGCCCTTGCCAAGGCGGTGGGCATATTGCACTCGAGTTCCGCTCGGGCGGCGGAGCGGGGAAGTCGGGAATTGCGGTATCTGCTGTTCGTGCTGCGCATGGTGCTGGTGGTTGCCATCGACACGGAAGCAGGCGCGGTGCGCCGGGTGGCCGGCCGACAGGTATCGCACCACCGCTATCGCCGTCTGCTGGCGCAGCATTGGCCGCATCTGCTGCGCCTGCGTCCGGTTCGGCAGGTTACGGTGGGAGACTTCGCCCCGCGCGCGGGGGCCGGATCGCGCGCCCTGATGACGATCTACGCCATCGCCTGGTGCCGCCGCCATGGCTATCGCTATCGCCACACGCCCAAGACCCGCGTGGCCCATGCCGATCGCGCGGCGGGCGATTACGATGCGGCCTGGGAGCGTGAACTTGACCTGGGGGCGGGCGAGGTGCCGGTGGGGAGAAAGGCCGACCCCGCCGTGTTCGGCCTGTGGGAACTGCTGCTCGACGATGCGGCGCCCGGCCTTTCGCTGCTGGAAGTGGCGGGGTTACCGCTGGCAGGCGAATTCGCGCCCTACTATACCTTCATTGATCGAGCCGCGACCGAGGCCGAGCGGGACCGGCAGGCGGCAGCGTTTCTTGCCTTGATGAAGGACGTGTTGCCCGAGGTGCGCGCCCGCTATCGCTCACGCGAGGCAGCCACGGCCACTAGTGGCTTGACCGTTGCGGTCCATGTGCGGCGCGGAGACGTGTCGACCGACAGGCCCGACATGTGGACCGATGGGGAGGCTTTTGCCCGCGCGCTGGAGCAGGTGCTTGGCGAACTGGCGGCGCGCGGGATCAGGCCGCAAGTTCACGTCTATTCACAGGGTGAGCCGGAAGACCTGGCGGCGCTGGCCCCCCTGGCCGATGCGATCACCTGCGACGGGAACCCGATAGCCACGTTCCGCGCGCTGGTGCAGGCGGACGTGCTGGTGATGTCGAAAAGCTGCTTCAGCCACCTGGCGGCCCTGCTGTCCGAAGGGATCGTGATCTATGAACCCTGGCGCGTGCCGCCGCAGCCGGGATGGGTGGTGCGCGGCGCGGACGGCATGTTCGACCGCGCCGGGCTGGCCGCGCGGCTTACAGGTCCACGCCCCTGACCTTGCCCCACTGGCGCGCGGCCGTATAGCCGAGGTAGCCCGTGCCGAAGAGGGCATAGAGCGGCTCGGGCAGGCCATTGAGATAGCCGTTGATTCCCGCCGCAATGTCCAGCGCTGCCTGCGGGCGGAAGGCGGAGAGGATGCCCATGGGCAGCGCGAACAGCAGCATGGTGTACATCACATAGTGGAAACTGGGCCGTGCGCGGCTGGTCCATGGATCGCGGCTGTTGGCCTCGGCAATGATGGCGGACATCTGGGTCTGGATCTGTTCCAGTTCCTGGGTGCCCTGCAGTTGCAGCAGTTCCAGCTTGGCGCGGTCGCGTGCCTCGCGGTCGGGGATGACCTTGTCGATGATCGAGGTGAGGGGGCCGATAAGGGCTTCGAGAAGGGCCATGGCAACACTCCTTGGCAGTTGAGTCGCTGCGGGCATGGAGTGTTTGCGTCCCTGTAGGACAGCAGGAAATGCGCTCAACCGTTGCGAAATCAACACATGGGAGCGTTATCACCTATTTGTCGGACACAATTCGCTTGCGTTTGTGAAAGTCAAAAATATCATCGCCCCACCAAGACCGCCGACGAAGCTTGAGAGGGCTTTCGACAACAGGGGGCGGGAAGGGATGAGGGAGGATACAATGGCTGGAATCTGGAACCGCCGCCGGGCGGCATTCGTCACGTCATGCGCGATCATGGCGCTGTCGGCACCCGCGTTTGCCCAGGACACCGAAGAGGATAGCGAAGAGAGCCGCCTTGGCGGAACCATCGTGGTGACCGCAGAGCGCCGCGCCACCGACCTGCAGGAAACGCCGCTGTCGATCGTGGCCATGACCGGCGAGATGATCGAGGCCAAGGGCATCGAGGATCTCCAGGACTTGGCGCGCTATACTCCCAACCTGTCGATCACGCCCACGCGCGGTGGCGGCAACAACTCGTCCAACTTCGTGATCCGCGGCATCGGCGGCGGCGGCGGTGCCACCGGCGAGCGCGGCGTGGGCCTGTATATCGACGGCGTGTTCATGCCGCGTACGGCAGGCGCCGTGCTGCGGGTAATGGACGTGGAGCGGGTGGAAGTGCTGCGCGGGCCGCAGGGCACCCTGTTCGGCCGCAACTCCACCGGCGGCGCGATCCGCGTGTTCAGCCAGCAGCCGACCAACGAGTTCGAGGGCTATGCCAAGCTGACGCTGGGCAACAACGGTCGGCATGACCTGATCGGCATGCTCAACTTCCCGCTGACCGATACGCTGTCGGTGCGGATGCAGGGCGCTTACCTGAACCAGGAAGGTTATGTCACTCGCGGCACCGAGGACCTGGGGGCCAGCAGCGATACCATTGGCCGCTTCCAGGCGAAGTGGGAGCCGTCCGATGCCTTCACCGCCACGCTGGGCATGTTCTACAACGAATCGCGCGCCAACGGCACGCCCTACGTGATGACCGAGTTCGACATGCGCCCGGGCATCGAAGGCGTGATCCAGGGCAACTATGCCGACTGGATCAACGACGCCTTCAAGAAGGCCGGGCAGGCGCCACTGGCCGCTTATAACGATCCGCGCATCGTGACCGGCGATCCCTATACCGCCTCCAGCCTGTGTTTCATCGATGACTTCAACCCGGACTACGATGCGGCCTGTAACCAGTTCAGCAACGACGATTTCTTTCAGGCTGACCTGAACATGTCGTATGACCTGAGCGACACGCTTACGCTGTCCTCGGTCACCGGCTATTCGCACCTCAAGCACACCGGCCTGACCGACTTCCAGGTGCTGGGCACCGAGAGCCGGACCGACAACGTGAGTTCCGAGGTGCTGTACCAGGAAGTGCAGCTCAACGCCGAGTTGTTCGACGGCATGTTCGACCTCGTGACCGGCGGCAGCTATTTCTGGGAGGATTCCTTCTCGCCCGGTGAGAACCTCACCCGGCGCGGCACCAGCACCTTCACGCCGCAGAGCCCCGGCCCTGCGTCCAACCCCAACGGTGATGCCGGCCTGTTCCGCACCGCTGTTTCCGACATCGGCCAGGTCAGCAAGTCCTACGGCCTGTTTGCCAGCGGCACGCTGCACTTCGGTGACCTGGTGAATCTGACCGGCGGCGTGCGCCGGGCGTGGGACAGCAAGAGCTATGAGCAGGAGCGTTTCCCCGGCGGCAACCCCGGCACCCCGGACTTCACACCGGTACCGGGCACCGCCAGCACCCATGTCTCGAGCTCGGCCAACTTCTCGGCCTGGGACTGGCGCGGCACGGTCGACATTACCCCGGCTGACGGGATCATGGCCTACGCCACGGTGTCCAAGGCCTACAAGGCGGGGTCGTTCAGCTACTCGATCACTTCGTACAACGCTGCCAATGCCACAAGGCCGAACAATCCCATCGACTATAGCGGTGCGGCGCAAAGCCTGCTCATCAACCCGATCCCCAACGAAAAGGTGATCAATTACGAAGCGGGCCTGCGTCTCGAGCTGTTCGACGGCGTGCTGCGCCTGAACCCGACCATTTTCCGGATGGATTTCACCAATCGCCAGGCCGCCGTGCAGGTAACCTGCGGCACCGGTGCTCTGGCCAACATCCCGGCGGGCGGTGCCCAGTGTCCCGTGGGCTTCCTGATCCAGGTACAGAACCAGGGTGACGTGAAGCTGGAAGGCGTGGAACTGGACGCCCAGATCCAGATGTCGGACAACTTCCTGATCGATGGCAGCTTTGCCGCCTTCAAGCCCACACTGATCAACGCCCCGGCGGGCACGGTGAACCTGTTCCCGGATGCGCCTTCGCCCACCTTCAACGTTGGCGCGACCTATATTGCCGATACGCCGGACGGTGAGCTGACGCTGAACGCCAGCTATGCCTACCTGGGCAAGATGGAGACACATCCTTCGTTGGGTACCGATTCGTCTTACACCCTGCCGTCGTACGGGCTGCTCAACGCACGTATCCAGTATGCGCTGAACGACTATCCGGTCACCTTCACGCTGGCGGGCACCAACCTGGCGAACAAGGCCTATGCCACCTATGGCCAGCGGTTTGGTGGCGGGTTCTGGGACTCGGGTGCCGGCACGGGCCTGGCCGCCCCGCTGCGCAGCGCGCTGGCGGTGGTGCGGGGCCGTCCGCGGGAAGTCAGCCTGACCTTCCGCTACGACTTCTGATAATTTCCGGAACGGCGCGCCCGCTCGCGTGGCGGGCGCGCCGTTCAGGCTGGCTTCACCTTATTTGACATAATCAAAAAGGTATGGGATAGGAACGGCAATGGTCAATCGCTTGTGCTCTGGATCGATGGCGCGCTGTGGCGCAATGCTGGCAGGGGCGGCGCTTGTGGCGACCGTGGCCGGCGGCGCGGCAGCGCAGGATGAAACACCGCAGCAGCCCGAGGTCGTTCGCACATATACCCCGCTGAGCGCCGAGCGGCTCAACGACATGGTGCCCAAGCATCCAGGCTACCTTGGCGCGCTGGCTCCGGCCAACCTCAACGCCGCACGGCCCGAAGCGCCGTTCAGCGTGACCGGCACCTGGTTCATCGACCTGTCGCAGGGCTTCAACCACTACCTGTTCGGCCCGCCCTATCCGCGCTTCGGCCCGGAAGGCATCCAGGCGCTGATCGAGGCACCGCAGGCCCAGGCGCGGGGCGAGACCTATCGCGATGCGATCGGCCAGTGCTATCCGCCGGGCATGCCCATGCTGATGACGCGCGTGTGGCCGCACGCCTTCATCCAGTTGCCCACCGCGATCTACGTAATCAGCGGGTTCAACAACTCGGTCCGCACGATCTTCCTGGACGGGCGCGGCCATTCGGATTCGAACCTGATCGTTCCCAGCTACAACGGCGAGAGCATCGGCCGCTGGGAAGGCGATACGCTGGTGGTCCACACTACCTATTTCGAGGCCGACAACCACTGGATCGACCACGGCATCCCGATCAGCTTCGACACGGTGATCGAGGAGCGCATCCGGTTGCTGGAAAACGGCACCGTGATGGAGGTGGAATACACCATGACCGATCCCACGCTGTGGGAAGGGGAGTGGAAGTCCACCAAGCGGTTCAACCGGCAGGACTATACCGACATCAACGAAAGCAACTGCATCCTGGCCTACAACGCCAACCTGCCCGGCACCGATCTGGGCCGCGCGGAAGCGGAGGAGCGGGGGCAGAGCAATGTGGAAGGGATTCCCCAGCATGACTAGGATTTTGGCGGCGGCGCTGGCTGTGGCCGGTGCCGGCACGGCGGCCATACTGGCGGCACCCGTGGTGGCGCACCACAGTTTTGCGATGTTCAACCAGCGCGAGATCATGACGGTGGAAGGCACGGTTCGCGAGTTCCAGTGGACCAACCCCCACGCTTTCATCGAGCTGGAGGAGCGGCACGGCAACTCCACCCGTACCTGGAGCATCGAGCTCAACAGTCCCAACAACCTGACCCGCCAGGGCTGGCGCCGCACCTCGCTGCGCCCGGGTGACCGCATTTCGCTGCGCATGAACCCGTTGCGCAATGGCGAGCATGGCGGCCTGTTCCTGGACCTGCGCAAGGCCGATGGCACTGTGCTGGATTCGGGCCTGCCCAAGAACGGGCAGCCTATCAACGTTCCGAACTTCTAGGCTGAGGAGAGATGGCCATGACACTGATCGGCAAGGCGGCCCTGGCTGCACTGGCACTGTCCCCGCTGGCGATGACCGCTTCGGCTCCCGCCTCGGCACATCACAGCTATTCGATGTTCGACATGCAGCGCACCGTGCTGCTGCAGGCCACGGTCACCCAGTTCCGCTGGCAGAACCCGCACGCCTTCATCCGCGTGACGGTGCCGGCCGGCGGGCAGACCGAGGAATGGTCGATCGAGATGACCAGCCCCAACAACCTGACCCAGGAAGGCTGGACCCGCACCAGCCTGCGCCAGGGCGACCGGGTGCAGTTGTGGGTCCACCCCTTGCGCAGCGGTGCGCGCGGCGGCAGCTATGTCGGCGTCCGCAAGGCCGATGGCACCACGCTGGGCACCGTGCCGCAACAGTAAGCCGGTCACGGGTTGGGGAGAGGATCACAGATGACACGCATCAATCGCGCGCTGGCGGGTATCGTCGCGCTGGGCCTGGTCACGGTCGTGGGCGCAGCCCAGGCGCAGAACGCCCCGCCGGTGGGGGCGGCCACGCAATCGCCGCCGCCGGAGGGCATTGCCCCGGAACAGAGCGCCGGGTTCACCCGGGGCCGCTATCACGAATTGGACGCGCTGCCCGACTGGGGCGGCATCTGGTTCCTCAATCGCGGCGGCGATCCGGCCATGGGCGGACGGCCCAACCATCCGCCGCTGCAAGGCGAATACCTGCGGAACTGGGAAGCCTGGCGCGCCCAGGTACAGGCCAACGATGGCGTGGAACTGCGCAGCCGGTCCAATTGCTCGCCCCCCGGCCTGCCGCGCATCATGATGCTGGCGCAGTATCCGTACGAGTTCCTGTTCACCCCTGGCCGGATCACGATCAACCAGGAAGCCTGGATGCAGACCCGCACGATCTGGACCGACGGGCGCGGCCATCCGCCGCTGGAGGATATCACCCCCAGCTTCATGGGCCATTCCATCGGCCACTGGGAAGGCGATACGCTGGTGGTGGATACCATCGGCATTTCCGACCGGCTGGAAGTGGGCGAGGGCGGCAAGCATTCCGACCAGTTCCGGCTGGTCGAGCGAATCCGCCTGTCGCCCGACAACCCCGATGTGCTGCTGAACGAACTGACCATGACCGACCCGGTGGCCTTTTCCCGCCCCTATGTTGTCAACGTCAGCTATCGCCGTGACCGCCACGGCTCGCTGATCGAGTTCCAGTGCGCGGAGAATGACCGCAATCCGGTGGACGAGACAGGCAACACGCAGTTCCTGTAGGGCGATGCCAAGGGGCCCGGCTTGCCAAGCGGCGGCCGGTCCCTAAACCTTTTCCCGAACGCCGTGCGATCGACGTGGCGGGCGAACGGGGGTGGGAGTGCCGCAAGCAGACGCAGGACAGGGCGAGGCCGCACCGCCAGCGGCCTATCCGCCCGAGCGCGAGGGTTGGTACGCCGTAGGCGTTCTGGCGCTGACCACCACTTTTGCCATGCTGGACCAGGGCATCCTCAACCTGCTGATCCAGGATATCATCGTCGATTTCCAGCTTACCGACACCCAGGCCAGCCTGCTGCTGGGGCCGGCCTTTGCCGTGGCCTACCTGATCTTCGGCGTGCCGCTGTCCCCGCTGATCGACCGCTGGGTGAGGAAGCGCATGATCGCGGTCGCCATCATCGTATGGAGCCTGGCCACCGCCGCCTGCGGCCTGGCCAGCAGCTTTGCCCAGTTGTTCGCCGCGCGCATGGCTGTGGGAGCGGGGGAAGCCATCAACAGCCCGGCATCCTACTCGCTGGTATCGGACTTCTTCCCGCGCGAACGGCTGCCGCGCGCGATCTACACCCTGCAACTGGGATCGGTGGCGGGCAACGGCCTCTCGCTGCTGCTGGGCGGGGTTATCATCTACGTGATCGGGTTCGTCGGTTCGCCCACCCTGCCGCTGGTGGGTGAACTGCGGCCTTGGCAGGCCGTGCTGCTTGCTGTGGGCCTGCCCGGCCTGCTGATCGCAGCCCTGCTGCTGACCATCCGCGAGCCGCTGCGCAAGCCGCCCAGCACGCCGGTTTCCCCGGTCCCGTTCTGGGGGGCGCTGCAGTTCATGGGCCGGCACGCGGCGATTTACGGCCCACTGTTCCTGGCGCTGACGCTGGGCGCGCTCGACAACGGCAGCCGGGCCTGGGGCGCAGCCTTCTTCCAGCGCACCCACGGCTGGTCGCCAGCCACCTATGGCATGGTTGCCGGGATCGCGGCCATTGCGATCATGCTGCTGGGCCTGTGGCTGGGCGCGCGCTGGGTGGAGCGGATGCAGGCCCGCGGCCTGGTGGACGCGCCATACCGCGTGGTGGTCTATACTCGCGCTCTGAACATTCCCTTTGCCGTGGCCATGCCGCTGATGCCCACGCCCGAACTGGCGATGGCCTGCAACGCGGTTGCCTACCTGGTGCTGGGGCTGAGCGGACCGATGCTCAACGCGGTCATGCTGATCATCACCCCGGCGCAGGTGCGCGGGCAGGTGATGGCGCTGTACCTGTTCATCTTCACCGTGGTGGGGCAGGGCCTCTCGCCCGTGGTGACGGGCCTGACCACCGATTTCGTCTCGGGCGACCTGGGGCTGTCGATCATGCTGCTGCATGCGGTTTTCCTGCCGCTGGCGCTGCTGGTTACGCTGCTGGGCTGGCGGCCCTACCGGCGCGAGGTGGAACGCCAGGTCGCGGCCGGTTTTTGACAGGGGCAAGAGGGATGGCCAAAGAGAGTGAGACGGGGAATCGCAGGGAAGGGCGCGCCATGACCGAAGCAGAGGCAGAAGCGCGCAGGGCACGCGAGGAAGGGGGCGCCATGGCCAACCTGAGGCGCAACCCGGCCAGTCCTCTGGGCGGGCTGGTGTCGATGCGCATGGTCATCCTCAACACCCTGATGCGACGCAGCATGATCATTGCCCAGCGCCGCCTGTTCGGCCTATCGGAGATCGAATGGCGCATAATGACGCAGGTGAGCGAGGGCGTGTCGCTCTCTCTCAACAACCTCGCCGACGTGCTGGTGCAGGACCGGGGGCAGTTGAGCCGCGCGGTCAAGGCCATGGTGGAGCGCGGCCTGCTCACCCGCACCCGCAAGCCCGGCGGGCCGGAGATCGAGATCGGCCTGGCCCCCGAGGGACTTGAGCTGCGCGCCCGCATGACCACGCGGGCCAAGGAACGTGATGCCTTCCTCACGGCGGGCATCCCTGAAGAGGATCTGGCCGTGGTGCGCCGGGTGATCGAAACGATGATCGGCCGGGCAGAAGAGCTGCTGGACCAGGCGATGGCCCTGCCGGATGGCAGTGCCGCCGAGGGCCGGGACTGATAGTGCAAGCGGGGATAGCGAGATGACCATGACGCGAATGGATGCAACCAGGTACAGCACCGGGGCAATCTGGCTCCACTGGCTGATTGCCTTTGCCCTGGCGGCAGAACTGGCGCTGGGCTTCGGGATGCCGAAGGATGCCAGCGGCTTTACCCTCTACCAATTGCACAAGAGCCTGGGGATCACCATCCTGCTGCTCACCCTGGTGCGGATCGGCTGGCGCTTTGCCCGGCCTGCGCCGGAAACGCTGGTAGGCGGGTTCCAGGGCCTGCTGGTCAAGGCGGGCCACCTGGGACTCTACGCCTTCATGCTGGCCGCGCCGCTGACCGGCTGGGCGGTGGTCTCGACCGCGCCGATCGACGTGCCGACCCTGTTGTGGGGCGTGGTCCCCTGGCCGCACCTGCCGCTGGCAGATGGCCTCAACCACACGCTGGAGGAAGCGCACGAGCTGATCGCCTTTGCCGGCATGGCGCTGTTCGTGGGCCACGTGCTGGCGGCGCTCTATCACCACTTCCTGTTGAAGGACGCCACGATGGCGCGCATGTCGCCCAAGGGTGCGGCGGGCCTGGGCCTGGCCATGCTGGCGGGCGTGCTGGTGCTGCATTTCGGCCTGGTGGCCGCACTGCCGGGACATGAGGAAGGCGAAGCCGAGGAAGCCGCCGAAGACGCGGCTCCCGCTCCCGCAGCATCTGCCAGCGCCATGGCAGAAGACCCGCTGGCCGAGGAAAGCCCCGCACCCGAGGCCAGCGCCTCTGCCGCTGCCGAGGACGAAGCTGCCGGCCCGCCGCCAAGCTGGGCCATCCAGCCCGGCGGTACGCTGCGCTTCACCGCCGACAATGGCGGCACCGCGATCAGCGGCTCCTTCAGCCGCTGGCAGGGCACCATCGCCATGGATCCGGAGAATCCAGCCGGCGCTGACATTGCCATCCGCATCGACCTGGCCAGCGCCAGCATCGGCGATGCCACGCAGGACGAGATGCTGCAGGGCGGCGATTTCTTCAACACCGGGGCCAACCCCACGGCCACCTTCCGCTCCACCAGCGTGGAGAAGACCGGGTCCAATTCCTATCGCGCGCGCGGCACGCTGTCGTTGCGCGGGGCCAGCCGACCGCAGACCATCACCTTCACGCTGGGCGGCAGCGGCGCACGGCGGCAGGTGAGCGGCAGCGCCACGGTGGACCGTAACGCCTTTGGCGTGGGCACCGGAGAAAGCGCGGCGGGCATTGCGCCCAATGTGCGGGTGGAATTCAGCTTCGGCGCCACGTCGCAATGACGGGCGCGGGGCGTTGGGGGTGATGGGAAGGGGTAAGTCCACTGGTCGGGACGACAGGATTCGAACCTGCGACCCCCACACCCCCAGTGTGATGCGCTACCAGGCTGCGCTACGTCCCGAGGCCAGTGGAAGCGCGCCTATAGGCAGGACATGCGGGCATGGCAAGCGGCCAGTAGCGCCTTGTTCCACCCCTTGCGCGGTCCCCGCTTGATTGCCCTGCCGGTTTATTGCTGCTAGGCGCACCGCGCATCCCGCAATGGGGGTTGAATGCGTGGCCTGAGCGGCCATTTACGCCTTCGACAACCCGTGGGGAGCGGGATTTAACCATGATGGGCCAGAACTATGCTTGATTACCTCGCCGCCGCCGGCGCTTCCGGAACGGAGTCCCTGCTCGGCTTCGTGCCGATCATCGGCATGATCGCGATTTTCTGGTTCCTGATCATCCGCCCGCAGATGCGCCAGCAGAAGCAGCACCGCGAAAAGGTGGCATCCGTGAAGCCGCGGGATCAGGTTGTCACCACCAGCGGCATCGTGGGCAAGGTCACCAAGGTCGATGACGATTACATCGAAGTGGAAATTGCCAAGGGCGTGGTGGTCAAGGTCGTCAAGTCGATGATCGGTGATGTGACCAGCCCCACCGCCAAACCCGCCAACGACTGATCACGCGAAGGCGGTTTTCCCGATGCTCGATTTCCCCCGCTGGAAACGCTTCTTCCTTTGGGCCGTGACGGCGCTGTGCATTGTTGCCGCGATCCCGTCTCTGCTTTCGTTCACCACCATCCGCTGGCCCGATGGCGTCTACAAGCCGATGGTCAACCTGGGGCTGGACCTTGCGGGCGGCAGCCACATCCTGCTGGAGGCCGACCAGCGCCAGCTTGCGGTGCAGCGGCTGGAGAACATCGAGGAAGGCGTGCGGCAGGCGTTTGATGCCGCCAATCCGGAAATTGGCTATTCCGAAGTCTCCACCGCCAACAACCGTCTCACCATCACGCTGGAGAACCCCTCGCAGGTGGATGCCGCGCGCGAGGCGATCCTGCCGCTGGTCAACGGTACCGGCCTGACGCGGGAATGGGACCTCGACGTGCTCGATGGCGGCCAGCGCATGGTGCTGACCCCCACCAGCAGCGGCTTCCAGAACGCGGTCACCACCGCAATGGACAGCGCCACCGACGTTGTCCGCCGCCGCATCGACGCGCTGGGCACGCGCGAGCCGACCATCATCCGCCAGGGCGATGACCGGATCGTGGTGCAGGTGCCCGGCCTGCAGGATCCCGATGCCCTGAAGGAACTGCTGGGCCAGACCGCCCGGCTGGAGTTCAAGCTGTTGGATGACAGCCCCGATGCCGCTGCCCTGGTGCAGCAGGGCATTGCCCCGGCGGGCAGCCAGATCGTCCCCGGTGCGCGCGGCTCGGACTATGACGGTGCCGTGATTGCAGTACGCCGCCTGGGCGGTGTGCGCGGCGACTCGCTGACGGCCGCCGTTGCCACACGCGACCCCACTAACAACGAACCTGCCGTGTCGATTACCTTCGATTCCGCCGGGGCCGAACGCTTTGCGCGGCTTACCCGCGAGAACGTGGGTAAGCAGTTCGCCATCATCCTCGATGGCGAGGTGATCTCTGCCCCGGTGATCCGCGAGCCGATCCTGGGCGGCACCTCGCAGATTTCGGGCGGTTTCACCGTCGCCCAGTCCACCCAGCTGGCCATTGCGCTCGGCTCCGGCGCGCTGCCGGTGGAGCTGACCGTGGTGGAAGAGCGCACCGTGGGGCCTGACCTGGGCGCTGAATCGATCGAGGCCGGCGGCATCGCCATGGGCGTTGGCACGCTCGTGCTGATCGCCTTCATGCTGCTGACCTATGGCCGCTTCGGCATCTACACCAATGCCGCGCTGATCCTGAACGCGCTGATGATCCTGGGGATCATGGCGGTGATGGGGGCCACGCTGACCCTGCCGGGCATCGCCGGTTTCGTGCTGACGATCGGCGCGGCGGTGGACGCCAACGTGCTGATCAACGAGCGCATCCGGGAAGAGCGGGCACGCGGGCGCCGCGTGGTGCAGGCGGTTGAGGCAGGCTACCGCGAAGCGAGCCGCGCCATTTTCGATGCCAACATCACCAACGTGATCGCCGCGCTGCTGATGTTCTTCATCGGCTCCGGCCCGGTCAAGGGCTTCGCCGTCGTGCTGATCATCGGCATCGGCACCTCGGTCTTCACCGCCGTCTGGCTCACCCGCATGTGGGTCGCCATGTGGCTGCGCAGGGCGCGGCCGGCCGACATCGTGTTGTAAGGGACGCAGCGACAATGAAACTTCTCAAGCTGGTACCCGACAACACCAACATCCGCTTCCTGCGGTGGCGGGTGCCGTTCTATGTCGTCAGCCTGCTGCTGATGGCCGCATCAGTGGGCTTGGTGATGACCAAGGGCCTGAACTTGGGCGTGGACTTCGTGGGCGGGCAGATGATCCGCGCCACCTTCACCCAGAGCGCCACGGCGCCGGTGGAGGAGCTGCGCGAAAGCGTGGGCAGCCTGGGCTATGGTGAGCCGATCATCCAGCAGTTCGGCGCGGACAACGAGATTTCCATCCGCATGCGCCTGCCCGAAGGGGCGGACGAGGATCCGGGCTTGGCCGACCAGATGGCCCGCACCATCACCGACCGGATCGAGGCGGACCATCCCGATGTCCGCATCGATGGCGTGGATTCGGTATCCGGCAAAGTCTCTGGCGAGCTGTTCCAGGATGGCATGATGGCCCTCGGTCTGGCGATGCTGGCGATCTCGGTCTACATCTGGATCAGGTTCGAATGGCAGTTCGGCGTGGGCGCGCTGTTCGCGCTGCTGCATGACGTGACGCTGACGCTGGGCATGTTCGCGCTGACCCAGATGGAGTTCGACCTCAACATCGTAGCCGCCATCCTGACGCTGATCGGCTACTCGCTGAACGATACCATCGTGGTCTACGACCGCATCCGCGAGAACCTGAAGAAGTATCGCAAGATGCCGATTGCCGAGCTGCTCGACCTGTCGGTGAACGAAACGCTGAGCCGCACCGTCGTCACCTCGCTGTCGGTGCTGATCACTCTGCTTGCCCTGCTGCTGCTGGGCCCGCCGGTGATCTTCGGGTTTACCGCCGCAATCACGCTGGGCATCTTCGTGGGTACCTACAGCTCGGTCTACATGTCCGCGCCGATCCTGATCTGGCTGGGGGTAAGCGGCAACAGCTTCGTCCCCACCGAGACTGCGGTGGACGTGCAGGAACGCAAGGCCCGCGGCGAGGCGTAAGCCTCAGGTTTCGATGAAACCGGAGTAGAGCTCAGCCAGCCGGGCCGCGTTGGCTTCCCAGCTGAACGCGGCAGCGGCGCGGGCTACCGCGTCGCGCGGTGGCGGACTGGCCAGCAGGTCAGCCACGGCTGCGGCGATTGCGGCCGCATCGCGCGCCACGATCCGGCCTGCATCGGCATCCCGCACCAGCTCGCGCGCGCCTCCGGCATCGGTAATGACCAACGGGGCGCCGCAGGCGAGCGCCTCCACCCAGGCATTGGCCAGTCCCTCGCTGGCAGAAGGCAGGACCATCGCCGTGCTGGCTGACAGAACCAGCGGCAGGTCCGCATGGTCGAGCGAACCAAGGAAGTGCACCCGCCCGGCCACGCCCAGCCGGTCTGCCAGGGCGCGCAGCGTGGGCTCGTCCGGGCCCTTGCCGACCAGCGCCAGGCGCGCATCAGGCAGACCTGCCAGCGCCTCGATCACGTAGCTTTGCCCCTTGCGCGGGATCAGCGCGCCAACCGTGGCGAGCAGAGTGCCATCAGGCGGCACGCCCAGCCGCGTGGCGAGCGCGGCGCGACTTTCCTCGCGCGGTAGCGGGCGGAACAGCGCGTGATCGAGCCCGGTGTAGTGCACGGCGATCTTTTCACGCGGCAGCCCGATGGCGGCCATATCGTCCGCCAGCGCCTCGCTTACCGCCAGCAGGCCCGCCGCCTGTTCAGCCGCGGCTCGCATCATGCGGTTGGCATAGGGCTTGTGGCCCCACAGCGAGATATCCGCCCCGCGCGCCTTGATTGCCAGCGGCAGGCCCAGATCGCGCGCCACGGCGGCAGCGGCGGGGCCATCAGGATAGAAGAACTGCGCGTCCACCAGGTCGAACGGCTGCCCAGCGTGCAAACGCCGGGCCAGCGGCAGCACCGCGCGGCAGATCATGCGCGGGTTGAACGGCCCGCCCACCGCCGGGATGAGGGTGAAGCGCGGCCGCAGCACCTGCACGCCGCCTTCCATCCCGTTCACCGCCGCGCGCGCCACGGCAGCATAGCGGCCGGGTGCGAAGGGCGGGGTGCCCACCGGGTTGATTACCGTTACCTCCCAGTCCCCGCGCGCGGCCAGCGCCTCCATCTGCCGCGCCACGAAAGTGCCGAAGCGCGGGGCATGGGCGTTGGGATAGAGCGTGGCGATGGACAGCAGGCGCTTCATGGCATTGGCGATCCGGCCTAGAGCTTGCGCACCAGCATCTCTGCCACCGCCAGCCAGGAAGGCCGGTCGATCACGATCTGCCGCTGGCCCATGCCCGGGGGCAGCAGGCCGACCATCGTTCCTTGGCGGTCGATCAGGCGACCAAAGGCGAAGCGGCCACCGCTGCGCGGGGCCAGCACGTCGCGGTTGATGATCGATGCCGTCTGCTCCAACCCCACCTGGCGCATCCATAGCTGGTCACCGGCGCGATATTCGCCCTGCGGTGTCTCGATCACCAGGCAGACCAGCGGGCCGGTGTCCTTCTGCCCCTCGGTCAACTGCGTAGGCAGGATTGCATCGCGCGGGCGGGTGAGGGGTTCGGCACCCTGATCGGTGAGGCGCGCAATCACCTGGGGCACGGCCTCGTCCTCGCCCTTTACCAGCAGTTCCGGATCCACCCCAAGCGCGGTGCCGATGCGGTTCATCCATACGAGCGACAGGTTGCGCATGCCCGTTTCCAGCCGCCCGATGGTCTGCGCCGTGGTTGGCGGAGAGCAGGCGGCTGCCACTTCGGCCAGGGTCATGTTCTTCTGCTTACGGATATCGCGGATACGGTTGATCACGGTGCGGCTCCAGATAACCAGATTGGTTTTTTCTTTCCTACACAATGTTCCATGTGTCAACCGCGCCGCTTCACGCAGCAAAGGGGAGAATCGCCGCCATGAAGCAGCACCTGGTCGAACGGACGCTGACGCCCGAAGGTCCCCGCAGCAGGGGCGGGGCGCCGCGCCGGGGCCGCAGCGTCACGGTCAACATTGCCGAGAGTCCGCTCAGCTGGCTGCACGCCCACGGCCACATCGATGACCGGCTGCACGCCGCCGGCGAACTGCTGCGGCGGGACTACGAGCGGGCGCAACTGGGGCCCAACGTCACCATGAGGTGGGACCCGGTGCGGGTGCGCGGCGGCGAGCAGGGCCTGAATGCAACCGAACGCTGCCTGGCCGCGCGCGACCGGTTCCACGGCGCGCTGGACCGGGCTGGCAGCGGCCTGCAGGACATCCTCTGGCGGGTGGTCTGCGCGGGCGAAAGCCTGCCCACGGCGGAAAAGGGCCTGCAATGGCCCGCGCGCAGCGGCAAGCTGGTGCTGAAGCTGGCGCTGGACCGGGTGGCGGACTTCTACCGCATCGCCTGAACCAAGCCGCCGGTCGGGCGGGCAACCCCCTTGGTCGAAGGCACAAGGGAAATCCGGTTGCCCGCGCCGCACAATTCGGGGAATGACTGGTTCCGCACGCAACCATCTGCGTAAGGGACCGACCATGTATCTTGCCCCGATCGATCGCCGCGCCTTCATGGCCGGCACCAGCGCCGCCGCCTTGGGTGCGGCCTTCACGTCTGTCCCCGTATTGGCCCAGACTGCCGGAGATGCAGCAGTGGCGACCGAGATGGAGCAGGTGTTCAACTGGCAGATGCAGTTGAGCCCGCTGTCGATGACCTCGCTTGGCATCGACACCGGCCCCTTTGCCGACAAGCGCAGCCAACTCGACCAGACCGGCCCTGCGGTGGAGGAAGCCTCTGCCCGGCTGGCGCGCCAGTCGCTCGCCCGGCTGGCGGCCATTGACGAGGCCGGCCTCAGCGAGACCTGGCGCCTGCGCCGCGCGGTGACGCAATACATGCTGGACCAGTCGCTGGTGTCCGAACCGTTGCGGGTGCAACACGTGGGTGCGCCCTACCGCCTCAGCCAGCAGGGTGGGGCCTATTTCTCGATTCCCGATTTCCTCAACTCGCAGCACCCGGTGGATACGGCTGCCGATGCCGATGCCTATCTGGCGCGGCTGGCGGCTTTTCCCTTCCTGATCGATGACGAGAGCACCGCCCAGGCGGCCGATGCGGCGCGCGGTGTGGCGGCACCGGGCTGGTCGCTGGACCTGGTGGACGCGCAGATCGGGGCCCTGCTGGCTCCGGCACCCGGGGAGAGTGGCATGGTCACCTCGCTGGCCACCCGCGCGGGCGAGAAGGGCCTGGCGGGCGACTGGGCGGGCCGGGCGGAGCGGATCGTGCGCGATGGTGTCTATCCCGCACTGGAGCGGCAGCGGGCGCTGGTGCGCCGCATGCGCCGCACCACGCGAGCAGGTGACGGCGTGTGGCGCATTCCGCACGGGGACGAGATCTACGCCAAGGCGCTGGCCTACTACACCACCACCAGTATGAGCCCTGACGAAGTGCACCGCACCGGCCTGGCGCAGGTGGCGGAAATCAGCGCAGAGCTGGACACGATCCTGAAGGGTGCCGGCCTGACCCGGGGCAGCGTGGGCGAGCGGCTGAACGCACTCAACACGCGGCCAGACCAGCTTTACCCGAATACCGACGCAGGCCGCGCAGAACTGCTGGAAAGCCTCAACACCGGCATGGCCCGCATCACCGCGCTGCTGCCGCAGGCTTTCGACAGCCTGCCCACCCAGCCGTTGGAAATCCGCCGTGTGCCGGTGGACATCCAGGACGGCGCGCCAAACGGCTATTACAGCACCGCCACCCTCGATGGTTCGCGACCGGCGATCTACTGGATCAACCTGAAGAGCACGGGTGACTGGCCGAAGTATACCCTGCCGTCGCTGACCTATCACGAAGGCAATCCCGGCCATCACCTGCATCTGTCGCTGCTGCAGGAACAAGCGGACTTGCCGCTGCTGCTGAAGAACTACTGGCTGAGCGCCTATGGCGAGGGCTGGGCGCTCTATGCCGAGCAGGTGGCCGAGGAACTGGGGGCCTACAGCGGGCTGGAGAAGGCCGGCGCGCTGCAAAGCTGGCTGTTCCGCGCCGCGCGGCTTGTGGTCGATACCGGGGTCCACCACCAGCGCTGGAGCCGCGAGCGCGCGACGCAGTATTTCGTGGATACCGTGGCCTTCACCCGCGAGCGCAGCCAGCGCGAAATCGAGCGCTATTGCGTCTCGCCCGGGCAGGCGTGCAGCTACAAGGTGGGCCAGAACGTGTGGGTAGCGCTACGCGAGCGGGCCGAACGCGAGCTGGGTGACCGGTTCCGCCTGGGCGCTTTCCACGAGCTCATCAAGCTGGGCGTGATGCCGCTCGACATGCTGGGCGAGCAGGTGGATACGTGGATTGCGCGGGAAAAGGGGCGATAAGGCCCACCTCCGCTCGCAATGACGAGAGAGGACTTTAGCCCTCCACCAGCTCCGCCAGTTCCAGCCAGCGCAGTTCTGCCGCGTCCTTCTCCTCGCGCGCCAGTTCCAGCGATTTCATGATGCGGGCGAACTTGTCCGGATCGCGGGTGTACAGGTCGGGGTCGGCCAGCGCCGCCTCGCCGCGGGCGATCAGGCTTTCCAGTTCCTCGATCCGCGCAGGCAGCAGTTCGTAATCGCGCTGGTCCTTGTACGACAGCTTCTTGCTGGGCGGGGGCAGGGGAGCGGCTTGCGCGGCCTTGTCGGCAGCGGGGGCCGAAGCCGCCCTGGCCTTGCTGGCCCGCTCCTTGCGCTGCTTCTCCCAGTCCTCGTAGCCACCGGCGACGATATCCACGGTCCCGCTGCCGTCCAGGCCTAGGGTGATGGTAACCGTGCGATCCAGGAAGTCGCGGTCGTGGCTGACGATCAGTACCGTGCCTTCGTAATCGGCGATCACTTCCTGCAGCAGGTCGAGAGTTTCGAGGTCGAGATCGTTGGTCGGCTCGTCCAGCACCAGCAGGTTCGATGTGCGGGCAAATTCGCGCGCCAGCAGCAGGCGGCTGCGCTCGCCGCCGCTGAAGGTGCCGACCTTGGCATCGACCACCGAGGGATCGAACAGGAAGTCCTTCAGGTAGCCCTGCACGTGCTTGCGCACGCCGCGCACGTCGATCCAGTCGCCGCCCTCGGCCAGCACCTGGCGCACGGTCTTCTGCGGGTCCATCAGCTTGCGTTGTTGGTCGATGGTCACGCCGCTGAGGGTGCGGGCGTGGGTTACCGTGCCGCTATCGGGAGCCAGTTCGCCGGTGAGAAGCTTCAGCAGCGTGGTCTTGCCCGCGCCGTTGCCGCCCACCAGGCCGATCCGGTCGCCGCGCTGGATGCGCAGCGAGAATGGCTTGATGATCGTGCGGTCACCGAAGGACTTGGTGATGCTGTCGGCCACGATCACCGACTTGCTCTTGAAGTCGTCATCGCTCGACAGAGTCAGCTTGGCTGCACCTGCCGGGTTGATCATGGCCGCACGGACCGCGCGCATCTGGTGCAGCTTGTCCAGCCGGCCCATGTTGCGCTTGCGGCGAGCGGTGACGCCACGGGCCAGCCAGTGGGCCTCCAGCTTCAGCTTCGCGTCCAGCTTCTCGGCGGCGCGGGCTTCCTCGGCATAGACCTGTTCTTCCCACGCCTCGTAACCGCCGAAGCCCACGTCCTTGCGGCGCAGGTTGCCCCGGTCGAGCCACAGGGTGGCGTTGGTCAGCCGCTTCAGGAACGTGCGGTCATGGCTGATGACCATGAAAGCGCCCTTGAAGCGGCTCAGCCAGCCTTCCAGCCAGTCGATCGCCGCCAGGTCCAGGTGGTTGGTCGGCTCGTCCAGCAGCAACAGGTCAGGGTCCAGCGCCAGCGCGCGGGCAAGCGCGGCCCGGCGCCGCTCACCGCCTGAAGCACCCGCCGCGCCGGTGGCCATGTCGATGCCGAGTTGCCCGGCAATCGCCTCCACCTCGTGCCGCTGCGGAGCGTCGGTGCCGGCCAGGGCAAAGTCCATCAGCGTGGCGCAGCCGGCAAAGTCCGGGTCTTGTTCCAGCAGCACCACGTTCAACCCCGGCTTGACCTTCCTCAACCCCCGGTCGGCCTCGATCTGGCCGGCGACCAGGCGCAGCAACGTGGTCTTGCCTGCGCCGTTGCGGCCAATCAGCGCCAGCCGGTCGCGCGGGCCGATGTGCAGGTCAAGCCCGGCACCGCCGCCCAGCACTTGCGGGGGAGCGCCGAACAGCCAGCCGCTGCCCTGCTGCAGGCCAAGGCCTTCCCAGGAAAGGATGGGGGGTTCTGCCATATCGAGCGCGCACCTAGTGGCAGCAAACCTTGCTGGCAAGGAACCGGATGGTTCAGCGGCGCGTAATTGCGGCAACGGCACACGTGCCATCCCATACCAGGAGCATTCCATCGATGACCCGTACCACTTTGCCCGTCCTTGCCGCCGCCTCGTTCGCCGCGATGGTGCCCGCTGCCGCCTCTGCCGCCGAAGTGCAGATCCAGGCCAGCGGCCCGGTGGTCGAACTGACGGTAAGCGAAAGCATCCCGGGCGATCCGGATGTGGCCTCGCTCGACGCGGGCGTGACCACGGTTGCCCCCACCGCCGTGGCGGCGATGCAGCAGAACGCCACGCAGATGACCGCGGTGATCGACCGGATTCGCGCGCTGGGCGTGCGGCGCGAGGATATCGGCACCACCGGCATCAACCTGCAGGCCGAATACCAGTGGGACGAGCCGAGCCGGATGCAGCGCTTCCAGGGCTATCGCGTGATGAACCGCGTAACCGTGAAGCTGCGCGATATTGGCCGCACCGGCGAGGTGCTGGACGCGCTGGTTGCTGCCGGGGCGACCGACCTTGGCGGCGTGGGCTTCAGCGTTGACGATCCCAGCCAGGCACAAAGCCGGGCCCGCACCCAGGCCATGCGTACCGCCGAACAGCGTGCCACCGATTATGCTCGCATGGCCGGCTATTCCGGCGTGCGCCTGCTAGAGGTGAGCGAAGGCCAGCCGCAGTTCTACGGCCCCATGCCGGTGGCAGCGGTAACGCGCGACGCGGCGCAGGCTGCCACGCCTGTGGTGCCTGGCCAGGTCCAGTCCGGCGTGACCATCACGGTCAAGTACGAGATGACCCGTTAAGCTTGCTGCCTAGCTGTCTGAACGGCGAACCGGGCATTCACACCTTGTTCAATGCGCTGCAGCTAGGCATTACAGCATCATGAAGCGCATCATCGCCCCGCTTGCTGTCCTGGCTCTGCTGACCGGACCCGTCCTTGCCGATGTGGCACTGGCGCAGACCCGTGGGAATGGCGGGGCGGTGGCCAGCGAACAGCAACGGGCGCGTGAGCAGATGCAGGCCGGGCGCAACCTGTCCATCCGCGAGATCGAGCGGCGCATCCTGCCGCAGATGGCGGGCGACGAATATATCGGCTTCGAATACGATCCCTCGGCCAGCGCCTACCGCCTGAAATTTGTGCGGGATGGCCAGATGATCTGGGTCGATGTGGATGCCCGCACGGCGCGGGTGCTGCGGGTGTCGCGCTGATGGGGCATCGTGCACAGGGAAACCGCCACGCCGGTTGACGCGTTAATCTACAGCGACCACTTATCGGCTCGCACGTTTGCAGGGGAACACAGATGCGCATCCTGATTGTGGAGGATGAACCCACGCTGGGCCAGCAGCTCAAGAACACGCTGGAACAGAACGGCTATGCCGTTGACCTTTCCACCGATGGCGAGGACGGGCACTTCCTTGGCTCGACCGAGGAATACGATGCCGTGGTGCTCGACCTGGGCCTGCCAGAGATTGACGGGCTGACCGTGCTGGGCATGTGGCGCAAGGAAAAGCGCAACTTCCCGGTGCTGGTGCTGACCGCGCGCGATTCGTGGTCCGACAAGGTGGCGGGCCTCGATGCCGGGGCCGACGATTACCTGGCCAAGCCTTTCCAGACCGAGGAACTGATCGCCCGCCTGCGCGCGCTTATCCGGCGTGCTTCGGGCAATGCCAGCAGCGAGCTGATCGCCGGCGAAGTGCGGCTGGACACACGCTCTGGCCGCGTGACCCGCAATGGCGAGCCGGTGAAGCTGACCGCGCAGGAATACAAGCTGCTGTCCTACCTGATGCACCACAAGGGCAAGGTGGTCAGCCGCACCGAACTGATCGAGCATATCTACGATCAGGATTTCGATCGCGATTCCAACACCATCGAAGTCTTCGTCACCCGCATCCGCAAGAAGCTGGGTGCTGAGGTGATCACCACGATCCGCGGCCTTGGCTACAGCCTCGACGACCCCGGCCATTCGCGCGGCGAGTGATCCGGCGGGCGAGCGGCCTGCCGGCGGCACCGCGCCCTTGAGCGAAGTGCCGCAAGGCGCAGCCGCGCGCGGTGCGGACGTGGTTAGCGCAGCGCCGCACACCGGTTCCATCTCGCGCCGCATCCTGATGATTGCGGCCGGCTGGATCCTCGTCCTGCTGACGCTGGGCGGGGTGGCGCTGGACCGCACGCTGACCAGCATGGTTTCCAACCAGTTCGACGAGCAACTGGCGCAATCGCTGCGCGGCATGATGGCCAGTGCCGAGATCGACCCGCTGGGCGAGGTGTTCTTCAACCGCCCGCTGGGCGACCAGCGCTTCCTTGAGCCGAACAGCGGCTTTTACTGGCAGATCAACGGCGATGGCTTTGCGCCTTATCCGTCACGCTCGTTGTGGGACACTCCTTTGCCGATCCGCGACGATGTGCGCGCGGTGCAGCCGATCTTCTATGATCTCGTCAGCGAGAACGGTGAGGAGCTGCGCGTTGCCCAGCGCACGGTAACCTTGCCCGGCAGCGATGTGGAATGGCAGTTTGCCGTGGCCGGATCGCGCGCCGACCTGGAGGAGCAGCTTTCGCAGATCCGCGTGATCCTGGGCTGGTCCTTCGCCGTGCTGGGCATCGGCCTGTTCGTCATGGCCATGCTGCAAACCTGGTATGGCCTGGGACCGCTGCGCCGCATCCGCATGGCGATCCAGCGCATCCGTACCGCTGGGGCCAACCGCGTCACCGATCCGCTGCCGCTGGAAGTGCAGCCAATGGTGGAGGAACTGAACGCGCTGCTGGCCCATTCGGAACGCCAGGCCGAGGAAGCGCGGACCCATGCGGGCAACCTGGCCCACGCGCTGAAGACGCCGCTGACCGTGCTGACCAACGCCGCCAGCGCCCATGCGCCGGACCTCGACACCACGGTGCTGCGCGAAGTGATGACCATGCGCCGGCAGGTGGAGCACCACCTGGCCCGCGCCCGCGCCGTGGGCCGCCGCGCCGTGGGCCATGCCCGCACCGATGTGCGCGAGGCGGCGCAGGCGGTGGAGCGAGCCGTTTCGCGACTCTATCCGCAGGTTCGCTTCGACATTGACGGTGCCGCCCGCAGCGAAGTGGCGATCGAGCGGCAGGATCTGGAGGAGATGCTGGGCAACCTGATCGAGAACGCGGCCAAGTATGGCGGCGGCTCTGTCTTCGTCACCGTGGATGCCGATCCGGCGGCCGACCAATGCGCCGTCTGGATCGAGGATGATGGTGCCGGAATCCCCGAAGACCGGCGCGGCGAACTGTTCACCCGCGGGGCGCGGCTGGACACCGAAAAGCCCGGTACGGGCCTGGGCCTGGCCATCGTGCGCGACGTGGCGGAAATTTATGGCGGATCGATCGCGCTGGGCGAGAGCGAGGACCTGGGCGGCCTGCTGGTGATCCTGAACCTGCCGCGCGCCAAAGCGGGGTAATTTGGCAACACCTTGCGGTAAACCCTTGTTGCAGTGCGGAACCGCACGCGCGCCCAAGCCTTTTCTGATCCGGACGGGATAACTGCCGCAAGGCACCAGAAGGATCATTTTTTCATGCGTAAGACTTTGGCACTCTCGCTGGCCGTACTGGCCGCTGGCACCGCGACGCCGGCCCTGGCCCAGGACACTAACGGGTGGGGCGGCTTCTACGTAGGCGTCTCCGGTGGCTATGACATCCTCAACGATGACAGTATCGACACCGTCGATTTCGACAACGGCAACAACGGCACCTATGGCGACACTGTGGTCACCAGCACCGGGGCCAATGCCTTCTCGCCGGGCTTCTGCGGCGGCTCTCCCACCAGCACCGCGCCGGGCACCGGCTGCGATGGCGATGACAACGAGTTCAGCTATTCGGCGCGCCTGGGCTATGACATTCCCGTTGGCGACCGCATGATCGTGGGCCTGGTGGGCGAAGCCGGGATCACCGAAATCAAGGATCGGGTGACCGCCTTCAGCACCACGCCGGCCAGCTACACCTTCACGCGCGATATCGATTACACCGCCGCCATTCGTGGCCGCCTGGGCTGGGGACTCGATCGCGGGCTGGTCTACTTCACCGGTGGTTGGCTGCACGCCAAGATGGATAACCGCTTCGAAAGCACCAACACTGCCAACACCTTCACCCAGAACAACCCCAAGGGCTGGTCGGAAGGCTTCCAGGCCGGTGGCGGTGCGGAATACCGCATCAGTGAAGGCCTCTCGCTGGGCGTGGAATACCTTTACAACGACATCAGCAACGGCCGCTATTCGGTGACCGTGGGCCAGGGCACGGCCGGGGCCACCAATCCGTTCGTGCTGGCCGGCGGCGTGACCATGCACCCTTACGAGAAGGACTTCTCGTGGCACAGCCTGCGCGCGGTGGCCAACTTCCGGTTCTGATCCCGTCTGCCGTTTGACGGACGCGAAGGGCAGGGGCGGTTATCCGCTCCTGCCCTTTTTACATGCCTCGCCCGAAAGAATGTGGGCCTGCTGGCGAAGGGTTTTGCAAGCTGCTGCGTGATAGGGGCAAACAGGCCCTGTTTCACAAGCGAGGGAATGCTTGCCAGCCATGCCGGCGGTCCAGTCAGTCAGCGACTTCGCCTCTCCCGCGATGGAAGTGGGCGAGGCTGCCCTGCTGGCCCGCGTGGCCGCGCGCGATGCCGCCGCATTCCGCCAACTGGTGGAGCGGCACGCCGCCACGCTGCACCGCGTGGCCTGGCGCATGACGGGGGATGCGCACGAAGCCGAGGACATTGCCCAGGAGGCGTTGCTGCGGCTGTGGGACCATGCCCCGCGCTGGACCGAGGGGCGGCAGAGCGTGGCCGCCTGGTTGCGACGGATCGCGATCAACTTGGCGATCGACCGGCTGCGGCGCGGTCAGAGGATTGCAGGCGGGGAGGTGCCAGAGCGGGCCGACGAGGCTCCGCTGGCCGACGCCATGCTGGAGGCGAACCAGCAGGCCACCCGTGCCCGTGCGTTGATCGCCGCCCTGCCTGACCGGCAGCGTGCCGCCATCGTGCTGACCTATTACGAGGAGCTGTCCAATGCGGAAAGCGCAGCGGCGCTCGACATGCAGGTGAAGGCGTTCGAATCGCTGCTGTTCCGCGCCCGTGCGGCGCTGAAGGCTGCGTTTACCGCCGCAGGAGACGGGCGATGAGCCAGACCGATCCCTTCGATCCCGCGCTGAAGGCGCTGCTGGATGCCGACCGCGCGCCGTCGCTGTCTGGCGGGTTTGCCGACCGGGTGCTGGCCGCTACCGAGGGGCGCGCACCTGCGCTGCCGCCGCTGCGCCGTGCACCTGCCAGCCGCTGGCGTTCTGCCCGGCGGGTGGCGCTTGGCCTTGGTGCAGGGCTGTTGCTGTCGAGCGCGGCGGCGGCCACGGGCATGTTGCAGCAGGTTGGCATCGTGCTGCCGCAGCCGGTGCAGAAGATCGTCGATGACGTGGCGCAGAAAGTGACCGGGCGCGCGCCTGTCGCCGCACCAGCCGCCGCGCCGCCGCCTGCCACCCCCACTCTGCCGCCAGTGGTGGAAGGGCCGATCGACACGCCCGAGGAACTGGATACCGTGTTCTCCCGCGCCGATGCCCGCCGTCCCGAACGGGTCGCCCAGCGACGCGCTGTGGTGGACCAGCGGATCGATGCCGAACTCGACCGCCGCCGCGCCGCCGGCCTGCCGGTGCCCACGGCGCAGCAGGAGGCGGCACTGCGCCAGCGGCTGGCCGATGCCCGCGCACGCAGCGAAGCTGAGGGGGAAGAGCGCCGCGAGGCCCTGCGCGAGGAATTACGCCAGACCCTTGCCGAGGGCCAGCCGCTCACCCGCGAGACCTTGCGCCAGGCGCGCGAGGAGGCTGGCCTGGCCCCGGCACAGCGCCTGTCTCCCGAGCAGCGTTCCGCCCTGCGCCAGCGGCTGGCGGAACGGCGCGGCTTGGCCCTCCAGCCGGCCCCGACCCAAACGCCGGAAACAGAAATCGCACCCTAGGCGCGAAGGGCGGCGCGGGGCTCCTGCGTCAAGGGAATGAGGCCGCACCAAGCGCCTCGCCCCCTGAAGGAGAACGCCGATGCACAAGACCTTTCCAGCTCTCGTCGCCATTGCCCTGGGCGCGGCGCTGCTTGCCCCCACCGCATCCGCCGAAGCGCGCGAGCGTGTGACCAGCACCAGCCGCCAGCCCGGCCACCTTGCCCGTGATACCCAGGTCACCCGCCGCGACGGCGCCACGGCCAGCAGCCATTATGAAAGGACGCGGGGTGACGGCAGCGTGACCCGCTCGGTGCAGCAGAGCGATTTCCAGGGGCGCACCCGCTCCGCCCAGACCACCCGCACCCGCACCGAATCCGGCTCGGTGCTTTCCGGCAGCGCCACCGGGAGGGGCGGGCAGAGCTATGACATCTCCGGCGAACGGGTGCGGACCGGCAGCGGCTATACCGCCAGCCGTGCCGTCACCAACCAGGCGGGCGAAGTGGTCAGCAGCCGCGATGCATCGGCGGTGCGAGAAGATGGCAGCGTGACCCGTTCGGTCACCACCACCGGCCCGCAGCGCCCCCGCCGCCCGTAAACACTGTACTATACAGGGGGAGGAGGCAGTTCGGCATACTGGGGCAGGGTGTTATCCACCTTGTCCCAGTGTGGCTTGTCCTTCACGTAGATCACGTCCTGCGGGCTGACCTGCCCCGGATCGTCGAGACTGCCGGCCTGGACCATGATGTAATCCCCCGGCAGATCGCCCGAGGTATAGAGCCGCCCGCCGCAGCGCCCGCAGAAATGCCGCGTCACCCGCCCGCCCGTATCCCCGGTGTTGGTATAGGTGGCGGGCGTCCCGTCCATCGCCAGCTGGCTCTTGTGGATGCCGATGATCGTGGTGTGGCCGGTGCCGGTGGCCTTCTGGCAATCCCGGCAGCAGCACTGGCTGACGAACAGCGCCGGCGGCGTGATGGTATAGCGGATATCGCCGCACAGGCAGCCGCCCTCCATCGGCTGACTGGCCATCGCCTCGCCCGTCATGTCAGGCCCCGGCTGCGTGCTGCTGGTGATGGCGGATTACCTCGTCGATCACGAAGCGGATGAACTTCTCGCTGAACTCCGGGTCCAGCTCGGCCTCGATCGCCAGGGCGCGCAGCCGCTCGATCTGGCGCGCTTCGCGGCCCGGATCGCTGGGCGGCAGGTTGGAAAGCGCCTTGTACTGGCCCACCGCCTGGGTGATGCGGAAGCGTTCCGCCAGCATGTGGATCAGCGCGGCGTCGATGTTGTCGATGCTCTTGCGGTAGCCGGCCAGGACCGGATCGGGCTGCAGGTTGGTGTCCATCGCGCTCTGACTAGCACCAATTGCGCGCTTGCCAACACCCGCGTGGCCCTTCATGGGGACAGGCGAAATGTCGTCCAACGTGGTCCCCCTCAAGCGCGGTGCGGAACAGGGCAAGCCGTCGCTGGCCCCGATCCTGTCATTGACCGCCAGCGCCATGAATTCGGTCAACGCCGTCATCCTTGACCGGATGCAGAGCGAAATCCCGCTGATTCCGGCCCTCGCCGGCCACCTGATCACCGGCGGGGGCAAGCGGATGCGCCCCATGCTGACGATCGCCGGGGCCGAGGTGCTGGGTTACCAGGGCACGCGCCACCACAAGCTGGCCGCCGCCGTGGAATTCATCCATACCGCCACCCTGCTGCATGACGACGTGGTGGACGGCAGCGAGACGCGCCGCGGCAAGGACACGGCCAACATCGTCTTCGGCAACCCGGCCACCGTGCTGGTGGGCGATTTCCTGTTCAGCCGTGCGTTCGAGCTGATGGTGGAAGACGGCAGCCTGAAGGTGCTGAAGATCCTTTCCAGCGCCAGCGCGATCATCGCCCAGGGAGAGGTGGACCAGTTGGTCAGCCAGCGCCGGATCGAGACGAGCGAGGAACGCTACCTCCACATCATCGGCGCCAAGACCGCTGCCCTGTTCGCCGCGGCCAGCCGCATCGCCGCCGTGGTGGCCGAACGCAGCGAGGCCGAGGAAAAGGCACTGGACGACTATGGCCGCTATCTGGGCGTGGCCTTCCAGCTGGTCGACGATGCGATCGATTACGACAGCAACCGGGCCGAGATGGGCAAGGATGCCGGTGACGATTTCCGCGAAGGCAAGATGACCCTGCCGGTGATCCTGGCCTATGCCCGCGGGACTGAGGAGGAACGCCAGTTCTGGCGCGATGCCGTGGCGGGCTTTGCCAATTCGGACGAGGATCTGGCCCAGGCGGTCGAGATCATCCATCGGCACAACGCCGTGGCCGATACCCGCGAGCGCGCCCGCCTCTATGCCCAGCGCGCATGCGATGCCCTGGCCATCTTCCCCGACAGCGAAGCCCGTCGCGCTATGGTGGAAGCCGCCCAGTTCGCGGTGACGCGGGGCTATTAGGCCTCTCGCGCAGACATCTTCGTCACCCTGAACTTGTTTCAGGGTCCATTTCGCCGCACCAAAGGCGGATGAGGATCAGTAATGGATGCTGAAACAAGTTCAGCATGACGATTATGATTGAAGCGTCTCTCCCCATCCAAGCTGTCCTGCCGGACCTGCTGGCCGCCCTGCGCGCGCGCAGCAGCGCCGTGCTGATCGCCCCGCCGGGTGCGGGCAAGACCACGGCGGTTGCTCCGGCCTTGCTGGCCGAACCCTGGTGCACCGGGCAGATCCTGCTGCTCAGCCCGCGCCGCGTGGCCGCGCGGGCTGCGGCGGAGCGGATTGCGGAACAGATGGGTGAGCCGGTAGGCCAGACAGTCGGCTACCTCACCCGCCTCGACAGCAAGAGCAGCAAGGCCACCCGCCTGCTGGTGGTGACCGAGGCGATCTTCGTCGCCCGCATCCTGGCCGACCAGGAGCTGGCGGGCGTGTCCGCCGTGCTGTTCGACGAGGCGCACGAGCGGCATCTCGACAGTGACCTGGGCCTGGCGCTGGCGCTGGAATCGCAAAGCGTGCTGCGCGATGACCTGCGGGTGCTGGTGATGAGCGCCACGATCGATGGGGCGCGCTTTGCCGCGCTGCTTGGCGGGGACGCGCCGGTGATCGAGAGCGAGGGCAAGGCCCACCCGCTGGCAATCCGCTGGCTGGGCTCCAGCCCGGAAAAGCGACTCGAAGACAGCATGGCGTCGGCCATCCTGACCGCCTGGCGCGAGGAGGAGGGGGATATCCTCGCCTTCCTTCCTGGGGTGGGCGAGATCGAACGGGTGCGCGAGCGGCTGGTTGAGCGCCTTCCGGACAATCCCGTATTGCCGCTGCATGGCCAGGTCCTGCCGCAAGGCCAGCGCGAGGCGATCCGGCGCGATCCTTCAGGTCGGCGGCGCGTGGTTCTGGCCAGCAGTATTGCGGAAACCTCGATCACGCTGGACGGCGTGAGGGTGGTGGTGGACAGCGGCCTCTCGCGCCGGCCCGCCTATGATGTGGCGGCGGGAACCACCCATCTCGTGACGGTGTGTGCCAGCCAGGCCAGCGCCGCCCAGCGCGCAGGTCGCGCGGCGCGGCAGGGGCCGGGCGTGGCCTATCGCCTGTGGGAGGAGGGCGGCCATGCCGGGCGCGAGGCCTTCGATCCGCCGGAAATGCTCACCAGCGATCTTGCCCCGCTGACCCTGGCGCTGGCGCAATGGGGGGTGGACGATGCGGCCAGCCTGCCGTGGCTCGATCCGCCACCGGGGCCGGCCATGGCGGCGGCGCATGAGCGGTTGCAGGCGCTGGGTGCGCTGGACCGGGCAGGGCGGATCACCGATCACGGCCGCCGGATCGCTGCGCTGCCGATGGACCCGTGGCAAGCGGCCATGCTGCTGTTCGGCGCAGCGCACGGGGCGGGCGAGCAGACGGCCCGGTTGGCGCTGCTGCTGCAGGAGCGCGGACTTGGCGGCCGGGGCGAGGACCTGGCCTTGCGGTTGCAGCGGTGGGATGGCGACCGGTCGGGGCGGGCGGACGCGGCAAGGAAGCTGGCAGCCGGATGGGCGCGGCGGGCAAGCGGCATGGCCGAGCGCGCAAGGGCGGCCTGTCCCCCGCCTGGTGTGCTCCTGGCCCACGCCCTGCCGGACAATCTGGCCCGCCGTCGCGATGCTTCGGGGGAGAACTGGCTGTCTGCCGGCGGGCGCGGGTATGTGCTTGATCCCGCCAGTCCACTTGCCCGTGCGGAGTGGCTGGTGATCGGCGATGCGCAGGGCCGGGTCGGAGCTTCGCGCATTACCGCCGCGCTGGCGCTGGAGCCGGCCGAGGTCGAGCAATGGCTGGGCGCACGGATCGAACGCCGCCACACCGCGCGCTGGAACGCCGGCGAGGGCCGGGTGGAAGCGCGGCTTGAACGGCGGCTGGGGGCCATCACCCTGGCCAGCGGGCCGGACCCGCAGCCAGACCCGCAGGCGCTTGTGGATATCCTTCTGGAAAAGGCTGTGGAGCGGCTGGGGGAACTGCTGCCCCGCACCCTGCTGGCCCGCGCCCGGTTTGCCGGGCTGGACGCGCTTTCGCTGGATCGGCTGGCGGCGGAAGCGCGGGACTGGCTGGCACCGCTGCTTGCCGGGCGGCGCGATCTCGACCTGCCTAAGGGGGCGCTGACCGAAGCGCTCCTCAACCGCCTGACCTGGGACGAACGCCAGCAGCTCGACCGGCTGGCCCCGCGCGAGTTTGCCAGTCCCGCCGGCACGCACCATGCCATCGACTACGCGGCGGACGATGCCCCCAGCGTAGAGGTGCGGGTGCAGGCGGTGTTCGGGCTGGAACGGCATCCGATGATCGGCGCCACGCCGCTGCTGCTGAAGCTGACCGACCCGGGGGGCAAGCCGATGCAGGCCACGCGTGACCTGCCCGGCTTCTGGCAGGGAAGCTGGAAAGACGTGGCCAAGGACGGCAAGGGCCGCTACCCCAAGCACCGCTGGCCGGACGAACCCTGGGCCGAGAAGCCCAGCCTGAAGACGAAAAACGCCTTCAACCGCACTTGATTTGCGGCCCGCGAATCAGCAAAGGCTCGTTCCATGCAGGCACGCATCTTCCAACGCCCGAAAAACGCGATGCAGAGCGGCAAGGCTCTGGCTGAGCAGTGGATCCTCGAATTCGCCCCAGCGCAGGCCAGAAAGGCCGATCCGCTGATGGGCTGGGCCGGCAGCGGCGATACGCAGAGCCAGGTGCAGCTCAAGTTCGGCACTCAGGAAGCCGCGCAGGCCTATGCCGACAAATACGGCATCGATGCCGTGGTCCACGTGGTGCCGCCGCGGCGGTTGAAGCTGCAGGCCTACGCCGACAACTTCCGCTGAGGGCAGCGGGCGCGGCTATTTGGCGGGCGCAGCCCCGGCATCCCCGTCCGCCAGTTGCAGGCGACCAGCTTCGTAAGCGAGGCGACAATCGGTGGCATCGTGGCCGATGTCCTCGTCCAGCAGCGGCGTTTCGGTCATGCCGGGGCCGGTGAAGCGCTTGTCGTCACACTCGTTGTCATTGGCCCAGCGGCTGGTGTCGTCGCCGAAGTCCACCGTTCCATCTACCGGAGCAGACAGCGGGCGGGCGGGCACGGCCTGGCGCAGTTGCAGGTTGCCCGCCTCGTAGGCGGTGCGGCAATCGGTGGCGTCGTGGCCAATGTCCTCGTCCAGCAGCGGGGTGGCAGTCATCCCGGCGTCGATGAAGCGCTTGTCGTCACACTCGTTGTCGTTGGCCCAGCGGCTCGCATCGTCACCGAAGTCGATTGCGGCATTGCCGGCGGCGGCCAGGGCAGCGGGCTCCCCGGCGTCCTGGCTATCGGGCGAGGCCTGGCCACAGGCAGCCAGGGCCAGGGAAAGCGCGGCGGTGATGATGGTACGCATGGTTCAGGTTCCCCCCAGGTGCGATGCAGGCGATGACCCCTCTGCTACACCTCTCTCGATGCAGGGATACCCCTGCGCCCGAGGGGTTGCAATCGCCCAGCGCCAGGCCTAGATCGCGTTCCGGGAGTCGGGTGGACGTTCGCGTCTGCTCACCGGGTCAGGGCCGGAAGGCAGCAGCCCAGGTAGATGGCAGCGGGTCGCCCGGCTCCTTTTTTCCACACAGCCTTGGCATGACAAGCGCGCGCTCAGCGCCTACCTATCGCCGCATGGGTGATTCACCGGACGACGAACTCCCTCCCTGGGAAACGGGCGAGGACGAGGAGGAGGCGCAGCAGCCCTCTGCCGCCGAGCTTGAGGCGGCGGGGCAGAGCGCGCTGTTCGGCGAGCCGGCACCGGCACGACCGGAGCCGACGGCAGCCCCGGCACCCGCTCCCGCTGCGGCAGCCACCACGCAGCCCTATCGCGTGCTGGCCCGCAAGTACCGCCCGCAGACCTTCAGCCAGTTGATCGGGCAGGAGCCGATGGTCCGCACGCTGGCCAACGCCATTGCCCGCCAGCGGCTGGCCCATGCCTTCCTGATGACCGGGGTGCGCGGGGTGGGCAAGACCAGCACCGCCCGCCTGATCGCCAAGGCCCTCAACTGCGTGGGGGCTGACGGGCAGGGCGGCCCCACCATCGATCCGTGTGGGCAGTGCGAACCCTGCGTAGCTATTGCCGAGGGCCGCCACATCGACGTACTGGAAATGGACGCCGCCAGCCACACCGGCATCGATGACGTGCGCGAGATCATCGAGGCGGTCCGCTATGCGGCCGTCAGCGCGCGCTACAAGATGTACATCATCGACGAGGCGCACATGCTCTCCAAGCAGGCGTGGAACGGCCTGCTGAAGACGCTGGAGGAGCCGCCGCCGCACGTGAAGTTCCTGTTCGCCACGACCGAGGTGGACAAGGTGCCCGTCACCGTCCTGTCGCGCTGCCAGCGGTTCGACCTGCGGCGCATTTCGGCAGACCTGCTCCAGACGCATTTCGGCCACGTCTGCGATGCCGAGGGCGTGATGGTGGAAACCGAAGCGCTGGCAATGATCGCCGCCGCTGCCGAGGGCTCGGCACGCGATGGCCTGTCCATCCTTGACCAGGCGATTGCCCATGCGGACATGGAAGGCGGGGGCGAAGTCACCGCTGCCAAGGTGCGCGAGATGCTGGGCCTGGCCGACAAGGGCGCCCAGCGCGCCGTCTTTGCCAGCCTGCTGGGCGGCGATGCCCGCGCCATGCTGGCCGCGATGAACGACCAGTATTCGCTGGGCGTGGAGCCGCTGGCCCTGATGCGCGGCGCGCTGGACCTGGTGCACCGCATCACCGTGGCGCAGATCGCCGAGGGCGAGGCGGACGGCGGATCGGAGGAGGAGCGCGCCATCATCGCCGGCTGGGCCGCGCGCCTATCCGCCGGGCAGGTCCACCGCCTGTGGCAACTGCTGCTGAAGGGGCACGACGAGGTAAAGACGGCGCCCGATCCGCTGGTGGCCGCGCAGATGGCGCTGCTGCGGGTGATGCACGCGGTCGACATGCCCGATCCCGGCAAGCTGGAAAAGCTGCTGAAGGAAGCGGCAGAGCGCGGCGTGGGGATGGCCGGCGCTGCCGCTGCTCCCTCCGGGCCTGCCGCCGCCGCCGGACATCCCGCCACCGCCTCGATGCCCGCGCCGGAGATCGAATGGTCGATCCTGTGCGACCGGGTGGAGCAGGAAGGCCTGCTGCGCGTGGGCCAGATCATGCGCGACTGGGTGCGGGTGATCGAACTGCGCCCCGGCCACCTGCGTTATACCACCCCCGCCACTTTCACCGACGAGATCGGGCCCGACCTGAAAGATGCCCTGCTGCGCGCCACCGGTGAGCGGTGGGACGTGGCCCGGGGAACGGGCGAGGGTGCCCCTTCGTTGCGTGAGCGCGAGGAGGAAGCCGCCCGCGCCGAGGAGCAGCGCGTGAAAAGCCACCCGCTGGTGCAGGCAGCGCTGGCCGCCTTCCCGCAAGCCGAACTGATCGATGCGGTCGCCACCGGCCGCGAGACCTGGAGCAAGAGAGCGTAAATCCTATGCAGTCGATGGAAGAAATGCTGAAGGCCGCACAGGCCGCCGCCGAGAACATCCAGAAGCAGATGAACGAGGCGCAGGTAAAGCTGGACAGCGTGGAAGTGGAAGGCCGCTCGGGCGGCGGCCTGGTCACCATCCGCGCCACGGCCAAGGGCCGCATCCTGGGCGTGGCGATCGACGACAGCCTGATGCAGCCCAGCGAGAAGCAGATCCTGGAAGACCTGATCACCGCCGCCTTCAACGACGCCCGCGACAAGGCCGACCGCGCCAGCAACGAGGAAATGCAGAAGATGCAGAGCGGGCTGGGCCTGCCGCCGGGGTTCAAGCTGCCGGGGATGTGAGGGCCTCGCGGGCGACCGGGCGCCGCTCGATGCTTTCCTACAGGCAAGGCGTTGTGCAAGCCTGGCGTCATGCCGTTGCCAGCTCTGCATTTGCCTGCATCCACCGCCGGGCAAGATTGCACCTTGCCGTCCAAGGTGACACTTTGGCCCGCAAGGTTACATTTCACCTCTGAACCTTGTTCCATGTGTTCCAGGTTCCAAGCGAATCAAGCATTTGGCGGCTAATGCTCGGGCATCCACAGGTGCGCCCCGTGCTTCGGTTGCATGGCTCGCAAGGCCTCCCCATATGAGGTGCCAAGCAACCCCTCCCGGATACCCCGCACATGATCACCAAGTCCCTTCCGCTCCTGCCCCTGCGCGACATAGTCGTGTTCCCGGGCCTGCTCGTCCCACTGTTCGTGGGGCGCGAGAAGTCGGTTGCCGCGCTGGAAGCGGCGATGGCGGAGGACCAGGGCATCGTGCTGGTCACCCAGCGCGACGAGAAGTGCGACGATCCCGCGCAGGCGGACCTCTACGAGGTGGGCGTGATCGCGCAGGTGCTGCAGATGCTGAAGCTGCCCGATGGCACCGTGCGGGTGATGGTGCAGGGCCAGGTGCGCGCCTCGCTCGATGCGCTGGAAGAGGCTGACGGGCTGGTCCGCGCCACCGTTACCGAGCTGGCGGAGACCGGCGAGGGCACCGGGACCGTGGAAGCCAGCGCGCTGATGCGCACCGCGCTCGACCATTTTGCCGACTATGCCCGCAACTCCAAGAAGCTGCCGGAAGAGCTGGAAGGCGAACTGGCGCAGATCGAGGACCCGGGCCAGTTGGCCGATACCATCGCCGGCAACCTGACCGCGCGCGTCGCCACCAAGCAGGAGCTGCTGGCCCAAACCAACCCGCTCACGCGGCTGGAAATGGTCGTCTCAGCCATGGATGGCGAACTGTCGGTGATGCAGGTGGAGCGCAAGATCCGCGGCCGCGTGAAGCGACAGATGGAGAAGACCCAGCGCGAGTACTACCTGAACGAGCAGTTGAAGGCGATCCAGAGCGAACTGGGAGGCGGGGATGACGGCGAGGGCGACGAGATTGCCGAGCTGCAGAAGCGCATCGACAAGCTGAAGCTGTCCAAGGAAGCCAAGGCCAAGGCCGAAGGCGAGCTGAAGAAGCTGAAGCACATGCAGCCGATGAGTGCCGAGGCAACGGTCATTCGCAACTACCTCGACGTGCTGCTGGGCCTGCCCTGGGGCAAGAAGAGCAAGCTGAAGAAGGACATCGCCACTGCGCAGGCCGTGCTCGATGCCGATCACTACGCGCTCGACAAGGTGAAGGACCGCATCGTCGAGTACCTGGCAGTGCAGGCGCGCACCAACAAGTTGAAGGGGCCGATCCTGTGCCTGGTCGGTCCGCCGGGCGTGGGCAAGACGTCGCTCGGCCAGTCGATCGCCAAGGCCTGCGGGCGCGAGTTCATCCGCCAGAGCCTGGGCGGGGTGCGTGACGAGGCCGAGATTCGCGGCCACCGGCGCACCTACATCGGCTCGATGCCGGGCAAGATCGTGTCGAACCTGAGGAAGGCCGGCACCAGCAACCCGCTGTTCCTGCTGGATGAGATCGATAAGCTGGGCCAGGATTTCCGGGGCGATCCGGCTTCGGCGCTGCTTGAGGTGCTTGATCCGGAACAGAACGCCAAGTTCCAGGATCACTACCTGGAGCTGGACATCGATCTGTCCGACATCATGTTCGTGTGCACCGCGAACAGCCTCAACCTGCCGCAGCCGTTGCTCGACCGGATGGAGATCATCCGGCTGGAAGGCTACACCGAGGACGAGAAGGTCGAGATCGCCCAGCGCCACCTGATCGAGAAGCAGGTGAAGGCCCACGGCCTGAAGAAGGGCGAGTTCTACCTTGAGGAAGCGGCCCTGCGCGACCTGATCCGCTACTACACCCGGGAAGCCGGCGTGCGGACGCTGGAGCGCGAGATCGCGCGGCTGGCCCGCAAGAGTCTGCGCCAGATCCTGGAAGGCAAGGTTCAGAGCGTGCGGGTGACGCCCGACAACCTCGGTGACTTTGCCGGGGTGCGCAAGTTTAAGCATGGCGAGAGCGAGGCCGAAGCCCAGGTGGGTGCCGTTACCGGCCTGGCCTGGACCAGCGTGGGCGGCGAGTTGCTGACCATCGAAAGCGTCACCGTGCCCGGCAAGGGCGAGGTCAAGACCACCGGCAAGCTGGGCGAGGTGATGACCGAGAGCGTGGCGGCAGCCTTCAGCTTCGTGAAGGCGCGGGCGCCCGCCTATGGCATCAATCCGTCGATCTTCAACCGCAAGAACGTGCACATCCATCTGCCCGAAGGCGCGGTGCCTAAGGACGGTCCGTCTGCCGGTATCGGCATGGTCACCTCTATCGTCTCGACCCTGACCGGCGTTGCCGTGCGGCCCGATGTGGCGATGACCGGCGAGGTCACCCTGCGCGGGCGGGTGCTGGCGATCGGCGGGCTGAAGGAGAAGCTGCTGGCGGCTCTGCGCGGCGGCATCACCAAGGTGCTGATCCCGGCCGAGAACGAGAAGGACCTGGCCGAACTGCCCGACAACGTGAAGCAGGGGCTGGAGATCGTTTGCGTGTCCCACGTCGACGAAGTGCTGGCCCATGCCTTGGTGCACATGCCCGCGGCCATCGAATGGACCGAGGCGGATGACCTTGCCAGCCAGCCGCAGCCGGGCGGCGCTTCCGGCGCAACCACACACTGATTCGGCCCTGTTGGCCCCCGCAGCGGCCCCTTGCGCAGCGATTGCGTCAGGGGTTGGCACCGTTTGTCCATGAAATTGCCACAATCGGGCGGGCGGGAGCCGCTAAGGCCTAGACAGCGCCGTGAAAACTCGCTCAATTCCCGCCCCAATCGCGATGCGATTTTGAACTTCGAGAATAACAACAATACCGAGGGGGCAACCGGACAATGAACAAGAACGAGCTGATCGGCGCGGTCGCCGAAGCAAGCGGCCTGTCGCGCAGTGATGCAACCAAGGCGGTGGAAAGCGTGTTCGACACGATCACTGCCACCCTGTCGAAGGGCGGCGAAGTGCGCCTGGTGGGGTTCGGCACCTTCTCGGTCGCGCGCCGCAAGGCCTCGACCGGTCGCAATCCGCGCACCGGCGCGCCGATGCCGATCGCCGCTTCCACCCAACCCAAGTTCAAGGCTGGCAAGGTGCTCAAGGATTCGGTGAACTGATCCTGCCGCCTTGCCGGTAACACGAAGGGCCGCTGTCCGGACGGGGACGGCGGCCCTTGTCGTGTGGCGGTTCGTGTGCGGCGATCAGTCCGATTCGCGGGTCGCCACGGCGTAGAGCGCGATGGCGGCGGCATTGGAGACGTTGAGGCTCTCCATCGCTTCGCTGATCGGCAGGCGGGCAAGGGCATCGCAATGGGCAGCGATGTTGTGCCGCATCCCTTCACCCTCGGCGCCGAGCACGATGGCCACGGGACCTGAAGGCAGGGCCTGGGAGAAGGTGGCCTCGGCTTCCCCGGCCAGGCCGATGCGCCAGTAACCGGCCTCGGCCATCTCCTCCAGCGCGCGGGCCAGGTTGACCACCCGCACCCAGGGGACGATCTCCAGCGCCCCTGAAGCGGATTTGGCCAGCACGCCGCCCTCTGGCGGGGCATGGCGGTCCTGCGTCACGATGGCCGCAGCATCGAAGGCCGCGGCGGAGCGCAGGATGGCGCCCACGTTGTGCGGGTCTGTCACCTGGTCCAGCACCACGATGGGCCGGTCAGGATCGCCGTCCAGGACTTCTTCCAGATGCAGGTCTTCCAGCGGATCGCATTCCAGGACCAGCCCCTGGTGCGGGGCGTCCCGGGATACCAGGCGGGCGAGATCCTCTGGCCCGGCATACTCCAGGGGGAAGCCGGGCGGCAGCTCGCCATCCAGCGAGGCGACGCCCTCGTGCGTGGCCCAGAGCTTGCGATGCCGGCGCTCGGGGTTCTTCAGCGCGGCTTCCACCGCGTGCCGGCCCCACAGGCGCACCGCTCCCGAGCTTGCCCGGCCCGATCCGCGCCCGCCCTGCATGCGCCCCGCGCGTCCGCGCAGGTTGGACCTGCCATCCCGTTTTGCCATGTTCGCGTCCTTTCGAGCGGCCTCCTGCCAGCACGGCCATTGACAGGCAAGCACGGCTTCGCCATTGGGGCGCCTCTCGGCTGGACCGGCCCCCTTGCGGGGGCCTGCAAGACTGGCGGGCTTGCCCGCTTTCCGGCATCCGGTGGACAGGTGGCCGAGTGGTTAAAGGCAGCAGACTGTAAATCTGCCCGCATTGCGTACGCTGGTTCGAATCCAGCCCTGTCCACCACCGCCGCCCTTTCCATCATTCGCCGGCGTCCGGTGCCTTCGCGGGTTGTGCGCCTTGGCCGCAGCCCCTAGATGCGAGGGATGGCAGGTGAACTGAAAGACAATCGCGGTCGCGGCGAAGCAGAGTGGCGTTGGCCTTCGGTGCATCCCGAAGGGCGCAAGTTCGGGCTGATCGCCCTGGTTGCGGCGCTCGCGGTACTGTTCGGACTGGACTGGGAGTACCTCGGCTGGCCGATGCTGGCGTTGACGGTGTTCGTGTTCGCCTTCTTCCGCGATCCCGAGCGGGTGGTGCCGCAGGGTGAACACCTGATCGTCTCACCGGCGGACGGGCTGGTGTCACTTATCACCCAGGTGCCGCCGCCGCCGGAACTGCAGGGCGATGATGGCAGCGGGCGTGGCCTGGGAACCGAACCGGTCACCCGCATTTCCATCTTCATGTCGGTATTCGATGTCCACATCAACCGGGCGCCCGTGTCGGGCACCCTGCAGCGGGTGGTCTACATCCCCGGCAAGTTCCTCAACGCCGATCTCGACAAGGCAAGCGAGGAGAACGAGCGCCAGCACATGCTGATAGAGCGTGCGGACGGCGTACCGATCGGTTTCACCCAGATTGCCGGTCTGGTGGCGCGCCGGATCATCCCCTTTGTCAAACCGGGTGACCTGCTGGCTGCCGGGCAGCGCATTGGCCTGATCCGCTTTGGTAGCCGGGTGGATGTCTATCTGCCGGCCGGAACCGATTCGCGCGTGCTGCTGGGCCAGAAGGTGGTTGCTGGCGAGACCGTACTCGCAGAGACCGGTAAGCAGGGTCTCATCGAGGGCGTCAGCCTGTGACGGCCGCGGGCGATGGTCCGGAAGGCGTCCGCGTCGGCCCCAGCGCCAGCGAGCACGAGCAGCTTTCTCCCCTGCGCGGGCGCCGCATCGGGGGTCTCTCGGTCAGGGCCGTAATCCCCAATGCAATTACGGCGGCCGCGCTCTGTTCCGGCCTTACGGGCATCCGCTTTGCCATCGATGGCAACTGGAAGATGGCTTTGCTGGCGATCGTCTTTGCCGGTGTGTTGGACGGGATAGACGGGCGCATTGCCCGCCTCCTCAAGGCGCAGAGCCGCTTCGGCGCAGAGCTGGACAGCCTCGCCGATTCGCTCAGCTTCGGCATGGCTCCGGCGTTGATCCTGTTCCTGTGGTCGTTGAACGACCTGCCGCGGCTTGGCTGGTTTGCAGCGCTCGGCTTTGCCATCAGCTGCGCGTTGCGTTTGGCGCGGTTCAATGCGCAGATCGATGCGGACGAGCAACCACACAAGTCGGCCGGCTTTCTTACCGGCATCCCTGCGCCTGTGGGCGCGGGACTGGCTTTCCTGCCAGTCTACCTGTGGATGGAAACGGGCGAGCCGCTGCTGCGCAATCCGTGGTTGGTGGCGGGCTGGCTGGTGCTTATTGCGTTCCTGATGATCTCGAGCATTGCCACGCTGAGCTGGAAGTCGCTGCGCCCCAGCAAGGACCTGCGGCTGGTGATGATCGCCCTTTTCGGCCTGACCTTTGCCGCCCTGCTGAGCGAACCCTGGTGGACGCTCTCAGTGATCTGCGCGGTTTACCTGGGGCTGATGCCGCTGGGCATAGTGCGCTATGCCCGGGTCAAGCGGCAGCGCAAGGGCGGCGCAGCGGACGCAGGCGGACTGCCTGACGCGTATAGGCCTGCTGACTGACAGCCGGACGCCCGCGAAGGGGCCGGAAAGTCGGAGACGAACTGACTTGCGCCTTATCCAGGGCGGCGAGTTCCGCCAAGATTTCGCGACCGATCACCATGCCCCGCTTCAGCGACGAAGCAATGGTCCAGGCGGCGAGGGCGGCCAGGCCGCCGAACAGCAGGGAAATGGCAATGGCGACCATGGCGCTTACTCCAACCTGGGCCGGCTGACCGGCCGGCAGTCTGACAACTCAACGGAATCGTGGTTTGTTCCTCAGTTCCGCATTTGTTCTCATGTTCCATTTCCGTTCCGCGATGTCAACGGCAATGTTTGCGCTTTGTTCTTGCCGGCTCGCCGGACCACGATTGCACGATTGGGGTGGCAATCTGCCCCGAGTGCCGCTAAGGGCGGCCACGTCGACCAGGGCTGCGGCAATTCCGTGGCGGCCTAACGGGCGGCAAATCCACATGGAAGACACACATCACCGGTGCCCTTCGCAGCTTGCGAGCGGTTCCCCGTCTTCCAGAGGTTGAACCGGAAAGGAATTACTTATGGCGGTCCCTACCGTCACCATGCACCAATTGATCGAGGCCGGCGCGCACTTCGGCCACCAGACCCACCGCTGGAACCCGCGGATGAAGCCGTATATCTTCGGCGCCCGCAACGGTGTGCACATCATCGACCTGTCGCAGACCGTGCCGCTGTTCGCCCGCGCGCTGGACTTCGTGGCCGCCACCGTGCGCCAGGGCGGCAAGGTGCTGTTCGTGGGCACCAAGCGCCAGGCGCAGGAGCCGATCGCCCAGGTCGCCCGCCAGTGCGGCCAGCACTTCGTCAACCACCGCTGGCTGGGCGGCATGCTCACCAACTGGAAGACCATCAGCCAGTCGATCAAGCGCCTCAAGGCTCTTGAGGAGCAGCTGAGCGGCACCATGCACGGTCTCACCAAGAAGGAAGTGCTGCAGCTCACCCGCGAGCGTGACAAGCTGGAGCTGTCGCTGGGCGGCATTCGCGACATGGGCGGCATTCCGGACGTGATGTTCGTGATCGACGCCAACAAGGAAGAGCTGGCGATCAAGGAAGCCAACGTGCTCGGCATCCCGGTGATCGCGATCCTGGATACCAACGTGGATCCCAGCGGCATCGCCTTCCCGATCCCGGGCAACGATGACGCGGCCCGCGCCGTGCGTCTCTATTGCGAAGCCATCGGCCAGGCTGCCAGCCAGGGCCGCCAGGGTGCCGTGGCCGACAGCGGTGCCGACGTCGGCGCGCTGGAAGCCCCGCTGGACGAGCCGGCGCTGGTGGAAGAGCCTGCCGCCGAGGAAACCGCCACCGCCGAGTAACACGGCCCCGGTACCGTATTTTCGCGCGCCGGGCCTCTCCATCGGGAGGTTCCGGCGCGCCCCATTTTACCAAGAAGGACCAGACAGATGGCTGCTTTTACTGCCGCTGATGTGAAGAACCTGCGCGAGAAGACCGGCGCGGGCATGATGGATGCCAAGAAGGCGCTCGAGGAAGCCAACGGCGACATCGAGGCCGCGGTCGACCTGCTGCGCGCCAAGGGCCTGGCCGCCGTGCAGAAGAAGTCCAGCCGTACCGCCGCCGAAGGGCTGGTGGGCGTGGCAGTGGAAGGCACCCGCGGCGTGGCCGTGGAAGTGAACTCCGAGACCGACTTCGTGGCCAAGAACGACCAGTTCCAGGACTTCGTGCGCAAGACCACCCAGGTTGCCCTGGGCCAGTCGGACGATGATGTCGAAGCGCTGAAGGCGGCTGCCTATCCCGATGGTGGCACCGTGTCCGACAAGCTGACCAACAACGTGGCCACCATCGGCGAGAACCAGCAGGTGCGCCGCATGAAGACCGTGCAGGTCGAGCAGGGCCTGGTGGTCCCCTACATGCACAACGCCGCCGCTCCCAACCTGGGCAAGATCGGCGTTCTCGTGGCGCTGGAATCGGCCGCGGGTGCCGACGTCCTCGAGCCGCTGGGCAAGCAGCTGGCCATGCACATTGCCGCCGCCTTCCCAATGGCGCTGGACGCCTCGGGCCTGGATGCCGACGTGATCGAGCGCGAGCGCAAGATCGCCGCCGAAAAGGCTGCCGAAAGCGGCAAGCCGGCCGAGGTGCAGGCCAAGATGGTCGATGGCGCGATTGCCAAGTTCGCCAAGGAAAACGCGCTGCTCAGCCAGGTCTTCGTGATGGACAACAAGACGCCCATCGCGGAAGTGGTGGCCAAGGCTGGCAAGGAAGCAGGCACGCCGATCGTGCTGAAGGACTATGTCCGCTTCCAGCTGGGCGAGGGCATCGAGAAGGAAGTGACCGACTTCGCCGCCGAAGTGGCTGCGGCGGTCAAGGGCTGAGCCCGGCCTTCAACGCGACATTCGCGACATTAGGACGGGCGGGGCGGCACTGGTCGCTCCGCCCGTTTCGTTTGGCGCCCGGCAGGTTTAGGCCGGGGCTTGTTGATGAAATACAGACCGCACGGGGCCGTTCCAAAGGGGCGCGCGGGCCCTTCGCGGTCGGCCGGGGCCGTGGCGGTGAAGGCGCTGGCGGATTACAGGGTCAAAGAGCGGCACGGCCCTGGCACGATTGCCGATCTGTAGGACAGCACAATCTGTGTCTGGCCGGGGCCTTGGAAGGCTAGCCCTGCTGGTCGTCCGCCAGGGGCTTCCTGCGGCGCGCTGCCGCCTCGATGCCCATTTCGACACAGGCGGCCTTCAGCGCGGGCGAGGCCTGCGAATTGAGCACCTCTTCCAGCGTCCCCAGCCTGACAAGCTCGGCACTCGGCCTGGGCGTGACTGCCGCCATCATTTTGAAACTTTTCAAATCACGGCCCTTCCGATGTGTGGTGCGCTGGCGGGGCCGCCACACCGCATGGGAGATGGGAATGAATGCGTCATCGATCCCCCGCGATGGCCGCAAGCAACAACGGCAGGATCGATCCAGCCTGACCCCGCGACAGCGCCGCGCGGTCCAGCCATGGGGCGACCCTCCCAGTCCGCATTGTCGGGCCTGAGGCGAGCCAGCGGAAGTATGTCACGGTGTCTGCCTTTAACCATTTCACCATGATACAGTATCGAGCACATCCGTAATTAACCACGTTCAGGACTGACAAAGCGCGATAATCCCGTTGCCCCCGGTGATTGTGGCCGCCGTTCCAAATCAAGTGCTTGGCTTGACGTGCTGGCCCCTTTATCCGCATTGGCCTGCTGACGGACAGCCTTCGCTTGCACCCCAGGGGTGCGGCAGCGGATGCTGACAGTACGGCGCGAGAACACAATCGGGAGGGCACTCGTGGCTCAAGTCGCTCCCCTTTCCGAGAAGGCTGCCGAATTGCGTGCAGCCGCCGAAAGGGTCCTGCAAGACAAGGCGTTCCGGCGGGCGCCGGTAATGTCGCGCCTGCTGCGATATCTGATCGAGCGGTCGCTGGAAGGCGTGCCGGTCAAATCCTATCGTATCGCCACCGAAGCGCTGGGCCGCGCCGAGGATGACGGTGCCGATGCCGATACCTATGCGCGCGTTGCGGTGGCCCGGCTGCGCAGGGCCCTGGCCAGCTACTACGCCGACCATCCGGATCAGGACGAGATCTACGTCGATACCCGGTCCTACACGGTGCAGATCCGCGAGAAGGGCGAGGCCGGCGAAGCGCCGGAAGGTGAGCCCGAAGGAGCCCCTCCCGCGCCTGCGCCGCTCCAGGCGGAAGCACCCGGGCGCAAGCGTGTGCTGCGTCTGGCGCTGGCCGGGCTGGTCCTTGCCGCGCTGGCTGCCGGCGCGGCCTATTACATGGATTGGCGAGACAAGGGCCGCTGGACCCAGACCGATTTTCCCACGCTGGTCGTCATCGGCACCGACAAGAAGGGCGGTGTGGCTCCGCCAGAGAGGCCCGAACTGGACGCCTTCGGCAACGTGCTGCGGACAACCTTGGCAGAATACTTCGGCTTCCGGCAGATGGAGCCGGGCAGGGTGCGCGCGGACTACGAAATCAGGCTGGATGCCGATCGTTCCGGCGAAGCCGGGTTCGACACCCTGTCGCTGATCGAAACCGCCAGCCAGCGGGTCGTGTGGACGCGGCAATATCCGGCTGCCGCACCGGGCGATCCGTTCCGCAACGCCCGCATGGCCGCAGCGGCCATTGCCGCGCCCGGCGGGGCCCTGGCCAGGTTCGGGCGGCGCAAGGGGCTGGAACCGTGGACACCCTATGGCTGCTGGCTGCGCTTCACCGGGTCGGTCATGTCCTACTCCTCGCGGTCGGACAGCGATCTGCAGCGTTGCGCGCGCGACTGGTATGCAGCGGACGAGGACAGCCGGGTGGCGGGTTTCCTGCGCAACTGGACGATGGTCGATGCCTCGCTGACGACGCTGGGCGATGACCGTCGGCAGGCCGAATTGCAGGAGGCGCTGGACGTGATCCATCACGCCCTGGCCCGCAACCCCGAAAGCGCGATGCTCTACGTGGGCGAGATGCGGACCTATTCGTTCCTGGGGATGGACGCCGAGGTGCGGCAATCGGCACGCGCAGCGCTGGATGCCGCACCCGGCAACCGGGTGATCGCCGGCATGGCCGGAACCTGGCTGGCATTCTGGAACGATCCGCAGGGCAAGGAAGTGCTGGCCGGGCTGGAGCAGGATCCGGAAGTCAACCTGCCATGGGAGCACGCCGGCTTTTTCGTGGCCGCCATGATGGATGACGATGTGGCTGAGGCCGGCCGGCATCTGTCCAACCTGCGCTTCTACCTGGATGACCAGCCCGCACTGGCCCTGCTCGAGGCAGCCCATGCACGGCGGACGGGCAGGCGGCGGGCGGCCGAAGTGGCGCTCGACAGGATTCGCAATCGTGCCGGCGGCTGGATCGCGGGACCGGACGAGGTGCTGGAGCGGATGCCATTGGCGCCGGTGGTAAAGGCACGAATGGAGCAGTGGCTGGCCTATGGCGGGACGGCAGCAGCCGCCAACTGATGACCGACTTTGCGGCTAGCCGACGCTTGCCAGCCGTTCTTCCGGCCGGGCCACAAGATTGGCAGTTTCGCCGAACTTCAGCCGCAGGTCCGCCGGGTCCAGCGGCTGCATGTGCTCATCGAGTACGGCATAGCCATGCCCGCGCAGCAGGGCGATCAGGGCCTCCGGCTCGGCCCGCGAATAGCGGCGCAGGTGATCGGGACCGTATTCGAACACGATGTCCGGCCGGATCGTGGAGAGCACGGTCTGCGCCCCGCGGAACACGTCCATCTCGAACCCGTCGGTATCGACCTTCAGCAGGGACAAGTTGGTGATCCCGCGCTCGGCCACAAGCTGGTCCACGGTCACGCAGGTCACCGTCTCGGTGCGGCGCGAGCGGGTGTTGTCGAGGTTGTAGCCGTTGATCACGTCCAGCACGGCCTCGCCCGGCCGGTCGGCCACAGCGGCGCGGATCGTCTCGATCATGGTCACGCCGGACAGGGCGGCATTGTCGGCCAGCCGCTCGCAGGCCCAGGCGGATGGCTCTACCGCGATCACCCGCCCAGCCGGCCCCACGCAGCGCGTAAGCCATAATGAAACAAGGCCCACGTTCGCGCCCACGTCGATCGCCGTGCTGCCGGGGTACGCCAGCCGCTTGATGGCGGCGAGGGTGGCTGGCTCGTAATCGCCGGTGAAATGCAGCCGCATGTCGATCGCCTGGCCGGGATCGATCTGTACGCGAAAGCCGCGCCAGTCCATCACGAACGGCCGGCGCGGGCCGCCCATCACGGCCAGCAGCGCCTTGCGCACGCGGCGGCGGCCTTCGTGCCCCAGCGGCAGCCAGCGGAAAATGGCGACGCCTGCGCGCCGCATCATCTGTTTCATCAAGACCGCCCCTGTCCGTGCTGCTGGCATCAGCTTAAGAATCCCCGAACGGCAAGTCCAGCGGGGCGCCGCAGCCCGCTTTGCCCCTGCCGACAACCTGCCTCAACCCCTTGGCACATCGGGCGGGGTCACTATAAGGGCGGCCACACCAGCCCCAGCCGAAAGAGCCCGCGCCAGATGTCCCTGCCGAAACCCAAGCGTATTCTCCTGAAATTGTCGGGCGAGGTGCTGATGGGTGACCAGCAGTTCGGGATCGATCCCGCCTTTGTGGCGGAGCTGGCGGCAGAGGTGAAGGCGGCCAAGGATACGGGCCTGGAACTGTGCCTGGTTATCGGCGGCGGCAATATCTTCCGCGGCATGGCCGGGGCAGCCAAGGGCATGGACCGGGCGCAAGCCGATTACATGGGCATGCTGGCGACGGTGATGAATGCTCTCGCCATGCAGAACGCGCTGGAGCAGCTTGGCGTGCCCACCCGCGTGCAGAGCGCGATCGAGATGGACAAGGTGTGTGAGCCGGTGATCCGCCGCCGGGCCGAACGGCACCTGGAAAAGGGCCGCGTGGTGATCTTTGCCGCCGGCGTGGGCGCGCCCTATTTCACCACCGATTCCGGCGCAGCGCTGCGGGCGGCCGAGATGAAATGCGATGCCCTGTACAAGGGCACCAGCGTGGACGGGGTCTATGACAGCGATCCCAAGAAAAACGCTGCCGCAAAGCGTTTTGAAACGGTCAGCTATGACAGGGTGCTGGCAGACAATCTGAAGGTTATGGACGCGTCCGCCGTGGCCCTGTGCCGCGATAACGCCATCCCCATCGTGGTCTTCTCGATCCGCGAAAAGGGCAATCTGGCGCGCGTGCTGGCGGGCGAGGGCGTGCAGACCGTGGTACAGAAGGACTGAGACTATGCCGAAGTATGACAAGGCCGATGTGGAACGCCGCATGGCAGGCGCGGTGGAAAGCCTGAAGGGTGACCTGGGCGGCCTGCGCACGGGCCGCGCCAACACCGCGCTGCTCGATCCGGTGATGGTCGAGGTCTATGGCGCGATGATGCCGCTCAACCAGGTGGCCACCGTTTCCGCGCCGGAGCCGCGGATGCTCAGCGTGCAGGTGTGGGACCGCAGCAACCTGATCGCGGTGGAAAAGGGCATTGCCCACGCCAACCTGGGCCTCAACCCCATGATCGATGGCCAGACCCTGCGCCTGCCGCTGCCCGACCTGACGCAGGAACGCCGCAAGGAACTGGCGAAGCTCGCCGGCAAGTATGCCGAAGGGGCCAAGATCGCCATCCGCAACGTGCGCCGCGACGCGATGGAGGCGCTGAAGGAAGACGAGAAGAAGAAGGAAATCAGCGAGGACGACCGCAAGCGCAAGGAAGAGGAAGTCCAGAAGCTGACCGACAAGTACGTGGCCGAAACCGATGCCGCGGCCGCGGCCAAGGAAAAGGAAATCCTCACCCAGTAAGGGTGGATTTTCCGCATGACCGATCCTGCCGTCCCCCGCCACATTGCCATCATCATGGATGGCAACGGTCGCTGGGCCAAGAAGCGCCACCTGCCCCGCGCCCTGGGGCATCGCGAGGGCGGCGAGGCCGTGCGCCGCACGGTGGACGCCTGCGGCAAGCTGGGGATCGAGTGCCTGACGATCTACGCCTTCTCGTCCGAGAACTGGAAGCGCGAGGAGGAGGAGATTGCCGACCTGATGAAGCTGATGCGCCACTTCATCGATGCGAACCTGGATCGCATGGTGGCCGAAGGCATCCGGCTGAAGCTGATCGGTGACTGGCGCAAGTTCGAGCCTGACATTGTCGCTAAGCTGGACCTGGCGCTGGAGCGCACCGCTGGCGGCACCCGCACGCTGGCCGTGGCGCTGAACTATGGCGCGCAGCAGGAAATCGCCCGCGCGGCGGCGGCTGCCGCGGCGGAGGGCGAGGTGACGATGGCCACCATCGAAGCGCACCTCGACACCGCCGACCTGCCGCCGCTCGACCTGCTGATCCGCACTTCGGGTGAGGTGCGGCTGAGCAACTTCCTGCTGTGGCAGGCCGCCTATGCCGAGATGCTGTTCACGGATGTGCTGTGGCCCGATTTCGGCGAAGAGCACCTCACCGCAGCTTGCGAAGAATTTGCCCGAAGGGAACGGCGTTATGGCGGACGGTAAGAACAGCGACCTGCCGGTGCGTACGGCCAGTGCCGTGGTCATGCTGGCCGTGGCCGGCGGGGCGCTGTGGGCGGGAGGCGTCTGGCTCGACCTGTTCATCATCCTCGTGGCGTTGGCCGCCCTGTGGGAATTTGTCAGGCTGATCTCGCGGGCAACGCCATCCGGCGCTGTGCGAGTAGCCGGTTCGCTGGCGGCGCTGGCCTATGTCGGCCTCGCCGTCTGGGTGCTGTTGCGGATCAATAATGTCGCCCTGATGCTGCTGCTAGTTGGCACGGTGGTGCTGGTGGACATTGGTGCCTATGCCGCCGGGCGCACCTTCGGCGGACCCAAGATTGCCCCTTCGATCAGCCCGTCCAAGACCTGGAGCGGTCTGCTGGGCGGGGTGATCGGGGCAACAATCGCCCTGCTGGCCTACTTCGGTTGGGGCGGCGCGGCCGCCGGGTATCGCAACTTTTCCGGGCTGCCGATGGTTTTCGAACTGCTGCCCTTTGGCGCCGCGGTGGCGGTAGTGGCGCAGGTGGGCGATTTCCTCGAAAGCTGGCTGAAGCGCCGGGCGGGCGTGAAGGACAGTTCAAACCTGATCCCGGGGCATGGCGGTGTGCTTGACCGGATCGATGGCCTGTTGGCGGTCGCCTGCGTCTTCGGTGCGCCGCTGCTGGTGATATTCCCCCACTGGCTGGCGCGATGACCCGCAGCCTTACCATCCTCGGCGCCACCGGCTCGATCGGCTCGTCCACGCTGGACCTGATCCGGGGCGAACGTGACAAGTGGCGCGTCAAGGCGCTCACCGCCAACTGCTCGGCCAGGGAACTGGCGGCGCTAGCCATCGAATTCGGCGCGGACATGGCGGTGGTAGGGGACGAGACCTGCCTGGCGGACTTGCGCGATGCCCTGTCCGGCACCTCCATCAAGGCGATGGGCGGCCCGCAGGCCCTGTGCGAAGCCGCCGCCGCCGGGGCTGACGTCACTGTGGCCGCCATCGTCGGCTGTGCCGGTCTTGCCCCCGTCATGGCGGCGGTGGAGCAGGGCAGCACCATTGCGCTCGCCAACAAGGAAACCCTCGTATCCGCAGGCGACATCCTGATGCAGGCGGTCGAGCGCCACGGCGCAACCCTGCTGCCCACCGACAGCGAGCACAACGCCATCTTCCAGTGCCTCCACGGCCAGAACATGGCCGATGTGCGCTGGATCACGCTGACCGCCAGCGGCGGCCCGTTCCGCGAATGGAGCGCCGAGCAACTGGCGAAAGCCACCCGCGAACAGGCGCTGAAGCATCCCAACTGGGACATGGGCGCCAAGATCACCATCGATAGCGCCACCATGTTCAACAAGGGGCTGGAACTGATCGAGGCCTGGCACCTGTTCCCCGTGGGGCTGGATCGCCTCAGGATCGTGGTCCACCCGCAAAGCGTGATCCACTCGATGGTAGAATACCGCGATGGCTCCACGCTGGCCCAGCTTGGCCCCAGCGACATGCGCGTGCCCATCGCCTCATGCCTCGCCTGGCCGAGCCGCATGGATACAGCCTGCAAGCCGCTGGACCTGCCGGCCATCGGCCATCTCAACTTCTTCCACCCGGACGAGGAGCGTTTCCCCGCCACGAAACTGGCGCGCGAGGCGGCCGAGGCGGGCGGGGCAGCCCCGGCAGTGCTCAATGCCGCCAACGAGGTGGCCGTGGCCGCTTTCCTTGCCGGTCAGATCGCGTTCACGCAAATTTCGGCATTGGTGGCCGATACGCTTGCCAAGCCGCTGCCGCCTGCGCCCACCAGCCTTGCGGAAGTGCTTGCGGTGGACGCTGAAGCACGCCAGCTTGCGCTGCGTATCCTGGAGCCTGCCTGACTTGCCTACCGAATTTGAATCCGTGCCCATCTGGCTCACCGTGGTCGGCTTCCTGCTGCTGCTTGGCCCGCTGGTGACCCTGCACGAACTGGGGCATTACCTGGTCGCCCGCTGGTGCGGGGTGAAGGCCGAGGTGTTCTCGGTCGGCTTCGGCAAGGAACTGGTGGGCCGGACCGACAGGCACGGCACCCGCTGGCGCCTGTCGCTGCTGCCGCTGGGGGGCTACGTCCAGTTCAAGGGTGACATGAGCCCGTCCAGCCAGCCCAGCGAGGAATACCTGGCCCTGCCGGAGCATGAGCGCCGCCAGTGTTTCCAGTCCGCCAAACTGGGCCACAAGGCGCTGATCGTGGCCGCGGGGCCGGTGACCAACATCCTGATCGCCATTGCCATCTTCGCCGCCTTCTTCATGGCCTATGGCAAGCCCGTGGCGGCCGATCCGGCGCAGGAAAACTATGTGGCGGCCTTTGCCGAGAACTCGGCTGCCCAGGATGCCGGGATCCGCGTGGGTGACCGGATCGTGGAGCTGGATGGCGAGCGGCTGGCCAGTTTCACCGAACTGCAGCAGGCGGTGTTCCTCTATCCCAACCGCACCTTCGCGGTAACGGTGGAACGGGGCGGGGACGAACTGACGATCCCCGTCACCACCCGCGCGCAGGAACTGACCGACCGGTTCGGCAACAAGACCACCATCGGCCTGCTGGGTGTGCAGACCCGCCCGACCGAGCGCCGGTTCGAGCGGGTTGGGCCAATCGAGGCGACCGGCCTGGCGCTGGTCCAGTGCGTGGAAGCCACCAAGATGATGGTCACCGGGATCGTGCAGATCTTTTCCGGCGACCGCAGCGTGAAGGAACTGGGTGGGCCGATCACCATGGCCCAGCTTTCCGGCCAGCAACTGAGCCTGGGCTGGCCGGAGTTCACCAGTTTCCTGGCCTTCATCTCGCTTAATTTGGCATTCATCAACCTGCTGCCAATTCCGGTCCTCGACGGTGGGCACCTGGCATTCTACGCGGCCGAAGCGGTCCGCCGGAAACCCGCCAGCCCCCGCAGTCAGGAACTGGCGTTCCGCACCGGTCTTGCCCTTGTGCTTGGCCTCATGCTGTTCGTCACCATCGTGGACATCGCCAAGCTACCGTTCTTTGGTGGCTAGGCAGGGGAAAAGGATCGAACTGACGCTACCAAGCCGGTGTCATCGCTTGATTGAGCGGTTAGCATCGGGCAAGGGGCGGCTTTCTTCTCGCAACCGCGATGATCCCGGCACATTCCGCTGCCGCATCGTCTCGTGAGGGCAAGGCCGCATACGGCGTTGGGAATGGACGGATGATGAGTTCCACGGCGAACACCAAGACAACCTCGCAGTTTGCCGCAGCCCTGCTGGGTTGCACCATCCTTGCCGGCCTGCCTGCCGCCGCGCTGGCGCAGGATGCGGCCGCTCCCGCAGCGACACCCGCCGAAGCGCCAGCCGCGCCGGCCCCGGCGGTGACCAGCGGCGAGCAGGGCGACGTGATCCGTTCCATCGCGGTGGCCGGTGCCCAGCGGCTGGAGCCGGAGACGATCCTCAGCTACATCCAGTTGCGCGTGGGGCAGGTCTATACCGCCGCGCGGGCCGACCAGGCGCTGGTCGACCTGGCAGCGACCGAGCTGTTTGCCGACTATTCGATTGCCAACAGTGGCGGCAACGTGGTCATCACGATCGCCGAGAACCCGATCATCAACCGCATCATCCTGGAGGGCAACCGCCGCCTGGATGACGAGAAGATCATGGACGAGGTGAACCTTGCCCCGCGCCAGATCTTTACCCGCAGCCGTGTGCGTGCCGACGTGGCCCGCATCATCGAGCTGTACAAGCGCCAGGGCCGCTATGCCGCCGTGGTCGAGCCGCAGATGGTGCAGCTGGAACAGAACCGCGTGGACGTGGTGTTCCAGATCACCGAAGGGCCCAAGTCCAAGGTTCGCCAGATCAACATCATCGGCAACGAGGCGTTCTCGGACGGTGAGTTGAAGGGCGAGATGGTGACGCAGGAAGCGGGCCTGCTGAAGATCTTCAGCAGCAACACCAGCTATGACCCCGACCGCCTGCAGTACGACCAGCAGAAGCTGCGCCAGTTCTACCTGACCAACGGTTATGCCGATTTCCGCGTCGTTTCCGCCGTGGCCGAACTGACGCCGGACAAGCGCGACTTCATCATCACCTATGTGGTGGAAGAGGGTGAGCGCTATCGCTTCGGCAATGTCGAGGCGGTCAGCCAGTTGCGCGATTTCGACAGCGAGTTCCTGACTGCCGCCATCGGCATCCAGGAAGGCGACTGGTACAATGCGGAACTGGTCGACAACACCATCGAGCAGTTGACCGAGACCGCCGGCGCCTTCGGCTATGCCTTCGCCCAGGTGCGCCCCGAGTTCGTGCCCAACCGCGAGACGCGCACGATGGACGTGCGCTTCACCTTGCGCGATGCGCCGCGCGTCTATGTCGAATCGATCGACATCAACGGCAACACCATCACCCAGGACAAGGTGATCCGCCGCGAATTCCGCGTGGTGGAGGGCGATGCCTTCAGTAGCCTGCAGGTTCAGCGCACCACGGCGCGCATCAACTCGCTGGGCTACTTCCAGGAGAACTTCGAGGTCGAGCAGGTGGAGGGCAGCGCGCCCGACCGCATCATCCTGCAGGCCAACGTGCAGGAAGAGCCGACCGGCGAACTGTCGCTGTCGGCCGGCTTCTCGTCGCTGGAAAGCTTCATCTTCCAGGGCTCGATCCGGCAGAACAACTTCCGCGGCCGCGGGCAGACGGTGGGCCTGTCGGTCAACTACTCGCGCTATTCCAAGTCGGCCAGCGTCAGCTTTACCGAACCCTACCTGTTCGACCGCAACATCTCCGCCGGCATCGACATCTACCGGCAGGATTACAGCAACAGCTATTACAAGAACCAGACGGCCACCTACCAGCAGTCCACCACCGGCCTCAGCGCCCGGGTGGGCGTGCCGCTGACCGAATACATGTCGGTGATCGGCCGCTACACGCTGAACCTGGAAAACATCACGGTCGACGAGAATACCTATTTCGCCGACTATGACGGCGACGGGGTCTCGCAGTGCGAACCGCTCCGTGCCGGACGGTACCTGTGCGATGCCATCGGTAACCGCGTCAATTCGATCCTGGGTGTCTCGCTGGTCCACAATTCGCTGGATTCGCGGCTGCGGCCCACGCGTGGCGAGAACGCCAGCATCAATCTCGACGTCGCGGGCCTTGGCGGTAACACCCGCTACGTCCGCGCGACGATCAACGCTGCAAAGTACTGGAACCTGGGCAGCAACTTCATCTTCTCGCTGCGTGGGGAGGGTGGCCACATCCTTGGCCTCAACGCCCGCGGGGTAACCGGCGACCGGGTGCTGCTGACCAACCGCTTCTTCCTGGGCGAGCCGGATATCCGCGGGTTCGACATTCGCGGCATCGGTCCCCGCGTGATCCGCCGCTTCTACAGCGACATTGACGGCGACGGCACGGTGGAAGCCGACGAGCTGACCGACATCAACAGCCGCAACAACGCCGACGATGCCCTGGGTGGCCACACCTATTACTTCGGTCGTGCCGAGCTGGAGATTCCGCTGGGCAGCGGCGCACGCGAAATGGGCATCCGCCCCTCGCTGTTTGCCGATATCGGCTCGGTTTTCGGCGGGCGGGCCCCCACGCTGGTGCAGAGCCCCTATCCGGATGGCCTGTTCATCCCGCAGCTCGACGGTAACGGCAACCGGACCTACTTCCAGTTCCAGTACGGCAACGACGGCCAGCTGCTGAAGGATTCGGCCGGTCAGCCGCTGCCGCCGACGGTTGTCACTGTTCCGATCGCACCCAACGGCGCGTTGAACACGCCCCGTGGCGACCAGCTTCCCGCCTTCGTGGAAGAATACGTCGGCAACTCTGCCAGCCCGCGCCTTTCGGTGGGCTTCGGCATCAACTGGAATTCGCCATTCGGTCCGTTCCGGATCGATATCGCCAAGGTGCTCATGCAGGAGCGCGGCGACGAGACAAAGACCATTTCGTTTAACGTAGGAACCGCGTTCTGATGATGAAGACTTTCCTTAAGCCGGCGCTGGCCGCCGGTATCGCTCTTGCTGCGCTGTCCGCGCCTGCTGCCGCGCAGGTCAACGGCATGGCGATGATGCGCGCCCCCGTTGCCATCGCCCAGTCGCAGGCGCTGCTCAACGCCTTCCAGGCGATCGACACGGCCAATGCCGCGCAGATCACGCAGATCGGCCAGCTGGCCCAGCAGCGCGCGCAGTTGCTGCAGGCAATCGACACCAACGGCAACGGCCAGCTGGAAGAGCTCGACACCAACGGTGACGGCAACCTCGACCAGGCCGAGCAGACCGCCAACCCCTCGGTCACCCAGGCCGCCGGTCTGGAGCAGCAGATCAACACGCTGCAGCAGCCGATCCAGCTTGCCCAGCTCTACGTCGTCACCCAGGTGGCCGAACAGGCCGGCCCGGCTGCCCAGCAGGTGGTGACCGAGCGCAACGTGTCCGTGCTCATCGAGCCGGAAGCCGTGCGCTATGCCGCACAGGGCTTCGACATCACCCCGCTGGTGGTGACCGCGCTCAACACCCGCTTCCCCACCGCGCAGACCACCGTGCCGGCCGGCTGGCAGCCGACCGATGAAGGCGCGATCAACCTGTACCAGCAGGTGCTGCAGGTGCTGCAGGCACTGGCCGCCCGCCAGCAGGCTGCCGCTGCGCCGGCAGCCGAGGGCCGATGAGCGAGAACGGCACCGCCGAGGGCAGCGCGGTCTATGACATTCCGCGCATCCTGCAGGCGCTGCCCCATCGCTATCCGATGCTGCTGGTCGACCGGGTGGTGGACCTGAGGAAGGGCGAGGAGATCACCGCGATCAAGGCGGTGACCTTCAACGAAGGCTTCTTCCAGGGCCACTTTCCCGGTCGTCCGATCATGCCCGGCGTCTTGCAGGTGGAGGCGCTGGCCCAGGCTGCGGGCATCCTCGCGGTGGAAACGCTGGACCTCGCCGGCAGCGGCAAGCTGGTCTACTTCATGGCGATCGAGGAAGCCAAGTTCCGCGCCCCCGTGGAACCCGGCGTCCTGCTCCAACTCAAGACCGGCTTCGTCCAGCAGCGTGCCCGCGTGTGCAAGTTCTGGGGCGAGGCCAGTGTTGACGGCAAGATCACCTGCAACGTCAACTTCACGGCCATGATCGCTTAGCAGAATGCGCCGGCCCATCCGGGCCGGCGTCCTCGGTGCTGTTCCTTCCGCTTCGCTTCAGGGCACCTGCGGGCGGGCGTTCGCCCTTGCGGACTCTGGGGGTCCGTTCGTGCCACGCTCCGCTCATCCTGAGCTTGTCGAAGGATGTTTGCGCTAGCACTTGAATTGTGCGGCTCCCCCCTGTAGGGGCCGCGCTTTCCAAGATTTGCCAACTGCACGGCCGGTCGGAACCGGTCACACGCAAAAGGACTACCGCCATGAAGGCCGATACGCATCCCGATTACCACTTCATCACCGTCAAGATGACCGACGGCACCACCTTCCAGACCCGCACCACCTGGGGCAAGGAAGGCGATACGATGAACCTCGATATCGACCCCACCAGCCACCCGGCCTGGACCGGCGGCCCGCAGCGCCTGCAGGATGGCGGCCGCGTGGCCAAGTTCAACCAGCGTTTCGGCGGCATCAGCCTCAAGAAGTAAGCTGGCGCTCCGGCACAGACACACGAAGGGCGGTCCTGCGGGGCCGCCCTTTCTCGTTCAGCGTCCATGTCCGTTTTGCATCGGCCGGAATCGCGTTGCGGCGCGCGGTGTCTCGACTACGCTCGACACGAGCGGGTAGCACGGGTCAGATTACCCCTTCGGGCCACGGTTCGCCGGGGGTCGGTTCGAACCGCAGCCAGCCTGCCTGCCGCCGTACGCCGCCATTATCGCTGGCATGGTGCTGGCCGTCGAACACGGCCACTTCCGGGAAATCCTCATAGGGTCGCACGCCTTCCAGCGTGGCGGCGTTGACGGCGTACTTGTCCGGGTCCGAGCGGGTCTGGTGGAAGCAATGGATGCCGCAGCGCGCGCAGAAGTAATGCTTCGCCGCCATGGTGTTGAACCGGTAACAGGCAAGGGCATCGGCTTCGCCGGCAGTCACCGCCACCGCCTCCATCGGCAGGTAAACCATCACCGCGCCCTTCATCGCGCAGATCGTGCAGTTGCAGCGCGAGCCGACCAATGCCTCACCGACAAATTCCGCGGTGAACTGCACGCTGCCGCAATGGCACGAACCCTTTCTGATCATCTCCACGGCCTTTCGCGGTACCACTTGGTGATGACGTATTTCACGCCTTTGCGGACCTTCATCCCGTGGTGCAGGGTGCTGGGGTTGGGCCGTCCGTCCAGCCGCTTGTTGTTCCAGCACACCAGCTTGCCGGCTTCGGGCTGGAAGGTCTTGTTGATCACCTTGAACCGCGTGCCGCCGCCGGCCTCCACGTCGTTCAGGTAGATCATGCAGGTCCAGGTGCGGTTGCCGGTCAGACCGCAATAGCGCTCGAAGTCCACGCCGCCCGGCTCGAAGTAGTCGGTGTGGGCCTTGAATTCCTGCCCCACGGCATAGCGCTGGCCCTGCACTGGTTCGCCATGCGCCGGATCGATCCCGTTGAGGGCAAACAGCCGCGCCTCCAGGTCCTGCACGGCGGGTTCGTCGGCCGAAAGGTCGCAGGTTTCGCTGGTGCGGAAATAGTGATCGCCGTTGGCATCGGCGATGGTGGAGGGGCGGCGGTCGCGTTCGATCAGCGCCAGCAGTTCGGCACACAGGGCGGGCGGCAGGAAGTGTGGGCAATCGAACAGCTCCAGCCGATCGGTCGGCACCTGGCGCACGCCCGGGCGGGCGAGCAGGAACGCGGCGCTGGTCTCTCCGGGATTCGTCATCCCTCGCGTGATATCGCTGCCGCCGCAGCGGACAAACCGGCAATTCGCGGGCTGGGAGGGGGTGGGCTGCAAAATTTGCTTTGCAAGCGCGGGCCGCTTGTGCAAATGGCCGCTGCCTTGGCGCTGAGGCGGTTTGTCCGCCCCGCAGCGCAGGATATGGCGATCGTAGCTCAGTTGGTTAGAGCGCCGGTTTGTGGTACCGGAGGTCGCGGGTTCGGATCCCGTCGATCGCCCCATTTCCTGCCCCTTCGTGTTACAAATTTATGCAATACGGCCTTGAGGTCGCGCTTGAGGTTATGGGCGGCAACTGCCAAAGGGTCGGCCAGGCAATTTCGCCCCGGATGACCCGCCAGTTTCTTCGATGCACGGCTTTGCCAATCCAGCACGTTTCCTGCGGCTCGCCCGCTGGCTGACCCCGCTGCTGCTGGTCGTGGGGCTGGTGCTCGTCGCGGTGTCGCTGGCCTACAGCTATACCTCGATGCCGCCGGACCGGCTGATGGGGGATTCGGTCAAGATCCTGCCGATTCACGTGGCCGTTTCCTGGCTGGGCATGGGGGGCTGGACCACCATTGCCATCGCCAGCCTGGTCGAGCTCGTCTGGCGCCACCCGCTGGCGGCCATCGCCGCGCGCGCTGCTGCCGTGCCGGGTGCGGTGTTCGCTTTCCTGTGCCTCGCCACCGGTTCGATCTGGGGTCGGCCCACTTGGGGCACCTGGTGGGTGTGGGACGGGCGGCTGACCTCCATGCTGGTGCTGCTGTTCCTCTATTTCGGCTATATCGCGCTGTCGGGCGCGCTGGCGCGTGAAGGTTCGTCCAGCCGCATCGCCGCGATCTTCGGGCTGGTGGGGGCGATCAACGTGCCGATCATCAACCGCAGCGTGGTGTGGTGGAACAGCCTGCACCAGCCGCCCAGCCTGACGATGGGCAATTCCGCGATCGATCCGGTCTATCTCTATCCGCTGGGGGCCAGCACGCTGGGCTTTTCCTGCCTGTTCGGGGCCCTGGTGCTGATGCGGATGCGCACGCTGCTGGCCGACATGCAGGCCGAAGCGCGCCTGCGCCGCAAGGCCATGATGGCCGCCGAGGAGGAGTTTGCCTGATGCGCGAAGCGTGGGACATGATGCTGTTCGTCAACGGCGCCTATGCGCTGACGATCGTGGTGACGCTGGTGGTGATCGGCTGGTCATGGCGCGCGATGCGCCGGGCCGAGGCGCGGCGGGAAAAGGTGCGCGGCGAATGACAAGTGCCATCAAGCCCAAGCACCAGCGGCTGGTGCTGCTGGTCATCGCCCTGGTGGCGCTGGTGGGCGCGGGCCTGCTGGCCGCCTGGGCGCTGCGCAACCAGGCGAGTTATTTCTACCTGCCCAGCGAAATCGTGGAGCAGGCCCCTGCGCCGGACGAGGACCTGCGCCTTGGCGGCATGGTGGAGCCGGGATCGATCCAGCCGCAGCCCGATGGCGTGACGATCCGTTTCGCGGTGGGCGATGGCACCACCACCGTGCCGGTCAGCTTCACCGGCATTGCCCCGGCGCTGTTCCAGGAGAACTCCGGCGTGGTGGCGGAAGGCTACATGGGCCAGGACGGCACGTTCGTGGCCACCAACCTCCTCGCCAAGCACGACGAGAACTACATGCCCCGCGAGTTGGAAGGGATGAGCCGCGAGCAGGCCCGCCAGCGGATCGAGGCGACGCTGGAATGATCGCCGAATTCGGCCTTGTCTGCCTGTGGCTGGCCGCTGCCCTGGCCGGGCTGCAACTGGTGGCGGGCCTGCTGGGCCTGAAGTCCGGCTGGGAAGGGCTGGCCGTGCTGACTCGTCCTGCCGCGCTGGTGCAGGCGCTGCTTTGCCTTGTGTCCTTCCTGACGCTGGTGGTGCTGTTTGCCCGCACCGACCTGTCGGTGGCGCTGGTGGCGGCCAATTCGCACTCTGCCAAGCCGATGGTGTTCAAGCTGTCGGGCACCTGGGGCAACCACGAAGGCTCGATGCTGCTGTGGGTCACGGTGATGAGCGTGGCCGGCGGCCTGATCGCCTCGGTCGAGCGGCGCCTGCCGGAGCGGACCATGCTGGCCACGCTGGGCGCGCAGGCCTTCGTGGCGCTGGGTTTCTATGCCTTCCTGCTGTTTGCCTCCAACCCGTTCGAGCGGCTGCCCAGTCCGCCGCCGGAAGGCAACGGCCTCAACCCGCTGCTGCAGGACATCGGCCTCGCCTTCCATCCACCCACGCTCTACGTCGGCTATGTCGGCCTGTCGGTGGCCTTCAGCTTCGTGGTCGGTGCGCTGTTGACCCGTCAGGTGACGCCCGATTTCGCCAAGGCCATGCGCCCCTGGGTGCTGGGGGCGTGGCTGTTCCTGACGCTGGGGATCACCGCCGGTTCCTATTGGGCCTATTACGAACTGGGCTGGGGCGGCTGGTGGTTCTGGGACCCGACCGAGAACGCCAGCCTGATGCCGTGGCTGGCGGCGACCGCGCTGCTCCACTCCGCCAGCGTGCTGGCCGCGCGCGATGCGCTGCGGGCATGGACGGTGATGCTGGGCGTCATCGCCTTTTCCATGAGCATGGTGGGCACCTTCCTTGTCCGCTCGGGCATCCTCACCAGCGTCCACGCCTTTGCCGTGGACCCTGAGCGTGGCGGCTTCATCCTGGCGCTGCTGGCAATCAACATCGGCATGGCGCTGGCCCTGTTCGCCACCCGTGCCGGCACCGTGGCGGAAGGCGAGCGTTTCAGCGTGCTGAGCCGCGAGGGCGCGCTGGTGATCAACAACGTGGCGCTCTCCGCCATCCTGGGCGTCGTGCTGCTGGGCACGCTCTATCCGCTGCTGACCGAGGCGTTCGATGTGCGCGTTTCGGTGGGGCCGCCCTACTTCAACCCGGTGACCGCGATCTTCGCGCTGCCGATGCTGCTGGTTCTGGCCGTGGGGCCGCTGCTGCGCTGGCGGGGGGACAAGCTGGCCCGCGTGCGCTGGCCGATGGTGGCCCTGGCCGTTCTGGGGCTGGTGGTGCTGGCCGGTGTAGCCCTGCTGAGCGACGTGGGGCTGCTGCCGCTGCTGGGCTTTGCCGTGGCTGCCGTGGTGCTGGTGGGCAGCCTGCTGCCGCTGAAGGGGCGCAACCTGCTGCGCCTGCCGCTCGCCACCTGGGGCATGGTGGTGGCGCACTTCGGCGTGGGCATTGCCCTGTTCGGCATGGCGGCCGACACCGCCTTCCAGACCGAGCGGCTGGTGGCAGCCAACGTGGGTGACGTGATCGAGGTGGGGCCGTGGTCCGCGCGGCTCGAATCGGTCGCCCCGGTCGCCGGGCCCAACTGGACAGCGCTGGAAGCCGCCATCGCCGTGCGCCACGGTGACGGGGCCGAGACATTGACCCATCCGCAGGCCCGCAGCTTCTGGTCCCCGCCGACCGAGACGAGCGAGGTATCGCTGGTCACCCGCTGGAATGGCCAGCTTTACGTGGCCCTGGGTGACCAGGCGCAAGATGGCCGCTGGCAGCTCCGTTTGTGGTGGAAGCCCTTCGTCACCTGGATCTGGTACGGTGGCCTGCTGATCGCGCTGGGCGGCGTGCTGGCCCTGCTGGGCCGCGTGCTGACCGACGTGCGCCGCCGCCGCGCCTCCACGCTGATCGCCGCGCGCCGGGGCGACGCCGAGGTGGCGGCATGAACCGCCTGCGCCTGTTCCTGTGGGGCCTGGTGGCTGCGTGCCTCGCCCTGTTCGGCCTGTTCGCCTACCAGCTGAGCCAGCCGAAGGACGAATTCATCCAGAGCGCGATGGTGGGCAAGACCATCCCGCAGTTCGACCTCAGGCCCGCTATCGAGGGCCTGCCGGGCCTGTCCAGCGCCGACCTGGCCGATGGCCGGCCCAAGCTGGTCAACGTCTTCGCCAGCTGGTGCATTCCGTGCCGGGTGGAGGCCCCGCAACTGGACGCCCTCCAGCGCGGCGGGGCGGAGATCGTCGCCATCGCCATCCGCGACCGGCCGGAAGACCTGGCGCAGTTCTTTGCCACTTATGGCAATCCGTTTAGTGCGGTGGGGGCCGATGATGTTTCCGCCGTGCAACTCTCCATCGGCTCCAGCGGGGTGCCGGAAACCTTCGTGGTCGATGGTCAGGGCGTGATCCGCTACCAGCATATCGGCGAAATCAGGCCCGAGCACGTGCCGCTGCTGCAGGCCAAGCTGCAGGAGGCGGGGGCATGAGGCGCGTGGCCATCCTCGCCCTGGCCTTGGCCGTGGCGGCCCCGCTGGCCATGCCTGTTCTTGGGCAGGACTCGCTCCCGCCCGCTCCCTATGCCTACACGGAACTGCCCGATCCGGCGCAGGAGGCCCAGGCATTGCACCTGATGCAGACGATCCGCTGCCTCACCTGCCAGAGCCAGTCAGTGGCCGACAGTGACGCGCAGATGGCGGGCGACATGCGCCACCTGATCCGCACCCGCATTGCCGCCGGGGAAACGCCCGACCAGGTGCGCGACTGGCTGGTGGAGCGCTATGGCGACTACATCAGCTATGAACCCACCGTTTCGGCTATCACCTGGCCACTGTTCGCCGGCCCTGTCGTGCTGGTGCTGCTGGGCGCGGTGATTCTCTATGGACGGCTGGGCCGTCGCCGCCGGCAGGCCGGGGAGGGCGGGCAATGACCTGGGTGATCGCCGTGCTCGCGGCCCTGGCCGCCTTTGCCGTGGCCGTGGTGGTGTTCCGCCTGCCGCGCGCCACCTGGACCAGCCTGGCCGCTGCACTGGTCTTCGGCCTGGCGGGCTATACCCTGCAGGCCAGCCCCGCGCTGCCCGGCGCACCAAAGGATGCCGTGGCGGAGAGCTACACCGACGAGTGGGAAATGATCCCCTCCCGGCAACTGCTGGTGACGGGGGCCGACAAGTCCACCGATGCCACGCTGATCACCGCCGATGCCTTCGCCCGCCAGGGGCAGTTCGAGGATGCGGCGGCGTTCTATCGCAACATCGTCACCCGCAACCCGCGCGATTTCGAGGCGTGGCTGGCGCTGGGGAACGCCCTGGTGGAGCAGGCGGACGGCAACCTGACGCAGGCAGCCGTCTATGCCTATACCCAGGCCAACCGGCTGCGCCCGGACAGCGCTGCGCCGGGCTATTTCCTGGGGCTGTCGCTGATCCGCCAGGGCCGCATGATGGAAGCGCGCGGCGTGTGGCGCGAGGCGCTGGACGGCATGGTCGATGCGCCCGTGGCCGAACTGGCACCCGGCAATGCGCCCGTTGCCCCGCCGGCCAGCCCGCGCGCCTTCATGACCGACCGGGTGGAGCGGCTGGATTCGATGTTGCAGCAGATGGGTGCCCTGCCGCCGGAAGAGGCTGGCGAAGCGCCCGGTGCGATGGCGGAGCAGGACTGAGCGGAACGCATTGCTGTAAGGGTAAGGGGCTGCTAAGCGCGCCGCCTTACGGCGGAGCGGGGCGCCGGGGAACTGGGGCAAGTACAGCCGATGAGTGCACAGGCCACTTCCGACAAGACTGCCGCTGCCAAGCTGAAGCTGGCCGTGGGCGCCGTGGGCGTGGTGTTCGGCGATATCGGCACCAGCCCGCTCTATGCCTTCCGCGAAACCTTCGCCTCGCACGATGGCGCGCCCGGCATCCTGGTCGATCCCGATCACATCCACGGCGTGCTGAGCCTGGTGTTCTGGTCAATGATGGCGGTGGTGACGTTCAAGTACGTGCTCACCATCATGAAGGCCGACAACAAGGGCGAGGGCGGCAGCCTGGCGCTGCTGGCGCTGCTTAACCGCAAGACCGACAACGTGCGCCTTACCGCCGTGCTGGTGCTGCTGGGCGTATTCGCCACGGCACTGTTCTATGGCGATTCGATGATCACGCCGGCCATGTCGGTGCTGTCCGCCACCGAGGGCCTGCAATATATCGTGCCGGGGTTCGAGCCGTACATCGTACCCACGGCCATTGCCCTGCTGCTGGGCCTGTTCGCCATCCAGGCGCGCGGAACGGAGCGGGTGGGTGGCCTTTTCGGCCCGATCATGTGTGCCTATTTCCTGGCTCTGGCCGTGTTGGGCATCTACCACCTCAGCGGCAATCCGGGGATCATCCTGGAAACGCTGAACCCGCTCAATGCGGTCAACTTCTTCTACATCGACGGCTGGCGCGCTTTCGTGGCCATGGGCAGCGTGGTGCTGGCAGTGACAGGTGCGGAAGCGCTCTATGCCGATATGGGCCACTTCGGCCGCGCGCCGATCGGCATCTCGTGGATGGCCTTCGTGCTGCCCGCCCTGATGCTCAACTACATGGGGCAGGGGGCCTTCGTCCTTTCGCCGAACACGAACGCGGCGGAGGTGATCCAGGACCCGTTCTTCCTGATGATCCCCGACCTGGTGCGGATACCGGTAATCATCCTGGCCATATGCGCCACCATGATTGCCAGCCAGGCAGTGATCAGCGGGGCTTTCAGCCTTACCCAGCAGGCGATCCAGCTAGGCTTCATGCCGCGCATGGTGATCAAGCACACCAGCGCCAGCGCCGCCGGCCAGATCTACATCCCTGCGATCAACTGGGGCCTGATGGTCGCCGTGATCCTGCTCGTCCTGTTCTTCCGTTCATCCAGCAACCTGGCGGCGGCCTATGGCATCGCCGTGACCGGCGCGATGTTCATCGATACGCTGCTGCTGGCTGCCGTGCTGATTACGCTGTGGAAGTGGCCGCTGTGGAAGGCCCTGCCGCTGGTGATTGGCTTTGCAGTGGTGGACATGGCCTATCTGGGGGCCAACCTGATCAAGGTACCGCAGGGCGGATGGGTGCCGCTGGTGATCGGTTTCTTCATCTTCACGCTGCTGACCACCTGGTCGCGCGGACGGGCGCTGATGCGGTCCAGCATGGCCGAGTTCGGCCTTCCGCTGGAGATCTTCGCCAAGAGCGCGCACAATTCCGCCAAGCGCGTGCCCGGCACGGCCATCTTCATGAACTCCGGCGCCAGCGGCACGCCTTCCGCGCTGCTGCACAACATCAAGCATAACAAGGTTCTGCACGAGCGGGTGATCGTGCTGACCGTGGCCATTGCCGATGTGCCCTATGTCGATCCAGCCACCCGCTTCGAGATGAGCGAGATCGGCGAGGGCTTCTACCGCGTGATCATGCACTATGGCTTCATGGAAGAAACCAACGTGGCGGCAGAGCTGGAAAACATGACGCTGTGCGGCGGCAAGTTCGAGATGATGCAGACCAGCTTCTTCCTCAGCCGCCAGACCCTGCTGCCCAGCGAACGCCCAGGTATGGCGATCTGGCGCGAGAAGCTGTTCAGCTGGATGATGCGCAACGCGGCCACGCCGATGGAGTTCTTCCACCTGCCCACCAACCGCGTGGTGGAACTGGGCAGCCAGGTGGAAATCTAGCCGAACAGGCTGACCGCGCGCAGGCCGATCGTCAGCACCAGCACCAGCAGGCTGGCCAGCAGCGCCAGCAGAGCAGGGCGGCCCGCACGGGCGCCGGCGTTGACGAACACGATCCCCGCCTTGAAGGCCATGTTGATGGCCACGGTTCCGGCCAGCGCCAGCGCGGCAATGGCCGTGGATACGGCATCCACAGGCAGGGCCGAATAGGCAACGATCGCCGCGTCGACATCGAAACTGCCCGCAATGAACAGCGACAGTGCCACTCCCTGCTGACCGAACTGGTCCTGCGCCCAGCGTACCAGCAGCGCTGCCAGGGCCACGGCCATCAGGAAGCCGAGGGCCGGCAACAGTTCGAACGGTTTGGACGTAAGCCTGGTCGCGGCCGCCTCATCGGCCCTTTCGTGCCGCCAGATGAGGGCCGCGGCCAGGGCGATGACCAGGGAAGCGGGGGCCAGGAGAGCGGTTAGCGGCAGGACCAGGCCTGGCGCCAGCACTGCCGCCAGCGCCACCACACGGCAGTACATCACCGCAGAAGCCAGCGCGATGCCGGTGGCATAGTGGCCGTGTTCGCCGGCCTTGATCTGGCTGGCCAGCGCGGCAGTGACCGCTGTGGATGAATAGGCGCCGCCGATCACCGCCGTCGTCAGCGTGCCGCGCTGCTGGCCGAACAGCCGGTTGGCGATGTAGCCGGCAACCGAAAACCCGGTCACCAGCACGACGACCAGCCACAACTGGAACGGGTTCCAGGCACCATAGGGGCCGTAATCGGCATCGGGCAGGAACGGCAGGACTGCCCCCGCAATAACCGCGAAGCGGGCGATGGCGCGCAGTTCCTCTTCGGTCAGATTACGAAGCGCCCCGTGGATCGGCTGGCGCATGGCCAGGATCAGGGTGGCTACTGCCGCCCCTGCCAGGGCCAGGGCGGCCATTCCGCCACCCGCCAGCAGGCCAAGGCACAGCGTGGTGAAGCCTGCCACCATGGTCGTCGCATCGCGGCTGACCGGCCCGACGCGAGGGCGGATAAAGGCTCCGATCAGCATGATTGTCAGGCAAGCCAGCAGGATTGCCGCCAGCACCGGAGACAGGTTCAGCGAGACGATCCCGATAAGGCCCCCGCAAGTGCCGATAAGGGTAAAGGTGCGCACCCCGGCAACCCGTGCGCCTTCCACTTCGCTGCGCTGGCGCCAGCCCCGTTCGATACCGATCAGCAGGCCGGCAGCCAGCGCAGCCAGCAAATGCAGTGCCAGGTTGGCCTGTGCTGCCCATTCCGCGCCGTCGAACATGGCCTATGCATAACCCAGCCGGGCGTGGGGCGATACGGAAACCGGATAGTAAAAAGGGCGCCCCGGTCTAGCCAGGAGCGCCCTTTTCAAACCTTGCGGCCCGGTCAGCCCAGGTTGGCGCTGACCATGCAGTAGAGCATCGGCAGGCTCAGCAGCAGGTTGGTGCGGCTGGCGGCCAGCGCGCGCGGTGCGGCGGCGGCCTTCGCCTCGTCGGTCGCTTCCACCAGGCCAAGGATCTTCTGCTGCGCAGGCCAAATGATGAACCACACGTTGAAGGCCATGATCAGCGCCAGCCACATGCCGATGCCGATCAACACCACGCCGCCGGTGCCGGCGAAGGTGAGGGCAGGGACCAGGTAGCCGTTGTGCGCCGCCACCACCAGGCCGGTGACCACCGTCAGCAGCGCGGCCCAGCGGAAGAAGAAGAACACCTTGGGCGCGATGTAGCCGGTCACGCCCTTCTTCAGTTCGGCCGGAACGCTGGGCATGGTCGGCACCTGGACGAAGTTCAGATAATAGAGCAGACCGATCCACAGGATGCCGAAGAACGCGTGCAGCCAGCGGAACACGTCATCCGTGATCGCCTTGGCCCCTTCACCGGTCCAGCCGGTAAACGAAACGATGACCGCGATCGCCGCGATCAGCCCCCCCGCCAGCACGGCGTGCAGATTGCCGAAGAACTTTGCCATATCGAGACCCCCTTTGTCCGACCATTATTGCGCGTGTTGTAAGCGCAAGGCGGGGGCGATGCCAAGTGGGCTGTTGATAGCCTACTCGTGGGGCGGGTTCTCGATCACCTCGGCATCGGCATCCTTGTCCAGCGACAGGCCGTGTTTCAGCAGCATGGGGATCTGGGTGAATGTGAACAGGAACGAGAGGGGCATGAACAGCCACAGTTTGGCAGCCAGCCAGCTTTCAAAGCTGAGGGTGTAGAGCAGCACCGTGTTGAGGACGGCCAGGGCCAGGAAAAACACCCCCCAGTTGCGGCTCAGCAGCAGCCAGCCGCGCTCGGTCAGGCCTTCGAAGGCGGCTTCCAGCAGATACTTCAGCAGCGGCTTGCCGCGCATGTAACCACCCAGCAGCAGCACGCCGAAGGCGACGTAGATCACCGTGGGCTTCCATTCGATGAACCGCTCGTCCTGGAAATAGATCGTCAGCGCGCCGAAGCCCACGATCAGCAGGGTACTGAGCCACAGCATCGGGCTGACCTTGCCCAGCAGCCACTTGGATGCAGCCAGGGCCACCACGGCAGCCACGATAAAGGCCCCGGTACCGCGGATCACGGCCAGGATTTCGCCCGCCGCATCGGCCTCGTCCGGCGCGAAGTATTTATAGGTGAGGAAGAACACCAGCAGCGGGCCATAGTCGATGACCACGTTGAGCCAGCCGGTCTTGGCCTTCTTCGCCGGAGCCTGTGCCGGGTCTGCCATCACGCCACTCCTGCAATTACGCGCGCCACGAGGTCCGGATCGAAGGGGCGCAGGTCGTCAATCTTCTCGCCCACGCCGATGGCATGGATCGGCAGGCCGTACTGCTCGGCTGCCGCCACCAGCACGCCGCCGCGTGCGGTGCCGTCCAGCTTGGTCATGATCAGCCCGGTCACGCCGGCCACTTCCTTGAACACGTCGATCTGGGCCAGAGCATTCTGGCCATTGGTGGCATCCAGCACCAGCACCACATCGTGCGGGGCATCAGGGTTGAGGCGGCCCAGCACGCGGCGGATCTTGGCCAGCTCGTCCATCAGTTCGCGTTTGTTCTGCAGGCGGCCGGCGGTGTCGACCACCAGCACGTCGGTGCCCGTGGCGGTCGCCTGCTTCACCGCGTCGAACACGATGGAGGCCGGATCGCCGCCTTCGGGGCCGGTGACGATGGGCACGCCCAGCCGGTCGGCCCAGACCTTGAGCTGGCCGATGGCGGCTGCTCGGAAGGTGTCACCCGCCGCCAGCAGCACGCCATAGTCGTCCTCCTGGAACAGGTGGGCCAGCTTGGCGATGGTGGTGGTCTTGCCCGATCCGTTGACGCCGATCACCAGCAGCACCTGTGGGCGCGGGAAGGCGGTGATCTCCAGCGGCCTGGCCACCGGGCGCAGGATCTCGGCAATCTCCTCGGCCACGGCTTCCTTCAGCTCCTGCGCGGTCATCGCCAGGCCAAAGCGCTTTTCGGCCAGCCGCGTGCGGATGCGGCGGGCGGCGCGCGGGCCGAGGTCGGACATGATCAGCGCGTCCTCGACCTCGTCCAGCGTGGCATCGTCCAGCTTGGCCGTGGCGACCACGGCGGTCAGGTTCTCGGCCAGCCGTTCGGAGGTCTTGCGGAAGCCGCCGAACAGCCGCTCGGTCCAGCTTTTCTCGCTCATTGCAGCAGGCCTTCCTTGCATTCGCTGGGCACCACGCGGACCAGGGTGCCGCGCGGCGTTCCCGTGGGCACTGCCACGCGGGCGAAGTGCGGGCAATAGCCGGTGCCATCGCTTTCGGTGAGGACATCAAGCGGCCGGCCCACCAGCGATGTCATCCAGCCCTGCCGCACCCGCGCGCCTGCCGTCCGCAGTTCTGCGGCCCGCCGGCGGACAACAACGGGATCGACCTGCGGCATCCGCGCGGCCGGAGTGCCGGGGCGGGGGGAATAGGGAAACACGTGCAGGTGGGCCAGTTGCAGCTGCTCGATCAGCGACAGATTGGCTGCGTGGTGCTCCTCACTCTCGGTCGGGAAACCGGCGATCAGGTCCGCGCCAAGCGCCACATCGGGGCGCAGCGCCTGCAGCCGTCCCACCAGGTCCACCACATCGGCACGGCTATGGCGGCGTTTCATGCGCTTGAGGATCAGGTCATGCCCGTGCTGCAAGGACAGGTGGACATGCGGCATCACGCGCGGCTCACAAGCCAGCAGGTCGAACAGCAGAGGATCGATCTCCACCCCGTCCAGCGAGGAGAGCCGCAGGCGGGGGAGATCGGGGAAGGCGCGCAGCACGGCGGCTACCAGGTCACCCAGTCGCGGCGCGCCCGGCAGGTCGTGCCCCCAGCTTGTCAGGTCCACCCCGGTCAGCACCACCTCCGGGGCAGGGCAGCGGGCGATCTCGGCGAGCACCTGCGCCACCGGCAGCGAGCGGCTGGGGCCGCGCCCCTGCGGGATCACGCAGAACGTGCAGGCATGATCGCACCCGGTCTGCACGGCGATGAAGGCACGGGTGTGCTGGCGTGGGGCGGGGTCCGCGGGCTCTGCCACGTTCCAGGCCCGCGCATCCAGCTTGGCGGCATTGGCCACCAGGCCGTCAACCTCGGACATGGCGGACAGGGCATCGCGCTCCACCTCGGCGGCGCAGCCGGTGACCAGCAGGCGCGCGTCCGGTCGCTCGCGGCGGGCACGGCGGATGGCCTGGCGGGTCTGGCGCACAGCTTCGCTGGTGACCGCGCAGGAATTGATGACCACCACATCCTCCCCCCCCAGCAGGGCGCGGATGCGCTCGCCTTCGGACAGGTTCAGGCGGCATCCCAGCGAGATCACCTCGGGCTGGGCGCTCAACCGTAATCCTCCCAGGCAAAAGTGCCACGAAAGCTCTCGGTGGCGGGGCCGGTCATGGTGATGCGGTTGTCCGCGCCCCAGCCGATCAGCAGCGCGCCGCCGGGCAGGTGCACGGTCACTTCGCGCTCCACCAGGCCCCGGCGCATGGCGGCAACTGCGGTGGCGCAGGCCCCGGTGCCACAGGCGCGGGTGAGGCCGGCGCCGCGTTCCCACACGCGCAGGCGGATCGTCTGGCGGTCCACCACCGTGGCAATGTTGACGTTCACGCGGGCGGGGAACAGCGGATCATGCTCGATCTGCGGCCCCAGCACGTCCAGCGGCACGGCATTGCAATCGGGGACGAAGAACACCGCGTGGGGGTTGCCCACGTTCACTGCCACCGGCTGCTCCAGCCCGTCCCAGCCCACCGGCATGGCGAGGGTATCCATCGCGTAGGCCAGCGGGATCTGCTCCCACCCCAGGCGCGGCTCACCCATGTCCACGGCAATGCCCTGGGCGTTGCCCGTGGTCACCAGCACGCCCGCCGCCGTGGCGATGCGGGCATTGCCGCCGGCCAGCAAGCCCACTGCACGGGTGGCATTGCCGCAGGCTTCCACTTCGCCGCCATCCTGGTTGTAGATGCGCATGGCAAGGTCTGCGCCGGCATCCCCGGCGGGGGCAAGCACGATCAGCTGGTCACAGCCGATGCCGGTATGCCGGTCCGCCAGGGCTGCGGCGCGGGCGGCGGTCATGGCTGCGGGCAGCGGGTCGTTACGCGCATCGAGCACGACGAAATCGTTGCCCAGGCCGTGCATCTTGATGAAGGGAACGCGCATGCCCGCCAGTTAGGGCTTGTGCGCGGCACTGGCAAGGATGGCAGGGTTCAGCCGGCCTGGCGGGAAGCGGTCATGGCGCGCTCTTCGACAGCTGTGCCGGCACCTGCAACAGCCACCGGGAGCGGCGGCGCGGCTTCCGCCAGCAGCTTCATCTCGGCCAGGCGCTGGCGCGTGGCCTCGGCGTCTTCGGGGCGACCATACAGGTAGCCCTGGCCTTTCAGGTGACCCATTTCCTGCAGGGCCTCCAGGATCTCCATGTCCTCGATCCCTTCGGCGGTGACCGGCATCGACAGGCCCCGGCCAAGCGAGATGATCGCCCGCACCAGTTCGCTGTTGCCGCCATCGCGGGTCATCTCCGTCACGAAGCTGCGGTCGATCTTCAGCCGGTCGAATGGCAGGCTGCGCAGTTGCGCAAGGCTGGAATAGCCGGTGCCGAAATCGTCGAGGCTCACGCGGATGCCCTGGTTCCTGAGGCTGCTGATCATCGTGCGCACCGCGCCGATATTGTCGTGCAGGCAGCTTTCGGTGATCTCGATTTCCAGCCGACGGGAGGGGAAGCCGCTTTCCACCAGCAGCCGCAGCAGCCGCTGGGCAAACCACGGGTCGCGCAACTGGATCGGCGAGATGTTGACCGACAAGGTCAGGCTGGGATGCCAGTCGCGCGCGTCGACCAGCGCCTGCCTGATAAGGGCCTCCGACAGGTCGGAAATCAGTTCGATGTCTTCCGCGATGGGAATGAACACCTCGGGCGAAACTAGTCCGAAGCGCGGCGAATTCCAGCGCGCCAGCATTTCGAAGCCGGTCAGTTGCCCGGTCCTCAGGTCAATTTGCTGTTCGTAATAGGGCACGAACTCGCCCGCCGGGATGCCCTGGCGGATGGCGTTTTCCAGCTGGTTGCGGAAGCGCAGCTCGTCCTCGAAGTGCAGTTCGAACCAGCAGTGGCGGTTGCGGCCGGTTTTCTTGGCCTGGTACATCGCTATGTCGGCGCGATGCAGCATGGTTTCCGCGTCGAGGGTGATCTCCTCGGTGGCCAGTTCCTGCCCGGTGGAGGCAAGGCCGATTGACACGGTTGCCTCGATCTTCACGGGGTCCAGCGGGATGGGTGCGCCGATCGCCTCGATCAGGCTGGTGCCCAGGGCATCCATCTTCATCGCCTGATCGTGCTTGTGGGGCAGCGCGCAGGCGAATTCGTCGCCGCCGATGCGCGCCAGCAAGGCATCGGTCGGAAGGTTGGCCCGCAGCCGCTCCGAAATCGTCTTGAGCACGCGGTCACCGGTCTGATGGCCATTCATGTCATTGATCTGCTTGAAGTTGTCCAGGTCGATCATGAACACGCAGACCTGTTGCCCGGACTCGCGAGCGCGGTTCAGCATGGCATCCAGCGCCTTGGTGCTGCTGCGCCGGTTAAGGCATCCTGTCAGGGCATCGGTTTCGGCCAGGTGCCGCGCCAGTTGCTCGGCCCGCCGGCGCTCGGCCACTTCCTGCTGCAATTCGCGATAGCGCCGCCAGCCGAAAATCAGCAGGGCGATGTTGAGCAGGACGGCATTGCTCAGGGCGTCGCCCGGGGCATCGCCGCCGTTGAACCACGAGTTGACCACCTGGCGCAAGGCCGTGCCGCCGGTGCCGACAAACAGGATGATGGCGGCGAAGACGATCGAAAGCATGAGGATATCGCGCTCGGCATTGCCCAGCTTGCGATCCGTCTCGCCCGTGGCCCCCTCGGCCTTATCGTCCACAATTTTCGGCAATGCGCCTTGTCCTTCGAACTCCTGCCTCCTTATGCAAAACCATGTTCAATTTTTGGTTAAGCGGGTTTTAGAGGGACAGGGGACGGCGATGGCGCGCTTTTGGTTGATGAAATCGGAGCCGGAAAAGTACGGCTGGGAGCAACTGGTTCGCGATGGCGAGACGGTGTGGGACGGGGTGCGCAACCATTTGGCGGCGATGAACCTGCGGGCGATGGAGGTGGGCGACCAGGCATTCCTCTATCACTCGGTCAGCGAGAAGCAGATCACGGGGATAATGGACGTGACCCGGGCCGGGCTGACCGATCCGACCGACCCCGAGGGCAAGTGGGCTACGGTTTACGTCAAGCCGGTTCGCGCGCTGGAGCGGCCTGTGACCCTGGCCGAGATAAAGGCCGATCCGGCGCTGGCAGGCATCCAGCTTGTCCGCCTGTCCCGCCTGTCGGTGGCGGAGATCACCCCGGCAGAGTGGGCACATATCTGTGCAATTGCGGCAGCTTAAAGGCGGGAACCGGCCACTCTCCCGGCCATTGATCGGGGGAAGGGCCGGTTATCCCGCCGGTCCCGAAGCAGGAGAAAAACGATGGGTGAGCTGACCGACAAGGCCAAGGGCCTGGCCAACGAAGCAATCGGCAACGTCAAGCAGGCGTCGAGCAATCCGCAGACCCGTGCCGCCGGTGAAGCGCAGGAGCACAAGGGCGAAGCCCAGCAGCTGAAGGGCTCGGTCAAGGGCGCTTTTGGCGACAAGATCTGATCGCCGGACCCCTAACAGAAAACGCAAAGGGCCATCCGCGCGGGTGGCCCTTTTCGTATTCAGCGCTGACGCAGGCCGCTGACCGTGGCCCCGCCCGCGCTCAACTGCTCGATGTCGGTGATGCAATGAATCAGGCGCACGCCCTTCTGTGGGAGGGCCTCGTCCAGTGCAGCCGCGAAATCGGCCGTGCTTTCAACGCGCCATCCCTGGCCGCCCATGCTCCGCACCATGGCGGCGAAGTCCGGATTGAGCAGATCAGTGGAGGCGATGCGGGCGGGAAACTCCCGCTCCTGGTGCATGCGAATCGTGCCGTAGGCGGCATTGTCGAACAGGATCACCAGCACGCTGGCGCCGAATTGCACGGCCGTGGCCAGTTCCTGCGCGTTCATCATGAAATCGCCGTCACCCGCCGCCGCGATCACGCAGCGGTCCGGGAAGCGCAGCGCCGCGGCCACGGCGGCGGGCACGCCATAGCCCATGGCCCCGCAGGTGGGGGCAAGTTGGCCGGGGCTGCCGTGGTAATGCCAGAAGCGGTGCCACCAGCCGGCAAAGTTGCCCGCGCCGTTGCAGATGATGGCATCGGGCGGGACGACCTCGCGCACCCGGGCCATCGCCTGGCCCAGGTCCAGCGTGAAATCCGCCGCGCGCGGGGTTGACCAGGCCAGCCACTGGGCATGGGCCTGCGCCCCCGCATCGAACGAGATGATGCCGTGATCGTCCCATAGCGCGGCGCTTTCCGCAAACTCGTCCGGATCGGCGCAGATCGCCAGGTCGGCGCGATAGACGCTGTTCAACTCGTCGGCATCGGGGTGGACGTGGATCAACACCTGGCCGGGATGATCGGGGGTGATCAGGGTGTAGCCGTCGGTAGTAGCCTCGCCCAGCCGCGCGCCCACCACCAGCAGCACGTCGGCCGCCTTGACCCGCTCCACCAGTTGCGGATTAGGGCCATAGCCAAGGTTGCCCGCATAGACGGGGCTTGACGGGGGTATGGCATCCTGGCGCCGGAAAGCCGTGGCCACGGGAATGCCCAGCCGCTCGGCAAACTGGGTGAACCAGGTGCGTGCCTTCTCGTGCCAGCCGGCACCGCCGATGATCGCCACGGGCGCGGCAGCATCGGCCAGCAGGGCCATCATGGCTTCCAGCGCATCGGGGCAGGGGGGCTGGGCCGGGCGGTGGACCATCGGGCGGACCGCCGCCTCGATCCCGTCCTCGTGCAGCATGTCCTCGGGCAGGGCGAGGACCACGGGGCCTGGCCGCCCGCTCATCGCCACGGCAAAGGCGCGGGCAATATATTCAGGAATGCGATCGGCCCGGTCGATCCGCGCGGCCCACTTGCAGATGGGGCCGAAGAAGGCCGGAAAGTCGATTTCCTGGAAACCCTCGCGGTCGCGCATTTCGCGGCCCACGTCACCGATGAACAGCACCAAGGGCTGCGAATCCTGGTGCGCCACGTGCACGCCGATGCTGGCATTGGTGGCGCCGGGGCCGCGGGTGACGAAAGCCACGCCGGGCCGCCCGGTCATCGCCCCATCCGCACAGGCCATGAAGGTGACCCCGCCTTCCTGCCGGCAGGTCACGGTCTGGATCGCCGTGCGGTCGCGCAGGGCATCCAGCACGGGCAGGAAGCTTTCCCCCGGCACGGTGAAGATGCGGTCACACCCCTGGGCTTCCAGGCAATCGACCAGCAGAGCGGCAGCTTGGTTACTCATGCAACCGTTCCTAGCCGCACCCGGAGCGGGCGGCAATGGCCCGACTTGGGACGATAACTGTTTCGTCCGGGGACAGCGGGAACGGCCCCCCTTCGCAATGGTTACTTTTCCGTTAACGAGGCTTTCAAGCGAAGAACAACCGTTCGCAGAGGGGTCCATGAGAAGAGCACTTGTCCTGACCGATGAATCGGCCCGCCATCCCTTCCGGGCCATGCTGCCCATGTCGTCGCGCGTGCTGGACGAGGTGGAGAACAAGCGTTCTTGGCGGTTGAACTTCGGGCTGGATGCAACGGACCTGAAGCAGCTTGCCTGCAGCTACAGCGCGGGTTTCCTGGCCACCACGCTGTTCTTCGCCTGATCTAGGCGGCGGCTGCCTGGGCGGCGGCATGCCGCTCGGCCCGCACCAGCAGGTGGCCCAGCCAGGCCGAAATGCCGCACATCGCGGCGCTCAGCAGCAGTTGCTCCACCAGCGGCACGCCTGCCGCGCTGAGGCCCAGTGCCAGCAGCGAGCCGAAGACCATCGCGCCCGAGTTGACGATGTTGTTGGCCGCCACCGCGCGGCTTGCCTCGCTGGGGTCCACCTTGGTAGTAAGGAAGGCATAGAGCGGCACCACGAACATGCCGCCCGCAATCGCGATCAGCAACAGAGTGCCCATCACCAGCGGGGCCAGCGGCTCTGCCAGGAACCCGGCCACGTCCAGCAGCTCGCCTTCGGGCACGTGGTTGGTCCAGTTGTGACAGACGACATAGAAGGCCGCCACGAACACGCCCATGAAGATCACCGACACGGGCGAATAGCGGGCCGATACGGTGCCCTTCAGCAGCATGTTGACCGCCACCGAGCCGATGGCGACACCGATGGAGAACACCACCAGGAACAGGCTGGCCACTTCCTTCGATGCCATCAGCACGTTCTTGGCCAGCGGCGGGAACTGGATGAACAGCACCGCGCCGATGGTCCAGAAGAAGCTGATCGCCAGGATGGCGTAGAACACCTCGCGGTTGTGGACCGTGTTGCCGATCAGCCGGATGGACGAACGGATCACGTTGCGATCGATCACCTGGTTGGCGTGATAGGGCGGGGCGGTGGGCACGTAGCGGCTGGTGAAATAGCCGACCAGCGCCACCAGGATGATCAGCACCGCGGCCACCTCCTCGTCCAGGAATCCCGCCAGGATCGTGCCGCCCATGATGGCCAGATAGGTGCCTGCCTCCACCAGCCCGGTGCCGGCCAGCACCTCGTCCTTCTTCAGGTGCTGCGGCAGGATGGCGTACTTGATCGGGCCGAAAAAGGTGGAGTGGACGCCCATCGCCAGCAGCGCCAGCATCATCAGCGGGATGGCCAGCACTTCGGTCAACATGCCCAGCCAGGCGAGCGTGAGGCCCACGGCACCCACGCTCATGATGGCGATTTCCGCCGCCTTCACGGTGCGGATGATCACCGCCTTGTCGCGCATGTCGGCCAATTGCCCCGCCAGCGCCGAGAACAGGAAGAAGGGCAGGATGAACACCGCGCTGGCCACGCCGCTGAACACGGTTTCCGCCGCCGGCGAGTTGTACACCTGGTACACCACGAACAGCACCATGGCGTTCTTGTACAGGTTGTCGTTGAAGGCGTTGAGCAACTGGGTGGCGAACAGCGGCGCAAAGCGCCGGTCGCGCAGCAGGTGGGTGGACGTGAACATGTGGCTTTCTGCGGACCCTCTGCCTGCTCCGGTGCGGCTGCCTTAGCCGCAAAACCATGACAAACAAACAACAGGTGCTTTTTCCTGCGGCGAGTTGCGGCTAAGCCGGTCGCCGATGCTGTCCCTGCCCAACATCCTGACGCTGTCGCGCATTGCGATGATCCCCCTGCTGGCCGCGCTGCTGTGGTGGCCCGGGTGGCAAACCGGATACCTGTGGGCCTTCGTGCTCTACTGCCTGATGGGCTTTACCGACTATTTTGACGGCTACCTGGCGCGGTCCAGCGGGGCAGTGAGCAAGCTGGGCCAGTTCCTTGACCCGATTGCCGACAAGATCATGGTGGTCAGTGTGATTCTGGTGCTGGCCGCCATGGGCGTGCTGCGCGGGCCCTATGTGGGCGATGCCCACGTGATCGCCGGCATGATCATCGTGATCCGCGAGATTGCCGTATCGGGCCTGCGCGAATTCCTGGGTCCGCTGCAGGTGAGCGTGCCGGTGAGCAAGCTCGCCAAGTGGAAGACCACGTTCCAGCTCGTCTCTCTCGGCGCGCTGATCCTGGGGCAGGGGCTGCCGGGCTGGGTGGTCGAGGTTGGCGGTCAATTGATCAACCTGCCGCACACCGTGGGCCTGACCACGCTGTGGGCGGCGGCGGTGCTGACGGTGATTACCGGGTGGGATTACCTGCGGGTTGGATTGAAGCACATGGATTGAGGACTTTGCGGACAAGCGTCAGGTTTACTTGCGCGTCTCCTCGCAAATGTTGCCCCCATAGCCGGACGGCTCACACTTGTATCCGCACTCGTAATCACCACCGCCGTCGGGGCGTTCGGACCGAAGGCGATCAATCGCAGCTTGCTGGCACAGTTCGAATGTCTTGAAGCCGCGTATCGTCTCATTAGTTAGGAGATCTTCGCCTGTATAAATGAAAGCGTCCCATTGAGCGGGGCGACTGTCACAAGCTGCAAGCGCAAAGAGTGTTAGCGCTGCGATTCTCATTACTGCGTGCTCCTAGCGATACCTATCACTTAACCCGCCTTCAACTCCTCCGCCAACAACCGGAACTCCTCCGCCCGCGGCGAGTTCGCCCGCCAGATCAGCGCAATCTCGCGGCTGGCGTTGCGCGCTTTCAGGGGTCGGGCAACCACCTGCGTTTCGTGCAGAATCCCCGCCTCGATGGCCATTTCGGGCAGCATGGTCAGGCCGAGGCCGTTATCGACCATCTGCACCAGCGTGTGCAGCGAAGTGCCGATCATCGTGGCACTGGCGCGCATTTCCGGGCGGTTGCAGGCGGCGAGGGCGTGTTCCTTCAGGCAGTGCCCGTCTTCCAGCAGCAGCAGGCGCGCCTCGTCGATCATCATGGCGCTGACTTCGGCCGGCGGATCGCGCGGGTCATCCTTGGGGAAGGCGACATAGAGCCGGTCATGGCAGATCGTCTCCTTCTCCACGTCTCCTGTGGCGAAGGGCAGGGCCAGCAGCACGCAATCGGCGCGGCCGTGGTGGAGCGATTCGACCGCGTGCTCGCTCGTCTCCTCGCGCAGGAACAGCTTCAGTTGCGGGCGCTCCGCACGCAGGCGCGGCAGGATGCGGGGGAGGAAGAATGGCGCGATGGTGGGGATCACGCTCATGCGCAATTCGCCCGATAGCGGCTTGCCGGCGGCCTGCACCAGGTCGGCCAGCTCCTCCGCCTCGCGCAGCAGGCGATGGGCCTTGGCCACCACCTGGTTGCCCAGCGGGGTAAAGCGCACCACGCGGCGGCTGCGTTCCACCAGCGTCACGCCCAACAGGCTCTCCAACTCGCGAATCCCGGCGGAAAGGGTGCTTTGCGACACGTTGCTGGCATCGGCGGCGCGGCCGAAGTGGCCCTGTTCGTGCAGGGCCACAAGATACTGCAACTGCTTGATGGTGGGCAGGTAGATGCTCATTGCCCGCAAGCTATCGCATGGCCGCGCCGCTTGGCCAATACCGCTGTCGCGCCTGCCTAACCGGATCGGGCCTCGGCAATTTCGGCGGTCAGGGCGGTGTTGTAGCCGCGATAGGCGGCCCGCATCCATTCGCGCCAGGCCCCCATGTCCACCGCGAATTCGTCAATCCGCGCGCGGCCCAGCCGCTCGGTCATGTCTGCCGAAGGCGCGCCCACGCTGTTGTTGATCGTGCCGGGCAGCGGCTGGGCCGAGATCAGGCCGCGCCCGCGCGGGCTGACGGTGCCACCCAGCATCTCGATGCTGCGCTGGCCGCCGGCCATGTAATAGGTCCACGAGAACGGCTTGAAACCGAACGAGATATCGCCGCCCACCCAGCTTGTGGAACCCTGGCTGCCAGAGCGGCTGTCGCCCGAAAGGGTCGAGAACTCCAGGAACATGCTGGGAATGATGATGACCGCATCCAGCGCGCGGCTGGGCGCGGCCATGCGGTTGTTGATGCCCATTTCCGCGCTGCCATTGGTGGAGCCCCAGCGATTGATCACCCGCTCCCCCGGCCCGGCGGTGTTGTACCAGATGCGCCGGCCCATGGGATCGGGCGTGCCTTCGTCCCAATGCGGCTGGCCCCAGTCCAGGCCCGCGACGGCAGGGTTGGCCAGCATGTCGGCCTGGGGCATCACCGGCAGGCCGATGGCTTCCAGCCGCTGGGCCAGGTCGGCGCGGGCTTCCCCGGCCATTTGCGCCATGTCCGCCTCGGTCGGGCCGCGCAGGGTGAGGAAAATGCCCACCCGGCCGCCGCCGTTGCCCTCTGCCGCCATGATGTAACGGATCGGATAGGACAGGATGGCCGCCTTGGGGTGCTTGGTGAAGGCGCGCTTGGCGCCGGACATGTTCAGTTCGATCCGCACATCGGGCATCGGATTCTGCGCCAGCAGGCGGGCAGCAGGTGTCAGCAGCAGGCCACCGGCCCCGGCCAGCTTGAACAGGTCACGGCGATGCAAGGCATAGGTCATTTAGGCGTACCCCACCAGTTACGCGCGACCCAGGCGGGGAATGCGGCGCAAACCGGGCGGCCGTCAAGCGGCGGTCGCAATGGTAACAGGATTTGTCAGCCCGCGGGGCTATTCCGCCGCCGGTTCGATCTCCGCCGGGGCTTCGGCAGGTGCGGGGGTATCGCGCTCAAGCCGGGTCATCTTCAGCCGTCCGCGTTCCACTGCAAAGGCCAGCCGGCCCTCCACCAGTTCCAGCGCATCCTTGCCGAAGGTCTCGTAGCGCCAGCTTTCCAGCATCGGCATGTCGCGCGATCCGGCGGCCAGTTCCTCCAGCTCTTCCGAGCGGGCGAGCAGGCGCGAGGCGACATCCAGTTCGCGGCTGCGGATCTTCAGCAGCAGCTTGAGGAGGTCTGCCACCAGCGCCCCCTCCTTGCCCAGCGGGGCGCCGCGCTTGGGCCGGTCGGGCATTTCGTCTTCCGGCAGCGGTTCGGCCTTGGTCAGCACCTTCATCAGGCGGCGGCCAATGTCATTATCCTTCCACGCCTGGCTGAGGCCGCGCACCTTGGCAAGGTCGGCCTGCGTCTTGGGCGGGTGGCTGGCGATGTCAGCCAGCGTCTCGTCGCGGATGATGCGGCCGCGCGGAATGTCCTTGTCCTGCGCCTCGGTCTCGCGCCAGGCGGCCAGTGCCTTCATGCGCCCCAGCACGGCCGGGTTGCGGCCCGGCGCGCGGATGCGGTGCCAGGCGGTCTCCAGGTCGTTGGCATAGTTGGCGGGGTCTGCCAGCTTCTCCATCTCGGCATCCAGCCAGATCCCGCGGCCGGTCTTGATCAGCTTCTTCAGGATGCGCGGGAAGATCTTGGCCAGGTAGGTCACGTCACCGATGGCATATTCGATCTGCCGTTCGGTCAGCGGGCGGCGGCTCCAGTCGGTGAAGCGGGCGCCCTTGTCGATCGTCTTGCCCAGCCAGCTTTCCACCAGGTTGGCATAGCCGATCTGCTCGCTCTGGCTGATGGCCATCATGGCGATCTGCGTGTCGAAGATGGGGTGCGGGGTCTTGCCGGTGAGGTTGTAGATGATCTCCACATCCTGCCCGCCGGCGTGGAAGACCTTCAGCACGTCCTCGTTCTCGCACATCAGGTTGAGCAGCGGGGTCATGTCCAGGCCATCGGCGAGCGGATCGATCGCCGCGGCCTCTTCCTCGTTGCCGATCTGGATCAGGCAGAGAAGGGGGTAGTAGGTGTTCTCGCGCATGAATTCGGTGTCCACGCACACGAATTCGCTTTTCGCCAGCCGCTCGCACAGTTCGGCAAGGTCGGCGGTCTTGGTAATCAGGGGATGGATCTGCATCGTGTCTTCATCATGCTGGTGGGCGGTTCACCGTCCGCGGCCGCGCTGTGCCCTTCCGCTCCGCCTGCGGCCAGTGCGGCGGTAGCCATATGCGCGGCCCTGTAACCGCTTGCCGCCCTCACGCCAACGGCCTGTTACCGCTTTCCCACGATTGCGGGCCAAGTGTGGCCAAGCTGCCGCGCAAAAGGGGTGACGGGCGCGCGGCAAACGGCTAGAGCGCGCCGCTTGCAGCGGGCCTGTGCCCGCGCTTCATCCATACCTACCAGAACGAAAAGCCGCCATGACCATGCACGCCTACCGCACCCACACCTGCGCAGCCCTCAGCAAGGCGAACGTGGGCGATACCATCCGCCTCTCGGGCTGGGTTCACCGCAAGCGCGACCACGGCGGGGTGCTGTTCGTGGACCTGCGCGACCATTACGGACTGACCCAGATCGTGGCCGACAGTGACAGCGTGGCGCTACCGGTGCTGGAAGGGCTGCGGCTGGAAAGTGTCGTGACCATCGATGGCGTGGTGAAGGCGCGGGCCGAGAGCACGATCAACCCCAACCTGCCGACCGGCGAGATCGAAGTCTTCGCCCGCGAGGTGAAGGTGCTGAGCCGCGCAGACGAACTGCCCCTGCCGGTGGCGGGCGAGCAGGAATACCCCGAGGATATCCGCCTGCGCTATCGCTTCCTGGACCTGCGGCGCGAGACGCTGCACGCCAACATCGTCAAGCGCACGCAGATCATCAGCGACATGCGCCGCCGCATGGAAGCTGCCGGGTTCACCGAATATTCCACCCCGATCCTCACCGCCAGCAGCCCCGAAGGCGCGCGTGACTTCCTGGTGCCCAGCCGCATCCATCCGGGCAAGTTCTATGCGCTGCCGCAGGCCCCGCAGCAGTACAAGCAGTTGCTGATGGTGGCGGGCTTCGACCGCTATTTCCAGATCGCCCCCTGCTTCCGCGACGAAGACCCGCGCGCCGACCGGCTGCCGGGCGAATTCTACCAGCTTGACCTGGAAATGAGCTTCGTCACGCAAGAGGAAGTGTGGGACACGATGGAGCCGGTGATGGCCGGCGTGTTCGAGGCCTTTGCCGATGGCAAGCCGGTAACCCCGGCGGGCAGCTTCCGGCGCATTCCCTATGCCCAGTCGATGCTGGACTATGGTTCGGACAAGCCCGACCTGCGCAACCCGATCATCATCAAGGACGTGACCAGCCACTTCGAAGGCAGCGGCTTCGGCATCTTTGCCGGGATCGTGGCCAGCGGCGGCACCATCCGCGCCATTCCGGCGCCGGGTGCGGGCGCGGGCAGCCGCAAGTTCTTCGATGACATGAACAACTGGGCGCGCGCAGAAGGGCATTCGGGCCTGGGCTACATCAACATCAAGGACGGCGTGCCCGGCGGCCCCATCGCCAAGAACCACGGCGAGGAGCGCACGGCCGAGCTGATCGCCGCGCTGGGCCTGGGCGAGAACGACGGCGTGTTCTTCGCCGCCGGCAAGGAAGAGCAGGCCGCCAAGCTGGCAGGCCTTGCCCGCACCCGCGTGGCCGAACAGCTTGACCTGATCGACAAGGACCGCTTCGAGCTGTGCTGGATCGTCGATTTCCCGTTCTATGAATGGGACGAGGACCTGAAGAAAGTGGAATTCAGCCACAACCCGTTCTCGATGCCACAGGGCGGGATGGAGGCGCTGCAGACGCAGGACCCGCTGACCATCAAGGCTTACCAGTACGACCTGGTCTGCAACGGCTACGAGATCGCCAGCGGATCGATCCGCAACGAGAGCCCGGAAACCATGGTCAAGGCGTTCGAGATCACCGGCTTGACTCAGGCCGACGTGGAGGAGCGCTTTGGCGGCATGTACCGCGCGTTCCACTATGGCGCTCCGCCGCACGGCGGCATGGCGGCGGGTGTGGACCGGGTGGTGATGTTGCTGTGCGGCGCGCAGAACCTGCGCGAAATCACCCTGTTCCCGATGAACCAGAAGGCCGAAGACCTGCTGATGAACGCGCCGTCCCCGGCCGAGCCGAAGCAGTTGCGCGAACTGAGCATCCGGGTGGTGGAAGCGCCCAAGTCCTGACAAGTCCCGTCATCGAACTGAACGGCGCAAAACCCTGCTGTTCAGCCACGGTAGATTGGTGCAGGCCTATGCCCCGGCCATCGCTTGCTTTGGGGGAAGTGTGATGCACAGGAATTGGGGTTTCAGCGCTCTCGCAATCGTCGCCACGCTGGTTACGGCTTTGCCCGCGAGCGCCGAGCAGATGCGGGTGGACGGCTATTTCCCTGCCGGGAATGACGAGGCGGCTACCTTGCGCTCCCTCGCGGTGGAAAATTTCTCTGGCGAAGACGGGCCGCGCCTTTCGCTGCAGGTGGCTGATGCCCTGCGCGATGTACGGATCGATGGCCGGCCTTGGCTGTCCGTGCTGGTCGGCCGTTTCGGGCGCGATGCCGATGGCGTGCTGCAGGGTGACGTGCGGACCCGCGTTGACGAGAACGTGACCATGCTGCGGCGCGATGTCTGCGTCAGCTATGACCAGTACGACAACTGCCAGGCGCGCGAGAACCGGGAAGTGGAATGCCTGCGGGCCACCACGGTGGTGCGCCCGGAGCTGCGGCTGGTGCGGCGCGGCGGGCAACTGGTCTGGCGCTATTCGCAGGAAAGCAGCCGTGGCGCCGAATTCTGCCCGGGATTCGACGATGAGCCTGATTTCGACGCCCAGGTCGATTCAATGCTGGCCGATTTCACCACGCAGATCCGCTATGCCCTGGCCCCGGCGCACGAAAGCCGCTCGATCCGGGTGATGGGCGGCAGGGACGAATTGCCGCGCCCGCTGCGCGACACCTATCGCCAGGCCATGCGCCAGACCGAGCGCGATCCGGCGGCAGCCTGTGCCATCTTTGCCTCGTTGCTGCCGCAGGCTCCCGGACACGTGCAACTGGTGCACAACAACGCATTGTGTGCCGAGCAGGCGGGTGATTACGCTGCGGCAGAGCAGGGCTACCAGCAGCTTACCACCAGCCGCGGTGCCCAGCGCGAAGGGCGCGAAGGGCTGGCGCGGATGGCGCAATATCGCCGTGGACGGGCGCAGATCGAGCAGCGCGGGCTTTAGCGGACAATAGATTTTCCCCGGCTGGCGCGCTCCACCGGGCGGTTCTGCCCTTGCGCGGGCGGCACGCCTTCTTTAGGGCGTGGTGCAAATCCAACCCTGAATTTTCGAGAGGGAAGTTACATGAGCGATACCGCCGACCGCGTGAAGAAGATCGTTGTCGAGCACCTCGGCGTCGAGGAAGACAAGGTCAATCCGGAAGCAAGCTTCATCGATGATCTGGGCGCCGACAGCCTCGACATCGTGGAACTGGTGATGGCCTTCGAGGAAGAGTTCGGCGTGGAAATCCCCGACGATGCGGCCGAGAAGATCAACACCGTTGGTGACGCGATCAAGTACATCGACGAAAACGCGGGCTAAGCGCCCGACACCCTGTTCGCATATCGCCCGCACCGTACCCGCAGGGGATGGGCGGACGGGGATGAGGGGCCCGGCCATGCGTGGCTGGGCCTTTCGTGGTTTTGAGGAGAGAGAGTGCCTATGCGTCGCGTGGTCGTAACCGGACTTGGCCTCGTCACCCCGCTGGGTGGCGATGTGGAAACCACCTGGGCCAACCTGCTGGCCGGGGAAAGTGGCATCGGGCCGATCACCCATTTCGACGCGAGCAACCAGAAGTGCACCATCGCCGGCGAGGTGAAGGGCAAGGACCATCCCTGGGGTTTTGACGCTGACAAGCGGGTGGACCACAAGATCCAGCGCCAGGTCGATCCGTTCATTGTCTTCGGCATCGATGCCGCCGGCCAGGCGCTGGAAGACGCTGGCCTCACCGAAATGACGCATGAGCAGAAGCTGCGCGCCGGGTGCAGCATCGGTTCGGGCATCGGCGGCCTGCCGGGGATCGAGCTGGAATCGGTCAACCTGCACGAGCGTGGCCCCGGCCGCGTCAGCCCCCACTTCGTCCACGGCCGCCTGATCAACCTGATCAGCGGGCAGGTGAGCATCAAGTACGGCCTGATGGGCCCCAACCACGCAGTGGTCACCGCCTGCTCCACCGGCGCGCACTCGATCGGTGATGCGGCGCGGATGATCCGCGATGACGATGCCGACATCATGCTGGCGGGCGGCGCGGAAGCGACAATCTGCCCCATCGGCATTGCCGGCTTTGCCCAGGCCCGCGCGCTCAATTGCAGCTTCAACGACCGGCCGACCGAAGCCAGCCGCCCTTATGACAAGGACCGTGACGGCTTCGTCATGGGCGAGGGCGCGGGCGTGGTGGTGCTGGAGGAATACGAACACGCCAAGGCTCGCGGCGCGAAGATCTATGCCGAAGTGGTCGGCTATGGCCTGTCGGGCGATGCCTATCACGTCACCGCTCCGCATCCTGATGGCGCGGGCGCGGAAAATGCCATGCGCATGGCGCTGAAGAAAGCCGGCCTTTCGGCGGGCGACATCGATTACGTCAACGCCCACGGCACCAGCACTATGGCCGACACCATCGAACTGGCGGCGGTGAAGCGCGTGCTGGGCAATGACCTGTCCGGCGCATCGATGAGCAGCACCAAGAGCGCGATTGGCCACCTTCTGGGCGGCGCAGGCGCCGTTGAGAGCATCTTCTGCATCCTCGCCATCCGTGACCAGATCGTGCCGCCCACGCTCAACCTCACCAACCCGGATGAAGGCACTGAAGGCGTGGATCTGGTGCCGCTGAAGGCCAGGAAGCGCCCCGTGCGCGCCGCGCTGAACAACAGCTTCGGCTTCGGCGGGACCAACGCCAGCCTGGTGGTCAAGGCGCTCGACTAGGCCATGCGCAAGCTCGGCTGTCTGCTTTTCGGCCTGCTCGTCGCCGGGCTGCTGGCGCTGGGCGTGTGGCTGGCGGGCGGCTGGTACCTGACCGACCAGGTCGAGGCTGACACCGCCTTCATCGTGCCCGATGGCGCGACGCTCACTTCCACCGCCGGCAAGCTGGAGGAGGAGGGACTGATCGGTTCGGCCGAAGGTTTCCTGCTGCGCGCCAAGATCCTGGGCAGCGGCGATCCGATCAAGGCGGGCGAATTCATGCTTCCCGCCGGGTCTAGCGCGGCCGGTATCCTCGACATCCTGCAGCATGGGGTGGCCCTGCGCCGCATGGTCACCGTGCCCGAAGGCATGCCCAGCATCCTCGTCTACGAAAAGCTGATGGCAGAGCCGCTGCTGACCGGCAGTATCGAAGTGCCGGCTGAAGGCTCGATCCTGCCCGATACTTATGATTTCGAGCGGGGCGAAAGCCGCCAGGCCGTGCTTGACCGGATGCAGGCGGCGATGACCCGGACGCTGGCCGAGCTGTGGCCGACCAAGGGGCCGCGCAGCGTGGTGAACAGCCCGCGCGAGGCGGTGATCCTGGCCTCCATCGTGGAGAAGGAAACCGGCGTGCCGGGAGAACGCGGCATGGTTGCCGGCCTCTATTCCAACCGCCTGCGTATCGGCATGAGGCTGCAGGCCGATCCCACGATCATCTACCCGATCACTCGAGGCAAGCCGCTGGGCCGCCGCATCCGCCAATCCGAGATCCGCGCGGTCAACGGCTACAACACCTACTCGATGGACGGCCTGCCGGAAGGGCCGATCACCAATCCCGGCCGCGAATCGATTGCTGCCGTGCTGAACCCCGATCAGACCGATGCGCTGTTCATGGTGGCGGATGGCAGCGGCGGCCATGCCTTCGCCCGCACGGGTGAGGAGCACCAGGCCAACGTGGAGCGCTGGTATGCGCTGCGCCGCAGCCGCGGGGAAATGTGAGCGCCAACCCGGGCCATCCGCTGATCGTCACGGCGGAACTGCCGCCCGATCTCTATTCCTGGGCGACCCAACTGCGCACCAACCACTTCCCGCCTGAACGCAACTACCTGAAGGCCCATGTCACCCTGTTCCATGCCCTGCCGCCGATGGTGGAAGGCGAACTGCGCGACTTGCTGGCGCGACTGGCCAACCGCCCGCCTGTGCCCGCGCGGCTGGAAGGCGTGACCAGCCTGGGGCGGGGTACGGCGCTGAAGCTGGCGAGCCCGGCCATGCTTGACCTGCGTGACGAGATTGCCGCCCATTTCAAGGGCATGCTGACCGCGCAGGACCAGGCCCGGCCGAGGCTGCACATTACCGTACAGAACAAGGTGACGCTGGCAGAGGCCATCGCCCTGCAGCAGGACCTCGCCATGCGCGTCGAACCGCGCGAATTTGCCTTCCGCGGGTTGGAATTGCATTCTTATCTGGGTGGACCGTGGGATCTGCTGGGCCGCTGGCGGTTTCGGGGGAGCAGGAGGGACTGACACATGGCATTGACGGCTTGGGCCTTGCCGCTGGCGGTGCTGGGGGGACTGCTCCTGCTGGCCGCCTTCCTGGTGCGGGCGCGGCGCTGGCTGCACCTGCTGGCCGCAATGGGGTTCGCATCCCTCCTTTGTGCCGGCGCTGCAGCCGATGCCGGGGTGACAACGGTTGGCGCGGCAGTTCTTCTCACCGTCAACTTGATCCAGTTCGCCCGGCTTTCGCGCCGTCTGCGCCAGGGTGCACTGACCGCCGAGGAACGCGCTCTCATCGCCGAAGTGCTGGCCATCGAGGAGCCCGCCAAGCAGCGCCGCCTGCGCGATGTAATCACTTGGCGCGATGCCGATACCGGCGAGGTGTTGATGCGCCAGGGCCAGAAAGCCCCGCCGCTGATCTATGTCGCCACCGGCCAGATCGCCATCGAACACGAAGGCCTGCCGGTGGGCACTTGCGGCCCGGACGACTTCCTGGGCGAGATGAGCCTGGTGACGGGCGAGGGGGCCTCGGCCACCGTCAAGGTGGCGCTGCCCGCGCGGATCGCGGTGTTCGACCGCGAGGCGCTGGCCAACCTGATGGCCGCGATGCCCGAACTTGGCCGCGCTTTCGAACGGCGGCTCAACAAGGGCCTGGCCGACAAGATCCAGCGCATGAACCGGGCCAGTTCCGGGGCCAGTTCTGGGGCGGGCGCCACCCGCTGATTTTCCCGGTTGACCCCTGCCAGACTGCGCCCTACATGGCGCGCCTTGCCGGGCACCAAGTGCCCGCCGCAGGCCTGGATGGCGGAGTAGCTCAGCCGGTTAGAGCAGCGGAATCATAATCCGCGTGTCGGGGGTTCGAGTCCCTCCTCCGCTACCATCCCCCTTTTCATTCCATCGCATAGAACTGCCGTCACAATTGCCGCGCGGGCGGGGGAGTGCTAAGCGGTCTTCATGAGCTATTGCGACACCTGCGTGGTCCGCAACCGGGCAATCTGCGCGGCACTGGACAACAACGAGATCAACGCGCTGAACGGCATCGGTCGGCGCAAGACGCTGGCCGCCGGTGATCCGCTGATCTGGGAGGGGGATGATTCCACCTTGGTCGCCAACGTGATCGACGGGATCCTCAAGCTGACAAATTCCACCGAGGACGGGCGCGAGCAGATCGTGGGCGTGGTCTATCCGGCGGATTTCATCGGCCGGCCTTTCGGCAAGACCACCAGCCATTCGGTCACCGCGCTGACCGATGCCAAGGTGTGCCTGTTCGCGCGCTCGGACTTCGACCGTTTCGCCCACGAGCATCCGCAGCTTGAGCACAAGCTGCTGAAGCGCACGCTCGACGAGCTGGACCGGACACGCAGCTGGATGCTGCTGCTGGCCCGCAAGAGTGCGGAAGAAAAGGTGGCCACCTTCCTGCTCGACATGTCCGAAAGGCTGGTGGATGCGACCTGCGCCGCGCCGCACGACGGGCCGCTGGACGAATTCGACCTGCCGTTCTCGCGCCAGCAGATCGGCGATATCCTGGGGGTGACGATCGAGACGGTCAGCCGCCAGATGACGCGCCTGAAGCGCGATGGCATCCTTGACCTGCCGACGCGCCGCACGGTTCGCATCCTGGACCGGCAGGCGCTGGTGGATATGGCGGGCTAAGCCTCAACGGCCCGCCCGCCACATCATTTTCATCAGAAGCGGAAGCCCACCCCGGCGCTGAGCACCCAGGGGTCAATCGCATGGGTGGTCTCGATCACCCGGGTATTGCCGGCGAACCAGCGGGCCGTGGTGTTGACCCAGTACTTCTTGGCATCGAGCGAAACGATGAAGTTGTTGCCCGCCGGCACGTCGATACCGGCCTGCACGGCCACGCCCAGCTCGTTGCTGAGCGACTGGCGGGTCACGCCCAGCGGGATAGTCTGCGCGCCGGGCGCATCGTTGATCCACAGGAAGTAGGTCGGGCCGGCGCCCACATAGGGCGACACGCCACCCGGGTTCAGGTGATACTTCAGCGTGAAGGTTGCCGGGATCACCCGGGCGTTGGACACCGCCTCGGCGCCCGCCAGCGGGCCGGCCACCACGTCCACGTCATGCTGCGTCATGCAGCAGATCGTTTCCAGCGAGATGTTGGGCGTGAAGAAGTATTCGATCGCCACCGTGGGCACCACGTTGTCGTTCGCGGCGGTCTGGGTGGTGGCGGGCAGGGGTCCCAGCAACGCCACGTCGGTGATTTTGCCATCGGGCAGCACCGCAGTGGCGAGCACCTTGACCTGGATGTCTCCGGCTTCCTGCGCCTGGACGGGGCTGGCACCCGCAGCGGCCATCATGGCGACAGCGCTGGCGAGCGAGGCGAAAGTGGTGCGCGAAAACTGGCGCATGTCTGTTCTCCGTACTTGCCGCAGTGGCTGCCCCATGCAGCCAAGGGTGTTTGCGGCACGCCGGGCAAATGCGCCGATTGGTGCGCGGCAACATTGATCAACCGCAAACCGCACGCATGAAAATTTCACGCAGCCGAAATTTTCAATTTGATGCCAGTCAATGCCGATAGCGCTCCCAATGGGCAGGGCGGGCCATCTCTTAGGGGAATGGTCAATGGAATCTCTGACGACTCGCGCAGGCATGTGGTTTGCCCTGCTGGTGATCGCCCTGGTTGCTGCGGCACTGGGGCACGACTTTGGATTTTCTGCCCAGATGACGATCGTGGCCGTGGCCGCAGTCGTCGGCCTGTGGTGGACGCTCACCGGATCGAAGATCGATGCGCTGGGCAACTGGCGGCGGCCGGTGGGCAGCGAGACGGACTATGATGACGATCCGGTCCGCTGGGGCGTGATCGCCACGCTGTTCTGGGGCATTGCGGGCTTGGCGGCCGGGCTGTTCATCGCCCTGCAACTGGCCTTCCCGCAGCTCAACTTCGAGCCTTACCTGAACTTTGGCCGGGTCCGTCCGCTGCACACCAGCGCGGTGATCTTTGCCTTTGGCGGCAATGCGCTGATCGCGTCGAGCTTCTACGTTGTGCAGCGCACCTGCCGCGCACGGCTGGCCCTCCCGGGCCTCGCCCGCTTCGTGTTCTGGGGCTACCAGCTGTTCATCGTGCTGGCCGCCGTCGGCTACCTGCTCGGTGTCACCCAGAGCAAGGAATATGCCGAGCCCGAATGGCACGTTGACTGGTGGCTGACGATCGTCTGGGTCGCCTACCTCGTCGTGTTCGTGGCCACGATCATCAAGCGCAAAGAGCCGCACATCTATGTGGCCAACTGGTTCTACCTGGCTTTCATCCTGACCGTGGCCATGCTGCACGTGGTCAACAACCTGGACATGCCGGTGAGTGTGCTGGGCAGCCGCAGCTATCCGCTGTTCGGCGGCGTGCAGGGCGCGCTGGTGCAATGGTGGTACGGCCACAACGCGGTGGGCTTCTTCCTGACCGCCGGCTTCCTGGCCATGATGTATTACTTCGTGCCCAAGCAGGCGGAACGGCCGATCTTCAGCTATCGCCTGTCGATCATCCACTTCTGGTCGCTGATCTTCCTCTACATCTGGGCCGGTCCGCACCACCTGCATTACACCGCGCTGCCCGACTGGGCGCAGACGCTGGGCATGGTGTTTTCCATCATGCTTTGGATGCCCAGCTGGGGCGGCATGATCAACGGCCTGCTGACGCTGAACGGCGCCTGGGACAAGATCCGCACAGATCCGATCATCCGCATGATGGTGTGGGCGCTGGCCTTCTACGGCATGAGCACCTTCGAAGGCCCGATGCTGTCGATCAAGTGGGTCAATTCCATGTCGCACTATACCGACTGGACCATCGGCCACGTCCACTCCGGCGCACTGGGCTGGAACGGCATGATCACCTTCGCCGTCCTGTATTACCTGGCGCCGCGCCTGTGGGGCAGGGAACGGCTCTACAGCCTGCGCATGGTCAACTGGCACTTCTGGCTGGCGACCATCGGCATCGTTTTCTACGCCGCCAGCCTGTGGGTCGCGGGCATGATGCAGGGCTACATGTGGCGCGAATACGGTGCTGACGGCTACCTGGTGAACAGCTTCGCCGAGACGGTTGCCGCGATGTGGCCGATGTATGTGGCCCGCGCCTTCGGTGGCCTGCTGTACCTGGCCGGCGCGATCATCATGGTGGTCAACATCTGGCTGACCATCGCCGGCAAGCAGCGCGACGAAAAGCCGCTTACGAGCCCCGCCTACAACCCTGCCGCCGACCGTCCGCTGGTCAGCCAGCCGGCCGCCTGAGGGGAGCACACAAGATGACCGACAATACACCCAAGGATCTCCTCAGCGGCCACGCCCGGCTTGAGCGCAACGTCACCCTGTTGGGCGCGGTGGCGCTGGTCGTGGTAGCCATCGGCGGCATCGTGGAGATCGCCCCGCTGTTCTGGATCGATAATACGATCGAGAAAGTGGAAGGCATGCGTCCTTACACCCCGCTGGAACAGGCCGGGCGCGACATCTACGTGCGCGAGGGCTGCTACACCTGTCACAGTCAGATGATCCGCCCGTTCCGCGACGAGGTGGAGCGCTATGGCCACTACTCGCTGGCGGCCGAGTCCATGTACGATCACCCCTTCCAGTGGGGCTCCAAGCGCACCGGGCCTGACCTGGCGCGCGTGGGCGGGCGCTATTCCGATGCCTGGCACGTGCAGCATCTGGCTAATCCGCAGAGCGTGGTGCCCGAAAGCGTGATGCCGCAATACGGCTTCCTGTCGGAAACGCCGCTGGAGTTCGAGTATGTGGGTGATCACCTGACGGCGCTGAGCCGGGTGGGTGTACCCTATACCGACGAGCAGATCGAACAGGCCCGGCAGGACGTGCTGGGGCAGGCCGATCCCGGCACCCCGGCAGGTGATCTCGCCACGCGCTATCCCGGCGCCCAGGCGCGCGATTTCGACGGCAATCCCGATCTGATCTCGGAGATGGATGCCCTGGTCGCCTACCTGCAGGTGCTGGGCACGATGGTCGATGTCGATGCGGCTGCCGCGCAGGAAGACCTTGCCCGGGAGACCGGCCGATGAGCTGGCATTCCACATATGAATTCCTGCGCCACATGGCTGACAGCTGGGGTCTGCTGGCAATGACGCTGGTGTTCCTCACCCTGGCCTTGTGGCCGTTCCGCCCCGGTGCGCGCGAGCACAACAACCGGGCTGCCACCATGATCTTCGAGGACCGCGAAAATGGGCAATAAGCGAGTTGACGAACCGACCGGCGTCGAAACCGTTGGTCACGAATGGGATGGCATCGAGGAACTGAACAACCCGCTGCCGCGCTGGTGGCTGTGGACGCTGTATGCCACGGTCATCTGGTCGCTGGTCTACGTCATCCTCTATCCCGCCTGGCCGCTGCTCGAGAAGGGCACCGAAGGCGTGCTGGGCTGGACCAGCCGGGGCCAGCTGGCGGACGAGATGTCCGCCGAAGAGGCGCGCCGCGCGCCGATCCTGCAGGCCATTGCCGCCACCCCGATCGCGGACCTGCCGGCCAATGCCGAACTGATGCAGGAAGCCGTGGCGGGCGGGGCTGCAGCTTTCCGCGTCCACTGCGTGCAGTGCCACGGGGCCAATGCCGCGGGCAGTGAGGGCTATCCCAACCTGACCGACGACGAGTGGATCTGGGGCGGCGACCTGCCGACCATCGAGGCGACCATCGTCCATGGCATCCGCCACCCGGGTGACAGTGCCACGCGCATGTCGCTGATGCCGGCCTTCGGCCAGATGGGGATCCTGACCCCGGCGCAGGTGTCGCAGGTGACGGATCACGTGCTGTCGCTGTCCGGCCAGAGTGCAGGCAACGCTGCCGGTGCGGCGGTCTATGCCGCCAACTGCGCGGTCTGCCATGGTCCTGCGGGAGGCGGTCTGCGCCAGTTCGGTGCGCCCAGCCTGAACGATGCGGTCTGGCTCTATGGCGGCAGCCGCGCGGCAGTTGCGCAGCAGGTCAACAGCGCGCGGCATGGCGTGATGCCCGCGTGGGAAGACAAGCTGGATCCGGCCACCATTCGCATGCTGGCGGCCTATGTCCACTCGCTGGGCGGCGGCGAAGCCTTTGCCGCCCCCGTTGCCGCAACCCCCACCACCGCTCCGGAGGTCACACCGGAAAGCGAAGGAACCAATGGCCAACAATGATCCGGTAATTCACCATAGCCCCCTGGGGGACTATCAGGCCCGTCGCACTGTCCATCCCAGGCGGATCGACGGGCCCTTCCGCCGCCTCAAGTGGCTGATCATGGGCGTGACCCTGGCGATCTACTACCTCACGCCGTGGATCCGCTGGGACCGGGGCCCCTATGCCCCGGACCAGGCCGTGCTGATCGACCTGGCGCACCGCCGGTTCTACATGTTCGACATCGAGATCTGGCCGCACGAATTCTACTTCGTGGCCGGCCTGCTGATCATGGCGGGCATCGGCCTGTTCCTGGTGACCAGCGCCGTGGGCCGCGCCTGGTGCGGCTATGCCTGCCCGCAGACGGTGTGGACCGACCTGTTCCAGCACGTCGACCGGTTCGTTGACGGAGATCGCAATGCCCGCATGAAACTGGACGCCGCGCCCTTCACCTGGGGCAAGGTGGTGCGCCGGGCGATCAAGTGGACGATCTACCTCGCCATTGCCTTCTGGACCGGTGGCGCGTGGATCATGTATTTTGCCGATGCCCCCACGCTCACGCGTGACTTCTGGGCCGGCGATGCCGCCCCGGTGGCCTACATCAGCGTGGCCGTGCTGACCGCGACCACCTTCACCCTGGGCGGCTTCATGCGAGAGCAGGTGTGCATCTACATGTGCCCCTGGCCGCGCATCCAGAGCGCGCTGATGGACGAGCATTCGCTGCTGGTGACCTACAAGGATTGGCGCGGCGAGAAGCGCGGCAGCCTGAAGAAGGCCGAGAAGAACCCCGGCGAATATGGCGACTGCGTGGATTGTGGCATGTGTACCGCCGTGTGCCCCACCGGATGGGACATCCGCAAGGGTCCGGATATCTCCTGCATTACCTGCGGCCTGTGCATCGATGCCTGCGACCGGGTGATGGGCGAGGTGGGCCGCCCGCGCGGGCTGATCGACTACGTCACGCTGGACGATGCCGAGGTCGAGGCGAAGACCGGCGTTGTCCGCCCGGCCTGGCGTAACCTGCTGCGTCCGCGCACGATCGCCTATTTCCTGATATGGGGCAGCATCGGCGCGGGCCTGCTGTTCCTGCTGGGAACGCGCACGCACACCCAGATCACCGCCGCGCCGGACCGGAACCCGGCTTTCACGGTGATGCGCGATGGCTCGGTCCGCAACAATTACACGGTCAAGCTGCGCAACATGGAAAGCCGTCCGCGCGACATGCTGGTAAAGCTGGAAGGCCTGCCCGGTGGGCGCATGTGGACCGATGCCATGCCCGCCGAAGCGGCTGCGCGCGAGCTGCTGCTGCGCGTGCCGGCCGACCAGACGCAGACTGTGCGGGTCTACATCGTGGCCCCGCGCGCTACCGCCAGCCAGCCGTTCGAGCTGGAAGCCATCGCCACCGAGCCCGGCGGCGAGCGGGCCGAAGTGGAAACCCAGTTCCAGGGTGCAGGAGGATCATGATGACGCAGCGTACCGAGGCCCCGCGCGGGCCCTTCACCGGCTGGCACATGCTGGCCATCATGATCGCCTTCTTCGGGGTGGTGATCGCCGTCAACGTGACCATGATGACGATCGCGCGTGGCAGCTTCGGCGGCATCGTGGTCGAGAACTCCTATGTCGCCAGCCAGGAATTCAACGGCTGGCTGCGTGCGGCCCGGGCGCAGGAGGCGCTGGGCTGGCAGGTGGCAAGCGACGTGGCGGCTGATCGCAGCGTTACCATCAGCGTCAACGGTGCGCCCGATCCGCTGGCGGTGACTGCCATGGCCCGCCATCCGCTGGGCCGGCAGCCCGACCAGGCGCTGACTTTCCGGCGTGCGACCGACGGGCGCTATGTCTCCACTGCTCCGCTGCCGGAAGGCCGCTGGACCCTGCGGCTGCAGCTTGCCAGTGGCAGCGATGTCTGGCGGCAGGAAGTGAGCGTGCAATGAGCGCCGCGACTGCCCGCCAGCAAAGCCAGCTCGAAACCAGCGTGCTCGCCGTGCCGGGCGCCCATTGCGCCGGCTGCATGAGCAAGATCGAGCGCGGCCTTGGCCAGTTGCCGCAGGTGGCCAGCGCACGGCTGAACCTCACCTCGCGCCTGCTGACCGTGGTCCACGATGCCACGCTGGATGACCGGCAACTGGTGGACGAGCTGGAGCGGATCGGCTTTGCCGCAAAGCGCCAGCCCAGGGCGTTGGAGAAGCCGTTTTCCGCGGTCAAGCCGCTGCTGGGGCCGCTGGCCGTGGCCGGTTTTGCCGGCATGAACGTGATGCTGCTGTCGGTCAGCGTCTGGTCGGGTGCAGACGGCTCTACCAGGGACCTGTTCCACTGGATTTCGGCGCTGATCGGGGTGCCGGCGGTGGCCTATGCCGGGCGGCCGTTCTTCCAGTCTGCCTGGAGCGCGCTGAAGCACGGGCGCACCAACATGGACGTGCCGATCTCCATCGGTGTCACCATCGCCTGCTTGCTGAGCCTGTATGAGACGGCCACGCACGGCGAACACGCCTGGTTCGACGGTGCCCTGATGCTGCTGGCCTTCCTGCTGGCGGGCCGCGTGCTGGATGCGATGATGCGCGACCGGGCGCGCGGGGCGGTGGACGCGCTGCTCAGCCAGGCAGCACAGGGGGCCCTGGTGGTGCGTGATGGCGGGGCGCTGGAATGGCTGCCCGCCGAAGCGCTGGAACCGGGCATGATAATGCGCGTGGCCGCCGGTGAGCGGCTGGCCGCAGACGGTGAGATCCTCGCCGGGGCCAGCCGGTTCGACCAGTCGCTGCTCACCGGGGAGACCGCTCCGGTGGCCATCGCGCGCGGCGGAACGGCGCTGGCCGGAACGCTCAACCTCGATGCCCCAGTGGACGTGGTTGTCAGCCACGCGGGCCGCGATACCACGCTGGCCGAGATTGCCCGCCTGATGGAGGCGAGCACCCAGAACCGCAGCAAGTACGTGCGCCTGGCCGACCGCGCCGCGCGCTGGTACGCGCCGGCCGTACACACGCTGGCGGCCAGCGCAGTGGTGGGCTGGCTGATCGCCGGGGCCAGCCTTTACCAGTCATTGGTGATCGGGGTGGCCGTGCTGATCATCACCTGTCCCTGCGCGCTTGGTCTGGCCGTGCCGGTGGCCCAGGTGGTGGCCAGCGGATCGCTGCTGCGCGCCGGGATCATGGTCAAGGACGGCTCCGCGCTGGAGCGGCTGGCGACTATTGACCGGGCGCTGCTGGACAAGACCGGAACGCTCACCGTGGGGCGCCCGCAGCCCGATCCGGCCGCGCTGGATGCCCTGCCGGCCGATGCTGCCACCGTGGCTCTCGCGCTCGCCTCGCACAGCCGCCACCCCGTGTCGCGCGCCCTGTGCGACGAACTGGCGCGGCGCGGCGTCAAGCCGGCTGCAGTAACGAACGTGGTCGAGGAGCCGGGGCAGGGGATGCGCGGCCTGCTCGATGGCCAGCCGGTGGCCCTGCGCCGCCCGGAAGGGGCCAGCAGCACCGCCGTGGCCATCGACCTTCCCGGCAAGCCGCTGCGGCTGGTGCCTTTTGCCGACCGTCTGCGCGATGATGCGTGCGAGGCGCTGGGCAGGCTTGAAGGGCAGGGCATCACCTGTTCGATCCTCTCGGGCGATGCCGCGCCCGCCGTGGCCGAGGTTGCCCGCCAGACAGGCCTGACCGGGCAGGCCAGTGCCACCCCGGCAGACAAGCAACACGCCATCGCCCTGTTGCAAGGGGCCGGGCACAAGGTGCTGATGGTGGGCGATGGGCTGAACGATGGCCCGGCACTGGCCGCAGCCGATGTCTCCATGGCCCCCGGCAGCGCCAGCGATGTGGGGATGCAGGCGGCAGACCTGGTGTTCGTGCAGGGCAGTCTGACCGCCATCCCCAAGGCGCTGAAGGCAGCGCGCTTCACCATGCAGGTGGTGCGGCAGAACTTTGCCCTGGCCATCGGCTACAACGCGCTGGCCGTGCCGCTGGCGCTGGCGGGCATGGTCACCCCGCTGATCGCGGCGGCGGCCATGTCGCTCAGCTCGCTGCTGGTGGTGGCCAACTCCCTGCGTCTGGTGAGGGCTGCAAAATGAACGGTGTGCTGATCCTGCTCCCCATCGCGCTGGGGCTGGGCCTGATGGGCCTCGCCAGCTTCTTCTGGGCCATGCGCAGCGGCCAGTTCGAAGACCCGGACGGGGCCGCCTCGCGCATCCTGATCGACGATGACGGAGGGCCGGAGGCATGAACCTCGCATCCGTGGCGGGCGTCATGGCCCTGCTGCCGGCCATGGTCGGCCCGCTGCCGCAGGACCAGGGCCACCCCTCGCTGATGCTGGCGCTGTGCGGTGGCGGTGCCATGCAGGTGCAATTGCGCGATCGCTCGGGTGCGCCGCTGCCCGCCGCTCCGGTCCCGTGCTGCGCCAAGGGCTGCCACACCGGCCAGCGCCGCAAGCTTCTTGACCGAGGGCAATGAAGCCTTGCCCGATTCCTGCGAGAGAAACGGCATGTGGCCTTATCATCCAGATCTGCTCGCGACCCCTGTGCCGCGCTACACGAGCTTCCCCACGGCGGCGGAATTCGGGCCGGACATAACGCCGGAACGCCAAGCCGCCGCGATCAGCACCGCCACGGGCGATGTGTCGCTCTATGTGCACATCCCCTTCTGCGAGAAGATCTGCTGGTATTGCGGCTGCAACACGTCCGCCGCCAACCGCAGCCAGCGGCTGGCCAGTTACCTTGATTCGCTGCACCGCGAGATTGCCTTGGTTGGCCAGTTGCTGCCCGCCGGCACGCGCGTGGCGCGGATCGCTTTTGGTGGCGGCAGCCCCAACGCCATTTCGCCGGTCGATTTCGTGCGCCTGTTCCAGCAACTGGTGCTGCACCTGCCGCTGAACAATCCGCTGGTTTCGGTGGAGCTCGATCCGCGCAGCCTGGGGGCGGAGTGGGAAGGCGTCTTCGGCGCGGTGGGAGCCACTCACGCCAGCCTGGGCGTGCAGACCTTTGCCCCGCACCTGCAGGAGGCCATCGGCCGGGTGCAGCCGCGCGAGACGATTGACGCTGCCGTGGCGATGCTTCGCCGCGCCGGGATCACCTCGTTGAATTTCGACTTGATGTACGGCCTGCCCGGGCAAACCATGGCCGATCTGGACGAGACGCTGGACCTGGCGGCACAGTATGGGGCGGACCGCATCGCCCTGTTCGGCTATGCCCACGTGCCGCACTTGCTGCCCCGCCAGCGGCGGATCGACGGCAGCAACCTGCCCGATGGCCAGATGCGCTTTGCCATGGCGCGCGACGGGCACAAACACCTGCTGGGCAAGGGCTACAAGCCCGTTGGCTTCGACCATTTTGCCCTGCCGGGCGACCCGATGGCGCGGGCGGTGAAGGATGGCACCCTGCGGCGCAACTTCCAGGGGTTTACCGACGATCAGGCGCAGGTGCTGATCGGGCTCGGGGCCTCGTCCATCTCCTCCTTCCCGGACCTGCTGGTGCAGAACGAGAAGAATTCCGGCCGCTACCGCATGATCCTGTCGCAGTCGCAGCTTCCCACCGGCCACGGCAAGGAACGCAGCGTGGACGACCGGCGGCGCGGCGCGGTGATTGAGGAACTTCTGTGCCGCGGACGGGCCCGCGTGGCAGCCGACCTGCTGGCCGATGCCATGCCGCGCCTGGTTCCCTACCTGGAGCCGGGCCTGGCGCTGATCGAGGGGCAATGCATGCTGGTGATCCCGCCGCACGCGCTGCCCTATGCCCGCAGCATTGCCGCGGCCTTCGATCCTTACCGGCAGCAGAGCCCGCGCCGGTTCAGTTCGGCGATCTGATCTTCAATTCGTCATTGCGGGCGAAGCGAAGCAATCCAGGGCGGTTTACGCGACCCCGGATTGGCTGGTCTGCGGGCTGCTGTGCAGCCGCTACTCTCGCACTTTCAAGGTTTGGCTGCCCACAAAAAAACGGGGCAGCGGGCCGAAGCACGCCGCCCCAGGATGGGATGGGAATCTGGCGCGTCTGAGTGATCAGGCCGCCAGGAGATCCGCTGCGGCCCAGTTGCCGTGAAGCCCCTGGCGCAGACGAATGGGGAGTTGGGCGCGGGCGATCGGGCCCTTGGCCACGTCGCACGCGTCGAAAATGCACAGATCGGTGTAGTTGCGGACATGATCGTCCACCAGGGCCACCAGCCAGCCGTCGCCTTCCGGCGCGGTCTTGCTTCGCGGCACGAAGCAGGGTTCCTGCAGCGACCCGTCAGGCCCGCACCACCAGCTTTCCTCCTTGCCGGTGACCAGGTTGTAATGGGTGAGAGTGTTGATCACGCCCGCAAAGGGACCGGGTGGGCCATTGTAGGGCTTGGCCAGGTCATAGGTGATCATCCAGCCCTGGGTGTATGGCTTGCCGGCCATGCGATCGTCGATGCGCGGGAATTCGCCCGGCAGGTTACCGATCTTGACCACGCTTTCGACCACGTCCTCGTTGCTGGTCAGGTCCACGGTGATGCGGACCAGTTCGGTCATCGCCAGTTCGGGATCGAACGGCGCGCCGTCCTTGTCGGGGAAGAAGGGCAGGCTGCCGATCTTGCTGGCCGGGGTGTCGAGGTGAACTTTCGTCCCTTCGGCAAAGGCGTTCATCACGTGGCACGAACACAGGCCCGCCTCGTGCTTGAACCAGCGCATGTCGCTCCCATCGCCGTTGCGGCGCATCACGCCCAGGTAAGTCGGCAGGCTGCGGTCATAGTAGAAGTGGGGCCGGTCCTGCTCCAGCACGCTCGGGTCGCTGCTGTAGGGGGAAACCGGGATCACCACATAGTCGCCCGCGATGCAGAAATCGTGGAGCATGGTGTAGTAGGGCACCTCGAATTCGGCACGGGCCACGATGTTGCCCTCGCTATCGATCTCGAAATAGGTGCCGTCCTTCGACAGCTCGCCCTTGGCGGCATAGCTGATGTTGCAGAAATGGCCGGTGACCGGATCGATCTTGGGATGGGCACCGAAGGTCTTCAGCGTCAGCTCGCCATCCCAGTCGGTATAGCCATCGGTGTCCAGCGTCAGCTTGTCCATCACCAGGCAGGGGCTGTCTTCCTTCATCGCCAGCAGGTCACCGCCGAACACCAGCACATTGGTGTTGGCCGTGCCGCGATGCTGCCCGATCACGCTGGGGTCATCGGTGCGCGGGTTGCGATAGGATCCGAACAGCGCCTTGCCGGCAGCGTTCTCCAGCTTCCACTTGTCGGTCTTGGCGTAGCGTTGCTTGAAGCTGACCTTGCCGTCCTTCACGCGGAACATGGACACCATGCCGTCGCCGTTGAAGAACTGGTCGCCCGGACCCATCTTCGGCGCGAACTGGGGATCGGGATGCACACGGTAGAACGCGCCGTCCATCTCGACCGGCACTTCGCCTTCCACGATCAGGTCACCGATGTCGCCTTCCAGCCGCACCAGGCGCAGCACGTCCTGATAGACCGGGTCTTTCGGAAAATGGACCATCCAGCTTCTCCCTCGAATCATTCTAACGAGCGTTAGAATAGACGACCCGGGCCCCGGCGCTTTGACCGCGATCAAGTGACCTGGCGGGACATGGCGCCCATAAAGAAACGGGCCGGGCAGACATGGCATCTACCCGGCCCAGCAAGGCCCGAACCCGGATGGGAGGGAAGGTTCAGGCCAGCACCCGTTCCGAATGGCTGAGCAGCACTGTGGCTGCCGCCGTATTCGAAATGGGCACATGGTAGTTGCTCGCCAACTCGCGGACCGATCCGGTCAGCGCGCCGCGCGCGGCAATCCAGTTGAGGATCTCGACACCCTGGCTGCCGGCCAGTTCGACGATGTCCAGCGTATCGTGCTGCAGCAGGGCCTCGGGATCGGGTGCCAGGTTGCGCAGGCAGAACTTGTCGTAGTCCACGTTGATGTGGCCTGCGCGTTCGCCCTCAAGCTGGTGCGAGAGGCCGCCGGTGCCGAAGATGACCACCTTTTCATTGCCGCCCCAGCTTTCGATGGCGCGGCCCACCGCCTTGCCAAGGTCATGGCAGCGCTTGGGGCTGGGCAGGGGATGCTGTACGGTATTGATGGCGATCGGGATCAGCTTCGTGGGGAAGGCATCCTTGCCCGGCCAGCACAGCTCGAACGGGACGGCCACGGCATGGTCCACCGTCATCGCCTGGCACATGACCGGATCAAATTCGCTGGCCACCACATGCTCGATGATATGCCAGGACAGGTCCGCATGGCCCTGGAACGGGCGGGCAAAGGCGATGCCCCAGCCTTCGTCCTCGTGGCGATACTCGTTGGCAGCGCCGATGGCGAAAGTGGGCATCTTGTCGAGGAAGAAATTGAGGCCGTGGTCGTTGTAGAACACCACCGCTACATCGGGCTTCTCAGCCGCCAGCCACCGGTGGATCGGATCAAACCCGTCGAAGAACGGCTTCCAGTAGGGATCGTTCTGTAGGTTCTGTGCGATCGCCTTGCCGATTCCCGGCACGTGGCTGGTGAAGATGCCGCCGCAGATCTTGCTCATGCTGCCAGCCTCCCGTCCTGCGCCACGCGGGTTTCGGTGACCGAATGCTCCAGCAGCGCGGCCTTGAACTCTTCCAGGCTCATGCCCGTTTGCAGCGCACCCAGGTCTTGCACGTTGAGGCCGAAAATCCCGGCCAGCTTGGCCAGGTAATAGACGTTGCCGCCCGCCGCCAGCATGCCCAGCACGTTGCGCTGGCGCACCGCGTCCTTCTGCTCCGGCGTCAGATGGAAGCGCTCCATGTAGCCTTCCTCGTCAGCCGCGAAGGCCTGGCGGTTGGCGAGGGAGTTGAACGAATAGCACATGGCGTTGAGCGCATAGCCGGCCTGCGCGGCATCGCCGTCAAACACCAGCGTGCCGGGAATGGCGCGCTTGCCTTGGGCCATCAGGCGGGAAGATGGTAACATGATCCGTCTCCAGAGAATCGTGATGGTTCTCTTTGGAGCGGAGCGCGCAAGCGGTCCTTGCGCTGGATCAAGCGGCTGTTCTGTCCGCCGTCAGAAGGTCGCCTGCAGCGCGCTAATGGTCAGCGCCACCAGCACCAGCGAGCCCAGCGAGAACAGCGCCAGCCGCACCGGAATGGTGTTCACCACCGCCTGCCAGATCGAGTGGACTACCCGCAAGCCCACATAGGTCCAGGCCAGCAGCACGTCGGTCTCGCTGGCTCCGGCAATCGCCAGGATCGCCACCAGCGCATAGAAGATGGTCGGCTGCTCCATCAGGTGGTTATAGTTGTGCGCCTTCCACTGCAATTCGGGCGGCAGCACGCCGTCAAGATCGCTGCCACGCCCGCCGCGCGCCCGTTCCGGCGGCAGCTTCAGCTTGGCCAGGGCCGGCAGGCGCAGCGCTGCCATCCAGAACAGCATGACGAGCGACCAGGCGACCAGCACGGCGGCCGGCGCAAGAATGGCTGTTTGCACGGGTGATCCTCCCCCTGATAATCCCGGGGGAGAGGCTGCGCGCGGGTAACTAGATTGTCAATTGAAACCTAATTGCCCGCAAGCACCCTGGCAAAGCTGGCCGCATCGGTGTTGCCGCCGCTAGCAATCACCACGGTATCCTCGTCCGCCGCCACCTTGCCGGCCAGAACGGCGGCCAGCGCCACCGCGCCGCCGGGCTCCAGCACCAACCGCAGGCGGCTGAAGGCGAAGCGCTGGGCATCTTCCACCTCAGCAGGTGTGACCGACAGGCCATAGGAGCAGCGCCGCCGGATCACGTTGAAGTTCACCGGCTGGGTGGCCAGTGTCTGCAAGGCATCGCAGGCCGTGGGCGGGGGATTGTCGATCACCCGCTGGATGGTGCCCGAGGCTATAGATCGGGCGACATCGTCCCACCCTTCGGGCTCCACCGGCACCACCTCGGCATCGGGGCAGGCGAGGGCGAGGCCCGCGGTCAGCCCGCCACCGCCGCAACACACCACGATCCGGCCCGGCTGGCGGCCCAGCTGCTGCGCGATCTCGATGCCGGCGCTGCCTTGCCCCTCGATCACCCAGGGATCGGCAAAGGCATGGACGTAGGCCGCGCCGCGCTCCTCGGACAAGGCGCGGCCGATCGCCTCGCGGTCCTCGGTCATGCGGTCATACAGCACCACTTCGGCCCCCAGCTCGCGGGTCCGCTCCAGCTTGATGGCCGGGGCATCGCGCGGCATCACGATGGCAGCGGGCAGGCCCAGCCGTTTCGCCGCCCAGGCCACACCCTGCGCATGGTTGCCGCTGGACACGGCCACCACCCCGCCGGGATAGTCGGCCGCGTCGACATCGGTCAGACGGTGCCAGGCACCCCTGATCTTGAACGCGCCCACCGGTTGCAGGCATTCGGCCTTCAGCCAGAAGATTTGCCCCGCGTGTTCGACCGGCAAAAGCGGCGTCATCGGCAGGATTTCCGCCACTTTTGTCGCGGCCCGGAACACCCCTGCCGCATCGGGGTTTCGCATCTGCCCTATGCTCGTCATATTCCCCCGCGAAATACCTGTTTACCTAACCCCCAAGTGCCTCTATCGGGCGCGCCCTTCAACCGGGAACCTCCGCAGTACGGAGGCGACTGCCCGGCCTTGAACCTGGAGTACCGTTCATGAGTGACTCGCCGATCAACAGCAACCGCAAGGCAGAGCTGCTGTCCACCCTGGTGGAACATATCGACATCACCAGCTTCGATGCCCGTCCGATCATCGACGGCATGAGCAAGATGAGCTTCACCAGCCGCGATCTGGCGCGCGCCACCGGCATCTACAACCAGATGCTGGCCGACCCTGATTGCACGATTTTCCTGGTCATCGCCGGCAGCACCAGCGCGGGCGGCTGCATGGACCTGTATGCGGAACTGATCCGCAGCAACATGGTCGACTGCGTGGTCGCCACCGGGGCCACCATCGTCGACATGGATTTCTTCGAGGGCCTTGGCCACAAGCACTATCAGGCGCTGGAAATCCCCGACGATGACACCCTGCGTTCGCTCTACATCGACCGCATCTACGACACCTACATCGACGAGGAGCAGCTGCAGGACTGCGACTTCACGATCAACAAGATCGCCAACGAGCTGGAGCCCAAGGCCTACTCGTCGCGCGCCTTCATCCGCGAGATGGGCAAGTACCTGGTAGAGCACGGCAAGAAGGACAACAGCCTCGTCAAGCTGGCCTACGAGCATGACGTGCCGATCTTCTGCCCGGCCTTCGTGGACTCCTCGGCCGGTTTCGGCCTTGTGAAGCACCAGGTTGACCGGATGAAGGAAGGCAAGCCCTACATGATAATCGACGCCATCGCGGACTTCCGCGAGCTGACCGACATCAAGATCAAGAGCGGCGATTCGGGCCTGCTGATGGTGGGCGGCGGCGTGCCCAAGAACTTCATCCAGGACACCGTGGTCTGCGCCGAGATCCTGGGCCACGAGGACGTGGCCGTGCACAAGTACGCCGTGCAAATCACCGTGGCCGACGTGCGAGACGGGGCCTGCTCGTCCTCCACGCTGCAGGAAGCGGCCAGCTGGGGCAAGGTCAACACCGGCATCGAGCAGATGGTCTTTGCCGAAGCCGGTTCGGTGATGCCGCTGCTGGCATCGGATGCCTACCACCGCGAGCACTGGAAGGCCCGCACCCCGCGCCGCTGGGCCAAGCTGTTCGATTGAGTAATGGGCGGGGGAGGGGGCTGAGGCCTCCTTCCCCGCCTTCGTCACCCTGAACTGGTTTCAGGGTCAATCGTGCAGAAGGCGCTGACTGACAATCCGCGTGGCGATGTTGCACGTTCAGCCGCATGCTCCGCTCAATCGGCGGAATGAATCCTGAAACAGTTCAGGATGACGGGGTGGGCCTTCAGCCTGCCTAACCCCGTGCCTCGTTCAACGACCCGGCCAGCTCGGCCATCGACATGAACTGGCTGACGCAGGTTTCCACCAGTTCCCGGTCGCGCGCGGCATCCATGTTGCCGCTTTCGAACATGTTGGCGGCCTCCAGCACCACGGTCAGTTCGCCCTCGGCAAACAGGGTGCGGATCTTCTGGCCGGCGAAGGCGCTTTCCAGCGCGATCAGCTTTTCCACATAGGTCGGGTGGACCAGGTAGCGGGCCTCCACCTGGTCGCTGGAATAGACGGTGAACTCGTCCTCGAACTGGGGATGGACCATGTCCACCCGGTCCAGCCGCACGCCGCCAACCTCCAGGTCTTCCTTCTCGCCGAAAAAGCCGAACCGCTTGTGCCTGCCCGAGCGTTCCACCAGCGTCACCCCGGTAAACCGGCGGCCTGCGGCAATGGTCATGATGGGGCCGCGAAACACGGTGACATAGTGGCTGTTCTTGCCGCTCTGCCGCTTCTGTTCCAGGTGCGCCTCGTGCAGTGCAAAGGCGCGGCCGCCAATCTCGCCGCTCCACAGGTCCTCGAAGCTCTTGCGGCTGTAGCCGGGCAGCATACGGAACGTGGTGGCGCGCAGGAAGCCTGGGGTTTCGCCAGTGGCGCTGCTGAATGACAGGCCTAGCGCGCGGGCCAGAGCGCTATTGATCCCCTCCTTGGTCTCCTTGATCGCCTGCCCGCGCGGGTTGTAGGCCCAGATGCCCAGGCCCACGGCGGCGAAGAACAGGATGAACATGGTCACCTGGACATTCCAGCCCAGCATGGCGAGGCCGATGGCCAGCGGAAAGAAGATCACCGCCGCCTTCACGAAGCGCCCGTTGCTCTTGTGCCGGGCATCCTCGCGTACGGTGGCCTGGTGCTGCAGCCACTCGCCCAGCTCCCCCGCCATCAGCGCGTCCACATCGGGCCGCTCGATCATGCCCCCGGCACTCCCCCTAGGAATTCGCTGCCATTGATGGCACAACCTGCCGCGGATGGAATAGGGAAAGGGCGGGGCTATGGGTTGGATCGTGGCGGGTCTGCTGCTGCTGCTGGCGGTGGTGGTCATCGGTATCTACAACCGGCTGGTGGGCCTGCGGCAAACTGTCAGCCAGGGCGTGGCCGATATCGACGCCGGGCTGCGCCAGCGGCACGACCTGATCCCCAACCTGGTCAACACCGTCAAAGGCTATGCCGTGCACGAGCAGGATACGCTGGACGCGGTGATCAGCGCCCGTAACGCTGCCGCGCAAGGGTCGCCCAATTCGGCCAGCGAAGGCCAGTTGCGCGTGGCGCTGGACAAACTGCTGGCGCTTGGCGAGGCCTATCCCGACCTCAAGGCCAGCGCCAACTTCCAGCAGCTTCAGGTGGAACTGGGCGACGTGGAGGACAAGCTGGCCGCAGCCCGCCGTGCGCTCAACGCTGCCGTGTCGCGCTACAACACCGGGCGGGAGAGTTTCCCCGCCGTGCTGTTTGCCGGGATGCTCGGCTTCCAGCCGGCCGATTTCAACCGGCTGGACGACAGCGAGAAGGGCGTGGTTGACCAGGTGCCGCAGATCAAATTCTGATCCGCGCCGCCCGGCGGTCACACGCCTGACTTTTCGGGCATCCTGACGGCAAAATCGCTGCTTTGTTATTGCATCGTTCACCCGTCGCTCTATATGCGCACCTCCTGCTGCCCCATGGGGACTTCCAAACCGCAAGGCAGCTTTGTGTGTTACCTGGCCGCAAGGCCTATTGGGGGTCCCTTGAATTGCACCATTATCCTGACGCACGGGCTGTAGTCCGCGCCATTTCTCCGGACGAAGCCGTGATCCTGAACCGCCCGCACGCTGCGGCGCGGGCAGCGCGTTTCTTTGCCGAGAAGTTTCCCGGCACCAGCATGTACGCGGTGAAGGCCAACCCTTCACCCGACCTGATTCGCGTGCTGTGGGACAACGGCATCAGCCATTATGACGTTGCCAGCATCGGCGAGGTGCGGCTGGTGCGCGAGACGCTGGGCGATGCGCCCAAGCTGTGCTTCATGCACCCGGTCAAGACCGCCAGCGCCATCCGCGAGGCCTATTTCCAGCATGGGGTGAAGACCTTCAGCCTCGATACCCTGGGCGAGCTGGAGAAGATCGTTGCCGCCACCACCACGCCGGAAGGCGCGGCGGCGGCCGACCTGCAATTGCTGGTGCGCCTGCGTGTCTCGTCCGAGCATTCGGAGCTGAGCCTGGCCGCCAAGTTCGGCGTCGACCTGGTCGATGCGGCGGAACTGCTGCAAGCCACTCGCCAGCATTGCGACGCGCTGGGCATCTGCTTCCACGTGGGCAGCCAGGCGATGACGCCGTTCGCCTATGTCCAGGCGCTGGAGCGCGTGCGCGCTGCCATTGCCGAGGCGGCGGTAACCGTGGACATCATCGATGTCGGCGGCGGCTTTCCCTCGCAGTATCCGGGCATGGAACCGCCCCCGCTGGAGGACTATTTCGCGCAGATCCACCGCCACTTCGAGATGCTGCCCATCTCGTATTCGGCGGAGCTGTGGGCCGAACCGGGCCGTGCGCTGTGTGCCGAATACAGCTCCATCGTGGTCAAGGTGGAAAAGCGCCGTTCTGACGAGCTGTACATCAACGACGGTGCCTATGGCGCGCTGTTCGATGCCGCGCACGTTGACTGGCGCTTCCCGGTGGTAGCGCTGGAGGACGACCTGACCCAGCCGCTGGCCGATTTCGCCTTCTTCGGCCCCACTTGCGACGACATGGACTACATGAAGGGTCCGTTCCAGTTGCCCGAGGATATCCAGTCCGGCGATTTCATCGAGATCGGCATGCTGGGGGCCTATGGCGCGGCCATGAGCACGCGGTTCAACGGCTTTGGCGCCACCCGCTGCTTCGTGGTGGAGGATGAGCCGATGGTCAGCCTCTACACCGGCCGCAAGGACACCCGCGTCAGCGACAACGTGGTGAGCCTGCGCTGATCGGGCGCCTGTCCCCCCGCCATGATACGGGGACGCGGATCGTGGTCCGCGTCCTCGCCTTCTCCGCCTCGCTGTATCTGACCGCGCTACTCACACGCGGCATTATCTGGGGTGCCGGTGCCCTGCCGCATCCTTCGGGCTTCGTGCGGTTGGCGGGCTTCGCCTGGGACGATGCGATGGTCGTCGCCGGGTTTGCCCTTTGTGCCCTGGCCGCCTTGCTCTTGGCTGACCGGCTGCCGCGCTGCGGGCTGGTCCGGCTGGCCTACCTGTCGCTGGTGGTCAATGTCTTTGCCATCCGGCACACCGGCCAGCCGATCAGCGCGCAGCTCCTGTCGCAGCCAGACTGGTTTCGCGGGCCCACACCGCGCGCGGCGGTGGCCGGCCCGCCTGGTGCGCGATGCGGATGCCGTGCGCCCTGACCTGGGCGGAGCAGCTCAGTAGCCGATGGTGAACCGCTCGCGGCTGTGCGCCTTGTTCTCCACCTCGTCCACCATGGCGATGGCATAGTCGGCAAAGCTGATCCGGCTGTCGCCACTGGCGTCCTTGATCAGGTGTTCCTTGCCCAGCCGGAACCGGCCGGTGCGCGGCCCTTCGACGAAGTTGAACGCCGGGCTGAAGAACACCCAGTCCAGTGTGGGGTCTTCCTTCAGGGCGTAGAAGAAATCGATCCCGCCCTGGGCGCCCTTGCGCCAGATCTCCGGAAAATCGTCCCGGTCGATATAGCGCACGTCGTTCTCGTCCTTCAGGCTGGCCGCGCCGCCGGTCACCAGCAGCCGCTCCACGCCCGCCTCGTGCATGGCGGCAACCACCTTGTCGGCGGTGACGGTGAAGGGCAGGGCGCTGACCACGACATCGTGTCCGGCAACCGACTTAGCGATGGCAGCGGGCGTCTCGGCGTCGGCGCCCACGGCGGTGACGCCGGGCAGGTCGGCCACGGCCTCGGGCTTGCGGGCCACGGCGGTAACCGTGTGGCCGCGCGCCGACAGTTCTTTGACGATCTCCTTGCCCGCGCGCCCGCTGGCACCCAACACGGCTACTTTCATGCGCTTGTCTCCCTTGCTGGCCAAGGGATAGCGGCTGTGGCGAGGTGTGCAAGCTGCCGTCAGGCGGCCTGGCGCAGTTCCAGTTCCATCCGATCCCAGATTTCCACCAGCGCCTGGGTCAGTTCCACCATCATCTCCTCGCTGTGGGCGGGGCCGGGGGTGAAGCGCAGGCGCTCGGTGCCGCGGGGCACGGTGGGGAAGTTGATGGGCTGCACGTAGACGCCGTATTCCGCCAGCAGGATATCGCTGATCTTCTTGGCGCGAACCGGATCGCCCACCATCAGCGGCACGATATGGGTGGTGCTGTCCATCACCGGCAGGCCGGCTTCGGCAAACAGGCGCTTGAGGGTGGCGGCAGCGGCCTGCTGGCCATCACGCTCCACGCTGCTCGCCTTCAGGTGCCGGACACTGGCCAGCACGCCGGCCACAAGCACGGGGCTGAGCGAGGTGGTGAAGATGAAGCCGGGGGCATAGGAGCGGATGCAGTCGATCACCTTACGGCTGGCGGCCACATAGCCGCCCATCACGCCGAAAGCCTTGCCCAGCGTGCCCTCGATCAGGTCGATGCGGTGGGCTGCCTCGTCCCGCTCGGAAATGCCGCCGCCGCGCGCGCCGTACATGCCCACGGCGTGCACTTCGTCGATGTAGGTGAGGGCGTTGTACTTCTCGGCCAGGTCGCAAATGGCGTGAATCGGGGCCACGTCACCATCCATCGAATAGACGCTTTCGAAGGCGATGAGCTTGGGAACGTTGGGGTCTTCCGACGCCAGCAGTTCTTCCAGGTGGGCAACATCGTTGTGCCGCCAGATGCGCTTTTCGCAGCCGGAATTGCGGATGCCGGCGATCATGCTGGCATGGTTCAGCTCGTCAGAGAAGATCACGCAGCCCGGCAGCAGGCGGGCCAACGTGCTGAGGGTGGCATCGTTCGAGACATAGCCGCTGGTGAACAGCAGCGCGGCTTCCTTGCCGTGCAGGTCGGCCAGCTCTTCCTCTAGCTGGATATGATAGTGCGTGTTGCCGCCGATGTTGCGCGTGCCGCCCGAACCGGCGCCGACATCGTGCAGCGCCTCTTCCATCGCGGCGATCACCTTGGGGTGCTGGCCCATGGCCAGGTAATCGTTGCTGCACCATACGGTGATGGGCTTGGGGCCGTTGTGGCCGTGGAAACAGCGCGCGTTGGGATAGGCACCCTTGTTGCGCAGGATGTCGATGAACACGCGATAGCGCCCTTCGGCATGCAGCCGGTCAATCGCCTGGTCGAAGATGTGCTCGTAGTTCAGCGTCTCTGTCCGCTTGGCACCGCGCACGGAATCGCGGGCCTCTGTCGCGGCGGATTTAGTCAAATCGACAGCGCGGGGAAAGCTTTGTCTTTGCGAACGATTCGCATCAAAGCGGCTGGATTCGATGGATTCCGTAGGGCCGCAGGGCCGCAAGTAGGGCGGGGTTATCTCGTTCATCGCCGGTCGCTATCGCCTGATCCTGATCCGTGCCACCGAATGGCTGGCCCTGCGTGAGATAGGCTATCCGGCGGGCAATACCTTGCGCTCCGTCAATGAACTGCACGTTAGCGCCGAACTCCGCAGAAAGCTCGGGGGTCAGCAGCGGGAAATGGGTGCAGGCGAGCACGACCACGTCGATCTTGTCGCCGTCCTGCTGCTCGCGCAGGCCGGCTACGGCGCGAGCGAACACGGCGGGGTCCGGGGTGCCACCACGCAGTTTCAGTTCTGCCGCCGCCACCAGTTCGGGAGCGGCGTGGCGGATCAGGCGCTTGCCGGCCGCAAACTCGGCCTCCAGCTTGTCGACATAGGCCTGGCGGATGGTCGCCTTGGTGCCCAGCAGGCCGATCACCCCGGTTTTCGTCATCGCAGCGGCAGGCTTGATGGCGGGGACGGTGCCCACCACCGGCACTTCCAGCACTTCACGCACCATGCCCAGCGCGATCGTGCTGGCGGTGTTGCAGGCGATGCAGATCAGGCGCGGATGATAGCGTTCGGCCAGCCGCCCCAGCAGGCCGCAGACGCGCGCGGCAATCTCTGCCTCGGTCTTGTCGCCATAGGGCAGGGCAGCGCGATCGGCGACGTAAATCACTGGGGCTTCCGGCAGGAGTTTGCGCACCTCGGCCAGCACGGTGAGGCCACCCACGCCGCTATCGAAGATCAGGATTGGGGCATTCGGGTCCAAAGCGGTTCCAGTCTTGTGGGCAGTGCTTGCGGGCGAGGCGCAATGTCCTCTAGACATGCGATTAATGCGATTGCCCATACGGGGGCAAGCGGGGCGGAGGTTTCAGGCACAGTCATGGATGGTTTGCTGGCCCTGGTGCTGGGTTACGCGCTCGGTTCGGTGCCGTTCGGCCTGCTGCTGGCCAAGGCGGCGGGGCTGGGCGATATCCGTCAGATCGGCAGCGGCAATATCGGCGCCACCAACGTGCTGCGCACCGGCAACAAGAAGGTGGCCGCTGCCACCCTGCTGCTCGACGGGTTGAAGGGTTTTGTGGCCGTGGTGCTGGCCCGCCACCTGTGGGGGGATGATCTCACCTGGGCTTCCCCCGTGGCCGCCGCCGCGTTGGGGGCGGTGCTCGGGCACTGTTTCCCGGTCTGGCTACGCTTCAGGGGCGGCAAGGGTGTTGCTACCAACCTCGGCGTGGCTTTCGGCATCGGCTGGCCGCTGGGCGTGGCCTATGCCGTGGTCTGGCTGGCGCTGCTGGCGGCCCTGCGGATCAGCTCGGTCGCGGGGATGAGCGCGGTGGTGGGCGCGCTGGTGGCGGCCTGGGGGCTGGGCTTCACTCACTTCGTGCCGGTGCTGGCTGTGATCGCCGCGCTGGTCATCTGGCTGCACCGCGCCAACATCGCCCGTCTTCGTGCTGGCACTGAACCGCGCGTGGGCAGCAAGAAGGCCAAAGACGCTTAAATGACCGCTGCCCTCAGCCAGCAGGAAGCGTTCGACCGCATCCGCCTGCTGCGCAGTCCCAACATCGGCCCCGTCAGCTACCGCCAGCTCCTCAGGCGCTTCGGCACGGCGGGCGCGGCGCTGGAGGCCCTGCCCGATCTCGCCGCCCGGGGCACCCGCACCTATCGGGCCGCTGCCGCATCGGTGGTGGAGGCAGAGGCGCAGGCGGTGCGCGCGGCGGGTGCGCGCTATGTGTTTCACGACATGGCGGACTATCCCGCTCTCCTGGCGCAGATGGACAGCCCGCCGCCGATCCTCACCCTGCGGGGCGATCTGGCCTTGGCCGCGCAGCCGTGCGTGGCACTGGTCGGCGCGCGCAATGCCAGCGCGGCGGCGGTCAAGCTGGCCCGCGATTTCTCTGCTGCCCTGGCGCAGCAGGGCTTCACCGTGGTCTCGGGCCTGGCCAAAGGGATCGACGGTGCCGCGCATGAGGGCGCGCTGGGGGTTAAGGGCGGCACCGTGGGGGTGATTGCCAGCGGGATCGACGTGACCTATCCGCCGGGGCACGAGAAGTTGCAGGAACGGGTTGCGCAAGAGGGCCTGCTGCTGGCCGAGGAGCCGCCCGGCACCCAGCCACGCGGGCAACTCTTCCCCAAGCGCAACCGCATCATCGCCGGCCTGTCGCTGGGCACGCTGGTGGTAGAGGCCGCGCCGAAGAGTGGCAGCCTCATCACCGCACGGCTGGCGGGGGAGGCGGGGCGCGAAGTCATGGCCATTCCCGGCAGCCCGCTGGAACCGCGCAGCGAGGGGTGCAACAAGCTGATCCGTGAAGGGGCCGTGCTGGTGCAATCGCCCGACGACGTGGCCGAACTCCTCAGCAGCTTCGACGGCACCCCGCGCTCCACCTTCCGTGACAGCGGAGGTTTTTTTGGGGGGGGCGGCTACGACGCGTGGGACGAGGAACTGGCCGACAATCCCGCCGATATCGCCGCGCTGCTGACCACCGCTCCCGTGCCGGTGGACGAACTCGTCCGCCAGAGCGGCGAGAGTGCCGGCGCGGTGCAGATGGCCCTGCTGGAGCTGGAGCTGGGTGGGCGACTGGTGCGCCACGCCGGGGGGCGGGTCAGCCTGGCGGGTTAGGCGGCGCATCACAACGGGCTTGCGGAAAGGCGGATTGCCCATAGTCTGCCTTCAGGACGCGTCGTTGGGGCAGGGCGCGGCAAGGGGGCATCATGGACGAGAAAGTGCGGGTTGGCGAACTGATCGAGGGGACCATCGCGACGGTTCGCGAGAACGCCTCGGCCGCCGGAATATACATCGTGGTCCTGAGCGTGTTGGCCACCGCGCTGGAATGGGGCCTCGGTGCCGCGCTTGAAGGCTCCGATCCGCTGGTCGACCTGTCCGGCCCGGTGATGGCCTATCTGGGCGTGGGCGCAGGGATCGGCGGGTTGCTGGTGCTGATCGTCGCGGTCGTCTCGCAGTATCTGTTGTGGGAAGCCATGCTGGAAAACGGCGCGCTGATGGTCCGCGGCCGTGCCCCGCGGCGCTACCTGGCTTTCGTGGGCCTGGCGATTCTCTCCGGCCTGGGAACGGGGCTCGCCTTCCTGGCGCTGGTCGTGCCCGGCCTGATCGTGCTGGCGCGCTGGGTGGCGGCGCCTGCCTACCTGATCCGCCAGCGCATGGGGGTGATCGAGGCCATGCGGCAGAGCTGGTATGCAGTGAAAGGGATTACGACGCCCATCGTGTTCACCTTCCTGATCGGCGTGTTCGCCGTATCGGTGCTTGGCGGGCTGGTGGGGGTGGGGGCCTTTGTCACCATGGCCGATGGCGGGCAGCCCGGCTTCCTGGCCGTGCTGGGCAACCAGCTCCTGTCGAATGCCAGCTCGGTGCTGCAGGTCGCCTTCGGAGTCTTCGTGTTCCGCCGCCTGACCGGTGACGTGAACGAGTTGGGCGCGGTGTTCGAATAGCCGATTTCGCCGCGACAGGCGCTTGACGGGGGGCAAGGAGGCGCGCCACCCTCGCGCGTACGTATACGTGTGAGGGATCGTTTAAGTAACCGCCATGCAGCTTGTCATCGTTGAATCCCCCGCCAAGGCCAAGACCATCGAGAAGTACCTGGGAGGGGACTACAAGGTTCTCGCCTCCTACGGCCACATCCGCGACCTGCCGCCCAAGGATGGCAGCGTGCGTCCGGACGAGGACTTCGCGATGGACTGGGAAGTCCCCGCCGAGCGGCGCAACCGCGACCAGGTGAAGGCCATCGCCGATGCCGCCAAGAAGGCCGACCGCCTGATCCTGGCGACCGACCCCGACCGCGAGGGCGAGGCGATTTCGTGGCACGTACAGGACATGCTGGCGAAGAAGAAGGCCCTGCCCAAGGAGGTCGAGCGCGTTACCTTCAACGCCATCACCAAGCAGGCGGTGACCGAGGCGATGAAGGCCCCGCGCGCCCTCGATACCGACCTGATCGATGCCTACCTGGCGCGCCGCGCGCTGGATTACCTGTTCGGCTTTACGCTCAGCCCGGTCCTGTGGCGCAAGTTGCCAGGGGCCAAGAGCGCCGGCCGCGTGCAGAGCGTGGCACTGCGCCTGATCGTTGAGCGCGAGCGCGAGATCGAAGCCTTCGTGGCGCAGGAATACTGGTCGGTCACCGCGCAGATGGAGCATGACGGCACCCGCTTCGAAAGCCGCCTGGTGCGCTATAACGGCGAGAAGCTGGATCGCCTGTCCATCGGTGATGGCAAGACCGCCGAGGCCGCCCGCGCGGCGGTGGAAGCGGGGCGCTTCACCGTGGCGGATGTGGAGACCAAGCCGTTCAAGCGCAATCCAGCCCCGCCGTTCACCACCTCGACCCTGCAACAGGAAGCCGCGCGCAAGCTGGGCTTTTCGGCCAGCCACACCATGCGTTGCGCCCAGAACCTGTATGAGGCGGGGGCAATCACCTATATGCGGACCGACGGCGTGCAGATGGACGGCAGCGCCATCGCCGCCTGCCGCCGCGCCATTACCGACCGCTTCGACGGGCACTACCTGCCCGAAAAGCCGCGCATGTACCAGGCCAAGGCCAAGAACGCGCAGGAAGCCCACGAAGCGATCCGCCCCACAGATTTCGCCCGCGACCGGGCCGGTTCGGGGGATGAGGCGCGCCTTTATGACCTGATCTTCAAGCGCGCGATGGCCAGCCAGATGGCCGCCGCGCAGCTAGAACGCACGACGATTGCCCTGCGCGACGGCACCGGCCAGCACGAACTGCGCGCCAGCGGCCAGGTGGTGCTGTTCCCCGGCTTCCTGGCGGTCTACGAGGAAGGCCGCGACCTCAAGGCCGATGACGACGAGGATGGCGGCCTGCTGCCCATGCTCAAGTCCGGCGATTGTCCGGCCAAGACTGCGGTGGACGCGGTGCAGCACTTCACCCAGCCGCCGCCGCGCTTTGCGGAGGCAAGCCTGGTCAAGCGGCTGGAGGAACTGGGCATCGGCCGTCCGTCCACCTATGCCTCCACCATCCAGACCCTGCGCGACCGTGAATATGTGCGGATGGAAAAAAACCGTTTCTTTGCCGAGGATTCGGGCCGGTTGCTGACGGCGTTTCTGGAACGCTTCTTCCCGGTCTACGTGGCCTATGACTTCACGGCGGGCATGGAGGACGAGCTGGACGAGGTCTCCGCGGGACAGGCCCGCTGGAAGGCGGTGCTGGAGAAGTTCTGGCGCGACTTCAAGCCCAAGAGCGACGAGGTGATGGAGCGCAAGCCCTCGGAAGTTACCGAGGCGCTGGACCTGTTCCTGTCCGACTACCTGTTCCCGCCGCAGGCCGACGGCCACGACCCGCGCCAGTGCGCCAAGTGCCTGGCCGAAGGGCGCGAGCCGGGGCGGCTGGCGCTGCGCGGCGGGCGCTTCGGGGCCTTCATCGGCTGCTCGAACTATCCGGAATGCACCTTCCGCCGCAAGTTCGGCCAGCCGGGCGATGGCGACGGCTCGCAGGATAGCGGGATGGGCAAGGATCCCGTCACCGGGCTGGAAGTGGAGCGCAAGGCGGGCCGCTTCGGGCCTTACGTGCAACTGGGCGAGGGCAAGGATGCCAAGCGCGCCTCCATCCCCAAGGACATTCCCGATTTCGACCTGGAATGGGCGCTGAAGCTGCTCAATCTGCCGCGAGTGATCGGCGACCATCCGGAGACCGGCCTGCCGATCGAGGCCAACATCGGTCGCTATGGCCCTTACCTGAAGCACGATGGCAAATACGCCAAGCTGTCCGGCACGCGCGACGTGTTTGAGACCGGCATGAACGCCGCCGTCAGCCTGCTGGCCGAAGCGGCCAATCGCGGCCCCGGCGGGCGCACCGGTGGCAAGGCGGAAGCCATCGCCACGCTGGGCGAACACCCCACCAGCGGCGGCGAGATCAAGGTGATGCCGGGACGCTATGGCCCTTATGTCACCGATGGCACCACCAACGCCACGCTGCCCAAGGACGTGAAGCCGGAAGAAGTGACTGCCGAACAGGCGATCGCCCTGATCGATGCGCGCGCCGCCAAGGGGCCGCCGGCCAAGAAGAAGGGCGCGCGCAAGGGTGCCGCCAAGAAACCTGTCGCCAAGAAGCCCGCAGCAAAGAAGGCGGCGGCGAAGAAGCCTGCGGCAAAGAAGGCAACCTGATGGCCGAGCGCTTCGAACGCCACCGCCAGCCCTGGAACGGTGAGGAAGCAGGCAAGCTGCGCACCCTTGCCGCCAAGGGCAAGGGCCTGAAGGAGATCGCCAAGGCGCTGGGCCGGACCGAGGAATCGACCCGGGATTTCGCCAAGGCCAATTCCATCACGATTGCCAAGAAGCGCTGATCGGGCCAGATAAGAATGCAGGGGGCGCTCTGCATGGTCTTTGCCGGTTCACCACTGTGGCTTGATTTCCTGCTGCTCCTTGGCCCCGCTGGCGGTTGCCTTCATCACCGTTCTGGACCTGGACCGGCCGCGCGGGGGAACGATCACCGTGCCGCAACTGGCGATGGAGCGGCAGGTGGCTGCGCTGGCAGCGCAGGCGGCCACCCCGGACGCGCAATAGCAGGTTGTTATCTGGCCTAACGGGCTTGAAGCGCAATCGATTCCCGCGCATGGCTGCGGCATGAGCGACAGTCCGGCGGCACCGGCCTCCCCCAGCATTGCCCGTGAAGAAGAGCCTGGCCTGCCCATGCCGCGCCGGTGGTGGGCGATTGCCGCGATCAGCTTCGGCACCGCGCTGCTGGTGCTGGATGGCTCGATTGCCAACGTGGCGCTGCCCACGATCGCCCGGGACCTTGGCGTCAGCAATTCGGTGATCACCAACGTGGTGACGATCTACCAGCTGGTGCTGGTGATGCTGCTGCTGCCCTTTTCCAGCCTGGGTGACCGCGTGGGCCACCGCCGCCTGTACCAGTACGGGCAGGGCCTGTTCATGGCCGCGAGCGCGCTGTGCGTGCTGGCTGACAGCCTGTGGCTGCTGCTGGTGCTGCGTGCCCTGCAGGCTACGGGTGCGGCGATGGCGCTGTCGGTCTCCTCGGCCATGCTGCGCAAGATATATCCTGCGGCCAGGCTGGGCACCGGTCTGGGGGTGAACAGCGTAATCGTCGCCTCGTCCAGCGCCCTGGCGCCCACGCTGGGCGGCTACATCGCGGGGCACTTCCACTGGCACTGGGTCTTCGTTGCCGCCGCCCCGCTGGCCGTGGTCAGCCTGCTATTGGGCCAGGCGCTGCCCGATCCGGAACCGATGGACCGCAAGACCGACTGGACCAGCGCCATCTGGAGCGCGCTGACCATGCTGTTGCTGATCGGCGGCATCCAGCTCGGCACCCATGGCACCGGGGTGCTGGGCGGTGCTACCTTTGTGCTGGGCGTGATTTCGCTGGTGCTGCTGGTGCGCCGTGAGCGGGCCAGTGTTGCGCCGGTGCTGCCGGTTGACCTGCTGGCCATGCCCTCGATCGGCCTGTCTGCCCTGGCCGGGATGGCCAGCTTCATCGCCGCGGGCACCCTGATGCTGAGCCTACCGTTCCGCCTGCAGGAAGGCATGGGCTATGATCCACAGATGACCGGGCTGCTGCTGCTGCCGTTCCCGCTGACCATGCTGGTGGTGGCCCCGGCAGCCGGCTGGCTGAGCGACCACGTGGCCCCCACCAAGCTGGGCGTGGCTGGGATGGTCATTGCGATCACCAGCCTTGTGCTGCTGGCGATCATGCCGCCGGAGCCGGACGGGGCCGGCGTTGCCCTGCGGCTGGGCTTCGCCGCGCTGGGCTTCGGCATGTTCTTTGCTCCCAACACGCGCCTGATCATCAGCCGCGCCCCGCCGGAGCGCGCGGCAGCGGCGGGTGGGCTGCTCAGCACCTCGCGCCTGTTCGGGCAGACGCTGGCCGCTGTGGTGGTGGGCATCCTGCTGGCAGGCGGCATGGGGCTGGGCCCCAGCCCGATGGTGCTGGCCTGCGGCTTGTGTGTGCTGGCGGCGTTGTGCAGCCTGCAACGCTATCGCCTGCGCCAGCCAGCAGCGGGCTGAGGCACCGGGGAGAAAACCATACTCTTCACCGAGTTCCGGGCGGACACGAATGAGCGGCTGTGCAACCAGCTACGCCAGAACAGCGTCAGCGTGCCGGGCATGGATGATGCCGGTCAGCCGGTCCACGCAGCGGCGACCTACACTTTCCGCTCCGGGTCAGGCGGTCCGCTACCTCACCGACTTGAACGTGGTTTTCATCCCTGGCTGAGCATTTGCGCCAGCATCTCCGCAATCGCCGCGTGGCCGGCGGCCGTGGGGTGCCAGGGTGCGCCTTCCGCGCCGGTGTAGCCGGGCGCGAGACCGCGCGACCAGGGCTGGCCCGAGCAGGCGGTGTGGCCCAGCGAGGCTCGTTCCACCGGCAGCACGTCGGCTCCGCCACGCTCGCCCGCGCGGGCCGTGGCCGCGGCCAGGGCGGCGGCCACCCGGCGGGCAACCAGCGCATCGTCTTCGGACAGCGGCGCTGCGGCGCACGGCTCGTCTCCCACCAGCGCGACATATTGCACCAGGACCACGCGGGCCTGCGGGGCGCGGGCGCGGACTTGCTGGACCACCTCGGCGATCTGGTTCTCAACGCGAGCATAGTCCGCAGCGGAGGGTTCGGACACGGTGGGGCAGGGCGCACCGGCCGGCAGGCGCGGATCGCGCAGGCCCGCGCGGCACGATCCGGCGAACATCAGGCCCATGTAATTGAGATCATTGCCGCCCACGGTGATGGTGACCAGGCGCGTTTCCGCCGTCACCGCCTCCACCTGCGCGGGCAGTTCGTTCCACGCGCCCAGCAGGTGCGCGGTAGTCGCCCCGCCGCAGGAGGCATCGGTCAGGTCCAGGTCAAGGCGCTGGGCCAGCAGCCGCGAATAGCTGATTGCCGAGGCCCCGCACCGCGTCGGACGGCCTTCTGCCAGCGGCGGGATATTGGCCCCCGCGGCATAGGAACTGCCCAGCGCCACATAGCGCGACCCGGCGGGCAGGCTACCGCCTGCATCGGGCACCGTGGCGCAGCTTGCCAGCGCAAGCGCGGCCAGCAGCGAAAGACTTGCCGCGGCGAGCGGCTTCAGCGTACCCAATCGAGGCCCATTTCTTCGTACATCTCGCGGCTCTCCGCCCAGTTCTCGTCCACCTTGACGTGCAGGTAGAGGTGAACCTCAACACCAAGGATTGCGGCAAGCTCCTTGCGCGCCGCCTCGCCGATGGCTTTCAGGCGGCTGCCCTGCTTGCCCAGCACGATGCCCTTCTGGCTGTCGCGGGCGATCACGATCTGCTGGTGGATCTCCACGCTGCCGTCCTTGCGCTGCTCGTACTTCTCGTGCCGCACGGCGCTGTCATAGGGCAGTTCGTCATGGAGCTGGCGATAGAGCTGTTCGCGCGTTACCTCGGCGGCCAGCAGCCGTTCGCTGGCGTCGCTCACTTGGTCTTCCGGGTAATGCCAGGGGCCTTCTGGCATCAGGCCGGCCAGGTGGGCCTTCAGTTCGGGCACGCCATCGCCGGTCAGCGCTGAGACGAAGAATACTTCCGCCCAGTCGACCAGCCCGGAAAACTCCTGCGCCAGTTGCAGCAGCTTTTCCTTGGGGCTGGCATCCACCTTGTTGAGTACCAGGATCTTGCGCTCGGGCCGGTCCTTCAGCGCTTCCAGCAGCGGCATCAGTTCGTGGCGGCGCTGCTTGATGGGGTCCACCACCAGCAGCACGGCATCGGCGGCCTGGGTGCCTTCCCACGCGGCATTGACCATCGCCCGGTCCAGCCGCCGCTTGGGCTCGAAGATGCCGGGGGTGTCCACCAGGATGATCTGCGCCGCGTCATGCAGGGCAATGCCCATCAGCTTGGCGCGGGTGGTCTGCGCCTTGGCGCTGGTGATCGCCACCTTCTGGCCCACCAACTGGTTCACCAGAGTGGACTTGCCCGCGTTGGGCGCGCCGATCACGGCGACAACACCGCAGGAACTGGTCATCCGAATTTCTCCATGAATAGTCTGGCGGCCTCAGTCTCGGCCTCGCGCTTGCTGGTGGCGGTGGCTTCCACCGCGCCGACGTTGTGAACGGAAACGCGCACGGTGAAGCGCGCCGCGTGATCGGGGCCGCTGCGGTCGGTCACTTCATAGACCGGGGCGCGGCGCTGATTGCCGGCGGCCCATTCCTGCAGCGCGCTCTTGGGATGCTTGGAGCGGCCGGTATGGCCTTCCACTGCCTCGGCCCAGAACCGGCGGACCAGCGCCCGGGTGGGTTCGAACCCCATGTCGATGAAGGCCGCGCCCAGCAGCGATTCCATGATGTCACCCAGCACGTTGTCGCTTTCGCTGGCCCCATCGTCGCGCGCCTGCTTGCCCAGCCGCACGTGGGCGGGCACCCCCAGGCTGCGGGCGACAGCCGCGCACGACTGGCCGGAGACGAGCGCGTTCAGCCGCTGCGCCAGCGTGCCTTCCTGCGCGTCAATGTGGTGATACAGCCAGTCGGCAATCGACAGGCCCAGCACCCGGTCACCCAGGAATTCCAGCCGGTCATAATTGCGCGCATCGCCAGTGCTGCCGTGCGTCAGCGCCTCGAACCACAGGGCGGGTGTAGTGATTGTGAAGCCCACGCTCTCCAGCCAGGCGCGGGTGGCGGCAGGTAGCCTGGGATCAGATGCCACGGAACATCCGGCTCCAGCGGGCGGCGGTGAACCAGGTCCAGGGCTTGATCCACTCGGCCGTGCCATCGGTGGAGAAGTACATGAAACTGGCTTGCGCCTTCACGTTCTCCTCCGGCACCAGGCCAATGCCCTGGCCGGCTACCGGCGGGAAGCGGCTGTCCATCGAGTTGTCACGGTTGTCACCCATCATGAACAGGCGGCCTTCGGGTACCACCACGGCCTGGGTGTTGTCCTGCGGCTCCAGCCCGAAATCGAGCACGTTGAAGGTGACGCCGTTGGGCAGCGTCTCGCGGTATTGCGGATAGCGGCAGGCATAGGTGCCATCGGCCTGCTCTTCCACGAAACGGGCGCGGGCGCAGTTGTCGTCAGGCCGCACGGGGATCACCAGGTCCTGCACCTTTTCCTGCCGCACGGGCACGCCGTTGATGACCGGCACACCGTTGACCACCTGCACGGTATCGCCAGGCAGGGCGATCACCCGCTTGATGTAATCGGTTCCGTCCACCGGATGCTCGAAGATCACGATGTCGCCCCGCTCGGGCGTGGAGGCGAAGATGCGGCCGGGGATCAGCGGCACGTCCAGCGGCAGGCTGCGCTTGGAATAGCCATAGGGCCACTTGGCAGCGAACAGGTAATCGCCCACCACCAGCCGCGGCATCATGCTCTCGCTGGGGATGTTGAAGCTGGTGAACACAAAGCTGCGGAAGGCCAGCACGATCACGACCAGCTTGATCAGGAACCACAGGAAGCTGCCTTCCTCCTTCTCCGGCTTCTTCGCCGGAGTGGCAGATGCGGCAGGCAGGGGCTGGGCGGGGTCCAGTTCGCGGATGTTCGGGTCCATGGGCGCCGGTCTTGTTGTCACCCCGTGCCAAGGTCAAGAAAAATGGCGACGGAACCCTTGCTTTGATCGACCAAGGGCCTAGCGATATTGCACTTGCACAGTAGGGAATCAGACCGTGAGCGATCCGCGAGCAGCCGCCTGGGCCGCACTGGAACAGGTGCCGCAGCACACCCTGGCACAGCTTTTCGCTGCCGACCCGGGGCGCGTGGGCCGCCTCTCCGCCAGCCTGGTGGTGGGCGAGGGCAGCGTGCTGTTCGACTGGTCGAAGACCCACCTGTCGGAAGACCTGCTGGACGGGTTCGAGGTGCTGGCCGAGGCGAGCAATTTCACCGAAATGCGCCGCCGCCTGTTCGCCGGCGAGGTGGTCAACCCCACCGAGAACCGCGCGGCCGAACACACGGCCCTGCGCGGCGTCGGCAACGGGGCCAGCGTAGAGGAGGCGATGGCCCTACTGCACCGCATGAAGCTGCTGGTGGAAGCGATCCATGATGGCGTGCTGGGCAATGTGAAGCACCTGATCCACGTGGGCATCGGCGGTTCTGCCCTGGGGCCGGCGCTGGCGGTGGATGCCCTCACGCGCGATTTCGCCAAGGTGGACGTGCACGTGGTGTCAAATATCGATGGCGTGGCGCTGGAAGCCGCCTTTGCCAAATGCGATCCAGCCACCACTCTGGTGGCTGTGGCCAGCAAGACCTTCACCACCATCGAGACCATGACCAACGCCGCCAGCGCCCTGCAATGGCTGGCCGATAACGGCGTGGCCGATCCGCATGGCCGGGTGATCGCCCTGACCGCCGCGCCTGCTAAGGCGGTGGAATGGGGCGTGGACGAAACCCGCATCCTGCCGTTCGCGGAGAGCGTGGGCGGGCGTTATTCGCTGTGGTCCAGCATCGGTTTTCCGATTGCCCTGGCCATCGGCTGGGATGAATTCACCGCCTTCCTGGAAGGTGCGGCAGCCATGGACGAGCATTTCCGCGACGCCGACGGCCGCGCCAACCTGGCTCTGCGCGCGGCCTTTGCCGACCAGTTCTATACCCGCCTGAAAGGCTGCCAGACGCGCGCGGTGTTCTGTTATGACGAGCGGCTGCGCCTGCTGCCCAGCTATCTGCAACAGTTGGAGATGGAATCGAACGGCAAGCGGGTTACGGCCGAGGGTGATCCCGTGGACTTCCCCACTGCGCCGATCACCTGGGGCGGGGTGGGCACCGATGCCCAGCACGCGGTGTTCCAGCTTCTCCACCAGGGGACCAACCTGGTGCCGGTGGATTTCATCGCCAGCATCGCGCCGGGGGATGACCTTGACCCGGCGCATCACCGCATCCTGCTGACCAACTGCTTTGCCCAAGGGGCCGCCCTGATGGCCGGCGGCAACATGAGCGCCGACGGGCAGGACCCGGCGCGCGCCTTCCCGGGGGACCGTCCCAGTGCCACCATCCTGTGCGACGACCTGGACCCGGCCACGCTGGGCGCGCTGATTGCCTTCCACGAACACCGCACTTTCGCCAACGCCGTGCTGATGGGCATCAACGCTTTCGACCAGTTCGGGGTGGAGCTGGGCAAGAAGATGGCGAATGACATCGAGAAGGGCGCGGCGGACTTCGATCCCGGCACCCGGGCACTGCTGGCGGCGGCGGGCCTGGCTGGCTGAGGGTTAACGCCCCGCTAGGTATATCTTAACCATCCCGCAGTAACCCCGTCCTGTCGACATGACCGGGGACGGGACCGCTTTTTCAGCATGATACGCAGCAAGACCACCCTGGTCATCGGACCCGGTGCCGGGCTCGAGATAGAGCTGCCGGACAAGCGCGAACTGCTGGCCAAGATGGCCGCCGGGTTCGATTTCGCGCGCCTGGGATCCGAATTGCAGACGCGCGACATGGTGCTGCTGGCGCGGCATTTCGAGAAAGTGGCCCGCCGCATCGGCACCACTGACGACAAGCTGCGCGAAGGCGGGCAGGCCATCCGCACGTCTGCCCGCGTGGGCCATTCGGTTGATGCCGTGCTGGAACAGCACAGCCACGATCCGTCGGTGATGGCGGCGGGCAAGCTGGCGCTGATCTACTACATCCTCCAGGCCGAGGCGCGCAGTCCGCTGATGCTGGAGCCGCGCGATCCGGGTGACCTGCCCTTGCGCGGCAGCGAAAACTGGCTGTTCCAGCTTGGCCGCCTGATCACTGCCGGGGTGCCGCGCAATCAGGCAGACAAGGCGTTCGACAACGTCAACATCATCAACTTCAACTATGACCGCTCGGTCCAGCACTACCTCCCGTGGGTGGTCTCGATGGCCTTCGGGATGACGCTGGGCGAGGCGCGCCAGCTTGTGGGGGCCAAGCTCAACATCACCCATCCCTTCGGCAATGTCGGCCGCCTGCCGTGGGAACCGGGCGAGAGGCCCGATGTGGAGTGGGGAAACGAAGACCCGTGGAACCTGCAGAACCTGATCAAGGAAGTGCAGACCGGCAGCGAGCGGATGCGCAACCGCCAGTATGTCACCGGGGTACAATCGGCGCTGGCCGGTTCCAAGAAGATCGTCTTCCTGGGGTTCGACTTCGATCCGCAGACGATCGATTTCTTGTTCGACTATACCTACAGCCACGATCCTGACGTGATCGCCTCGGTGCAGGGCATGAACGAGCCGACGATGAAGGCCGTCCTGCGCCTCCTGCGCCGCCGCACCGGGATCGAGGACGAAAGCCTGGTCTCCGTGCTGGATATGCGCTGCTTCCAGTTCATGCGCGATTACGCCCTGTTCCTGGAAAGCTGAATTGCGCCGGGCGGCTGTTGGCAAGCGCCGGCTTAGCCGCCATATGCCGCGCTCCAATCCTGCCGGAGCGTGACGATGGCCGATACCGATACCCCCGCAGATGCCGGGACCGAGTTTGACTACGACCTGTTCGTGATCGGCGCCGGATCGGGTGGGGTGCGCGCCAGCCGCATCGCCGCCGCGCACGGGGCGCGGGTGGCCGTGGCCGAGGAATACCGCGTGGGCGGCACCTGCGTGATCCGCGGCTGCGTGCCCAAGAAGATGCTGGTCTATGGCGCGATGTTCGCCGAGGAGCTGGGCCACCCGGAGAATTACGGCTGGACCATCGAGGGCAAGACCTTCGACTGGCCGACCTTGCGCGACTTCGTGAAAAAGGATGTCGACCGGCTGGAAGGCCTCTATGGCAACACGCTGGCCAACAACAAGGTGGAGGTGTTCGCCGAACGCGCCACCATCGCGGGCCCCAACGCGGTCAAGCTGGCCAGCGGGCGCGAGGTGACGGCGGGCAAGATCCTGGTCGCCACCGGCTGCTGGCCCGCTATGCCCGATTTTCCGGGCGTGGAGCACTGCATCACCTCCAACGAGATGTTCCACCTGGCCGAGCAGCCCAGGCGGCTGATGGTGGTTGGTGGCGGCTATATCGCCATGGAATTCGCCGGCGTGTTCAACGCGCTGGGCAGCGAGGTGACGCTGGTCAACCGCACCGACCGGATCCTGCGCAGCTATGACGAGCAGATCGTTGACCGGATGCTGGCCATCGCCATGGGCCGCGGCATCCAGATGCGGATGCACAGCCTGATCCAGTCGGTGGAGAAGGATGCCGACGGCTGCCTGCACGTGGACCTTGGCGAAACCGACAAGGTGGTGGTGGACCAGGTGCTGATCGCCATCGGCCGCCAGCCCAACACCGCCGGGCTGGGGCTGGAGAATGCCGGCATCCAGCCTGGTCCCAAGGGCGAGATCCCGGTCGACGAATACAACCGCACCACCTGCGAGAGCATTTTCGCAGTCGGTGACGTGACGGACCGGGTGCAGCTTACCCCCGTGGCCATCCGCGAAGGCCATGCCTTTGCCGATACCCAGTTCGGCAATAAGCCGCGCACGGTGGACTATTCCAGCATCCCCAGCGCCGTGTTCAGCCAGCCGCCGATCGCCGGTGTCGGCCTGACCGAGAAGCAGGCGCGCGAGCAGTATGGCGCGGTGAAGGTCTATTCCAGCGACTTCCGGCCGATGAAAAACATCTTCAGCCCCCACGCGGAGCGGGGCCTGTACAAGATGATCGTGGAGGAAACCTCGGAGAAGATCCTGGGCATCCACATGATCGGCCCGGAAGCGCCAGAAATCCTGCAGGTGGCGGCCGTGGCGCTGAAGGCGGGCCTCACCAAGCAGGCGTTCGACGATACCGTGGCGCTGCACCCCAGCATGGCCGAGGAACTGGTGCTGCTGCGCTGAACCTGCGCCAACGGCGGCGTTCAGCCCTGCCTCAGCGCCATGCGCGTAGGGGCGGGGAATGCGCCACATTGCCGCCCTTCTTGCTGCCCTCCTGGCCTCGTGCGGACCATCCACGCCGGTGCCCGAGGCCGTAGGGCTGGCCACGCAGGAAATTGCTCCCGCACCGGACTACGCGCCGCTGATCCTGTCGCCCCGGCAGTTGCACAGCACCGACGAGATCGTGCGCCACGCCAGCGGCCCGCCGCCGGCCGATGCCGCAGCCGTGGGCGACCTGTGGGTGCGGCGGCTGGAGCAGCGCGGTGCGCTGATGGGTTCGGGCAGGTCAGGGAAGGGTGAGGGCGATCCCGTGTCGATGATCGACACGCTGCTGACCGCCCGCCAGTTCGATGCCTGGGCGCAAGAGAACGGCTGGACCGTGCCGCGCCACATAATCTGGCGGTTCCAGCAGGAATTGCACCATCCCGCGCTGCCGCCGCAGCTTGCCGGGGCGGTTCACCTGTGGCCTGCCAGCACGCGCCGCACCGGCTGGCAACTTGAAGCTGCCTTTACCGGGCGCGTGTTCCTGCGGAACGGCTGCGTCTATGTCAGCAGCCCGGGGCAGCAGGGCGAGGCCTTGGCCTGGTTCCATGCCGAAACCGGGCTGGGCCGCGACGGGGATGGTTATTTCACCCTGGTCAACCGCGTGACCGGCGAGACAATGGCGCGGCTGGGCGAGGAAATGCAGTGGGCCGGGCCCAATGCCATCGACCAGGAGCAGCCACAGGTGCAGGCGCTGCAGGCGGCCTGTGGGGACTTGCCGGTGGTGAGCGTGGGCAATCCCGAAGCGCTGGAGCGGATCTTTGTCCGCTATCCGCACCTCAGGACGCTGCAAATCCCGCCGCCGCCACCGCCTGCGCCGTTACCGGCAAGCTGAGGGTCAGCCCCCGTTGCCCAGGTTCACCAGCACTTCCTCGTAGGGCATCCCGTCACCCCCGCGGTTGACCACGATGTGCTGGTAGCCGCTGCCCGAGTGGCCGCGCGCGGTATCGTACCAGTCGCTCTGGAGCGGTTCGCTCAGGGCAATGCGGTAGAAGGTGGTGCGCATGTACTCGCTCAGTTCGCCCGCGGTGATGGTGGTATCGCCGTTGGCATCGGCCTGGCCTTCCATCGCCATCTGCAGGATGTGGCTGATATAGCCGCCGGCCTCGAACTTGTCGGCCACCAGGCTTGTCAGGTCGCTGTCCGAGCTGAAAATGCCCATCCGGCCCACGCGGTTGTTGATCACATCGTCGAACCCGCCGGAGAAGCACGAATCCAGCACCAGCAGGGTGCGCGACTGGATCGGCTCCAGCAGCGCTGCCAGCTCGTAATCTGCGATGGCGGCATCGAACAGCTCGATCGTCTCACTGGCCCCGTCGGCCTCGATCGAGCGGTCGACCTCGTTCTTGGCCCCGTGGCCGCTGAAGAACACCAGGAACAGGTCATCCGGGCCGATCTGCCGGCCGATATCGGCCACGGCCTGTTCGAAGTTGGCGCGGGTGGCCTGGGCGTTGACCAGGGTTACGCTGCCGCTCCCCAGCATTCCGGTGCGTTGCATCGTTTCGGCCAGCTTGCTGGCATCCTGGTCGGTATTGGGCAGTTCGTTCATCCGCTCGTAGTCGGACACGCCCACGCTCAGCAGGAACACCCGGCTGTTGCCCACGCGCGGGTCAAGCGTGCCATCGGCCACCGACGGGGCAGACATGGCGATGGTATAGGCCCCGCTTTCGCCCGGCTGGTAGCTGGTAGCCATCAGGCGGTAGGTGCCATCCTCCGGCAGGGTGACCACAAGGCGGCTGTCGGTCGTCTCGCCGCCGGCGCGGTCGTCGTTATCCTCCTGCCCGCCGCTGGGATATTGCAGCGAGAGGTAGGTATCGAACTCCGCACTGGTCATGTCGAACACCAGCCGTTCACCGCGCCGGCCTTCGAAGTTGTAGAAATCGGTGAATTCGCCGCTCGAAATGGTCTCGTCGCCGTCGGCCAGGGTGGCGTCGAGCGACTGGCCCAGGACAATGTCGCCCGCAGCCCCCGCCGCCACCTGCGCCCCGCCGGTGCTGGCGCGGCCGGTGCCGGTGCCCGATTCCAGGCGATAGGCACCCAGGCCATCGGCGGCATAGCTGCCCACCACCACGCGGTAGGTGCCGCTGGCGGGCAGGGTGGTATCAAGCAGGGCGTTGAGCGTGCCGCCGGCGGGATCGTCGTCGTTCTCGGCCACGAAGCCATCCGGCCCTTCCACCCGCACCAGCGGGTCGAAATCGTCGGACGACAGGGCCAGGCGCAGCGCCTGCCCGGCCTCGGCCTCGATGGTGTAGACATCGGTGCGGCTGCGGTCGCTGCGCGGGTCGCTGTTCTCCAGCCGCCCGCTGATCGTGCCGCTCCACGCCATCGCCTGAGACGGGGCGGCCTGCTGCTGGCGGGCGCTGCTGCCGGCATAGCTGGCGGTAAGGCGATAGGGCCCGGTCTCGCCCCCGGCATAGCTTGTGGCGGCGACCGTCAGCGTGCCGCTGCCGGGCACGGTCACGTCCAGCCGGCTGTTGGTGCCGTTGCGGCCTGACGGGTCATCGTCGTTCGACACCTGGTAATCGCCCGCCCCGAAGGCGGCGAGGTAGGTGTCCACGGCGGTGGAGGTCATCTCGATCACCAGTTGCGTGCCGGGATCGGCTTCCAGCGTCCAGGTATCGAAGAACTCGCCCTCGGCCAGCGTGGGATCGCCCTGGCGCAGTTCGCCGCTGACGATGCCGCCCGGGCGCAGGGTGCCCGCCGCGGTGGCCCCGCCGATGGCCGAATTGCTGCCGCGGCCCCCGCTGCTGAGCGCGATCTGCGCGCCGTTGGTGGTGAGGTTGTAGCTACCCGTCTCGCCCGAGCGGTACGAGGTGACGATCAGCCGATAGGTGCCGTTGGCGGGCAGGGTGACATCCAGCGCGGAATTGGTCCCGTCGCTGTCGTCGTTGTCGAAGGTGGAGCCGTCCGGCCCGCGCAGCATCAGGTAGGTATCGAAGGCGGTGGAGCTGAGATTCACCCGCAACTGCTGCCCAGCGCGCCCATCGATCTCATAGGCGTCGTAGTACTCGCCGGAATTGAGCTGCTCGTCACCCGCTGCCAGCGTGCCTTGCTGTGCGCCGCGCAGGCCGTTGCTGCCGCCGCCGCCAGTGCGCACGACCGGCTGGGTGCCACCACCTGTGGCGCGCCCGGCCTGCCGGTCCGGCCCGCCGGTCACCTGGTAACGCCCGCTTTCGCCCGGCTGGTAACTGGTCACGATCACGCGATAGCGGCCGGTGACCGGGGCGGTTTCGGTGACGCGCGACTGGACCGAGCCATCGCCCTCGTCATCGTTCTCCCAGCGGATGTCATCAGTCGGGCCGCGCACGATCAGGTAGGGATCGAATTCGGTGGAAGTGGCGCGCACGTCGATGCGCTCCCCGGCGCGCACGTCCAGCGTGTAGCTGTCGTAGAACTCGCCCGAATCGAGCGTGCCGTCGCCCCGTTGCAGGGTGCCGGAGGTGTCGATCCGCTCCTGCGCGGCAGAGCCTTGCGAGAGCGCCGCGGCAAGCGCCAGCGAAGCGGTGGTCAGAAACAGCAAGCGGCGCATAGAATCCCCCAAACAGCACCAGTGCGGCGATCCCTCCCGCACCGCGGCTTAATTCTGCCTGAAAGGCCCTTCGCGCAAGTGACAAACCTTGCGAAAATCAGGCGGCCCTTGCTGCCCCGAACAGGCGCGGGGCCAGCAGCCACTTGAAGCCGGCGAAGGCCACCAGGCCCACCACGGCGGTGGCCACGTGGAGCAGCCAGAACTGCACCGTGTCCATCGTGGAATACCAGCCGCCCACCTGGCCCACGATCTGGTTGGCCAGGAAGAAGGCCAGGTAATAGATGCCGATCACCGTGGCATTGATCTGGCGCGGGGCCAGGCGAGTGAACAGCGCCAGGCTGACCGGCAGGATGTGCGAAAAACCGATCGAGTTCAGCAGGTGGAACAGCACCGGCCAGAACAGCCCGATCTGGCCATCGCCTTGCGTAGCTGCGGCCATCACCAGGCACAGCCCCCCGGCGATGGTGAAGAAGCTGCCGATCACCATCTTGCCCAGCTCGTCCGGCTCGCTGCCGGTCCTGTCGGCGCGCCACTTCCAGAACCAGGCGACCGCAACCAGCATGGCAAAGCTCAAGGTGGCGTCGATGGTGATCATCCAGGTGGTCGGCACCGTCTGCCCGAAGAAGGTGAGCTGGAACTGCTCGTCCGCCCACACGAGGTAGGCGTTGAAGATCTGCTGGTTGGTCAGCAACGCCACGGCCATCACCGGCACCATGATCGCCACGGCAAGCACGCGCAGCCCATCGGCGCGGGTCAGCTTTTCGGCCGCCGCCTTTTCGCCTTTCGCGGGCCGGTTGTCTTGCGGCAGCCAGCGCCCGGCGGCAAGATAGACCAGCAGGCCCGCCACCATCACCACGCCCGCGCAGCCGAAGCCCCAGTGCCAGCCCACTTTCTCGCCCAGCGTGCCGGACACCAGCGGCGCGGCAATGACGCTTACGTTGATCGCGATGTAGAAGATCTGGAAGGCCATGGCACGGCGCAGGTCGCCGTCCTTGTACAGCTCGCCCACCTGGCTGGCGATGTTGCCCTTGAACAGGCCCACGCCCACGATCAGGGTGATCAGGGCCAGCAGGAAGGTGCTTTCGAAGGCCATCAGGAAATGGCCCAGCGCCATCACCGCGCCGCCCGCCACCAGCGTGGCACGGCGGCCCAGCCACTTGTCGGCCAGCAGCCCGCCCAGAATGGGGGTGAGGTAGACCAGCGAGGAATAGTCGCCATAGATGGCCGAGGCGAGCGGCTGGCCTTCCGCCCCGCCATAGCGGTTTTCCTGCAACCACCCCAGGCCCGCCACGGCATCAAACCGCTCGGGCAGCAGGTAGTTGACCATGTAGAGCACCAGCAGCGTCTGCATGGAGTAGTACGAGAACCGCTCGCACCCTTCCACCAGCGACAGGTAGCCCAGGCCCTTGGGGTGGCCGATGAAGGCGGTGTCGGCTTTTGCGGCGGCTTCGTCGATATGCTCGGGGGTGGCTTCGGCCACGGTCATGCCAGTTGCTCCGCCAGGAAAGCGGCAATGTCGTCCAGCGCCACCTGCTTGTCGAGGAAGGCGTCGCCAATCCCGCGCAGCAGCACGAAAGGCAGGGTGCCCGCGTCCATCTTCTTGTCGTGCAGCATGTGCTGGGCAAGCTGCTGGCCCGAGCAGTTGAGGCCCAGTCCGGCAATTTCGGTGGCGAGGCCCGCACCGGCGATGGCGGCGGTAACGCGGGCGGCGTCGGGCTGCGTGGTATAGCCGCGCCGGGCGGAGTAGCGGGCCGCCAGCACCATGCCCAGCGCCACCGCCTCGCCATGCAGCAGCCGGTCGCCGAACCCGGTCTGCGCCTCCAGCGCATGGCCGAAGGTGTGGCCCAGGTTGAGGAGGGCGCGGGTGCCGGTGGTCTCGCGTTCGTCCTCGGCCACGATGCGCGCCTTGGCGGCCACGCTTTCGCTCACCGCATAGTCCAGCGCTTGCGCGTCGCCCGCCATCACCTTGGCGCCGTTCGCCTCGCACCAGGCGAAGAAATCGATGTCGCCCAGGATGCCGTACTTGATCACTTCGGCATAACCGGCACCCATCTCGCGGCGCGGCAGGGTGGCCAGCACGCCAAGGTCCGCCAGCACCAGCGATGGCTGGTGAAAGGCACCGACCAGGTTCTTGCCGGCGGCCGTGTTGATCGCCGTCTTGCCGCCCACGCTGCTGTCCACCTGTGCTAGTAGGGTGGTGGGCAACTGGATGAAGCCGCAGCCGCGCTTAACCACGCTGGCGGCAAAGCCGGTTAGATCGCCGATCACCCCGCCGCCCAGCGCGATGATGTGGTCGTTCCGCTCCACCTCTTCGGCCAGCAGCCAGTCAACCAGCTTTTCAAGGCTGGCCCAGCTCTTCGTGCTCTCGCCTGCGGGGAGGACGAACCAGCGGGCGGCAAAGCCCCCTGCGGCCAGCGCCTGTTCCACCGTCTCGCCCCACAGGCCCTTTACCGTTTCGTCGGTCACCACGGGCACCGCGGCTTTCCGCAGCAGCTTGCCGCACTGGGCAGGCAGGTCGGCCAGCAGGCCCGTGCCCACGCGCACCTCGTAGGAACGGCCGGCGAGGGAAACGGGGATCACAGGCATTGGTCGAGCGCCTCCAGGATGCGGTTGACGGTAACGGGATGGGGGGCGCTGATGCTCTGCACCCGGATCGGGGCCTGGGCATAGGCGGGTTCGCGCTCGGCCTTCATGCGGGTAACGATCTCGCGCACGTTGCCGCCGCGCAGCAATGGCCGCTTGTCATTGCGGCTGACGCGTTCGACCAGCGTGTTGACATCGCAGTCCAGCCATACCGGCAGGCCGCGCTGCTGGATCAGGGCGCGGGTTTCCGGCTGCACGAAGGCCCCGCCGCCCGTGGCAATCACGCCGGGACCGGCATCGAGCAGGCGGGCAATCACCCGCCGCTCCCCATCGCGGAAAGCCGCTTCGCCATGCCGGTCGAACATCTCGGTGATCGACATCTTGGCTGCTTCCACGATGGCATCGTCGGCATCCACGAAAGGCAGGCGCAGCATCTGCGCCAGCTTGCGGCCCACCGTGCTCTTGCCCACGCCCATCATGCCCACCAGCACGATCGGCCGGTCCACCCGCGCCGCCAGCGCCGCCAGCCACGCCGGGTCGGGCATGGTGTCGGCCGCGTTGCGGGAAGGCTTCCTCTTGTTCATTGCCCCCCGGCCTATAATTGCGCTAACCGCCCTTGCAAGCAGCATGGGCAGAAGAGAACTATGGCGGAACACCGCACAAAGGTGGCATGGGCCGGGTTCGCGCTGCTTCTCGGCCTGCTGGCGTTGGCCTGGCTGGATGGCGGGCGCGAGGAGCAGCGAATGATCGTTCAACCGGTTGAATTGCCATTGGAACAGACGGAGCAAGGTGCATGAGGCGGGCGGGTTTGCTGTTGGGCGGCGTGATGCTGGCGCTCACCTCGTCGCTGGCGTTCGCCCAGCCGGAAGACCTGCTGCCCGATGTATTCAACGATCCGCCGCCGCAGCCCGCCCCAGCGCCGGGGCCGCGTGCCACCCAGGCACCGCAACCGCGCCAGACCGTCGCCCCGCGCCCCGCAGCGCCTGCTGCCGGGGCCGCGCCGTCCGTCTCCGCCCCCGTGGTCCAGCCTCTGCCGGGCGAGGGGGGCGCACCTGCCAGTGATGCCGTGCTGGCCGGCCTGCCCGCCGATTTCCCCAGCCTCGCCGAACTGGAGGCGATGGAGGAGGACGAGCTGAACGAGGTCTTGGGCCTGAAGCCCAAGTTCGACGTGCCGCCCGGTGCCCGCCGCGCGCTTGAGCGGATCGGGGTGATTTCCAGCGGCGAAGGGGGCTTTGCCTACAACTCGCTGGCCGGGCAGCCAGCCGCGCTGGTCCGGGCAGCGCTTGCCGGAACGCGCGGACCGATGGTGTCGCGCTGGGGCCATATCCTGGTTCGCCGCGCGCTGGCCAGCCGCCTCAATGCCCCTGCCGGCATGAGCCCGGTGGAATTCGCCGCCATGCGCGCCAAGGTGCTGAACGGCATGGGCGAGATGGCCGTGGCCCGCAGCCTGGTGCAGGATGTGGAAGGCAGCAACTATGACCGCGCGCTGACCGATGCGGCCTTCGATGCCTACGTCGGCACCGGCGATTTCCTGGGCATCTGCCCCATCGGTGAACTGCAGCCGACCATTCGCGAGGATGGCGAGTGGACCATGGCCAAGGCCATGTGCGATGCCTACGAAGGCGATACCCGCGATGCCTATCGCCGCCTGCAGCGGGTGCTGGGTGCAGAAGGCACGCTTGAGATCGACGTGCGCCTGGCGCAGCGCTTCGCCGGTGCGGCGGGCGAGGGGGACCGGGCAGTCAATATCGAGTGGGACGGGGTGGATGACCTGACGCCCTGGCGCTTTGCCCTGGCCAATGCGCTGGGCGAGCCGGTGCCCGATAGCCTGGGCAATTCGCTCTCTCCGCCGCTGGCGATTTCGGCGGCGCTGACGCCAGCCGTGCCGTTGCTCACCCGCCTGACCGCCGCCGATGTGGCCGGCGCGCGCGGGGTCTTCTCCACCAGCGCGATGGTCGATCTCTACGGCCAGCTCTATGCCAGCGATACGGTGGATGACGCGGCCAAGCAGCCCGCGATCCTGCTGCGCAACGCCTATGTCGCCGCCGATCCGGCCGGCCGCATGGGGGCCATGCGCCGCCTGTGGGAAGGCGACAGCTATGGCCGCCGCGTGCTGACCGCCTATGCCGCCGCGCGCGTGCCGGTGGATGCCGCGCTGGCCGACGATGCGGGTGACCTGATAGCCTCGATGCTGGCGGCAGGGCTTGATCGCAACGCGGCGCGCTGGGCCAATGTGGTGGAGGAAGGCTCGCTCGGCTGGGCGCTGATCGCGCTCAGCAACCCGCAGGGCGGGGCCGTGGACGCGGGGGCCGTGTCCGGCTTCTACAACGATGACGACAGCGAGGATTCGCGCAAGTCCGCCTTCCTGGTGGCAGGCCTGGCGGGCCTGGGCCGGCTGGACGAGGGCGCGGCCAATGACCTGGCGGGCGATATCGGCTTCAGCCTGGGCGGATCGACCGCCTGGAGCGAGCGGATCGACCGCGCGGGTCAACTGCGCAATCCCGCGCTGGTCGCGCTGCTGGCGGGCGTGGGGATGCAGGGCGATGGCTGGCAGCGGATGACCCCGCGCCACCTGTTCCATATCGTGCGCGCGCTCAATGCTTCCGGATTGCAGGCCGAAGCCAGGATGATCGCGGCGGAGGCCGTGGCGCGCGGCTGATGTGAGCGCGGCCATGAGCGCAATCGGGGCCTTCCTCGCCATGCTGGCCGCAGAACGCGGGGCGGCGGCCAATACTCTTGCTGCCTATCGCCGCGACCTTGAGGGGGCCGAGGAACTGGTGGGCGACCTGGTCTCCGCTGACCGCGCTGCACTGGCTTCGCTCGCGGGCAAGTGGGCCATGCTCGCCCCCAGCAGCGTGGCGCGCAAAGCATCTGCCCTGCGGCAATTCTACGGCTTCCTGCTGGATGAAGGCCTGCGCGAGGATGATCCCAGTCCCGCCCTGCCGCGCCCGGCCACGCGGCGCCCGCTGCCCAAGGTGCTGGGCCACGAGGATGTCGCCCGCCTGTTCGCGCAGGCGGAGGATGAGGCCGCGGGGGAATCGCCTGATGCCGTGCGCCTGCTGGTGCTGCTGGAACTGCTCTATGGCTCGGGCCTGCGGGCGACCGAGCTGGTCAGCCTGCCGCTGAATGCCGTACCGCGCGATGCGCCGTTCCTGACCGTGACCGGCAAGGGTTCCGCCCAGCGGATGGTGCCGGTATCGCGCCGGGCGCAGGCGGCCCTCTCGCGCTGGCTGGCGCTGCGGCCCGATCCCGGAACCACGCCGGCCTGGCTGTTCCCCTCGGCCGGCAAGCACCTTTCGCGCGTGCGGCTGTTCCAGTTGCTGAAAGCGTTGGCGGCACGGGCGGGGCTGGACCCGGCGCGCCTCTCACCCCACGTTCTGCGCCACGCCTTTGCCACCCACCTGCTGGAGGGCGGGGCAGATCTGCGCGTGCTGCAAACCTTGCTGGGCCATGCCGATATCGCCACCACGCAGATCTACACCCATGTCGATGCCGCAAGGCTGGTGGCGCTGGTGAATGAGCGACATCCCCTTGCAGGCCGCGCCCCTTCCGGTTAGCGCAGCCGCCCATGATCACCTATCTCGAATTCGAAAAGCCCGTCGCCGCCATCGAGGCGAAGATTGCCGAGCTGCGCGCTGCCGCGGGCGATGATGGCGCGGTGGACATCACGAAGGAGCTGGTGCGGCTGGAGAAGAAGAGCGCCGACCTGCTGGCCAGCACCTATGCCTCGCTGACCCCGTGGCAGAAGACGCAGGTGGCCCGCCACCCGGCGCGCCCGCACTTCAAGGATTACGTGGCCCACTGCTTCAGCGATTTCCTGCCGCTGGGGGGCGATCGCAACTATGGCGATGACGAGGCGATCATGGGCGGCCTGGCCACGCTGGACGGGCGCAAGGTGGTGCTGATCGGGCATGAGAAAGGCTCCGACACCGAAAGCCGCATCCGCCACAATTTCGGCATGGGCAAGCCCGAAGGCTATCGCAAGGCGATCCGCCTGATGGAACTGGCCGACCGCTTCGGCCTGCCGGTGGTGACACTGGTGGATACCAGCGGGGCCTTCCCCGGCATCGAGGCGGAGGAGCGCGGCCAGGCCGAAGCCATCGCCCGCAGCACCGAGGCCTGCCTGGCGCTGGGGGTGCCGATGGTGGCAGCGATCGTGGGCGAGGGCGGCAGTGGCGGCGCGGTGGCGCTGGCCAGTGCCGAGCGGGTGCTGATGTTCGAACACGCGGTTTATTCGGTGATCAGCCCCGAAGGCTGCGCCTCCATCCTGTGGCGCACGGCCGAAAAGGCCCCGCAGGCGGCAGAGGCCATGCGGATGACCGCGCAGGAGCTGCTCTCGCTGGGCGTGATCGATCGCATCGTGCCCGAACCCAAGGGCGGGGCGCAGCGCGATCCCGTGGCTGCCGCGACGGCCCTGGGCCAGGCCATCGGCGAGGAACTGGATGCTCTCGCCGGCCACAAGCCCGAGGTGCTGCGCCGGCGGCGCGAGGAACGCTTCCTCGCCATCGGCAGCAACCTCTGATCCTTCACCCTTGCGGGAACCTGCCCGCAAGCTGGCGGTTGCCTTGCCATGTCGAACGCGCCAACACTGCGCGCGAGAACTTTGGGGAGCCGCAAGAAATGTCTGCACGAACCTTTACCCAGTCCATGCGCGTGGCGCTGGCAGGCAGCGCCGCCCTGGCGCTTGGTGCCTGTGCCACCGTGCCCGGTGCCGGTGTTGCCGCCGGTTCGCCGATCACCCAGGCCGAAGCCCAGCAGGGCGCCCAGTACCACCAGCAACTGGTGGGCGAATTCGGCGGCGCGATGACCGGGCCACAGGCAGACTATGTAGAGCGGGTGACGCAGAACGTGGCCGTGCAGTCTGGCCTGGCCACCCGGCCCGACGCCTTCGAGGTGACGCTGCTCAACTCCTCGGTCAACAACGCCTTCGCCGTGCCCGGTGGCTATGTCTACATCACCCGCCAGCTCGTCGGCCTGATGAACAACGAGGCCGAGCTGGCCGCCGTGATGGGGCACGAGGTGGGCCACGTGGCCGCCCGCCACTCCGCCCGGCGCGAGGCGGCGGCGCAGCGCAACCAGCTTGGCGGGCTGGGCATTGCCATCCTGTCGCAGGTGCTGCTGGGCGGTAACAACCCGCTGGGCCAGCAAATCAGCCAGGCGGCGGTGCAGGGCTCGCAGCTTCTCACGCTGAAGTTCTCGCGCACGCAGGAATTGGAGGCCGACCAGCTTGGCGTTCAGTACCTCAACGGCGCCGGCTATGATCCGCGCGCGATGGCCACGCTGCTGCAAAGCCTGGCGGCGCAGAACACGCTGGATGCCAGCCTGATGGGCCGTGGCAATGCGACGATCCCTGCCTGGGCCTCAACTCACCCCGATCCCGCCAGCCGCGTGCAAAACGCCCTGCAGCTTGCCGGGGCCGGCACCGGGGTGACCAACCGCGAGACCTTCCTGCAGCGGATCGACGGGCTGATGTATGGTGACGATCCCGCACAGGGCGTGATCGAAGGGCAGCAGTTCATCCACCCCGAACTGCGGCTCAGCTTCACCGCGCCGACCGGCTTCTACATGATCAACTCCACCACGGCCGTCTCGGTCAACGGCGATGCGGGCCGGGCGCAGTTCAGCACGGGGCCCTACAACGGCAATCTTGAGGCCTATGTCCGCAGCGTCTTCCAGGCGCTGGGCGGGCAACAACAGCAGTTGGCTCCGCAGACCCTGCAGCGCAGCACCGTCAACGGCCTGGCCACGGTGATCGGCGGCGCGCGGGTGAACAACGGCCAGCAGGAGGTTGACGTCACGGTGGTCGCCTATGACTTCGGCGGCGGCAAGGCCTATCACTTCGCGGCGATCACCCCGGCGGGGCAGGCGGCGGTGTTCAACCCCATGTTCAACTCGGTGCGCCAGATTACCTCGCAGGAGGCCGCCCAGGTGGTCCCCCGGGCGATCGACGTGGTGACGGCGGCGCGCAGCGATACCGTGGCCACCCTGGCGCGGCGCATGGCCTATACCGACGGGCAGGAGGCGCGCTTCCGCGTGCTCAACGGCCTTTCGGGGACCGATACGGTAGTGCCGGGCCAGCAATACAAGATCGTCGTCCGCTCGCGCTGAGCAGGCTGGCACAGGCGCGAAAAGGGGCGGCGGGTCATCCCCGTCGCCCCTTTTTCATGCTGTTGTGGCACGCTGGCCCCTAGTGGTTGCCCAGGTTCTCGGACGCGGCCGTTTCCACTTTGCCATACATGTCGGTGATGCCGCCGTTCAGCGCATCGAGCGAACCCACGATGGCGATCCCGATCAGCGCCGCGATCAGGCCATATTCGATGGCGGTGGCGGCGCGTTCGTCGGTCAGCAATTTCAGCAATCGTCGCGGCACTTGCATTGGCCTGGCTTTCTTGCAGGAGCACTAGCGTGGCAAACTGCCAGCAAAGTCCTAATGAATGGTTTAAATGGAGTAAGCGCTTGGCAAGTAATCCGACAGCCGTGCTGGTGGTGGCGCTGGGCCTGGCGGGGCCGGACGGACGCTGGCTGTTGCAGCAGAGGCCCCCCGGCAAGCACCATGCGGGCCTGTGGGAGTTCCCCGGCGGCAAGGTGGAAAGCGCTGAGAATCAGCGGCTTGCCCTGTGCCGCGAGGTGGCGGAGGAGCTGGCGATCACGCTGGATCCGGCCGCCCTTTCACCCGCCTGGGTGGCGGATGACTGGCCGCAGGGAAACATCGTCCTGATTCTTTACACCGCTACCCGGTGGCAGGGTGAAATCGTCGGCCTGGAAGGGCAGCAGTGGGGCTGGTTCACCCTGGGGGAGATGGCTGCGCTGCCGCTGGCGCCCATGGATCGCTCTTTTGCCGCGCGACTGGCGCAATAGGGCCTTGCCAAGCGGAAAAGTCCCCCCTAATTGGCGCCCTCCAATGCGCGCCCGTAGCTCAGCTGGATAGAGCACCAGACTACGAATCTGGGGGTCGGAGGTTCGAATCCTTCCGGGCGCGCCACCACAACAGCCCGTCCCCACCAGGGGGCGGGCTGTTGTGGTGTTGGGCCCATGAAGTTCGCACATCGTTCGGATCGCAGGCGCAAAGCGCCGGAGATGGCCGCAGCGCAGCGAAGGCCTATCCTTCCGGGCACTACGGACCAAAGCCCCAAGGAACCCGCTTCCCGCTCGTATGTTTCCCCTGCAACGCAGCAACAGGGAACCCCCATGGCCAAAGCAATCTTCGCCCGCCTAATCGAGGACCACGACAAGCACCGCGCCCTGCTGGCGCAGATTGAGAAGACCCAGGGTGCCAGCGACGAGCGCTCCGAACTGTTCGAGGAACTGACCATCGAGCTGAAGGCCCACGCCTCGGCCGAGGAGCAGGCGCTCTATTCCACCATGATGCGCAAGCCCCCGACCACCGACGAGACGCGCCATTCGGTGGCCGAGCACCATGAGATCGAGGAAATGCTGAACGACCTGGCCGCCACCGACATGGCCAGCGGCGCCTGGCTGACCAAGTTCCGTGAACTGGCCCACCGCTACACGCACCATATCGACGAGGAGGAGGAAGAGCACTTCCCCGACTTCGCCAGTCACCTGACCAGGGAAGACGAGGCGCACATGGAAAGCGTCTTCGAGCGCCGCAAGCAGGCCGAGAAAGCCTTGGCGGAAGTGACGCCGGAAAAGATGGAAGACGCCAAGGAATAGCCTACATTCCGCAATCGGAAGGGGGAGAAGCTTGGCGTCACCCGAAAAGCAATTGCCGGAAACCACGGCCGGGCTCGACGATGACGCGTCGGTCGAGCTCGGGGTGTGGCGCTATGCCCGGGCTAGGCGGGCCAGCCTGGTGGTGGACTGCGCGGACTATTTCGCGCTGATCCAGCAGGCGATGCTGCTGGCCCGCCAGCGGATATTCCTGATCGGGTGGGATTTCGACACCCGCATCCACCTGGCCGTGGGCCGCCGCTGGTGGGAGAAAGGCTGGCGGCGCGAGGCACCCCGGCGGCTGGGCAGCTTCATCCCCTGGCTGGTGCGCAACCGGCCCGGGCTTGAGGTGCGCATCCTCAAGTGGAGCTTCGGGGTGCTGTCGTTCTTCACCCGCGGCTCGATGCTGCTCGATATCATGCGCTGGTGGCCGAAGAAGCGGATCGATTTCAAGTTCGATACCGCGCACCCGATCGGTTGTAGCCATCACCAGAAGATCGTGGTGATAGACGAGCGGTTTGCCGTGTGCGGCGGGATTGACATGACCGGTGCCCGCTGGGACACCCGCGAACACCTGCCGCATGACCGGCGGCGGCGCGGGGCGGGGCGGCGCTCCTATGGCCCGTGGCACGACATGTCGCTGATGATGGAGGGTGACGTTGCTGTAACCCTGGCGGACCTCGGCCATGCGCGGTGGGACCACGCCGGGGGCAAGTCGATGGAGCGGTGCCGCCCGCAGGCCGAAAGCGCCTGGCCGGAGATGCTCGAAGCCCAGTTCACCGACGTCGAGATCGGCATTTCGCGCACCCGCGCCGAGCACGGCGACTGTCCCGCCATCAATGAGGTGGAGGAGCTCTACGCCCGCCAGATCGCCGGGGCGCAGAAGTTCATCTATATCGAGAACCAGTACTTCGCCTCGCGCGCCGTTTGCGAGGCGCTGGCGAACCGGCTGGCCGAGCCCGACCCGCCCGAGGTGATCGTGGTCCACCCGGCCAATGCCGACGGCTTCATCGAGTGCCTGGCGATGGACACCGCGCGCGCCGAACTGGTCGCTGCTATCGAGGCGCTGGACGAAGACGACCGCTTCCGCCTCTATGCCCTGTATGCGGCGGACGACGTGCCGATCTATGTCCACGCCAAGATGATGGTGGTGGACGACCAGTTGCTGCGCGTCGGCTCGGCCAACATCAACAACCGCTCGATGGGGCTGGACAGCGAGTGTGACGTGTTCATCGACTGCGCGCGGCCCGGCAATGCCCATGCCGCTGATGCCATCCGCACTATCCGGCTGGACCTGCTGGCCGAGCATACCGGCCTGTCGGCGGACGAGGTGGAAGCAGGGATCGAGCAGCACGGCTCGATGGCGGCGCTGATCGAGGCGTTGGAAGGCCAGCCCGGCTGCCGCCTGCGTCGTTTCCACCCGCCGGAGAACACCGAGATCGAGCGGCTTATCGCTCTGCGAAAGACGCTGGATCCCGAACGGCCCGACGAGTTATTCGCGCCCGGCAGCGAGAAGCGTGGCCTTTTCCGTCCGGGCAGCCTATTGGCGAGGGCGAGGGCCATGGCGCGCCGCCGCGCCGAACGTCGGGCCGAGAGGAAAGCTGCGAAAACGCAATGAGTTGCGACCAAGATGATCACGACCACCCCGTTGGTCTCCCCGCCAAGCCACCTGTTCCGGACGATGTGCAGGATGCGATCCGCACGCTGATCCGCTGGGCGGGAGACGATCCCGCGCGTGAAGGCCTGCTGGATACGCCCGCCCGCGTGGCGCGCGCGTGGAAGGAATACTGCCAGGGCTATGGCGAGGATCCTTCGGTCCACCTGTCGCGAGTGTTCGAGGAAGTGGGCGGCTATGACGAGATCGTGCTGCTGAAGGACATCCCATTCCAGAGCCATTGCGAGCACCACATGGCCCCGATCATCGGCAAGGCGGCGATTGCCTACCTGCCCACCAACCGGGTGGTCGGCATTTCGAAGCTGGCCCGCGTGCTGCACGGTTATGCCCGCCGGCTGCAGATCCAGGAACGCCTGACGGCCGAGGTGGCAGAGTGCATCTGGACCCACCTGGAGCCGCGCGGCGTGGCCGTGGTGATCGAGGCCAGCCACGCCTGCATGACGGCGCGCGGCGTACGCACGCCGGGCGTCAACATGGTCACATCCCGCGTGATGGGCCTGTTCCGGCGTGACGAGCGCAGCCGCGCCGAAGTGCTCAAGCTGATGGGGTATTGACCTGTTGGGTAGTTGACGGGGCGGGCCAACAGGGGTCTGACTGGGTCGCACGAGATTTAAGGACTGGAAGGTTTACGCATGACGGCACTCTATGTGCGTGGCGGGCAACCGCTGCGGGGCAGGATCGAGCCCTCGGCCAACAAGAACGCGGTGCTGCCGGTGCTGTGCGCCACGCTGCTGACCGATGCGCCGATCACGCTGCGCAACGTGCCCGAGATTACCGACGTCACCCGCATCCACAGCTTCTTTGCCGAGCTTGGCAGCACGGTGCGCTGGGACAAGGCGGCCAAGACGCTGGAGATCGACCACTCGACGATCTCGCCCGGGGCCCGCGCCACCCTGCCGCAGGCGATGCGCGCCAGCATCATGATGATCCCCGGCCTGCTCGCCCGGCTGGGCGAGGCTCGGCTGGAGAACGAGGTCAAGGGCTGCACCCTGGGTGCGCGCGAGATTGATCCGCACGTGGCCGTGTTCCGCGCCTTCGGGGCCGAAGTGACCTTCGAGAGCAAGAACATCGTCTTCCGCAACAAGGGCAAGGTGGAAGGCACGCGCATGTGGCTGGAATATGCCAGCGTCACCACCACCGAGAACTTCATCATCTCCGCGCTGACCGCCACGGGCACCAGCCAGATCGTCAACGCCGCGTGCGAGCCGCACGTGCAGGAGATGTGTGCCTTCCTTGAGCTGATGGGCGCGCGGATCAAGGGCAAGGGGACCAGCATGGTCTCGGTCGAGGGCGGGGTGGAGCTGCACGGCTGCGACTACACCTTCGTCGAGGATTTCCACGAGGTGGCCACCTTCCTGGCGCTGGCGGCGGTGACCGGCGGTGACATTGCCGTGAGGAACAGCCAGCCCGAAAACTTCATGCTGATCGACCGCACGTTCGAGAAGTTCGGTGCCCACGTGGAGCACAAGGACGGCTGGTCGCGCCTCCAGGCCCCGGCCGAACTGGTGGTGCAGAGCAACTTCACCAGCCACCTGATCACCAAGGTGGAAGCGGCTCCCTGGCCCTATATCCCGGCCGACCTGCTGCCGATCTTCATCGCGCTGGGTGTGAAGGCCAAGGGCCAGACGATGTTCTGGAACAAGGTATATGAGGGCGGCCTCACCTGGCACACCGAACTCAGCCTGTTCGGCGCACACACCCTGCTGTGCGATCCGCACCGCCTGATCACCTTTGGTGGGGACCGGCTGGTGCCGGCAACGGTTACTAGCCCCTACATCATCCGCGTGGCCATTGCCCTGCTGATGGTGGCCGCCAGCATCGATGGCGAAAGCAAAATCCTGGATGCCGACCCGATCAAGCGGGCGCACCCCAACTTCGTGCCCAATATCGACAGCCTGGGCGTGCAGGTGGAATGGGAAAGCTGAACGGCTGACGCGCCTATAGCCCGGCCAGCCTGCGGCTGCCGGGGTGGACGGGAAGAGCAAATGACCGGCGCGGGGTTGCCGCATTCTGTGCCCGGACTCGACGACGCTTCTTGTATTTGAGGTACGGTAATCGCGTCGAGATTTGTTGCCGCCGGCCCGCGGCCATCCTCCAGCTATTGACGCGACGGAGGGCAGCACTCGCGTGGCGGCCATGCCTGGTGCGAACGTTCGACATAATGCCGGGACGCCCGCGCCGGTCATTTCCTCCGCACGCCTAAACGCCGGAGGATGGCCCATCCGCTGCTCTGGCCAGACGCATCGGACGAGAGTCGGGCTGCACCATTTCCGGTGCTGTAGGAAAGTGATTTTTTGCTGACCGCACGAAAAAGGGCGGCCCGAACCGGACCGCCCCTCTTTGTTCCGTAACGGACAACAGTCTCAGAGCTGGCCCAGCATGTGCTCGGCGCTGGAGACCTTGAACTCGCCCGGGCCTTCCACGTTCACTTCTTCCACCACGCCGTCGTTCACGATCAGCGAATAGCGCTGCGAACGCTTGCCCATGCCGAAGCCGGAAAAGTCCGCATCCAGGCCCAGAGCGCTGGCGAAATCGCCGTTGCCGTCGGCCAGCATGGTCACGTCGTCCGAACCGCTGGCCTTGCCCCAGGCGCCCATTACGAAGGCATCGTTGACCGAGACGCAGGCAATCTCGTCCACGCCCTTGGCCTTCAGGTCGGCTGCCTTCTCGACATAGCCCGGCAGGTGCTTGGCCGAGCAGGTGGGGGTGAAAGCCCCCGGCACGGCGAACAGGGCGACCTTTTTGCCGGCGAAGTAATCGGCGCTCTGCACCTTGTCCGGCCCGTCGGCGGTGACCTTCACCAGTTGCACGTCGGGCAGCTTGTCGCCTTTGGAAATCGTCATCAGAGTGATCCTTGCTGTGAATGGCTGCCTAGAGATAGGCGCATGGCGGGCCGTTGCAAGCACGCCCGCGCCATGCAGCGAAGGGCTTGTGAGCCGGGGCGGCTCCCTCTATGTGCACCTGCGAACAACGCGTTGCATGGAGCCCCGGCGACGCTTCACCCCAGACCACTGACCGGAGAAGTGACCGTGGCCACCATTGCTGCTGCCAACGACTATATCATCAAGGACATCGCCCTGGCCGAATTCGGCCGTGACGAGATCAACATCGCCGAAACCGAGATGCCGGGCCTGATGGCCCTGCGCGACGAATTCGGCGCGGCCAAGCCGCTGCGCGGTGCGCGGATCACCGGCTCGCTGCACATGACCATCCAGACCGCCGTGCTGATCGAGACGCTGGTGGAACTGGGCGCCGATGTGCGCTGGGCCACCTGCAACATCTTCTCCACCCAGGATCACGCCGCCGCCGCCATCGCCGCTGCCGGCATTCCGGTGTTCGCGGTGAAGGGCGAGAGCCTGGCCGAATACTGGGACTATGTCGGCCGCATCTTCGACTGGGGCGATGATGAAACCTGCAACATGATCCTGGACGATGGCGGCGATGCCACCATGTTCGCCCTGTGGGGCGCACGCGTGGAAGCGGGCGAGGAGCTGTTCGAGCCGTCGAACGCCGAGGAGATCGAGTTCGTCCGCGCGCTGAAGGAATTCCTGGCCCGCAAGCCCGGCTACCTGACCCAGAGCGTCAAGAACATCCGCGGCGTGTCCGAGGAAACTACCACCGGCGTCCACCGGCTGTACCAGATCGCCAAGAACGGCAAGCTGCCGTTCCCGGCCATCAACGTGAACGACAGCGTGACCAAGTCGAAGTTCGACAACCTGTATGGCTGCAAGGAATCGCTGGTCGACGCGATCCGCCGCGCGACCGACGTGATGCTGGCCGGCAAGGTGGCCTGCGTGGCCGGGTTCGGTGACGTGGGCAAGGGCAGCGCCGATTCGCTGCGCCAGGGCGGCGCGCGCGTGATGGTGACCGAGATCGACCCGATCTGCGCCCTGCAGGCGGCCATGGAAGGCTACGAAGTGGTCACCATGGAAGAGGCCGTGAAGCGCTGCGACATCTTCGTCACCGCCACCGGCAACGAGGACGTGATCACCGCCGAACACATGATGGCGATGAAGCCGATGAGCATCGTGTGCAACATCGGCCACTTCGACTCCGAGATCCAGATCGCCGCCCTGAGCAACTATACCTGGAAGGAAATCAAGCCGGGCACCGACCTGGTGACCTTCCCCGATGGCAAGAGCATCATCGTGCTGGCCCAGGGCCGCCTGGTAAACCTGGGCTGCGCCACCGGCCACCCCAGCTTTGTAATGAGCTGTTCCTTCACCAACCAGGTGCTGGCCCAGATCGAGCTGTGGCAGCGCGGGCATGACTACACCAAGGAAGTCCACATCCTGCCCAAGCACCTGGACGAGAAGGTGGCCGCGCTGCACCTGGAGAAGCTGGGCGTGCAGCTCACCAAGCTTTCCAAGAAGCAGGCCGACTATATCGGCGTGCCACTGTCCGGCCCGTTCAAGCCGGAGCATTATCGCTACTAAGCGTCTTTTCGGGTGATGAAATCGCGGGCGGTTCTTTCTTCGGGAAGAACCGCCCGTTTTCCTGTGTGTGGGTCATTGCCATTGCGCCCTTGTGGCCATAGCTGATTGGGATGGAATTCAGCCCCACAGCGCTGGCACTGCTCGGCCTGCTTCTGGCAGGCTGGACGCTGGGCGCGGTGTGGATGGTGCTGGCGGCGCAGAAGCGCCAGCGGCAGGCCAAGGCCGCGCGGCTGGCCAGCCGCCGCCTGGCGCGCATGATCGACGATTCGCCGGCCATTCCGCTGGTGGTGCGGGGTGACGGGCGGCTGGAAGGGCCGGACCGGCTGGCGGGCTGGCTGGGCCTGGCAAAGATGCCCGCCTTCCTGTCCGAACTCGACGGTGGCCCCGGCGGCAGCGCGGGCCTGATGCCCGACGATGTGGAGCACCTGCGCGAAGCCGTGCGCCGCACGCAGAAGACCGCCGCGCCGTTCCGCATGGTCCTGACCCCGCGCGGTTCCGGCAAGAGCCTGGCGGTGCGCGGCCAGCAGGCCGATCCGGCCGTGGCTGCCCCCGGCAGCGCGCTGCTGTGGTGGTTCGATTTCTCCGAAAGCCAGGGTGAACTGGCCCGCCTGCGGACCGAAGCGGCGCGGGCGCGCAATGATTTCCATGCGCTGGTGGGCCTGATCGAGGCCGCCCCCATGCCGATGTGGTTCCGCGGGCCGGACCTGAAGCTGACCCTGGTCAACAGCGCCTATGTGAAGGCGGTGGAGGCCAGCGATGCCAGCGCCGTGGTGCGTGAGCAGATCGAGCTGATCGAGCCGGTGGACGGCCTCACCGCCGCGCAGATCGCCGGCCAGTCGCGTGACCGGCACCTGCCGATCGAGCGGATCGTGCAGGCCACCATCGCCAACCAGCGCCGCAGCATGCGGGTCAGCGACCTGCCGCTGGGGGATGACGGGATTGCCGGCTATGCCGTCGATATCGAGGAAATGGAGGAGCAGGGCCGCGCCTTCCGCGCCTTCCAGGACGCCCAGCGATCGATGCTGGACCTGTTCTCGATGGGCGTGGCCCAGTTCGACCAGGACCGGCGGCTTGCCTTTGCCAACCAGCCCTTCCTGCGCCTGTTCAGCCTGCCGGCAGCGGTGCAGATCGACCAGCCCGATTTCGACCGCGTGCTGGATATCGCGCGGGATCGGGCGCGCCTGCCCGAGGTGCGCGATTTTCCCGCCTGGCGGCGCGAGCTGGCTTCGTGGTTCCGCAAGGATTCTCCCACCGAGGATAGCTGGACCCTGCCCGATGGCATGCACCTGCGCATCCTGGCCCAGCCGATGCCCGATGGCGGGCTGGTGCTGGTGGCCGAAGACCGCAGCGAGCAGCTTGCCCTGTCCGCCACGCGCGACACCCTGCTGCGCACCCGCACTGCCACCTTCGACAGCCTGTTCGAATCGCTGGCCGTATTTGCGCCCGATGGCCGGGTGCAGTTGTGGAACCGCCGCTTTCCCGAGATCTGGGGAATCGAGCCCGAATTCCTCGACGATCACCCGCATATCGATGCCCTGCTGGACAAGATCACCCAGGTGCTCGCCCGTCCCGGCCAGCGTGCCGCCATCGGCGAAGTCGTCCGCCTGGCCACGCTGGAGCGCAAGCAGCGCGGCGGGCGCGTTTTGCTGAGCGACGGGCGCACGCTGGAATTCGCCGGAGTACCGCTGCCCGATGGCAACAGCCTGCTGACCGTGCTGGACGTGACCGACAGCACCAAGGCCGAGGCCGCCCTGCGCGAACGCAATACCGCGCTGGAGGAAGCGGACGCGGTGAAGACGCGGTTCCTGGCCAACATGAGCTACGAATTCCGCACCCCGCTCACCTCTATCGGCGGCTTTGCCGAGCTGCTGCAATCGGGCGTGGCGGGGGAGCTGAGCGAGCAGGGCAAGGATTACGTCAACGCCATCCTCACCAGCGTACAGCGGCTGACCGCGCAGATCGAAAGCGTGCTGGACCTGACGCAGAGCGAGGCCGGCCTGCTGCCGATGGCGACCGAGGCCATCGACCTGCTGCCTTTCGTCACCCGCATCGTGCGCGAGCGCGAGGACGCGATCGAGTCGAAGAAGGCCCAGCTTGACCTGCGCGGCGACAAGGGGGCAGGGCAGGTGATGGCCGACCGGCGCCAGCTTGGCCGCGCCATCGGCAATATCCTGGATAACGCCATCGCCGCCGTGCCCGCCAAGAACGGCCGCATCCTGATGGCGCTGTCCCGCCGCAAGAATTCCGTGCGGATCGTCATTTCCGACAACGGCCCCGGCATGCGCCCAGGCGATCTGGCGCGGGCGCTGGAAGGCTATGCCCTGTCCAAGGATGGCAGCGGCAAGGAACAGCGCGGGCTGGGCCTGCCGCTGGCCCGGCAACTGGTCGAGGCCCATGGCGGGCGGCTGGATATCCAGAGCGAGCGGGGCGCCGGCACCACCGCCACCATCACCCTGCCGTGCTGACCGTCGACCTGCACGATCTCGCTGCGGTCGATGCCTTTGGCGCGCGCATTGCCGCGCGGCTGCGGGCGGGGGACGTGGTGGAACTGCGCGGTGATCTGGGCGCAGGCAAGACCACGCTGGCGCGCGCGATCATCGCCGCCCTGGGCCATGCGGGCGAGGTGCCAAGCCCCACTTTCACCATCGTCGAGACCTACGACCACCTCTCGCCCCCCCTGGTCCATGCCGACTTCTACCGGCTGGAGCACCCGCGCGAGGCGGCGGAGCTGGGACTGGACGATTACCGCGAAGGGGCCGTGCTGCTGGCCGAATGGCCCGACCATGCCGGCGGCTTCGGGCATGAGGCGGGGGGCCTGTCGATCACGCTGGAATCCACCGCAAATGGCCGCCGGGCGGTTGCCCTTGGCGGGCCCGATTGGCTAGGGCGCATGCCATGAGTGCAGACCTGCCCGCCGGGCTCGAATCGTTCATCGCCAGCGCTGGCTGGAGCGGGGCACAGGTGCAGCCGCTGCCGGGTGACGCCAGCTTCCGCCGCTATTTCCGGCTGGTGCGCGATGGTGAAACCGCGATGCTGATGCACGCGCCGCCGCCGCACGAAGACCCTGCGCCGTTCCTGCACGTGGGCCACTGGCTGCTGGACCAGGGCCTGCGCGCGCCCGCCATCCTGGCCGAGGATGCCGCGCAGGGCTGGGTGCTGATCGAGGACTTCGGCAACGACCGGATGCGCGACTGGCTGGACCTGAACCCGGCTGCGGAGGATGCCACCTATCGCAAGGCGGTGGATGCGCTGGTCACGCTTCACAAGTGCCCGCCGGGGCCGTTCGAACCCTATGACATGACAGTATACCTGCGCGAGGTGCGGCTGTTTACCGAATGGTTCTGCCCCGCTGCGGGCATCACGGTAGACACGGCGGCGCACGATGCCGCGTGGAAGGAGGTGCTTGCGCCCCTGCTCGCCCGCCAGCAACCCGGCGTAACCGTGCTGCGCGATTACCACGCCGAGAACATCATGCTGCTGCCGGATGGCGAACAGGGGATCATCGATTTCCAGGACGCGCTGGTGGGCCACGTGGCCTATGACCTTGTCAGCCTGCTGCAGGATGCACGGCGCGACGTGAGCGAGGAGCTGGAGCAGGACATGATCGACCGCTACGTCACCAAGGCTGGCGTAGATGCCGATTTTCACGCCGACTACGCGGTGCTGGGCGCGCAGCGCAACGCCAAGATCGTCGGCATCTTCACCCGCCTGTGGCAGCGTGACGGCAAGCCGCGCTACCTGCCGATGATCCCGCGGGTGTGGGCGGCGATGGAGCGTGACCTGGCGCATCCCGCCCTGGCACCCGTGGCGCGCTGGTTCGATGCCAATGTTCCGGCCGAATGGCGCGAACGCCAGGGGGCGGGACTGGGCGAAGCCGCATGACTGCACTCGCCTCCGACACGGCAATGGTCATGGCCGCGGGCCTGGGCAAGCGGATGCGCCCGCTCACCGCCACCCAGCCCAAGCCGATGGTGCGCGTGGCCGGCAAGCCGCTGATCGACCACGCGCTGGACAGGCTGGCCGAGGCCGGGGTGGCCCGCGCCGTGGTCAACGTGCACTATCTGGCCGACCTGCTGCAGGACCACCTGAAGCGGCGCACCGTGCCCGCCGTCACCATCTCCGATGAGCGCGACCTGCTGCTGGAAACCGGCGGCGGCATGGTGAAGGCGCAAGGGCTGCTGCCCGATCCGTTCTTCTGCGTGAACAGCGACAACCTGTGGCTGGATGGCCCGCGCAACGCCCTGCTGGACCTGTCCGAGCGCTGGAACCCGGCGGAGATGGACGCCCTGCTGCTGCTGGTGCCGCACAAGGGGGCGATGAATTTTCCCGGCAAGGGCGATTTCCACATGGGGCCGCTGGGGCAACTGACCCGCCGCCGATCCGGCCGCATCGCGCCCTATATATACACCGGCATCCAGCTTGTAAGCCACCGGCTGCTGCGCGATGCGCCCACCGGCCCGTTCTCCACCAACCTGCTGTGGGACAGGGCGATTGCCGAAGGGCGGCTGTTCGGCGTGGCCTTTACCGGGCGCTGGTTCGAAGTGGGCACTCCGCAGGCGATCAAACCCACCGAGGCCGCGCTGGCCGAGGGAAGCTGACGTGGCCGGGGAACGGCCTGCCGTCTATTCCATCGCCGCCCACCGGGGCTTTGCCGATGCGCTGGTGGCCGGGCTGGTGCCCCGGTATGCCGAGCCGGGCTTCGGCCTTGCCCGGCTGACCCTGCTGCTGCCCAGCACCCGCGCGGCGCGCACCATGCAGGAGGCTTTCGTGCGCCACTATGGCGCGGCGGGGCAGCAGGGCCTGCTGCTGCCGCGCATGGTGGTGGTGGGCGACCTTGACCTGGACGAGACGCTGGGCCCGCTGATCGACAGCATGGGTGCCGGGCTGGACGTGCCGCCGGCGGTGGATCCGGTCTTTCGCTGGCTGCGCCTGGCCGAACTGGTGCGCGATGCGCGGGGCGACAAGGCGCCCAAAGGCAGCGCCCTGCTCAACCTGGCCTTTGCCACCGGGCAGGTGATGGACCGCCTGCTGGCCGAGGAAGTGCGGCCTGAGGCCTTGTGGGAGCCGGAGGTGCTCGATCTGGTGCCCGATATGGCAGAGCACTGGGTGGGCGCGCTCAAGACCTTCATCGCCGTGCAGCAGGCCTGGCTGGGCGAGCTGGAGGAGCGCGGGCAGGTGGATGCCGCCACCCGGCGCAACCTGCTGTTCCGGGCAGCGGCGGCGCGGCTGCGGGAAAGCCCGCCGCCGGGGCCGATCGTGGCCGCCGGGGTTACCAGCGCCGCGCCAGCGCTGGCCCACCTGCTGCGCACCATAGCCGATTTGCCCAATGGCGCGGTGATCCTGCCCGACCTGGACCTGACGCTTCCCGAAGCCGTGTGGGACGAGCTCGGCGCAGCGGGAGCCCCGGGTGAGGAAGGGCCCTTTGCCAAGGGCGATGCCGTTACCCACCCGCAGTATCACCTGAAGGTTCTCTTGAACCGCATGGGCATTGCGCGGGGCGAGGTGCGGGCCTGGCACCGCGCCGGGATGGCCGCCGCTCCGCCCGAACGCAGCCACGCCATCGCCAGCCTGTTCCTGCCGCCGCTGGCCAGTCGCGCCTGGGCGGACCTGAAGCCCGAGAGGCGCAGCCTTGCGGGCGTGCGGCTGATGGAAAGCGCCCACCCAGAGGAGGAAGCGCAGGCCATCGCCCTGCTGGTGCGGCAGGCCCTGGCCGAGCCTGAAAAGCGGGTGGCCGTGGTTACCCCTGATCGCGGGCTGGCCGGCCGGGTGGTGCAGCACCTGCGGCGCTGGAACGTGGTGGTGGACGATTCAGCCGGTCGCCCCCTGGCGCAGACTGCGGCGGGCCGCCTGCTGTTGCTGCTGGCAGAAGTTGCCGCCGAACAGGCCGCGCCGGTGCCGCTGATGGCGCTGCTGGGCCACCCGCTGGTCAAGCGCGAGGGGGACCGCGAAGGCTGGCTACGCGCCGCCCGGGCGCTGGACCTGAAACTGCGCGGACCGCGACCGCAGGCGGGGCTCGCGGCCCTTGCCGACAAGGCGCACGAGGCGGGCGTGGCCGAGTGGTGGGTGGGGGTTGTGCCGGTCCTGGAGCCGCTGCTGGACAGCGTGGACGAATTGCCGCTGGCCCAGGCGCTGGACCTGCTGGTGCGCGCGGGGGAGACGCTGTGCGGCCTGTCGCTGTGGGCCGAGGCAGACGGGCGCGCGCTGGCCCGCTTCGTGGAGACGCTGCGCGAAAATGCCCGCCTCACCGGCCTTACGCTGGGTCGTGAAGATCTGCCGGCTGCCCTGCGCGATGCGATGGACCGCGAGGCGGTGCGCCCGCCCTATGGCGGCCATCCGCGCGTGGCGATCTATGGCCTGCTGGAGGCGCGCATGACCCGGGCCGACCTGGTCATCTGCGGCGGCCTGAACGAAGGCACCTGGCCTGCTGCCCCTGCCAGCGATCCGGTGCTGGCCCCGGCCATCCTGCGGGTGCTGGGCGTACCGGGGGCTGATTTCCGCATTGGCCTTGCCGCGCATGACCTGGCCGGCGCGCTGGGGGCGCCGCAAGTGGTGCTCAGCCGCGCGCGGCGCGAAGCGGGCGGCCCGGCCATCGCCAGCCGCTTCTGGCTGCGCGTACGGGCGCTGCTGGGTGATGACCTCTACAAGCGACATGAGGACGCGGAGTCGGTTGCCCTGGCCCGTTCCATCGACCGTCGCCTTACCGTGCCCTGGCATCCGCGTCCGTCTCCCCGCCCGGCACCGCACCAGCGGCGGGGCAAGGAGCTATCGGTCACCACGCTCGACCGGCTGCGGTCGGACCCCTACCAGTTCTATGCCCAGAAGGTGCTGGGCCTGAAGCAGCTCGACCTGCTGGACGCGCAGCCCACCGCCGCCTGGCAGGGGACACTGGCCCACGCGATCCTGCAGGACTGGCACGAGGGCCGGGGCAGCATGGAGGCCCTGGCCGACCGGCACCTGGTCGAGATGGACGCCCACCCGGTGATGCGCGCCCTGTGGCGGCCGCGCCTGTTGCGCGCGTTGGCCTGGGTGCAAGCCGAGGTGGAGGGGGCAGAAGGCCGCCGGCCGATCGCGTGGGAGAAGGCCGGGCGGCTGGACTATCGCGGGCTGGTGCTGACCGGCAAGGCGGATCGGATCGACCGGCTGGCCGACGGCACGCTGGCCATTGTCGACTACAAGACGGGCAAGGCCCCCGGCGATGCCCAGGTAGAGCAGGGCTTCGCCATGCAGCTTGGCACCCTGGCCCTGCTGGCGCAGCGCGGCGCGTTCGAGAACATCGCGGGGCGGCCCGCGGCGTTCGAATACTGGAGCCTTGGTCGCAATGCCGAGAGCGAGACCGGCTTCGGCAAGATCACCACCCCGCTGAAAGTGGGCCGCAAGCGCGGCGGGATCGAGCCGGAGCAGTTCCTGCCGCAGGCCCAGCACCATCTGGACGAGGCGCTCGACAAGTGGATCCTGGGTGACGAGGGCTTCACCGCCCGCCTCAACCCCGATGCCGTGGTCTATACCGAATTCGACCACCTGATGCGGCTGGAGGAATGGCTAGGCCGCGAGGGGGACGGGCAGTGAGCGGCAAGGTCTATCCCCTGCTGGGCAACCAGAGGGCGGCGGTGGACCCGCGCGACAGCGTGTGGCTGTCGGCCAGCGCTGGCACCGGCAAGACGCAGGTGCTTTCCGCCCGCGTGTTGCGCCTGCTGCTGGAACCCGGCGTGCGGCCGGAAAACATCCTGTGCCTCACCTTCACCAAGGCCGGCGCGGCGGAGATGGCCGATCGGGTCAACCAGGTGCTGGCAAGCTGGGTGCGGCTGAGCGATGCCGAACTGTGGGGCCAGCTCGATGCCATCGGCGCGCCGACGGATGATGCTGCCAAGGCCCACGCTCGCACCCTGTTCGCCAGCGTGCTCGATTGCCCCGGCGGCGGCCTGCGCATCGATACCATCCACGCCTTCTCGCAATGGCTGCTGGGCGCCTTCCCGGAGGAAGCGGGGCTGGAACCCGGCACCCGCCCGATGGAAGACCGCGACCGCGTGCTGCTGGGCCAGCGGGTGCTGGTGGACCTGCTGGCGGAGTGGGATGAACTGGGCGACAAGGCCGCTCTCGCCCGGCTTGAGGGCCTCTCCCTGCGCCTTGGCCCCGATGGCACCCGTGCCTGGCTGGACCGCTGCGCCAGCGCCCGCGCCGCCTGGTTCGGCCCCGGATCGTGGCAGCCGCCAATGGCGGAGCGGGTCAAGCGCCTGATCGGATTGGCTGCGGAGGCCACGCGCGAGGAACTGGCCGAATGGTGCAGCGACAACACCTTCGATTGCGCCGCCCTGAAGCAGGTGGCCGATGCCTATCACGCCTGGGGTGCCGCATCGGGCCGCAGCTATATCGAGGCGATCGATCGCTGGCTGGCGCAGGATGCCGCCGCCCGGCTGGGCGAGGCGGGCAAGCTGGCGGACGCCCTGTTCAACAAGGAGGGCGAGCTCAAGTATTTCAAGAACATCGCCAAGGTTGCGCCCGGTATCGACGCCACCGGAGCGGACCTGCTGGCCTCGCTCCAGGCAATCGTGAGCCAGCAGGCCCTGTGCGACCTTGCCGATTTTCTCACCCCCGCGCTGGAGGTGGGCCGCCGCTATGCGCTGGCGTGGGACGAGGCCAAGGCGCGCGAGGGGCTGGTCGATTTCGATGACCTGATCCGCCAGGCCGCCGCGCTGCTGGGCACGCCGGGCCTGGGCGAATGGATCCGCTACAAGCTGGACCGCCAGTTCGACCACGTGCTGATCGACGAGGCGCAGGATACCAATGCCGCGCAGTGGGATATCGTCACCGCGCTGACCGAGGAGTTCTTTACCGGCCTTGGCCAGCGGGGCCAGCGCCTGCGCACGCTGTTCGTGGTGGGCGATTACAAGCAGGCGATCTTCCGCTTCCAGGGCACCAGCCCGGAGAACTTTGCCCAGGCCAAGGCCCGCTATGCCGAACTGCTGGATGTGCGGGCGCAGAACGTGGCCCGGGCGCGCCTGCCGCTGGATGCGCGGCGGCTGGTGGACGTGGGGCTGGACCAGTCGTTCCGCACCGCGCAGGACGTGCTCAACGTGGTCAACGATGCGATCACCGCCATAGGCCCCGAAACCTTCGGCCTGCGCGAAGTGCCGCCGCCCCACGTGGGTGACGCGAACCGTCCCGGCCTCGTCACCCTGTGGCGGCCCGTTCTCGCGGTGGAGGAGGATGAGGAGGCCGCCGAAGACGGTGGCGAGGAGGGCACCGAGACCTGGCTCTCCGCCCCCGAGCGGCGCATGGCCGACCGGATCGCCGCGCAGGTGCGCAGGTGGATGGATCACGGCTTCCCGCTAGTTAAGGGCAGGCACCGCAACGCGGGGCCGGGCGATGTGATGGTGCTGGTGCGGAAACGCCGCGAGCTGGCCGGGCTGATCGTCGCGCGCCTCTATGCCGCCGGAGTGCCCGTGGCGGGGGTTGACCGGCTGCGGCTGGGCGCGCCGCTGGCGGTGAAGGACCTGATGGCGGCCTTACGCTTTGCCGCCCAGCCGGGAGACAGCCTCAGCCTTGCCGCGCTGCTGGTTTCCCCCGTGTTCGGCTGGAGCCAGCAGGACCTGCTCGATCTTGGCTGGCGCGAGAAAGGCAGCCTGTGGGATCACCTGCGCGGCTCTGCCCACCCGCAGGCGGCAGCGGCGGTGGCCATGCTGGGCGACCTGCTGGCGATCGCCGATTTCGAGCCGCCGCAGGCCCTGCTTCACTGGATGCTGGTGGGGCCGTGGCAGGCGCGCGCGAAGCTGACCGCGCGGCTGGGGCAGGAGGCGAACGACCCGATCGATGAACTGCTCAACGCCGCGCTGGCCTTTTCGGCGGGCTACACCCCGTCGCTGGCGGGTTTCCTTCACTGGTTCGACGCGGGCGAGGGCGAGCTGAAGCGCGAGGCGGGCGAGGGCGGCGGGCTGGTGCGGGTGATGACCGTGCACGGCTCCAAGGGCCTGCAAGCCCCCATCGTGATCCTGGCCGATGCCACCGGCGATCCCGCGAAAGGGCGCGGGGTTTCGCTGGAACTGGCCGAGGAACTGCCCGGTGGTGGCGGCGTTCCCGTGCCGCTGCCTCCCTTGCGCAAGGAGGAGAAGCAAGGCCGCATTGCCGAGGAGGAAGAGAAGGCCAGGGCGGCGGAACTGGAAGAGCACTGGCGCCTGCTCTACGTGGCGATGACCCGGGCCGAGGAAGCACTCTTTATCGGCGGCGCGCTGGGCAAGCGCGAGAAGGAGCCGGCAGCCGATAGCTGGTATGCGCGCCTCGCTCCGCTGTTCCCGCCCGATGCGCTGCATGACGACCTGTGGGGCGCACGGCAGGAACGCGGCCACCGCGCCCCGCCGCTGTCGCGCACCGGCACCGCAGCGAGAGACCAGTTGCCGCCGCTGCCCGCCTGGGCCACCGCCCCCATCGGCCCCGAACCGCGCCCGCCGCGCCCGCTTGCCCCTTCGTCCGCTGGCGAGGAGCGGGGTGCCGACCCCCCGCTGCCGCCCGAGATTGCCGCCGTGGCCGCCCGCCGGGGCGTGCTGCTGCACAGCCTGCTGGAACGCCTGCCCGATGTGGCGGCGGGGCGGCGCGAGGAAGCAGCGCGCGCCTGGCTGGCACGGCAGGCCGGCGATCTCGACCAGGCGGAGCGGGACGATATGCTCACCCGTGCGCTCGCCGTACTGGCCCACCCGGACTGGGCCGCGCTGTTCGGCCCCGATGCCCTGGCCGAAGTGCCGCTGGCCGCCACGGTGGACGGGCAGGTGATCGCCGGCACGGCGGACCGGCTGCTGGTGCAGGAAGGCCGCGTTCTCGTCGCCGATTTCAAGACCGCTCGCCGTCCGCCGGCATCGCTGGCGGAGATGCCCGAATCGGTACTGAAACAGATGGGCGCCTATGCCGCCGCGCTGGCGGTGATCTTCCCCGGCAAGCGGGTGGAGGCGGCAGTGCTCTACACCCAGACCCCGCAACTGATCGCGATTCCGGGGGATATCCTGGCGGCCAACAAGCCGCGCTTGGCCGATCCGCAGGATTCCTAAGCCGCCGGGGCATTGCCGATTGCGCCATGCTGCCTAGATTGGCCGCAACAAAGCAGGAGTTATGCCGTTATGGCCACCAAGTCCGTCACCGATGCCAGCTTCGCCGCAGATGTGCTGCAGTCCGACAAGCCCGTGCTGGTCGATTTCTGGGCCGACTGGTGCGGCCCCTGCAAGATGATCGCCCCCGCGCTGGAGGAGATCAGCGAGGAGCTGGCCGACAAGCTGACCATCGCCAAGATGGACATCATGGAAAGCACCGAAGTGCCGGCCCAGATCGGCGTGCAGTCGATCCCGCTGCTGGTGCTGTTCAAAGGTGGCAAGCCCGTGGCCCACAAGCTGGGCGCCGCGCCCAAGAGCCAGCTCAAGGGCTGGATCGAAAGCGTCCTCTAAAGAGCCGCCATCCGCGCCGCCATCTCGTCCCACAGGGCGGGGCTGGCGGCGCCGATCAGGCCGCCGTGGGTTGCCCCGTCCACGCGATAGGGTGAGCCGTCGGGTCGCGCAGCCTTGCCGCCGGCCTCGTTCAGCCACAGCACGCCAGCCGCATGGTCCCAGGCCAGCGTCTTTTCGAATAGTGACACGTCGTTTTCGCCCAGCGCCAGCCGGGGATACTGTTCCGCCGCGCAATAGGGCACGTCGACCAGCCGGTAGTGCGGGTTGACGTGGTCCATCACCGCCGCGCGCTTGGCCGGGTCCATGAACAGCAGGCTGATCGCCGCCACCGGCCGGTCCCCGCCGGTGCTGCGCGCCTGCACCTTCTCGCCATTCACAAACGCCCCCTGGCCCTTGTGCGCCACGCAGAAGCGGCCGGTGAGACAGTCGAGGATCCACCCGGTGTGCGCTACGCCCCCGCTGGCCATGGCCACCAGGATGCCGAACGGCGGCTTGCCGGTGGCGAAATTGCGGGTGCCGTCCAGCGGATCGACGATCCAGCAATCGCCCGCCAGGCGCGCCATGATCGACGGGTCGGCGTGGGCGGCTTCCTCGCCCACGAATGGCAGGTCGGGGATGATCCTTGCCAGCCCTTCGGCCAGCATGGCCTCGGCCTCGCGGTCGGCCACGGTGACGGGATCATTGCCGCCCTTGTCCTCCACCTCGCCGGCCTTCAGTTGCTGGTAGCGCGGCAGGATTGCCTTCTGGCTGACCTCGCGCATCAGGCCTTCGACGGCGGCGTGGAAGGCCATGATGTCGGTCACGAGCGATAGTCCGCGTTGATGGCGATGTAGCCATGCGTCAGGTCGCAGGTCCATACCGTGGCGCGGCCTTCGCCCAGGCCCAGATCAACGGTGATCTCCACTTCCTGCCCGGCCAGGTGCGCGGCCACGGGGGCCTCGTCGTAATCGGCCAGCGGCAGGCCATCCTTGGCCGCCCACACGCCGCCGAAAGCGATCGACAGCCGGTCACGGTCCGCCGGTTGCCCGGCCTTGCCCACGGCCATGACGACGCGGCCCCAGTTGGCATCGCCCCCGGCAATCGCGGTCTTGACCAGCGGCGAGTTGGCGATGGCCAGGCCCACGATCCGCGCGCTCTCGTCACTCACCGCGCCGGTCACGGTGATGGCGATGAACTTCTGCGCCCCTTCGCCGTCGCGCACCACCAGGTGGGCAAGTTGGCGGCAGATATCCTGCATCGCGGCCATGAAGGCATCTGCGCCGGGGCTGTCCTGCCCTTCCAGCACGGCATTGCCCGCCGCACCCGTGGCGAAGGCCAGCACCGTGTCGCTGGTGGAGGTATCGCTGTCCACGGTAATGCAGTTGAAGGTGCCGGCATTGGCGGCAGGCAGGCAGGCCTGCAGGAAAGCGGGCGAAACCGCCGCATCGGTGAAGATATAGCCCAGCATGGTCGCCATGTCGGGGGCGATCATGCCGCTGCCCTTGATGATACCGTTCAGCGTCACTTTCACATCGCCGATCATGGCGGAGACGGTGGCACCCTTGGCAAAGGTATCGGTGGTGCCGATGGTGCGCGCGGCATCTTCCCAGCCGCATGGCTCGGCCGTCAGTGCCGCTGCCACGCCCTCGCGCGCCTTGTCCTTGGGCAGGGGCACGCCGATCACGCCGGTGGAGCTGACCAGCACCTCGGCGGGCGAGCAGCCCAGGTGTGCTGCCACCTGCGCGGTGATCTGCTCCACCGCCTCGCGCCCGCGATAGCCGGTGAAGGCGTTGGAATTGCCCGCATTGACCACCAGCGCCCGCGCCGCGCCGCCAGCCACGCTCTCGCGCCCCATTTCCACCTCGGTGGAGCAGCACACGTTACGGGTGAACACGCCCGCCAGCGCGGTGCCGGGGGCCAGTTCGGCATAGGTCAGGTCGGCCCGGTCCCACGCCTTGTAGCGCGCCCGCGCCACGCGCAGCGTCACGCCGCCGATGGCGGGCATTGCGGGGAAGGGCAGGGCGAGCGGCGAAGTGGCGATATCCATGGTCCGGCCCGATAATCGGGTTGCTGCCGTGCGACAATCACTCAATGTTCAGCGCAAAGTAACGCACCCCACGTAGACATGTGCGAATAGTTCGCTATCTGGGACCCCGATGCTTCGCCAGTTGCTCACCCTGCTTGCCGTTCTCACGGGGCTGACCGCCACGGTCGCGCCGGTGCAGGCGCTCGACCTGGGTGCGCGCGCGGTCCAGGTGGCCGAGCAGGGCGGGCTGGTTTCGGTCGAGGCCGATGCCTCGGTTGCCGCGCAGGCCACTGCGCCGCGCCGGGCCGAACGTCGCGATACAGTGCGTCAGCGCCCGGTGATCCTGATCCAGACCCCCGCGGTGATGCTGCAGGCCGATCGCGCCCACGAATAGCCCGCCGGGCTCCATTTCCAGCTTCCCGCGTTTACCGGGCCGCCTGCTTGCGCGGCCCCCACTCCATATCACGACAGGATTCGCCCCCATGTGGCAGAAAATCGCCAAGACCATCCTCGGTTCGTCCAACGACCGTTACGTCCGCAGCCTCGACAAGATCATCGCCCGCATCAATGCGATGGAAAGCCAGCTCGAGGATTTCTCGGATGCCGAGCTGCAGGCGCAGACCGCCAAGTTCCGCATGAAGCTGGCCGAAGGGCAGACGCTGGATGACCTGCTGCCCGAAGCCTTCGCCACCGTGCGCGAGGCATCGAAGCGCGTGCTGGGGATGCGCCACTTCGACGTGCAGATGGTGGGCGGCATCGTGCTCCACCGCGGCGAGATTGCCGAAATGCGCACGGGCGAGGGCAAGACGCTGGTGGCAACGCTGGCCACCTATCTCAACGCCATCGAGGGCAAGGGCGTCCACGTGGTGACGGTGAACGACTACCTGGCGCGGCGCGACGCCGAATGGATGGGCCAGTTGCACCAGTGGCTGGGCCTGACCGTGGGCGTGGTTGTGCCAAACATGCAGGAACATGAGCGGCGCGATGCTTATGCTGCGGACATCACCTACGGCACGAACAGCGAATTCGGCTTCGATTACCTGCGCGACAACATGAAGAGCGAGCGCGACCGCATGGTCCAGCGCCCCTTCAACTATGCCATCGTCGACGAGGTGGACTCGATCCTGGTGGACGAGGCGCGCACCCCGCTGATTATCTCTGGCCCGACCGACGACAAGAGCGACCTGTACCTCGCCCTCGATGCCGTGGTGAAGGCGCTGGAGGAAGAATACTACGAGGTCGACGAGAAGGCCCGCAACGTCCAGTTGACCGAGGAAGGCAACGAGGAGATCGAGCGCCGCCTCTATGCCGCCGGCCTGCTCCAGTCGGAGAACCTCTACGACGTGGAGAACACCCTGGTGGTCCACCACCTCGACCAGGCGCTGAAGGCGGTGAAGCTGTTCAAGCTGGATACCGACTACATCGTCAAGGACGACAAGGTCATCATCATCGACGAGTTCACCGGCCGCATGATGGACGGGCGGCGCTGGTCCAACGGCCTGCACCAGGCGGTCGAGGCGAAGGAAGGCGTGGCCATTCAGCCCGAGAACCAGACGATGGCCTCGATCACCTACCAGAACTATTTCCGCATGTACCCCAAACTGTCCGGCATGACCGGCACAGCGGCCACCGAGGCGGCTGAATTCTGGGACATCTACAAGCTGAACGTGGTGGAAATCCCCACCAACAAGCCTGTCGCCCGCATCGACGAGGAGGACGAGTTCTACAAGAACACGATGGACAAGTTCCAGGCCATCGCCAAGGCGATTGCCGAGAAGAACGCAATCGGCCAGCCGGTGCTGGTGGGCACCGTCTCCATCGAGAAGAGCGAACTGCTGAGCAAGTTCCTGCACCAGGAAGGCGTCAAGCACGCGGTGCTGAATGCCCGTTTCCACGAACAGGAAGCCCACATCGTGGCCCAGGCGGGCCGCATCGGTGCGGTGACAATCGCCACCAACATGGCCGGTCGTGGTACCGATATCCAGTTGGGCGGCAACGTGGAATTCCGCATCGAGGACGAACTGCGCGACGTGCCCGAGGGGCCCGAGCGCGAGGCCGGAATCGAGCGGATCAAGGCTGAAGTGGCCGAGGAACGCGAGCGCGTTAAGCAGGCCGGCGGCCTGTTCGTGCTGGGCACCGAACGGCATGAAAGCCGCCGCATCGACAACCAGCTTCGTGGCCGCTCGGGCCGCCAGGGCGATCCGGGCCTGAGCCGGTTCTACCTGTGCCTGGAGGATGACCTGCTTCGCATCTTCGGGCCGGACACGCTGTTCGCCAAGATGATGAACAGCAACCTGGCCGACGGCGAGGCGATCGGCTCCAAGTGGCTCAGCAAGGCCATCGAGACCGCGCAGAAGAAGGTGGAGGCGCGCAACTACGAAATGCGTAAGCAGGTCGTGCAGTATGATGACGTGATGAACGACCAGCGCAAGGTGATCTACGAGCAGCGCGCCGAGATCATGGATGCCGACAAGGTGGACGACGTGGTGGCCGACATGCGGACCGACACGATCAACGCCATTGTCGCCAGCACGTGCCCGCCCGATTCCTATCCCGAACAGTGGGACGTGGAAGGCCTGAAGGCCCGCGTGCGCGATGTGCTGGGCATGGAGCCGCCGATCGACGACTGGCTGCAGGAAGACGCGGTGGAACCCGACCTGATCGACGAGCGGCTGCAGGCCCTCGCCGAGGAGAAGATGCAGGCCAAGCTGGCCGGGGTGGACATGTCCGGCTGGCACATGATCGAGAAGAACATCCTGCTGCAGCAGCTCGACCATCACTGGAAGGACCACCTGGCCACGCTGGATGCCCTGCGCCAGGTGGTGTTCCTGCGCGCCTATGCCCAGAAGCAGCCGCTGAACGAATACAAGCAGGAAGCCTTCGGCCTGTTCGAGGTGATGCTTGAGTCCATCCGCGAGGCGGTGACGCGCATCCTGATGAACGTGGAACTGCGCATTACCCCGCCGCCCCCGCCGATTGGCGAGCTGCCGCAACTGCCCGAGTTCCTGACCGGGCACATAGATCCGTTCACCGGCGAGGACAATTCGGGTGACCGCGACGGGTCCGAAGCCAACCCCGCGCTGTTCGGCGCGCTGGGCGGCACGGCCATGCCTAGCGGCGCACCGGGCGGCAATCCGTGGGAAGGCCAGGCGATCAACCGCAACGATCCGTGCCCCTGCGGTTCCGGCAGCAAGTACAAGCACTGCCACGGGGCGGTCTGACAAGCGGCTGACGTCCCCTCCTTGCCATAACCGTAACGCTCGTTATGGTTGGGGCCGGAGAGGGGACACGTCATGCGCATCACGAAGGCAGACCTGCCGCGCCGTTCGGTGGGCGAGGGGCCGGTGTGGGACGTGGCCGAGCAGGCCATGTATTACATCGATATCCTGGAGAAGAAGGTCTTCCGCTGGGCCCCGGAAACGGGTGACCACCGCGAATGGGCCGTGCCGGACATGATCGGTTCGATGGCCCTGCGGAAGCAGGGCGGGGCGATCGTGGCGCTGGTCGATGGCATCCATGCGCTCGATTTCGCCAGCGGCGCTGTCACCCCCGTAGCGCTGATGGAACCGGCCAATCCGGCGCTGCAACTGGCCGATGGCAAGGTGGACCGGGCGGGTCGCTTCGTGTTCGGCACCAGCCACCGCAAGGCGGCCGAACCGCTCGGCGGGCTGTTCGTGCTCGACCAGGGGCAAATCCGCCAGCTCGACAGCGGGCTGACGCTAGGTAACGGGCCGTGCTGGTCGCCCGACAATGCCACGCTGTACCACGCCGACAGCATGGCCCACGTGATCTACGCTTACGACTATGACCTGGCCACGGGCGCTGCGGCCAACCGGCGCGAGTTCTTCAACACCAGCGCCTGGGGCCCGATCCCCGATGGCGCGACGGTGGACAGCGCAGGCAACCTGTGGGTGGCCGTGTGCGAGGGCGGGGTGGTGCTGTGCATCGCGCCGGATGGCTCGCTGGTGCGCGAGATCGCCATGCCCACGAAGCTGCCGGCAAGCTGCATGTTCTTCGGCCCGCAGCTGGACCGGCTGTTCGTGCCCAGTATCGACCCCAGCTTCCTGGGCCGCGAACCGGCCGAGGGCGATGGCTGGAACTACATCATCGACGATCTTGGCGTCACCGGCCTACCGGAGCCGCGCTACCGTGGATAGGCGCCTTCCTCCGCTGCTCGTCGCGGTGTTCATCAACATCGGCGGGTTCAGCCTGATCCTGCCGCTGCTGCCGTTCTATGGCCAGGTGTTCAGCGCCGGCCCTTTCGAAGTGGCGCTGCTGTTTGCCGCCTATTCCTTCGGCAACGTGTTCGGCGAGATCTACTGGGGCCGCCAGTCGGACATCTGGGGCCGGCGCAAGGTGCTGCTGGTGACCACGCTCGTGGCGGGTCTCAGCTATTTCGCCTTCGCCTGGGCGCCCACATTGCTGGTGGCAATCCTGATCCGCATTGTCAGCGGCTTCTTCTCGGGCACGCTGGGCGTGTGCACCGGCTTCATCGCCGATGTCTCCCCGCCGGAAACGCGGGCCAAGACGATGGGCTATTTCGGCGCGGCGTTCAGCCTGGGCTTTGCCTTCGGCCCCGTGCTGGGCGGCCTCCTGGCGGGCGAGACAGCGGTGGCCGAGAGTTTCCGCCTGCCGATCTATGTTGCGGGCGGCCTGTCGCTGGCCGCGTCGGCCTGGTGCTGGGCGGTGCTGAAGGATGCCGTGCCGCCGCTGGGCAAGGGGCGTGACCTGCCGAAGTATTCTGAAGGGCTGGCCTTCGTGCGCCGCCAGCCGCTGCTGCTGCGCCTGTTCGTCATCAGCTTCTGCGGCATTGCCACCTTTGCCAGCATGGAGGCGATCTATGGCCTTTGGAGCGAGGAGAACTTCGGCTGGTCTGCCCATGACCTGGGCCTGGCTTTCCTGGCCCTGGGCACAGGTGGCCTGCTGGCACAACTGGTGCTGATCGGGCCGCTGGTGGCCCGTTTTGGCGAGGCGCGCGTGATCGTGATCGGGCTGGCGCTGCTGGCCGTGTCGATGGTGCTGCAACCGGTGATCCGCCTGCCGATCTCGGGTGTGCTGCTGATGGGCCTGCTGATGACCGGGCACAGCCTGGCCTTCCCGGCCTCGGGCGCGCTGCTCAGCCGCAATACCCCGCCGGAACGGCAGGGCAGCACCATGGGGCTGATGATGGCCAGCAACGCCGTGGGCCGCATCGTGGTGCCGCCGGCGTTCGGCCTGATCTATGACCGGCTGGGCCACGATGCCCCTTGGTATGTGGGGGCGGGGTTGATTTCGCTGGTGATGCTGGTGGCGTGGCAGGCGGTGACGCTGCTTGACCGGCAGAAGGCCGCAGCGGTTACAAATTGATCCTTGCCTTTGGTGGGGCGGGCAATAGCCTCCGCACCATACTTGGGAGGATCACCATGAAGCGCGCCCTGTTCACCGCCATATCTGCCGCACTGCTCGCCTCGGGCGGCGTGGCCTATGCCAACCACCACGAAGGGGCGGGCACGGCGATTGCCGCTGCCGTGGCCGACAGTCGCCGGCCCGAAGCCGACACCGCGCGCGATGCGCTGCGCAAACCGGCGGAGATCGTGGCCTTCGCCGGGGTCCATCCCGGCATGACCATTGCCGAGATTGCGCCGGGCGGCGGCTATTTCACCCGCCTGCTGGCCGCTGCGGTGGGGCCGCAGGGCAGGGTCTATGCGCTGGTCCCCGCCTTCTTCGCCAGCCGCCCCGGCGGGCTTGACGGCATTAACGCGCTCGCTGCCGAATACGGCAATGTCGAAGTGGTCGTCGTCGAAGGCTACAACAGCCTGACCCTGCCGCAGCCGGTGGACCTGGTGTGGACAACCGAGAACTATCACGACCTGGCCAATGGTGACATGGCGGCGGTAAACGGCGCCATGCTGAATGCGTTGAAGCCGGGCGGGATCTATTTCGTTGAGGATCATGCGGCCCCCGGCACCGGCCTGACCGCCACCCGCACGCTGCACCGGATCGATCCGATGGCGGTGATCGGCCAGGTAACCACCGCCGGCTTCGTGCTGGAAGCCACCAGCGACCTGCTGCACAACCCTGCTGATCCGCACACCGCCAATCCGGGGGATGTGGAACCCACCAGCGACAAGTTCGCCCTGCGCTTCCGCCGCCCGCAATGACCGAGCTGGTCGAGGAGCGCGACCGGCGCTGGGCTCTGGTCCGCGCCGGGATGGCAAGCCGGGGCATCGATTGCCTGATCGTGGTGGGGGATACCGGCCTCAACCTCTATCGCCTGGCTGACCTGCAATACCTGACCAACCTGCCGCGCGAAGGCGTGCTGCTGTTCCCGCTGGAAGGCGAGCCGGTGATGTTCTCGTTTGGCGGCAGCCATGACGGCGAGGCCTGGGTCACCGACCACCGCAACGGCTATCCGCTGTTCGCCACCCGTGTGACCGAGGCGATTGCCGAGCGCGGCTGGCAAAGCGCCACGTTGGGCGCGGTCCTGTCGGGCTATGATGGCGACCTGACCTTTCCGGACAAGATGGCCCGCGCGATTGCCGCCGACCATCCGCAGGCGCGGATCGTCGATGCCACGGCCATCCTGGTTGCCGCGCGCCGGATCAAGAGCGCCTACGAGATTGCCTGCTTCCGCGAAGGGTGCGCCGCCGGACAGGCCGCCATCGCCGCGGTGGCCGCGCTGGCCCGTCCCGGCGTGTCCGACCTTGACGTGAAGGCCGAGCTGATGGCCACGCTGTTTCGCCAGGGCTGTTCCACCCACACGCTGTTGCTGTTCCATTCCGGCCACTTCAGCGTCCACGGTGCAATGGGCGGGGCGATCCCGTCTCCTGCCGGGCGGGTGCTGGCAGACGGCGACGTGATCAATGCCGAGTTCGACGCCAAGAAGCATGGCTACAACGCGCAGTTCAACCAGCCGTTCTACATCGGCGCGGTCGACCCCGTGTGGCATGACATTGCCAGGGTGGGGGCGGAGAGCTTCCATACCGGGGTGGATGCCATCAAACCGGGCCTGACCGCGCGCGAGTTGCAGGACATCATGCGCGCGCCGGTAAAAGCCGGCGGCTTCCAGTCGCTGGGGCCGATGTTCCACGGCCTGGGTCATTCCTTCGAGCCGCCGGTGGCCCAGACGGGCCTCGATACCAGCCTTCCTGAGGATCTGGAGATCGCACTGGAACCCGGCATGGTGCTGGAGCTTGAACCGCACGTGGTGGCGATGGATTTCCGCCGGGGCGCCTCGTTCGGCTGCCCCGTGCTGGTCACCGAAAGCGGTTGCGAGCCGCTGGCGGAAGGCTGGCAGCCGGGGCCGGTGCTGATCGAAGCCTAGCCTTCCGGCGGCCAGCCTGGCACACGCTTGGCGTAATCTTCTGTCCGGAACCACTGGTTCAGCAGCATTTCCAGCGCGATCAGCTCGTCTGTGCAGCCGGGAATCGTATCCGCCGGCTCGCCCCGTTCCAGCAGGTCGGTGATGCGGGTGCGATAGTCGAACGGATCAGCCTCGCCCACCTGCGCCGCCACCGCCGCGCGCGCTGCCTTTACCGCATCGATCCGCCGCTGCGCTTCGCCCGCGTCGATCGCCCCGGCGCGCAATTCCTTCAGCATCTCGCACACATAGGCGCGGCAGGTGTGCGGGCGGCTCTTGTAGATGCCGCAGCAGCCGTTCTCGAACCGCGGGCAGGGCTGGTTGAAGCTGCGCTCGCCATCGTCATAGGTGGTGACCGCAATGCCGCGCGCCTTTAGCTTCAGCGCTTCCCACTGGCTGACGATCACACGACCGAACATGCCGTTGTCGCAGCACAGGCCGCAAGACACGCACAAAGCGCCTTCGGCGGGGTGGCTGGCGGATCGGCTCATGGGTGGAAAGTGGCTCCCCGAGTAGGATTGGACCTAGTAAATCCGCTGCGGTTCGCAGCCAGCCGCGACAGCCCGTGTTTCCCGTGTGCCACATCCGTAAATGATCTGTGCATTGGTTCGGGCCGTTCCGTTGCGGTTCGCCACAAGCCGCCCTATAATGTGGGAGCGTTTGTGGGAGTGCTGAGTGTCCAAGCTATCCGCCTTGAAAGTGAAGCACGCCAAACCGGGGCGGCATGGCGACGGTGCAGGGCTGTATCTACTGGTGGCCCCCACTGGCGGCAAGTCATGGGTGCTGCGGGTCATGGTCAACGGCAAGCGCCGCGACATTGGCTTAGGCTCTGCGTCTGACCTGACTTTAGAGGAAGCGCGGGACAGGGCGCGAGAACTCCGCAAGGTCGCCCGCACGGGTGGCAATCCGGTGGCTGTGCGCGATCACCGCGAAGTCGCGCCCCCTACGTTCAAAGAGGCTGCTATCGCCTGTCACGCTGCCAAGGAACGCGGCTGGTCTGAACGCAATGCCGCGTCGTTCCTGTCCAGCCTTGAACTGCATGTGTTCCCCTCGCTGGGGGCGGTGCGGGTCGATAGCCTGTCGGATCGTGACGTTGCGGCCATCCTGTCGCCGCTGTGGGTGGATAAGCCCGCCATCGCCAAGAAACTGCGCGCCCGTGTCGGGCTGGTGCTGAACTATGCCAAGGCTTCGGGCTGGCGAACGGAAGGCGCGCCCCGTGAGGCTCTGTCAACGCTGCTGCCTAAGCAACCGGACGAGGGCAACCTTGCGTCTATGCCCTACGGGGCTGTGCCTGCTTTCGTGGCCGATCTGTGGGACAAAACGGACGCTGCCGCCCGTCTGGCGTTGCTGCTGCAAATCCTGACTGCTGCCCGCCATGGTGAAGTCCGCTCGGCCATGTGGTCGCATTTCGACCTGGCGGCGAAGGAATGGCACCGGCCCGCCGCCCTGATGAAAAGCGGTGAGGCCCACACTGTCACGCTGTCCCCGCAAGCGCTGGACCTGCTGGAACGCGCCAAGGCCTTGCGCGGTGACGACAAGGATTGCCTCGTCTTTGCCAATCGTAAGGGCGAGCAGCTGAGTGACAATGCCCTAAGCAAAATCGTGCGACCCTATGGCTTCACGGCTCACGGGTTCCGGTCCACGTTCCGCACTTGGGCGGCTGAGCGTATGCCTAATATCCCCGATGCCGTGGCTGAAGCCGCGCTTGCGCACAAGATCCCCGACAAGGTGGTGAGGGCCTACAATCGGGCAAAGTTCATGGAATTGCGCCGCACCCTGCTGGATGGCTGGGGCGCGTATGTCAGGGGTGGCTCTGGCAAGGTTGTTCAATTCCCGTCCGGTGTGGCGGGATGAATGGAGCGGGTGGGCTAGGGTAGCTCCCGAACGGCTGGTTATCCGCCCAGCCTGCCCCCCGCTTTCTCTGTGCGGTGGCCCTACGGAGGGGCAGAAATGGACACGTTCGATCTAGATATTGCCATCAATGATCACATGGCTGAGGCTTTTTGGCCGTGGTGGTTAGCTGTAGCCTATTCGCAGGATCGGCCCTTGCGGCTGGAAGCGCTGCGGTCCGGGGTGCAAGGTGCCCTGTTGATGGCGGACAGTAAGTTGGCCGCAGCATCTGCCATTGGCTGCGTGCTCCAGGTTGTCACGGGCCACCCCCTAACCTCTGAGGACTTGGCCAAACGCCTACCTGAAGTTGAAGGTCTTATCTGGCGGGCCGTATGTAACCAGCAAATCGCCGCCTATGGCAGGCGCACACCGGACGATGAACTTGCAGAAATCCCCGTAACGGCGTTTCCGGGCAGCGAGATTGATTATGCGGAAACCTGCGATCTCATTAAAGCTGGGTGGCGCGCGGCAAGCATATTCCATCAAGAGTTTTCCGCCGAACGGGTGGCGCGCTATTATGATATACACCTCAACGCAAAAGCGGTCAGGGCATTTATCGGCGCAATGGAAGCGGAACAGGCGCGCGCCGCAATGGATGATGCGCTGTCGGGTGATTATGCTGCCTTCGCTGCGGTGGAGGCTTCCGCGCCGACGCTTGAGGCCGGATATTGGGAGCCTTTTACAGCGTGCGCTTGGGTCGGGTCAGGCTCCCCGTCTTTTACCGCAGCCGTCCAAGCATACGCGCGCAAATATCACACAGAACGCGGTGGCCTTCACTCCGCTTCCGCTTGGCTGGTAATTGGTAACGTAATGGGCAGCCGTTATGGGGTCACGCTCACCCAAGCGCTGGCCCGCATACAATCTGCAATCGGCGCGAACAGGCTTGTCGGAGGCACAGCTTTTGATTTGTCCACCGGACTGCCTGTCGCGCTAACCGATACCGAGTGGCACGCATTCGAGCATTCAGACAAATCAGACGGCCTGAGCCTTGTGCGGGGATATGTAAAACACAGATGGTCCTCCACTGCGATAGAAGCCGCCTTCCCTCCTTCGGACGTTGCGCAACGGGCCGCAACGAATGCGCCGGGGCGAGGGCGGCAAGCTGGGGTTGGCGGCTACTCAATTGACGACGCCGAACTGCTCAAAGAGATGGCCAGTTTGATCACGGCGAGGGAGGCCAGCAGCGATTGGGATGCGGCGGGTCAAGTTGTCGCGAGAGCAAAGGGCGGTGGCACAGATGACAGCAAGAAGAAGAGGCTGGTCGCAAAATATAAGGCATCCGCGCTCAGTTTAAGTCAGTCCACTCAGAACTGATTTTAACGGAAATGCGGTGCCGCAGCGCGCCGCTTAAGTCCTTGGTTGTCCGCTGGTTCGCCAGCACAACACGAGGACAGGAAGATGCAAAAGTTTATCGACGTTGGCGGCAACATACAGCCGCTCGCCATGCGCCCCAAAGAGGCGTGGGAAATGCTCAAGATCGGCAAAACCAAGGGCTGGGAACTTGTGGCCCGTGGCGACTTGGAGGCGTTCAAGATCGACGGGGCAACCCGAATCACAACCGCCAGCATTCATGCGTTGGTGCAGCGCCAGCTTATGCAGGCTGCGGCGTGACCCGTGCTTGCACAGCAGGATGGTCTTTCGTCCAGCCGTAAAGGACGAAGGGACCGCGCAATCCTTTTCCCCAAGGATCGGCGGCCCCCTGAAAACTCGCAGCGTGGCAGCATCGAGTGTCAGCAACATAGCGAAACCGGCTCTGACTTGCAACGGTTTGAAGCCGCCTTGTGGCAGGCCCGCAACCTGTGGAGCATTGAACAGCACCGCAACGGTCTGGCCGATGGTCGGCGTTTGTCGCGTGACGCTGCTGACCGTGCCTTGCGTGCCGGTCTGGCTGCATTGGAGGGCAACAGCTTGGCGAAGTATCGCCGGGGCGGTGGCGAATGACCTACCACCTCGAAAGCTGGGAACAGCGCAAGCGGGCGGCGTTGCAGATCCTCGCCAACGATCATCGGCTGACCCGCAAGAGCGGTTCGTTCCTTGGTCAATGCGTGGCTGATCCTACGCCGCTCTCTGACAAGCAGATTGATTGGTTCCTGACCCTCGCAGAGCGGTCGGGCGTGGCCGTGGAGGCTTAACGCATGAATGATATGAGCAACACACCCACCCACTACCGCGACGGCACCGCTGCGGGGTTCAAGGGCAATTCCACTGCGGCCCGTGAAAACAGCCGGGAAGCCGCTGAAGGGGTCCAAAAGACCCTCGGCCATAGGCAGGCACAGGTCCTTGATGCCTTCGCGCTCTACGGGGCTGCTGGGGCGATCCCTGAAGACCTTGTGAATGTTCTCGGCCTTGCGGTCCACCTGTTGCGCCCGCGTGCCGGTGAACTGGTCAAGCGCGGTCTGCTGTTTGAGGTGGGCAAGCGCCAGGGTGATTATGGCAAGCCGGTGATGGCTTACAGCGTTGTGCGCCCGGAAGCGCAGGCGGTGGCCGCATGACGGTGCTGCGCTTCACTCAACCGCCGACGCGCAAGGTTGAACTCGTCCGCAACCCTGATGGTAGCTGGTTCGCCACCTACGCGGGCGATCCGTGGGAAGAGGGGTGGCGCACCGAGTCCGGTTCGCTGGCGTTGGTGCGTGCTGCCCTGTCGTTCGACCTGACGCGGGGCCTTCCCGTGGTCAAGCGCCTGCCTGACCCAAAGCCGGGGAGGCGCGCCGCATGACCGTTGCAACCGTCACCCATGAAGCGGGCTGGTCTTGGCTCGACCACGATAACAAGCGCCGCCCCTTCGCTTACCTGATGCCGCTCGGCCAGCCGCGTGATGTGCTGGCCATTGAATGCCGCAACTGGTGGTCGGCCCTCGCCGTCTCGCTGGAACTGGCGCGCGGGCAAGATGCCTGTGAATATGTGGGAGGCCCCACCGCATGACAAACGAACTGCTGAACGCGGCGCTTGGCTATGCCAGCGAAGGAAAGCCGGTGTTCCCGTGCGATCCGCGCAACAAGACCCCGCTCGTTAGTAACGGGTTCAAGAATGCCAGTACGGACGAAAGCACGATCCGCAACTGGTGGACGTGCTGGCCCAATGCCATGATCGGCGTGCCCACTGGCGGCGCGTCGGGCGTGTGGGTTCTCGATGTGGACAGCCCTGCCGAATTTGAAGCGGCTTGCCCCGTGTCGATCCCGGCAACCCAGCGCTGCGACACGCACAAGGGGTATCACCTGTATTTCAGGTATGACCCGGCGCAACCCGTCCGCAATGCCCAGCGATCAACAAAGGGCTGGCCCATCAAGACCATGCCGGGGGCGGAAGTGCGGGGCGAGGGTGGCTATGTCATCGCCCCTCCCAGCCTGCACCCGGAAGGCACGTTCTACCATTGGGCGAACGACCTGCAACCTGCTCCGTCGCCCGCTGACCTTTTGGCCGCAATCGACCGGGGCAAGGCTAAGTCAGGGATCGAGCCTGTCACGGCTGTGCCGCCTGCTGCGGGTTGCTCGTCCTATGGTCTGGCTGCGCTCAATGCCGAATGCGAGGCAGTGCGGCGGGCTGGCAATGGTGAACAGGAAAGCGCGCTCAACCAAGCTGCCCTCAAGCTTGGCGCGCTGGTGGCAGGTGGTGAACTCGACCGCGAAACCGCCAGGGCGGAATTGCTGGCCGCTGGCATGGCCATGCCTTCCTACAATTCTGGCGATCCGTGGACGCTGGAAGCGGTGGAAGGTAAGGTTGAGCGCGGCTTGAATGACGGGGCGCGCCAGCCGCGCAAGGCACCCGATCCCGTGGCTGGGCTTCGGGGTGTGGCTGCGGCTGCGCCGGTCGATGTGGAAGCAAACGACAATGACCTTGCGCCTCTGGGTGGGCTGGATTTGCAAACCCTCGCCACAAGGCGCGCTAAGCCTAAACAGTTTGCGATAGAGCAACTGGTCCCTGTCGGAGAGGTAACCTTGTTCACGGGCGCGGGTTCGGCTGGCAAGAGCCTGCTCGCCCAGCAGTTTGCGACCGCTGCCGCTGGATCGCTCCACAAGTGTCTTGGGCTGGATCTGCGGGAAGGCCCTGCAATTTATCTGACCTGTGAGGATGACGCGGAGCAACTGCACTGGCGGCAACAGCATCTCTGCGAAGCGCTGGGGGTGCCTATGGCGGGCTTGGCTGGGCGGTTGCACCTAATCAGTCGGCGGGGTGAACTTGATAACCCGCTCGGTTCCTATGATGCCCAAGGCCATCTCATTCCAAGCCCGTTCTTCCATCGGTTGCGGGCGACGGTATGGGCAACGGGCGCAAAGCTGGTGCTGCTCGACAACGTGGCGCACCTGTTTACCGGCAACGAGAACGACCGGGGCGAAGTCACGCAGTTTGTGAACCTGCTCAACCGGCTGGCCGGTGACACGGGCACGGCAATCGTGCTGCTGGCGCACCCGAACAAGGCGGGGGCAGACTATTCCGGTTCGACGGCATGGCAAACGGCTGTGCGGTCGCATTTCGTGGTGCATCACGATCTGGAAACGGACTTGCGGACGTTGACCATCCCCAAGGCGAACCTCGCCCGCAAGGGTGGATCAATCCGGTTCGTCTGGCAGGATTGGGCATTCGTTTGCGAAAGCGACCTCCCGCCCGATGTGGCTCGCTCGCTGCAATCGACGGCACAGGCGGTAAACGACAACGATTTGTTCCTGGCCTGCCTGCGCCAGCGCACGGATGAACAGCGCGCGGTCTCGGATAAACCTAGCGCCACGTTCGCCCCCAAGGTCTTTGCCGGGATGCCAGAGAGCAAGGGCATCGGCAGGCCACGGCTGGAAAAGGCAATGGATCGGCTGTTCCGGTTGAGGAAAATCGAGCGCGCCGAACTCTGGAAAGGCCCGGATCGCAAGCCCGTGTTTGGCCTGCGGGAAGTGCGGGAGATACACTATGCGGGAGACGCGGGAGACTATGCTGCAACTGCTTGAAAACATTGCGGGTAACTGCGGGAGATACTCTCTCTATACTACGTATAGGTTGGCGCGGCCCATTGGCCCGCCGCGCCTGCCAAATACAGAGTCCCCGTGCTCAACCGATCATGCGGTTGCCCGAATATACGGGCGGATACGGGCGGCGGGTCGCCTGATAATACAGGCGGAAAACAGGCAAAGGATTTGACAATGGCGGGAACAGCAAAGGCACCGGCCCGTAAGCGGGCTGCGAAACCTGCGGCTGAGGCGGCGGCGGTCATAACATACACGATCCCGGTTCTGATCGGTCGCCCGATTGAAGAGGTAAAGGCGATATTGGCGGAACGGTTCTCGGGCTGGTCGGATATGACTGCCAACGAACAGGACGAGTTTGCACAACTGGCGATGGAACAGCAACGCCGGAGCAAGCCGGTAAAAACCAAGGTCGTGAAGTCGGAGAACGGCAACACCACTATCGACATTGACGGGGGGCCAGCGGCGCTCGGGCTGCTCAAGCTGCAACAGGCGTTCGGCGCTACCACCATGGAACCGGTCAACGCCCGTGGCGCGGAACTGATGAAATACTTGAAGTCGGTCGGGCGGAATGATGCAGACCGATATAACGCGGCGCTGGCGTTCCTAAGCAGTATGGGGCCGCGCGATCAGGCGGAGGCGCTGTTGCTTGTGCAGATGTATTGCACCCATGACGCGGCGATGCGGGCGCTGTCACAGTTGGGCAATGCCGAATGGATCCCGCACTTGCAGACGTTCGGCAACCTGGCGGCGAAGCTGCTGCGGACATCACAAGGGCAGATGGAAACCCTAGCCAAGATGCGCCGGGGTGGTGTGCAGGAAGTCCGCCATACTCACTACTACGTGGACAATCGCGGCGGACAGGCCGTGTTTACCGATAACGTTACGACAGGGGGCAGGAACCCGAA
>NZ_WTYV01000004.1 GCF_009827655.1 Alteraurantiacibacter buctensis | reverse complement strand
AGGCGGCGGCGGGGATCGCCACGGCCACGGCGGCGACGGGTGCAGCGGCAAGTAGGCTGCGGCGGGTGATTGTGGTATTGGTCATTGTCGTGTCCCTCTCATACAGGGTTGCGATAAGGGCCGGGTGGCAAGTCCTACGTTGCTGCTCGGCCCGCCTTGGCTTCGTGCCTTGGCTGATAGGTTTCTATCAGTGATGCAGGGCTTGCGTCAAGCCAGTTTCTGACATATTTCTATCAGCATGAACGCAAGGCAATGTAGGATGGCCCGCTGTGGCCTAGGCTGGAAGTCGCAGGAACTCGCAGACCGCGCGGGGGTGTCTTATCCCTCGGTCCATCGGTTTGAGGCTGGGCAGACGGTGGCCGCTGATACGCGCGACAAGCTGGTGAAGGCTCTAGCCGATGCCGGGGCCACGTTTACCGCTGGCAAGGGCCGCGTGGGCGTGTCGGTGCCGGAATGATCCCGCTGCCATCCACCTTGACGCTGGTTCAACTGCGGGAACGTCTCAGCCTCGCCAACAGCTACAACCGCCTGCCGATCCTGCTCGATCTGGCTTGGCAAGCTGAATGGGCGGACTGGCTAACCGTGCTGGGAGAGGAATGGCAAAGCTGCGATAACATCGGGCTGCACCTTGATGAACTCCTAGAGCAAACGCCGCTGGCCGATGTGATTGATCAACCCAAGGCACTCCGCCAATGGTTGATGACTGCGGACGAAGTCGCGGCGCTCGACGCGCTGCCGGAAGTCGTTACGGTTTGGCGGGGCTGCTATCAGTCGAACAAGTGGGGTCTGTCGTGGTCATTGGATCGTGACAAGGCGGCGGCCTTTCCCTCTTTCAATCGCTACCGGCAAGACGGGCAACCCCTATTGGTAAAGGCCCGCATTGCTCGCGATGACATATTGGCGCTCAAGCTAGAGCGGAACGAAGCGGAAGTGATTGCTGTTCGACCAAAGCACGTCTCCACCTCCCACTTGCCCTTAGATTGACCTAGGGCGCTTCCTGCGCGATATTCGGGCCATGGATGACTGGTCCACCCAGATAGCAGATCCCGCCGCTGTCATGGTCGGGCTTGCCGCCCTTATCGGTCTTGTCGCGGCGCGTAGCTGGTGGAAGGTGTCTCAATCCTTCGGGGTTCAGGGCAAGAACGTCGTCAAGGCACGGGCCACAAGTCACATGCGCGAGGCGGCTTTCCTGACTGCTGGCGCTATCGGCCTTGCGTCGGCGGGCTACCTGTTCCGCATCTTCTTTATGTCCGCTGCGTAAATACGCGCCGGTTACGTTTGATCCGCGCGCCCTAGCGCCAGGACGATTTCGGGGGCCATGTTGCGCAATTCGATTAGCGCTAGGTAGGCATCGCCGCGCACCATGAAGTAACCGCCCCGCGCGCCTGCCTCGGGGAACTCCTTGCAGCGGTCAAAGGCCAACTGCACCCGTTCGGCCAGATAGGCGCTCACAGGGCGGTTTCCGGGCAATCTAGGGCTACTCTGCCGCCGTTGTCCCAATCTCTGCGATAGACCGCATGGCCAGCCGCAATCATGGCGCAAGAGGCGTTGGCCCCATCGGCATAGACGACGGCAAGGGTTCGCCCGTAGCTGTCGTGCCCTACGCGCCCTATCCGTAGCGCTGCGCCTCCGATCAGGCGGGCTATGGCCTGCCGTGCTGCCTCTCCATCACCCACCACGCATTGCCGCCCCTGTCGGCACCCGTGCAGATCTGGCGCGTCGATCCCCAGCAGGCGCACCCGTTCGCCGCCGCAATTGAGCGTGTCACCGTCTGTCGCGGTGCAGGCAAGCAGGATGGCGAGGGCGAGGGGCATGGCCACCAGATGCCAGCCGGGTTGCGAGTCTGGCAAGGGCTTTGTTCTTGTTGCGTTCTGGCAACATGACGGGCCTTGTCCCTGTTCCGCGCGGGGCGGTCGTGTCTCAGTTTGAATTTAGTTTCGAGCGTTGGTGAGAAACTTGAACAGGGTGAGCGCCGCTCCCATGAGCGCCCCAAAGGTGGACCAAGCCAAGGGGTTGCCTTGTGAAAATTCGGTCAGGGAGTATTGGAGATACGTGCCGAACGCCTGGTAGCTGCCTGTGTCGGTTCCAATAGTAAAATAGCCAAAGACAAAGCCAAGCGCCGCACCAGTGACCACGGCGATTGTCAATGCTGCGGTATATCCGCCATCCCACTTAGGCATCTTGCTTAGCCTTCCATGCCTTGAAGTTAGCAGTGCGGATTTGGTCCGAAAGCTGTTGCAGTCGTTTCCAGCCAAATGGAACCTTCTGCGCACAGGTATGGCAAACCATCGCTATCACTGCACCGCGATCAATGTGGGCGACACCCGACAGAAACTTGCGGTTGCACTCTGCGCACACGCGGTCGGATTGTTCAGTCGGTCTTGCCATCCCTACCCCCTTTAATACCGCTACGCATATAGGATGCGCGCGGCTGGCGCAAAGGGCGCTTCAAGCGGGGCTAATATGAAACTGAGACGCTACCCGCGCGGGGCAGTGGCATTGACTTTGTGTTACAAATGTGCTAGCGACGGCCCATCCATCGTCGTGATGACCGAAGGACCGAACATGCACACTGAACACCTGTCTTTTCGTGCCTCGCCTGTTCTCGCTGCCGCGCTCTATTCGCACGCGCGGGAAAACGGCTATTCCGTCTCCGAATATCTGCGCGCCATCGCCCGCGAACGTGTCGGCCTGAAATGACGGCTGGCCATCAATCCGGCCTGTTGGGTGACATACTGGCGGCAGCGCTTTGTGCTGAGCCTGTGCCTGTCTCTGCGCCTTCGTTCGATCCGCAATGGATCGCGGGGCGGGCGCTGGTGGCCGATGTGGCTGGCGCTACCGGCCTGCCATTCGAGGCGCTGCTGGATGAATTGACGCGCGTTCCCGACTCCATGCTTGATCTGCTGGCGGCCCCCGATGGCTGGGCGCGCCTTGCTGATACCGTTGCGGCCCGTTTCGGGGCCTATCCCACCCACTACGCGCCCACTGTGCATTGAGAGGCCCCCTATGGCTATCAACTGGTCCTTGCTGAACGAACCCAACGCCTTTGAGCGGAACTTTGAACAGGGCCGGGCTGCGGCTGAACTGATGCGCCAGCGCCGCCAGCAGGAAGCGGCGCAGAACGCCCTGGCATCGTTCGCCATGAAGCCCAATGAAGCCTCGTTCAACGCGCTGGCGCAGGCGGCACCGCAGTATGCCATGCAGGCGCGCCAGCAGATGCAGGACGCGCAATTTCGCTCCGCGCTGGGTGACTATGCCTCGGCTGGGATGCCCGCCACTGGTGGCCGATCCTCTGTCAATGCGCTGGCACCCTCGCAGCCGGTTACTGCGCCCACGGGCCAGCCGATGCAGGGCTCGCCCGACCCTGCCACCGGTGCCGATCCGTCCACGCCTGCCCCGTTCGGTCCCCCCGATCAGGAGGGGGACAAGTTCGACCTGTCGTTCCTTGGTGAGCCGCAATCTGGCCGTGACCGGGCCTTTGCCCGCATGATGCAGATTGACCCCCTGCGGGCCATGCAGATTGAGAGCGACTTTCGCGAACGGACGGTTGAGCGGCTGCGCGCTGAGCGGGAGATTTACGGCTTTGCCGTGGAAGCTCTGGGCCGCGTGAATGATGAAGCCGGGTGGCAGGAAGCCATGAGCCGGTTCTTGCCGATGGTGCAGGAGTTCGGCGGCGACCTGTCGCAAATCCCTGCCAACTATCCCGGCCCCGAAGCCGTGCGGGAGATCATGGCGGAAGCGCTGCCCATCAAGGAGCAGCTAGACAACTTCATGCAGCAGGCGAACATTGATGCGGACAACGCCCGCGCTGACCGCAACACCAACAGCCTGATAAGCAACCGCGATGCACGGCTGGAAGAAACCCGCCGAAGCAATCGCACGCGGGAAGGTATCAGCGCCAGCCGGGAAGAACGCATTTCCAGCAATCAGGGGCGGGGTGGCAGTCGTCGCGGGTCAAGATCCACGGGCGGGGGTTCGGGCGGCAACATTCCAACCATCGCTTCTCCTCGCGCTGCCAGCAACCTTGCACCTGGCACCCAATTCCGCACCCCTGACGGGCGCGTGTTCCGGGTTCCGCAACGGTGAGGGGGGCGGATGCCTTTTGCCTGATGCGCGATGCCGGGACCGGTAGCATTGAGGCGCAACGGGCCTTGGCTGAGCGTGCCTTGGCGCTTGCCTGCGATCCGCCTGCCGGTGTCGATCCCTGCACGGCCCTGATTGAAGGGGCGGTATTTGCCCGCATGGCTGCCAGCCGTGGCGCGGTGAGCGATCACGAACTTTGCATCGCTATCGCCGGGGAGATGTTCCGCCTCGATGACGGCATGGTCAGCGATGACCTGCTGGCCGAAGCGCTGGCCCGCTGCGAACTGATGGCCGATGCCGGTTCAGAGGAAGCGGCCCAATTTCTCGCCACCCGCCTGCAAGATACCAGCCCCGCCGTGGTGGTGCTGGCCCAGCAATTCCGCGCCCGCCTGACCAACGTAGAGGAAACCAAGTAATGATTGCCACCGCTCCCCCGCAAGTGTCGGGCCTGTTCGGCGTGCCGCCGCAAGTGTTCAGTCGCTCGCCCGCTTCGCGTCGGCCCGCTGCCACGGGTCCGGCCTCGGCTGCCCCTTCTCCCGTCGCTGGCCGCATGGGTGGCCCCTTGGGTGGTTCGATGCGCGCCCCGTTCGATTATGCCGCTGCTTTGCGTGCTATGGCAGGCAATCAGGGGCAGCCCAGCCGCACGCAGATGATTGCGGGAACTGTGGGCGATATCCTGGCGACTGCCGGGGGTGGCCGTGCGTCCTTCCTGCCCGGTCTGCAAGCACAGCGCCATGAACAGGCCCAGCGCCTCAATGCGGCCAACCGGCAAGTGTTGGATTGGCAACAGGCCGATTGGGCGCGCCAGAACGCGGCTGATCTGTCTGCGTCTGCTCCCTTCACGATTGGCCGTTCGCGCCTGCAATTCGATCCCGCCACTGGCCAGACTGACGCGCTCTACACCGGGCCGGAAGATTTCGACCTCTACGCGGCTGGCCTTGGCTTGCAGCCGGGGACGGAGGACTATTTCAACGCGGTGGAGGATTACGTGCTGCGGTCTAACGGGCCGTCCGCCTTCACGCGCGATGTGCAACTGGACGATCACCGCACCGGCAACGATCTGCGGCTTGAAGGTGTGCGCCAGTCCAACCGTATCGGTCTGGAAGATCACCGCCAGGGCAATCGCATTGAGCTTCGGGGCGTTCCTCAGGCCCGTTCTGCTCCTGCGCCTCGCGCGTCTCGGCGTGCCGATGACATTCCCACGGTCAACAGCCCCGATGAAGCCCGCCGCCTGCCGCCGGGTTCGCAGTTCCGCACCCGTGACGGGCGCACCATGCGGGTGCCTGCGCGCTGATATGGCTCGCCGCGTCATCGACCTCCTGAGGGCCGCATGGGAGCGGTTGGGCGGTAGCTGGCGCGTGCGTGCCTTCTACGTGGCTGCTTGCGCCTTGGCGGTGCTGGTGGCCCTTCTTTTCGATCCTGACGCTGGGCTGTTGCTGCTGGCCGCTGCGTTCATCACCCGCGCTACGTGGGTCAATGCAGACTTTACGGGGGCCAAGTGATGCCGGGACAGGATTGGAGCGCGTTTGAGGAAGTCGGCCCTGCCGATCCGTGGGCGGGGTTTGAGGAAGTCACGCCCCGCGAACGGCGCACCCCTTCGCCCACCCCAACGCCGCGTCCGTCCATGCCCTCGATGCAGGGGCGGCAGGTAACCGGCCCGGTCGATGGCGATACGGTGCGGCTGGATCGCGGCCCCAATTTCCGTCTGTGGGGCATTGATGCGCCTGAACTGGCGCAACAGGGCTGGGACAGGCAGGGAGTTGCGGTGCCGGTCGGCCAGCAGTCACGGGACGCGCTGGGCAACTATCTCGATCAGGGAACTATCACCTTCGGGCGGGTGCAGGATCGTTCTTGGGCTCGGCCCGTGGGGCCTCTGGCCGTGGATGGTGTGGACCTTGGGCAATCAATGGCCGCGTCCGGTAACGCCTTCGTGGCTCCGCAATACCTCGCCAGCGATCCGGCGCGCCGCTACGACTACATGCAGGCCGAACGTCTGGCCCGTCTCAACGGGCTGGGGCTGCATGATCTGACGGTCCAGGCCCCGCAAGACTTTCGGCGCGATGTGCCGTTTGTCGCCCCCCGCCAGAACGCAGCGCAGGCATGGGACACGCCCACGCCGTTTGCAGGCATGACGGCACAGGCCGAGCAGGACTATGCCAGGCTGCTGGAAACGGGGTCCAAGCAAGAGATCATGGACTTTGTGGAAGCGCAGGGTTTCCGTCTCGATCCGGCAGACGTTGATAGCTGGATCAGGGGCCGCGAACAGTTTGCCGCCGCTGGCCAGCCGCTCCGTGGTTCGGTGGTCTATGCCGAGGAAGCGCCCCAACCGCTGACCAACCTTGGCGACGGGGCCGAGGGTGCAGGCATTCGTGGCACAGCTTCGGGCCTGCTGGCCAGTGGCCTTGATGAAGCGGGCGCACTGGTCGATGCGCTGGGCGCAACGCCCAACCGCGAAAACGTGTGGAACAGCGACCGCCGGTTCGCAGATATATTCGTCAACAATCAGCGCCAGAACGCGGCGATCCTTGGCTATGATGAAGCCTACCACCCTTACGCCTCGTATGGGGGGCAGGTGGCCGGTAGCCTCGTGGGCGGCGTGCTGATGCCCTATGCGGGGGGCCTTCGGACCACTGGCCAGCTTGCCCGCGTCGGCGCTGGCTTCGGCGCTGCAACGGGCTTTCTCGACACTGACGGGAGCCTTGCAGACCGCGCGACGGGGGCGGCGATTGGTGCCGCTGCTGGCGCTATTCTCGATCCGGCCTTGGTGCGGGGCGCGGAAGCTGCTGCACCTATCCTCTCGCGGGGTGTTGCGGCTGGGCGTGAACGCCTGTCGGGCCTTGGTCAGCGGCTCCGGGGGCCTGCCAATGACGTTGCGCCGGAAGCCGCTGCAATGCCGCGTGTGGTCGCTCCTGACGGCCTAGGGGGCAATTCGCGCAACATTGCCGATCTCCCACCTTCGGAAAGGGCTGCGCTCGATGCGGAAGCCGCGAAGGCGCAAGAGCCATTGGTCTATGATGAGGCGCTAGGCGACTGGCGGAACGAAACCCCTGCGGAACGGCTGGCGCGTCACGCTGAGATTGACCGCGCGCGTGATGCCTCAATCCGGCTGGATAGCCCCTTGGACGGTTCGTCTGCCGCTAGTGCCGATCCGTGGGCTGGGTTTGAGGAAGTGGCCCCTGCGCCTTCTGCCGCAATGGCAATGGACGGTGAGGCAATGCCTTCTGTCTCTCAAGCCATGCCCCAGCCGGTCGGTGCAGCCCGTCCTGCGGGTCTGACCGATCCGTTGACGCAGGCCCAGCGCGAAGCGGCGGCTGCTAACCTATCGCCGGGTGATGTGCTGCCGATTGCCAGCAATGAGATTGGCAGCGCTGCGGAAGCGGCGGCGCGGGACGCTGGCCGGTTCGAGCCGGTGCGCGTGCCGAATGAACGCGGGGAACTGACGCGGCGCACGTTCCGCACCTACAACGGCGGCGAAGTCAAAACCGTTGGCCCTGTCGATCTGGTGGGCTGGCTGCGCCTGAATGGCGGTCTGGTCGATCAGGGTGGCGAACTCGCCAAGATGGGCATTCGCAACAATCGCGCCCGCACCGGCATGGACTTTGTTGGGCAGGAAAGCCGCTTTGGCCCGATGGTCAACGATAACGGTATGCTGCTGGATGATGCGGCGCTGCGGGCTTGGGAAGAAGGCTATTTCCCCGAACTGACAGACCGGCCCACGCTCAACCAATTCCTTGACGCGCTGAATGACACTTACAACGGGCGCACCGGGCGGCGCTTTCTGGCTGACGATCTGCCGGAAATTGAGAACTACTATAACCGGCAATACGATAGGCGGGCGATTGCGCGGCAGGAGTCCGAGACGGGCGCGCCGGTCTATCGGGATATTTCCGAGCCTGCCGATGAACCTCAGCCTTTTGCCCCGCCTGAAGCCTATGAGGAATGGCCCGCTGGTGGTCCTGACCTTGCAGGGAATATCCGTCTGGACCGGCTGGAAAGCCCGCAGGACATCAAGCGCGCACTGGCCCAGACAGAGGCCCGCTTTGGCTTCGATGCTGCCACCCGTGGCCGTGTGACGCAGGCCGAAACCGAACGCCTTGCGGGCGAACTGAACATGACTGCGGACCAACTGCTTTCCCGTCGCCGGGGGCAAGCGCTCAACGCAGAGGAAGCGCTTGCCGCGCGCCAGATACTCGCCAAGTCGGGGAACGATCTGGTCAACGCAGCGCGGCGCATTGCTGGCCGCACCGATCCAGATGGCGAGCTTATGGCGGACTTCCGGCGCAAGCTAATGCGCCACGCGGCTATTCAGGAACAGGTGTCTGGTGCCACGGCGGAAGCTGGGCGGGCCTTGCAGCAATTCCGTATGATGGCATCCAGCCGGGTTGTGCGCGATGACGTGCTGACTGCCATTGTCGAAGGCGGCGGAGGCAAGAGGCGCTTGACCGACGCGGCGCAAGCTGTCCTCGATGCGGCGGAAGTTGGGCCGGGGGTGTTTAACGCGGTAGTGGACAAGACCACTGACCCGCGCTTTCGAGACAAGCTGGCCGAACTCTATATCAATATGCTGCTGAGCGGGCCACAGACGCACGCGGTCAACATCGTGTCGAACACTCTTACGGCAATGGCCCAAATTCCCGAATTTGCGGGCGCGGCGCTGATTGGACGGGCGCGGCAAGCTGTTACCCGCCAAGCGCTTGATCGCGTGCTTGGCAGCGAAGTTGGCGCGCGGGCATTCGGGCTGTTGCAGGGGGCAAGAGAAGGGGCGCGTATGTTCGCCCAGGGCCTTCGCACGGGCGAGCCTGCGGACTTTGTTAGCAAGGTGGAAGGCCAGCAATTCCGGGCCATCTCGGGGTTGAAGGGCGAAGTCATCCGCGTGCCTACTCGCCTGCTCACGGCGGAAGATGAATTTTTCAAGGGCGTTGCCCGCCGCATGGAACTGAACGCGCAAGCTGTTCGGGTGGCCCGTGGCGAGGGGCTGGCGGGCGATGCCCTGCGGGCGCGCATTGCGGAACTGTCGGCCAATCCGACCGATGAAATGCTGGCCCGTGCATTGGACTATGGGCGGTATCTGACCTTCCAGCGCCAGCTTGGCGACTTCGGTTCCAGCGTATCGCGGATCACCACGAACAACCTTGTTGCCAAGGTGTTTGTGCCGTTCGTTCGCACGCCGATCAACCTGCTCAAGTTTGCAATCGAGCGTTCGCCAGCCGCCCCCGTGCTGCGGGAGTGGCGCAAGGAATTTGCCGCTGGTGGTGCCAGCCGGGATTTGGCGATTGCGCGGGCCACCATCGGGACGGGCATGGGAATGCTGGTTTACGAGGCGGCATTGCAGGGCCACATCACCGGATCGCCGCCCACCGATCAGGCCAAGGCCCGCCTGCTCTATGCCGATGGCTGGAAGCCCTATTCAATCCGCATTGGTGACACATACTATTCGTATCGGCGCCTAGACCCGTTCTCGACCACGCTGGGCATGGGTGCCGATATGGCCCTGATGCCGGAAGGCATGAGCGAAACGCAGAGGGAGAATGAGGCGGTTATCCTGACCGCTTCCATTATGGGCAACCTTGCCAGCAAAACGTGGCTGTCGGGTATCTCCGATCTGCTGGAAGCCCTGTCGGACCCGCAACGCAATGCCGAAAGGCTGCTGGAACGTCTGGCAGGCTCGTTCACGGTGCCCACGGGTGTCAATCAGGTGGCCCGCGTCATGGACCCCACGCAGCGGGAAACGGACGGGGTTAGAGATGCCGTGCAGAACCGCATTCCCGGCCTGTCCGATAACCTGCTGCCGCGCCGGAATATCTGGGGCGCGCCGATCACCGATCAGGGCGGGGTGGGGCCTGATATTGTCTCGCCCATCTGGCAATCGGAAGCGGCCCGCGATCCGGTCAACCTTGAACTGATGCGGCTGGACTATGCCCCCGGCTATCCGCAGCGCAAGGTTGGCGGGGTGGAACTCACGCCGGAAGAATATGACCGCTACCTAGCGCTGTCGGGGCAGGCCGCACATGATGAACTGGCGCGGCTGGTGCGCTCGCAGGAATGGCGGGCGATGCCGGATGATGACCGGATCGACGCGGCGCAACGGATTGTGCGGGAAGCGCGGGCCGATGCACGGGCGCAACTGTTTGGTGGATCGCCTGCGGCTGACGAGTGGGCGGATTTCGAGATGGTGGAATGATTGCGGCGCTCGAAAATTTGAGTCGAATATGGGGGATTCAAATCAAGCTTTTTCTGCTATGCGCGCTGGAGGAGCAGGCCATGGTTGTATTTGCGAAAGCTGTAGCGGCGGACAAACGCCCTTTTGATGTGGCTGATTACCTCATCGCAGAATGCCGTGAGCGCGGCGAAATCCTCACGAATTTGAAGCTTCAAAAGCTGCTCTATTACGCTGACGCGTGGAACCTTGCGCTTCGCGATGAGCCACTGTTCGACGAAGAGTTCAAGGCGTGGGTCCATGGCCCCGTTCTGCTTTCGCAATATCACCGCTTCAAAGATTACCGCTGGCACCCAATCACCGAGGAAATAGAGAAGCCCGCGATTGGAGATGTTCTGGCAGGCTTCTTAGATGAGATAATTGAGGTTTTCGGCTCCGAAACAGCAGTTTCGCTTGAATTGATGACCCATCGAGAGGCTCCGTGGATTGAAGCGCGTGGCGATACCCCACCCACCGAGCCATCCACGGCCACAATATCGAAAGAGACGATGAAGCACTTTTATCGCGGCTTCGCCGCCAATGGTTAGAAAGTCAGACGTTCCAGAGAAAGGACGATCCGGCGTAACCAAAATTGGCAAGAACGATGCTCCCTTGCGGTTTTCGTTTGGGATGTTTGATTCCACTGACGAAGAACTTTGCCCAAGAGTTTTTCGCGATGGCTACGTGCAGACCCTCATGGAAAGACTTAAGTCCATGTCCAGTTGGACAGTGCTCGAGTTCGTGACGCCAAGAGGAAAAGCGGCGCGCAATCACCCTATCGCATGGGAGCAAACATCAAGGCCGAAGGGATTCGCCCATTTGCCAGAGCAATTGCGCGATTCGCCCGCGTTTCAATTCACACTCACGGCCAATGCACACGGACGCGTTCATGGGCTTCTCATCGATGATACATTTCACGTGGTGTGGCTAGACCATGACCACCGCTTGTATCCATGACAATACGACGGCTTGGCTGACACTCAATTCCCAACAAAAATTGCTTCATGTGGGAGCGTTTGTGGGAGCGATTTTGCCCCAGCGCAGAAAAAACTAGATTTCTCAATGCGCTATTAGGATGAAGTGGCTCCCCGAGTAGGATTCGAACCTACGGCCATTCGATTAACAGTCGAATGCTCTACCGCTGAGCTATCGGGGAGCAGCCCGAAGGCAGGGGTGCGCCTATATGGGCGGCAAAACCCTTTGGCAACCCCGCTTTTGGCTCAAACCACGAACTGTTCGGCCACGATCCGTTCGTCCAGCGCGTGGCCGGGATCGAACAGCAGCGTCATGGCCATGTCGCGGGCGATTTCCACGTGCACTTCGGCCACGTCGCGGAATTCCTTCTGGTCCGCCACCACCATCACCGGGCGCTTGGCCGGCTCGCGAATCCGGAAGCTCACCTTGCTGCGATCGGGCAGGATTGCGCCCCGCCAGCGGCGCGGGCGGAAGGGGCTGATCGGGGTGAGGGCAAGCATCTGCGAATCGAGCGGCAGGATGGGCCCGTGGGCCGAGAGGTTGTAGGCCGTGGAGCCCACCGGCGTGGCCAGCAGCACTCCGTCGCCCGCCAGTTCGGGCACGCGGACCTTGCCGTTCACGCTGATCTCGATCTTGGCGGTCTGGCGGGTTTCACGCAGCAGGCTCACCTCGTTGATCGCGCAACTGGCGTGGCTGACGCCGTCCTGGTCAACCGCTTCCATCTTGAGGGGGCAGACCTGCATCGGCCGCGCCTTCGCGATCCGCTTCAGCAGCCCGTCGCACCCGCGATGGCGGTTCATCAGGAAGCCCACGGTGCCCAGGTTCAGGCCATAGACCGGCAGCACCCGTTCGTTGTCCAGCATCTGGTGCAGCACGTCGAGCAGGTAGCCGTCGCCACCCAGCACCACGGCGGCCTGCGCTTCCTCAAGCGGCACCCACGGGTGGCAGTCGGCCAGTTGCCCGGCCGCTGCGCGGGCCCGGTCGCTGGGCGAGGCAAGCAGCGCCAGGCGGGCCGTGTCGAGGGTGAAGGTCGGGTCGCTCATGGCGGCGGAACCTAGCGCCAGCGTCCCGATTTGCAACGCGCGGTTTGCGGGGGGAGTGACGCGCGGCCCGCCATGCGTCATAGACCGGACATGACCGTTGCCGTTTCTCCTTCCGACCGCCGCCAGCGGCGCGACCGGCGCGCTGCCAGCCACCCGCTGGCGAGCGAGCTGGCCGGTGCGCTGGAGCGGGATGAGGTGACGCTGCTGTTCCAGCCGCAGTTCGCCGCCGACGGGGCGCTCTACGGAGCCGAAGCGCTGGTGCGCTGGGACCATGGCGAACTGGGCAAGCTGGCAGGTGACGAACTGGTGCTGATCGCACAGGGCTCGCACGGCCTCAGCGAACTGGCGCGCGGGCTGACCGATCACGTGCTGCGCCGGGCCCTGGCGGCGGCGGGGGCGTGGCCGGATCACCTGAGCCTGTCGCTGAACGTGACTGCGGCGGACCTGGCCGCGGCAGACTTCACCGCGGCGGTTACTGCGGCCCTGGCGGATACGGGCTTCGATCCCGCGCGCCTGACGCTGGAGATCACCGAGCAGGCGATGGTGGCCGAACTGGACCGTTCGGCTATGCGGCTGGAGGAACTGGTGGCGCTGGGCGTGCGGGTGGCGCTGGATGATTTCGGCGCGGGCTTCTGCAACTTCCGCTACCTCAAGAAGCTGCCGCTGCACTACCTCAAGCTGGACCGCAGCATGGTGCAGGGCATTGCCGAGGACCGTCGCGACCTGGAGGTGCTGCGCGGCATCGTGGCCATGGCCAATGCGCTGGACCTGAAGGTGATCGCCGAGGGGATCGAGAGCGAGGCCCAGCGCGACGCCGTGGTGCGCGAAGGGTGCGCAGCGTGGCAGGGCTACCTGGGAGGCAAGCCGATGGCCGCAGGGGATTTCGCCGCGCTCTAGGTTGCCGCCTGCTTCCCCGCCTTCCGCGCAATCGCGCTGAGGCCCTTGGTCAACTGGAACAGCCCGTTCATCCGGCTTTCCGGATCGCCCCACGCGCGCTCGATCACCAGCTTCATGTCCGGCCGCAGGCGAGCAGTGCCCTTCAGCCGTTCGACATAGGCGATGAGGCCCGCGGGGTCGGGGAAATCGTCGTTGTGGAAGGTGACCAGCGTGCCCTTCGCGCCCACGTCGATCTTGGCGATGTTGGCCTCGATCGCCTGCTGCTTCACCTCGATCAGGCGGACAAGGTTCTTCGTGGCAGCGGGCAGGGGGCCGAAGCGGTCGATCATCTCGGCGGCCAGCGCCTCCACCTCGGCCTTGCCGCTGCAATCGTTGAGGCGGCGGTAGAGTGCCATGCGCACGGCCAGGTCGGGCACGTAATCGTCCGGGATCATGATCGGGGCATCAACGGTGATCTGCGGGCTGACGCTTTCGGCCTTGCGTTCCAGCCCCATCTGCCCTGCCTTGGCGGCCAGGATCGCATCTTCCAGCATCGACTGGTAGAGCTCGAAACCGACCTCGCGGATGTGGCCGCTCTGCTCGTCGCCCAGCAGGTTGCCCGCGCCGCGAATGTCGAGGTCATGGCTGGCAAGCTGGAAGCCGGCCCCCAGCGAATCGAGGTCACCCAGCACCTTCAGGCGCTTTTCCGCCACCTCGCTCAGCGCGGTGCCGGGCGGGGTGGTGAGATAGGCATAGGCGCGGATCTTGCTGCGCCCCACGCGCCCGCGAAGCTGGTAGAGCTGGGCCAGGCCAAAGCGGTCCGCGCGGTGGATGATGATGGTGTTGGCCGATGGAATATCCAGCCCGCTCTCGACGATCGTGGTGGAGAGCAACACCTCGTACTTCTTCTCGTAGAAGGCGCTCATCCTTTCTTCCACCTCGCTCGGGCTCATCTGCCCGTGCGCGGCGACGAAGCGGATTTCCGGCACCTGTTCGTGCAGCCAGTCGCTCACCTGCTCCATGTCGGAAATGCGCGGCACCACGATGAAGCTCTGCCCGCCGCGATGGTGTTCGCGCAGCAGGGCCTCGCGCATCACCATGTCATCCCACTCCATCACATAGGTCCGCGTGGCCAGCCGGTCGACCGGCGGGGTCTGGATGGTGCTGAGTTCGCGCAAGCCGCTCATCGCCATCTGCAGGGTGCGCGGGATCGGCGTGGCGGTGAGGGTGAGGACGTGGACATCGGCGCGCAGCTGCTTCAGCCGTTCCTTGTGGTTGACGCCGAAGCGCTGCTCCTCGTCCACGATCACCAGGCCCAGGTCCTTGAACCTGGTAGTCTTGGACAGGATTGCGTGGGTGCCCACCACCACGTCCATCGTGCCTGCTTCCAGCTCCTCGCGGGTGGTCTTCATCTCGGCCGCAGGGACCAGGCGGGAGAGGCGGCCAACCTTTAACGGAAAACCTGCAAACCGTTCCGCAAACCCCTGGTAATGCTGGCGGGCCAGCAGGGTGGTGGGGGCCACCACGGCCACCTGCTGCCCGGCCATAGCGGCCACGAAGGCGGCGCGCAGGGCCACTTCGGTCTTGCCGAAGCCCACGTCGCCGCAGACCAGCCGGTCCATCGGCTTGCCGCTGGACAGATCGCCCAGCACGTCGGCAATCGCGGCGTCCTGGTCATCCGTTTCCTGCCAGGGGAACCGGTCGACGAACTGGTTGAAGCTGGCGGCATCAGGCTCCAGCACCGGGGCCACCTTCAGCGCGCGCAGGGCGGCCACCTGCATCAGTTCGCCCGCGATCTCGCGGATACGTTCCTTCAGGCGGGCCTTGCGCCTTTGCCAGCCTTCGCCGCCCAGCTTGTCGAGCACGGCGCCGTCCTCGCCGCTGCCATAGCGGGAGAGGACATCGATATTCTCAACCGGGATGTAGAGCTTGTCGCCCCCGGCGTATTCCAGCATCACGCAATCGTGCTGGCTCTTGCCCACGGTGACGGGTTCAAGGCCCAGGTACTTGCCGATGCCGTGGTCCAGATGGACCACCAGATCACCCCGGCGCAGCGCCTGCAATTCGGCCAGGAAGGCGTCTGCGTCCTTCTTCTTCTTGCGGCGGCGGACCAGCCGGTCGCCCAGCAGGTCCTGCTCGGTGACCAGTTCCAGGTCATCGTTGGCAAAGCCGGTGTCCAGCGGCAGCACCATGGCCACCGGCTTGCCCTTGGCTGCCAGGCCCAGCGCTTCCTGCCAGGTGGTGGCGCTGGCCATTGTGCAGCCCGCTTCCCCGATGATGCTGGCAATGCGGCTGCGGCTGCCTTCGGAATAGGCGGCCAGCAAGGCGCGCTTGCCGTTCTTCGCCAAGGTGGAGAAATGCCTGGCCGCCGCTTCATAGGCGTTCTGCCCGGCGGAGCGTTCGGGGGTGAAATCGCGCGCCGAACGCATGCCGAAATCCAGCACCTTGTCGCTCTCCGGCTCGGCAAATATCACCGCGCGGTGGATGGGGAGGGCGGCAATCGCCTGGTCCAGCTCCGCGCGCTTCAGGTACAGTTCGGCCGGGTCGAGCGGGCGGTACGAGCCCTTGGCCTGCCCGGCCACGTCCTTCCTCTGCCGGTGATAGTCGGCAATGTCGGCCAGTCGTTCTTCAGCCGCCTGTAGCGCCGCCCCGTCGATCACTACGGTGTCCTTGGGCCCAAGGTGATCGAACAAGGTGGCCAGCTTGTCTTCCAGCAGCGGCAGCCAGTGTTCCATCCCGGCCAGCCGCCGCCCGTCGCTCACCGCTTCGTACAGCGGGTCCTGCGTGGCGGTGGCGCCGAAGCGTTCGCGATAGCGGGTGCGGAAGCGCTTGATGGCGGCATCGTCGATCTGCGCCTCGCTGGCGGGCAGCAGCAGGAAGCCGTCCATCGTGCCGGTGGTGAGCTGGGTCGCGGGATCGAACAGGCGCAGGCTCTCCAGCTCGTCCCCGAAGAAATCGAGCCGCAAGCCACCCTCCAGCCCGCTGGGGTGGATATCGAAGATCGAGCCGCGCACGGCGAACTCGCCGGTATCTGCCACGGTATCGGTGCGGCTGTAGCCCTGCCGCTGGAGCAGCGCGATCAGGCTTTCGCGGCCGATCTCGGTCCCCGGCTTCAGCTCGCGCACGGCCTCGCGCACGCGGAACGGGGTCAGCACGCGTTGCAGCGCGGCGTTGATGGTGGTGACCAGGAGCTGCGTTTTCTGCCCGCCCGCCTGCAGGCGATAGAGCGCAGACAAGCGCCGGGCTGAAACGCTGAGCGCAGGGCTGGCGCGGTCGAATGGCAGGCAGTCCCAGGCGGGGAATTCCAGCACCTCCAGCTCCGGCGCAAAGAACTGCGCGGCATCGGTGATCGAGCGCATCGCCGCATCGTCGGGCGCAATGAACACGGCCCGTCCCGTGCTGGCCCGCGCCAGGTCGGCCAGCACCAGCGGCTGGCTGCCGCGCGCCACGCTGGCCAGCGTCAGCGGTTGGCGGGCGGATAGCAGGCGGTTCAAATCGGGCATCGGCGATCCTTGGCGGCGCAAACGCGATCGCCCCCTGCCCGGATGGGAAGGGGGTGCGCGGCTGGCGGCGAAATAGGGATCGGCGGGCCTTTTGGCTACCCTCAGATCGAAACGTAATCGATCCGCTGCATGGCCGCCATTTGCGGGCCGGCAAAGCGGGCGGGCACCGGCGCGGTTTGCAGCGCCCAAGCCAGCACGTCCACGTCATCCTCGTCCAGCAGCGCCTCGAACCAGGCGAGCGCGCCTTCGTCCCATTCGGCGTGATAGCGGTCAAAGAAGCCGCCCAGCATGTAATCCGCCTCGCGCGTGCCGCGATGCCAGGCGCGGAACTTCATGCGGGCCAGACGGATGTCACGGGAAGGGGGATTGCTCATGCTCGCCTCCTACCGCCGCCGTTCGCGATCCGCTAGAGCCAAGCCATGCGTCCCGAAGTCCTCAACGACCTGTTTGCGGAAGTCCAAAGCCTGGAAGGCGTGGGGCCGAAGCTGAAGAAGCCGCTCGACCGGCTGGGCCTGACGCGCCTGCGCGACGTGATCTATCACCTGCCGATGCGCTTCGTGCAGCGGCGCAGCGTGTCCGATGTGGACCAGGCGGTGGAGGGTGAGCAGATCGTGGTGGCCCTGACCCCCACCGAGCACCGCAGCCCCTTTTCCGGCCGCGGCCCCTATCGCGTGCTGGCGCAGGACAATGCCGGCAACTTGATCGCGCTGACCTTCTTCGGCAAGGCCAGTTACACCGCCAAGAAGACGCTGCCGGTGGGCGAAAAACGCTGGGTGGCGGGGAAGCTGGAACGCTATGGCGACATGCTGCAGATCGTCCACCCTGACCACGTGGCAACGGACAGCGCCGGGCTGGTGGGCCATCTGGTGGAGCCGGTCTATGCCCTGGCCGAGGGACTGACCCAGCCGCGCATCCTGTCGATGGCGGAACAGGCCCTCGTCAAAGCGCCCGAACTTGCCGAATGGATCGAACCCAGCGTACTGGCGCAGCAGAAATGGCCCGCCTGGCGCGATGCGCTGCACCTGGCTCACCGGGGCGAGAACGAGCCCGCGCGCGATCGCTTGGCTTATGACGAACTGTTCGCCAACGCCCTGGCGCTCACCCTGGTCCGCCAGAGCAACCGCAAGCGGCGCGGACAGGCATTGGCGGGGGACGGGCGCTTCCGCGACAGGCTGCAACTGCCGTTCCCGCTGACCGGGGCGCAGCGCCGCTCCATTGCCGAGATCGCCGGCGACATGGCGCAGGATGCCCCCATGCTCCGCCTGCTGCAGGGCGATGTGGGTGCGGGCAAGACCGTGGTGGCGCTGGAAGCCATGCTGTTGGCGGTGGAGGGCGGGGCCCAGGCCGCGCTTCTTGCCCCGACCGAGATCCTCGCCCGCCAGCACTATGAGACGCTGCGCCGGATGCTGGCCCCGACCGGGGTGGAAATCGCGCTGCTGACCGGCCGTGACAAGGGGCGCCCGCGCGAGGCGACGCTGATGGGCCTGTTGGATGGCTCGATCCCGCTGGTGGTGGGCACCCATGCAATCTTCCAGGACGCGGTGCAGTATCGCAACCTGGGCCTTGTGGTGATCGACGAGCAGCACCGCTTCGGCGTGGGCCAGCGGCTGCTGCTGACACAGAAGGGCCGCGTGACCCCGCATACCCTGGCGATGACCGCCACGCCGATCCCGCGCACACTGGTGCTGGCCCAATATGGCGAGATGGACGTCAGCCGGCTGGACGAGATGCCGCCCGGCCGCCAGCCGATCGACACCCGTGTCGTGTCTGCCCAGCGGCTGGCCGACGTGGTGGCGGGGGTGGAGCGGCACGTGGCCAGCGGCCAGCAGGCCTACTGGGTCTGCCCGATGGTGCGCGACCACGAGAGCGAGGACATTGCCGCCGCCGAGCAGCGCTATGCCAGCCTGAAGGATCGGTTCGGTGACAGGGTGGTGCTGGTCCACGGCCAGCTTGCCCCCGAACTGAAAGACGCTGCAATGGAGCGTTTCGCCAGCGGCGCGGCCAGCCTGCTGGTCGCCACCACGGTAATCGAGGTGGGGGTGGACGTGCCCAACGCCACGCTGATGGTGATCGAGCAGGCCGAGCGCTTCGGCCTTGCCCAGCTCCACCAGTTGCGGGGCCGGGTGGGGCGGGGCAGCGAGAAGAGCACCTGCCTGCTGCTGCGCGGCGAGGAGCTGTCTGAAACTGGGCGCGAACGGCTGGCCCTGATGCGCGAGACGCAGGATGGGTTCCTGCTGGCCGAGGAAGACCTGCGCCTACGCGGCGGGGGTGAACTGCTGGGCACCCGGCAGAGCGGGGAAAGCGCCTTCAACGTCGCCACGCTGGAACAGGCTGCGCGGCTGGGCCAGATGGCCAACGATGATGCGCGGATGCTGGTTGATGCCGATGCGGACCTGGCCAGCCCGCGCGGCCAGGCGGCGCGGGTGCTGCTTTACCTGATGGAACGCGATTACGGGGTAAGCCTGCTGCGCGGCGGCTAACCCGTCTCAATCGCAACTAATCCACAGCCCCATTGCCGCTTGCGGCAATTGCGTTACAACCTGCCGCCAAAGGGATAGCTCGGGGATCGAGAACATATGCTGCTGGACAGGATCAAGCCGCTGGATGCCATTCTGGCAACGGCAGAAAAGAAGTCGCTCCACCGCTCGCTGGGGGCCGTGCAACTGACCCTGCTGGGCATCGGCAGCGTGATCGGCACGGGCATTTTCGTGTTGACGGCCAGCGGCGCGCAAAAGGCGGGCCCGGGCCTGATGCTGGCCTTCATTATCGCCGGCCTGATCTGTATCGTGGCCGCGCTGTGCTATGCCGAGATCGCCTCGATGATCCCGGTGGCCGGCAGCGCCTACACCTATTCCTATGCCTCGGTGGGCGAATTGCTGGCCTGGACGGTCGGCTGGGCTCTGATCATGGAATACGCCATTGCCGCCGCCGCCGTGTCGGTCGGCTGGTCAGGGTATTTCACCGGCACGATATTGAACGGGTTCCTGGGCATAGAACTGCCCGCCTGGCTGGCGGCCGGACCGCTGGCTTTCGGCGGTGCGGAAGGCGGCCTGATCAACCTGCCGGCCCTGGTCATTGCCCTGCTGGTTACCGGCCTGCTGATAGTGGGCACCAGTGAGAGCGCCAAGGTCAATGCCGTGCTGGTGGCCATCAAGATCGCCGCGCTGCTGGCTTTCATCGCGCTGACTTTCACCAGCCCGGAATTCTCGGCCGAGAAGTTCAACCCCTTCCTGCCAGCAGGCGTGTTCGGCGGCTTTGGCACGGGCGTTGGCGCGGTGGGCGCGGCGGCGACAATCTTCTTCGCCTATGTCGGCTTCGATTCGGTGTCGACTGCGGCAGAGGAAACCAAGAACCCGCAGCGCAACGTGCCCATTGGCCTGATCGGATCGCTGCTGATCTGCACCGTTTTCTATATCGTGGTGGCGGCAGGTGCCGTGGGCACGCTGGGCGGCCAGCCGATCATGGGCCCCAACGGCGTGCCTTTTGCCGCCGGTTCGGCCGAACTGGCGCGCCAGTGCGCCATGCCCGAACATGCCGGGGCACTGGTCTGTTCTGACGAGGCATTGGCCCACGTGCTGCGCGAGATCGGCTTTTCCGGAATCGGCAACATGCTGGGCATTGCCGCCTTCCTGGCGCTGCCTTCGGTGATCCTGGTGCTGCTTTACGGCCAGACCCGCATCTTCTTCGTGATGAGCCGCGACGGCCTGCTGCCCGAAAGGCTCAGCACTGTGCACCCCAAGTTCAAGACCCCCTACATCGTCACCGCTATCACTGGAGTGGGCGTGGCCATTGCCGCCGCCTTCTTCCCGGTGGGGCAGTTGGCCGACATCTCCAACGCGGGCACGCTCTACGCCTTCATGTGGGTCGCCATCGCCCTGCTGGTGCTGCGCAAGAAGGATGCCGGCCGCCATCGCCACTTCCGTGTTCCCGCCGCCTGGCTGGTGGCCCCGCTGACCATCGCGGGCTGCATGTTCCTGTTCTTCAACCTGCCGGCCCAGGCCATGCTGTTCCTGCCGATCTGGGGCGCAATCGGGCTGGTGATCTATTTCGGCTACAGCCGCCGGGCCAGCCACCTGGGCCGTGGCCTGGTGGAAGTGCACGAGGCGGAGATCGGCGAGATCGAACCCGATATCCCCGGCGTGTCGGATCGCGGCCGGCCGTAACTCCGGACAAAATCAACCTACGGACCATCTGCCCGCTTCCCTAGGGAGGCGGGCAGTCCTATCTGGGGCACACGAAATTGCACCAGACAGGACCAGCCATGACCGTCGAAAATCCGTCGCAAGCCGAAATTGCCCGCGTATTCGCCCTGCAACAGGCCAACCAGTGGAACGTGAAGGCCACCGGCGTTGAGGAGCGCAAAGCCAAGCTGGCAAAGCTGAAGGCCAGCATCGAAGCCCACGCCGACGACATCGTGGCCGCCGTGCTGAAGGACACGCGCAAGCCCGAAAGCGAGATCCGCGTGACCGAGGTGCTCAACATCCTGGGCAACATCCAGCTCAATATCGACAGCCTGGACGAGTGGATGGCCCCCACCATGGTCACGCCCACCCGCGTGCAGACCGACAAGGCGATGATCGTCTACGAAGCGCGCGGCGTGTGCCTGATCCTGGGGCCGTGGAACTTCCCACTGGGCCTCGTTTTCGGCCCGCTTGCCGCTGCGGTCGCTGCCGGCAACTGCTGCATCCTGAAGCTGACCGACCTGTGCCCCAACGTGGCGAAGATCGCCAAGGTGATCGTGGACGAGGTGTTCGAGGAGAACGAGGTCGCCGTGTTCGAGGGCGATGTCTCGGTGGCCGAAGCGCTGCTGGAACTGCCGTTCAACCACATCTTCTTCACCGGCAGCACCCGCGTGGGCAAGATCGTGATGGCCGCCGCCGCCAAGCACCTGGCCACGGTAACGCTGGAACTGGGCGGCAAGAGTCCCGTGATCATCGACGAGGGCGCCGATATCGATGCCATTGCCGCGGCCCTTGCCGGGGCCAAGCAGTTCAACGGCGGCCAGGCCTGCATCTGCCCGGATTACGTGTTCGTGAAGGAGCAGGACAAGGCAAAGCTGGTGGATGGCTTCCGCGCCAACGTGGAAAAGAATCTCTACGCCGGCGGCGCAATTGACAAGAGCGCCATCGCCCAGGTGGTGAACGAAGGAAACTTCGCCCGCGTGAAGGGCATGGTGGACGATGCGATCGCGCAAGGGGCCACCGTGGCCGTGGGCGGCACGCTGGAGGCGGATGACCTGACCATCCACCCCACCATGCTGACCGACGTGACCCCGCAGATGAAGATCCTGCAGGACGAGATTTTCGCCCCCGTGCTGCCGGTGATGACCTATGACACGCTGGACCAGGTAATCGAATACATCGAGGAGCGCGACAAGCCGTTGGCGCTCTACGTGTTCAGCCCCAGCCAGGAAAATATCGACAAGGTGCTGGCGCGCACCAGCTCAGGCGGCGTCACGGTCAACGGCGTATTCAGCCACTACCTTGAAAACCGCCTGCCGTTCGGCGGCGTCAACGGCAGCGGCATGGGCAGCTATCACGGCTATTTCGGCTTCAAGGCCTTCAGCCATGAGCGGGCGGTCTATATCCACCAGCCAGCTGCGGCCTGAGACGAGCCCCGCTGCCTTAAGCGGCCAGCCGCACCTGGTCGCGTCCGCCTTTCTTGGCCCGGTAAAGTGCCTCGTCGGCCCGAGAGATCACCGTCTTGCGGTCGTCGCTCGGGTCGAACTGGGCTACGCCGGTGCTGACCGTGACCGACAGGCCCACGCCGCTGGGCAGCAGTACGGGCAGGGCGGCAATGCCCTGGCGCAGGCGCTCGCAGGCGGCCACGGCCTCGTGCGCGGGACAGTCCGGGAAGGCGATCAGGAATTCCTCTCCGCCCAGCCGGCCCACCAGGTCTTGCTGGCGCAGCAGCAGCCGGGCCATCTCCGCCACGCGGCGCAGCACCTCGTCCCCCGCCGGGTGGCCGTGGGTATCGTTGACCTGCTTGAAGCGGTCGAGATCGAGGATGGCCACCGATAACGGCCGCCCGCTGCGCCGCGCGGTGGCGATCATCCGGTCGAGCGATGTGAACATCTCGCGCCGGTTGGCCAGGCCGGTCAGCTCGTCGGTGGTGGCAATCCGGTCCAGCTCGGCGCGGATCGCCTGCTCGCGCTGGATCGCCAGGCGCAGGGCCTGGCTGGAATAGGCGCCGATGGCCAGCAGGGCCAGGCCCGAGACCATCAGCATGCCCTGGAAATCGTCTGACCGGCGGGCCGCCGTAGCCGCACCGTTCTCGCGTTGCTCCATCAACTGGCGTTCCACTGCCTCGATCTGGTCGAGCATGGCCATGACGCGGTTGGTCAGTTGCCGGCCACGGGTAAGCTGCGATGCCGCGACCGCTTCTTCGTGCCGGCCCGCGCGTTGCAGGGCCACCGTCCGCTGTGCCTGGCTGACGAAGGTTGCGGCAATAACCGTAAGCTGATCCACCCGTTCGGCCTGCTGCCGGCTTTCGGCCAGCAGCTCGCGCATTTCCGGCACCTCGCGATCCAGCGTCTCGATGCCGGCTGTATAGGGATCGAGGAAGGCCGGATCGCCGGTCAGCAGGAAGCCGCGCTCGCCCCGGCGGATCGACAGCACGGCCACGCGCACGCTGCTGAGGTTGTCGATCACGGCAAAGGTGCGCTCCTGCCACTTTTCCGCCTGGCGCTGCTGCTCGGTCGCCTCGCGCGCCAGATAGCCCGATCCCGCCAGCATCGCGCCGAGCAATACCATGGTCACCAGTAGCAGCCGCGCGCTGCCGAGCGTGGAGCGGCGGTCGACCAGCTTGCGGGCCCAGGTGGCCAGGCGAAGAAATGTGGTTTTCACGCGGTTTACCTAGGTCCGGCATGGTAAGGATCGGGTTAACGCCGTGCCCACACCGCCAAACCGGTTGCCAGTGCCCGCCACCCGCCCTAAGCCCCGCGACACACCTTTCCATACATGGGTCTGGCCTTGTTTCTCTCCCCTTTCGAATGGACCATCGCCAAGCGCTACATGATGCCTGGCCGCAGCGAGGCGGTGATCGCGCTGGTGGCTGGGATTTCCATCACCGTGGTCATGCTGTCGGTCGCCATGCTGATCATCGTGATGAGCGTGATGAACGGCTTTCGCGCCGAGTTGCTTGACCGGATTACCGAACTGAACGGCCACGCCGTGGTCCAGCCCTATGGCGGGCGGATGGACGACTGGGAGCAGGTGCTGGAGCAGACCCGCGCCACTCCCGGCGTCACCCAGGCCGTGCCGCTGGTGGAGCAGCCGCTGCTGGCCACCTATGGCGGGCGGGCCGAGGCCGTGCTGGTGCGCGGCAACCAGCAGGAAGAAATCGACCAGTTGAAGCGCGACGTGGTGATCGGCAGCTTCGACGGGCTGCAGCCGGGCACGCGCAACATCGCCATCGGCAGCCGCCTGGCGCTGAAGATGGGCGTGCAGGTGGGCGATACGCTGACCGTGATCAACCCGCAGGGCCGCACCACGCCGTTCGGCACGGTGCCCCGTCAGGTGGGCTATACCGTGGTCGCCATCTTCGAGGTTGGGGTTTACGACTTCGACGACACGATGGTGATCATGCCGATGAAGAACGCGCAGACGCTGCTGCTGTTCGGCGATGCCATCAGCGCGATCGAGGTGACCACCCGCGATGCCGACGAGGCGCGCGAGATCATGGCCCCGCTGGCCCAGGCGCTGGAAGGCCGCGCCGTGGTAACCATCTGGCAGGAAATGAACGCTTCGCTGTTCGAGGCGCTGCAGGTGGAGCGGGTGGCGATGGCCTTTGCCCTGTCGATCATCGTGCTGGTGGCGGCGTTCAACATCCTGTCCTCACTGGTCATGCTGGTGCGGTCCAAAAGCCGCGACATCGCCATCCTGCGTACCATGGGCGCGCGGCGCAAAAGCCTGCTCAAGATTTTCGTAACGACCGGCTCCGCCGTGGGTGTTCTGGGGACAGTGGCGGGGCTGGTGCTGGGCTTCCTGGTGCTGCTGTTCCGCCAGCCGATCGTGAACGGCTTGGAATACTTCATGGGCGTGACCCTGTGGGATCCGCAGATCCGCTTCCTCACCGAACTGCCGGCCAAGGTGGACCCGGTGGACGTGATGGGCATTGCCGGCATGGCCATGGGGATGAGCTTCCTGGCCACGCTCTATCCCGCCTGGCGGGCTGCGAATACCGATCCGGTGGAGGTGCTGCGCTATGAATAACGGGGCGGTGATTTCGCTGCGCAACCTGTCGCGCAGCTTCGAGCAGGGCGGCGAAACCATCGAGGTGCTGCGCGGCGTGGACCTGGACGTGATGCCGGGCGAGATCGTGGCCCTGCTGGGCCAGTCGGGCAGCGGCAAGAGCACCCTGTTGCAGGCCGTGGGGCTGCTGGAAGGCGGTTTTGGCGGATCGATCACCATGGCCGGCACCGATGCCAGCACGGCCGATGCCGCGGAACGGACGACGCTGCGGCGCGACAACCTGGGCTTTGTCTACCAGTTCCACCACCTGCTGCCCGATTTCACCGCGATCGAGAACGTCATCATCCCGCAGATGCTGGTAGGCAAGACGCGGGCCGAGGCTGCGGTGCGGGCCGAGGAGCTGCTCGGCGCCCTGGGGCTGGGCCATCGCCTGACCCACCGGCCCAGCCAGCTTTCCGGCGGTGAGCAGCAGCGCGTGGCCGTGGCCCGCGCTCTGGCGAACAGCCCCAAGCTGGTGCTGGCCGACGAGCCGACCGGCAACCTTGACGAAAAGACGTCTGACCGGGTGTTCGACGAATTCATCGCCCTGGTCCGCACCCAGGGCAGCGCCGCGCTGGTGGCCACCCACAATGAGCGGCTTGCCTCGCGCATGGACCGCGTGGTGCGTTTGGCGGAAGGCAAGCTGGTCTGATGCTGGACGCGGCGATGGACTGGTTCCTGTCGCTGGGCGCCAACTATGGCGTCAACCCGTGGATCTTCGGCGCGATCTACGTGGGCGCGATCCCGTTCTTCTTCGCCTCCATCGCTTGGCTGGTGAAGCGGGCGCGGGCGCATCGCAGCACCGTGGTGCCGGCCATGTGTGCAGGGTTCTGTTTCGTCTCCGCCTACCTCTACCTCGCCATTGCGGGCCGCAACATCCCGCTGTGGGTGTGGATCTTCCTGGCCGTGCTGGTGCTCTACGGCGCGGTATCCACCGTGCGTGATACGCGCCGCAAGATTGCCAGGGCCCGAGAAGAAGCCGGGGAATAGGTTGTTGAAACGCGGGGCCGCAGCTTGCTCCGCCCGGCCAATCGCCTACCTAGGTTGGCATGGCCTATGCTCCTTTCGTTCCCCTGCGCGTGCTGTCCAGCTATTCGATGCTGGAAGGGGCGATAGAGCCCAAGGCGCTGGCCAAGTTGGCCAGGGAACGCGGCTTTCCCGCCATCGCCATCTGCGACCGGAACGGACTTTACGGGGCCACCATGTTCGCCGGATACTGCAAGGGCGAGGGCGTGCAGCCGATCGTCGGCGCGCTGCTGGGGGTGTGCCGGGAGAGCGGCGGGCCGATCGACTACCTGCCGCTGTATGTGCAGGACGAGGCGGGCTGGCTGAACCTGTGCCACCTGGTCAGCAAGGCGCACCTGGATCGCCCGCTGGAGCAGGATCCGCACGTTACCCTGACAGACCTGCAGGGCCACACCGACGGCCTGATCGCGCTCACCGGCGGGGGCGAGGGGGCTCTGGCCCGGCTGCTTGCCGCCGGCAAGGCTGACCGGGCGGACGAGATGGCGGACACGCTCTCCGCGCTGTTCCCCGGCCGGCTTTACGTGGAACTCTCCCGCCGGGGTGATCCGGTGGAGGATGCAGCGGAAGAGGGCCTGATCGACCTCGCTTATCGCCGCGACCTGCCGCTGGTGGCCACCAACCCGGCCAACTTCGCCAATCCGCATGAGCATTCCGCGCACGATGCCATGCTGTGCATCGCCAGTTCCACCCACGTGGACAGCGCCGACCGGCCGCGCAGTTCGCCGCAGGCCTATGTGAAGTCCGACAAGATGATGGCGGAAATCTTCGCCGACCTGCCCGAGGCGTTGGCCAATACCCTTGTGGTGGCCCAGCGCTGCGCCTTCGCCCCGCCCAAGCGCAAGCCGATCCTGCCCAGCCTGGCAGGCGACAAGGATGGCGAGGCGCGGATGCTGGCGGAAGACGCGCGGCGCGGGCTGGCGGCCCGTCTCGAACCCTATGGGGTGATGTCGGACGAGGAACTGAAGGTCTATACCGATCGCCTGGATTTCGAGGTGGACGTGATCACCCGCATGGGGTTCCCCGGCTACTTCCTGATCGTGGCCGACTTCATCAAGTGGGCCAAATCGCAGGGGATTCCGGTGGGGCCGGGCCGTGGCTCGGGCGCGGGCAGCCTGGTGGCCTGGGCGCTGACCATCACCGATCTTGATCCGATCAGGCTGGGCCTGCTGTTCGAACGCTTCCTGAACCCCGAACGCGTCTCCATGCCGGACTTCGATATCGACTTCTGCGAAACACGGCGGGGCGAGGTGATCCGCTATGTCCAGCGCAAGTACGGGCACGATCACGTGGCCCAGATCATCACCTTCGGCAAGATGAAGGCCCGCGCCGTGCTGCGCGATTGCGGGCGCATCCTGCAGATGCCCTATGGCCAGGTGGACCGCCTGACCAAGATGATCCCCAACCACCCCACCGATCCGTGGACTCTGCCGCGATCACTGAACGGGGTGTCCGAGTTCAAGCGCGAGTACGAGAACGACAACGAGGTGAAGCGTCTGGTTGACCTGGCGCTGCAACTGGAAGGCTTCCCGCGCAACAGTTCCACCCACGCGGCGGGCGTGGTGATCGGGGACCGGCCGCTGGCGCAGCTTGTGCCGCTATACCGCGATCCCCGGTCGGACATGCCGGTGACGCAGTTCGACATGAAGCATGTGGAGGACACCGGCCTCGTCAAGTTCGACTTCCTGGGTCTGAAGACGCTCTCGGTGCTGCGCAAGGCGGTGGACCTGCTGGCCCGCCGGGGCGTGCAGATTTCGCTGGAAGAGCTGCCGCTGGATGATCCCGCCGTCTACGACCTGATGAAACGCGGCGACACGGTGGGCGTGTTCCAGCTTGAATCCGAAGGGATGCGCCGCACGCTGACCGCGGTGAAGCCGACCAAGTTCGAGGATATTATCGCCCTCGTCTCGCTCTACCGCCCGGGCCCGATGGACAACATCCCGCTGTTCGGCAAGCGCAAGGCGGGGGAGGAGCCGATCGAGTTCCCGCATCCCAAGCTGGAAGGTATTCTGGCCGAGACCTACGGCATTTTCGTGTACCAGGAACAGGTGATGCAGGCCGCCCAGATCCTGGCAGGCTATTCGCTGGGCGATGCCGACCTGCTGCGCCGTGCAATGGGCAAGAAGGTGCAGGCCGAGATGGACGCGCAGCGCCAGCGCTTCGTTGATGGCTGTCTGGAGATTTCGCAAATCCCCGAGGCCGAGGCGAACACCCTGTTCGACCTGATCGACAAGTTCGCCGGCTATGGCTTCAACAAGAGCCACGCGGCCGCCTATGCCTTGCTCAGCTATCAGACCGCCTGGCTGAAGACGCATTATCCAGAGGAATTCTACGCCGCTTCGATGTGCTTCGACATGCACCAGTCGGAAAAGCTGGCGGTGTTCGTGGACGATGCGCGGCGCTGCGGGGTCAATGTGCTGGGCCCTGACGTGAACGCCAGCGAAGCCGAGTTCATGGTGGAGCCGACCGAGGTGGGCCACGCGGTGCGCTATGCCCTGGCCGGCATCCGCAACGTGGGCGAAAAGGCGATGGAGCAACTGGTGGCCGAGCGCGAGGCGAATGGCCGGTTCGAAAGCCTGGAAGACCTGTTCCGCCGCTGCCCTGCCGGCAGCATGAACCGCCGCCAACTGGAAGGGCTGGCCGGGGCTGGGGCCTTCGACAGCCTCGATGCCAACCGCGCCCGCGTGCTTGCCAGTGCCGACATGCTACTGGCCGTGGCCGATGCCGCCAGCAGGGAGCGCAGCAGCGGGCAGGGCGGCCTGTTCGGCGGGGATGACCACGCCGAACCGTCCTTGCGGCTGGTGGAGGCCACGCCCTGGACCCGGTCGGAACAGATGGCGGCGGAGCGGGAGAATTTCGGCTTTTACTTCGCAGCGCACCCGGTGGCGGAATTCCGGACAGTCGCCTCGGCGCAGGGCGCGCGTTCCTATGCCTCGCTGATGGGCGGGGAAGTGGCCGGCGGGCGCACCCAGGCGGTGATGGCGGCGATGGTGGAGAAGGTGTCCAAGGGCCGCACCAAGCGCGGGGCGGAGTTCGTGCGGGCGGATTTCTCCGACGCGTCGGGCCAGTTTTCCGCCGCCTGTTTCGAGGAAGGGCTGGTTGACAGCTTCCAGCGCTGGGCCGCCGATGGCACCTGCCTTCTGCTCAACGTGGAACTGGACAAGCCCGGCCCGGACGATCCCCCGCGCGTGACCGTGCGCGGGGCGCGGCCGCTGGCGGAAGTCTCCGGCGAAGCGCGGATGCGGCTGGACGTGGAAGTGCTCGACATGGAAGGGCTGCATGGCCTCGCCGGCTTGCTGATGCCGGGCAAGGCCGGATACGGTGAAGTGGTCGTTCACCTGGCGATCGGTGAGGAAGAGGAGCCGCTGGTGCGCCTGGGCCGCGACTTTACGCTGAATGGCGAACTGGTGGACCAGCTCGCCCAGATGCCTGGTCTTGGCAGGGTGTCCTTGCGTCCTGTGACAGGAGCAGCCAGACTGCGCCTGGTCGCCTGAGGAGGCAATTCTTCCGGGCCAAGTGGGAGGAAGGCCAATCATGATCGCCACCATGCAGGACTGGGACATGGTCCTGACCCACGTGATTGACCACGGCGCGCGGGAACATGGGAACCGCGAGATCGTGACCCGCTGGTCCGATGGCCGCATCACCCGGTCGAACTATGCCAATGTCCGCCACGATGCGGTGCGCCTGGCGGAAGCCCTGCGGGCAATGGGCATCGCGCCGGGGGACCGGGTGGGGGTGATGGCGATGAACCACGTCCACCAGCTTTCCGCCTGGTACGGCATCATCGGGGCGGGGGCGGTGATCCACACCATCAACCCGCGCCTGTTTGCCGACCAGTTGGCCTTCATCGTCACCCATGCCGATGACCGGGTGCTGTTCTATGATGCCGCTTTTGCCCCGCTGGTGGAGGCGCTGAAGCCGCGCTGGCCCAGCGTGGAGCGCTATGTGTGCCTGGATAACGGCGAGTACGAGGCGCTGCTGGCGGGCTATGCCGGCAATGCCCGCTGGACCCCGGTGGACGAGCGTGATCCCGCGCTGCTGTGCTATACCAGCGGTACCACGGGCGATCCCAAGGGCGTGCTATACACCCACCGCTCCAACATGCTGCACCTGCTGTCTGGCATGCAGCCGATCGTGTTCGGCTATGGCCCGCGCACCGTGGCCCTGCCGATCGTGCCGCTGTTTCACGCCAACGGCTGGGGCCTGGCCTGGGTCAGCCCGGCGGTGGGGGCCAAGCTGGTGCTGAGCACGCTGAACGATCCCGCCATCTGGTGCGAGCTGATGGAGGCCGAGAAAGTTACCGATATCGGCGGCGTGCCCACGGTATTTATCGCCCTTTTCCAGTACCTGGATGCCACCGGCCGCGCCATGCCGCCCACGCTGAAGCGGGCGGTGATCGGCGGCTCCGCTCCGCCACCGGCCATGGTCCGGCGGCTGCTGGAAATGGGCATCGATCCAGCCCACGCCTGGGGGATGACGGAAACCAGCCCCATCGGCACCACCAGCCACCATCCCGCAAACTGGGACGAAATGGACCTGGACCAGCGCGTGGCGAGCAAGGTGCAGCAGGGTCGCCCGCCGTTCGGCGTGGAAATCCGCTGCGTAGACCTGGATGATCCCGCCCGCGTGCTGCCGCGTGACGGCACCACGCCCGGCGCGCTGGAAGTGCGGGGGCCGTGGGTGGTGCGCCGCTATTTTCGGGCCGAGGCCGATTGCGTGAACCCCGACCAGTGGTTCGCCACCGGAGACGTGGCGGTGATCCACCTCGATGGCAGCCTGCAATTGACCGACCGGACCAAGGACCTGATCAAGAGCGGCGGCGAATGGATCAGTTCGGTGGAGCTGGAGAACGCCGCCATGGGCCACCCTGCCGTGGCCGAGGCCGCCGCGATCGGTGTGCCGCATCCCAAGTGGGACGAGCGGCCCGTGCTGGTGGTGGTGCTGAAGCCGGGCCAGGCGGCCAGCGCCGAGGACCTGCGTGAGTTCCTGCGCGGCCGGGTGGCCAACTGGTGGCTGCCCGACGCGGTGCATTTCGTGGACGAAATCCCCCACACGGCGACCGGCAAGATCAGCAAGCTGGCCTTGCGGGCGATGTTCGCTGCGCAATAGGGTTGGCCGCGCCAGCTCCGGGTGGGCCAGAGATGGCGCGGCCAGGGTGGAACGGCCCGTCGCGTGGCCGTTTGCTAGCGGGTAGGCCGATTAGCGGCTGGCCAGCGACGCATCGTCCTGGATGCCGTCCACGGCCTTGCTGACGAGGATGTTCACGGCCACGCGGCGGTTGGCGGCGCGACCGGCCTCGGTGGTGTTATCCGCCGTGGGATCGCTTTCCGACATGCCGGTGGGCGTCATCATCCGCCACGGCTGCCAGCCGCAGCGCTGTTGCAGGAAGTTGGTGACGCGGGCGGCGCGGCGCTCGCTCAACTGCTGGTTGAAGTCCTCGTCACCAACGTCATCGGTGTAGCCGACCACCAGCAGCAGCGCATTGGGAGTCTGCTGGGCTTGCTGGGCCGTGCGGCACAGCTCTGCCTCGGCAGCCGGGGTCAGGTTCCACTTGCCGGTGTCGAAGTTGACGTTGGTGGTGCCGTGGATGTTGTACTGGTCGATGTTCGCCACGCGGCCGCGCAGTGCCTCGGTCGCCGCTTCATTGCGGGCGAAGCGCTGGTTGGTCCCGTGCTGGATCATCTGCGCGGTGCGGGCATCGCGGTTGCTCATGCGCACGCTGCTGGCAATCAGGCCGTTGGTCCAATTGAGCGTTTCCACTTCCACGTTCATGCCGTTGATCAACTGGTCACGAGTCAGGTCGGTGCGGTTGGTGCCCAGAAAGCCACCGGTCGAACGGATTCGCGTGGACGAGCTGAGCCACACTTCCTGCGTGGAGCCATCCGGCGAGGTAATCTGCACCCTGTCGCCGTCGCGGGCCGAAACGATGCCTTCGATATCCGGGCCGGCGGAGAGGCCGTCGATATTGCTCGGCACGTCAGCCGTCACGGTCACGTTGACGCCTTCGTTGGCGTTGTAGCTCTGCGCGCCAGCCGGGGCGGTGAGCGCCACGCCGGCCACGGCGGCCAGCAACAGCGCGGGGGACTTGGTGAACTTCTGCATGGTTACTTCTCCTTTGCGACCCGCCCGATCGACTTTCCTTGTCGGGCGAAATTTCGGTGCCCTGTGGTACGAAGCGACTGTCGCGCTCCGTCATTTGCACTGGATGAACGACCCGCACGCGGGTTCCCTCGGCGCAGGCGATAAGAGGCTGGCTTGCGGCGAAGCGAGGATTTCGGGAGCAGGGCGTGCGGTGTAGGGCGTTGAAACGAGTCTTTCGCGGGAAGTCAAAGCAGGCGCAACTGGCCTTCGGGAGAAGGCGGAATGAAGCCGCTGCAATCCAGTTCGAACCGCTGGCGCTGCAGCCCCGCGCGCTTGCAGGCGAGGCGAAACCGGGCGCGGAAAAGGTCGGCCCAAACGCCGCTGGGGCGCATGCGGTGGAAGAAGCGCGCGTCGTTATCCTTGCCCTGCCGCACCGACTGGACGATGCCCATCACCTTGCCAGCGCGATCGGGGAAATGGACGTCCAGCCATTCGCGAAACAGCGGGGCGACTTCATGCGGCAGGCGCAGCATGATCCAACCCGCGCTGGTGACGCCGGCAGCGGCCGCCTCAGCAACGATCTCCTCCAGAAAGCTGTCGGTGATGGCGGGGATAACGGGGGCGATGGACACGTGCGCCGGCACCCCTGCTGCCGCCAGAGTGCCCAGCGCGGCAATGCGCTTGGCCGGGCTGGCGGCGCGCGGCTCAAGCTTGCCCGAGAGCACCGGATCAAGCGAGGTGACCGAAATGCTCACCGCCACCAGGTTGCGCGCTGCCAGCCCGGCCAGCAGGTCCAGATCATCCAGTACGCGGTCGCTCTTGGTGGTGATGGTCACGGGGTGCCGCGTTTCGAGGCATAGTTCGAGAATGCTGCGGGTAATGCGATAGCGCCGCTCGATCGGTTGATAGGGATCGGTGTTGGTGCCCATCGCGATCGGCCGGGGCTGGTAGCGGGGCTGGGCCAGCGTCTTGCGCAACAGGCGCGCGGCCTGTGGCTTGGCGAAGAGCCGGCTTTCGAAGTCCAGCCCCGGGGAGAGATCCAGATAGGCGTGGGTAGGGCGGGCGAAACAGTAGACACAGCCATGCTCGCAGCCACGATAGGCATTGATCGACCGGTCGAAGCCGATGTCGGGTGACTGGTTGAAGGTGAGGATCGAGCGCGGGTGCTCCTCCGTCACCGTGGTACGCAGCCTGGGCGGATTGCCGTCCAGCGCACGCATGGAGTCACGCCAGTCGTCATCCACTTCGCGCTGGGGCAGGGCGAAGCGGGTGGAGGCAGCCCCGCTCTGCGCGCCGCGCCCGCCAATTCTGTCCCGCTGTTCTGCCATTTATAGAACATACAGGGAACAGCGCTGGAGCGAAACCTATTTCTCGCGCAGGCGGGGCATCAGTTCCACGAAGTTGCAGGGCCGGTTGCGGCTGTCCAATTGCTCGGCCAGGATCCTGTCCCACCCGTCGCGCACCGCGCCGTTGGAGCCTGGCAGGGCGAAGATATAAGTGCCATCCGCCACCACCGCGCAGGCGCGCGATTGCACAGTGCTGGTACCGATCGACTGGTAGCTGACCCAGCGGAACAGCTCGCCAAAGCCGGGAATATCGCGCGTCTTCACCTGGTCCAGCGCCTCGGGCGTCACGTCGCGCCCGGTCAGGCCGGTGCCGCCGGTGGAGACCACCGCGTCGATCCCCTCATCGGCTATCCAGCGGCGCAACTGGTCGGCGATCAGGCCCGCATCGTCCTTCAGGATGGTGCGCGCGGCCAGCACGTGGCCGGCATCGGTTATCCGCTGGGCCAGGATATCGCCCGAGGTATCTTCGTCCGGCCCGCGCGTGTCGCTGACGGTCAGCAGCGCGATGCGGATGGGCTTGAACTGGCGGCTCTCGTCAATCGCCATCACTGGCCTCCGGCGGAAAACAGCACCCGATTGGGATCGTTGGGATCGCCCGTGGTGCCGGGGAAGGCGGGCCAGCGGTTCTGCGCCAGCGCCATGCGGCTGGGCGATGGGGCAGCGGCCTGCCGTTCGTACATCCAGTAGTTGCGCATCACGATCGCCACATAGCTGCGCGTCTCCCAATAGGGGATGGCCTCCATGTACAGCAGCGGATCGTCGAAATCGCGCACCTCGCTCTCCCACCGGCGTATCGGGGCAAGCCCCGCGTTATAGGCTGCCATGATCTTGGGCAGCCGGTCGCGCGTGGCCGCGTCTTCCTGCAGCATCTGCAGGTTGCGCTGGCCGAAGGCCAGGTTGGTGCGCGGCTCGTAAATGTCCACCTGGTCCGGACCCATTTCCAGCCGGGGGGCGTGCTGGCGCACGGTGATCGGGGTGATCTGCATCAGGCCCTGGGCATTGGCGGGGCTGCGCGCATTGGCGCGGAAGTTCGATTCCTGCAGGATGTGGGCATAGGCCAGTGCCGGGTCCACCTGCCAGCCGGTCAGCGGCGTCCAGCGCGGGGTGGGATAGAAACTGGTGGGATCGGCCTGGGTGCCCGGCGGCGCGTTGTAGGCCATGTAGAGCTGGGTCTGCGGGAAGCCAAGGTCGCGCGCCAGGCGTGACAGGGCGGGATAGTCTGCCGGGTCGCCGATGCGGGCCTGGTGCAGCAGCACCTCGCTGGCCAGTTCATCCTCGCCCACCTCGGTCAGGGCAATGGCGACCTGGACGTTCTCGTAGCGGCCCAGGCGCTGCCAATCCTCCGCCGACAGGTCAGCCTGGGCCACCCGGTCGGGTGCGCGGCGGCCAAGCTGTTCGGCGGCCAGCATGCCGTAAAGCGTCTGGTCCTCGCCCGCCGCCAGGGCCAGCAGGGCATTGGCATCGGACGGGCGGCGGCAGCGGGTGGCGGCGCGGGCTGCCCAGTAGAGCGAGGCGCTGCGCAGTTCCACGTTCTCGGCCTTCTCGGCGGCGAGGCGGAAGGCCTGGTCGGCCTCGGCACAGTCGCTCAGGCGGAAGGCGGCCAGGCCGCGGGTGAACTCGCCCTCGGCCACCCACGGCCCGGCGCCTTCGGCCACGGTGCGGGCGGTAAACAGGGCTTCCTGGTCGAAATTCTCGATGAAATAGGACCAGGCAACGCGCTGGCGCCATTCGGCCCGCGCTTCGGGGCTGAGCGTGGGGTCGACCGCCGCCAGCAGGCTGAATGCGCCCTGCGGATCGTCATTGGTGATCCGGTCCTGGATGGCGGCGGCGGTCCCTTCCGGCATCGTCGTATCCTCGATCGATGCGGGACGGGTGCGGCGCGGGAAGCTGCCCACGTTGCGGAACGGCTGCTGGTAAGGCAGGTCCGGCATCTGCGTCATCCCGCGCGTCATGCCCAGCCGCGCGATCTGCGGGGCCTGCGGCAGGTTGCGCCCGCGCGGCAGCCAGGCGGTGATCTGCTCCAGCGAAATACGCGGGCTGCGCGGGTGGACGAAGTATTCCGCCGTGGCCACCGCCTGCAGCAGCCCGTCCTGACGCTGGGCCAGCATCGCCTGCACATCGCCCCACCGCTCAGACCGGATCGCCTGGAACAGGCCGCGGTAATAGGCCGTATCGGCGTCGTTCAACTGCCGCGGTGCGCGGTTCTGGGCGCTGTGGGCCACGAAATAGTCGCGTGACCCGGCCGCCTGGGCGGCGGCAGCGGTTGGCAGTGTCAGCAAGGCGGCAGCGGCGGCCAGTGCGGCAAGTTTCATGCGGTTCCCGTCCAGTCGAGCCAGCGCCGCCACAGGTCGGCGCGCGCACGCGGGGTGCCTAGCAGAATGTCCGGCGCAAGCGATGCCAGCAGCGGCAAAGCGGACTCGGCCAGCGGCAGATTGCAAACGCCTCGTCGCTTTTCCAGGCCCAGCAGGGGCAGCACGTCCTGCCCCAGCACAAGCACGCGGCGCGGCGCGGCCAGCGCCAGGTGGTGCAGCAGCACATCGCCCAGGCCGGCGGCCTTCAGGCCCTCCCAATCGGGCACGGGGGTATGGCGTGGCAGGGCGGCGGCGATGTAGGCGGCATCGGGCGCAATGCCCATGGCGCGCAACATGGCGCTGACAAGCTGGCCGTGCTTGCCGGAGAGGAGCTGCTCGGTATCTCCCGCTTCTGGCATGGGCACCAGCACCAGCAGTTGGGCCCCCGCAACGCCGCGTGGCGGCACGCGGGTGCCGGCGGGGGCGGGGTCAAGGCTGGGTTCGCCCAGCCACCAGGGCGCGAAGTCCGCCAGCGCTGCAGGCCAGCCTCCCCGATCGCCGCCGATGCGCGCAACGGGAGGTGGCGGCGGCTCCTCGCGCGCGGCCTTTGCTGCCACCGGCGCGGGTGGCGGCGGGGCGACGGGCTCCGCCAGCAGGTTGGCGGGTTCCTCCACATAGTCACTGTCCACGCCCGCATCGCGCCACCAGTCGAGGGCGGCGGCGAACTGGTCGGCCAGGGTGGGGGCGGGCTGTCTGTCCATCGGCGGTGCGGGCTGCGGTCTTGACCTGCTGGCGGCCAGCGATCAAGTGCTTTGGCATGATCCGGATAGCAGGAAAGACGAAGGCATGAGCGAACGGGAATCCATGCCGGTTGACGTGGTCATCGTTGGCGGCGGCCCCGCCGGGCTGGCAGCCGCGATCCGCCTGAAGCAGCTTAACGCCGATCTTGAGGTGGTCGTGCTGGAAAAGGGCGCCGAGATCGGTGCCCACATCCTGTCCGGTGCGGTGGTCGATCCGCGCGCGCTGGACGAACTGCTGCCCGATTGGCGCGCTACCTGCTCGCTGGCGAAAACGCCCGTTACCGAGAACCTCCACTGGGTGCTGAGCCGCACCGGCAAGTGGGAGATGCCGCACCTGGCCCTGCCGCCGCTGATGAGCAACAAGGGCAATTACACCGGCTCGCTGGGCAACCTCACCCGCTGGCTGGCCGAACAGGCCGAGGCATTGGGCGTGCAGGTGTTCCCCGGCTTCCCCGCCAGCGAGGTGCTGTTTGACGAGGCCGGCAACGTGATGGGCGTGGCCACGCAGGACATGGGCGTGGCGCACGATGGCAGCCACAAGCCCGATTACCAGCCGGGCATGGAACTGCACGCGAAGTACACCCTGTTTGCCGAAGGCGCGCGCGGCCACCTGACCAGGCAGATGAAGGCCCGCTTCGACCTTGAGGCGGAGTGCGAGCCACAGGTCTATGGCCTGGGCATCAAGGAACTGTGGGATATCGAGCCTTCGAAGCACGAACCCGGCAAGGTGATCCACACCCAAGGCTGGCCCCTGTCGGAAAGCGACACCTGGGGCGGCGGGTTCCTTTACCACCAGGAAGGCGGGCAGGTGGCGCTGGGTTTCGTCACCGCGCTCGATTACGCCAACCCTTGGGTCTACCCCTTCGAGGAATTCCAGCGCTGGAAGCAGCACCCGGCGATCCGCGAAGTGCTGGAAGGCGGACGGCGCGTGGCCTATGGCGCGCGGGCGATCAACGAAGGCGGCTGGCAAAGCGTGCCGAAGCTGGCCTTCCCCGGGGCTGCGCTGGTCGGCTGCGCGGCGGGTTTCGTCAACGTGCCGCGCATCAAGGGCAGCCACACCGCGATGAAGAGCGGGATGCTGGCGGCGGAAAGCATTGCGGCGGCGCTGGCTGCGGGCCGTTCCAACGATTCGCTGGCCGATTATGACGATGCCGTGCGTTCAAGCTGGATTGCCGATGAACTGAAGGCCGTCCGCAACGCGCAGCCGTTCGTGGCCAAGTTCGGCGAAGGGCTGGGCACGGCGCTGGCGGGCGTGGACATGTGGATGCGCACGCTGAAGATCGGCCTGCCGTTCACCCTGGGCCACCACAAGGACAGCGAGACGCTGGGCCGCGCGGACCTGTACCAGCCGATCAAGTACCCCAAGCCCGACGGCAAGATCAGCTTTGATCGCCTGTCCTCGGTGTTCGTCAGCGGCACCAACCATGTTGAGGACCAGCCGTGCCACCTGAAGGTGGCGGACATGGAACTGCAAAAGGTTAGCGAACTGGGCGTCTATGGCGGCCCCTCCACCCGTTATTGCCCGGCAGGGGTCTACGAGTGGCTGGGGGTGGAGGAAGGTCAGCCGCGCTACCAGATCAACGCGCAGAACTGCGTCCACTGCAAGACCTGCGACATCAAGGACCCGAACGAGAACATCACCTGGGTGACGCCCGAGGGCGGCGGCGGGCCGACCTATCCGAACATGTGATGGCCGACCGGTGAAGGAAACCGCCTACGCCAAGATCAACCTTGCCCTGCATGTGCGGCGGCGGCGGGATGACGGCTATCACGAGCTGGAGACGCTGTTCGCCTTCGTCGATGCAGGCGACATGCTGGTGGCGCACCCGGCCGCTCAGGACAGCGTGGCGGTGGTGGGCGAATTTGCTGGCGGGTTGGACAACCCGTTCGACAACCTTGTTGCCAAGGCGCTGAACACTCTGCCGCGCGCGCAAGGGCTGGCGGTGACGCTGGAGAAGAACCTGCCCGTCGCGGCGGGGCTGGGCGGTGGTTCGGCCGATGCTGGCGCGGTGTTTCGCATGGTTCGCGACAGCTATGGCCTGCCCGATAACTGGCGCGACAAGGCCGCGCGGCTGGGGGCGGATGTGCCTGCCTGTGTGGAGAGCCTTACCTGCATTGGGCGCGGGACGGGGACTGAACTCGAGCCGGTGGAAAACGATCTCGCTGGAACCCCGGTCCTGCTGGTCAACCCGCGCGTGCCGCTCAGCACTGGCCCGGTATTCAATGCATGGGACGGGCTGGATCGCGGCCCAATGCCGGAAGGCACCGCGCGCGAAATCGCGCTGGCGGGGAGGAATGATCTGGAAAAGGCTGCAATCGCGATTTGTCCGCAGGTTGCCGACGTGCTGGGAGCGTTCGACGCCACCGAGCCTTGGTTGACCCGCATGTCAGGTTCGGGCACCACGTGTTTTGCACTCTACGAAACAACCGAGTTGCGGGATAAAGTGGCGCGATGGCTGGCAGGGTGGAAGCCCAATTGGTGGCAACTTTCGGGAAAGCTTCGTTGACTACAAGCGAAGCCTTCCGCCTGATCGGCACACCAGTTCCCGGCGGCATTCTTGTCGTCTCCGACCACGCCAGCAACCGCGTGCCGGATGACATCGACCTCGGCGTCGATCCCGCCTTGCTGACCCAGCACGTGGCTATCGATATCGGCGTGGATCCCATCGGCCAGATCATGGCCGAAGTGGAGGGCGTCGCCACCTTTCAGGGCAACGTCAGTCGCCTTGTGTGCGACTTCAACCGCGATCGCGACAGCGCAGGCGTGGTCCCCTTGGCCAGTGACGGCCACGCCATACCCGGCAACGATCTGTCGCCTGAAGACCGCGAAGCCCGCATCGCCCGCTACTTCGATCCGTACCACACAGCGCTGGCAGCGCTGCTGGAGGAGGCGAACCCCGCACTGGTCGTCTCGCTGCACAGCTTCACCCCCGCGCTCGCCACCTGCGAGAAGCCGCGCCCATGGCAGGTCGGCGTGCTGTACAATCAGGATGACCGCGCCGCCCGCGTCGCCATCCGGCAACTGGAAATGGAAGGGTTGGTGGTGGGTGACCAGGAACCCTATTCGGGCGTCCTCCTGAATGCGACGATGAACCGCCACTGCGAGTCGTTTGGCCGCCCCTACGTGGGCATCGAACTGCGGCAGGACATGGCCGGGCGGGAAAGCTGGCAGCCGGGGCTGGCGCGGATGCTGGTGCAGATCGCCCGCCAGGCCGTTCGGGAACTGGAATAGCCGCACTTCGGGCGGCCCAACCGCAAACCGCTTGATTCCTGCCGCCACAGTCGCAAGAGCATGCGGCCAAGGAGTATACCCATGCCTGCCTATCGTTCCCGTACCACCACCCACGGCCGCAACATGGCCGGTGCCCGCGGCCTGTGGCGCGCGACCGGCATGAAGGACGAGGATTTCGGCAAACCGATCATCGCCATCGTCAACAGCTTCACCCAGTTCGTGCCGGGCCATGTGCATCTGAAGGACCTGGGCCAGCTGGTCGCGCGCGAGGTGGAGGCCGCCGGCGGCGTGGCCAAGGAATTCAACACCATCGCGGTGGATGATGGCATCGCCATGGGCCACGACGGGATGCTCTATTCGCTGCCCAGCCGTGACCTGATCGCCGACAGCGTGGAATACATGGTCAACGCCCATTGCGCCGATGCCATGGTGTGCATCTCCAACTGCGACAAGATCACGCCGGGCATGCTGATGGCTGCCATGCGGATCAACATCCCCGTCGTCTTCGTGTCCGGCGGACCGATGGAAGCGGGCAAGGTGGTGATCGATGGCAAGGAGCACGCGCTGGACCTGATCGACGCGATGGTTGCCGCCGCCGACGACAGTTATACCGACGAGCAGGTGACCGCCATCGAGCGCAGCGCCTGCCCCACCTGCGGATCGTGCAGCGGCATGTTCACCGCCAATTCGATGAACTGCCTGACCGAGGCGCTGGGTCTCTCCCTGCCCGGCAACGGCAGCCAGCTTGCCACCCATGCCGACCGCAAGGGCCTGTTCGAGCGGGCAGGCCGCCTGGTCGTCACCCTGGCCAAGCGCTATTACGAGGAGGACGACGAGAGCGTGCTCCCCCGCCAGATCGCCAGCTTCGAGGCCTTCGAGAACGCGATGAGCCTGGACATCGCCATGGGCGGTTCGTCCAACACCGTGCTTCACCTGCTGGCCGCCGCGCACGAGGCGGGCGTGGACTTCACCATGCAGGACATCGACCGGCTGAGCCGCCAGGTGCCGTGCCTGTCCAAGGTGGCCCCGGCCAAGAACGACGTGCACATGGAAGACGTCCACCGCGCCGGTGGCATCATGGCAATCCTTGGCGAGCTCGATCGCGCGGGCCTGCTGCACACCGCGCTGCCCACGGTGCACAGTCCCACGCTGGGCGATGCCATTGCCGATTGGGACATCCGCCTGACCAACAATCCCAAGGTGCAGGAATTCTACAAGGCCGCGCCGGGCGGGGTGCCCACGCAAGTAGCCTTCAGCCAGAACCGCCGTTGGGCCGAACTGGACATGGACCGGCAGAACGGCGTGATCCGCAGCAAGGAACACGCCTTTTCGCAGGACGGCGGGCTGGCCGTGCTGTTCGGCAACATCGCCCGCGATGGCTGCATCGTGAAGACCGCCGGCGTGGATGAAAGCATCCTGAGGTTCACCGGTCCGGCCAAGGTCTATGAAAGCCAGGATGCCGCCGTGGCCGCGATCCTGACCGACCAGGTGGTGGCGGGTGACGTGGTGGTGATCCGTTACGAAGGGCCCAAGGGCGGCCCCGGCATGCAGGAAATGCTCTATCCAACCAGCTACCTGAAGTCGAAAGGGTTGGGCAAGGCCTGCGCCCTGCTGACCGACGGGCGCTTCTCCGGCGGCACCAGCGGCCTGTCTATCGGCCATGCCAGCCCCGAAGCGGCGGAAGGCGGCGAAATCGGGCTGGTGCAGGACGGTGACATGATCGCCATCGACATCCCCAACCGCACCATCAACCTGCTGGTGTCCGACGAGGAGCTGGCCACCCGCCGCGCCGCGCAGGATGCCGCCGGCTGGCACCCGGCCAAGGAACGGCCGCGCAAGGTCTCGGCCGCGCTGCAGGCCTATGCCGCGATGACCACCAGTGCCGCCCGCGGCGCAGTGCGCGATGTGTCGCAGTTGAAGCGTGGCTGACAGCCGCCCGCTGATCGCCGCGCTGCTGGCGGGGCTGGCCGCGGCCTGCTCCGGCGGCGAGGGCGCACCGGTGCCCGAAGGCAGCAACGTGGCTTGCGCCGTGGCCGGGGCGGCAGACTTTGTCGACGAATGCGTGGTTGAGCAGGTGCACGAGGGCGGGGGCGATGTCTTCGTCATCCATCATACCGACGGCGGGTTCCGCCGCTTGGTGGTGCTGCCCAGCGGCGGCCTGATCGCTGCCGACGGGGCCGATCAGGCCGTGGTGAGCGAAGAGCAGGGCCTGCTTGCCGTAACCTTGGGGCAGGACCGCTATCGCATCCCGCGTGCGCTGCTGGCGGGTGAGGGTCAGGACACCGATGGCGAGTAACCAGATCCTCACCGTCAGCCAGATGCAGGCAGCCGAACAGGCGCTGGTCGACGCGGGCGAGACGGTCTCGACCCTGATGGAGCGCGCCGGTGCCGGTGCGGCGGACTGGATCTGGCGCGTAGCGGCCGGGCGAGCCGTCACCATCCTGTGCGGCCCCGGCAACAACGGCGGCGATGGCTATGTGATCGCCCGCGTGCTGGCGGCGCGTGGCCTGACGGTTCGGGTCATCGCGCCGTTCTCGCCCAAGACGCCTGCCGCCCGCGCGGCGCGTGAAGCCTGGGGCGGGGAGCCGGTGGAAACGGCAAAGGGTGGCGTGTTCGTCGATTGCCTGTTCGGCAGCGGCCTTGCCCGCGCGCTGGACCAGGTGCTGGAAACCCGCCTGTGCGAACTGGCCGCCGCGCATGACCTGTGCGTGGCGGTAGACGTGCCCAGCGGCATCGACTGCGACAGCGGCGAGGTGCTGAACGACACCCTGCCGATCTATGACCTGACTATTGCCCTGGGCGCGTGGAAGTTCGCCCACTGGATGATGCCCGCGATGCAATTGATGGGCGAGCGGCGCCTGGTGGATATCGGCGTGGCTTTCGACTGGGACGCGGCGCAACTGGCCGAACGGCCGGTCCTGTCGCCGCCCGAGGCCGATGCCCACAAGTACAGCCGCGGCCTGCTGGCCGTGGTTGGCGGAGAGATGCCGGGGGCGGGCGTGCTGGCCGCCAGCGCCGCCATGCGCGGCGGAGCCGGCTATGTGAAGCTTTATGCCGGGGCCGAACCCGGCCTTGTCCCGCCCGACCTTGTGGTGGTGCATGACGGGCTGGACGAGCTGCTGGCCGACGAGCGCATCGCCGCCCTGCTGGTGGGCCCCGGCCTAGGTCGCAGCGAGGAGGCCCGGGCGCGCCTGGCCTTCGTGCTCGGCTGCGACCTGCCTACCGTGTGCGATGCCGATGCACTGCACCTGCTGACGGCGGACATGCTGGAAGGCCGCCTCAGCCCGCTGATCGTCACCCCGCACGCAGGCGAACTGGACGCGCTGGGCCACACCTTCGGCAGCGTGGGGCTGGACCGGGTGGAACAGGTGAGCGACCTGGCCGAAGCGCTGGAGGCGGTGGTGGTTGCCAAGGGCCCCGATACGATGCTGGGCGCGCCGGGAACGCCGGTGGTGGTCATGCCCCCGGCCTCGGCCTGGCTGAGCACGGCAGGCACGGGGGATGTCCTGGCGGGCCTGATTGCCAGCCGCTTGGCCGTGGGAATGGACAGCCCGCTGGGCATTGCGCTGGAAGGCTGCTGGCTGCACCGCGAGGCTGCGCGCCTGGCCGGGCCTGCTTTCTCTGCCGGTGATCTGCTTGACCATATTCCAGACGCTTACGGGGTATTATTGTGAGCGAACCCGAAGAGGTGATCCGCCTCGCCGCCAAGGGTGACGGGGTGACGGCGAGCGGTCGTCATGTTCCTCTTTCCGCGCCGGGTGACCTGGTGCTGGCCGATGGTACCACGCAACCGGGCCCGCACCGCGTCGTTCCGCCGTGCCGCCATTTTGGCCGTTGCGGGGGCTGCCAGCTCCAGCATTGCGACGAAGATGCGCTGGCAGATTTCGTAACCGGGCGCGTGGTCCACGCCGCCCGATCGCAGGGGCTGGAGCCGGAAACGGTGGCTCCCGTCCATCTCTCTCCGCCGCGCAGTCGCCGGCGGGCCACGCTGCACGCGGTGAACGGCGGGGCGCGCGCCGTCGTCGGCTTCAGCGAGGGCGGATCCCACCGCCTGGTCGACATCAGGGAATGCCACGTGCTGGCCCCGGAACTGTTCGCGCTGGTCGAACCGATGCGCGCCTGGCTCAGCCAGCGGCGCGACAGGTATGCCGCGCAGATTGACCTGACGCTGGCCGACCAGGGCATCGATTGCGCCATCCGCAACATCAAGGTGGAAGGGTTGCACCAGGTCGAGAGCCTGCTTGACTTCTGCCGTGACCAGAAGCTGGCGCGCCTGATGCTGGACCAGGGCTTCGGACCGGAAGCCTTCTGGGAGCCGGAGCCGGTGACCATCACCCTGGGCAATGTGCCGGTGCCGCTGCCACCGGGGGCGTTCCTGCAGGCCACCCCCGATGGCGAGCAGGCGCTGGTTGGCGCCGTGCGCGAGTGGCTGGGCGGGGCAGGGCAGGTAGCCGACCTGTTCAGCGGGCTTGGCACCTTCGCCTTCGCACTGGCCGGACCCGCGCAGGTGCTGGCGGCAGAGGCGGGGCGCGATGCCGTGCTGGCCTGCAAGGCCGCCGCGCTACGGGCCCGCGCGCCGGTGGAGGCCGTGCATCGCGACCTGTTCCGCAATCCCCTGCGACCAGACGAGCTGGCGCGGTTCGACCTGGTGGTCCTGGATCCGCCGCGTGCCGGGACGCGCAGCCAGGTGGAGCAACTGGCGCAAAGCCAGGTACCGCGCATCGCCTATGTCAGTTGCAACCCGTCAAGCTGGGCGCGTGACTGCGCCCTGCTGGCGGAGCGTGGCTACCGCCTGGCGGACCTGAGGCCCGTGGGCCAGTTCCGCTGGTCAACCCATGTCGAGCTGGCGAGCCTGTTCGTCAGGTAGGGCTGCTTCCGGGTCAGCCCTGCAGCATCGCCATCACCTGCGCCTCAAGCCATTCGGCCGCGTGCGGCTCGAGATAGGCGTGGCTGGCGCCCGGGCAGCGGTAAACGGGGCCTTGCTGCAGGTTCCCGTGGGTGGTCCAGAACCGGTCGAACGCCAGGCCGGTGCGGTCATTTCCGGCAATCAGGATGGCATAGGGCTTTGTCGCCCCATCAAGGCCCTTGGCCATTTCCTGCGCCAACCCGGTCGGCCCGGCGGAGCGGGCAGCAGCCGCGCCAAGCCCCTGCCGCAGACGGGACAGGTTGACCTGGCCCCGCAGCAACCGAAGCCATTCCGCAGGATTGCGCAGCTTCGCCCAATAGCGCGCCCGAATCGCCTCCGGCGGGGGCAGGGCATACGCGTCATCCGCCTCGTCCTCGAAGGTCCAGGGGTTCGATAGCACCAGCGCATCGCACCCGTCACCGCGCATCAGCATCAGGGCGCTTGCCGCGTCACAGTTGCCGAAGGCGACGATCCGGCTGACGTTCGGACACTGATCGCGAAAGGCGGCGAGGGCGGCAAGAATGTCCTCGCGGCTCTCGCGAAAGCCGCGGTTCTGGCCGCTGCTGTCGCCTACCCCGCGCCGGTCAAAACGCAGCACGGGATAGCCCTTTGCCGCGATCCGCGCAGCCAGGTGCGATTGGCCTGAAAAGGCCCCGGCGCGGGTTTCGTTGCCGCCGCTGACAATGAGCAGGCCGTCCGTGCCGGAAGCTTCGTCCAGCGTGGCAGCAAGAATGTCGCCCTCGCAATGGAACGTCAGGTGCCGCCGGGTCATGTCGAAAGCCTCCCGGCAACCAGCGCAGCGAGGGTTTCCGCTTGCGCGGCATCGTGGTCAGGCTCGGCGCGCAGCCACAGGCCCGCACCGCCGATCTCATTTTGCGCGATGATGGTGAAAGTGGATGGCGCCAGTTCGCCGTCGGCCAGGTCAGCCACCATTTGCGCCCCCAGGCGGTAACCGGCCAGGTCCAGCCCGTTGGCGAGACCACTGGCAAGCAGGGCCTCGCTCGTCTCCTGCCTGCCCGCCTCCCGGGCGGACAGCACCCGTGCCCGCAGCAGGCCGCGCAGAACGCTTTTGCCGGCGACGGGAGCATAGGCCCAGCCCGGCAGCGAAGGTGCAATGGCCACCGCTGCGCGCATGGCAAGAACGTGCGTCGCTCCAAGCTGTTCAGCGGACGACTGGGCGGCGGCCCGCCACGTGGCCATCGATTGGCTTTCGAACGGGGCCAGGCTTTCGTTGCAGCCCGGCAGGTCGGGCAGCACGCTGGCCACGCCCGCATCGGCCAGGTGCCGCATCACGGCTTGCGTGAAGTGCCGCGTCTTATTCGCTTCGTCGAACCAGGCTGGCAGGACCAGCAGGCGCTGCGCGGCATCGGCCGGGCCGTGGGCGACCACCAGTTCGGTGCTGCCGCCGGGGGCTGTCCAGCCGAGCAGCCGCATGGCCGGTTCAGGCGCCGCCGCGCTTGGCGGTGACGAAGGCCAGCAGGCTGCCATAGGTCTCCAGCAGGTCGCCGTCGATCTCGTCATCCTCGAGAACGATGTCCAGCCGGTCTTCGATCTCGGTGAGCAGCGAGACGACAGCCATCGAATCGAGCTCTGGCAGGTGGCCGAACAGGCCGGTATCGGCATCGAACGCGGCAACGCGCGCATCGTCCAGGCCCAGCACGTCGCGCAGTACGCCGCGCAGGATGGCATCGATGGAGGTGGTTTCGGTCATGACAGTGGCCCTAGGCAGCGTGGCGGTTGGAGACAAGACGGCGGAGCGCCCATTTGCCCAGTTCGGGCCAGTTGGCGGGCGAGGCAGGACGCAGGCAGGTGAGCCGCCAGCGCGGGCGCACGGCTTCCATCCAGTCCCTTTTGTAGCCATCGTCCCCGGTGCCGAAATCGACTTCGGCTACGCCGTCACGGTCGATCACCAGTTCCATCAGGGCGGCAGTCAGCGTGGTGCCGGGTGACAGGCTTTCGGCAGAAGGCAGGTGGGCCAGCTTGTGGATGTAGGCCTTGCCGCCTTCCACCGTCCAGAACTGGGCGGCAACGGGTTGGCCATCGGCCAGGGCCAGGGCAAAGCGATAGTGGCCCAGGTCGCTTTCCAGCATGGCGAACTGGCGCAGGAGGGCGGGATCGCCCTCGGCGGGTTTCCAGCTCTGGCGGTAAATCTCCTCGTAGGCGGCCCAGTCGGCGGCCTCGAACCGGTGCGAGAGGCGCACCTCGACCTTCTTCGCCTTGCGTTTCAGCGTGGTCCGCAGCGGGCCGGGGCGGGCTGCAAGGTAATCGGCATAGGTGCGGCCCTGCACCGGCAGGTAGCGGTTGGTGTCGCACACCTCGCGGCGGACCAGCCAGCCGGCGGCGCTGAAGGTGCCTTCGAGCAGGGTGGCGGTGCCATCCTCGTCGGGCAGCTTGACCAGTTCGATGCGATTGGCTGCTCGCGTCAGGTCGCTGGCCAGTTCGGTCAGCAGCGGCGAAAGCGATGACGGGGCCCAGGTGAACGCATACCAGTTGGTAAGCGCTGTCAGCCCGCGTGGGCCTCTCGTCATGGCGATGCTCACCTGCTCGCGCCCATCATCGGCCAGGGCAACCAGCGGCCTGTGTCCGGCCCGTTCCAGCAGGGCGAACCATTCGCGGCGCGCAAACGGCCCGGTGCCCCCGGGGAACCGCCCTTGCAGATCGTTAACCGTGTCGTGATAGGTAATTGCGGCCACAGTTTTTCCTGCCCGGAGCTCCAACTTGCCAATGCCCGATCCTACCCCGCTGCCGCTGGACCACCTGGCCCTGCGTGGAAGCGACGAGGATGCGGCGCTGGTCCTGCGCGGCGAAACCCTTAGCTGGAAGGACTTAAGAAGCCGTGTCGCTGCCCTGTCGGGGTGGCTGGCGGCGCAGGTGCCGCAGGCCGGCGCACGTGTGGCCACCTGGGCGGCCAAGGGCGAACTGACCTGCCTGATGCCGCTGGCGGCGGCGCGTGCCGGGCTGGTCCACGTGCCGATCAACCCGCTGCTGAAGCGCGGGCAGGTAAAGCATATCCTGGCCGATAGCGGGGCCGCGCTGCTGCTGGGCACGCCCGCGCGGCTCGATACTCTGGAGGTGGGCGATGTGCCCGCCGGGTGCCGTGTATTGGGCGAGGGGGAAGCGCTGGCCCTGGCCGCTGAAGCCGAACCGCTGGGTGAGCCATCGGCGCACAATCCTGCAAGCACTTCCGCCATCCTCTACACCAGCGGCTCCACCGGCAAGCCCAAGGGCGTGGTGCTGAGCCATGCCAACATGTGGCTGGGCGCGGTCAGCGTGGCGCATTATCTGGGGCTGGCAGCAGACGACGTGACACTGGCGGTGCTGCCGCTCAGCTTCGACTATGGGCAGAACCAGTTGCTCAGCACCTGGTATGCGGGCGGGGCGGTGGTGCCGTTGGACTACCTGCTGCCGCGTGACGTTGTGCGCGCCTGCGAGAAGCATGGCGTGACCACGCTGGCCGCCGTGCCACCGCTGTGGGTGCAGCTTGTCGGGCTGGACTGGCCGCCGACGGTGGCTGAGCGAATGCGGCGGGTGACCAACAGTGGCGGGGCGCTGACTTCCGACTTGTCATCAGCCTTGCGGTGCAAACTGCCGCAAACACGCATTTTTGCCATGTACGGTCTTACCGAGGCTTTCCGCTCCACCTACCTCGATCCGGCGTTGCTGGCAGGCAATCCCACCAGCATGGGCAAGGCCATTCCCTTTGCCGAAGTGCTGGTGATCAACGATGCCGGCCAGCTTGCCGCCGACGGGGAGGAGGGCGAACTGGTTCATTGCGGGCCGCTGGTGGCGCAGGGCTACTGGAACGATCCCGTCCGCACTGCCGAGCGGTTCAAGCCTGCTCCGGCGGCAAGCCGGTATGGCGGCACCGCAGTCTGGTCGGGCGACCGGGTGCGGCGCGATGCCGACGGGTTGCTCTATTTCGCCGGCCGGCGCGACGCGATGATTAAAAGCGCGGGCAACCGCATCAGCCCGCTGGAGATCGAGGAAGCCGCGCTCGCCAGCGGCCATGTGGCCGAGGCTGTGGCGCTGGGCGTGCCCGATCCGGCACTGGGCCAGGCCATCCTGCTTGTGGTGCGCGGCAGCGGCGACGAGGCGGCCCTGCGCGCCGTGCTGAAGCGCGAGCTGCCCAATTTCATGCAGCCGCAGGTCATTATTTGGCGGGAGACCATGCCGGTCAATCCCAACGGCAAGCTTGACCGGGCGGCGCTGGTGGCGGAAGTGGCCGCCGCATGAAACCGCACGGTCCCATTCCCGCCGGCTATACCGCGATCGATGGCGAACTGGCCGTAGGCGGTCGCAAGGCCAGCGCGCTGGTGAAGGAGGCGGGCGGCACCCCGCTGTTCGTCTATTCGCGCAGCCTCCTGGAGCAGCGCATGGCCGACCTGCGCGCCGCGATGCCGCCGGCGCTGAAGATCCACTATGCCATGAAGGCCAACCCGCACCCCGCCGTGCTGGAAGTGATGGCCGACCTGGTGGACGGGCTGGACGTGGCCTCTGGCGGGGAACTGGCGATGGCGCGGGCCGCAGGGTTCCTGCCGCGCGAAATCAGCTTTGCCGGCCCGGGCAAGCGTGATGCGGAACTGCTGGCAGCGGTGAAGGCGGGCGTTACGCTGAACCTTGAATCCGCCGCCGAGGCGCGCCGCGCGCTGGAGGCGGGCCTTGCCTGCGGCACCGCGCCGCGCCTGGCGATCCGCGTCAATCCGGAGTTCGAGCTGCGCGGATCAGGCATGAAGATGGGCGGCGGGGCCAAGCCGTTCGGCGTAGACGAGGACCAGGTGGCAAGCCTTGCCCGCACGATCATTGCCGAAGGGTGCGACTGGCGCGGCTTGCATATCTACGCCGGCAGCCAGGCGCTCGACGCCGCGGCAATCAGTGATGCGCAAGGCAATGCCCTGGCCACGGCGGCCCGGTTGACTGCTGAAATCTGCACCCCGCTGCCGCACCTCAACCTTGGCGGCGGCTATGGCATTCCCTATTTCGACAAAGACAAGCCGCTTGATATCGCCGCCGTCGGCGCGCGCCTGCAAGACTTGCTGGATGACCACAGAAATGACCTGCAAGGCACGGAATTCGCGATAGAACTGGGTCGCTATCTTGTGGGGGGGGCGGGCGTTTATCTCACCCGCATAGTCGACATCAAGACCAGCAAGGGGGTTACCTTCTGGGTCACCGATGGCGGGATGCACCACCAGTTGGCTGCCTCGGGCAACTTCGGCGCCGTGGTGCGCCGCAACTATCCGGTGGCGCTGGCCAGCCGCTTCGATGCGCCGGGCGAGGTGGAGGTCAATGTGGTCGGCTGCCTGTGTACCCCGCTCGACCGCCTGGCCGATGATGTGCTGCTGCCGCAGGCGCAAGTGGGAGACGTGGTCGCCGTGTTCTGTGCCGGTGCCTATGGCGCCAGTGCCAGCCCCGCGCAGTTCCTGGGCCAGGGCCCCGCGCGCGAGATGCTCGTCTGAGAATCGCCTGCTGACAGGACGTTAACGGCTGGGCGGCTACCCTGTCCCAATGCGGGACGGCGCTGCTTAAGTGCCGCAGATGGGCCGGAAATAGGCCCAAGGCTAACGCAATATTCACCCTTTCTGGCCACAAGGCACGCTGGACCAGCCGGTCAAGCGGGCAGCTCGTGCACGGATGCCCCGTCCCCGACCGGCCTGCCAGACGATGAGGACGCAAGAACCGATGCCAGTCTCCAAAGCAGCCCGCCTGATGGCCACCTGTGCCACTGCCTCGCTGGTGCTGACCGGCTGCGCATCGGGCAGCAATGCGCCGCAACTGGAACCGGCAACCTTCGTGGCCATGCAGGAAGGCCCGGGCGAGGAATATGTCATCGGCCCGCTGGACGAGCTGACCATCCACGTCTGGCGCAACGACGAACTGGGGGCCGACGTTCAGGTGCGCCCCGATGGCCGCATCACCACGCCGCTGGTGGCCGACATGCCCGCCGTGGGCAAGACGCCGACCATGCTGGCCGAAGATATCCGCCTGCAGCTTTCGCAGTACATTTCCGATCCGCTGGTGACGGTGATCGTGAAGCGCTTTGCCGGTACCTACAGCCAGCAGGTGCGCATCGTGGGCGCGACCGAGCAGCCCGCATCGCTGCCCTATCGCGCCAACATGACGCTGCTGGATGCGATGATCGCGGTCGGCGGCCTGTCCGAATATGCCAGCGGCAACCAGGCCAAGCTGATCCGCTTCGATCGCACCACCGGCCGCCAGCAGGAGTATTCTCTGCGCCTGGGTGACTTGCTGCGCCGGGGCGAAAGCGAAGCCAACGTGATGCTGATGCCGGGTGATGTGATCATCATCCCGGAAAGCATGTTCTGAGCGGCGAGGGGGCGATCCGTTGAACCAGCTCGTCGAGGAAATCCGCGCAGCGCTCTGGTCGGTGTGGAACCGCCGCTGGCTGGCCCTGGGCATTGCCTGGGGCCTGTGCCTGGCCGGGTGGCTGGTGGTGGCGCTGTTCCCCAACACCTATGAATCCGAAGCGCGCATCTACGTGGAACTGGATGACGTGCTGGCCGACCAGATCGGCATCGCCCAGGGCAGCCGCGAGCGCCAGGTAGAGCGCGTGCGCCAGACGCTGGTGAGCGCGGTGAATCTGGAAAAGGTCGTCCGCTCCACCCGCTTGGGCGAGGAGGTGACCACTTCTGCCGCGATGGAACGCGCCGTCGAGCGCCTGGGCGAGGACGTGAAGGTTGTCGCCGACGGCGAGAACGTGTTCGAGATTACCGCCGTCAGCGGCCGCAGCGACCTGTCCGACAGCGAGAACGCGCAACTGGCGCAGACCATTGTCCAGCGCATGATCGACATCTTCCGCGAGGAAAACCTTGGCGGGGCACGCGGCGAGATGGCCTCCTCGCTCGACTTCATCAACCAGCAGCTGGTCGCCCGCCAGCGCGAGTTGGAGGAAGCCGAGCAGCGCCGCCTGGAGTTCGAGGCCTTGCATCCCGAGCTGATCGGCGGCTCCGCCTCGCTTCAGCAGAGCCTGGCCGCGACCCGCAGCGAACTGCGCGGGGTGGAGGCGGACCTGGCCGCGGCGCAAACGTCGCTGGCCGGAATCGAAGGCCAGATCGCCGGCACCCCGCGCACCCTGATCGTGCCGGGCGCCGGCGGCCCGCAGGCCGCGCTGCTGCAGGCGGAGGCGACCATGGCCCAGTACCGGGCCCAGGGCCTTACCGATTCGCACCCCGACGTGGCCGCGCTGACCCGCCAGATCGCCACCCTGCGCGAGCGGGCATCGGCAGACAACGGCACCTCGGGCCAGTCCAACCCCACCTATACTTCGCTGGTCACCATGCGCTCGCAGAGCATGGCGGCCGTGCAGGCGCTGCAATCGCGCGCTGCAGCGCTGCGGTCCGAGCTGGCGGCGACCATGGCCAGCCAGGCGCGCGAGCCGGGTGCGGCGGCCGAGGCCACCCGTATCAGCCGCGACTACGAAGTGCTGCGCCAGCAGTATGACGATCTGCTGCAGGACCGCGAGCAGTTGCGCCTGCGCGGCCAGGTGGAAACCGAGCGCAGCGCGATCCAGTTCGAGGTGGTCGATCCGCCGACGACCCCGCGCGTTCCCGCCGCCCCCAACCGGCCGCTGCTGCTGGCGGGCGTGCTGCTCCTGGGCCTGGGTGCCGGGGCGGGCATCGCCTTTGCGCTGAGCAAGCTGGGCTCCACCTATTCCACCGCCAGCCAGCTTGAGCGCAGCTTCAACCTGCCCGTCGTGGGCACGATCTCGCACACCATGAACAGTGCCGCGCGCGAACTGCGTCGCAAGCACCTGAAATATTTCGCCGGGGCAACGGGCGCGCTGTGCCTGCTGTTCATTGTCCTGCTGGGGCTGGAATTCGTCCAGCGCGGCCTGCTGGCGTGAGGGATAGGCCATGACCGAGCACCGTCGCATCCCCGTTCCCCGCCGCCCGCAACAGGGCCTTTCGCTGTTCGAGCGGGCGGAAAGCCTGTTTGGCGACCAGGGCTTCGTGCCCGCGCCGGTGCCGGGCAACCTGGCCCCGCCAGTCAACAGGATGGCCCCTTCGCGCAGCCAGCCGGTCAAGCGCCTGCCAACCGCGCCGGATGACGAGCCGTTCCGCTTCCCGCCGATGGCCCCGCGCGCTCCGCTGCCGGAAGCAAGCCTGCAAGCCGATCCCGTGGCGGACCCAGCGGTTCAGCCGGTCACCGACCATGGACATCTTACCACTCCGCCCCAGACAGCGCCGGTGGTTTTCGATGCCGTGGCGCTGCCCGATCACCGCTATCCGGTGGACCGGGGCTTGCTGGCCCATCACGGCCTGATCGATCCAGAAGGTCCGGTGACCGGGCTGATGGAGGAGTTCCGCATCGTCAAGCGCCAGCTCCTGAAGGCGGCCCGGGCTGACAGCACCGGCCGCTCGCGCCGCATCCTCGTCACCTCGCCGCTGCCCAACGAGGGCAAGACCTTCTGCGCCATCAATCTGGCGCTGGCCATGGCTGCCGAGCGCGATTGCGAGGTGGTGCTGGTGGATGCGGACGTGGCCAAGCCCTCGATCCTCTCGATGCTGGGCCTGCCCAAGGGCCTCGGCCTGATGGATGCGCTGGCCAATCCGTCGATCCGGGTGGAAGACTGCGTGATCGGCACCGATATCGACGGGCTGCACGTGCTTCCCGCCGGCAACCAGACCAATGCCGACAGCGAATACCTGGCCGCCGCCGAAACCGCCGGCATCCTCGACCGTCTGACGCTGGGCGCGCGGGGGCGGGTGCTGGTGTTCGACAGCCCGCCCACGCTGGCCGCTTCGCCCGCGGCGGACCTGGCCAACCTTGTCGGCCAGGCCGTGGTGGTGACGCGCGCCGACCAGACCGGCCAGAGCGCGCTGGAAGATGCCCTGACGCTGCTGTCCAACTGCCCGGACATCAAGCTGCTGCTCAACGATGCCCACTTCAGCCCCAGCGGTCGCCGCTTCGGGGGCTATTACGGATATGGAGGGTGAGGCGATGACCATTTCGCTCAGCCGCACAGTCATGCTTGCCGCCACGGGCCTCGCCGCCCTGGCCGCCATTCCCGCCGCCGCCCAGCAGGCATCCGCTCCCGTCCAGGCGGGCGCTGAGAGTGAACGCCCGCAGCGCACCGGCGGGGTCGAGATCGTCCCCTATATCGAGGCCGCACAGGTCCTGTCCGCCGAGCTTTCGCCCGGTGATGACGTGGTAACCTACACCCGCCTGGCCGCCGGGCTTGATGCCGGGTTCACCACCCGCAATTCGGCCGCGTCGATCGGCGTGCGCTATGAACGGCGCATCGGCTATGGCGATGTGGAGGACGGCGACACGATCAGCGGCATCGCCCGCGCCAGCCTGTCGCTGGTGCCGCGGCAACTGACCTTCGAGGCTGGGGCCCTGGCCGCCCGCAGCCGCGTAGAAGGCGGCGGCGCGACCACGCTGGGCGGATCGACCATCGACAACGACAGCTCCAGCCAGATCTACGCGGTCTATGCCGGGCCCACCCTGCAGACCCGCGTGGGTGACCTGGAGGTCAGCGGCGCCTACCGCATCGGCTATTCCCGTGTGGAAGCGCCCGATGGCGTGGTGCTGGCCCCGGGTGACCAGCCGGTCGACTATTTCGACGATAGCGTTTCGCAGATGGCCGCCGCGCGCGTGGGCATCGCCCCCAACACGGTGCTGCCCATCGGCGTGGGCGTGGGCGGCGGGTGGAACCGGCAGGACGTATCCAACCTGGACCAGCGGATCGACGACCGCCATGTGCGGGCCGATGTGGTGGTGCCCGTGTCGCCCACCCTGGCCGTGATCGGCGGCGTGGGTTACGAGGACGTTGAAGTGTCCAACCGCGATGCGGTGCGCGATGTGAACGGCCAGCCGGTGCGCGACGCGGCCGGGCGCTATGTCACCGACACCAGCTCTCCCCGGCGCATTTCTTACCAGACCGACGGCCTGATCTGGGACGTGGGCGTGATGTGGCGCCCCAGCGACCGCACGGCGCTGCAGGCGGTCTATGGCCGGCGCTATGGCGGCAGCACCTACTATGGCTCGTTCTCGTGGGCGGCCAGTCCGCGCACCAGCTTCAACGTAGGTGTCTATGACAACCTGAGCGGTTTTGGCGGTAACCTCGTCAACAACCTGGCCAACCTGCCGACCGAGTTCCAGGCCTTCCGCAACCCGCTGTCGGGTGACCTGGGGGCCTGCGTGGCGGCGCTGGAAGGGGGCACCTGCTCGTTGGCCAACATCGGCTCGCTGAGGAGTTCGGTGTTCCGCAGCCGGGGCATCAACGCCAGCGTCAGCCGCGCGGTGGGTCGCACCAGCTATGGCCTGGCCGCAGGCTATGACCGGCGCACCTATATCGCCGCCGCCAACACCGCGCTGGCCGCCGTGGATGGCCTGCTGGACGAGAACTACTGGGCCGGGGCCTACCTCAGCCAGCAGCTCGATGCCCGCAGCGGCATTTCCGGCAACGGCTTCGTCAACTGGTTCGATAGCGGATTTGACAGTGCTTCCAACGGCACCGGCTATGCCGCATCCGTTTCCTATTACCGCAACCTGCTGGCCGGGCTCACCGGCACGGCGGCTGTGGGCGTCGACGGGATCATGCGCGACGCGCTGCCCGATTACACCAATGCATCGGCCCTCGTGGGCCTGCGCTATTCGTTCTGACCGGACTTTTGGGGAGTTTGTGACCCATGTTTGATGACTATTACGGCCTAACCGGCAAGCCCTTCCAGCTCACGCCCGATCCGGAATTCTATTTCCGCTCGGTTACGCACAGGAAGGCCCTGTCCTACCTGGGCTATGGCCTGGCGCAGGGCGAGGGCTTCATCGTCATCACCGGCGAGGTGGGGGCGGGCAAGTCCACCCTGGTCGCGCACATGATGGCCAGCATCGATCCCAATCAGGTAACTGTGGCCCAGGTGGTCACCAGCAAGCTGGATGGCGAAGAGATCGTCCACGTGGTGGCGCAGGCCTTTGGCCTGGACATCGAGGGGCATGACAAGGCCAGCGCGCTGGGTTCGATCGAGAGCTTCCTGCACGAGGAAGCCCGCGCCGGCCGCCGCTGCCTGCTGGTGGTGGACGAAAGCCAGAACCTGACGGTCGCCGCGCTGGAAGAGCTGCGGATGCTGTCGAACTTCCAGCTTGGCAGCCATCCGCTGTTGCAGACGCTGCTGCTGGGCCAGCCGGAATTCCGCGCCACGCTGCAAAGCCACCCTGACCTGGAGCAGTTGCGCCAGCGGGTGATCGCCGCGCATCACCTTGACCCGATGCAGAAGGGCGAGATCGAGCCTTACATCGTCCACCGCCTGCAAAAGGTGGGCTGGAACGGCAACCCGGCGTTTGACCAGCGCGTATTCACCGAGATCTTTGACGCCAGCGGCGGCATTCCGCGCCGGGTCAACCAGATCGCCAACCGGCTGATGCTGCTGGGTGCGGTGGAGGAACGCGGACGGATCGATGCAGCCATGCTGCACAACGTGCTGGCCGAGATGGATGCCGAGCGCGCTTTTCCCGCCGCCGCGCCCGCGCCGATGCCTTCGCCCGAGCCGCAGCCCGCGCCGCTGCTCGATCCGCTGACCCGCAATGGCGAGCCGCGCCAGTATGTCGATGCGCAACTGGTGGAAGACCTGCTGGCCGAGCGCGACGCGCAGATTGCCGAGCTGCAGCAGGCCGTGGTGGAACTGTCCACCCAGTCCGAAGCGCGCCTGGTGGCTGCCGTGCAGCCCGATCTCGCCGCGCTGCAGGAGAAGATGGCCCGCCTGGAAGCCAAGGCTTTCGAACAGGAGCGCACCATCCGCCACACGCTGACCATGCTGATCGAGTGGATCGAAGGCGAAATGGACGAGAGCAAGGCGGCCTGATCGCCGCCGCCACGGGAGTGTCCGCAACGTGAATGCCGTTTCTCCGCCGTTGCCGGCCGCCATTGCTGATGGCGACGCGGCGCGCATCGTCAACGGCCTGTCGGTCGATGTGGAAGACTGGTTCCATGTCGGCGCGTTCGAGGACGTGATCGCGCGCGATGCCTGGGCCACGTTGGACGACCGGGTGGACCGCAACGTGCGCGAAATCCTCGACCTGTTCGACGAGGCAGGGGCTTCCGCCACCTTCTTCACCCTTGGCTGGGTGGCCCAGCGCCACGGCGCGTTGCTGCGCGAGGTGGCGGAGCGGGGGCACGAGGTGGCCAGCCACGGCTGGGACCATGCCCGCGTCCACACCATGACCCGCGAGCAGTTCGGCCAGGACATCCGCCGCGCCCGCCAGGTGATCGAGGATGCCACCGGCCACCCGGTGACCGGCTATCGTGCACCCAGCTTCTCGATCGACCAGCGCACTCCGTGGGCTTTCGCCGAGCTGGTGGAGCAGGGCTATGCCTATTCCTCCAGCGTGGCCCCGGTGGCGCATGACCATTACGGCTGGGCCGATGCACCGCGCTTTGCCTTCAAGCCGCTGCCCTGGGCCGACATGGTGGAAATCCCCGTGACCACGGCGATGTTTGCTGGCCGCAGGCTGGCGGCGGGCGGGGGCGGGTTCTTCCGCGTGCTGCCCTATGCCTTCAGCCGCTGGGCGATCCGTCAGGTCAACCGCGTGGATGAACGCCCGGCAATCTTCTATTTCCACCCGTGGGAAATCGATCCCGGCCAGCCGCGAGTGGCCGGCGCGCCGCTGAAATCGCGACTGCGCCACTATACCAGGCTTGACCAGATGGCCGGCAAGCTGCGTCTGCTGGTGCACGAATTCGCCTTTGGCCGGATGGATGTGCTGGCCCACCGCGAACGGGCGCGGATCGAGGCGGAGGACCAGTTGGCCTGGCGGGCCCAGCGGGCGCTGGCGGGATGAACGCGCCCTTCGCCGTGGCCGGCACCGGCGTGCGCCGCGCTGCGCTTGACCAGCCGGACGAGGTGGCGCGGATCGAGGCCTTCGTATGCGCTGCCGGCGGATCGCTGTTCCACCGGCCCGCGTGGCTGGCGGCAGTTGAACGCGGCACCGGAAACCGCGCGCATGGCCTGGTGGCGGAGCGGGGCGGGGCGATCACCGGGTGGCTGCCGCTGAGTGAGGTCCATTCCCCCATCTTCGGCCGAGTGCTCGCCTCCAGCGGCTTTGCCGTGGATGGGGGCGTGCTGGCGACCGTCGCGGCCGCCGGCCCCGCGCTGTGCCGCGCGGCGGAGGAACTGGCGCAGCGCCTGTCCTGCCCCACCATCGAGGTGCGCGGCGGGCCGGTGCCGCGCCATTGGCATGTGCGGACCGACAGCCACTGCGGCTTCGTGACCGAACTGGCCGCCGATGACGAGGCGCAACTCCTCGCCATCCCGCGCAAGCAGCGCGCCGAGGTGCGCCGGGGGCTGGGCAACGGCCTGACAGTGCGCGTGGGGCGTGATGAGGCTGATCGGGCAGCGCACTATGCGGTTTATGCCCAAAGCGTCCGCAACCTGGGCACCCCGGTCTACCCGCGCGCGCTGTTCGACGCGGCGCTGGATGCGCTGGACGGCGATATCCTGACTGTCAGCCGCGACGGCGAGGCGCTGGCCAGTGTCCTGTCATTCTATCACGATGGCGCTGTCATGCCCTATTGGGGTGGCGGTACGCAGGCGGCCCGCCACTGGCGCGCCAACGATGTGATGTATTATGCGCTGATGAACCACGCGCGCGGGCGCGGGGCCAGCCGGTTCGATTTCGGGCGCAGCAAGACCGGCAGCGGAGCCTTTCACTTCAAGCGCAACTGGGGGTTCGAGCCGCAGCCGCTCGCCTATGCTTCGTGGCACGCGCCGGGGGCCGAGCCGCGCGATGCCGATCCCACCAGCGCGAAGCACGCCGCCCGCATCGCCCTGTGGCAGCGCTTGCCGCTGGGTGTGGCCAACCGCCTCGGCCCCTGGATCGCCCGGGGGCTGGGATGAGCGGCAGTGAAATCCTGTTCCTGGCCCATCGCCTGCCGTTCCCGCCCGACCGGGGGGACCGGATTCGCGCCCATCACCTGTTGCAGGCCGTGGCCGCGCTGGCCCCGGTCCATGTCGGCTGCCTGGTAGATAGCGAGGCGGACCGGGTGGGCGAGGGTGCCCTTGCCGCGCTGGCCACAAGCCACTGCGTCGTCACCCGCAGCAAGCCGCTGCCGCTGGCCGGGCTGGAAGCGCTGGCGGCGAACAAACCGGTCAGCCTGACCGCCTTCCATCACCGCAAGCTTGAAGCCTGGGTGCGACAGGTGCTGGCAGAGCGACCGATTGCCGCCATCGTGGTCTTCTCAGGGCAGATGGGCCAGTATGTGCCGGCAGACTTTGCCGGGCGGGTGGTGGTGGACCTGTGCGACGTCGATAGCGCCAAGTTCGCAGCCTACGCCGAAGCCGGCGAACGCCCCTGGCTCAACCGTCGCGAAGCGCGCTTGCTGGCCGAAGTGGAGGAGGCACTGGGCCACCGGGCCACGGCCACGGTGCTGATCAGCGAGGCCGAGGCGCAGCTTTACGCCAGTCGCCTGCGCAATCCGACCGGGGTCAATGTGCAGGTGATCGGCAACGGGGTGGATGCCGCCTTTTTCGATCCGCAGGAGGTTGTCCCGCTTCCCGCCATCGCCGCCCGGCCGGGGCCGCATTTCGTGTTCACCGGGCAGATGGACTATCGCCCCAACGAACAGGCCGCGCTGTGGGTTGCCGGTGCGGTGCTGCCAGAGGTGCGCGCGGTTCATCGCCAAGCGGAGTTTCACATCGTCGGGCGCAGTCCCACGCCCCTGCTGCGCCGTTGTGCCGACGAGCCCGGGGTGACGGTATGGGGCGAGGTGCCCGATGTGCGCCCGTTCCTGGCTGCTGCCACCTGCGTGCTCGCTCCCCTTACCGTGGCGCGCGGGGTGCAGAACAAGGTGCTGGAGGCGATGGCCATGGCCCGCCCGGTGCTGCTGACCCCGGAAGCCGCGACCGGCATCGCCGCCATCGACGGCGAGCACTGGCTGGTCGAAAAGAACGAGGGCAAGGCCTTCGCCCAGCGTGCCCTGGACCTGGTGGAAAACGCTGCCGGGGGCGAACGGCTAGGAGAGGCCGCGCGCCGCTTTGTGCTGGCGAACCAAGCCTGGCCCGCCATGATGGCTCCCCTTGCCACGCTGCTGGGCTTTGCGGTGGAGGGGCAGCGCCATGCCGCTTGATCTGGCCCTGCACGGCCGCGCGCCGCTAACTGACGCCATCCCCGCGCAATGGCGCAAGCCGCTGCTCCACCTCGCCTTGGGGTGGGCCGTGCTGCTGGTGCTGCTGTGGCCGGTGCTGGCCGATATGATGCGCCAGTTCTGGAACAGCTCCACCTACAACCACAACCTGTTCGTGCCGGTTATCTGTGGCTGGCTGGTCTGGCTGCGCTCGCCCGAACTGCTGCGGATCACCCCGCAAGGCTGGTGGCCGGGCCTGGTGCTGCTGGCGGGCGCGCTGGTGCTGTGGCTGCTGGGCGATGTCTCGGGCACCGCCATCATCACCCATTTCGCGCTGGTCTTTGCCATGCAGGCGATGGTGCTTGTCACCCTGGGGCCGCGGGTGGTGTGGGCGCTGCTGTTCCCGCTGGCCTATGCCCTGTTTCTGGTGCCAGTGGGTGACGAGTTGGTGCCCACCTTGCAGATGATCACCGCCGACCTGACCATCGCCCTGACCCACTGGAGCGGCATCCCCGCGGTGATAGACGGGGTGTTCATCGATACCCCGGCGGGGTTGTTCGAGGTGGCCGAGGCCTGTTCCGGGGTGAAATTCCTGGTCGCCATGGCGGCGCTCGGCTCGCTGGCGGCGCATGTCTGCTTTACCAGCGCCACGCGCCGCGCGGTGTTCATGGTGGTGGCCCTGGTGCTGCCGATCCTGGCCAATGGCGTGCGCGCATGGGGCACGATCTACATCGCCCAGTCGCAAGGCCTGGAGTTTGCCGCCGGGTTCGATCACGTGTTCTATGGCTGGATCTTCTTTGCCCTGGTGATGGCGCTGCTGCTCGCCTGTGCCTGGCCCTTCTTCGACCGCCCGCGTGACGATGCCTTCATCGATGGCGCGGCTATCCAGGGCCGGCCGGGGTTTGCCCTGCTGGATGCCTTTGCTGCCCCGTCCGGCCGCTGCCTGGCTGCAGGCGCCTTGCTGGCCTTCGCCGTGTTCGCCTGGGCCGTGCAGGCCCGGCAGGTGGAGGCCGTGGTGCCCGAACGGATCGACCTGCCGCAGGTGCCGGGCTGGCAGCTCGCGCCGATGGCTGATGGCCCCTGGTGGGAACCGCGCGCTGCGGGGGCGGACCACCGGCTGCTCGGCTCTTACGTCGCTCCCGATGGCGCGCGGGTGGAGGTGTTCTATGCCTTCTACCGCAACCAGCAGGACGGGCGCGAGGCGACGGCCTTTGGCGAAGGCGCCCTGATGCCCGATACCGGGTGGAGCTGGCTGCAAGCTGCGCCTTCGCTGGCCGGTGGGCGGGGCGAATGGATGCTGACCAGCGTGACGGTGCGCCGCCTGGCGATGACCTTCTACCGCCACCGCGACATGACCACACCCAGCGCTCCGCGCATAAAGTTGGGCAACATGGCCGACCGGCTGAGCGGGGATGCCCACCCCACGATGATGCTCATCCTGTCCTCGCAAGCCGGTGGCCCGGTGGATCCGGAAACCGCCATAATCCGGTTCGCCGCCGCGACGGGCGGGCTGCCTGCGTGGATGGACCGCATCGGCCAGGTAAGGTAACGCGCCCGGCATGTGCGGGATCGCGGGCATCTTCCATTGCGGCACCATCAAGCCGGTCGATCCCCAGCGGGTGCAGGCGATGTGCGATGCCCTGGCCCATCGCGGGCCGGACGGGCACGGCGTGTGGACCGCGCCGGGCGTGGGGCTGGGCCACCGCCGCCTGTCGATCATCGACCTGGCCGGATCGCCCCAGCCAATGCATTCGGCAGATGATCGCCATGTCATCAGCTTCAACGGCGAAGTGTACAATTTCAAGGAATTGCGCCGCGAACTTGAGGCGGAAGGGGCGCAGTTCAACACCCACGGCGATACCGAGGTGATCCTGGCCGCCTACCAGCGCTGGGGCACGGACTGCGTGGGGCGGCTGAACGGCATGTTCGTCTTCGCCATCTACGACAAGGCGCAGCGCACACTGTTCCTGGCGCGCGACCGGTTCGGGGTGAAGCCACTCTACACCGCCATGCTCAGCGATGGCTCGATAGCGTTTGCCAGCGAACTGAAAGGTTTGCTGGCCCATCCTCTGTTGCGGCGCGAAGTCGATCCGCAGGCGGTGGAAGACTACATGGCCTGGGGCTATGTCCCCGATCACCGCAGCATCCTGAAGGGCGTGGGCAAGCTGCCTGCGGGCCACTGGCAACTGCTGCGCCACGACACGCCGCCCGCCGCGCCACAGCAATACTGGGACCTGTCCTTCGCCGAGCGGCGGAAGGGCAAGGTGGCCGACCTGGAGGCGGAGCTGCTGCACCACCTGGGCCAGGCGGTATCCAGCCGCATGGTGGCCGATGTGCCGCTGGGCGCGTTCCTTTCGGGCGGGGTGGACAGCTCCAGCGTGGTTGCCCTGATGGCAGAACAGAGCCGCGAGCCTGTGCGCACCTGCTCGATCGGCTTCGATGTCGCCGCCGTGGACGAGACGGGATATGCCGCGCGGGTGGCCGAACTGTTCGGCACCAATCACCAGAGCCGCCGCGTCAGCGCCGACCAGTTCGACGCCATCGACCAGCTCGCCACCATGTTCGACGAGCCGTTTGCCGATGCATCCGCGCTGCCCACCTGGCGGGTGTGCCAGCTTGCCCGCGAAAGCGTGACCGTGGCCTTGAGCGGCGACGGGGCGGACGAGGCTTTTGCCGGGTATCGCCGCCAGGTGTTCCACCACCGCGAGGAACAGGCCCGCCGCCTGCTGCCGGCACCCTTGCGCCGCTCGGTCATCGGGCCGCTGGGGCGCGTCTGGCCCAAGGCCGACTGGGCCCCGCGCCCCCTGCGGTTCAAGAGCACGCTGCAGGCGCTCGCTGCTTCTGGCGCTGAAGGCTATGCCCGCGCGCTGGGCACGGTGCCGCCGGAGGTGCGCGCCACGCTCTATGCCGACGGGTTCCTGCGCGAACTGGGCGATTACCGCGCGGAACAGCCGTTCGTGGCGTTGATGGAAGGCGCACCGGCCCGCTCGGGCCTGGACGCTGCGCAGTATGCCGATTGCAAGTTCTGGCTGCCGGGCGATATCCTGACCAAGGTGGACCGCACCAGCATGGCCGTATCGCTGGAGGCGCGCGAGCCCCTGCTCGATCACCGCTTGGTGGAATTTGCCGCCACCCTGCCCGAAGGGCTGCGGGTGAAGGGCGTGCAGGGCAAGTGGCTGCTGAAGAAGGCGATGGAACGCTACCTGCCGCAGGACATCCTCTACCGGCCCAAGCAGGGTTTCGTGACCCCGATTGCCCAGTGGCTGCGTGGACCGCTGGCGGCGCAGGCGCGCGGGGTGGCAACGGGGTCCACGGTGGCGGCCACGGGCTGGTTCGACAAGGCCCAGCTCGCCCGCATGGCGGAAAGCCACATCGCCGGCCGCAGCGACCATTCGCGGCTGCTGTGGCAACTGATCATGCTCGACAAGTCGCTGGGAAGGCTCGGGGTCTCGACCTAGCCGTCCTCGCCATGCCCCAGCGCCATGTAGTCGGCGCTCTGCATTTCATTCAGGCGGCTGACGGTGCGTTCGAACTCGAAGGCCCCGTCACCCCGGGTATAAAGCTCCTCCGGTGCGGCAGCCGCCGTGGCGAACAGCTTCACCTTGTGTTCGTACAGCGCGTCGATCAGCGTCACGAAGCGCGCCGCCTCGTTGCGGTTTTCCGGGCCCAGCAGCGGGATGCCCACCAGGATCACAGTGTGATAGGCGCGGGCGATGGCCAGGTAGTCGCTGGCTCCGCGCGCTTCGGCGCACAGGCGCTTGAAGCTGAAAACGGCCACGCCCTTCAGGCTCTTGGGCACATGCAGCACGCGCCCGCCGCCCACGTCGAGATCGGCGGAGGGAACGTGCGCGGCATCTTCCGGCGCAAAGTCGGTCAGGCGGAAGAAGGCCTCGCGCACCTGCGCGGTTGCGGCATCGCCCAGCGGGCTGTGCCACGTGGCCAGGCCGGCGATGCGGTCCAGCCGGTAATCGGTCGGGCCGTTCAGTTCGACCACGTCCAGCCGCTCGTTAATCAGGGCGATGAACGGCAGGAAATGCTCGCGGTTGAGGCCATCCTTGTACAGATCTTTGGGCGGGCGGTTGCTGGTGGTGACCACGGTTACCTCGTGATCCACGATCAGCGCGCGGAACAGCCGGCTCATGATCATGGCATCTGCGCTGTTATTGACCACCATCTCGTCAAACGCCAGGCAGCGCACATCGGCTGCAAGCGCGGCGGCGACAGGCGCGATGGGATCGCCTGCTTCCTTGGCCCGTTCTGCCCGGATGCGCTGATGGACTTCCAGCATGAAGGCATGGAAATGCACCCGGCGCTTGGCATCGATGGCCAGCGTGTCGTGGAACAGGTCCATCAGCATCGACTTGCCACGCCCCACGCCGCCCCACAGGTAGGCGCCGCGCACCGGGGCAGCTTTGCTACCCAGCAGCTTGCCCAGGATACCTGTGGCGGGCTTCGCCTCCAGCCCATCCTGCACCTGCGCCAGCACCTGCGCCGCCGACCGCTGCTCCGGGTCGGGCCGCAGCTCGCCACTTGCCAGCAGGTCCTCGTAACGGGCGAGGAGGCCGCTCATAGCTTGCGTGGTTGGCGGGCCTCGAACCGGGGCAGGGCGGGGTCGAACACGTCCCAGGCCACGGCATCCTTGGTGTAGATCACGCTTTCGGGGCTGACCAGGTTGGGATCGTCCAGCGATCCCGCCTGCATGATGACGATCGTATCGCCCGGCAAGTCACCCGTGGTGTAGAGCCGTCCGCCGCAGGTGCCGCAGAAGTGGCGGGTGACGCTGCCACCCGATTCACCCGCATTGGTGTAGGTCTTCGGGGTGCCCTGCATCTGCAACTGGTGGCTGCGCAAGCCGAAGATGGTGGTGTGGCCGGTGCCGGTGGCCTTCTGGCAATCCTTGCAGCAGCACTGGCTGACGAACAGCGTGGGGCCGGTTACCGTGTAACGGATATCGCCGCACAGGCACCCGCCGACCGCGCTTTCGTCTTCCCCCAGCATCGCGATCAGGCCCGCTCGGCCGCCATCTTCTTGATTTCCGCGATCGCCTTGGCGGGGCTGAGGCCCTTGGGACACACGTTGGCGCAGTTCATGATGGTGTGGCAGCGATAGAGGCGGAAGGGATCCTCCAGCTCGTCCAGCCGCTCACCCGTCATCTCGTCGCGGCTGTCGGCCAGCCAGCGATAGGCCTGCAGCAGGATGGCCGGGCCCAGGAACTTGTCGCTGTTCCACCAATAGCTGGGGCAGCTCGTTGAACAGCAGGCGCACAGGATGCACTCATACAGGCCGTCCAGCTTGGCGCGCTGTTCGGGCGATTGCAGGCGCTCCTTGCCGCTCGGCTCGGTGCTGACGGTCTGCAGCCAGGGGCGGATGCTGGCATACTGGGCGTAGAAGTGGGTGAAATCGGGGACCAGGTCCTTGATCACTTCCATGTGCGGCAGGGGGGTGATGCGCACCTCGCCCTTCAGGTCTTCGATCGCGGTGGTACAGGCGAGGCCGTTCTTGCCGTTGATGTTCATCGAGCACGAGCCGCAGATCCCCTCGCGGCACGACCGGCGGAAGGTGAGCGTGGGGTCGATCTCGTTCTTGATCTTGATGAGCGCGTCCAGCACCATCGGCCCGGTCTGGTCCAGGTCCAGCTCGAACGTGTCATAACGCGGGTTCTCGCCGCTGTCCGGGTTCCAGCGATAGATGCGGAAAGTACGGCTGCGCGCGGCGCCATCGGCCTTGTAGGCCTGGCCCTGGCCCGTGATCCGGCTGTTCTTCGGCAGCGTGAGTGTCGCCATGGTCCCTGTCGTTTCCTGCTGGTTCGGATTGGCCCCTATCTAGACCTTCGCGCACGCAGGGCAAGCCAGACCTTGGGCCAAATGCGCAGCTTTTCTATGCCGGTCCGGACCATGGCGGAAAGGCCATGTTTGCAATTGCCCGTGCGACACTAGTTTACGCGCAATGGAGAGGAACAAGCCTGCCTGGCCGCGGCGTGCGGCAATCTTCGGCGCAAGCGGCGGGATTGGCGCGGCCGTGGCGCGCGTGCTGGCCGATCGCGGCGTGCCGGTGCTGGGCGGATCGCGCGGCGGGGCCGTGCCGCGCCACCACCTCGTCACGCCCTTCACCTTCGACCTGACCGACGAGGCATCGATTGCTGCCGCCGCCGCGCTGATGGCTGATGACGTGCCCGACCTGGTGCTGGTTGCCACCGGCGCGCTGACGCTGGACGATGGCACCGCGCCGGAAAAAGGCTTCAAGGCGCTGGACCCCGCTGCCATGGCGCAGGCGCTGGCGGTCAACACCATCGGCCCGGCGCTGGTTGCCAAGCATGTGCTGCCGCTGATGCCGCGTGACGGGCGATGGACCTTTGCTGCGCTGTCGGCCCGCGTGGGTTCGGTATCGGACAACCGGCTGGGTGGCTGGCATTCCTACCGCGCCGGCAAGGCTGCGCTCAACATGCTGGTGAAGAACTTCGCCATCGAGATGGCCCGCACCCACCCGCAGGGCACCGTACTGGCGTTGCACCCGGGCACGGTGGATACGGCCCTGTCTGCCCCGTTCCAGAAGGGCCTGCCCGAAGGCCAGCTGAGGAAGCGGCGCGAGGCGGCCGTGGCGCTGGTCGACGTATTGCTGGCCGCAACGCCGCAGCAGAGCGGCGCGCTGCTGGGCTGGGACGGGCAGGAAATCGCCCCCTAGTTGCGCCGGAACCGCCGCACGATTAGAGCGGCCCGCGTGACTGCCAATCCTCTCGACATCTACGGCGCCTGGATCGCCGAAACGCCCGATGCCTGGCCCGCCGATGCGCGTGACTGGGCGCACCGCGAATTCGTGGACACGATCGCCGTGATGATCCCCGGCGCGATGGAACCCGTGGCGCAAAAGCTGTTGCCCGTGGTCGCCGCATGGGGGCCAGAGTCGGATAGGGCGGCGTGCAGCGTGTTCGGCTCCGCGCAAAAGCTGGCTGCGCCCTGGGCCGCGATGGTCAACGGCACCATCGCCCATGCGCTGGATTTCGACGACAATTTCGATCCGCCCAAGGCGCACCCCACCACGGTGCTGTTCCCGGCGATCATGGCCGTGGCGGAGGAGCGCAAGCTCTCCGGCGCGGCTTGTGTGGATGCCTATATCGTGGGCCTGCAGATCCTCGGCCGGATCGGCCAGGGCCTCAACCCCGCGCACCGCAACCGGGGCTGGCACGCCACCGCCACGGTGGGCGTGATGGGGGCCACCGCCGCCGTGAGCCGCCTGCTGAAGCTGGATGCCGAAACCTGCGCCCGCGCGCTCTCCATCGCCACCAGCATGTCAGCCGGGTTCATGAGCCAGTTCGGCACCGAGATGAAGCCGGTCCACGCCGGGCTCGCCGCCAAGGGCGGGATCATGGCCGCCACGATGGCCGCAGCCGGGATCACCGCCGGGCGCGAGACGCTGGACGGGCGCACCGGCATGAACCGCCTGATGGTGGGGCCGGATTACGAGGACCTGCGTGACACGATCACCCATATCGAGCACGGCCAGAACCTGCGCTACGAGCTGGAGAGCGTGGGCCAGCCGCTGCTGATCACCGAGCACAAGTTCCGCGTGAAGCGCTTCCCCACCTGCGGGGCGATCCACCGGGCGATGGACGGGGTGCTGGACCTGCGGGGCGCGCACGGCTTCACCGCAGACGATGTGGCGCGGGTGGACCTGCACATGCCGCGCGTCCACTTCAACAACGTGTTCTACACCGATCCGCAAAGCCCGCTGGAGGCCAAGTTCTCCGCCGAATACGCGGTTGGCTGCGTGCTGGCGCGGGGCGATTGCACCTTGAGCGATTTCACCGAGGAGAAGGTGTGGGGCGATGACGTGCGCTCGCTCTTCCCGATCATCCACCGCCACCCGGTGGACAAGCTGGAAGGCGAATTCCCCACCGAAGTCCACCTGACGTTGAAGGACGGGCGCCAATTCGTCTCGATCCACGAATGGCCCAAGGGCAGCAAGGCCGCGCCGTTCACCTGGGCCGAATACTGGGCCAAGTTCGACGGCTGCTGCATCGGCGTGCTGGAAGGTGAGCAATTCGCCACCCTGCGCGACCTGTCCGAACGTCTCCCCGATCTTGCCGACGCGGGCGACCTGATGCGTGGCGCCGCTTTCACCCCGGCTTCCTGAAAGACCCGACGATGACCAAACTGACGACCAACCTATCCTGCCTCGTCATGGCCGCCAGCCGCCGCGGGGTGGATGACCCGGTGGCGAAGATCCAGGGCCTGTCGCACAAGTGCCTGGTGACGCTGGACGGGCAGGTGATGCTGGAACGGGTCTTGGAAGCGCTGGTGGATTCGGGCTGCTTCGGCAAGATCCACGTCTCGGTCGACCGGGCCGATATCCTCACCGCCACGCCGAAGATGGCTGGCTGGGTAGACGAAGGGCAGGTGGTGTTCGTGCAGTCGCACGGCAACCTGGCGGACAGCGTGCTGAAGGCCGTGGACGAGATCGACAGCCCGCTGCCGATGATCATAACCACTGGTGACAATGCGTTGCATACACCAGAAATCATTCGTGATTTCGTGCGCGATACCCTTGCCAGCAGTAAGGATACCGTGGTCGGCTTCACCAGCGAGGACGTTGTCCTGCAGGACTATGCCAATTCCGGCCTGGCCTTCCACCGGCTGAAGGATGGCGGCTTTTCCAGTTGCAACCTCTATGCCCTGAAGACGCCCAATGCGCTGAAGGCGGTGAAGGTGTTCGAGGGCGGCGGCCAGTTCGGCAAGCGCCATATCCGCATCCTCAAGGCCTTCGGCGTGTGGCCGTTCATCATCTACAAGCTGAAGCTGAAGGGCCTGCCGGGCCTGATGGATGCCATCGGCCGGCGGATGAAGGTGACGGTCGATGTCTCCTGGCTCGACTATCCGTGGGGCCCGATCGACGTGGACCACAAGCACAGCTTCGACCTGACCGAGGCGACGCTGATCAAGCGGCGCGAGGCGGCGGGCGGGTAAGGCTTGTCTCCTCTCAAGGGAGAGAGCCTTTGGCGAGAAAACACTTTCCTACAGCCCATGAAATGGTGCAGCCCGATTCGCGTCCGATGCGTCTGGCCAGAGCAGCGGATGGGCCGTCCTTTGGCTTTCGGGTGCAAGGGAAATGACCGGCGCGGGCGTCCCGGCTTTATGTCGAACGTTCGCACGAGGCATGGCCGCCACGCGAGTGCTGCCCTCCGTCGCGTCAGTAGCTGGAGGATGGCCGCGGGCCGGCGGCAACAAATCTCGACGCGAATGCTGAGTACCTAAACTACCCAAAAGCGTCGTCGAGTCCGGGCACAGAATGCGGCAACCCCGCGCCGGTCATTTGCTCTCCTGGTTGTACCCGGTGGCCTGTGGCCAGCCGGGTTACAGCCGCTGGTCGCTGGCGTCTGCGGGCAGGGCGCTCTTCACGTCATAGATCGCCGCGCCGGGCTTGCCCAATGCGCGGATCCCGTCCGGCCCCAGCGCGATGATATCGTCATGCGCCACGGCCAGGATGATCCCGTCATACTTGCCCTGTTCCAGCGTCGGGATCGGCCGGATGCCGTATTCGTGTTCGCATTCGTCGGCATCGACCCAGGGGTCGTAAACGTCGGCGGCAATGTCGAATTCGTTCAGGTGGTGGACGATGCTGGCCACCTTGGTGTTGCGGTGGTCGGGGCAGTTTTCCTTGAAGGCAAAGCCCAGCACCAGCACGCGGATATCGCCCGTCAACAGGCCCTTGCGGCCCATAAGACGCACGAACTGGTTGACCACGTACTTGCCCACGCGATCATTGATGCGGCGGCCGGCCAGGATCACTTCCGGATGGTGACCGATCTCCTCGGCCTTGTGTGTCAGGTAATAGGGATCGACGCCGATGCAGTGCCCGCCGACGAGGCCGGGGCGAACGGGCATGAAGTTCCACTTGGTGCCGGCGGCTTCCAGCACCTCCACCGTATCGATGCCGATCAGGTTGCAGATCATCGCCAGTTCGTTGGCCAGCGCGATATTGAGGTCGCGTTGGGTGTTTTCCATCACCTTGGCGGCCTCGGCCACGCGGATTGAGCTGGCGCGGTGGGTGCCGGCATGAACCACGCTGCGGTAGAAGGCATCCACGAAATCGGCCACTTGCGGAGTGGAGCCGCTGGTGATCTTGAGGATATCGGGCAGCTTGCGGTGCTTGTCGCCCGGATTGATCCGTTCCGGGCTGTAGCCGCAGAAGAAATCCACGTTGAACGTCAGGCCCGATTCCGCCTCCAGGATCGGCACGCAGAATTCCTCGGTGCAGCCGGGGTAGACGGTGCTTTCATAGACCACCACGTCGCCGCGCTTCAGCACCTTGCCGATGGCGGTGGTGGCACTTTTCAGCGGGTAGAGATCGGGGTGGTTGTGGTCGTTCAGCGGCGTGGGCACGGTGACGATGAAGACGTTGCAGTCCGCCACATCGGCCCAGTCTGTGGTGAAGGTAAGCTGCGTTGCCGCCGCCAGTTCCTCTGCCGTCGCTTCCTTGGTCTCGTCAATCCTGCGCTGCAGCTGGGCGACCCGCTCGGCCTTGATGTCGATGCCCACGGTGGGGTACTTCTGGCCGAAGGCGACAGCCACCGGCAGGCCCACATAGCCCAGGCCCACCACGCCCACGCGGGCGGTCTCCAGCGTCAGCGAAAAGCCGCTCATGGTCGCGCTCAGCGCTCGGTGGTCTGCAGCGGCCAGTAGCCCGACAGGATGCGTTCCCCGCCGATGCCGCTTTCCACTTCCGCCGTTACCCGCTTGCCGATACCGGACAGGTTGGCATCGTGCATGCGATAGCAGAACAGCGGTTCGGCCAGGTGGCGGCCGTTCCAGCCATTGGCCACGATCTTCTTCCACTTGTGGTGCTTGGTGCCCTTGCGGATCGCCTCATCATAAGGCGCGGCTTCCAGCACCGGCGCGGCCAGGCACAGGGCGGGTTCGGGCACGAAGGAATAGCGCTCCAGCAGGGCCGGATCCCAAGCGGCGGACTTGCCGCGATCCAGCTCCTCGCCGGCGGCGTTGATCAGCATGCAATCGGTATAGAGGAAAGCGATCGAGGGATCCTCGGTGCGGGCCTTCTCAAGTTCGACAATCGTGCGTTCCACATACTCGGGCTTCAGCACGTCATCGCTGTCGAGGATGATGAAGTAATGGCCCTTCACATGCTCCAGCGCGCGGTTGAGCGCGCCCAGCTTGCCCACGTTCTCGGCCAGGGCCAGGAACTTGGTGCCCGCCAGGTTCTTCGCCCCGGCCAGCGCCTGCTCGATCTGCGCCACCGAATCGTCGGTGCTGGCATCGTCCACCACGATCACCTCGATCGGGCGGTGGGTCTGCGCGTCAAGGCTGGCGATGGCGGCGCCCACGAAGCGGCCGTAATTGTGGTTGGGGATCACCACGGAGAGCAGGTTGGCGGAAGCGGTCACGCAAAATCTCCAGAAACGTCTGTCTAAACTAGTGGGCGCAGCGGCGGCGGCAAGTGTGGCCTGCGCCTTATACCAAAGCTGAACGCGGGAACAGGTTGGCGGGCGAGCTATCCAGCCGCGCCATCGCCGGTCCGCACAGGCGGGCGGTCAGGGCCTTGTCCGCCTCCGAAATCTCGGACTGCTTGGCCGCGCTGTCGTCCTTGAAGGTCTGGCTGTCGCTGTCATCCTTGGAATGGAAGCGGAACTGCTCGCACATCAGCGCCAGCTCGTCCTCGCCCGGATCGAACTTCAGGCCGCGGCTGAGCATCGCGGGGAAATTGTCCGGGTTGATGCTGCGATAGTTGATATCGGCCACCCGCGCGCCGGCATCGTCCGCCAGTTCCAGGTAGCGGGCGAAAATGCGGGCGAGGTATTCCACATCACCCATCGCCACTGTGTCCTGCCACGGCAGCCCGGTGAGGAAGCCCGCCTGCCGCCGGCCCTTGGCCCACATCACCGCGCTGGTCTCGCGCAGCACGGATGCGATCACTTCCACCGGGTCGCGGTAGAGGAATACGCTGGGCACCTGCGGGAAAGCCTGCATGGCAAAGTCCATGTACAGCGTATTCCAGCTGATGAACTTGACGAAGGAATAGAGCTCGTCCGCATTGCGGCGACGGGCCATCGCCAGCACCAGGTTGCGGAAGGCGTGGAGGTTTTCGGGCGTTGCTTCCAGCGGCTGCTGCCAGTCGCGCGTCAGCTTCGCCCAGAAGCCGCGCTGCAAGGGCCCGCCCTGGTTGATCACCACATGGCGGGGGCTGCGGGCGAGGGCCTTGGCGCTGAGCGTGGAGCCGCAGCGGCTGATATGGAACATGAACCCGCTGGGGCTGATCGGATCGGCCAGGATCCGGTCATCCAGCAGGATGTCGAAATCGGTCTTGAACGCCTCGCCAATGCCGCCATCGCGGGCGAGCGCCTGCACGGTGTACATGTACTGCCATTCGCGGAAGCGGTGCTGGCCGATATCGGCCCACAGCACTGCGCCGGGGCCGGTGGGCTGGCCGTCCTCGCCAATCTCCGGATCGATCGCGAGGGGCACCATGCCGGGAACCGCACGAATCCGCTCCACGCCTGCGTCGTTCGACAGGCGGGTGTGGCCGATGGTCGGAACCAGGGCCTCGACCACTTCGTGGTCCGGCAGGGCATAGAGCGCCGTCAATGCAGCATCCGTGTTGGCAAGGGCTGCGCCTTTGGTTCTGCGGGGGCGAAAAGTCAACCGGGCAGGGCAGCGCGGCCCTTGGCAAACGGCGGGGAAGGGGGCACATCGCGGCCAATTCCATTTCCAGCAGGACCATTCCCTCATGTCGCAACTGCCCACCCATCTCCTCGAACACGGTCTTGCCGATGGCGGCCTCCCGGTTTTCAACCCGGCCACGGGGGAGCAGCTGTGCACCGTGCGCAACTATGCGGCGGATGAGCTGGACGGCATCATCGCCAAGGCTGAAGCCGCCCGCCATGCCTGGGCGGCAGAAACCGCGCGGGTGCGTGCCACGGTGCTGCGCCGGTGGTTCGACCTGATCATCCAGCACCGCGAGGAGTTGGCGCTGATCTGCACGCTGGAGGCGGGCAAGCCGCTGTACGAGGCGCGGGGCGAGCTCGACTATGCCGCCAGCTTCGTCGAATGGTTCGGCGAGGAAGCGCGCCGTGCCTATGGCGAGACGGTCCCCGGCTTTGCTCCCGGCAAGGAAATCGTCGTCACCAAGGAGCCGGTGGGCACCTGCGCAGCGATCACCCCGTGGAACTTCCCCCTGACCATGATCACCCGCAAGGCCGCCCCGGCGCTGGCGGCAGGCTGCGCGATGATCATGAAGCCCAGCGAGGCGACGCCGCTGTGCGCCCTGGCGCTCGAGAAGCTGGCGCGCGATGCCGGCGTGCCGCAAGACGTGTTCCGCATCGTCCCCAGCGATGATGCGCGCGGGGTGGGGGAAGTGTTCTGCACCCATCCCACGATCCGCAAGATCAGCTTCACCGGCTCCACTGCCGTGGGCAAGATCCTGCTGACCCAGGCGGGCTCCACCGTGAAGCGGGCCAGCATGGAACTGGGCGGCAACGCGCCCTTCATCGTCTTTGCCGATGCCGATCTGGACGCGGCTGTGGACGGGGCCATGATCGCCAAGTTCCGCAATGCAGGCCAAGCCTGCATCGGCACCAACCGCCTGCTGATCCAGCGCGAGGTGCATGACGAATTCGTCGATCGGTTCGTGGCGAAAACGCGCGCGCTGAAGGTGGGCAACGGGCTTGATCCCGAAAGCCAGATCGGCCCGCTGATCACCGAAAAGGCCCTGCTGGGCGTGCAGAGCCTGGTTGATGGCGCGCTGGCCGAGGGCGCCACGCTGGCCTGCGGGGGCAGCCGCCACAACGCCGGGGCGCAGTTCTACACCCCCACGGTGCTGACCGGGGTGACGCAGGACATGGACATCGCCCGGAAGGAGATCTTCGGGCCGGTGGCATCGGTGATGAGCTTCTCGGACGAGGCCGAGGCACTGCGGATCGCCAACGATACCCGCTATGGCCTGGCGAGCTATTTCTACACCCGCGATGTGGCCCGCGCCGCGCGCGTGTTCCGGGGGCTGGAATATGGCATGGTGGCGCTGAACGAGGGCCTGCTGGGCACCGAGGTGGCGCCCTTCGGCGGGGTCAAGGAAAGCGGCCTGGGGCGCGAGGGATCGCACCACGGGATGGATGAATACATGGAGCTGAAGTACCGCCTGATCGGCGGGCTGGGCTGACATAGCCGACAACGGGGGAGGGAGCATCGATGGGACTGGGCCGGTGGTACGAGGAAAAGGTGCTGCCCCGGATCATCGGCGCCGGCTGCGGATCGGCCGAGGTGACCGAACTGCGCCGCAAGGTTGTGCCACTGGCACGCGGCGCGGTGTTCGAGATCGGTTGCGGCGGCGGGTTCAACCAGCAGCTCTATGATCCGCAGGCGGTCAGCAGTTTCGCCGGGCTCGATCCCAATCCGGCGCTGCTGGACGCCGCGCGTGCCCGGGCGGCGGAGAAGGGTTGGGCGGCCGACATCCGTCAGGGCGCGGCAGAGGCCATCCCCTTTGCCGATGCCAGCTTCGACACGGTGGTCTGCACCTATACCCTGTGTTCGGTGGACGATCAGGCGCGGGCCCTGGCGGAGATGCGCCGGGTACTGAAGCCGGGTGGCGCCCTGCTTTACCTGGAGCACGGGCGCGCGCCCGATGCCGGCCCGCGCAAGTGGCAGCAACGGATCGAACCCGCCTGGAAGAAGCTGATGGGCAACTGCCACCTGACCCGCGAGGTGGGTGGCGCCATCGCCCCGGCCGGGTTCACGCTACATCCGGCGGGGCAGGACTATTTCGCCGGTGCCCCGCGCTGGGCGAGCTGGATGGAATGGGGCACGGCGGTGAAGGCGGGCGACTGACAGCAGAATAGCAAAAGGGCCGGATCGCTGGGTGGCGATCCGGCCCTTTTTTGTTGCCAGCTTGCGGCCTTACTGGCCGAAGGTGCGCTGCCACCAGCCCCCGCGACGGGGCTGTTCCTCGCCGCCGGCGGCTTCCGTTTCGGCAGCAGTCGCAGGGGTCTGGTCTGCCGGTTCGGCAGCAGCGGCTTCGGCTTCCGCTTCCGCCCCTTCGGCCTCGCTCAGGGCAGGCTTCTTCTTGCGCGGCGCGCGCTTGGGCTTGGCGGGTGCTTCCTCGGCCGCTGCAGGCGCTTCCTCGACCGCAGGCGCTTCCGCGGCGGGGGCTTCCGCAGCGGGGGCCTCCTCGGCAGGAGCTTCCTCAGCCTTCTTAGCCCGGCTGCGGCGCTTGGGCCTGGGAGCTTCCTCCTCGGCCACCGGAGCGGCCTCAGCCACCGGAGCGGCTTCTGCCTCGGCCTCCGGAGCTGCTTCGGCCGGAGCCTCGGCATCGCTCACGGCAGGCTTCCTGGCGCGGCTGCGACGCTTCGGCTTGGGAGCTTCCTCTTCAGCAGCAGGAGCTACCTCGACCACCGGTTCGGCGGCTTCAGCTTCAGCCTCACCCTCGGGAGCTTCGGCATTCTCGCCGTTCTCGCCCTCGGTGCCTTCGCCGTTCTCGCGGCGGCGGCCACGGCCACGGCCACCCCGGCGGCGGCGCTTCTTGGGGCGGTCGCCATTCGCGGCTTCGTCCTCGCCCTCGGCGGCGGGAGCGCGTTCGCTGCCCGCATCGTCGCCGGAGGCTTCGGCCCCGTTGCTGTCGCCATCCTCGCGGTCACGATCGCGGTCACGGCCACGACCGCCACGGCGGCGGCGCTTGCTGCGGCCACGCCCGCCACGCTCGCCATCTTCGTCCTCGTCGCGGCGCGAGGATCGGCCGCGCGGCTCGTCATCCTCTTCGTCGGCCTCGTCCTCGAACTCCTCGGGATAGTCGTCCTCGATCTCATCCACGATCGGCTCGAACTTGGGCGGTTCGGTCGGGCGCGGGCCGGACGATGCGACGCGCATCTTGGCGCCCTCGTTCTCGCCTTCGGGCACAACCTGCACGGTCACGCCATAGCGGTGCTCGATCTCGGCCAGGTCGGCGCGCTTGGCGTTGAGCAGGTAGATCGACGCCTCGGTGGAGGCGTAGAGCGTAATGATCGTGCCCTTGCCCTTGGCGGCCTCGTCCTCGATCAGGCGCAGGGCGCTGAGGCCGGCCGACGAGGCGGTGCGGACCAGGCCGGTGCCGTCGCAGTGTGGGCACTGGCGGGTGGTCGCCTCCAGCACGCCGGTGCGCAGGCGCTGGCGGCTCATCTCCATCAGGCCGAAGCCGGAAATGCGGCCCACCTGGATGCGCGCCCGGTCGTTCTTGAGCGAATCCTTCATCGCCCGCTCGACCTTGCGGATGTTGCCGCTGTGCTCCATGTCGATGAAGTCGATCACCACCAGGCCGGCCATGTCGCGCAGGCGCAACTGGCGGGCGATTTCGCGGGCGGCTTCAAGGTTGGTGTTGAGGGCTGTCGCCTCGATCCCGTGTTCCTTGGTGGAACGGCCGGAGTTGATGTCGATCGACACCAGCGCCTCGGTGGGGTTGATCACCAGGTAGCCACCGCTCTTCAACTGCACGACCGGGTCGTACATGGCGGAGAGCTGGTCTTCCGCGCCATAGCGCTGGAACAGCGGCACCGGATCGGCATAGGCCTTCACCCGGCGCACGTGGCTGGGCATCAGCAGCTTCATGAAGTCGCGCGCGGCCCGGTAGCCGGCTTCGCCTTCCACCACCACTTCCTCGATCTCGCGGTTATAGATGTCGCGGATGGCGCGCTTGATCAGGTCGCTGTCCGAATGGATCGCGGCAGGGGCAGAGGACTTCAGCGTGTTCTCGCGGATCTCGTCCCACAGGCGGGCGAGGTAGTCGAAGTCACGCTTGATCTCGGTCTTGTTGCGCTGGAGGCCCGCGGTGCGCACGATCAGGCCCATCGACTTGGGCAGGGTCAGCTCGGACACGATCTGCTTCAGGCGCTTGCGGTCAGCCCCGCTGGAGATCTTGCGGGAAATACCGCCGCCGTGGCTGGAATTGGGCATCAGCACGCAATAGCGGCCGGCCAGCGACAGATAGGTGGTGAGGGCGGCGCCCTTGTTGCCGCGCTCTTCCTTCACGACCTGGACCAGCAGCACCTGGCGGCGCTGGATCACGTCCTGGATCTTGTAGCGGCGGCGCAGCGCCTGGCGCTTGGCGCGCACGTCGTCGATTTCCTTGGCGCGGCTGCCGCCACCCTGGCGACCGCCCTGGCCACGGCCCTGGCGGCGGCCACGACCGCGATCGTTGCCACGGCCACGGCGGGGGCGGTCTTCGCCTTCGGCATCCTCGGCAGAGTCTTCCCCGGCTTCGGCGGCATCCTCGTCGGAGGCTTCGGCTTCCTCGCCGTCCTCGTCGCCATTGTCATCGCCGTTGGCCACGTGGCCGTCCTCGATGGTGGCAACGTCGTCCTTCTCGGAGGTGTCGATTTCCTCGACGCCGGTGGCATCGTCGTCATCGTCGTCGTCGTGACGGCTCTCGAAGTCGCCCTCGTCCTCGTCGTCGTCTTCCTCGGCGCGGAGTGCTGCCTCTTCCTCGGCCGCTGCCTGTTCCTCGGCGAGCAGCCGGGCGCGATCCTCGGCCGGGATCTGGTAGTAGTCCGGGTGGATTTCGCTGAAGGCCAGGAAGCCGTGCCGGTTGCCGCCGAAATCGACGAAAGCCGCCTGCAGCGACGGCTCGACCCGCGTAACCTTGGCTAGATAGATGTTGCCCTTGATCTGCTTGTGTTCGGCAGATTCAAAGTCGAATTCCTCAATCCGGTTTCCCTTGAGCACCGCCACCCGCGTTTCTTCCGGGTGGCGCGCATCGATAAGCATGCGCGTTGCCATTCAAATTTCTCCTGGCATGTGATCCTCGGGGTGCGTGAAGCACCCGCTGAGCATGCCGATATGTGTGGGATCCCCTGATGGCGCGGACCGTGCCGAAAAGGACGGGACGATGCCTGGCGGGGAAGGGGTTCTTGGCGCGTCCGATTTCCACGAAAGCGGAAATGGCGGAGGCGCTGCGGAATGTGTCTGCAGCGGCGGCGAGTCGCAGGAATGTGTTCTGCGGCGGGGTGACGTAGGACAGCACGCGGGCGGTTGCCCCCTGGCCGTCAATTTCACCCCTGCTCGTCATCGTTGCATCAACCTGTAAGCGTGCCCGGCGGCCCTTTGGCCATGGCCTGATAGAGTGCCGGAGCAGGCCGGAGCAGAAAAATGTCCGGCACGTCCAGTTGGCTAGCAGTTGAGAACGGCCACGGCAACCATGTTGCAATTACGCGGCAGAATTCCCTTGGCTCTTGTGCGCCATGATGGTGAATAGCACCCTAATGGTCGCGCAGGGACAAAGTGGGTGAACCTGTACCGGTTGCAGATACTGGCGCTGTTCATGGTCCCGCTGCTGGTGCTGGCGGGGGCTTTAGCCCTGGGCCGCGTGATCCCGGTGCCGGTGCTGGGCCGCGCCTATGTGGTGCAGGTGCCCCTACCGGAACCAGGTGCAGAGATTGACCTGCCCGAGGTGCTGGGCCCGCCCGATTCCACGCGGCCGCTGGTGGTGATCGACCCCGGGCACGGCGGCCACGATCCGGGTGCCAGCGGGGCGGGGCAGACCGAGAAGACGCTGGTGCTGGCCCTGGCCCGCGCCCTGCGCGACCGGCTGCTGGAGGAAGGCGGCATCCGCGTGGCCATGACCCGCAGCGACGATCGCTTCCTGGCCCTGACCGAGCGGGTGGAGGTGACGAGGCGCCTCAATGCCGACCTGTTCGTCTCGATCCACGCCGATTCCGCCGGCGAGCGGCAGGAGGTGTCCGGGGCAAGTATCTACACCCTGTCCGATGTCGCCTCGTCCGAAGCCGCTGCCCGCTTTGCCGCGCGCGAGAACCAGGCCGACGTGATCAACGGGGTGGACATTTCCGGCGGTGACGACGCGGTGAATGCGATCCTGGTGGAACTCTCGCAGCGGCGCGCCTCGCAGGCTTCCACCGAGTTTGCCGGACTGATCGTGCGCGAGGGAGGCGAGGCGCTGGACTTCCACGAACAGCCCCTGCGCAGCGCCGCCCTGGCCGTGCTGCGCGCGCCGGACGTGCCATCGGTGCTGTTCGAAAGCGGCTATATTACCAACGAAGCCGAAGCGGCGCGGCTATCCTCGGCAAAGGGACAGCAGGCCTTTGCCGAAGCCCTGGCGCGGGCGATCCGCGTGTTCTTCGCCAGGGCCAGCGTGGCGGGGTAAGGGCCGCTTTTGCGTCTTTCGCCAAGTCACCCCGCCATGCTAAGCGCCCCCCATGTCCGAATTTGACGATACCACCACCCCGCCGTTGCATTACCGGATCACGCGCGAGGCGGGCGGGCGTCTGGCCCAGGGGCGGGACTGGTTCATGGGGCGCTGGCGGGAGAGCGTGTGGTTCCGCCGGGGCGGCTATACCATCGGCGGCGGGCTGCTGGTGGCGATCGTGGGCTGGTTCGTGATCCTGGCGGGCCTGCCGGACGCGCGCAGCCTGCTGACCTACCAGCCCAAGCTGCCTTCGGTGGTGCGCGGTGACGATGGCGAGATCGTCCACCGGTACGAGCGCGAGCGGCGCGTGGCGCTGCAGTTCCAGGATTTCCCCACCCAGCTCATCAACGCCTATACCAGCGCCGAGGACGAGACCTTCTGGACCCACAACGGCATCGATGCCGGCGGCCTGATCGGCGCGGTGATCGACTATGCCACCAAGATCGGTTCGGGTGAACGGGCGGTGGGCGGCTCCACCATCACCCAGCAGGTGGCCAAGAACATCCTGCTATCCAACGAATACTCGATCACCCGCAAGATCCGCGAAATGGTGATGGCCACCCGCATCGAGCAGGTGCTGAGCAAGCAGGACATCATCACCCTCTACCTCAACGAGATTCCGCTGGGCCGCCGCAGCTTTGGCGTGCAGGCGGCGGCGCGGGCCTATTTCAACAAGGACGTGGCCGATCTCGAACTGCACGAGATGGCCTTTCTGGCCATCCTGCCCAAAGCGCCCGAAACCTACAGCCGCGCGCGCAACGCCGATGTGGCGCTGGAACGGCGCAACTTCGTGCTCGATTCGATGGAGGACAACGGCCACATCACCGCTGCCCAGCGCGATGCGGCCAAGGCCATGCCGCTGGGGCTGGTGACCAATCCGGCGCGCGAGGAAACGGTCGATGCCGGCTACTTCATGGAGGAGGTGCGCCGCGAACTGATCCAGCGCTTCGGCGAGGAGGCCGAGGACGGCCCCAACAGCGTCTATGCCGGCGGCCTGTGGATCCGCACTTCGCTGGATGCCGAACTGCAGGAAGCCGCCCGCGAAGCCCTGCGCGGCGCGCTGCTGCGCTATCACGGCAGCCGCGGGTGGACCGGGCCCATCGCCACGCTCAACCCCGGCAACGGCGACCTGCAAAGCCAGCTCGACAGTTCCAACCTGGCCATCGATTACGAGGACTGGCGCGTCGCCGTGGTGACCGAGCGGGCCGGGGCTTCCGCCCGCATCGCCTTTGCCAGCGGGGATCCCAGCCAGTTGACCGGCGCGGTGCCCGATGCCCTGAAGGCGGGTGACGTGATTGCCGTTTCGCCCAGCGGCAATGCCTGGCGGCTGCGCGCCGTGCCCGAGGTATCGGGCGGCTTCGTGGCGCAGGAGCCAAGCAGCGGCCGCGTGCTGGCCATGCAGGGCGGGTTCGACAGCCGCCTGTCCGATTTCAACCGCGCCACCCAGGCGCTGCGCCAGCCGGGTTCGACCATCAAGCCGTTCGTCTATGCCGCAGGACTGGACAACGGGATGACGCCCAGCACCTTGGTGCCGGATAGCCAGTATTGCTATTACCAGGGCTCCAACCTGGGCGAAAAGTGCTTCACCAACTTCGGCGGCAGCCGGGGTGGGGGTGAGTATCCGATGCGCTATGGGCTGGAGCAGTCCAAGAACCTGATGACCGTGCACATCGCCATGGACAGCGGGATGGACAACGTTCTGCGCGTGTTCCGTGCTGCCGGGATTGAGCCTGAGGAAGGTGCCTACCAGCCTTATCCCGCCTTTGCCCTGGGTGCGGGTGACACCACAGTGCTGCGGATGGTCAACGCCTATTCCACGCTGGTCAACCACGGGCGGCTGAACCAGCCGACGCTGGTGGACTATGTGCAGGACCGCGATGGCAAGGTGATCTATCGCACCGACAACCGCGAATGCCCCAAGTGCAACATGGCCGAATGGGACGGGTCGCCCATGCCCCGCCTGGCCCCGCGTGGGCGGCAGGCACTGGATGCGCGTACTTCATTCCAGATCGTCAACATGCTGACCGGCGTGGTCCAGCGCGGCACGGCCACGCGCCTGCGCGACCTGGACCTGCCGCTGTTCGGCAAGACCGGCACCTCCAGCGGCCCCACCAACGCTTGGTTCGTCGGCGGATCGCCGGACATTGTCAGCGGCATGTACATCGGTTTCGACCGGCCGCGGAATCTGGGCGGCTATGTCCAGGGCGGCAATACTGCCGTGCCGATCATGAGGGATTTTATCACCGCCTCGCGTGACAGGTGGAATGGCCGCCCGTTCGTGGCCCCCGCCGGGGTGCGGATGGTGCGGGTGGACCGGCGCAGCGGCAACAGGGTGTTCGAAGGCTGGCCCAGCGATGACCCGATGGGCTCGGTAATCTGGGAGGCGTTCAAGCCCGATACCGAACCGCGCCGCACCCAGCGGCAGGACGATATCGACCAGATGCGCGAACTGATCCTGGCCCAGCTCCGCCGTCGCGAGCGCGGCCCCCAAGCAGACAGTGTGGGCGAGAACAGCGAGACGCCCCCGGCCGACTTCGCCGAGGAGCAGGGCGGCATCTATTGAGGCAACAGGGAAGGGCAGGTCCGATGAAGAGCACCATCCGCAAGACACTGGCAGCCCTGCTGCTGGCCGCACCGCTGGCGCTGGTCACGGCCGCGCCGGCCTTCGCCTCGCTGGAGCGGGGCGCCAGCGCGCCGCGTTTCACCACCACGGCGGCGCTGGCCGGCCGCACTTTCAGCTTCGACCTGGCAGCGAAGCTGCGCCAGGGGCCGGTGGTGCTCTACTTCTTCCCGCGCGCCTTCACGCAAGGCTGCACACTGGAAGCGCGCGCCTTTGCCGAGGCCATGCCCCAGTTCACCGCCGCCGGGGCTACCGTGCTGGGCATGTCGGGTGACGATATCGCCACCCTGCAACGCTTCAGCACCGAGGAATGCCGCGATGCCTTTCCCGTGGGCCGGGCCACGGCGGATATCATCCGCCAGTATGACGTGGCACTGGGCACCAGCGGGATGACCAGCCGCACATCCTATGTCATCGCTGCCGATGGCCGGGTGACCATGGTCCATTCCGACATGGACTGGCGCGAACACGTGAACATGACGCTGGCTGCCGTGCGCGCGCTGCGCTGAGCGCGGCGGGCTGGTCTGCCCCAATCCCTTTGCTAACTCGGGCTGCCTGCGCTAGGCGGCCCCCCGTCCATTCTTGGGCAAATTCATTTTGGAGAGTTCCCATGCGTGCCGAAGGGCAGGCCCATATCGACCGGATCGAGGCAGCCGTGGCGCTGGTCAAGAAAAGCCTCGACTGGGACCGCGCGCTGCGCCGGCTCGACGAGCTGGATGCCCGCGTGCAGGACCCCAACCTGTGGAACGATCCCAAGAAGGCCCAGGCGATCACCCGCGAGCAGAAGCTGCTGAAGGACGCGGTGGGCACGGTGCAGGACATCTCCACCCAGATGGCCGACGCGATCGAGTTCATCGAACTGGGCGAGATGGAAGGTGATGACAGCGTGGTGGCCGACGGGCTGGACGCGCTGAAGAAGCTGGCCGACCGGGCCGACGCCGACAAGGTCAAGGCGCTGCTGTCCGGCGAGGCGGACGCCAACGATACCTACATCGAAATCCACGCCGGGGCAGGCGGCACCGAAAGCCAGGACTGGGCCGAGATGCTGTTCCGCATGTACACCCGCTGGGCCGAAAAGCGCGGCTACAAGGTGGAGACGATGGAATATGCCGCCGGCGACCAGGCCGGCATCAAGGGCGCGACCATCCTGGTGAAGGGCGAGAACGCCTATGGCTATGCCAAGACCGAAAGCGGCGTGCACCGCCTGGTCCGCATCAGCCCCTACGATTCCAGCGCCCGGCGCCACACCAGCTTCAGCTCGGTCTGGGTCTATCCCGTGGTCGATGACAATATCGAGATCGAGGTCAACGAAGGCGACCTTAGGATCGACACCTACCGCGCCAGCGGCGCGGGCGGCCAGCACATCAACACCACGGACTCGGCCGTGCGCATCACCCACATCCCCACCGGGATCGTGGTGGCCAGCCAGGGGGACCGCAGCCAGCACAAGAACCGCGCCACCGCCATGAACATGCTGAAGGCCCGCCTCTACGAAGCCGAACTGGCAAAGCGCGAGGCGGCGGCAGCAGGTGAATACCAGGAAAAAACCGAGATCGGCTGGGGCCGGCAGATCCGCAGCTATGTCCTGCAGCCCTACCAGATGGTCAAGGACCTGCGCACCGGCACGGTCTCCACCGCCCCGGGCGATGTGCTGGACGGTGACCTTGATGCCTTCATCGCCGCCGCCCTGGCCGCCCGCGTGACCGGCGAGGCCGAGGTGGAGGACGTGGAGTAAGCTGCGACAACAGCCGGCTTTGCGGGGCAAATCCGCAAGGCCCGTTTTGCCAAGCGCCGCTTGCTTCGCTAGACCCGCCATCGAGATGGATCGCCTGCCAAGACCGTTGCTTGCTTGCCTGACGGCCGCCATGCTGGCGCTGCCGCTAACCGCGTGCGACCGGGCGCACCCCGACCGGCCAGACATGGCGCAGGATTTTCCGCTGCCTGATCGGCCCGTTTCGGGCCTTGGCTCAAACTCCTTTTCCACCGAGGAAGCCCGCGATGACCGGCGCGAGGCGGAGACGGTGATGGCCAAGGCCTCGGTCGCTCCCGGCATGACCGTGGCCGATATCGGTGCGGGCGAGGGCTATTACACGGTGCGCCTGGCCGCCGTGGTGGGCAGCGAAGGGCGCGTGCTGGCGCAGGATATCGACCAGGCCGCCCTGGCCCGCCTGGCCGAACGCGTGGAACGCGAACGGCTGGACAACGTTTCCGTCACGCTGGGGGCCGAAGCCGATCCCCATCTGCCGGCGGGCAGTTTCGACCGGGTGTTCATGGTCCACATGTACCACGAGGTGACCGAGCCCTATGCCTTCCTGTGGCACCTGCGGCCGTCGCTCAGCCCCGGCGGGCAGGTGATCGTGGTGGACGTGGACCGGCCCACCGACCAGCACGGCATACCGCCGCAATTATTGTTCTGCGAATTCCAGCAAGTCGGCTATCGGCTTGTTGAATTTGACCGTAAGCCGGAAATCGCCGGCTATTACGCACAGTTCGAGGCCGTGGGCGAACGCCCGCAGCCGGATGCAATCAGGCCGTGCGCAGCGCCCGGTGAGGATGAGACGGCGACCACCCGCTAAACGGGAAATGCCTTTTGAGGTTGTGATGGAATTCAAGGGACTGAAGCCGATTATCTATGGCGGGCGCGAGGTGTGGCCGCTGGTTGAAGGTGGCAAGGGCGTTTCCGCCACAAACCACATGAGCAGCGGCGCCTGGGCCGCCGCCGGGGGCATCGGCACGGTCAGCGCGGTGAACGCGGACAGCTATGATTCGGATGGCAACCCGATCCCGCAGGTCTACCCGCAGCGCACCCGCGAGGAACGCCACCGGCAACTGATCCAGTACGGCATCGATGGCGCGGTGGAACAGGTCCGCCGCGCGCACGAGATCGCGGGTGGCAAGGGCGCCATCAACATCAACGTGCTGTGGGAAATGGGCGGCGCGCAGGAAATCCTGGAAGGCGTGCTGTCGCAGACCAAGGGCATGGTGACCGGCGTCACCTGCGGCGCGGGCATGCCCTACAAGCTGTCGGAAATCGCCGAGCGGCACAACGTCTATTACCTGCCCATCGTCAGTTCGGGCCGCGCCTTCCGCGCGCTGTGGAAGCGGGCCTATCACAAGGTGCCGCACCTGCTGGGCGCGGTGGTCTATGAAGACCCGTGGCTGGCCGGCGGGCACAATGGCCTGTCGAACGCGGAAGACCCGCTGAAGCCGGAAGATCCGTATCCCCGCGTCAAGGCTCTGCGCGAAGTGATGAGGGCCGCGGGCATCGCCGACACTCTGCCGATCGTCATGGCCGGCGGCGTGTGGGCGCTGCGCGAATGGAACGACTGGATCGACAACCCCGAACTGGGCCAGATCATCTTCCAGTTCGGTACGCGCCCTCTGCTGACGCAGGAAAGCCCGCTACCGCAGGCGTGGAAGGATGCCCTGCGCGAGATCGAGCCGGGTGACGTGCTGCTGCACCGCTTCAGCCCCACCGGTTTCTATTCCAGCGCCGTGCGTAATCCGTTCCTGCGCAGCCTTGAAGCGCGCTCGGCGCGGCAGATTCCCTATTCCAAGGTCCAGGCGGGTGAACACACCGTGCAGCTTGACGTGGGCGTGAAGGGCAAGAACTTTTGGGTCACCCCGGCCGACCTGCAGCGCGCCCATGAATGGGTGGCGCAAGGGCACACCGATGCCCTGCGGACGCCGGACGACACCGTGGTTTTCGTCTCTCCCGCAGAGCGTGACGATATTCGCACCGACCAGGCCGCCTGCATGGGCTGCCTGTCGCACTGCGGGTTCTCCAGCTGGAAGGACCACGACGATTTCACCACCGGCCGCCTGGCCGATCCGCGCAGCTTCTGCATCCAGAAGAAGCTGCAGGGCGCGATCCACGGTGAGCCGCTTGACGAGAACCTGATCTTCGCCGGCCACGCCGCCTACCGCTTCAAGCAGGACCCGTTCTATTCGAACAACTACACCCCCACGGTGAAGGAACTGGTCGAGCGGATCCTGACGGGGGATTGACCAACCGCCATGTCACCCCGGACCTTGTCCGGGGATGACATTGGCCGTCCTGCTCAATCAAACTCCCACGCCCGCTCACCATGGCTGGTGATGTCGAGGCCCTGCTGCTCGTCGTCCTCTGAGACCCGCATCGGCAGGAACAGGTTCACGGCAATGGCAATGAGGGCACTGGCCACCGCGCTGAACACGGCGATCACCGCCACGGCCAGCGCCTGCACGCCGATCTGGCCGCCCATGCTGCCCGCGCCCGCGCTGTCATAACCCGCGCCGCCGAACCCGGCGGACAGGAACACGCCCAGCAGCAGGCTGCCCAGCATCCCGCCCACGCCGTGGACGGCGAACACGTCGAGCGAATCGTCGATCTTCAGGCGGATCTTGATGAGCTGGATGGCGTAGTAGCACACCACCGAGGCGGCCACGCCTATCACGATGGCGGCACCGGGAGAGATGAAGCCCGCTGCCGGGGTCACCGTGGCCAGGCCCGCAATCGCGCCAGTGGCAAAGCCCACGCTGGTCGGCTTGCCGAAGCTGATCCGCTCGATCAGCAGCCAGACGAGCGCGGCCACGCTGGCCGCAACGTGGGTGTTGATGATCGCATTGGAGGCGGCACCGGTGGCCGCGACGGCCGAGCCGCCGTTGAAGCCGAACCAGCCTACCCACAGCAGCACCGCGCCCAGCATCGTCATGCCCGGGGCGTGGGGGAGGAGGGGAGTGCCGGGGAAGCCCTGCCGCTTGCCCAGCAGCAGCGCCACCACCAGCGCCGATGCGCCTGCCGTGGTGTGCACCACCAGGCCGCCGGCGAAATCGAGCACGCCCATGCTGGCCAGCCAGCCGCCGCCCCACACCCAGTGGGCCACCGGGGCATAGACGACGAGGCCCCAGATCGCGCAGAAGGCGACGACCCAACCGAACCGCGCCCGGTCCACCCAGGCGCCAACCATCAGCGCGGGAGTGATGGCGGCAAAGGTCAATTGGAACAGCGCAAAGGTGCTTTCCGGAATGGCATAGGTGCCAGCCAGGGCATCCATGTTGTACAGCATCCAGTGCTGTCCGCCGCCCAGCCAGCCGCCCAGCGAGGTATCGCCGAAGGCCAGGGTATAGCCAACCACGATCCAGAGCGTGCTGGCGACAGCTGTGATCGCGCCGATCTGGACGAAGACCGAGAGAAAGTTCTTGGCCCGCACCAGACCGCCGTAGAACAGGCCAAGGCCCGGCAGGCACATCAGCAGCACCAAGGCGGAAGCGGTGAGGATCCAGGCGGTATCGCCCGAGTTCTCGGCCACCTCGACCGTCTCCTGCGCGCGGGCGAGGGCGGGCATCAGGGCAAGGGCGGCGGCGCCACCGGCGGCTGTAATCCTGCGAAACATCTGTATTTCCCCCCTCAGCCCGCTCTGCCGGCGGGATCGCGTCCGCCAGCCTGTTAGGACAGGACGGGGCCGCTGGGCAAGGCCCGCCCACGGGAGCTGCCCACAAGACAGTACGAACAACGGCTTGCCGCGAATCCGGACGGACCGTTAGGAGGTAGCGATGATCCGTCGCCTGCTGTCCTCCTGCCTGCCTGCCTGCGCGCTCTTGCTGTCCCATCCCGCCAGCGCCCAGCAGCGCGAGGTACCCTACTGGGGCAGCCTGGCCGCGGAGGAGGTGAACATGCGCGTGGGCCCCAGCGAGCGCTATCGCATTGAGTGGGTCTATCACCGCCAGGGCATGCCGGTGAAAGTTCTGCGTATCCAGCAGGGCTGGTGGCTGATCGAGGAGATCGACGGCACCCGGGGATGGGTCTATTCCAGCCTGATGTCGCGCCAGCGCACCGCGATCGTCACCGGCGAGGGGTTGGCCGCAATCCGCGAACAGCCGCAAGCTGGCGCGCGCCTGCTGTGGCATGCGGAGTCCGGGGTGATCGGCAAGCTGGGCGAGTGCGAGGCTGGCTGGTGCCAGTTCGATGCCGACGGCCACGCTGGCTGGGTGGAGGCAGACCGCCTGTGGGGCGCGGGCGAGCCCTGAGCGGCCTTACTGCTGCGGTTGGTCGGCCAGCCGCGGGGCGATCGTTTCCTGCCCGCCGGCATCGCGCACCACCAGGCTGCCATCGTCATTGACGTTCAGCAGCGTCTGGCAGGTCTGCGCCTGGGCCTGTTCGGCGACGGGCATGGGGGTGAAGCAGATGGAAGCGCCGGACCTGGTCCAGGTGCCGCTCTCGGTCAGTTCGCCACCCACCGTGTTGCGGTAAGTGCCGTCTGCTGCCAGCGCGGTGGTCCAGGGGCGGCCATCCGCCCCTTGCGCACCGTAAGTGCCGACCAGTTCGGTGGGAACGGGGGCAGGGGTGGCGCTTGGTGCCGGCGCGGCACTGGCGGAATCGCCTTCTCCGGTTCCGTTGCCACAAGCGGCGAGTGCCAGTGCACCTGCCAGAACCATTACGCGCTTCATCATAGAGTCCCCAAACGTCTACGCGCGCCTAACTATCACTTGAAGTTGGTCAGGCAACCCACACTGTCGATAAATTTGACAGGTGTTCAATTTGCAACGGTATCAGCATGATATGTGGCAGCGTGACGTACTTTATTCGCTCGCATTACCACCTGTAGCTGTGGTTGACGCGGACCCGTCTGCGGGGCGAACCGTGGCAATCGCGCCGGCGTCGGAGGTCGTCTGCATCGAACCGTCAGGCTGTACGGGACCGTCGGTAAAACAATTCTGCCCGTCTACGCCTTCCACCACGAAGCAGGTCTTGCCGTCCTGCATGAAGATCGTCCCGCCCGTTGCCGTACCGTCCGCAGCTACGCGGGAATATGTCATGCCCGGATGGATAGTGATGGTGTCTATCTCACCGTTTGCGCGCTCCACAGTGTAATCGCCGGGGGCAACGGCCTCAAATCCGGGGGCATCCCCCGTCAGCGGCAGGTCGGCAGAGGCCTGAGTTTCGGGCCCGTTGGCAGGTGCATCGGTCTGGTTGCACGCAGCCACCGCCAGAAGTGCGGTTGCCAGGAATACCGTCTTCATGCCTCATCTCCCTTGGAACTCTCCAAGGCAAGAATGATGCTCCCGCCTTGCCGTTCCCCCGGATGCGGAATCAGGCCAGTTCGATGGCCAGCGCGGTCGCCTCGCCGCCGCCGATGCACAGGCTCGCCACGCCGCGCTTCTTGCCTGCGGCCTTCAGAGCGGCGATCAGGGTGACGACGATGCGCGTGCCGCTGGCGCCGATGGGGTGGCCCAGCGCGGTGCCACCGCCGTTGATGTTCACCTTGTCGTGCGGGATGCCGATGTCCTTCATGGCGAACATGGTGACGCAGGCGAAGGCCTCGTTCACTTCCCACAGGTCCACATCGTCCACGCTCCACCCGGCCTTGGCCAGCACCTTCTGGATCGCGCCGACGGGGGCGGTGGTGAAGGCGGCGGGTTCCTGCGCATGGGCGGCAGTGGCGATCACGGTGGCAACGGGGATGAGGCCCTTTTCCGCCGCCACGCTGGCGCGGGTGAGGACCACGGCGGCCGCACCGTCGCTGATCGAGGAGGAAGAGGCGGCGGTGATCGTGCCGTCCCTGGCGAAAGCGGGCTTCAACGCCGGGATCTTGTCCGGACGGCCCTTGCCGGGTGCCTCGTCCTTGTCGACTACCACTTCACCCGCGCGGGTGGCGATGGTGACGGGTATGATCTCGTCGGCAAAGGCGCCGCTGTTGACGGCGGCATTGGCGCGCGACAGCGATTCAATGGAGTAGGCGTCCATATCCTCGCGGGTCAGCTGGTAATTGTCGGCCATTTCCTGGGCATAGACGCCCATCGCCGTGCCGGCCTTGTAGGCATCTTCCAGCCCGTCGAGGAACATGTGGTCATAGGCCGTGTCATGCCCCAGCCGCGCGCCGCCGCGGTGCTTCTTGAGCAGGTAGGGGGCGTTGGTCATGCTTTCCATGCCGCCGGCCACGATCACGTCGGCCCCGCCGCTGGCGAGCGCTTCGCTGGCCATGATGATGGTCTGCATGCCGCTGCCGCAGACCTTGTTGACCGTGGTCGCCTCGGCGTTGCGCGGCAGGCCAGCCTTCAGTGCCGCCTGGCGGGCAGGGGCCTGCCCCAGGCCGGCGGGCAGCACGCAGCCCATGTAGACCCTCTCCACGTCCTCACCGTTCACCCCGGCGCGCTCCACGGCGGCCTTGATTGCGGTGGCACCAAGGTCGGTCGCGGCGACATCGGCCAGCGAACCCTGCATCGCACCCATCGGGGTGCGCGCATAGGACAGGATGACAATGGGATCGCGGGGATGCAGGGATGTCATGGGGTGCTTGCCTTCGCTTGGGAGTGTGGGAATGATGTCGCGAGTTTAATTAGAAGGTCCGCGGGTCATGCGCAAGTTTGTGCGGCGCAGCATGGTATGGGGCGCCGTGTCGGCGCTGGGCCTGGCCGCGGTGCCCATTGCGGCCGCAGCGCAGGAATCTACCCGGTGGCGTGCCGTCGATGCCTCGACCGGGCAGATTGCCGATGTGGACGGACTGGCGCAACTGGCAGCCGATTTTCCGGACAGCGGTTCGGTGCGGCTGCGACTTCTCAACGCGCTGCTGGAGGCCGGGGATCTTGAAGGCGCATGGCGGGAGTTGACCTGGCTGCTCGACCGGGGCCATCGCTTCGGTCCCGGGGGGCAGGCGCAGTTGCAGGACCTGTTTGCCGGCCCCTATGCCGCTGAGCTGATCCGGCGGTTCGCAGTCCCGGTAACGCCGGTCATGGCCAGCGAAGTTGTGGGAGAAGTCCCTGCTGAGGCACACTTATTGGAAGGCTTGTCTGTGGTTCGGGCAACAGGCAATCAGTACCTGACCAGTGTGGTTTCACGCGAACTATGGGTCAGGCACGATGGCGGCTGGTTAAACACTGGCCTTCACGCAGGTGGCAATCCCAGCGGCATTGCCTTTGATCGCCGCCACGGCGTTTGGGTGGCTGTCGGCGACCTTGGAATGCTTCCAGCAGGGATCCCGTCTTTCGGCGGCCTAGTCCTGTTGGGGCCGTCGCAACCCGATGTTCCGTCTCAAGTCAGCTTTCCAGCCCCGACGGGCGTCAATCTTTCTGACCTTGCGCTCGGCACAGCGAGCGTTGTCTACGCCAGCGATCCACTGGCTGGTGGGATCTATCGCTTGCCCAGCACTGCTTCTGCAATCACCCCGCTAGTTGCGCCGGGCACCCTGCGCTCGCCACAAGGGCTGGCCGAGAGCGCGGACGGGCACCTGCTCTATGCCAGCGACTATCGCTATGGCCTGGCCATGATCGATCTGGCGAGCGGCACCGTGTCGCGTCTGCCGGCAGATGTGCCCATGCTGCTCGACGGGATCGACGGCCTGTGGTTGCATGAAGGCGAACTGATCGCGATCCAGAACGGCACCAGCCCCATGCGGATCGTGGCGCTGCGCCTGTCGGCTGACGGGCGGCGGATTGTCGGACGCAGAGTGCTGGAACAGGACCACCCCGATTGGACCGAACCGCTCGGCGGATCGATCGCCAACGGCATGCTCTATTACATCGCCAACGGCCAGTGGGACCGGTTCGCGCCAGGCGGCACATTGGTGGAGGGCGCCTTGCCGGAACCCACCCTGATACGCACAGTTCCGCTTGACGGGCCACCACAGGTGGAAAGTCCCTGATTTCGGCCCCTATCGGCCTTGCAGTATGGCTGGCCTTTGCCTAGACGCGCGCCAATAGCGAACCAATCATACCTCCCAGCCAGTGAGTCTGCCTTGGTCGACCTGACACAATATCTGCCGATCCTGCTGTTCCTGGCAGTTGCCCTCGGCCTTTCCGCCCTGTTCGTGTTCCTGCCGATGGGCGTGGCGCGGCTGACCGGCGCACACAAGCCCGACGCCGAGAAGCTCTCCGAGTACGAGTGCGGCTTCCCCGCCTTCGAGGAGCCGCGTGACCGGTTTGACGTGCGCTTCTACCTGATCGCGATCCTGTTCATCGTGTTCGACCTGGAAGCGGCCTTCCTGTTCCCCTGGGCGGTCAGCCTTGACCTGACGGGGTGGACCGGATGGGCCACGATGATGACGTTCCTGGCCGAACTGGTGATCGGCCTTGCCTATGCCTGGAAGATGGGAGCGCTGGATTGGGAATGACAAACGCAGCCCCCCCTTATTACCCGACGACGGTTGGCAACGCCCGCAATCTCCCGACTGCGCAAGGCGGCCAGGTCCTGCAGCCCGACGCGGACTATTTCCGCGCACTGCAGACCGAGGTGAACGACAAGGGCTTCCTGGTCACCAGCACCGAGGACCTGTTCACCTGGGCGCGCACCGGCTCGCTCTGGTGGATGACCTTTGGCCTGGCCTGCTGCGCGGTGGAGATGATTCACGTGAACATGCCGCGCTATGACATGGAGCGCTTCGGCGTGGCCCCGCGCGCCAGCCCGCGCCAGAGCGACGTGATGATCGTTGCCGGCACGCTGTGCAACAAGATGGCCCCGGCGCTGCGCAAGGTCTATGACCAGATGAGCGAGCCGAAGTACGTCATCTCCATGGGCAGCTGCGCCAATGGCGGCGGCTACTATCACTACAGCTATTCGGTGGTGCGCGGGTGCGACCGCATCGTGCCGGTGGACATTTACGTGCCCGGCTGCCCGCCCACGGCCGAGGCGCTGCTTTACGGCGTGATGCAGTTGCAGCGGAAGATCCGTCGTTCGGGGACGATCGAGCGATGAGCGTGCTCCACTCCGCCCCCCGCTACGCGCCGTTCGCTGGCGCGCGGGAAACCCTGTCCGCCGCCCTTGGCGATATGCTCGTGGCCGCGAAGGAGGAGCATGGCGAGATCGTGCTGACCGTCCAGCGTGACCGGATCGAGGATGCCCTGCGCCTGCTGCGCGATACGCAGGACTACCAGCAATTGATGGAAATGGCCGGGGTGGACTTCCCCGACCGCGCGGAGCGGTTCGAGGTGGTCTACATGCTCCTCAGCCTTACGCGGAACCATCGCATCATGGTGAAGGTCAGCACGGACGAGGCGAACCCGGTGCCCACGGTCACCACCCTATGGCCCAACGCCGGGTGGCTGGAGCGCGAGATCTACGACATGTACGGCGTGCTCTTCGCCGGCAACACCGACCTGCGCCGCATCCTGACCGATTACGGCTTTGAAGGGCACCCGTTCCGCAAGGACTTCCCGCTGACCGGTTACCAGGAACTGCGCTACTCCGAGGAGGAGAAGCGCGTGGTCTATGAACCGGTGAAGCTGGCACAGGATTTCCGCCAGTTCGATTTCATGAGCCCATGGGAAGGGGCCGACTACATCCTGCCGGGTGACGAGAAGGCCGCGCAGGCCCCCGCGCCGCCGCCCGTGGCCGAGCCGAAGACAACCGAGAAGCCGTCGCAGACCGGCGCCGGCGAAAAGGCCAATGCCGAGGCGGCCAAGCACGTGGCCACGCCGCCTGATGGCAAGGATGGCGGTGCAGCTCCCGCTGCGCCCGCACCTACTGAAAGCCGGCCCGACAAGAAGCCGCGCAAGGCCAAGAGCGCCGACACCACCGGCTCTACCGAAACCGCGAAGAAGCCCGCCGCCAAGCGGGTTCGCAAGCCCAAGACGGAGGGTGAGGCATGAGCGGCATGATGCTCGAGGAATCGCCCACCACCACGGGCGAGAACATCGCGAACTACACGATCAACTTCGGCCCCCAGCACCCTGCGGCGCACGGCGTGCTGCGCATGGTGATGGAGCTGGATGGCGAGATCATCGAACGGATCGATCCTCACGTCGGCCTGCTCCACCGCGGCACCGAGAAGCTGATCGAGCACAAGACCTACCTGCAGGCGCTGCCGTACTTCGACCGGCTGGATTACTGCTCGCCGCTGTGCATGGAGCACTCCTACATCCTGGCGGTGGAAAAGCTGCTGAACGTGGAAGTGCCGATCCGCGCGCAATACCTGCGGGTGCTGTTTGCCGAGTTGACGCGCATCTGCAACCACATGCTCAACATCGGCAGCCACGTGATGGACGTGGGCGCGATGACGCCCAACCTGTGGGTGTTCGAGATCCGCGAAGACTGCATGAACTTCTTCGAGCGGATGAGCGGCGCGCGGATGCACCACGCCTACCTGCGCCCCGGCGGCGTGCACCAGGACGTGCCGCTGAAGCTGCTGACCGACATTGCCGAGTGGGTCGATACCCGCCTGCCGCAGCTGTTCGGCGATGCCATGTCCCTCGTCATGGACAACCGCATCTTCAAGCAGCGCAATGTCGATATCGCCATTGTCAGCAAGGAAGATGCGATTGCCTGGGGCTTCTCCGGCCCGATGATCCGCGCTGCCGGCATCCCGTGGGATATCCGCAAGAGCCAGCCTTACGAAGTGTATGACCGGATGGATTTCGACATCCCCGTCGGTACCAATTCGGACTGCTATGACCGCTTCATGGTGCGCGTGCAGGAAGTCTATCAGAGCGCCCGCATCATCAAGCAGTGCATTGCCGAAATCCCGGAAGGCCCGGTGGCCAGCCTCGACCGCAAGATTTCTCCGCCGAAGCGCGGCGAGATGAAGCAGAGCATGGAAGCGCTGATCCACCACTTCAAGCTCTACACCGAAGGTTTCCATGTGCCCGCGGGCGAGGTTTACGTGGCGACCGAAAGCCCCAAGGGCGAATTCGGCGTCTACCTGGTCAGCGACGGGTCGAACAAGCCCTACCGCTGCAAGATCCGCCCTACGGCGTTCAGCCACCTCCAGGCGATGGACTTCATGTGCAAGGGCCACATGCTGCCCGACGCGACCGCCATCCTGGGCGCGATCGACGTGGTGTTCGGGGAGTGTGACCGGTGACCAACCTCGCCACCGCCGAAGCCATGATCGCGGCCTACAACGCGCAGGACGTGGACCTCTACGTCTCGTACATGACCGATGACGCCTGCGAGGCAAACTATCGCGGGGCCGTGGTGCGTGAAGGTAAGGAGGGCACCCGTTCGGGCCTCGCCGCCGCATTCGCGAAGTGGCCGCAGAACCATGCCGAGATCGTCGAAAAGCAGGCCATCGGCAGCTACGTGATCTTCCGCGAGCACGTGACGCGCGGCCCGGCCAGCGATGGCTCCGAACTGGTCGAGCCGTTCGACGTGATCGCGGTTTACAGCTTCCAAGGCGATAAGTGCAGCCGCGTGGAGTTCATCCGGTGATCCTGCGCGAGCTGTTCATCATCATCGCCGCCTTCGCGGCTTTCGCCTCGGCCGTGGCTACCTATTCGGTGGCGTTCCACGGTACGGCGAGCCTGAAGGAAGTGCTATCCACGGCCTTTGCCGCCGTCGTCGGCCTCTATGCCGGCCGCCATCTCGAACGGAGACTGACCCGTGGCTAATCGTCACCTCGCCCCGGACACCCCCGAACTGCGCGCTGAATGGGGAGACTTTGCCTTCACGCCCGAGTGGGACGCCAAGGCCAAGGCCGCCATTGCGCGTTATCCCGAAGGCCGCCAGCGTTCCGCCGTGATGGCGCTGCTCGACTATGCCCAGCGGCAGGTGGGCGAAGTGACCGGCACGCAAGGCTGGCTGCCGATTCCGGTGATGGAATACGTGGCCCGCTATCTCGACATGCCGGTGATCCGCGTGGTCGAGGTGGCGACCTTCTATTTCATGTACAACCTGGTGCCCGTGGGCAAATTCCACGTGCAGGTGTGCGGCACCACGCCGTGCATGCTGCGCGGGTCTGATGACATCATTGCAGCCTGCAAGAAGCGCGGGATGAGCAAGGGCCACACCACTGCTGACGGCATGTGGACGCTGACCGAGGTGGAGTGCATGGGCAACTGCGCCACCGCGCCGATGGTGCAGATCAACGATGACAACTACGAGGATCTGACCTCCGAACGGCTCGACGCCGTGCTCGATGCGCTGGCCCGGGGCGAGCAGCCCAAGACCGGCACGCAGGAACCCGGCCGCCACACCAGCGAGCCGGCCAATGCCTTGTCGTCGCTGAAGGACATGGTCCGCGAAAACCACGATTACCGGGGTGAATGGTGATGGAAGGGATTGTCCCGCTCCTCATCGCACTGGTGCTGATCGTCGTCGCCTGGAAGGTGCTGACCGGCATCGTCAAGACGGTGGCCCTGCTGGTGATCGTCGCTGCGGCGGCGTGGTTTGTTTTTGGTTCGGGGATGATGGGATGACCCTCGCAGACAAGGATCGCATCTTCACCAACGTCTATGGCTTCCAGCCGTGGACCCTGTCGGCTGCGCAGAAGCGCGGTGACTGGGACAATACGAAGAAGCTGATGGAAGTGGGCCAGGACGCCATCATCGAGGAGATCAAGGCATCCGGCCTGCGCGGGCGAGGCGGGGCAGGGTTCCCCACCGGCATGAAGTGGTCGTTCATGCCCAAGGAAAGCCGCGACGGCCGCCCCAGCTTCCTCGTCATCAACGCCGACGAATCCGAGCCGGGTTCGTGCAAGGACCGCGAGATCATCCGCCACGATCCGCACAAGTTGATCGAAGGCGCGCTGATCGCCGGTTTCGCCATGCGCGCGCGGGCGGCTTACATCTACATTCGCGGCGAATATATCCGCGAGGCGGAAACACTGTTTGCCGCCGTGCAGGAAGCCTACGACGCAGGGTTCCTGGGCAAGAACGCCGCCGGTTCGGGCTATGACTTCGACGTCTACGTCCATCGCGGGGCAGGGGCCTACATCTGCGGTGAAGAAACCGCGATGATCGAGAGCCTTGAAGGCAAGAAGGGCCAGCCGCGCCTGAAGCCGCCGTTCCCGGCGGGTGCCGGTCTTTATGGCTGCCCGACCACGGTCAACAATGTGGAATCGATCGCCGTGGTGCCCACCATCCTGCGGCGGGGGGCCTCGTGGTTCGCCAGCTTCGGGCGTGACAACAACAAGGGCACCAAGCTGTTCCAGATCAGCGGGCACGTGAACAAGCCCTGCGTGGTCGAGGAAGCGATGAGCATCACCTTCGAGGAGCTGATCGAGAAGCACTGCGGTGGCATTCGCGGCGGGTGGGACAACCTGCTGGCGGTGATCCCCGGTGGCTCGTCCGTGCCGCTGGTGCCGGGCGAGCAGATCCGCAATGCCTTCATGGATTTTGACGGCCTGCGTGAACTGGGCTCTGGCCTGGGCACCGCTGGCGTGATCGTGATGGACAAGAGCACCGACGTGGTGCGTGCGATCAGCCGCCTGTCCTACTTCTACAAGCACGAAAGCTGCGGCCAGTGCACTCCCTGCCGCGAAGGCACCGGGTGGATGTGGCGCATGATGACCCGCCTGGAAACCGGCGATGCCACAGTCGACGAGATCGACATGCTGCAGCAGGTGACCAAGCAGGTGGAAGGCCACACCATCTGCGCGCTGGGCGATGCTGCCGCATGGCCGATCCAGGGCCTGATCAAGCACTTCCGCCCCGAACTGGAGCGCCGCATCAACGAACGCGCCGCTGCCATGCGCGAGGCGGCCGAATGATCCGCCCCGCCTCGCTCGCCCTCGTTGCGTTTCTCGGTTCCATCGCCGGTTCCGCACAGGCGCAGAACACGCAGAATGTATACCGCCCCACCGGTACGCGCATCATTTCGCAGACCGAGCAGGCCGATCTGCAGGACGGACGCCGCCTCCTCAAGCTGGTCGGCGCGTGCGTCGTTGGGCGGTTTCCTGCCGAGGCGGTCGCTCTGCTGCGTACAGGCAATCCCGAGGCGGTAGCTTATGCTGAAGCCGGCGTGCGCGATCAGGACACGCAATCGCCGATTGCGTTGGCACAGTGCCTGCACGAAGCGCTGAACGGCACGCAGGTAACGATGACCATGCGCATTCCCGAGCGCAACCTGCGCCTGACGCTGGCCGAGGCGGCTTACCTGCGCCGCCATTCGGCTCCGCTCGGTCTGTCGGCCGACTCGCCGGTGGTGCTGGCCGGGCGGCCGGTGCTGATCGGCTCGACGCCCGAACAGTCGACCGCGATGGGCCAGTTCGCCGATTGCCTGGTATTCCACGCCCCGGCCGAGGCTGATGCCCTGCTGCGAGGCCCCACGGGCGGCGATAGCGAACGCGACAACGCCCGCGCCCTGGCGCCGGCCATCGGTCAGTGCCTGGCAGAGGGCCAGGAAGTGAATTTCACCCCTGCCATCCTGCGCGAATACGCTGCCGACGGCTTGTGGGCGCGCAGTGAGGCAATGCAGGCCGCCCAGCCTTCCGAGGAAACCGAGTAATGCCCAAGGTCACCGTAGACGGACAGGAAATCGAGGTTCCCGCCGGCGCCACCGTGCTGCAGGCGTGCGAGCTGGCGGGCAAGGAAATCCCCCGCTTCTGCTATCACGAGCGGCTGTCCATCGCCGGCAATTGCCGCATGTGCCTGGTGGAAGTGAAGCCCGGGCCGCCCAAGCCGCAGGCGAGCTGCGCGCTGCCTGCCACCGAAGGCCAGGAAATCCGCACTGACAGCGAGATGGTGAAGAAGGCGCGCGAGGGGGTGATGGAGTTCCTCCTGATCAACCACCCGCTCGATTGCCCGATCTGCGACCAGGGCGGCGAATGCGACCTGCAGGACCAGTCGGTTGCCTATGGCCGGGGTGCCTCGCGCTATCACGAGCACAAGCGTGCGGTGACCGAAAAGTACATGGGCCCGCTGATCAAGACCACGATGACGCGGTGCATCCATTGCACACGCTGCGTGCGCTTCAGCGAGGAAATCGCCGGAGTGGACGAAATCGGCGCGCTCTATCGCGGCGAGGACATGCAGATCACCACCTACCTTGAGCAGGCGGCGAAGCACGAACTGTCGGCCAACGTGATCGACCTGTGCCCGGTGGGCGCGCTGACCAGCGGCCCCTATGCCTATGAGGCGCGGCCGTGGGAGCTGAAGAAGACCCTCTCCATCGACGTGTCCGACGCGGTGGGCAGCAACATCCGCATCGACAGCCGCGGACGCGAAGTGCTTCGCGCCCTGCCGCGCAACAACGATGACGTGAACGAGGAGTGGATCAGCGACAAGGCGCGCTACCAGGTGGAAGGCCTGACCCGCCGCCGCCTGGACCGCGTGTTCATCCGGAAGGGGGGGAAGCTGGCCGAGGCGAGCTGGGACGAGGCGTTCAAGGCCATCGCCGCTGCCAAGCCGGGTGCGTCGATTGCGGCGGTCGCGGGTGACCTGCTCGATTGCGAGACCATGTTCGCCGCCAAGGCGCTGCTGAAGGCCAGCAGCTCCACGCTGCTGGAAAGCCGCCAGGGCGGGATGGATTACGACTGCTCGAACCTGGCAGCGGTCAACTTCAACTCGACCTTCGCGGGGATCGAGGAAGCCGATGCGATCCTGATCATCGGCAGCAACGTCCGCATGGAAGCCCCGCTGGTCAACGTGCGCCTGCGCAAGGCCGCCAAAAAGGGCGCCAAGGTGTTCATCCTGGGCCCGCAGTGGGACCCGACCTATCCGGCCGAATTCCTGGGCGAGGACCTGGCGGTCCTGTCCAACCTGCCGCAGGCCGTGGCGGATGCATTGAAGGGCGCGCAGCGTCCGGCGGTGATCCTGGGCGGGGCGGGCTTTGCCCGTGGTGCCCACGCCGCCGCGGTCAAGATCGCGCACGATTTCGGCATGGTGAAGGATGGCTGGAACGGCTTCAACGCCCTGCACATGGCCGCCGCGCGCATGGGCGCGGTGATGCTTGGTTTCGTCTCCAAGGGTGGCCTGTCCGACCTGGTGGAAGCCAAGCCCAAGGTGCTGCTGGCGCTGGGCGCGGACGAGGTGGATTTCAGCCGCTTCCCGGATAGCCTGAAGGTCTACATCGGCCACCACGGTGACAAGGGCGCTCATTCCGCCGACATCGTGCTGCCCGCCGCTGCCTATACCGAAAAGCCCGGCACCTATGTGAACACCGAAGGCCGCGTGCAGCGGGCCGACAAGGCGGTGTTCGCCCCGGGTGACGCGCGCGAGGACTGGACCGTGCTGCGGGCGCTGGCCGATGCACTGGGCGTGTCCGTAGGCTTCAACAGCTTCCATGAGCTGCGCGCTGCGATGGTGGCCGAAGTGCCCGCGCTGGGCAATGAAGGCGAACTTGCCGATTACGGTGCGCTGCCCAAGTCGGTGGCTGGCAACGCCATGCCCGAAGGCAGCATCAGTGCCTATCCGATCAGCGATTTCTACCTCACCAACCCCATCGCTCGCGCAAGCGCGGTGATGCAGCGCTGTTCGGAAGAACTGACGCACGGGGCAACCTTTGCGGAGGCAGCGGAATGACCGCGTTCTTCCAATCGCTCGGCATGACCTATGAATGGGCGTGGTTTCTCGCCACTTTCGCGGGCATCCTGCTGATTGCGCTCCCGCTGATGCTGGGCGTGGCGATGATCATCTATGCCGATCGCAAGATCTGGGCGGCGATGGCGCTGCGCAGGGGACCCAACGTGGTCGGCCCCTTCGGCCTGCTGCAAAGCTTTGCCGACGGCCTGAAGGTGTTCCTGCAGGAAACGATCATCCCCAGCGCCTCCAACAAGGGCCTGTTCCTGATCGCGCCGATTATCACCTTCACCGTCACGCTGATGGCCTGGGCGGTGATCCCGTTCAATTCGGGCGCGATCCTGGCCGATATCAACGTGGGCCTGCTCTACATTCTCGCGATCAGCTCGCTGGGGGTTTACGGCACCGTGATCGCGGGCTGGGCGTCGAACTCGAAGTACCCGTTCTTTTCCGCCATGCGTGCCAGCGCCCAGATGATCAGCTATGAAGTTTCGATCGGCTTCATCCTCGTCTGCGTGGTGCTGTGGGCCGACAGCTTCAACCTGAAAGCGATTGTCGAGGCGCAGGAAGGCCACGTGTTCGGCCTCCTCAACGGCTTCGTGTTCAACCCGCTGCTGTTCCCGATGTGGGTGATGTTCCTCATCTCCAGCATGGCCGAAACCCAGCGCGCGCCGTTCGACCTGACCGAGGCCGAAAGCGAGCTGGTGGCCGGTTACCAGACCGAATACTCGAGCATGGCCTTCGCGCTCTACTGGCTGGGCGAATACGGCAACGTGCTGCTGATGTGCGCGCTGAACGCCGTGCTGTTCTGGGGCGGCTACCTGCCGCCGCTGAACGTGGACCTGATCCCGTGGTTCGACGTGCCGGGGATCGTGTGGCTGCTGCTGAAGATCCTGTTCTTCTTCTTCATCTTCAGCTGGGTGAAGGCCACCGTGCCGCGCTATCGCTATGACCAGCTGATGCGCCTGGGCTGGAAGGTGTTCCTGCCGCTGAGCCTGTTCTTCGTCTTCGCTGTCAGCTTCTATCTTATGCTTACGAGGTATGGCGCATGACCGCCGCGCAACTCATCAAGTCGTTCACCCTGTGGGAGTTCGTCAAGGCCCACTGGCTGACCTTGAAGTACTTCTTCAAGCCCAAGGCGACGATCAACTATCCGTTCGAGAAGAACCCGCTGTCGCCCCGCTTCCGGGGCGAGCACGCGCTGCGCCGATATCCCAACGGCGAGGAACGCTGTATTGCCTGCAAGCTGTGCGAGGCGGTGTGTCCGGCGCAGGCGATCACCATCGAGGCGGAGCCGCGCGAGGACGGCAGCCGGCGCACCACGCGCTATGATATCGACATGACCAAATGCATCTACTGCGGTTTCTGCCAGGAAGCCTGCCCGGTGGATGCCATCGTCGAGGGGCCGAACTTCGAATACGCGACCGAAACGCGCGAGGAGCTGCTCTACGACAAGGCGAAACTGCTGGCCAACGGGGACAAGTGGGAGCGGGCGATTGCCGCGAACCTTGAAGCCGATGCGCCGTATCGGTAGGGGCGCGGCACAATGATCCAGGTTCTTGCCTTCTATCTGTTCGCCTGCCTCGCCGTCCTCTCGGGCGCGCTGGTGGTGCTGAGCCGCAACCCGGTGCATTCGGTGCTGTGGCTGATCCTCGCCTTCTTCAACGCCGCGGGCCTGATGGTGCTGGCGGGGGCCGAGTTCATCGCCATGCTGCTGGTGATCGTCTACGTGGGTGCAGTGGCCGTGCTGTTCCTGTTCGTGGTCATGATGCTGAACATCGACTTTGCCGAACTGCGCGCCGGCTTCATCAAGAACGCCCCGCTGGGCGCGCTGGTGGCGGTGGTGCTGCTGGTGGAACTGCTGGTGGTGGTGATCCTGGGCCAGGCCGGTCCGGTCACGCTGGGCACGCCCGATGGCAGCGCCGCGCCGCTGCTGGGCGAGGGCAACACCGAGAACATCGGTGCGCTGCTCTACACCCGCTACATCTTCCTGTTCGAACTGGCGGGCATCGTGCTGCTGGTCTCGCTGATCGGCGCCGTGGTGCTGACCCACCGCGAAAGCCGCGCGATCCGCGCCCACCAGAACATCGCCAGGCAGAACGCGCGCCGTCCGGAAGACGCGACCGAACTGAAGCAGCCTGAGTCGGGCAAGGGGGTCTCGCTGTGATCGGCATCGAACATTACCTGGTGGTCAGCTCGATCCTGTTCGTGCTGGGCGTGCTGGGCATCTTCCTCAACCGCAAGAACGTGATCATCATCCTGATGGCGATCGAGCTGATCCTGCTGGCGGTGAACATCAACCTGGTGGCCTTCAGCGCCGCGCTGGGTGACCTGACGGGGCAGGTGTTCGCCATGTTCGTGCTGACCGTCGCTGCGGCAGAAGCAGCGATCGGCCTCGCCATCCTGGTCATCTACTTCCGCCGCCGTGGCACCATTGCCGTTGACGACGTCAACCGGATGAAGGGGTAAACCGCCTTGTCGTCGCTGATCCCCTTTATCGTTTTCGGACCGCTGCTGGCCGCGATCATCGCCGGGCTGGGCAACCGCGCGATCGGCAATGTGCCGGCCAAGCTGGTGACCACGGTTGCGCTGTTCGCCTCGTGTGCCATGTCGTGGCCGATCTTCCTGGGCTTCCTTGCCGGAACAGAGACCGCCACGGTCGTTCCGGTGCTCGACTGGGTGCGGTCCGGCGCGATGGAGTTCGACTGGGCCCTGCGGGTGGACACGCTGACTGCCGTGATGCTGGTGGTGATCACCAGCGTCTCCGCGCTCGTCCACTTGTACTCTTGGGGCTACATGGACGAGGATCCGGACCAGCCGCGCTTCTTCGCCTACCTGTCGCTGTTCACCTTCGCCATGCTGATGCTGGTGACGGCGGACAACCTGGTGCAGATGTTCTTCGGTTGGGAAGGCGTGGGCCTGGCGTCTTACCTGCTGATCGGTTTCTGGTTCCGCAAGCCCAGCGCCAACGCCGCCGCGATCAAGGCATTCGTGGTCAACCGCGTGGGTGACCTTGGCTTCATGCTGGGCATCTTCGGCACCTTCCTGGTGTTCCAGACCACCAGCATTCCGGACATCCTGGCCGCCGCGCCGGCAATGCAGGGTGCCAGCCACATCACCTTCATGGGTATGCGGCTCGATACGATGACCATCCTGTGCCTGCTGCTGTTCATCGGCGCGATGGGCAAGAGCGCGCAGCTGGGCCTGCACACCTGGCTGCCGGACGCGATGGAAGGCCCGACCCCGGTGTCCGCGCTGATCCACGCCGCCACCATGGTGACTGCGGGCGTGTTCATGGTCTGCCGCCTGTCGCCGATGTTCGAGGCTGCCCCGGTGGCACTGGGCGTGGTGACTTTCGTGGGCGCGGCAACCTGCTTGTTTGCCGCCACGGTGGGCACCACCCAGTGGGACATCAAGCGGGTGATCGCTTATTCCACCTGTTCGCAGCTGGGCTACATGTTCTTCGCCGCTGGCGTTGGCGCTTATGGCGCGGCCATGTTCCACCTGTTCACTCACGCTTTCTTCAAGGCGCTGCTGTTCCTTGGCGCCGGCTCGGTTATCCATGCCATGCACCACGAGCAGGACATGCGCTTCTATGGCGGCCTGCGGAAGGAAATCCCGATCACCTTCTGGGCGATGATGGCCGGCACCCTGGCGATCACCGGCGTGGGCGTGTACCATCTGGGCCTGGGCTTTGCGGGCTTCTTCTCGAAGGACGCGATCATCGAGGTCGCCTATGCCAGCGGCACCGAAGTGGGCCTCTTCGCCTTCTGGGTGGGCGTGTTCGCCGCGCTGCTGACCAGCTTCTATTCCTGGCGGCTGATGTTTCTCACCTTCTGGGGCAAGCCGCGCTGGGTGGAGAGCGAGCATATCCAGCACGCCCTGCATGACTCCCACGGCCATGGCGATCATGGCGACCACCACGATGCGCCTGCGCATGAAGACGGTGCGCATGGTGCTGACAGTCACGCCCATGCCCACGACGATCACGGTCCGCACGCGGCATCGGGCGATGGCACGGGCGGCTACCACCCGCACGAGAGCCCGTGGGTGATGCTGACCCCGCTGGTGCTGCTGTCCATCGGCGCGGTGGCGGCGGGCTATGTCTTCAAGACCGCCTTCCTCGATACCGAAGCCTTCTGGAACGGCTCCATCGCCTACAACGAGCACCTGATGCACGCGATGCACGAGGTGCCGATGCTGGTGAAGTACGCAGCCTTCATCGTGATGGTGCTGGGCCTGCTGACCGCGTGGTACGGCTATATCAAGAACACCAGCTTCCCGGCTCAGGTGGCCGCGCAACTGGGGCCCATCTACCGCTTCGTCTATCGCAAGTGGATGTTTGATGAGCTGTACCACTACCTGTTCGTGGTGCCCGCCTTCTGGTTTGGCCGCGTGTTCTGGAACAAGGTTGATGTCGGCGTGATCGACCGCTTCGGGCCCGATGGCGCGGCCTGGGTGGTGGTGAAGGGCGCTGTCGTCGCCAAGAAGGTCCAGTCGGGCTACCTCTATTCCTATGCTCTGGTGATGCTGCTCGGCCTTGTCGCCGCGATCAGCTGGGTGATTTTCGCATGAGCGGCTTTCCCATCCTTTCCGTGATGCTGCTGGTGCCGCTGCTGGGCGCAGTGGCTTGCTTCAAGGCCAGTGCCTCCGCCGCGCGCACCATCGCGCTGGTGGCCACGCTGGTGGACCTGGCGCTGGGCATCGTCCTGTGGGCCAATTTCGACATTGGCGGCGACCAGTGGCAGTTCACCGAACGCGCCAGCCTGTTCGCCGGCTTCCAGTGGGCATTGGGCATCGATGGCATCGCCCTGATGCTGATCATGCTGAGCGTGTTCCTGATGCCGATCTGCATCCTGGCCAGCCACTCGATCGAAAAGCGGGTGGGCGAGTACATGGCCGCCTTCCTGTTCATGGAAGTGCTGATGATCGGCACCTTCGCGGCGCAGGACCTGTTCCTGTTCTACATCCTGTTCGAAGCCGGCCTGATCCCGATGTACCTGATCATCGGCATCTGGGGCGGGGTTGACCGGATTTACGCCAGCTACAAGTTCTTCCTTTATACCCTGCTGGGTTCGGTGCTGATGTTCATCGCCATGCTGTGGATGGCGAACACGGCGGGTACTACCGACATTCCCACGCTGATGGCCTATGACTTTGCGCCGAGCGCGCAGACCTGGCTGTGGCTGGCCTTCTTCGCCAGCTTCGCGGTGAAGATGCCGATGTGGCCGGTGCATACCTGGCTGCCGGCAGCACACGTGCAGGCTCCCACCGCGGGGTCGGTGATCCTGGCGGGCGTGCTGCTGAAGCTGGGCGGCTACGGCTTCATCCGCTTCAGCCTGCCGATGTTCCCGGAAGCCTCCGCACAGTTCGTGTGGCTGGTGTGGGGCCTTTCCATGGCGGCAGTAGTGATCACCAGCCTTATCGCGCTGGTGCAGCACGACATGAAGAAGCTGATCGCCTATTCCTCGGTGGCGCACATGGCCATCGTGACCATCGGCCTGTTCAGCTTCAACACGCAGGGGCTGGACGGGGCGATGATCGTGATGCTCAGCCACGGGCTCGTGTCCGGCGCACTGTTCCTGTGCGTGGGCGTGATCTACGACCGGCTGCACACCCGCGAGATCGACCGTTATGGCGGCCTTTCCATCAACATGCCCAAGTATGCGCTGTTCTTCCTGCTGTTCACCATGGCCAGCATCGGCCTGCCGGGCACCAGCGGGTTTGTGGGAGAGTTCCTGTCGCTGGGCGGGATCTACCAGGTGAATAGCTGGGTGGCCTTCGTCTGCACCACCGGCATCATTCTTGGCGCGGCCTACATGCTGTACCTCTACCGCCGGATCGCGTTCGGCGAGCAGAAGAACGCCGATGCCGCGGCCATGCCGGACCTGAACGCCCGCGAATGGGCCATGCTGGCCCCCATCGCCGCCGCCGTGCTGTGGATGGGTGTCTATCCGGAGAGCTTCATGGCGCCGATGCGCAATGACATCGCCCTGCTGGAAGCCCGTATCAGCCGCGCCCAGCCGGCAAGTGATGCCCGCCTGGTGACGGGAGAGGCCGCGCCTGCCGCTGCCGAGGAAGAAGCCGCAGCGCACGGGGGGGCGCACTGATGGAATACCTGCACTCCCTTTCGCTGGTCGTGCCCGAACTGATCCTGACCGTATCGGGCCTGATCATGGTGCTGTTTGCCGCCTGGGGCGGGGCTGCTGCTTCGCGTGCCGTGTCCATCGCCTGCTGCGTGGCGCTGGGCGGGGCTTTTGCCCTGGTCGCCCCCAGCGTATGCGCCGGAGCCTCGGGCCTGGAGACGATCGCCTTCTTCGGCCAGGTCCGCGCCGATGCCTTTGCCGGGTTTGCCAAGCTGCTGATCTATGCCGCAGCCGGTGCCGCGCTGGTGGTGTCGTCGGCCTATTTCGAGAAGCGCGGGGCGATGCGACCGGAATTCCCGGTGCTGATCCTGTTCTCGGCGCTGGGTGCCAGCGTGATGGTGTCCGCCACCGACCTGATAGCTCTGTACATCGGTCTGGAGCTGCAATCGCTCGCCGCCTATGTGCTGGCGGCTTACCTGCGCGATGATGACAAGAGCGCGGAAGCCGGCCTGAAGTACTTCGTGCTCGGCGCGCTGGCTTCGGGCATCCTGCTGTTCGGCATCAGCCTGATCTACGGCTTCACCGGCTCCACCGCGTTCGATGCGATCAACGTGGCGATGGCCGACGGCCTTTCGGGCGGGGAGCTGTTCGGCCTGGTCTTCGTGCTGTCGGCCATGGCCTTCAAGATCAGCGCAGTGCCGTTCCACATGTGGACGCCCGACGTGTACGAAGGCGCGCCCACGCCGGTCACCATGTTCTTCGCCAGCGCGCCCAAGGTGGCCGCCGTTGCCCTGCTTGCCCGCCTGTCGCTGGAAGCTTTCGGCAGCCAGACCGCCGCGTGGCAGCAGATCGTCACCTTCGCCGCGCTCGCCTCCATCGTGGTGGGTGCGCTGGGTGCGATCGGGCAGGAGAACCTGAAGCGGCTGCTGGCCTATTCGTCGATCAACAATGTCGGCTTCATCCTGATCGGCCTGGCCACGGCCAGTGCGGCGGGTGCGGCTTCGATGCTGCTGTACCTGCTGTTCTACGTGGCGATGACCGTGGGCAGCTTCGTGGGGCTGCTGCTGCTGCGCGATGCTGACGGCAACCAGCTTGAGACCTTCGGCGATATCAAGGGCCTGTCCACCACCCGCCCGGCGCTGGCCTGGTGCCTGCTGGCGATCATGTTCAGCCTGGCGGGCATTCCGCCGCTGATGGGTTTCTATGCCAAGCTGGTGGTGTTCCAGGCCGCGGTGGAGGCAGACCTGCTGCCACTGGCCGCCATCGGCATCGCCGCCAGCGTGATCGGCGCGTTCTACTATCTGAAGTTCATCAAGGTGATGTTCTTCGATGAGCCGGTGGACCGCGTGCAGGGCAAGGCGGATACCTGGCACTGGGTGCTGCTGGCGCTGTCGGTGCTGGTGATCTCGCCGCTGGCATGGCTGGCGACGGGCTGGTTGGGCAACCTGGCAGACCTGGCGGCAGCCTCACTGTTCATCGCGGGCTAGATTGGTCTTCCGGCGCGACATCGTAGCCGAGACCGGTTCCACCAACGCGGACCTGCTGACGCGGCTTGCTTCGGGCGAAGCGCTGCCGGAAGGCTTCTGGCTGATCGCCGACCGGCAGACCGCCGGGCGGGGGCGGCAGGGCAGGCCGTGGCTGGACGCGCCGGGAAACTTCATGGGCTCCACCCTGGTGCGCCTTTCGCCCGATGATCCGCCTGCCGCCAGCCTGTCGTTCGTCACCGCGCTGGCAGTATATGCCTGCGTGTCCGGGCAGATTGCCGCGCCGGCCAGCCTGCAACTGAAGTGGCCCAACGATGTGCTGCTGGCCGGCAGAAAGTTTTGCGGCATCCTGCTGGAACGCGAGGGGCCGTTCGCGGTGATTGGCGTGGGCGTGAACCTGGCCGCTGCCCCGCCATTGGCCGACCGCAGCACGCTGGCCCTGGCTGAGCGCGGTGCGCGGCCCGACCGTGACCTGTTCGCGGCAGACCTGGCCGCCCGCTTTGCCATCGAGCTTGCCCGCTGGCGCAAGCAAGGAACCGGCCCGATGTTCAGCCGCTGGCAGGCTGCCGCGCACCCTCCCGGCACTCGTCTGAGCGTTCACGACGGCGCCGGGACGCGGGTAGCCGGGACTTACGACGGGCTTGAACCCGACGGCGCTTTGCGCTTGGTGCGCGATGATGGCACGCTGGCGCGCATCCACGCGGGTGACGTGTCGCACGAAGGATCGGATTGAAATGCTGCTCGCGGTCGATGTCGGCAACACCAACGTGGTCTTCGCCCTGTTCGACCCCGGATCAGGTCCGGGGCAAACGGGCGAGATGCGCACCCGCTGGCGCATCGCCACCGATCCGCGCCGCACGGGTGATGAATATGCCGTGTGGCTGGTGCAACTGATGCAGCTTGAAGGCTTTGCCCGCAGCGATGTGACCGCCATGATCGTCTCCAGCGTGGTGCCGCGCGCACGGCACAACCTGGAAGTGCTGGCCCGCAAGTATTTCGGCGTGGAGCCGCTGTTCGCGGGCGAGGGGGCCGCCGCCTGGTCCATCACCATCGATGTCGACCAGCCCAAGAGCCTGGGCGCCGACCGGGCCGTGAATGCCGAGGCCGCCCACGCCAAGTATCCCGGCAACCTGGTGGTGATCGATTTCGGCACCGCCACCACCTTCGATGTCGTCTCGGCGGAAGGGGCCTACAAGGGCGGCATCATCGCCCCCGGCATCAACTTGTCGCTCGACGCCCTGGTCAGCAACACTGCCAAGCTGCCGCGCATCGCCATCGAAAGCCCGCGCGGCACCTCGGTTATCGGGCGCAATACCGAAGACCAGATGCTGATCGGCGTGTTCTGGGGTTATGTGGCCATGATGGAGGGGCTGGTTGCACGCATGAAGGCCGAGATCGGCGGGGTGGTAACGGTGGTCGCCACCGGGGGCCTGGCCGTGCTATTCGACAACCACACCAAGATTTTCGACGCGGTTGACGGGGACCTGACCCTGCAGGGCCTGGCGATGATCGCAGACCGCGCAAGGACCGCATGAAACCCGACTACACTCCTGAAGACGAACTGCTGTTCCTGGCCCTCGGCGGCTCGGGCGAGATCGGCATGAACGTCAACCTCTACGGCTGCCAGGGCAAGTGGCTGATGGTGGACCTGGGCATGAGCTTCGGCGCCCAGGAATACCCCGGCACCGAGCTGATGTTTGCCGATCCCGCCTTTATCGAGGACCGGGCGGATGACTTGCTGGGCATTGTCCTGACCCACGCGCACGAGGACCACATCGGCGCGATCCCCTATTTCGCCGCCGACCTGGGCGTGCCGCTCTATGCCACGCCGTTCACTGCCGAACTGATCCTGCGCAAGCTGGAGGAAGCAGGCAACGCCGACCAGATCGAGATGACGATCATCGACGATACAGAGCCGTTCGACCTGGGACCTTTCTCCATTCGCTACGTGCCGCTGGCCCACTCGATCGCCGAGGGCAACGCGCTGCTGATCGAAACCCCGCACGGTCGGATATTCCACACCGGCGACTGGAAGCTGGACGAGGAGCCGATCATCGGTGAGCCCGCCACCGAAGAGGAGCTGTGCGCCATCGGTGACGAGGGCGTGCTGGCGCTGGTGTGCGATTCCACCAACGTGTTCAACCCCTCCGCCTCCGGTTCCGAAGGGGCCGTTTACCAGGGGCTGCTGGAGGAGATCCGCAAGCACAAGGGCAAGCGGGTGGTGGTCACCACATTCGCCAGCAATGTCGCTCGCCTGCAGACCCTGGCCGAAGTGGCCGAGGAAACCGGGCGCAAGCTGTGCGTGGCGGGCCGCTCGCTCGACCGGATTATCGAAGTGGCACAGGCCAACGGCTACCTCACCCACATCGCTCCGCCGGTCGATTTCGACACGGCCATGCGGCTTGACCGTGGGGAGGTGCTGATCGTAGCCACCGGCGGGCAGGGCGAGCCGCGCGCGGCCCTGGCCCGTATTGCCGAGGGCAACCATCCGCTGGAACTGGTGGAGGGGGATGTGATCCTGTTCTCCAGCCGCGTGATCCCCGGCAATGACCTCGCCATCGGGGCAATCCAGAACCGCCTGGCCGAACGCGGCATCGTGATGGTGACCGACCGGCAGAGCCACATCCATGTTTCCGGCCACCCTGGCCGGCCCGAACTGGAAGCGCTTTACAGCTGGATCCGGCCGGAAATCCTGGTTCCGGTCCACGGCGAGATCCGCCACATGAAGGAGCAGTGCCGTCTGGGCAAATCGCGCGGCATCCCGCAGGCCGTGTTCCAGAAGAACGGCGACATCGTGCGCCTGGCTCCCGGCAAGCCCGGCAAGCTGGCCGAAGTGGGCGCGGGCCGCCTGGTGCTGGATGGCGAGATCATCGTCCCCGCCGACGGCGAGGCGATCACCATGCGCCGCCGCATGGCACGCGACGGGCTGCTGATCGTGGTGCTGGAGCGCGGCGGCGGTGTGCAGATCGAGGGCATCGGCCTGCCGCTGGATGAAGACTATCCCGCTTTCGTGGCAGAAGCGGTGGAGGACGTGAAGAAGACCCTGTCTGCCCTGCGCGGCGCAGCGGCGCGTGATCGCGAAACGATCATGGAGGCGGCCCGCCTGGCAGCCCGTCGCGCGGCCCAGCGCTGGAGCGGCAAGAAGCCGCAGACCCGCGTGATCCTGCCGCTGGAACCGGCGCAAGGCGCTGAAGGGAGGCGCAAGTGAAGCTGACCAGCATGATCGCCATCTATGCCCTGTTCTGGGTGATGACGGCTTTCGTGATGCTGCCCTTCGGGGTGAAGACGCATGACGAGGCGGGCATCCCAAAGGTACCGGGCCAAGCGGACAGCGCGCCGGCCCACTTCCGCCCCGGCAGGCTGGCGCTGCGGGCCAGCGTGATCGCGCTGGCTTTGACCGCGCTCTACATCGTGAATTACACCCAGGGCTGGCTGACCGTTTCGGACCTGGATTTCACCGCGGGTCGCGGCCCCGGCCAATAGGTCGCCAGCCTTAATCGCGCAGCCGCTCGATCGCCTGGGCCAGCACCACATAGAGCTTGCCGATATCGGACGAGATCAGCGTGACCCCCATGGCATTGCCATCGCGGGTGGACAGGATCGGCCGCAGCAGCGCCTCGAAGTCGTGGATGTAGCGGTTCACCGCCAGCCGCAGTTCCTCGTCCGCATCATAGGCTTCGGCAATGGCGCGCACCTCCTGGTTGTCGAGCAGGCGCACCGCGCGGCGGGTGAAGATGCCGCGATCACCCTTCAGGTAGCTGGCCCAGGCCGTATCGGCCACTTCGGCATCCAGCGCGCGGGCAATATCGATTGAACACGAATTCAGGCTTTCGGTAATCAGCGCCATGCGGCGGGTGAAGTCGTTGTTCACCTGCTCCTCGGCCTGGGCGCGGGCCTGGGCCACGCGCTGTTCCAGGTTGCCGGCCAGCTGGTTCACCTTGGCAAGCTGGTCACGCAGGGCCACCGCCGTGGATCGGCCCTGTTCGGTTGCCTCCTCGGTCGCGCGGCGCAGGTCGGCTATCGCGGACGATCCGCTGGCGGCCAGCGTTTCCGACAGGATGGTGCTGGCGGTCTCGCCCAGTTCCTCCGCGATGGCGCGGACGGCGTCGGCCTGGCCACCCTGCAAGCGCGCAAGGGTGGTAGTGGCCGCTTCGTCCAGGGCGGCGATGGCCGCCTGCAGGTCTGCGGCGGAAGTGCTGGCCACGACCTCGGCGCGGGCCTTCAGCCCGCCCAACCGGTCTTCCAGCGTGGCCAGGGTGGCGAGCAGTTCCACCGATTCCGACTTGCTGGCGGTGATCTCGACCAGCAGAGAGCTGCCCCGGCTCTCCACCTGGCCAAGCGTGGCGCTCAACTGGGTGAGCCGCTCTCCGAACGAGGACAGGCGCGCATCGGCTTGGCCGATGCCGCGCGCCAGGGTGCCTTCCGAATGCTCGCCGGCGGCGCGGATCAGTTCCAGCAGGCGCACGCTGCTGTCGGTGAGCCCGGTGACTTGGGCGGTCGTCCGTTCAAGCGTGCTGCGCCCCTCTTCAAGGTTGCGGGTAAAGGCTGCGCAGGCCTCCGCCAACTGCGCGCTTTCGGCGCTTCCGGCCTGGGCCAGGCGGGCCAGTTCGGCATCGATCTCGGCCAGGCGTGCGGCAAGCTCCTCGCCCTTCTCGGCCATCGCAGCCACGTGGGTTGCGTGTTCCTGCTGACGGAGGATGGCCGCCTGGTCGAACTCGGCCAAGCGCTGCTCCAGCGCAGACAGGGCTTCGCGCTGGGCGGCCTCCATGGCGGCAGCCCGCTCGGCCTGGGCCTCGGCGAACAGGGCATCGCTTTCGGCCACGGCTTCGCGCACCTTGCGCTCTGCCTCACCCAGGGCTTCCACCCGCAGGCGCGAGTTGGTGATGGCGCTTTCGTCAATCTGCTGGATGTCGGCAATGGCCTGGGCCACCCGGTCCTTCATCTCCTGCGTGGCGGTGGCAAAGCGCTGGTGCGCGGCCGACTGGGCTGCTTGCAACGCGCCGAGGCGTTCCTCGAAGGCGGCGAGCGTTGCCGTGGTGTTTTCCCGCAGCGTATCAACCTGCCGCCCGCTGGCCTCACCAAAGGCATTGAGGCGTTCGAAGGCGGCGATCATCTCCTCCAGTCGGTCCTGCGCCACGTTGCCGGCGTGGCCGATCTGGCTCGTCAGGTCGCGGGCGGAATTGGCCACCACGGGCAGCCGGTCGCGCAGCTTGTCCATGTTGGCGAGGGCCGTATCGCTGACTTCGCCAATGGCGTTCACCTGCGCGCCGTTGTCGCGGATCAGGTCCTGCAACTGGGCGGCGTTCGCGGAAATCCGCTCTGCCGCCAGCCGCCCCAGCGATTCGAGATCGCGGGACTGGGCAGCGATGAAATCGCGCGCCAGGCTCAATTCCGCATTCACCGATGCCAGACGCCGCTCAAGTACCTGCGATTCGCCGGCCAGCATCTGCGCCATGGCGCCAAATCGCGCAGCCTCGCGGGTGGAGTGGCGCATGGCCAGCAGCCACAGGCCTACCACCAGCACCACCGGCACGGCCCAGGCCGAGACCAGGGCGGAGCCTTCCGCAGGTGTCACGCCGACAGAGAAATCCGCCAGGTGGCTCCACGCGAAGAACCCCGTCCACCCAAGCACTGCCAGCACTGCCAGGGAGGGCCACAGGCGCGAGGGCGGGGGAGCGGGCTCCTCCCACTCCTCCTCGAACACGGGCGAGTGGTCGGTGCCGGTGGCGGGCGTGTCCAGACCGAGGTCGGCATTGTCCGGCGCACTGGTGCCGGGATCCGTGCCGCCAAGGGCCGTCAGGGTCTTGCTTCTGTTCATGGCCGCGCAGGATAGCAGGCCTGCCCCAGGCATTAAACCCGCCTTAACCCCGATGGCGGAAGATAGCGGCATGACCATGGATCGCGCTGATTTCGAGGCCAATATTGCCGCCGCCGCCGGCGACGATCAGGCTCTGCGCGCCGAACTGCTGGCATCGTTTGCCAGCAGCCTCGACCACCAGATCGACCTGCTGCGCCGCTCGCGCTGCGACGGGAACTGGGAGGTGGCTGCCCGCCGCCTGAAGAGCCTGGGCGTCTCCTTCCACGCGTCCGACCTGGCCCTGCTGGCCGATGAGGCGCTGGAAGCGGCCCCCGGCGATCCGGTGGTGCTGCGCAAGCTGGACCGGCTCAATCTGGGATTTGCCGCGCTGGCCTGATCGCCGCTTGGCAGCCGCCTGCCACGGCCCTAGCTAGGCTGGCGTGAGTGACCTCCTGCCCTTCAATCGTCTGGCCCTGATCTGCCTGCCAGCCTTTGGCGGCGAAGGCGCGCCAGCACGCCAGGTGCTGGGCCGCTGGCTGGGCGAGTGGCAAGCCGATCACGCGGTCGATTGTGGGTGCAGCGCGCTGTTCATCCTAGGCGGCGGGGGCGGGGCGGAAGCCATTGCCGTGCGCCAGGCGGCTGAACAGCAGGGTCTGAAGGTGCGTGAAATCGCCACGCCCCATGCCCTTGCCGGCGCTGTCGCTCCGGGCGAATTGCTGCTGGTCATCCAGCCACAGGTGCTGCCATCCAGCCTCGCCTGGGCGGAAGGGACTGACCACCGGGGCCTCGTGTCGGTCTTCCCTTCGGCTCCCGGGGTCGAGGCCGGATTCGAGCGGATCGATCTTGGCCGTGCGTGGGCGGGCGTGATGCTGGTGCCGGGGCACGCGGTGAACCGCCTGCTGGAACTGCCCGAGGACGTGGAAGCCGCCCCGGCACTGCTGCGGATTGCCCTGCAGGCGGGTGTGCCCGACAGACGCCTGCCCGAAGCGATGATCGCCAGCGGTGACTGGCCGCTGCTGGGCCGCGGCGTGCCGGTGCACCTGCATGAGGAGAAGTGGCTGTTGCGCCGTTTCGCTGCCGAGGTGGGGGAGGGCGGTGGCTTGACCACGCGGCTGTGCCATTGGGCCTTGCGCCGCTGGGGAGCCAGCCTGCCGGGGCAGCCGGCGGCGATCCCGGCAGCGCTGGGCGCGGGCGTGGTTTTGACAGCGGGCGCCGTGGCGGCGGCGTGGTATGGCCTTGGGGCGGCGGGGTTTGCCCTGCTGGCCCTGGCCGCGCTGGCGCTGGAAGCGGCCGGAGCCGTGGCCAGCCTCCAGCGCGGTCGGGAGCGGTTCCGGCGGCGGCTGCCCCTGCTGCGCCGTGTAATCGATGCTGGCCTGCTCGCCTGTGGCTACCTGGGGGTGGAGGGCCGCTGGTTTCGCCAGGCTTTCCCGGCATTGGTGCTGGTGCTGGGCCTGAACCTGCCCGCTGCGAAAGACGCGAAGGGCTGGCAGGCCGCGCTGGGTGACCGGGCGCCGGTTGCGGCCGTGCTTGCCGGGCTGGCGCTGGTCACATCGCCCGAAGTGGCCATGATGCTGGTTTCTACGCTGTTGCTGGTGGCCAGAATTTGGCCCCATCGCGGCTAACGCGGATTTAACCCTGCTGGCGTAGGTGGGCAGGATGATCCAGCAAGGGCAAATTCCGACCGGTGCCGACGCAGTCGAGCAAGTGATGCGCGACGAGCTGGCCGAAGGGGACGGCGTGCTCGCCGCCGCGCGCCCGATTCTGGCCATGCTGCTGAACAATCGCGACCAAGCGCTTTTCAGCGACGAGGTGATCGCCCGGGTGCGCGGCATGATCGCGCACGTTGCCAGGCAATTGCTGGTCGCCTGCGGCGAGGCCGCGGGGGATGCCGATCCCTCGAACATGGTGGAGCAGGCGAACGAGGGCCTCACCCAGATGTTGCTGGGCGATGCGGCCATACTGGCCCACTCGCACGCGCTGACCCAGGAATTCGCCTTGGCCGAACAGCTCCAGCGTCGCAGCGGGATCGATGGCGTGCTCTCGCCGCTGTTGCAGGAACTGGCTGCCAGCAGCGATGCCGATCTGGCAGGCGGGGCGATGCGGGCAATTGCCGCGCAGGCCCGTTTCCTGCAGCAAATGCGCCGCATGGAACTGCCGCTGGGCGAGCTGCCGGGTGACCTGTTCCACAAGGCCTTGCTGCTGCTGCAGAACCACTTCGCGGATGATGATGTGGCCATTGCCGCCGGCGCTGCCCTGCGCGCCGGGTTTGACGAGGGCGAAGGTCGCATCGGCCAGTTGAGCCGCCTGGTCAGCGCGCTTGGCCCGCGTGCCACCCGCGCGCTGGCGATCGACCATGCCGGCCCCGCGCTGTTCGCCACGGCGCTGGGCATGGCCAGCAACCAGGAGCGCAACCTGGTGTTGCTGTCGTTCAGCGAAAACCAGCTTGGTCGCCTGGCCCTGTCGCTGCGTGCGGCGGGCCTGGGGCAGTCGGCGGTGGAAGAGCAGTTCCTTTACCTGCATCCCGATGCAGTCCTGCCGGCCGGGTTCGATATGCTCACTCCCGCACGGGCTGCCGCCCTCCTTGCAGAGGCTCCGGTGGAGCAGGCGATCTGAAACGATGGCCAGCACTGTCCCCTTGCTGACCCGGGCCCGCACCGATGGACGCGATTGGCTGGTCGAGGCGGACGAGCCGCTGGCCGGCCTGCAACGGCGCACCGGCGGTGACCTGCCGGGCATCATCATCGCTCCGGCCCTGCTGGAACTGGTCCGCAAGGCGCGCACCTATGGCCTGCGCCTGGCCCGTGCCGTGCAGGCGCGCGACGTTTCCGAGCAGGTCAGCGCCTGGGTGGAGGTGGAGCCCGACGCCGAGGGCGGGGGTTGCCGGATCACGATTTCCAACTGGCGCAGCATGCCTGTGTCCGACCCTGCCCCTTCGCTGGAGCGCGAACGGCAGGTTGCCCTGGCACGGATGACCGCAGAACTGACCGCCCGTCTTGGCCCGAAGCAGGAAGTGCTGGTGGCCGAGAGCGCCTCGCCCGAGCTCCAGCCGCTGCTGGCGCGGATGGTGGAAGGGCGCTGGCGGCCGTGGACCGATTTCGTGGAGCTGGAAGGCGACAGCCACCAGCAGCCGGTCCACTGGCGGCTGCTTGACGGGGCACGGCTGAAGCTGGCCGGATCGGACCGCGACTGGCGCGCCACGCTGGTGCCGCTGGGCAAGCCGATCGCCGGCAGCGGGGGATTCGAACTGCTGCTGAGCCCGGACCTGCCGCCGCCCGAAGCGCCGCCTGCTCCGCCGCAGCCCGAACCGGTGACCGACGCGCGCAGCCGCCAGCCGGGTCTGGGCCGTGATATCGCGCCGGTGCTGCGCCAGCCGGTCGCGCGTATCATCGCGAATGCCGAGACCATCCGAACCCAGATGGCTGGCCCCCTGGCCGACGAGTACAGCGCCTATGCAGCGGACATCGCCGCTGCCGGCGAGCACCTGCTGGCCCTGATCGATGACCTGACCACGCTGGAACTGGTGGAGGACGAACAGTTCACCACCGCTCCCGACAGGATCGACCTGGCCGACGTCGCGCGCCGGGCCGCGGGCATCCTGGGCGTTCGCGCGCGCGATCGCGGGATCACCATCGATGCGCCCAAGCCCGACGAGGCCGCGCCTGCCGTGGGCGAGTTCCGCCGCGTGCTGCAGATCCTGCTCAACCTGCTGGGCAATGCGATCAACTATTCACCCGAAGGCGCGGGCGTGTGGCTGCGGGTGGAGCAGGAAGGCGATCGGGCCCGCATCATCGTGGCCGACCAGGGCGAGGGGCTGGACGAGGAGCAGCAGGCCCGCGTGTTCGGCAAGTTCGAGCGCCTCGGCCGCAGCGGCGATGGCGGATCGGGTCTGGGCCTCTATATCTCGCGCCGCCTGGCCGAGGCGATGGGCGGATCGCTGGGCGTGGAAAGCGCGCGCGGGCAGGGCGCCCGGTTCATCCTGGAACTGCCCGGCTTTGCCGACCGGCGGGCCGAGCCGCGCGCCTGACCCCTAAGGAAAACGGGGCGACCGTGGCCGCCCCGTTTCAACCTCGCTTCGGCTACGTTCAGCGCTTCTCGACCGGCACGTAATCCCGCTCGGTCGGGCCGGTGTAGCGCTGGCGCGGGCGACCGATCTTCTGGCCGGGATCGCTGATCATCTCGTTCCACTGCGCCACCCAGCCCACGGTGCGGGCAAGGGCGAACAGCGCGGTGAACATCGTGGTCGGGAAGCCGATGGCCGAGAGGATGATGCCCGAATAGAAGTCCACGTTGGGGAACAGCTTCTTTTCCGCGAAATACGGATCGGACAGCGCGATTTCCTCCAGCCGCAGGGCGGTTTCGAACACCGGATCGGTCACCTTCAGCGCGTCGAACACCTCGCGCACGGTCTTCTGCATCACCGTCGCGCGCGGATCATAGTTCTTGTACACGCGGTGGCCGAAGCCCATCAGGCGGAACGGATCGTTTTTGTCCTTGGCGCGGTCGATGTAATGCTGGATGCGGTCGGGCGTGCCGATCTCGCGCAGCATGTTGAGCGCTGCCTCGTTGGCGCCGCCATGCGCCGGGCCCCACAGGCAGGCGATGCCGGCGGCGATGCAGGCAAACGGATTGGCGCCCGAGGAACCTGCCAGGCGCACGGTGCTGGTCGACGCGTTCTGTTCGTGATCGGCGTGGAGGATGAAGATCCGGTCCATGGCCTTCTCGACCGCCGGGATCACCTCGTATTCCTCGGCCGGAACGCCAAAGGTCATCTTCAGGAAGTTGCCGGTATAGGACAACTTGTTGTCCGGATACATGAAGGGCTGACCCACCGAATACTTGTAGGCCATGGCCGCAATCGTTGGCATCTTGGCGATCAGGCGGTGGCTGGCAATCTTGCGCTGCACGGGGTCGGCGATGTCGGTGCTGTCGTGATAAAAGGCAGATAGCGCGCCCACCACGCCGCACATGATCGCCATCGGGTGCGCATCACGCCGGAAGCCGCGATAGAAGGTCATCAGCTGCTCGTGCAGCATGGTATGGCGGGTGATCGTGGTCTCGAAGTTCGCCAGCGTTTCGGCGTCGGGCAGCTCGCCGTTGAGAAGCAGATAGCTGACTTCCATGAAGCTGGAGTGCTCGGCCAACTGGCCGATGGGATAGCCGCGGTGCAGCAGCACCCCTTCCTCGCCATCGATGAAGGTCAGCGCGCTTTCGCAGCTCGCCGTGCTGGTGAAGCCCGGGTCATAGGTGAACATGCCCGTCTGGCCATAGAGCTTGCGGATATCGACCACGTCCGGGCCGGTGGTGCCGGCCATGACGGGCAGATCGATCGTCTTGTCACCCACGGTGAGCTTGGCGCTGGTATCGGTCAATGGTGCTCTCCTGAAATTCCTCTGGGTCCTGTTCAGCCGCCAGCCTGGTCGGCGATGCGCGCCAAGCTTTCCTCGCGGCCCAGCAGGACCAGAACGTCAAAAATACCGGGCGATGTGGCCTGGCCGGTCAAGGCTGCCCTCAGTGGCTGCGCCAGCTTCCCCAAACCGGCCCCAAGCTCTTCCGCGTAAGCCTTGAGATTGGCCTCCAGCGCTTCGGTTGTCCAGTCCGTTTCAGCCGCAAAGCGTTCGTGAATCGCGCCCAGACGGGTGCGGGCTTCGGCGTCCAGCAGCGCGGCGGCCTTCTCGTCCAGCGGCAGCGGGCGCTGGCGGAACAGGAACATGGCGCCATCGGCCAGCTCGATCATGTCGCGGGCGCGGGTTTTCAATACCGGCATGGCCTGGGTAAGCAGTGCCTCGTCCGCCTCCGGGCCGATCCGCGCTGCCGCTAGCGTGGCCAGGCGGGCATCGTCCGCCGCGCGGATATAGTGCCCATTCATGTTGAGCAGCTTCTTCATGTCGAAGCGGCTTGCGCCCTTGTTGACGTCAGCGATGTCGAACAGCGCCACGGCCTCCTCGCGCGTGAACTCCTCCTTGTCGCCGTGGCCCCAGCCCAGGCGCAGCAGGTAGTTGAACAGCGCTTCGGGCAGCACGCCCAGCTCGTCGCGATAGGCGTCCACGCCCAGCGCCCCGTGGCGCTTGGACAGCTTGGCACCGTCGTTGCCATGGATCAGCGGCACGTGGCCATAGGTCGGCTCGGGCCAGCCCATCCCGCGAATGATCACGAGCTGGCGGAACGCGTTGTTGAGGTGGTCGTCACCCCGGATCACGTGGGTCACGCCCATGTCGTGATCGTCCACCACCACGGCGAGCATGTAGGTAGGGGTGCCATCGCTGCGCAGCAGGATGAAATCATCGAGCTCGGCATTGGCCACCGTGACATTGCCCTGCACGGCATCGGCAATGGTCACCTCGCCGGTCTTGGGGGCCTTGATGCGGACCACATAGGGTTGCTCCGCCGGCCACTGGTCGGGCGAGGTATCGCGCCATTCGCTGTCGATCCGGAAAGGCTTGCGCTCTGCCTGCGCCTTCTCGCGGCGGGCGGCGAGTTCCTCGGGCGTCAGGTAGCAGCGATAGGCGTGGCCGGCTTCCAGCAACTGGTGCGCCACCTCGGCATGGCGGGCCGAGCGGGCGAACTGGAACACCGGCTCCTCGTCCCCGCCAAGGCCCAGCCAGTCCAGCCCGTCGAAGATCGCGGCAATCGCCGGTTCGGTAGAGCGGGCGCGATCGGTATCCTCGATCCGCACCAGGTACTTGCCGCCATGGTGGCGGGCGTAGAGCCAGTTGAACAGCGCCGTGCGCGCGCCGCCGATGTGCAGGTAGCCGGTGGGCGAGGGAGCAAAGCGCGTGACGACCGGGCGGTTCTTGCCGGCGGGTGTTGCGCTGGTGCTTGCCATAAGGCCCGGGTTCCTGTGTTATCAATCAATGGCGACCGGCCAGGCCCCCTTGATCCCCATGGGCGGGGAAGAGCCCGACTATGCTGCGTTGCGGCATTCGCCTTGGCGAAAGCGATGGTCTTTGTCCAGCGCGCTTGATGGCGCGGAGCATTTTCTCGAAGCGGCCGGGTTTGATCGCGGGCCGTGGCTGGCGGTGGCGCTGGTGGGGGGCATCGCCGCGTGGTTTGCCCTGCCGGGGCCGCTGGCCTGGGTTATCGCGCTTTCCGGCGCATTGGCGGTGGCGCTGGGCGCGCTGGCGGCGTGGCGCGGGAATGATTCACGCGCGCGGTTGCAACAGGCGGCCGTGGTGCTGGCGCTGGTATTTGCCGCCGGGCTGGCGCTGGTCTGGCTGCGATCAGGGCTGATCGGCACTGCGGCGATCGAGCGGCCGCTGTCCGGCACCTTCCAGGGCCGCATCCTTGAGCGGATCGAGCAGCCGGCGGAAGACCGTGTCCGCCTGGTCCTGGCGATGCGTGAGCCGGAAACGGGGCGTGCGATCAAGGTGCGGGTCAATGTGCCGCTGGAACACGTCATTCGGGGGCTGGGCGAGGGGGCGCTGATCCGCTTCCAGGCACGGCTCATGCCACCTGCTCCACCCATGCTGCCGGGGTCCTACAACTTTGCCCGGGCGGCGTGGTTCGAGGGGCTGGCGGCCACCGGCAGCCTCCAGCGCCCGCCGCAGGTCATGGAGCCCGCGGGGCGGCCGCCCCTGCTGGCCAGCACCCAGCGCAGTCTGGCCGATCATGTGCGCAGCCAGGTGCCGGGTTCCGCCGGCGCCATTGCCGCAGCCTTTGCCAGTGGCGATCGCGGTTCGATCAGCCCGGCCGACGAGGAGGCGATGCGCGATTCCGGCCTCACCCACCTGCTCTCGATCAGCGGGCTGCATGTGAGTGCGGTGATTGCCGCCGCCTTCTTCGTGGCGCTGAAAGTGCTGGCGCTGTGGCCCTGGCTGGCGTTGCGGGTGCGGCTGCCGGTTGTGGCGGCGGGCATGGGGGCGCTTGCGGGGATAGGCTATACCTTGCTGACGGGCGGCGAGGTGCCGACGCTGCGCTCGTGCCTTGCAGCCCTGCTGGTGTTGGGCGCGCTGGCGATGGGGCGCGAGGCGCTGTCGATGCGGATGGTGGCCGTGGCGGCCTGCGTTGTCCTTGTCCTGTGGCCCGAAGCCCTTGCTGGGCCGAGTTTCCAGATGAGCTTTGCTGCTGTGATCGCCATCGTGGCCCTGCACGAAGCGCAGCCGGTGCGCGATTTCCTGGCCCCGCGTGAGGAAAGCTGGCTCGCCCGCGGCGGGCGGCGGGGCGTGATGCTGCTGGTGACGGGCCTGGTGATCGAGGTGGCGCTGATGCCGATCGTGCTGTTCCACTTTCACCGGGCGGGCGTCTATGGCGCGCTGGCCAACGTGGTGGCAATTCCGCTGGTCACCTTCATCGCCATGCCGATGATTGCCCTAGCTCTACTGGCGGACCTGGTCGGGGCCGGCGCGCCGTTCTGGTGGCTGACCGGCAAGGCGCTGGACCTGCTGCTGTGGATTGCGCACTTCACCGCCGGACAGCCCGGTGCTGTAAAGCTGATGCCGCAGATGACCCATACGGCCTTTGCCCTGTTCTTGGCGGGCGGGCTGTGGCTGGGCCTGTGGCACGGCCGGCGCCGGTTATTGGGCCTCCTGCCGGTGGGCGTGGCGACCGGCCTGCTACTGGCGACCCCCGTGCCGGACGTGCTGGTCTCCGGAGACGGGCGGCACGTGGGGATCACCGGCGAGGGCGCGGAATTGCTGGTCCTGCGTGAAAGCCGCAGCGACTACACCCGCGAGAACATGCTTGAACTGGCCGGTGTTGCGGGTGAGCCGGTGCCCCTGGCCGACTGGCCTGGCGCGGAGTGTTCGACCGACTTCTGCGTCATCACCCTGCGGCGCGGAGGACGAGACTGGCACCTGCTGATGAGCCGCAGCCGCTCGCGCATCGAGGAGCGCGCGCTGGCCGCCGCCTGCGAGCGGGCCGATATCGTCGTGTCGGAGCGCTGGCTGCCGCGATCATGCCGGCCGCGCTGGCTGAAGGCGGATGGCCGCTATCTGGAGGAGAACGGCGGCCTGGCAATTATCCTGGACGGCGCCGAGCTGCGCAGTGTGGCCCAGACCGAGCGCCAGCACCCATGGTGGCAAGTCACCGACCGGAGTTAGACTAAGCCAGTCGGCCCGGTGCGGCGGCCGGCCCCACCTGCAAAGGCGGCCCGGCCGTTCACACGATCAGTGGTAGCGGCGCAGCAGCCCCGCCAGCTTGCCCTGTACCTGCACTTCGTGATCGTCATAGATCTGCGGGGCATAGGCGCCGTTGGCCGGATCGAGGACGATCTTCCCGTTCTCGCGCCGGAGGAACTTGAGCGTCGCCTCCTCATTGCGCACCAGGGCGACCACGATCTCGCCATCGCGCGCCGTGCTGGTCTTGCGGACAAGGGCATAATCGCCATCGAAAATGCCGGCCTCGATCATCGAATCGCCCGAGACTTCCAGCGCATAGTGCTCGCCCGCGCCCAGCAGGGCGGCGGGAACAGGCAGCGAGCTGTAACCCTCCAGCGCCTCGATCGGGGCGCCGGCCGCGATGCGGCCATGCAGCGGCACCTCGATCACGTCATTGGCCGGCTGCGGCGCGGCGCGCGGCGGGGTAACGACATTGCCCACGGCATCGTTGGCGGCGCGCGCCGGGCGGGTGGCGGCCACGTCATCCGGCTGCTTGAGCACTTCGAGCGCGCGGGCGCGGTTGGGCAGGCGGCGGATGAAGCCCCGTTCCTCCAGCGCGGAGATCAGCCGGTGGACGCCCGACTTGCTCTTCAGGTCAAGCGCGTCCTTCATCTCCTCGAATGAAGGTGAAATCCCGCTGTCTTCCAGCTTGCGCTGGATAAACACGAGCAATTCGCGCTGCTTGGCAGTCAACATCTGTCTGTTCCCCTCTCTGCAGCGGAACCGGCAAGCGGCCCCGTGAGAACCAGTGAGTTCGCTCCATTAAGTGAACGAACAAGGAACAATTATGAAACATCATTTACCAAGTCAAGCATTACCGCCATTTTCGAGCCAGTAGACCGGAACGGGCGTTCCCTTCTCTGCCGGTGGCGAGCCGGCTTCGCGCCGGATCAGGGCGTCGGCTTGGGAAAGCGCTCGCAGGGCGCTCGAATCCCGCTCGGAAATGGGGGCAATTCCCGAGCCATGGCGGCGGGCGCGGAAGAATTCGGTCCGGTTGCCGACTGCGGGCAAGGGGTCGGCCAGCGGCAGCATGACGGGCAGCGGGAACGGCTGCCTCGATCCCGCAAGCGCTCGCAGCAGCGGCAGCAGGAACAGGGTGGCGGTAACGTGGCTGGAAACGGGGTTGCCCGGCAGGCCCAGGATGTGGCGATCGCCCTTGCTCGCCACCAGCAGCGGCTTGCCGGGCCGCAGGGCGATGCGCCAGAAGTCAATCTGCGCGCTCCACGCTTCCAGCGCCGGGCGCACCAGGTCATGATCTCCCACCGAAGCGCCGCCGCTGGTGACGATCACGTCGCACCCCGCGGCCGCCTCGAAGGCGTTGATCAGCGCATCAAGCCGGTCAGGCACCGGGCCCAACCGCACCGCTTCGGCGAGTGGCGCGGTCATGGCGGCGAGCATGGCGCCGTTGCTGGCCGGGATCTGGTGAGGCAGCGCTGCCGCGGGATCGGCGGCCAGTTCGTCCCCGCTGTCAATGATCGCGAGGCGGGGATGGCGATGCACCAGCACGCCGCTGGTCCCGCTCATCAGGCCAAGGGCAATGCGGGCAGGTGACAGGCGGGTGCCTGCCGCCAGCACGGTGTCGCCGGCGGCGAAATCGAACCCCTTGCGGCGGATATGGCGCGGGGTGGGTCCATCGGCACCGGCGAGAGCCAGCAGGTCGCCATCACGCAGGGCGTTTTCCTGCAGCAGTACCGCCCCGTCACCCGGCGGCATCAGCGCCCCGGTGGATAGCCGCACAGCCGTTCCCGGAGCCAGCGCGTCGGGCCACGGATGTCCGGCAGCGCTCTCGCCCACCACCCGCCACGGTCCTGCCTGATCGTCTGCCCGGGTGGCATAGCCATCCATCGCGGAAAGGTCCGCCGCGGGTTGGGTGCGTCCGGCGATCACATCCTGCGCCAGCCACCGGTCACAGGCATCGACCAGCGCCAGCGGCTCGGCGGGCAGGGGGGCAACGCCAGCAATGAGGCGCGCCTGGGCCTCGTCCAGCGCCAGCAGAGGAGACGGCGCAGAAGCGCTCATTCCGTGTGCCAGTCGCCGCTCTTGCCGCCGGTCTTGGCCACCAGGCGCACCTGCTCGATCACCATGCCCTTTTCCAGCGCCTTGGCCATGTCATAGATCGTCAGCAGGGCGATCGAGGCGGCGGTGAGGGCTTCCATTTCGACGCCGGTCTTTGCGGTCAGGCTTGCGGTGGCTTCCACCACCACGCCGCCATCGTCGAAAGTGAAGGCTACCGTCACGCTGTCCAGCGCCAAGGGGTGGCACATGGGAATCAGCTCACCAGTCTTCTTGGCCGCCATGATACCGGCAATACGCGCGGTGGCGAGCACATCGCCCTTGGGGCCAGAGCCTTCGCGCACTGCGGCAAGGGTGGCGGGCTGCATCGCGATGCGGCCGCGCGCCGTGGCGCTGCGGCGCGTTTCCGCTTTGCTGCCAACGTCCACCATGCGGGCGGCTCCGGTTTCGTCCAGATGGGTCAGCTTGTCCATGCCACCGGTCCTAGAACAGCCGGCCGCCGTTTGGCACGGTTTTTGTGGGGGTGAACAGGACCACGCTGCCATCCTCGGCCGGGAAACCCAGCGTCAGCACCTCGCTGACCATCGGGCCGATCTGGCGCGGCGGGAAGTTGACCACCGCTGCCACCTGCATACCGAGGAGGTCCTCCAGCCGGTAGTTCTCGGTGATGCGGGCGGAGCTTTTCCTGAGGCCGATCGCCGGGCCGAAGTCGATCAGCAGGCGAAAGGCCGGGTTGCGCGCTTCGGGAAACTCCTGCGCATCGACAATAGTGCCAATCCGAATGTCGACCTTCAGGAAGTCGTCGAAGGCAATTTGCGGGGCGGCGGGCGCGTCAGGATCGTGATTGATATGCATCCCGGTGCGGTAGGGCGGCGCGCACCGGCGGGCAAGTTTCAGCCTTCCAGCAGGGCGCGGGTGGCCGCAGCCACATCGTCCTGCCGCATCAGGCTTTCCCCCACCAGGAAGCTGCGCGCGCCGCACGATGCCGCCAGGCGTTGGCAGTCGGCATGGCTGTTGATGCCGCTTTCGCTGACCAGCAGGGTGCCTTCGGGGGCCAGCGGTGCAAGCCGTTCGGTGGTCGACAGATCGGTGACGAAGCGGCGCAGGTCGCGGTTGTTGACCCCGATCAGGCGCGAATGGAGGCGCGCAGCACGCTCCATTTCCGCCTTGTCGTGCACTTCCACCAGCACGTCCATCCCGCGTTCGCGCGCGGCAGATTCGATTTCGGCCATCTGGCCATCGTCCAGTGCAGCGACGATGATCAGGATGGCGTCGGCGCCGATGGCGCGGGCCTCGGCCACCTGCCAGGGATCGATCATGAAGTCCTTGCGCAGCACCGGCAGGGTGCAGGCAGCGCGGGCATCCATCAGGTAGTCCTCATGCCCCTGGAAATAGGGCGCATCGGTGAGGACCGAGAGGCACGCGGCACCCCCCTGCTGATAGGCCAGCGCGTGCTCCGCCGGGCGGAAGTCGGGGCGGATCAGGCCCTTGCTGGGGCTGGCCTTCTTGATCTCGGCAATCAGGGCGAAGCCGGTGGCGGCGCGGGCACGCAGAGCCGCCTCGAACCCGCGCGGGGCGGTCTGTTCGGTGGCCTGCCGGTCAAGGTCGGCCACGGTTGCCAGGCCCTTGCGGGCGACCACTTCCTGGGCCTTGGTGGCGCAGATTTCGATCAGCTTGTTGGTCATTTGCAGGCATCCACCCAGCAGGCGAGCAGCGCTTTCGCAAGCCCCTTGTCGATCGCCTCGGCGGCTTCTTCCGCCCCTTCGCGCCAGTCGCGCACTTCACCTGCCACCAGCAGCGCGGCGGCGCTGTTGAGCAACACGGCATCGCGATAGGCACCGCGTTCCCCATCGAGCAGGCGGGCAAGGGCAGCGGCGTTGAAATCCGCCTCTCCGCCGCGAATGGCGCTGAGCGGGTGGCGGGTGAGGCCCGCGTCCTCCGGCGACACTTCCGGCGCGATGCCCGGAATGCCGATGGTTGCCACCTTGCTGGGACCGGCAATCGACAACTCGTCCAGCCCTTCCAGCCCCGCGACGATCATCACCTTGTCCATGCCCAGCAGCTTCATCGCATCGCGATAGATGTCGACATAGGCCGGGCTGGCAATGCCGATAAGCTGGCGGCTTACCCCGGCCGGATTGGCGATGGGGCCGATCAGGTTGAAGATGGTCCGCCGGCCCAGCGCCTTGCGGATCGGCATGACGTAACGCATCGCCGGGTGGTGCGTCTGCGCGAACAGGAAGGCGATGCCGATGTCGGCCAAGGTCTGCTCGGCGCGCTGGCCCGCATTGTCGAGGTTGAGGCCCAGCGCCTCCAGCGTATCGGCCGTTCCCGCCTTGCTGCTGGCGGCACGGTTGCCGTGCTTGGCCACGGGCACCCCGCAGGCGGCCACCACCAGCGCGGTGGCGGTGGAGATGTTCAGGCTGTGCTGCCCGTCACCCCCGGTGCCGCACACGTCAATGGCATTGGCGGGCGCGCTGATCCGTGTCATCCGGTCGCGCATCGCCTTGGCTGCGCCGGCAATTTCCTGCGCGGTTTCTCCGCGCTCGGTCAGGGTCAGCAGCGTATCGCGGATCTCCTCATCCGTCATGCCGCCATCGAGCATGCGCGCAAACAGCGCCTCGGCTTCGGAGAAGGTCAGGCTCACGCCACTTCCCGCGTCTTGATACCGCAGATGTTGAGGAAATTGGCCAGCAGTGCATGGCCGTGTTCGGTGGCAATGCTTTCGGGGTGGAACTGCACACCATGGATCGGCAGGTCACGGTGGCGGAAGCCCATCACGGCGGTGCCATCAAGGCCCGGTGTCTCGCTGGTTGCGTTGACCACCAGGCAGTCGGGAATGTCTTCCACGATCAGCGAATGATAGCGCGTGGCGGTGTAGGGGCTGGGCAGCCCTGCAAACACGCCTGTGCCGTCATGATCGACCAGCGAGGTCTTGCCGTGCATCAGCCCCCCGCGCACCACCTTGCCGCCGAAGTGCTGGCCGATCGACTGGTGGCCCAGGCACACGCCCAGCAGCGGCACTTTCTGCTCCGCACAGGCTGCCACCATGTCCAGGCAGATGCCGGCATCGCTTGGCGTGCAGGGGCCGGGGCTGAGCAGCACGCCGGCCGGCTTCAGCGCCAGCGCCTCGGCCACGGTGATGGCATCGTTGCGCACCACCTTCACCTCGGCACCCAGCTCCATCACATAGTGGACCAGGTTGAAAGTGAAGCTGTCGTAGTTGTCGATGACGAGTATCATGGCGCGCTCACTGCCCGAAGGCCGCTTCGCCCGCAACCCTGGCGGCTTCGCGCGCGGCGGCGACCAGGGCGCTGGCCTTGTGGCGGCACTCGGCGGCTTCGTAGGCGGGTTCGCTGTCGGCCACGATGCCGGCCCCGGCCTGCACATGCATCACTCCGTCCTTCACCACGGCGGTGCGCAGCACGATGCAGCTATCCACCGAACCATCGGGCGCGAAATAGCCGACGCCGCCGGCGTATGGCCCGCGCGTTTCCGGTTCAAGCTCGGCAATGATCTGGCAGGCGCGCACCTTGGGCGCGCCGCTGACCGTGCCCGCCGGGAACCCGGCAAACAGCGCGTCGATCGCGTCCTTGTCAGCCGCCAGGCGGCCCACAACGTTGCTGACGATGTGCATAACGTGGCTGTAGCGCTCGATGGTGAAGCTGGCGGTCACCTTCACACTGCCTTCGCTGGCCACCCGGCCCACGTCGTTGCGGCCCAGGTCGAGCAGCATCAGGTGCTCGGCGCATTCCTTGGGATCAGCGAGCAGGCTGGCCTCGTTGGCACGGTCCTCGTCGTCGGTCTTGCCGCGCGGGCGGGTGCCGGCGATGGGGCGGATGGTCACCTCCGCATGGCCTTGCGCATCGGGGCGCACCCGGACGAGAATCTCCGGGCTGGAGCCGACAACGGCAAACCCCGGCAGGTCGAGGAAATAGAGGAAGGGCGACGGGTTCACCCGCCTGAGCGCGCGATAGAGTGTGAACGGCGGCAGCGGGAACGGACAGGTGAAGCGCTGCGCCAGCACCACCTGGAAGATGTCACCGGCGGTGATGTAGTCCTTGGCCTTGAGCACGATGCGCTCGTAATCGGCCGGATCCATCACTGCTTCCAGGTCCATCTCCGGCAGGTCCAGCGCGCGCACCGGGGCGGGGGCGGCCTTGCCGAGCTGGCGCAGGGTTTCGTCGATCCGCTCGCCGGCGCGCTCGATCGCGTGGTCCGGGTCAGTGCCGTCGGCCCACAGCGGGGCGATGCAGAACAGCGCGTCGGTCAGGCGGTCGAACACCAGCACCAGCGTGGGGCGGGCGAACAGCATGTCCGGCAGGGCCAGGTCGCTCTGCGGTGCGCGCGGCAGCTTCTCGACCAGGCCGATGGTCTCATAGCCGAAATAGCCGACCAGGCAGGCCAGGGCACTGGGCAGTTCCTTCGGCACGTCGATCTGGCATGACTGGGCAAGGGCGCGCAGTTCATCGAGGCTGTTGCCGGGAAGCGGCGCGAAGGCCTCGCGATCATGCTGCCACTGGCGGTTGACCTCGGCCGCGGCGCCGGTAGCGCGAAACATCAGGTCGGGATCGATGCCCAGCAGCGAATAGCGCCCGCGCACCTCGCCGCCTTCAACCGATTCGAGCAGGAAATCGCCCCGACCGGGCACGATCAGCTTCAGCGCCGCGCCCACCGGCGTTTCGGTGTCTGCCACCAGCTTGCGCCAGACGAGCGCGTGCCGCCCTGCGCCCAGCGCCGTGCGCGCAGATTCGGCGTTGCTGGGAAGGCCCGCCAGCGGCTGTGGTTCACTTGCGGACATCAGCGTCAATTGCCGTTTCCGGCCAGGAGCTGACCCAGCGCGGTCACGGCCTCGTCATCGATCTCGACGTCGACTTCCTGGCGCATCGCGGCGATGAACTGCTGGGTGTACTCGTCAGGCAGCAACTGCGCCAACTGGGCGCGCTGCGCCTGTACCCGAGGATTGTTGGCGGGCACGCTTTCGGTCTCCACATCGCTCAGCTGGATCACGTACCAGGCTTCGGCTTCGGCCACTTCCAGTGCCTTGGTGGTGCCCTTGGCCATCGAGAAGAACAGGATGGTGGGGCGCGTCACCTGGGGCTGGCGCTCGATCTCCTGGCGCGAGAGATTGAGCGGGGTCACGCCGGGCAGGCTGACCTGCTCGACGGCCACCGCTGCTGCAAGCGTAGTGCCACCTTCCACGCGGCGCTGGATGCGGGTGGCGGCAGCGGCGGCGCGCTTCATTCCTTCGTCAACCCGCCAGGCGGTGGCGACGTCGTTGCGAATCTGGGCCAGGGGCGCGGCGGCAGACGGGGTCACGCGGCTGACATCGAAGATCAGGAACTGCTGGCCCGGCACGGATTCCACCAGTTGCGGCTCGCTCTCTTCCATTTCGAAGGCGGTGGGCAGCACGGGGCCCAACGCGGCAGGCGCGGCCTCGGTGGTGCCATAGACCTGCCCGCCGGCGGTGAGCGGGCGGGTGGTGGTCAGCGTCAGGCCCAGTTCGCGGGCGACCTCGGCCAGCGACTTGCCTTGCGAAAACTCCTCGTCGATCCGCGCGGTCGCTTCGTTCAGGGCCTCGCGGCGCTGCTCGGCGGTCAGCGCGGCGGTGATCTCGGCGCGGGCCTGGTCAAGGGTACGCGCGGGCTGCTGCACCACCTCGTCCACCCGCAGGATGTACCAGCCCAGGCTGCCCTGCGCCGGAGCAGACAGGCTGCCCTGCTGCGCACTGAAACCGGCATTGGCGACGGCGGCAGACGTGGCCGTGGTCAAACCGGCCTTGGTGGTGGAGGCGATCGAGGTGGTGGACAGGCCCTTGGCCCGCGCCGACGCTTCCAGGCTGGTGCCGCCATTGACTTCGGCGATGATCGCCTGGGCAGCGGCGCGGGTGGTCACCACCAACTGGGTGAAGCGGCGCGTCTCGCTGGCAGCATACTGGGCCCGGTCACGGTTATAGCGCGCCGCCACCTGCGCAGCGGTGGGGGCGGGGATGTTGCCGAAGGCGTCCTCGCCGAACACGGCATAACGGATCACGCGCCGTTCCGGCCGCAGGTAGCGGTTGCGGTTGGCGGCATAGAAAGCCTGCAACTGCGCGTCCGTGGGCGCGGCGGTTGGGGCGAAGGCCGAGGCGGGCAACTGGATGAACGATCCGGTGCGCGTTTCCAACCCCAGTTCCGAATAACGCCGGGCAATGCTGGCGGGAAGCTGTGGCACCGCCTGGGCAGGGGAGACCACCAGCTGGGCCAGCAGCCGCACGCTGATATCCTCGCGATAAGCCTGCTCGGTCACGCCGATCTGGGTCAGCACCTGGCGGAAGGTGTCCTGGCTGAAATTGCCATCCGGTCCGCGCATGTTGGGGTCCTTCACCAGCTCGCTGTCGACCAGGCGCTGGCCGGTGCGGAAGCCTGCCATGGCGGCGAACTGCTGCAGCACGCTGCGGGTAACCAGGCCATCCATCACCTGCTGCAGGCCATCGGCGGCGACGAAGGCCTCCATGGTGATGCCCGGGTTCTCCTGCCGCTCGCGCTGCAGCGATTCACGGGCCGCGCGGTCCAGATCGGTCACGTCGATCCGGTCATCGCCCACCACGGCCACCTTGTCGGTGGCAGAGACCGATCCGGTCAGCGTGCCGAGCGAATCCGCGCTGACAAATGCCACCGCCATCAGCACCAGAAAGGCCAGCGTTACGCCGACGCCCAACTTGGACTTGAAGAAGTTGCGGAACATTTGCAGCATTTGGTGTGACTCTTTTCGATAATTGCGCCGCCGGTGGCCCCGGAGAGGCTTTCGGGCAGGCGCTTGGGCAGGCGCTTTATCGCCCCTGCGGCGTGCCCGCAACAGCCGAAGCCGCATTGTCCGCCTCTCTCCAACTGGCCCTTTGACAAGCGGCCCCGCGCAGATTAGCGGCGATGGCCTTCCCCCCCTGAACTGCACAGATTGCAAGGTATCTTGATGGCCATGCGCCCCTACATCGTCGGCAACTGGAAAATGAACGGCACGCGCGCCATGCTGTCCGAAGCGCGCGCGATCGATCGCGGGGCCGAGCGTCTTGTGAAGGTGGAAGTGGCTCTGGCGCCGCCGTTCACCCTGATCCACGCCACCCGCAAGGAAGCTGCGCTGATCGGCGTTGGCGCGCAGGATTGCCACGCGGCCGAGGGCGGGGCCCACACGGGTGACATTTCCGCCGCCATGATCAAGGACGCCGGGGCCGGCTTTACCATCGTCGGCCATTCTGAGCGCCGCGCCAACCATGGCGAGAAAGATGCCGACGTGCGCGCCAAGGCCGAGGCCGTGCTGGCCGCCGGCATGGCCGTGATCGTGTGCGTGGGCGAAACCGAAGACCAGCGCGATGCCGGCAAGGCCGAAAGCGTCGTCGCCCGCCAGCTCCGGGGCTCGCTGCCCCAGGGCGACAATGCCGGCGAAAAGGTCACCGTGGCCTATGAGCCCGTCTGGGCCATCGGCACCGGCCGCACGCCTACCGTGGAAGAAGTCGGCGCGATGCACCGCTCGATCCGCGCCGTGCTGAAGGATCTTTACGGCGAGGAAACGGGCGGCAAGGTGCGCATCCTCTACGGCGGCTCGGTGAAGCCCGAGAACGCCGTGGAATTGCTCGGCGCTGACGAGGTGAACGGGGCGCTGGTGGGCGGTGCCAGCCTGACTGCGGAAAGCTTCCTGGGCATCGTGGTGGCCGCTGCAGAGTCGCTGGAAAGCTGAAAACTTGCCCTGCGGGGTTCCTGTCCCTAAATGAGCGGCGCGCGAGCCCGCGCCAAGCTAGCTGGAATTGTCGTCACATGAGCCTGTTCATCTTCCTTACCGTGGTCCAGGCGCTGGTCGCTCTGGCGCTGGTTATCGTGGTGCTGATGCAGCGCTCAGAAGGTGGCGGGCTGGGCATTGGCGGCGGCGGCAGCCCCGGCGGCCTGATGTCGGCCCGTGGCGCGGCGGACTTCCTGACGCGCACCACCAAGTGGCTGGCGATCGTCTTCGTCGCCTTGTCGATTGCGCTGGCCATCGTTTCCATCCGCGCCAACTCGGGCGGTGATGTCGATCAGTCGCTCGACCGTTCGGTGACCCCGGCCCAGCAGGGCGGCGTACCGCAGGGGCTGGAAGGCGTGCTGGGTCAAGGTCAGTCTGGCGGGGCTGCGGCCCCGGTTGTGCCGGCTTCGGCTGCGCCGCAGGACGATGCCCAGTCGGGCGTTGCCGAATAAGCGATCTGCGGCTCATCAGGGGCAATGTGAAAAATCGTTTCAGTGGTGAATAAGGGCATTTGCCCGCTTGCCACGAATCCGGTTTGGTCCCTAAGGCCCGACTCCCATGGCGCGGTACATTTTCATCACCGGCGGCGTGGTCTCCTCGCTTGGCAAAGGTCTTATGGCGGCAAGTCTTGCTGCCCTTTTGCAGGCGCGTGGCTACAAGGTCCGCATCCGTAAATTCGATCCCTATCTCAACGTCGATCCGGGGACGATGAGCCCCTACCAGCACGGCGAAGTCTACGTGACCGATGACGGCGCGGAGACCGACCTGGATCTGGGCCACTACGAGCGTTTCACCGGCGTTTCCGCACGGCAGAGCGACAACGTGACCAGCGGCCGCGTCTATCGCGACATCATCACGCGCGAGCGCCGGGGCGACTACCTGGGCGCCACCGTGCAGGTGATTCCGCACGTCACCGATGCCATCAAGCAGTTCGCGCTGGACGACCAGGGCGACCATGATTTCATCCTGTGCGAGATCGGCGGCACCGTGGGCGATATCGAGAGCCTGCCGTTCATCGAGGCTATCCGCCAGTTGCGCAACGAGCTGCCGGCCGATCACACCTGCCTGATCCATGTGACCCTGGTGCCCTATGTTTCGGCGGCGGGCGAACTGAAGACCAAGCCCACCCAGCATTCCGTGCGCGAGCTGACCAGCCTGGGCGTGCAGCCCAACGTGCTGCTGTGCCGCTGCGAGCATCCGCTGCCGGACAACGAGCGGGCCAAGATCGCGCTGTTCTGCAACGTGCGCAAGGAAGCGGTGATCCAGGCGCTTGATGCCAGCAGCATCTATGCCGTGCCGCAGCAGTACCACGCTGAAGGGCTGGACCGCGAGGTGCTGCGCCACTTCGCCATGCTCGGCACCTCCAACCCGCCGGACATGAGCCGGTGGGATGACGTTCTCGACCGCTACGAGAACTACGAAGGTGAGGTGACCATCGGCGTGGTCGGCAAATATGTCGGCCTGCCCGATGCCTACAAGTCGCTCAACGAAGCGCTGATCCACGGTGGCATGGCCAACCGCGTGAAGGTGCACATCCGCTGGATCGACGCCGAAATCTTCGAACTTCCCGACAACGACATTGCCGCCCACCTGGAGCCGCTGCACGGCATCCTGGTGCCCGGCGGATTCGGCACGCGCGGCAGCGAGGGCAAGATCGCCAGCGTGCGCTTTGCGCGCGAACGCAAGGTGCCGTTCTTCGGCATCTGCCTGGGCATGCAGATGGCCTGCATCGAAGGCGCGCGTAACACGGCGGGAATCGCCGAGGCCAGTTCCACCGAGTTCGGCGAGACCAGCGAGCCGGTGGTGGGCATCATCACCGAGTGGATGAGCGCCGAAGGCCTGCAGCAGCGCTCTGCTGAGACGGACCTGGGCGGTACCATGCGCCTGGGGGCCTATGAGGCGAAGCTGGGGGCTAACAGCCACGTCTCGAGCATCTATGGCGGCGCCACCTCGATTTCCGAGCGTCACCGCCACCGTTACGAAGTGAACTCGGCCTACAAGGATGCGCTGGAGCAGGGCGGGCTGGTCTTCTCCGGCATGTCGCCCGATGGCCTTTTGCCCGAGATCGTGGAGCGGCCGGATCACCCGTGGTTTATCGGGGTGCAGTACCATCCGGAGCTGAAGAGCAAGCCGTTCGACCCGCATCCGCTGTTCGCCGGATTTATCGAAGCGGCGGTGAAGCAGTCACGCCTGGTCTAAGCGATTGAGCGCAAACGCGTTCGATTCTTGCTTAGCGCCTATGGTTAATCAGCGACTAGTTGCGCAGGAAATTTCCCTTGCGTTACGCTGTTGCGTGGCCCTAGGATTTGCGTGGCTTGGGGCGGCCGCACTTTCTTAAAATCAGCTTGTGCGCCGGAAAGGTTCCTCACTGCGACCCGGGGAACTTGGTCGGCGAGCGGGTCGGCGTTACACGCGCCGAGGGGGCGGCGTTCTTGGTAACGCCGCCCCCAATACGTTTGGCGATAATATACTTTGCAAACACGGCGCGTTGGTGTTATAAGACTCCCATACGGAGTTAAGCCAATGTCTGCCCTTTCCCGCCCCGAGTTTCACAGTGAAGAAGCTGCCTTCGCCCACCTCGAAAAGGTGATCTGGGCAGGTGAGCCGGTTTGCCCGCACTGTGGTTCTGTGGACCGTATCACGAAGGTGAAGGCCAACCCTGCGAAGCGCATTCGCGTTGGCCTCTGGCGCTGTGGAAACTGCAAGGGCCAGTTCACCGTCAAGGTGGGCACCGTGTTTGAACATGCCCGCATTCCGCTGCACAAGATGCTCCAGGCGGTTTACCTGATCACCAGCAGCAAGAAGGGCGTAAGCGCCCACCAGCTGCACCGGACGCTGGAAATCACCTACAAGAGCGCGTGGTTCCTGATGCACCGCGTTCGTGAAGCCATGCGCGATGGAAACCTTGCCCCGTTCGGCGGCAATGGCGGCATTGTCGAGGTCGATGAAACTTTCATTGGTCGCAAGAAGGGCGCTGAAAAGAAGCGCGCCTTTCACCACAAGATGAAGGTGCTTGCGCTGGTGGACCGCGACACTGGCAAGGCTCGCACGATGGTCATTGACGATGTGCGGGCCGAAACCCTCATGCCGCTGGTGATTGCCAACGTGGAACGTGAGGCGCGGATCATGACCGACGAACATAGCGGCTACCGTGATGTGAAGCGCTATTTCGCCGGTCATGGCACCACCAGCCACGGCAAGGGCGAGTATGTAAACCTTGAGGATCGCAGCATCCACAGCAACACCGTGGAAGGCTATTTCAGCATCTTCAAGCGCGGCATGAAGGGCGTTTATCAGCACTGCGGCGAGGGCCACCTGCACCGCTATCTGGCAGAGTTCGAGTTCCGCTATAACAATCGCGCGGCGCTTGGCTGCAATGACGGGGACCGTTCCAGTGCGGCGCTTGCTGGCATCACCGGCAAGCGCCTCACGTATAAAACAACTCATTGCTAAAAGTGAGAAAGCCTATGAAACTCAATATGAGTTTGATTTCATGGGGGATTAGTCGTGGTTGCGCCAAGGAATCTGGTCGTGTAGAATCTCCCAAAGGGAGATTTTAGGGTAAGTGGCGACCGAGAAGGACATTGAAGCGCCGCTCACGCTTGAGTTGAACGGCGAAGATCTAACCCCCGAACTTTTTGTTCGGGGGGTCCGTTCGTTCTTTGCCGTCCTAAACCAACTTACCGACCAGATCGACGATACTGTTGGCTGGAGGGTCCAAGTCAAACAGGGCAGCAACCTGATCGGAGTTTACCCTAACGGAGGCGCAAACTCCGCCTCTGTAGGCAGTATCTACAGCAGCATTGAAGCGGGCCTTTCGTCCCTTGAGAGGGATGCTGAGGAGCCTGAGAATTTTCCTCCACGCGCCCTCGAAGGTGTAAGGGATTTGGCCAAGATTTCGCTTGGTGCCGATGCCGATATTGGAGTCAGGGTGTGGGTCGAGAAGCGGCCCCACGGGTTGTCTGCCCATTCGATTGCCAACATCGATGACATTCTCAAGTCGGGCTTCGAAGAACACGGAGCGGTCGTCGGGCGGATCGAAACGATTTCCGAACATGGGAATGCAAAATTCATCATCTTCCAACCGCTGGACGGAAATGCGGTCCATTGCATTGTCCCCCCTGAGCGGTTGCCTGATGCGCTCAAAGCATTTGGCCATCGAGCCGAAGTTTATGGTTTAGTGCGATACGGGAAGGATGATAAGCCGAAGCGCATCAAGGTTGAGGATATTACGATATTCCCGCCTGACGATGAACTTCCCTCCGCTTATGACGTGGTGGGGCTCTTGAGGAATTCGCCACGGTGAGCGCTGTTTATTGGGATAGCGTGTGCTTTTTGGGCTGGCTCCAAGACGAGCTAGACAAGGTGGATTCCTGTCGCGAGGTGCTAGACGAATGTGAGGCTGGACGGCTGATGATCGTTACGTCCGCTTTGACCCTTGCGGAAGTTCTCGCGATGCGCGGTAAACCGAGGGTGCCAACCACTGACCTTGGTAAGGTTGAGGCGTTTTTTAAGCGAAGCTACATCGACGTCCACAGTGTCACTCGAAAGACTGCAGAGGATGCCAGGCAACTGGTTTGGCATCACAACGTTGCACCCAAAGATGCCATTCATATGGCGACGGCACTTCGTCTTGGCATGGATGAACTGCACACGTTTGACGGACCTCTAATTGACCAAAGTGGCTTACACGGAACCCCTACTCTCATCATTCGCAAGCCATCGATCGCGCAACCCAAACTGAAGCTTGTTGGGGGCATTCATTGACCGACGAACCCAAACAAACTGACAAGTTCAAACGTCTCGCCCGCGAACTGGAAGCGGATGAGGACGAAGCCCATTGGGATGAGCGGCTCAAGAAGCTGGCGAAGGTGAAGCCAGAGAGACCCGATGCCTGATTTTCTGAGGTTAGTTTCCACTCTGCGAGAGCAGATGCAGGCCGAATTGTCTCGTTCGGATGTGCTGCGAGTGCTTATATGGCCCATCCTAATCCTGTTGCTGATTTTCATCTCGGCGACCTACGCGAAAGCGCCAGGCTGGGCTTTGGTTGCTATTGCGGCATTCGCTGGCCTATTTCTGGCTATCTACGCAATCTCCTTCATCTATCTTCTTTTCACTGATCGCGACGCCCTTCGCTCCGAGAAATACAGCTTGCACAAGATGGCGATTCAACACGGCATTTATGGTGACAGCAACATTGGCTTGATAGAGGCCCCGAAACGAAGTGCTCAGAACCTTGAGCCAGATACCGAGACGGGTCGATGAGCAAAAAATTCATTCTCTCGACGGACGTGCTCAGTGCTGAGGAAGAGCGGCAACTCAAAGAGAAGCTGAAAGGCATGGGGTATTGGCATTGGCTGCCAAACTTCTGGCTCATCAAGTCGATTAGCGACACCGTGACCGCCTCTCAGATAAATTCGATGATTGAAGAAGTTGCCCCGCATGCCCGATGCTTTGTGACAGAAGTCGAAGCTATGACTTGGGCCGCAAGAACACTTCCAGACGCCAATGGAAACGACATGGGCAAATGGATCAGGAATGAGTGGCAAACGCCCTAGGCTCATTCTGTTTGCAAAGTATACAATCGCCATACGTTTTACACCTGAGGTATCGTCAGGCTGCGTCAGCCTCGTCGCCGGTCTTGACCACTTCCAGCCTGGCCTGGTCGGACTTGCCGACCCCGCCGATGGCGATCTTCTTCGGCTTCATCGCTTCGGGCACTTCGCGCACCAGGTCGATCACCAGCAGGCCGTCGGCCAGGTCCGCATTGGCCACGCGGACGTAGTCGGCCAGTTCGAAGCGGCGCTCGAACCCGCGGTTGGCGATGCCGACATGGAGCATTTCGCCCTCGGTCACCTCGTCACGCTTGCGGCCCTGCACCACCAAAAGGTTCTGCTGCGCGGTGATATCCAGGTCCTCACCACGGAAGCCGGCGACTGCGATGGTGATGCGGTAATCATCACCACCCCGGCGTTCGATGTTGAAGGGGGGGTAGTTGTCACCGCCGCCGGCGCTGCGGGCCTGCTTTTCGAGAAGATCGAAAATGCGGTCGAAACCTACGGTGGAACGGCGATAGGGGGTAAGGTCGATACGGTTCATCGCGAAACAAATCCTCTTCTGAGCAATTTGGGATGACGGGGCCCGCATTCGGCACCCCGCCTGTCCACCACGCCTCGCGCAGCGAACCGTTTTGAGATAAGGCAGGGCAAACAGGTTTCAACCCCCGCCGGTCGCGCGGCGGAAGCAGACGGAAGGACGTTGCCAGTGGCCGCGAAGGTCGAAATTTTCACCCGGATGATGTGCGGCTACTGCACCCGCGCCAAGCACCTGCTCGACAGCAAGGGTGTCGACTATACCGAGTATGATGTGACGATGGGCGGGGAGGCCAAGCGTGACATGCTGGCCCGCAAGCCCGATGCCCGCACCGTGCCGCAGATCTTCATCGACGGGCAGGCCATCGGCGGCTCGGACGATCTCGCCGCGCTGGAACGCGCCGGCAAGCTGGACGCGTTGCTGGGACTGTGACTGCCATGCGCGTCGCCGTGCTGCAGATGACCAGCGGGATCGACCCTGCTGCCAATGCCGCAACCATCGTTGATGCCGTAGCCACAGCAAAGGCAGGCGGAGCGGCCATGCTGTTCACCCCAGAGATGAGCGGCCTGGTTGATCGCGACCGCGAGCGGGCGAGGGCGCACATCGTGTCGCCGCAAGCCGATCCGGTACTGGCTGCGGTGCGCGACGCTGCGGCCGCGCAGGGGATATGGGTGGCGCTCGGCTCGCTTGCCGTGCTGCGTGAGGACGGACGCTTTGCCAACCGCACCTTCGTGATCGACGCGCAGGGTTGCATCGCGGCGACCTATGACAAGCTGCATATGTTTGACGTGGCGCTGGCCACGGGCGAAAGCTGGCGCGAGAGTGCGGCCTATGCACCCGGCGATGCCGTGGTTACAACGGCCGTTCCCGGCCTTGGAACCTTGGGCTTGGCGATCTGCTACGATATCCGGTTTCCCGCTCTGTTCCAAGAACTTGGCAATCGTTCCTGTGATGTGATCGCCATTCCTGCCGCCTTTACCAAGCCCACCGGCGCCGCCCACTGGCACCTGCTGCAGCGCGCGCGCGCGGTGGAGGCAAGCGCCTATGTGATAGCTGCCGCGCAGGTTGGCCGGCACGAGGACGGGCGCGAAACCTATGGCCATTCGCTGGTGGTCGATCCGTGGGGTGAGGTGCTGCTGGACATGGGTGGCGACAACGCGGGGCTGGGCTTCGCCGAGATTGATCCTGCGCGGATTGCCGAGGTCCGCGCGCAGCTTCCCAGTCTTGCCAACCGCCGCCCGATGCCCAAATAGCACGACAATGATTGTCTATGACCTTGCCTGTGGCCAGGGGCACCGGTTCGAAGGCTGGTTCGGCTCCTCGGCAGATTTTGACCGTCAGTGCTCGGCGGGCCTGCTCGCCTGCCCGCAGTGCGACAGCAAGGACGTGGCCAAGGCACCGATGGCCCCGGCCGTGCCGCTGAAGGGCAACCAGCGCCCCGAGCCACTGCCAGGCCGCCTGCCGGGCCCGCCACCGATGCAGGGCATGGCCAACATGCCGATGCCGCCCGAGGTGCAGCAGGCGCTGGTCAAGCTGGCCGAGGCGCAGGCCAAGGCACTGGCCAACAGCACGTGGGTGGGCAAGCGCTTTGCCGATGATGCCCGCGCCATGCACTATGGCGAGCGCGATGCCGCTCCGATCCACGGTGAAACCACGCCCGATGAGGCGATGCGCTTGCTGGAGGAGGGGATCGAGATTGCGCCCCTGCCGTTCCCCGTGGCTCCGCCCGATGAGCTGAACTGACGCGTCAGTACTCGCGCCCGTACTGGTGCCAGTAGTCCAGCGCCTCTTCCCAGGTAGGCTGCCGGTCCGCTTCATAGCCGCAGATTCGCCCGCTGCCGATTTGGCGGAATGCCCCGATGGCCTGGAGGTGCGCGCCGGACGTGAGGTAGGCGCGCATGGCCGCCCGGTCTTGCCACACCGACAGCGTGTGCTGGACGCCGGCCACCCGGCGGACATCGGCAAACAGGTTGCCCGGGGCCTTGCGGGCCTGCGTGAGGGAAGGCACCGCATGACGGAAGAACAGCGGGAGCAGCAGCAGCGAACGGACCTTCAGGCCGGTGATCGAAACGTACATGCAGGCGGCGTCCCCAACGAATTGCCAATCCTGCCCGATCGCATTAGGGCGATCAAGGCGCACCCGTAGCTCAGCAGGATAGAGCATCGGATTCCTAATCCGGGGGCCACAGGTTCGAATCCTGTCGGGTGCACCAAGGGCGGGGCTTCGCAAGGAGCCTCGCCCTTGGTGTATCGCCGGATGCTAGAGGCGCACCACCACCTTGCCGATCTGCTGGTTCGACTCAAGGAAAGCGTTGGCTTCGGGCAGCGATCCCAGTCCGTGGAACTCGCGGGCGATCACCGGCTTCAGCCGGCCGCTGGCAAGGCCCGCCAGGACCGTTTCGCGCGCGGTCTTGAACCGTTCGGGGTGGTTCCAGATCTCGCTGGCTACCCAGCCGCGCATCGAGGCGCCCTTAAACGCCATCGGCCAGTGCGGGTAGGGCGTGGGCTGGCCGCTGAGGCCACCGTAGACAAACAGGATCCCGCGCGGCGCCAGCGCCTGCGCCAGCGTGTCCACGTACGGCCCTCCTACCGGATCGAAGGCACAGCGCGCACCCTTGCCGCCGGTAATGTCCATCACGCGAGCGACCAGGTCTTCCTCCTCCGAGGCGATGACATGGGCCGCCCCCAGTGCCTTCAGGGCGTCTGCCTTGGCGCTGGTGCGGGAAACAGCGATGGGCACCGCGCCCGCCCAGTTGCACAACTGGATGCAGGCAATGCCCACGCTGCTGGATGCGGCAGGGATGATCACCGCATCGTTGGGGCCCACCTCGGCCACTTCGTAGACGGCATAGGCGGTCATGTATTGCATCCAGATCGCCGCAGCCTGGGCCACGTCCATGCCATCGGGCGCGGGCAGCAGGATGCGGGTGGGGACGATCGCTTCTTCGGCCCAGATGCCATACTGGCCCTGGTGGATCATCGGCAGCACGCACACGTGCTGGCCCACGGCATAGTCCCCGGCATCCGGCCCGACAGCCGTGATCGTGCCCACGCCCTCGTATCCGATCAGGCTGGGGAGCTGCGGCTTGGTGGGATAATTGCCCGCCCGGTACATCGCTTCGGCCCGGTTGAGGCCCACGGCCTCCACGCGAATGCGGACATGGCCGGGGCCGGGCGCGCCGATGTCCAGTTCCTCGATCTGCAACTGCTCGGGCCCACCGGTCTGGTGGAAGCGGATCACCCTGGTCATTCCTGCATGTCTCCCTTTGTTGTCATTCTGCCGCCGGCGTGCGGCAAAAGAAAGGGGCCCCTCCCGAAGGAGAGGCCCCGATCCGTCAGTCTATCCGATCGCTGGATCAGAAGGACATGTTGGCGCCGACGTAGAACCGGCGACCGACGATGTCGTAGTTCTGCGCATCATAGCCTCCGCCGCTCAGCTGGAAGGCTGCCGGGTTGGCCAGCGGGTTGGTGTTGCCGAACACCGGGCCGCGGTTGAACAGGTTGTCGATACCGAAGCGCACCGTCACGTTATCGGTCGCGGCATACGAGCTGTTCAGGTTGAACAGGTCGTACGAGCCGTAGCCGGTGTTGGTGTTCCCCGACTTGATCGACGGCAGGTGACGCCACTGCAGACCCACCGAGAACTGATCGAGGCGATAGTTCACGTTGGTCAGCACCTTGTAACGGTAGGCGAACGACTGCAGCCCGGCATCCGGAGCCGCGAAAGTGCCCGCGAGCTGACGGAACGGCGTCTGCGAAGCGGCCGGCACACCCGAGTAGAACGGCGAAGACCGCAGCGACATCAGGTAGTTGAACACGGTGTTCAGGCTCAGCGTGCCCGGACCCACGTCCATCCGCCAATCCAGCTGGGCGTCGATACCCGACGTGCGGAACGCCGCCGAGTTGGTGTAGGCCAGGCGCACTGCGCCGATGCCGCCACCCGTACCACGCTGGAAGTTTTCGCAGGCGAAGCTGTTCGGATCGAACGTCGGGTTGAAGGCCGGGTCCAGACACAGCTGCTGCAGCGTCTGACCGGACAGCAGACCGATCGCATCGTTCACCTTGATGTTGTAGTAGTCGACCGCCAGGCGCATGCCGCTGAAGGCGCCGCTGGCAACCGGCGATTCCAGCACCATGCCCGCCGTGATCGTCTTGGCCGTTTCGTTGGTCAGGTTCGGGTTGCCCACGAAGTAGGGGAACGCGAAGCCCGGAGCAGTCGACGTGCTGGTCGAACCCGCCGACGGGGCGATGTACGCCGGATCGGTGGAGGGCAGGCCGTTGCCGTAGTACAGCTCGGAGTTGAGCGGCTGACCCGGGATGCGGGTCTTGTCCATCAACTGCACGCACAGGGCCTTCACGCGGTTGCCGTTCGCATTGGCCGGGTTGGCCGAATACGAGAACGGGTTGCCGGTGGAGCAGGCATCGCCGCCCGTCAGCAGGCCGAAGTTCTGGGTGAACGAGTAGAGTTCGCCCATGTTCGGCGCACGCTCTGCGCGGTTGTAGCCGCCACGGAAGCGCAGCCAGTCGGTCACTTCCCAGCTAGCCTCAACCTTCCAGGTGGTGCTGCCACCGGTCTGACTGGAGTCGGTGTAGCGGATACCGCCGACCAGGTCGAACTGCTGGATCAGCGGCAGATCGTGCAGCAGCGGGATCGAGACTTCGCCGTACACATCGCGGTTGCTGATCTGCTCGTCGATGCTGCGGGCGGGGTAGATGCCCAGAGCCTGGTCGAGGAAGCTGCTGGTCACTTCCTTCAGCGTGTCTTCGCGGAACTCATAGAGATTCTCGCGATACGACGCGCCGATGGCTGCGCGCATTTCACCGGCGGGCAGGTCGAATAGCGACCCTTCCATGTTGGCTTCCCACACGGTCTGCCGCATGGTGCCGGTTTCCTTCAGGTCGGCGTTCACCGCATCGATACAATCCTGCGACGGCGTCACGCCCGAGAACGGGTTGAGGCCGGTGGTGCAGGTTGCCCGGTTTGCACCGAAGCCACCACCCGCAGCGTTGCCCTGGCGCACGAAGCCAGCGCCGAAGTTCGGCGCAGACATCACCGCGCGCAGGCGCTCCAGCGAGGCAACACCGGTGGTGATGAAGTTGGTGGCCGATTCACCGCGGTTCCATGTGATGTCCCAGCTCCAGTCGGAACCCGGGATCACGCCCTGGAGGCCAAACACCATGTTGTACGTGTAGTTGTCGGTGATAACCTCGCGGTTGCCGAGGCCTGGCACATAGCCGGTCGGCGACCACGAACACGCCCGCTGCGAAACGAAGTTGTTGGCATCCGCCGAGCCCTGGCCGGCCGCGAGGCACGCCGTCGAGTCAAGCAGCCGCTGATACGCTGCCTGACGTGCCGCGTAATCCACAGCGGATTCTGCTGCGCCCTGAGGAGCCAGCGGAGCAACAGTCGTTCCGCGAGCGTTGAGCAGCGCCGTCAGGTTAGCCGGCAGCCAGGTCGCATCGTTCACCGTGGCGCCGTTGACGCCGCTGATGTAACGCGGGACCACCACGTTCCAGCCACCCACGATCGGACCCGGCTGCTGGACGGTTTCGGTGTGCGAGGTGCTGAAATAGCCCTGGGCAATCGCCGACACCCAGTCATTGATGTCGTACGAACCGCGCACATAGAAGTTGTAGCGGGTCAGCGGCAGGTTCAGGTAATCGTCCTGGAAGTTCTGCGAGATGCCGCCCAGCGACGAACGCACGGTTTCCTGGCCATCGATCAGGCTGGTCGGGAAGTTCGACACGCCCGAAACGCCTGCCGCGCTGTTGCCGAAAGTGAACGGCGTGCCGTCCGGCAGGAAATACAGCGAGCCGGTGGCCGACACGTTGGTGCCCGGCGTGCGGTTCGGGAACATGGCGTTCAGCAGCGCCTGGTATTGGGCGTTGGCACCCGTCTGGGTGATGCCCGAATAGGTCGGGAAGAAGTAGTTGCCGCCCACATTGGGGTTGGCCCACAGCTCGTTGTACCAGCTGCGGTCTTCACGGTAGGACGCCTTGCGGTCCGAGGTCGACATGGCGAGGCTGATGTTGCCGCGCCCGTCTGCGAAGTTGGTGCCCATCAGCGCGCTGAGGTCGTATTCCGCCCCGTCGCCTTCCTGGGTGATGCCGTAACGGCCGCTGAACTCGATACCCTCGAAGTTCTTCTTGAGGATGAAGTTCACCACGCCGCCGACGGCGTCGGCACCGTAGGTGGAGGACGCACCACCCGAGATGATTTCGACGCGCTCGATGGCGGCCGAAGGCAGGGTGTTGATGTCCACCGCCATGCTGGCGCTGCCGGGGGTTGCACGGCGACCGTCGATCAGCACCACGTTGCGGTTCGAGCCGATGCCGCGCAGCGACACGGTGGCCGAACCCGGGGTGTTGGTCGGGGTTGCCTGGATGTCGCCGCCCTGGGTCGGGGTCTTTTCAGGCACGAACTGCGGCAGGCGGTTCAGGTTCACTTCGACCGACGAAGTGCCCGAGTTCTCCAGCAGGTCGGCACCGACGGTGACGATCGGGCTGTTGGACTCGTAGTCCTGCACGCGGATGCGCGAACCGGTCACGACGATGCGGTCGTCCGAGTTCGCACCATCTTCCTGTGCCGCTGCCGGAATGGCAGTGACAATGGCGCTGGCTCCACCTGCCAGCAGCAGGGCCTTGACGACCCGCTTGTTGTTAAAACCTCTCACTTCGTGCTCCCTTCACTTTAACGTTGGCGGCTGATGCCGCCCGCGATTTTGCGTTCCTTCCGTTCCGGTCGCGCGGCATCGGGCCACGCACGATGCTCACCTGCAGAGCAGGGCGGGCACACCGAAAAGATAGGACAGGTTGCGGGAATCATCCGCCCGGAGCGCTACAGCGCTCCGCATGCGACTGGCGCAGGAATATGCTGCACTCATTGATTCCTTCCCCCAACGGTCAGGCCATGAATCGCCTGTTGCCGTGCCTGGCCTGCATATTGTCGCTTGTTGACTGTGTCTAGCCTGCCTTCCCCCACATTCCGGAGCGCCGTTTGACTATGTCCCGAAAAATGCGGCCAAAACCGGCGCGCCGCAGGCCTCGTCACCGATCGTAATACGAATAAAAGTGCTTTAAACACAACATGGTAACATGTGATAGAGTGTGGCGAGCCCGGCCGGGTGTTGCTTACCTGCATCGCCCTGCCAACTTCCGCCGGGTGAAAAGGTTGATAACATCCGCTCCAATTCGCCGCCCTTCGGGCCCTTCGGGGCGACCTGTCAGGCAGAAGGCAGATTTGCCGAATGGTTGACAACGTCCGCCATAGCCAAAGCAGGCGGAATGTGCTGTCTTACTTCGGATAGTTTGGGGAGTTCGGGGTTTGGGAAAAGGGGTGCACCAGGATCGCGACGCGGTCGCCGGCCCTGACTGGCGCAGCAGCCTGATCGAACGTGCGCTGGACTTGCGCTCGGCCATCCTGACCGGTCAATGCGGCACGGATGATCCCATGCCCTGTGCACCCCCGGCGATGGAAACGATCGTCGCAGGCCTTGGGCCGATGGCAGCCGAAGCTATCCAGATCGTCGAGGCCTATGTTATCGGCAGCGTTTCGTCAGAACGCCAGGCGAGTGGCGGGGGCGCACCCGACTCTCCGCCCTCGGAATTCGCCCTTCGCCTGAACATCATCCTCAACGGGCTCGAGCCGGCCAAGGCATCCGGCACCGCCGGCCGCCCCGCCACCTCGGTGATCCAGAGCGAACTGTGGCAACTGCTGTTCAAGGTGCGCGAAAGTGCCGAGATGGCCTATGCGCGCGAGCTCGACCTGATCGAGCTGGACCGGCGCATCCTGTTCCTGCTGCATAATCTTGGCCCACTGGTGCCGGCCGGCATCTCGGCGGCGGTGGGGGTGGACAAGGCCCAGGTCAGCCGGTCGGTCAAGCGGCTGCTGGAGATCAGGCTGGTCGAGCGCGAACAGCTTCGCTCGCCGCTTTCGCTCACCCGCAAGGGGCAGGAACACGCGGTGCGCCTGTTGCGCCTGGCGGACCTGCGCAACCGTGAGCTGACCTTCGACATCGGCGATGCCGAACTGGCGCGCTTCTTCAACGTGATCGAGAAGCTGCTGGAACAGTCCGTGCTGCTCTATGAGCAGGAGCGCAGCCTCAGCCAGGGGCAGGAGCCGTCCAACTTCCCGCGGCCCGGCGCAGCGGTGGAAAGCGAGGGCAGCGGCGATCGGATCGTGATGGACCGCAGCCGCATCATCTCGCCGTTGATGACGCTCAGTTCCTATTTCAGCCGCAGCGGCTCGCTGACGTTCAAGCGGCTGACGGGCCTGTCCAGCTTCGAAGCCTGGGTTCTCAACGAGATCGGGCTGGCTCCGCCGATCGACTGGCACGTGCTGGTCGACCGGATCGATCGCGATCACAGCCAGGCGGGACGCACGGTCAACGCGCTGATCGAGCGCGGGCTGGTGGAACGCGAGGGCGGGCCGGGCCGGCGCCACGGACGGTTCAGCCCAACGGAGGAGGGCGCCCGCCTGTTCAACGTGATCCAGGATGCCAGCCGCCAGCGCAGCGCATTCCTGCTGGGGCCGCTATCCGAAACCGAGCGGGACGAATTCCTGGCGACCTTCGACAAGATCCGCCGCAACGCCGTGATCCAGCTGGAGCGCGAACGGGCCTATGAGGAACTGGGGCACCGCTGAAGCGGCAGCCCTGCAAGCCTCACTGGACCCGGCGGACGCGCACCGACTCCTGATTGTCGAACCGAAGCAGGAAGCTGTCCATCGCGCCGCGCATGATTTCCACCCGCGATCCGCGACGCGGCGGGTTGTACGACATGCTGACGCCTTCCGTGAACACCCACTGCGCGTCGCCTTCCAGCGTCAGCAGATAGATGCCGGGGCCACGCTGGGTCACTTCGGTGACCGTGGCCGTAATCTCGTCCGGACCATAGCTCTGGGCCTGTGCTGCCTGCGGCACGGGCAGGTCCTCGCGCCCGAAACCTGCCGGGCGGCCGTCCGTGCTTACCGCACCGCCACCTTGCACCTGTACCTGGCCCGGGATGGTGTTCCGGGCCTGGCCGCCAGCCGCGCGCATGTTGTTATCATAGCAGGCCAGGCGAGCAGAGGGATCATCGATCCGCGAACACTCGCGCAGGATATTGAGGGTGACCCCTTCCGGCACCTGGGCAAAAGCCGGAGCAGGCAGGCAGGCGAGGGCACTGCTGCCGGCGAGAACGATGGCTACGCGCTGCGCGAACATGATCGGATGGGTCTCCCTTGCGATGCCCCCTAGTGGCCTTGCCCGGCGTTACAGGCAAGTAACTTGCGCTGGGCTTAATCAACAATTTGGCAGCCTGCGCTCCGGAAATTCGCAAGGCACTACGGGGGAGATGTTCTGGCACCGTCAACGAACACCGGCGAAAGTGCTTGAATCGCCGCCTGAAGTATGATTCTGTTGCATCATGAACGCTCAATCGGCCCGGCGCGAGAAACGCATGCAGTGGTTCTCCCTGGCATGGCTGCTGGGGCTGGGGGCCATGGCGCTGATTGGCCCGTTCGGCCTGCTGGCGTGGAGCGAGCAGTCTGCCCTGCTGGATCATCGCGAACAACAGATCGCCGCGCTGGAACAGCAGCGTGCCGTGCTGCGCAACCGGGTTGACCTGCTGGACCCTGATCATGTCGATCCGGACCTTGCCAGCGAGCAGGTGCGGCAGAACCTCAACGTCGCCCACCCTGACGAATACGTCATCGATCTGGAGCAGTAGCTCCCTCCGCGCAAACCGCGCGGGTACCCACTTGCAGCTTTTCTAACCGCATCGGTTCATTGCTGATTCGCCCCGTTGCATGGCCGCCGATGATCTGCCTATAGCCGAACGGCAAGCGGCGCCGGCCCCTCCGGCGCGCATCGGGATGGTGGATTTTGGCACGATCAGCTTCTTCTTCTGCATCTGGCGGCAAGACCGCAAAGTCTGCGGCAAATGCCGGTAATGGCGACAATTTCGAGCTGCGCAGCCTGCAGGAACGGTTCGAGAAGGACCGCCGCTTCAACGCCAGCGAGGAAGAGTTGCTGGGCTTCTACCAGAAGATGCTGCTGATCCGCCGGTTCGAGGAGAAGGCCGGCCAGCTATATGGCCTGGGCCTGATCGGCGGTTTCTGCCACCTGTACATTGGCCAGGAAGCGGTTGCGGTGGGTCTGCAAAGCGCGCTGAACGAAGGCAAGGACAGCGTGATCACCGGCTATCGCGACCATGGCCACATGCTGGCCTATGGCATCGATCCCAAGATCATCATGGCCGAACTGACCGGGCGCGAAGCCGGCATCAGCCGGGGCAAGGGCGGCTCGATGCACATGTTCAGCACCGAGCATGCCTTCTACGGCGGCCACGGCATCGTCGGCGCGCAGGTGTCGCTGGGCGGGGGCCTGGCCTTTGCCCACAAGTACAACGAGGATGGCGGCCTGTGCATGGCCTACTTCGGTGACGGTGCGGCCAACCAGGGCCAGGTCTATGAAACCATGAACATGGCCAGCCTGTGGGGCCTGCCGATTATCTTCGTGGTCGAGAACAACCAGTACGCCATGGGCACCAGCGTCAAGCGCTCCAGCGCCGAGACCGAGTTCTATCGCCGCGGCACGGCTTTCCGCATTCCCGGCATGGAAGTGAACGGCATGGACGTGCTGGAAGTGCACCAGGCCGCCCGCATCGCGGTGGAACACGTGCGCGGCGGCAACGGGCCGGTGCTGATGGAGCTCAACACCTATCGCTATCGCGGCCACTCCATGTCCGACCCGGCCAAGTATCGCACCCGCGAGGAAGTGCAGGGCGTTCGCGAGAAGAGCGACCCGATCGAGATGGCCAAGGCCGAACTGCTCAAGCTGGGCGTTTCGGAAGACCGGCTGAAGGATATCGAGAAGGACATTCGCACCAGCGTGGCCGAGGCGGCTGACTTTGCCGAAAAGTCGCCCGAACCGGCTCCGTCCGAACTCTATACCGACGTGCTGGTGGGGACCTACTGAGATGGCGATTGAACTGAAGATGCCCGCGCTCTCCCCCACGATGGAGGAAGGCACGCTGGCCAAGTGGCTGGTGAAGGAAGGCGACAGCGTGAAAGCCGGCGACGTGCTGGCCGAGATCGAGACCGACAAGGCGACGATGGAGTTCGAATCCATCGACGAGGGCACCGTGGGCCAGATCCTGGTTCCCGAAGGCTCCGAAGGCGTGAAGGTGGGCACGGTAATCGCCGTGCTGAACGGCGAGGGCGAGGTGGCGGCGCCCGTTGCATCGCCTGCGGCCGCAGCAAAAAGCGCTCCGTCCCCGGCTCCCGAGGCGGCGGCACCCGCCGAACGCCCGGCCCCGGCCGCAAGGGTGGAAGACCCCGCAATTCCCGCCGGCACCAACATGATCAAGCTGACCGTGCGCGAGGCGCTGCGCGATGCCATGGCCGAGGAAATGCGCCGTGACCCGCGCGTCTTCGTAATGGGCGAGGAAGTGGCCGAATACCAGGGTGCCTACAAGGTGACGCAAGGGTTGCTGGAGGAATTCGGCCCCAAGCGCGTGATCGACACGCCGATCACCGAATACGGCTTTGCCGGCATCGGCACGGGTGCGGCGATGGGCGGCCTGCGCCCGGTGGTCGAGTTCATGACCTTCAACTTCGCCATGCAGGCGATTGACCACATCATCAACTCGGCGGCCAAGACCAACTACATGTCGGGCGGCCAAATGCGTTGCCCGGTGGTGTTTCGCGGCCCCAACGGCGCGGCCAGCCGCGTGGCCGCGCAGCACAGCCAGAACTATGCCCCGTGGTATGCCAGCGTTCCGGGCCTGATCGTTATCGCTCCGTACGATTCGAGCGATGCCAAGGGCCTGCTGAAGGCGGCCATCCGCAGTGACGATCCGGTGATCTTCCTGGAAAACGAGCTTGTCTACGGCAACAGCTTCGAGCTGGCCCAGCTTGACGATCACGTGCTGCCGATCGGCAAGGCGAGGATCATGCGCGAAGGTGCCGACGTGACCATCGTGTCCTACTCCATCGGTGTGAAGTTTGCGCTGGAAGCAGCTGAAAAGCTGGCGGAAGAAGGCATCGATGCCGAAGTGATCGACCTGCGCACCCTGCGCCCGCTCGATAGCCAGACCATCCTCGACAGCCTGGCAAAAACCAACCGCCTGGTGGTGGCCGAGGAAGGCTGGCCGGCCTGCTCGATCGCGTCGGAAGTGATTGCAGTGTGCATGGAGCAGGGCTTCGACCTGCTCGACGCACCGGTCATTCGGGTGTGCAACGAGGACGTGCCGCTGCCCTATGCCGCGAACCTGGAAAAGCTGGCGCTGATCGATGCCTCGCGCATCGTCACGGCCGCAAAGAAGGTCTGCTACAAGGGCTGAGTCGATAGGGCAGCAATACCGGCGCGGGGCGGTGTGCCCCGGCCGGTTACCTGCCTGTCAGCAGAGGAACAGCAGCCGCATCAGGAAGGTGCAGGTCGTCCCGCCCGAAGTGCTGGAGCCGCCGGACGTGGTGGTCGAGCTGCCCGATGTCGTGCTCGTTCCTCCGGTGGTTGTGCTGCTACCCGTGGTTGTAGTGCCGCCCGTCGTAGTGGAGCTAGCCGAGGTTCCGCCACTGGTTGTGCTGGTCGACGATGTGCTCGATGTGGAGCTGGAACTGGATCCGGCAGGCAGGGGATCGCTGTAGCTGGTGGTGCCATAGCTGCCGCAGGATGCCACCGTCGCCGGGTTCGATGCGTCCTTCTGGTAAATCTGTGACAGGTCGCGGTCATCGCGCACGGTGAAGCTGGCGCGCGAATGAATCTGTGATGGGCTGCCAAACGGATTGCCGATGATCGGCTTGTATTCGTAATGCAGCTCCACGAACATGACCGCTTCGTCGGGAAAGGCGAGCACTTCCTCGCCCGGGGGGCCCATGCCGGGAAAGCCGCCGTTCCGCCCGTCACCCTCATTGCCATAGGTTGAATTGGAACGCAGCGCGCCCATGCAGCGCTGCCAGTGAATATACTGGTTGTTGGTGCCGGGCACCACTTCCAGGCTGCTGAGGATCACCCGCCCCTGGCCATAGAGGTTCAACGACGGGCCAGCCTGCAGCTCCGCGCCATAGAACAGGTCCTGGATATCGCTTTCGTAGATCCGCCGGTCCTGGAGCATGGATTCGTCACCGATGCGCGAGGCGTTGTCGGCCAGCTGCACGGCCAGCTGGTTGACCTGCATGGTCACGATCGTGCGGTTGCACAGCTCCAGCCCGGTCAGCCCCAGGGCGAGGATGATCGGAAAGGTCAGGGCAAACTCGGTCGCGGCCAGGCCGGCGGTGCAGCCCCGCAGGCGGGCGGCGAGGGCGCGCAAGGGGCGGGCAGGGGGGCTTGCGGTCATGTGCAGTTGCCCACCCGCACCGAAGTCTGCTGCATGCCAAAGGGCTGGTTGCGCAGGATCGTGCGCGCCACGGTCGTCACCCGTGCGTCCATGCCCGGGACAAAGCGCGAAATGGGGAAGGGCCGCGGATAGCTGACCGTCACCTCGTACATCACCGCATCGCGCGCGCCGCCGAAGCCGGAGCTGCCCCGGTCCCGGTCCCAGGTGTTGTTGCCGTTCACGTCCTCGAACGGCTCGCCGGCATTGCAGGCCCCGTTGTTGTCAAGGTCGGTAAAGTCTTCCGGCTGCGCGACATTGGCATAGGTGTCATAGGCGCGGCGGCTGAAGGTAAGGGTGGCATCCGGCGCGATGGACTTCACTGCGCTGGTGACGCGGTTGTCCACCACGGCATCGGCATCCTCTACCGAGGAATCGCGCGCGGCCTTCTGGATCGATCCTTCCAGCATGGCGGAGGTGTAGATGTTGTAGGTGAGGTCGAACATGCCCATCAGGGCCATGATCAGCACCGGGGCGATCAGGGCGAACTCCACCACCGCAGCCCCGCCGGTGTCGGCACGCAGGGCGACAATGCGGCGGTAAAGGCGGATGCGGGCCATCAGCGGGTGATCCGCAGCGCCGCCATGCGACGGGCGATTTCGCTGAAGGTGTTCTGCAATTCGGCGGCATTGGCGGCCACGAAATAGTGGCCCGAGCCGGCGCAGTTCTGCATGATCGCATTGGCACTGGTGCCGAAGCTGACCACCCAGACCTGGATGTTGCGGCGCTTCACTTCCTCGCAGGCGAAGCTGAAGCGCGCTTCCACCGTCTGCGTCAGGCTCATGCTGGAGGTGGGCCGCCAGCGCCGCCGGTCGAGGGGCTCGATGCCGTAGGAGCCATAGGAGATGTCGAGCGGCGCGGTCTCGCCGTCGGTCAGGAAGATCATGTGGCGGGTGGTGGGCACGTTGCCCACGTCTGCGTTCTCAGCGGCGAACAGACCGGTGGCGGAAAGCAGGCGGCCGCCCCAGATCATGCCGATATCGTGGTAGGTGCTGCCTTGGGGCACCAGATTATCGACATAGGTGGCAATCTGGGCGGCCGTCATCACCTGCAACTTCTGCGCCGGTTGCGGGCAGGCGCCATAACCCCACCACCAGGAATTTACGAATTCCAAAGGACTCCTGACTGGTCCGGGCGTGAACATGCCCTGCCCGTTGGTGCGAACCTCACGCAGATAGCTCAGTTCGTTGAGCATGGGGCGCCATTGGGTGTCGGGATTATTGCGATCTGGCACGCGGTCAATATCCAGGTCCAATGCCCGGCCAAGATCGACGTTGCCGTAGTTGTTGATCTCGTATGTGCTGCGCTCCTCGATGCAGCCTCGATAAGACACGGTGACATCGGTGGGCGCCAGCGGCGTGCCCCCCATCGGCACGGTGGTGCTGTTCGAGCTTTCAAGGAAGTCGAGGTCTACCGGCATCGAGGCATAGCGCCATTCGAAGTTGTCGACAGTCTCCATGCCGGTCTGACGGGATGCCCAGGCGAACCGGTGGTCGTTATAGGTTGTGCCCGACACTGTGTAGGTGTTGGCATCGATCTGCGAGCAGTTGTAGCGGGTTCCGGTTTCCTTGATTTGCTGGACGGTCCAGCCGTCGGCATCAACGGTTTCGCTAAGCACCTCGCGCGCTTGCGTAGAGGCAGGGCACGAGGACGCGACGTAGGATGAGGTGTTGGTGAAGGTGCCGCTGATGTAGGTGTATCGGGTTTCGTAGATCGGCCTGGTCGTTGTGCCACCGGCCGAGCGGGGCAGGCGGTAGTTGTAGTTCCACTCGTCCACCAGCCAGTCGTCCTGAAGCAGGTGGCCAACATTGACGTTGGTGGAATAGGGCACGAAGCCATAGCGGATGCGCGAACCCGGGGTCTTGCTGGCCTCCATCTGGGCATAGAAGCTCTTCACCGTGGCGCGCAGGGCCTGGATGCGGGTCTGGCTGTCACCGGGATTGGTCCACGACATCGAGCCGGTTGTATCCAGCACCATCATCACGTCCATGTTGCCCATGTTGATCTGGGCCTGGCAGGCGACGGAGACGGGGATGCTCTCGAAGCCGAACACGGCCATCACCGTGGTCTCGATATCGGCCGTGGCCGTGCCGCTGACCGAATAGTCCTCGTTCAGCCGCATCGAGAAGCTGCGCGTATTGCTGCCGTAGGACCGGTTGCGGAAGTTGAGGTTGAAGAACCGCTGCCCGGTGTCTGCCGCGGACGAAGGGATGGTGGTGCTTACCGCAGCCGCGGTACCCAGGCGCTTGCGGGCGGCCAGCACGCCGGCATCGCAGGCCTGCTGCAGCCGCGTCTCCGCAAGATAGCCGCGCCCCATGTCGATCCCGCTGCCGACCAGTGCCAGCAGCGGAAACAGCGATGCCGCCACAATGATGATGACGTTACCCGCCGTCTCGCGCGATAGCCGCGCAAGGAACCGGGCTGCCCCGCGTCGCCATGATTGGAAGGACACTGCCATCATGCTCGGCCTCATAGGGCACAGGGCGTAAGGCTATCCCCAAGGGACATGGTTAATATGCTTACACTTCTGGCCTTTTCGCCAAGGTGTCAGGTCGTGCTGAGGAAGACTGGGCGCGTGTAGGTGAAGAAGGGGGCAGGGATGCCGGCGAACTCCAGCATGTTGTCCACCTGGTAGGTTACCACGATCTCCAGTTCGCGCACGCCGGTAATCCGCTGGGTGGCGGCATCATCCACCCGCACCTCCAGCCGCGAAGGATCGAGCATGTAGGGCGCGCCACCCGCCCGCGAGAACGCGAAAGTGCGGATCTGCGAAGGGGACAGCGTATTGCCGTTCTGCTGCTGCACCAGCGCCTGGCGCGCTATGTCGGCCGAAAGGTTGCGGATTGCGTTATAGTTCTGCAATCCCATGCCTACGTACATCACCCCGAAAATCATGACCAGGAAGGCCGGCGCCAGCAGCGCGAATTCCACCACCATCGCCCCGCGATCATCGCGCCGCAGGCCGGCCAGGGTGGCGAGCAACCGACGCATCATCCCACCTGCACCGTACGGGTGACGTCAAACGTCAGCTCCGATCCGATGCCGAATTCGGCCCACAGCGGATGATAGGTATCGGCAATGGCCAGGCGGATGAACTTGTTGATCACCACGCCGGTGCTGCAATCGGCCTCGCTGGTCACATAGGCCGTGGCATCGGCGCAGCGGTAGATTTCGGTTACGCTGACTTGGCCGGTGCTAAGGCCGGTAGACGTCGCCACCACGTCGCGGATGGCGGTGCGCTCCTCCGAGGTTGCAGGCGTGGCCGCACGCACGATGGCCGCAGCCTCGGCCGCCGCGCTCTGCAGTTCCGTCTGGCGGGCCACGATCGAGCCGATCTCGAACCCGCCGATCGACAGCGCGATCAGCACCGGGGCGATAATGGCCGTTTCGATGGCCATCGATCCGGCCTGGCAGCGCAGGGCCCGGCGCAGCAGGGAGAGGGCGCGGCGCATCATGCCACCAGCTTCACTTCGCCGATGGTGGTTGCCACCGTGGTGTCTTCCGAAGAACCGCTGGGGCAGAAGGTCGACATGTTGGTGGTGCCGGTCAGCGTGATGGTGTTGGCAGCGATCATCAGGCACTGGCTGGTCACCTGTGCCGTCCCCGAGAAGGTGATGTTGCTGACGGGGAAATAGAGCGTGCCGTTGAGAATGGTCGTGGAATTGCCGTTGATGTCGTTCCGGCTCGTTCCCTCGGAATCGCGGTCCTCGAACACCAGCATCCCTGCCAGGGCGTTCGCATCGGTAGTGCTGACGCCGCGGGCAATCAGGTCCGATGCCTGGATCGCGGTAAGGTTGATCGTCGAGCCGCCGCGGATCTTTATGTAAGCGCCGTTCTTCAGCACGAACATCACGCCATTGCCGGTCACCTCGTACTGGCTGGTCAGGTCCAGCCCGCCGCCGTCGATGATGTAGACCCCGGTGGCGAAAGTGGTGTTGCAGCTCACGAAGATGTCGCTGTAGGTGCCGGGCACCACGCTGCCGCCCACCGTGCCGCCGGTTGTCACCACATCGGAATAGGTGGTGGTGATCTGGGTGATCCGCCGTTCCCAGATTTTGTTGCTGCCGCTGCCAGAAACGTGCGTCCACGAGGTCGACGTGGCGGTACTGGACCCCGCCTGGGTGGAGTTGCTGACGATCTGGTTATACTTGGTGTTCGAACTTGTCGTGTTCGGCTTGGGGCTGCCATAGGTGTAGGCCGTCGCGTTGTTCGAGTTCGAACCACGGAAATAGGCATAGGTCATCGTGGTGACCGTGCCCACCGTGGCGCTTGTGGTGCCGGCCGAGGTTGCACAGCTGTACGTGCGCTGCACCTGGCTTTCAGTCGGGTTGGGCGGGGTGAGATTCTCGAACGGATCGTACAGCCCATCCATGTTCTCGATGATGACATCATCGGTATTGGTCGAGAACCAGTCGTCGATCCCGCCCCGCGCCAGGATCCAGCCGGCATCCACCGTGGGGTTACCGTTGGCGATCACCGCATTCGGGTCACTCGAGAGGGCGGCCATGCCGCAGCCCGCAGTAAGGCTGGCGCTGCCGCCGATGGTGATGGCGCCGTCCTCGTCCTCGTCCACCGCGATCAGGCACGAAGTGAACGTGGCCCCGCGCGTGAAACTGGCCTGGGCATAGGCGGTGATCGTGGCCGTGGTGCCGCTGACGAAGCTGCTGAAGGGCAGGGCCTTGGTGGCTGAGGCCGAGACGATCACCGAGTTGTTGCTGCCGCCCGAATAGTTGGCCAGCGACACCTGCGGCGTGGCGGCAAAGTCCTCGGTAACCGAAAGGTTCGCGGTGAATTCCTGCGTCGCGCGGGTGGCATAGGTGGCGGACGTGGCATCGTTGGTGCGCGCCCAGGCCCCGGCCACGGCGGCCTGGTCCACGGCGAACTGCAGCTCGCGCTTCCACATGTACCACTGGGTTAAGTCGACACCCAGGCCCGCGCCGCCGATCAGCACCGGCGCGCCAAGAGCCACGATGAGCGTGGCATTGCCGCTGGAGCAGTTACGCAGATCGTTTGCGAGACGCTTGAGGGAGCTTAGCATTGCACTTGTTTCCCGCCTTGGCACCTAGTTCTGAACGGGCTTTGCAAGGAATTTGGTGTCCTTCGTGTTCCCAAAACTGGTTACCGGTCTGTAAACCACCGTCTTGCGCGATCATGGCTGCGCGCGCTGCCTTGACCTTTGGGCGGGCGGGCCGGAAGGGTGCGCCGATGTCCGACCCCGCCACCGATTTCGCCGCCGATGCGCTGCCGTTGCCGCAGCGACTCGCGCTCAGCTATGCGCCGCGCGGTGCCCGCACGCTGGTGGGGGCGCTGTGGCTGCTCGACCGGCGACTGGCGGGCATCCTGCAGGCGCAGGGCGAGGTGATGATCGCCCAGATCAAGCTGGCCTGGTGGCGCGACCGGCTGGGCGAGGATCCGGCACTGTGGCCTGCCGGTGAGCCGCTGCTGGGCCTGTTGAGAAATGGTGAAGTGGCACCCCGGGACTTCGTGCCGCTGGTTGACGGATGGGAAGCCCTGCTGGCGGAGGACCTGACTGCCGCCGGCGTGGACGAATTCGCGGCAGGTCGCGCCGCTGCCTGGCGTGCCCTGGCGCTGGCCTTCGGGGCCCCGCAGGCGGCCGATGCAGCGGCCCAGGCGGCCCGCGAGACCAGCTATTTCGACCTGGCCATGCATCTGGGAACCGAAGCTGAGGCCGCGGCCGCGCGGCAACTGGCGCTGGCCTGCAAGTGGCAGAAGCCCAACCTGCCGCGCGCGCTTCGTCCGCTGGCCGTGATCCATGCCCTTTCAGCCCGCGCGCTGCGGCGGGGATCGGCGGAGCTTGGCGGGGCGGGCGCCGGATTGCTGGCCTTGCGGACCGGGCTGTTGGGGCGCTAACTGTCTGGCGGGCAACGGGTCTGGCAGGAATTGGGGGGAGCGGGGCATGAACCGCCTGGTCTTGGGAGCGTTCTGTGCACTGGTGATGGTCGCCGTGGGCCTGTTCTGGTGGCAGGGCAGGGCAGCGGTGGAACGCGGCGCGCCGCCGCCGGAGCCTGCCGCGAGCAGCCCTGACCCCAACGCGCTGCCAAGCGCCAATGTGGCGGACATGCGCGGGCCCGCGCCGCCCGAAGCCAGCGAATTGACGCGCGAGGAGCAGCGCTTCTTCCGCTATGACCGCGACCGGGACCGGCGCATCACCCGCAACGAAATGATGTCCACCCGGACCGACGGGTTCCGCGCGCTCGACAAGGATGGCAACAACCTGCTGACCTTCGAGGAATGGGCCGTGGCCACCAGCACCCGCTTCTCCGGGATGGACAGCGATGGCAACGGGTGGCTGAACCCGGCCGAGTTCGCCACCAGTGCGCCGCGCCCTGCGGCAACGCCGCGCTGCCGCTGCTGATCAGGCGGGCACAGGCTCCAGCGCGGCCAGCCACTGGCCGAAATCGGACTTTGCGCGCGCGGTATAGGCCTCCTTGCGGGCCTTCTTGTTGACATCGGGCAACGGCGGGAAGAGGCCGAAGTTGATGTTCATCGGCTGATAGCTCTCGCCCTCGGCATCGCCGGTCACGTGCGCCAGCAGGGCGCCCATCGCCGAAGTGCGCGGCGGGCCGATCCATTCGCGCCCCGTCACCTGATAGGCGGCCATCATGCCCGCCAGCAAGCCCACGGCGCTCGATTCCACATAGCCTTCGCAGCCGGTAACCTGCCCGGCAAAGCGGATGTGTTCCGCTCCCTTCAGCCGCAACTGCCGGTCAAGCAGCACTGGCGAGTTGATGAAAGTGTTGCGGTGCATCCCACCCAGGCGGGCAAATTCGGCATTCTCCAGCCCTGGGATGATGCGGAACAGGCGGACCTGCTCGGCATATTTCATCTTGGTCTGGAAGCCGACCATGTTCCACAAGGTGCCCAGCTTGTTGTCCTGCCGCAGTTGCACCACGGCATAGGGCCAGCGGCCGTTGGGATGCTCGGGCGTGGCCCAGTGCGGGTTGTCCAGCCCCACCGGCTTCATCGGGCCGAAGCGCAGCGTTTCTACCCCGCGCTCGGCCATCACCTCGATCGGCATGCAGCCCTCGAAATAGGGGGTGTTAGCCTCCCATTCCTTGAACTCGCCCTTTTCGGCGGCGTTCAGGCCATCGACGAAGGCGAGGTACTGCTCCTTGGTCATCGGGCAGTTGATGTAGTCCTTGCCCCCCTTGTCCCACCGCGCGGCCATCCAGCAGATCGACATGTCGATTGTCTCGTGGTGGACGATGGGGGCAATGGCATCGAAGAAGGCCAGCCGGTCCTCGCCGGTGGCCTTGACGATGGACTGGGCCAGGGTGGGAGCGGTCAGCGGGCCAGTGGCGACGATGGTGAGGCCGGCCTGCGGCAACTCGTCTACCCTCTCGCGCACTATGGTAACGTTGGGGTGCGCCTCCAGCGCGTTCTGCACCTCGGCGCTGAACACGTCGCGGTCCACCGCCATTGCGCTGCCGGCGGGAACGCGGGCCACTTCGCCCGCGCGCATGATCAGGCTGTCCAGCCGCCGCATCTCATGATGCAGCAGGCCCACGGCGTTCTTCTCGTCATCGTCGGAGCGGAAGGAGTTGGAGCAGACCAGTTCGGCCAGCCCGTCGGTCTGGTGGGCATCGGTCCCACCCTGGCCGCTGCCGCGCATTTCCGACAGGCGCACCCGCATGCCGCGCTGCGCCAGTTGCCAGGCCGCCTCGCTGCCCGCCAGGCCGCCACCAATGATGTGCACATCGAATTCCATCCGCGCGGCTTGCAGACCGGCGGGCTTGGGGTCAAGAGTGCGGGCCATGTCGAGACGTGCCCTGGCCGAAAAACGCCCGCTTCTGCTGCTGTCCGTGGTGGCGGCGCTGGCCTATTACTACCTGCGCTTCACCGGTTTTCCGGAGCTGTTCCTGATGCTGGTGAAGGGCGCGGCGGTGGGCAGCCTGGCGCTCTATGCCTTTCTGCGCCATTCCGGACCGGACGTGAAGCTGCTGGGCTGGGCGCTGGCGGCGGCCGCAGCGGGTGACATGGCGATGGAGTTCGACACGCAGATTGGCGGGTTGCTGTTCCTGCTGTTCCACTTCTTCGCCGTGATGCTGTTCCTGCGCCATCGCCGCGCGGCGTTAACGTCCAGCCAGAGCTGGGTGGTGGGAATGACGTTCTGCCTTACCCCGCTGATCGCCTGGCTGCTGCCGGCTGATCGAGAAGGGGCATGGCAGGTGGCGCTCTATGCCGTCGCCCTGGGCGCAATGGCCGCCAGCGCCTGGGCCAGCGCCTTTCCACGCTATCGCGTGGGGGCAGGGGCCATGCTGTTCCTGTTCAGCGACCTGCTGATCTTTGCCCGCATGGGCCCGCTGGATGGGCACTTCCTCCCCGAATACATGGTCTGGCCGCTGTACTACCTGGGCGTGCTGCTGATCGCCACCGGCGTGATCGACACCGTACGCAAGAAGGAACCGGAACTGCGGGTGGTGAAGTAGGGCAGGGACGCCGGCGAGGATTACTCGCCAGCCTCGTCCTCACTTTCGTTCGCCGCGCGCTCGGCCATCTCCTCAGCCACCGCCTCCTCAGCCGCGTTCTCCGGCTCTTCCTCCTCGTCAAGGCGCACGGCGGAGACCACATGCTCGCCCTCGGCCACGGTGAACAGGCGCACGCCCGCCGACCCGCGCCCGATCACGCGCAACGAGCCGAGTCCGATGCGGATCAGCTTGGCCTGGTCGGTCACCAGCATCAACTGATCGCTCTGCGTGGCGGCGAAGCTGGCCACCACCGGGCCGTTGCGGCCGATGTTGTCGATGTTGGTGATGCCCTGGCCACCGCGCCCGGTGCGGCGGTATTCGTAGGCACTGGACAGCTTGCCATAGCCATTGGCGCAAACGGTGAGGATGAACTGCTCGCGCGCCGCCAGCTCGGCATAGCGCTCGGCCTCCATCGTCAGCTCGCCTTCCTTCTCCGGCTTCCACGGGGCGAAGCGGACATATTCCTCGCGCTCCTCGCTGCTGGTGCCCACGCGGTGCAGGATGGAGAGGCTGATCACCTCGTCATCGCCCTTCAGCGTCATGCCGCGCACGCCTGTGCTGGTGCGAGAGGTGAATTCGCGCACCTCGTCCCCGGCAAAGCGGATGGCCTTGCCCTGACGGGTGGCCAGCAGCACGTCGTCACTGGCATCCAGCAGGGCCACGCCGATCAGCTTGTCATCGCTGCCCTCGTCGAAGCGCATCGCGAACTTGCCGTTGCTGGGCACGTTGGCGAAGGCATCCATGGAGTTACGGCGCACGTTGCCCTTGGCCGTGGCAAAGACCACGCTGAGCGAACCCCAGGTGCTCTCGTCCTCCGGCAGCGGCAGCACGGTGGCGATGGTCTCGCCCGTGTCCAGCGCCGGCAGCATGTTGACGATAGGACGCCCGCGCGTGTTCGGCCCGCCTTCGGGCAGTTTCCAAACTTTCAGGCGATAGACCTTGCCGGCGGTGGAGAAGAACAGCACCGGGTTGTGGGTGCTGGTGACGAACATGTTCGACACCGCATCCTCGTCCTTCGTGCTCATGCCGCTGCGGCCCTTGCCGCCCCGGTTCTGGGCGCGGAAGGTGGAGAGCGGGGTGCGCTTGATGTAGCCGTCGAGGGTCACGGTCACGACCATGTCCTCGCGCTCGATCAGGTCCTCGTCCTCGATCCCGTCCCAGGCAGGCGCGATGGGCGACATGCGCGGGGTGGCATAGAGATCGCGGATTTCGACCAGCTCGGTCCGCATCACTTCGTACAGGCGTGCACGGTCGGCCAGGATCGCCAGGTATTCCTCGATGGCGACGGCCAGTTCCTTCAGCTCGTCACCAATCTCGTCGCGGCCCAGGGCCGTCAGGCGGTGCAGGCGCAGGTCCAGGATCGCCTTCACCTGCCGGTCCGACAGGCGATAGGTGCCGCCACTTTCGTCAAGCGAAGGCTCGATCGCTTCCACCAGGCGAATGTATTGGGCGATATCGCCGATCGGCCATTCCTTGGCCAGCAGGCGGTTGCGCGCCTCTGCCGGATTGGGCGAGGAGCGGATCATCGCCACCACCTCGTCCATATTGGACACGGCAACGACCAGGCCCAGCAAGATGTGCGCCCGCTCGCGCGCCTTGTTCAGTTCGAACTTGGTGCGCCGCGTGATCACCTGCTCGCGGAACTGGATGAAGGCCTGGATGATGTCGCGCAGGGTCAGCGTTTCGGGCCGCCCGCCGCGGATCGCCAGCATGTTGGCCGGGAAGCTGGCCTGCGCCGGGGTATAGCGCCAGATCTGGTTGAGCACGACCTCGGGTGAGGCATCGCGCTTCAGGTCCACCACCACGCGCACGCCTTCGCGGCTGCTCTCGTCGCGGATGTCGGAGATGCCCTCGATCCGCTTGTCCTTGGCGGCTTCGGCGATTTTCTCCACCAGGCCGCTCTTGCCCACCTGGTAGGGGATGGAGGTGAGCACGATCGACTGGCGATCACCGCGCGTGTTCTCGATCTCGTGCGCGGCGCGCATCAGGATGGAGCCACGGCCGGTGGTATAGGCCTGCCGCGCGCCGTGCTGGCCCAGGATCAGCGGGCTGGTGGGGAAGTCCGGCCCGGGAATGAACTGCATCAGCTCTTCCGAGGTGATGGCCGGGTTATCCATATAGGCCAGGCAGCCATCGATCACCTCGCCCAGGTTGTGCGGCGGGATGTTGGTGGCCATGCCCACGGCAATGCCGCCGGTGCCATTGACCAGCACGTTGGGGAAGCGGGCGGGCAGAACGGAAGGTTCCTGCCGCGAGGCATCGTAGTTGTCGACGAAATCGACCGTATCCTTGTCGAGATCGTCCAGCAGCATGTTGGCCACACGTGCCAGGCGGCTTTCGGTGTAGCGCATGGCCGCCGGCGGATCGGGGTCCATGGAGCCGAAGTTGCCCTGGCCGTCGATCAGCGGAACGCGCAGCGACCACGGCTGCACCATGCGGGCCATCGCGTCATAGATCGCGCTGTCGCCATGCGGGTGGTACTTACCCATCACGTCGCCGACGATATTGGCGCTCTTGCGGTAAGGCCGCCCGGCGACATAGCCGCCTTCCTGCGCGGCATAGAGGATGCGGCGGTGGACGGGCTTCAGGCCGTCGCGAACATCGGGCAGCGCGCGGCTGACGATCACGCTCATCGCGTAATCGAGGTAGGACGTCTTCATCTCATCGACGATGTCGATGCGCTCGTAATCGCCCGGAACTGCAGAACCGTTGCCGGACGGGATAATGTCGTCGTTGTCGCTCACCTGCGGGTGTCGCCTGTTGTTGTTGTCATTTGCTTGAAAAGGCCTCCGGACCCTAGGGGAAGGGGGGTGGTTAGGCCAGCACGCCGACCCTCATGTGGGGACTGTAGGGCCCTTTATCCACACTTGCTGAACGGGAGGGGTGCACCGGCGTTAAAACACCGTTCAGCGCAGGATACCTAGTGCCCAATTGCAATCGGGATCGATCCCATGCATGGGCGCATTGTCCCCCACGAATGTCGGCTGGAAAAGCCGGTTTTGCCTTCAGGAGAGCTTACAGATGGGTGCCATTTCTGTTTCCACCGGCGGTCGCAAGGTTGCCAGCCTGGCGCGCGCGCTTGCCCTTGCCACCGCGCTTGCCAGCGTGGCCGTGGCCGGTGCCGCCGATGCGCAGAACCGCCGCGAGCGCCAGCAGCGCGCGCCGCAGGCCGAATACAGCGAAGCCTTCGTCACTGCCTACAACGCCGTGCAGGCGGTGACCCAGTCGGGCGCTACCGATTTCAGCGCGGCCCGCCCGCTGATCCCGGCGATGCTGGCCGCTTCCGTGTCGAATGACGAGAAGGATGCCGCCGGCAACATGCTGTTGCAGGTGGGCCAGAACCTGCGCGATGTAGCCCTGCAGCGCCAGGGCATCGAAATGATGCTGGCCAGCGGCAAGGTGGCCCCGGAAAACCAGGGCCAGTTCTACTATTACGTCGGCAACTTCGCGCTGCAGGCGCGTGAATTCGAGGCCGGCCGCACCGCGCTGCGCCAGGCCGTGGCTCTGGGCTTCACCCCGCCGCAGGCCGCCACCGATCCCTCGATCGATCCGCGCACGCAGATCCTGCAGAGCTTGTTCCTGGAGCAGAAGTTTCCCGAACTGAGCCAGTCGGCCGAGGAACTGGTGACCGCCGCCAACGGCGCTGCAGTGCCCGAACTGTGGCTGACCTATGGCCTTCAGGGCGCGATCGAAACGCAGAACCCGCAGGCTGCCGCCACCTTCTCGGTGCCGCTGGTCCAGCAGTATCCCAACCCGCGCAACGTGCGCAACGCCGTGCGCGTGGCGCTGAGCCAGGATGGCGTGCGCAACGGCCCGATCATGGCCGACGCCATGCGCCTGCTCTACGAAGCCAATGCCATGACGGCGGAAGCCGACGTTGCCGCCTATGTCGGCAGCCTCGACGCGCGCCTGATGGCCAACGAAGTGCTGCGCGTGCTGGAACGCAGCAGCAGCACCAACGTGATCCCGGCCAGCGACTCGTTCCATACCGAGAACTTCGCCACGGCATCGGAGCGCGCCGGGCCGGAACGCAGTGCCGCCCCCGGACTGCTGCGCGAGGCGCAGTCGGCCGCGACCGGCCTTGAAGCCTACGAGGCGGGCGAGATCTACATGTCGCTGGGTGACTATGCCCAGGCCGAGGCGTTGTACGAGATGGCCCTGACCAAGGGTTCGACCGATCGCGACCGTGACCTGATGCGCCAGGCCATTGCCGAGTATCGCGGCGGCAAGAAGGCCGAAGCCAGTGCCACCCTTGCCCAGGTTGGCGGTGCCCGCGCGCGCCTGGCCGCGCTGTGGCAGGCCTTCATCGCCTCGCAGGGCTGATCGCCCGCAGGCTCAGGCCGGAAAACAGGGAAGGCGCGGGAAGGGGTAACCCTCCCGCGCCTTTCCTTTTGCCCTTTAGGGCCGCGTCAGACGTTGAACTTGAAGTGCATCACGTCGCCGTCCTGCACCACGTATTCCTTGCCTTCCTGCCGCAGCTTGCCGGCGTCCTTGGCACCCGCTTCGCCGTTGAGGGCGATGTAATCGTCGTAGGCGATGGTTTCGGCACGGATGAAGCCGCGCTCGAAGTCGGTGTGGATCTCGCCGGCCGCCTGCGGGGCCTTGGCGCCGGTGTGCACGGTCCAGGCGCGCGCTTCCTTGGGGCCGACGGTGAAGAAGGTGATCAGGTGCAGCAGGTCATACCCGGCGCGGATCACGCGGGCGAGGCCGGTTTCGTGCAGGCCCATCTCTTCCAGGAAGACCAGCCGTTCTTCCGGCTCCATGCCCACCAGCTCGCTCTCGATGGCGGCAGAGACGATCACGGCATTGGCGCCTTCGGCCTTGGCCTTCTCGAATACCCTGGCGGAAAAGGCGTTGCCATTGGCGGCGCTTTCTTCCTCCACGTTACACACGTAGAGCACCGGCTTGGCGGTGAGGAGCTGCGCCTGCTTGAACACGCGGGCTTCCTCGTCATCCTTCGGCTCGACCAGGCGGGCGGGCTTGCCCTCGCGTAGCAGGTCGAGCGCCTGGCCCAGCACGGAGGCGACGATCTTCTGTTCCTTGTCGCCCTGGGCGGCCTTCTTCTGCGCGGCCGGGACGCGCTTCTCCAGGCTTTCCAGGTCGCTCAACATCAGTTCGGTTTCGACCGTTTCCGCGTCGCTGATCGGGTCCACCTTGTTGTCGACGTGCTGGATGTCATCGTTCTCGAAGCAGCGCAGCACGTGGACGATGGCGTCCACCTCGCGGATATTGCCAAGGAACTGGTTGCCCAGGCCTTCGCCCTTCGAAGCACCGCGCACCAGGCCGGCAATGTCGACAAAGCCGAGCTGGGTGGGAATGATCTTCTGGCTGCCGGCAATCGCCGCCAGCTTGTCCAGCCTCGGATCGGGCACGCCCACGTTGCCCACGTTCGGCTCGATCGTGCAGAACGGATAGTTGGCCGCCTGCGCTGCCTGCGTTTCGGTAAGGGCGTTGAACAGGGTCGACTTGCCGACATTGGGCAGACCCACGATCCCGCAGCGGAATCCCATTTTGCGTGTCCCGTCAGATTAAGGAGTAGGGCTGCGCCTTAGGTGAGGCGGGCAGGGGCCACAAGTCCGAAACACCCGGACCCAGACGGGTGCGGGCGGATACCCCGAAGGATACCCGCCCGCCGAAGAAAACCAGGAGAGGTTTTCGTAAACTTGGCTCAGCGCGCCGCGCGGCGCATCCGGCGACGACCGAAAGCGATGCCGGCTAGGCCCAGGCCGAACATGCCCAGCATGCCCGGTTCCGGCACCGGGGTGCCGCTGGTGCTGCCGGTGGTGCCGCCCGTGGTCGACGACGAGGTCGAGCTGCTGGTCGAGGAAGAGCTGGACGAGCTCGACGAGGTCGAGGTGCTCGAGCCGGTGCTGGAGCTGCCGGTGTAGTGGCCGCAACCCGGGCTGTGGGTATGCCCGCCCGACGAACCGCCCCACCACGAGAAGGTGGCCGAAGCCGGCGTAGCTGCGAAAGCGGCAGTGGCGAGAGCCATGGCGATGAACGACTTCTTGATCATGAGTTACCCCCAAGATTGGCAAATGACGAAGCTAAACAAACTTGTGCCAAAAACGTCGCAAAGGCCGTGCCAATCGCAGAATTCTGCGGTTTTGGTTGGTTAACGGTGATGTGGACACCTTGTTACTGTCAAGAATTCCGACGGTTTGCCCGCGGGTGCGATCAATCCTGCATCCGCAGGGCCACATCGCTCATGAAGCGGGCATCGTCGCCCTCGGCCAGCCACGGGGCCTCGGCAGAAACGGCCGCCAGCATGTCGGTCAGGCGGTCTAGCTCCGCCTTGGCGAAGTTGCCCAGGACGTGGCCGTGGACCCGGTCCTTGTGCCCCGGATGGCCGATACCCAGCCGCACGCGGCGGAAATCGGGGCCCAGGTGCTGATCGATCGAGCGCAGGCCGTTGTGGCCCGCCGTGCCGCCGCCGCGCTTCACCTTTACCTTGAAGGGGGCCAGGTCCAGCTCGTCATGGAACACGGTCAGCGCGTCCGGCCCAAGCTTGTAGAAGCGCATGGCTTCCCCCACCGCGCGGCCGCTCTCGTTCATGAACGTGGCGGGCTTCAGCAGCAGCACCTTCTCGCGCCCGATGCGGCCTTCCTGCAGCCAGCCCTGAAACTTCTTCTGCACCGGTCCGAACCCGTGCATATCGGCCATCACGTCCAGCGCCATGAAGCCCACGTTGTGGCGGTGCATCGCGTACTGCGGTCCGGGATTGCCGAGGCCGACCCACAATTGCATCGCTGACAGGCTCCTGAAAAAGAAAGGGGCCGGCATCGCTGCCGGCCCCCTGCTGTGTCGCAAATGCCGGAAAGGCTCAAGCCTCGGCGGTTTCCTCGGCAGCTTCCGCGTCAGCGCGACGGAGAGCCGACGGGGCCACCACGGTGGCGATGGTGAAATCGCGGTCGGTGATGCCCGAAGCGGCGCCCTGCGGCAGCTTCACGTGGCTGATGTGGATCGAATCGCCCACGTCCAGGCCGGTCACGTCGATCTCGATCTCGCTGGGGATGTGCTCGGCATCGCACACCAGGTCCAGCTCGTGGCGGACAACGTTCAGCACGGCACCGCGCTTCAGGCCCGGGCTGGCTTCCTCGTTGATGAAGACCACCGGAACCGAGACGTGGAACTTGGCGTCCTTGCCCAGGCGATAGAAGTCCACGTGCAGCGGGCGATCGCTCACCGGATGCAGCGCAACGTCCTTCGCCAGGGTGCTGACGGTCTTGCCACCGACCTCGATCTTGATGATCGAGTTCATGAAGTGGCCGGTCATCAGCTGCTGCATCAGCAGCTTCTCTTCCACGTGGATGGTGGTGGGTTCTTCATTGCCGCCATAGATCACGGCGGGGACACGGCCTGCGCGACGCAGTGCACGGGAGGCTCCCTTGCCAGCCCGTTCGCGCGCTTCGGCCGGCAGGTTCAGAGCGTCGCTCATGGTAATGCCTTTCGAATACGGATACACATTTCGCCCGCCACGCCTCCAGGGATGACCATGTCGGGGAAGGGCGGGCCATTAGCAGGCACGAGTGGAAAAGCAACTACTGTATGCGTTCCACCCGAAAGCCGCGCGCCGCCAGCAGCGCCGGCAGACCCTGCGGCCCCAGCATATGCGCCGCGCCGACAGCCACGAACGGCTTGCGTCCGCCATCGATCGCGGCGGCAATCCGCCCGCTCCAGGCGCGGTTGCGGCCGTCCATCAGCGCATCGCGCAGTTCCGCATCGCCCATCATTCCCGCATCGGCACGCCGTTCCAGCGCCGCGATGTCGCCGCGCAGCCAATCCTCCAGCGCCTGCTCGCCGTCGTCGGCGGCGGTTTCGCGGGCGACGGCCACCAGCAGATCGGCCTGTTCGCCGGCTGGCAGGGTATCGAAGATCGCCAGTTGCGAGCGATGATCTTCCAGCCCCTCGGCACGCGGCCCCCGGCGCAGCAGTGCGCGGTCCACACCCAGCGCCGGATCGCCCACGCGGCCTGACCCGGAGAGCATCAGCGCCGCCGCCCAGGTCTCGACATCGGCAAAAGCATCTTCGGACTGCCCACTGGCAGCGAGCAGAGTGGCGACTTCGGCTCGCCTTGCTTCATTTACGCGCGACAGCAGCGGAGGCAGGCGGGGCGAATGGGCGAGATCCTCGAACGCCTCGGATGCGCCGGTGGTGTCGTTCAGCCCGGCGATCTCGACCAGTAGCAGGCCAGCCCTGGCCAGTTCCGCCTCCAGCAGCGGGGTTTCCCAATCCGCTCCTTCGGGCAGGGCATGGACGGTGCCGAACAGCCAGCCTTCCGCCCCGTTATCGGACGAAACGTGCCACAGGGCAGGCCGGGGATCGGGCCAGTCGCGCGCCGGTTCCTGCTGGCAGGCGGCAAGCCCCAAAGCCAGCGACAGCGACAGCAGGAAACGCGCGATCACTTCCAGATGCGGGTGACGGTCAGCCCGCGGGTGCGCAACTGGTCCTGCACGCTGCCTTCACCGGCCAGGTGCCCGGCACCCACGGCCACGAACACGCGACCGGGCTGGGCCAGTCGCCGTTCGATCCAGCCTGCCCAGTTCATGTTGCGGTTGATCAGCAGGCGATTGACCAGATAGGCATCGTCCATATCGTCGTTCAGCGTCTGGCCGAGCTGGTCCACGTCGCCCGCGCGCCACTGGCTGACCATCGTTTCCACCGTGGTCAGCACGTCTGCCACGCCCTCGGCCGCCTCGTCCACGTAATTGAGCTGGTGCTCCAGCTCCATCCCGTCGAACATCTGCACCTGCTGCTCGATCGTTTCCAGTGCGTCATGGCGTTTGCCGGCGGCGCGCTCGGCCAGGGCGTTCTCCACGCCGGTGGCCGGATCGAACCCGGCGTTCTGCAACGGTCCCAGCGACAGGACGATGGCGGCATACCACGGCTCGTACCGGTCCAGCGCGTTCGGCGGCAAGCCGATGCTGGTCAGCGCGGTTTCGAACTCCACGCGGTTTTGCGGGGTCATCAACTCGCGCAGGTTCTGCCCTTCCGGCAGCGGCGCGGCAGCGATGATCGAGCCGGAGATCGCCTCCGGATTGTCCATGTTCAGCTCGGTCACCAGTTCGTCGGCCGACGACAGCGCACCGGCGATGCGGGTATCAAACCACTCCACGCCTTCGGGCAGCACGTGGACCGTGCCGAACAGGTAGATAGTGGTGTCCTCGTCCCGCACCACCCACAGTGCAGGGCCGGGCACGGCATCGGCGGGGCGCTGTTCGGTTGTTGCCCCGGCATCGGCCGGCGTGGCGCACGATCCCAGCAGCGGCAGCAGGCATGCGCCCGCCAGTGCCAAAGCGGCCTTGCGCACCATGGAAATCGGCATTGCCCCTGTTACTCCGAAGGACGGTTTTCGCCTGCGATCCATAGGGCAGCGCGCGGGCAAGTCCAGTCCTGCCCGTTGCGCCCTCGCCATTGACCCGCAAACCGCCTTCCGCCATTGCGCCTCCGCATATGACGAGACAGCCTGACAAGAGCTTTCAGGACATGATCCTTGCGCTCCACGATTTCTGGAGCGCGCAGGGCTGCCTGATCCTGCAACCCTATGACATGCGCATGGGCGCAGGCACCTTCCACACGGCCACCACGCTGCGCGCCCTGGGGCCGGAGCCGTGGAACGCCGCTTTCGTGCAGCCGTGCCGCCGGCCCACCGATGGCCGCTATGGCGAGAACCCCAACCGGCTGCAGCACTATTACCAGTACCAGGTGATCCTGAAGCCGAGCCCGCCGGACATCCAGGACCTCTACCTGAAAAGCCTTGAGGTGATCGGCGTCGATCCGTTGAAGCACGATATCCGCTTTGTGGAGGATGACTGGGAGAGCCCCACGTTGGGTGCCTGGGGCCTGGGCTGGGAAGTGTGGTGCGATGGCATGGAGGTGACGCAGTTCACTTATTTCCAGCAGATGGGCGGGTTCGATTGCAAGCCGGTGGCGGGCGAGCTGACCTATGGCCTGGAGCGCCTGGCGATGTACATCCAGGGCGTCGACAACGTGTACGACCTGGACTTCAACGGGCGCGGCGTTTGCTATGGTGACGTGTTCCTGGAGAACGAGCGGCAGATGTCGAAGTGGAACTTCGAGGTGGCCGATACCGATGCGCTGTTCGACCTGTTCGCCAAGGCCGAGGCCGAATGCCGCCGGTCGCTGGAAGCTGGCGTGCCGATCGCGGCCTACGAGCAGGCGGTTGAAGCCAGCCACGTGTTCAACCTGCTGCAGGCGCGCGGCGTGATCAGCGTGCAGGAACGCGCCAGTTACATGGCGCGCGTGCGTGACCTGGCCCGGTCGAGCTGCGAGAAATATGCCGAGAAGATGACGCCCGAATGGCAGGCCAGGTATCCGGAGTGGACGCTGTGACCGACTTCCTGCTCGAACTGCGCAGCGAGGAAATCCCCGCCCGCATGCAAAGGGGCGCGCGCGAGGAGCTGGACAAGCTGTTCCGCGCCCAGATGGCTGCCGCAGGCGTGTCGCCCGGTGCCATCACCGTATGGTCCACCCCGCGCCGCCTGGTACTGATCGCGCGTGACCTGCCGGACACCACGGCGGCGGTGAGCGAGGAGTTCAAGGGCCCGCGCACTTCCGCTCCGGAGCAGGCGCTAGAGGGCTTCCTGCGCAAGACGGGCCTGACCAGGGACCAGTTGCAGGACCGTGACGGCGTGTGGTTCGCCGTGATCGACAAGCCGGGTCGCGCGGTGAAGGACGTGCTGGCCGAGGCAATCCCCTCAATCATCCGCCAGTTCAGTTGGCCCAAGTCGCAGCGCTGGGGGGCGGCTTCGCTGTCTACCGAATGCTTGCGCTGGGTGCGCCCGCTGTCGGGCATAGTCGCCATCCTGGGCGAGGAACTGGTGGAATGCGCGGTGGACGGCATTGCCAGCGGCTATGCCACCCACGGCCATCGCTTCCATTGCCCGGGTGAGATCACCATCGGCTCGGCTGCCGATTACCAGGAGAAGCTGCGCGCCTGCCATGTGATCGTGGACCACGAGGAACGGCAGGACACGATCCGCCGCGAGGCTGCCGCCGTGGCCGCCGCCGCCGGGCTGACGCTGGTGGCGGACGAGGGGCTGGTGGTGGAGAACGCCGGCCTGACCGAATGGCCCGTGCCGCTGCTGGGCCGGTTCGACGAGGCCTTCCTGGACGTGCCGCCCGAGGTGATCCAGTTGACGGCGCGGGTGAACCAGAAGTACTTCGTGTGCACCGGGGCGGACGGGAAGCTGGCCAACGCCTTCGTCTGCACCGCCAACATCACCGCCGATGATCCCGCCGTTGTCGTGGACGGCAACCGCAAGGTCCTGGCCGCGCGCCTGTCCGATGCGCGGTTCTTCTGGGAGCAGGACCAGAAGGTCTCGCTTGAAGACCACGCCAGGAAGCTGGCGCGGATCACCTTCCACGAGAAGCTGGGTACCGTGGCCGACAAGGTGGAGCGGGTGGCGAAGCTCGCCCGCTGGCTGGCCGAGGAAGGCATTGTCCCCGGAGCCAACCCCGACCTGGCCGAACAGGCCGCGCGCCTGTGCAAGGCCGACCTCGTCACCGAAATGGTCGGCGAATTCCCTGAATTGCAAGGTCTGATGGGTGGCTACTACGCCCGCGCTGCTGGTTTACCCGATGCCGTGGCCGATGCCGTGCGCGATCACTACAAGCCGGTCGGGCAGGGTGACGAGGTGCCGACTGCGCCGGTGACGGTGGCGGTGAGCCTGGCGGACAAGCTGGATACCCTGCGCAGCTTCTTCGGAATCGAGGAGAAGCCCACCGGCTCGAAGGATCCCTTTGCCTTGCGCCGTGCGGCCCTTGGCATCATCCGCGTCATTCAGGACAATGGCTTGCGCTTCGGCGTAGCCGAGGGTGACCTGCTCGACTTCTTCGCCGACCGCCTCAAGGTCCAGCAGCGCGAGGCCGGCGTCAGGCACGATATCATCGATGCGGTGTTTGCTCTTGGCGGGGAGGACGATCTGGTCCGCCTGCTGGCAAGGGTGAACGCAGTGCAAAGCTATATCGAGACGGCTGAAGGGGCCAACCTGCTGGCGGGCTACAAGCGCGCCGCCAATATCCTGAAGAAGGAGGACTGGCAGGGCATCGAGGGCCAGATCGCCCAGACGGGCGAGGAAGACCCGCTGGCGATGGTGGACGATCCGCTGGTCGCCAGTGCCGTTGCCGCCAAGATGGCAATGCGCCACGCGCCCGGTCTGCCCTACGATCCGGAACCGGCGGAGGCCGCCCTGATCGCCGCGCTGGACGAGGCCGAGCCGAAGGCCACCGCTGCCATTGCCGCAGAGGACTTCGCGGGCGCCATGGCCGCGCTCGCCACCCTGCGCGGGCCGATCGATGCCTTCTTCGAAAGCGTCACGGTCAACGATGCGGACCCGGCCAAACGCGGCCAGCGCCTCGCGCTGCTTGCAAGGTTCCGTGCTGCAGTGCACAACGTGGCGGATTTCTCGCGTATCGAGGGCTGAAGCGAACCTTCGCGGGTGTAACAATTGCCTTATGGCACGGTCACGCCTGTAACATTCGACTTTGTGTCCGCCACGTTGCAGGGGGATCGCGGACCGGCGCGGGGGAGAAACGCGCCGGCCACGAATGTGCGGAGCTTAGGTAATGACACAATCGGTTTACACCTTCGGCGGGGGTGCCCTGCACGATGATGCGCGGGCGAAGGACAAGACAATCGTCGGCGGCAAGGGCGCCAACCTGGCCGAGATGGCGGGCATCGGCCTGCCGGTGCCGCCGGGTTTCACCATCACCACCGAGGAATGCGTTTCCTACCTCCAGCAGGGCAACGATTTCTCAGCCGCGCTGCGCGCCGAAGTGGCCGAGGCGCTGACCCATATCGAGCGCGCCGTGGGCAAGAGCTTTGGCGATGCCGCCGATCCGCTGCTGGTTTCGGTCCGCTCCGGCGCGCGGGTTTCCATGCCCGGCATGATGGATACCGTCCTCAACCTGGGCCTCAACGATGCCACCGTGCAGGGCCTGGCCAGCGTCAGCGGTGACGAACGCTTTGCCTGGGACAGCTACCGCCGCTTCATCCAGATGTATTCCGATGTGGTGCTGGGCCTCGATCACGGCCTGTTCGAGGAAGCACTGGAGATCGCCAAGGAAGATCGGGGCTACATGTCGGACACCGAAATGCTGGCTGAGGACTGGCAGGAGCTGGTGGCCGAATACAAGCGCCTGGCCGAGGCCGAACTGGGCCACCCGTTCCCGCAGGACGTGACCGAGCAGTTGTGGGGCGCGATCCGCGCCGTGTTCGATAGCTGGGATTCTGACCGCGCCAAGGTCTACCGTCGCCTCAACGACATTCCGGGTGACTGGGGCACGGCGGTCAACGTGCAGGCCATGGTGTTCGGCAACATGGGCGATACCAGCGCCACCGGCGTGGCCTTCACCCGCGATCCCGCCACGGGCGAGCGCGCCTATTACGGCGAATGGCTGGTCAATGCCCAGGGTGAGGACGTCGTGGCTGGCATCCGCACCCCGCAATACCTGACGAAGCAGGCTCGCGAGGCTGCGGGCGCCAGCGCCCCCAGCATGGAAGAGGCCATGCCCGAAGCCTATGGCGAACTGGCCCGCGTGTTCGACCTGCTGGAGCGGCATTACCGCGACATGCAGGACATCGAATTTACCGTGGAACGCGGCAAGCTGTGGATGCTGCAGACCCGCAGCGGCAAGCGCACCGCCAAGGCCGCGCTGCGCATGGCGGTGGAAATGGTGGGCGAGGGGCTGATCGACGAGGTGACCGCGATCAAGCGCGTCGATCCGATGGCGCTGGACCAGTTGCTGCACCCCATGCTCGATCCCGATGCCCCGCGCGATGTGCTGGCGACCGCGCTGCCCGCCAGCCCCGGCGCGGCCAGCGGCAGGATCGCGCTGGACAGCGACCTGGCGGAAAAGTGGGCCAACGATGGCGACAAGGTGATCCTGGTCCGGGTGGAAACTTCGCCGGAGGACATCCACGGCATGCACGCGGCGCAGGGCATCCTGACCGCGCGCGGCGGGATGACCAGCCACGCCGCCGTGGTGGCGCGCGGCATGGGCCGCCCCTGCGTGTCCGGTGCCTCCGCCGTTTCCATCGACATGGCCGCGCGCACCCTGAAGATCGGCAGCCGGGCGCTGGCCGAGGGCGACTTGCTGACGCTGGATGGCACCACCGGGCAGGTGATGGCGGGCCTTGTGCCCACGATCGAGCCAGAACTGGCGGGCGACTTCGGCACCCTGATGGAGTGGGCCGACAAGCACCGCCGCATGAAGGTGCGCACCAATGCGGAAACGCCGGAAGACTGCCGCATGGCGCTGGCCTTCGGCGCGGAAGGCATCGGCCTGTGCCGCACCGAGCACATGTTCTTCGATGCCGCGCGCATCCTGGCCGTGCGCGAGATGATCCTGGCCGATGAGGAGGCCGGTCGCCGTGCGGCGCTGGCCAAGCTGCTGCCCGAACAGCGGGGCGACTTCGTGGCGATCTTCAGCGCCATGGCCGGCCTGCCCTGCACCATCCGCCTGCTCGATCCGCCACTGCACGAGTTCCTGCCGCAGCGGGACGACGAGTTTGCCGAGCTGGCCGAAGCCGTGGGCGTGAGCGTGGAGCACCTGAAGCGGCGCGCGGGCGAACTGCACGAATTCAACCCCATGCTGGGCCATCGCGGCTGCCGCCTGGGCATCACCTTCCCGGAAATCTACGAGATGCAGGCGCGGGCCATCTTCGAGGCCGCCTGCCAGGTTTCCGCCACCGGGGGCGATCCCGTGGTGCCAGAGATCATGATCCCGCTGGTGGCCACCCGCAGGGAGCTGGAAATCCTGCGCGCGCTGGTGGACCGCGTTGCGGCAGAAGTGTTTGCCGAGCAGGGCCGCACGCTGGAATACATGGTGGGCACCATGATCGAACTGCCGCGCGCTGCGCTGATGGCGGGAGAGATTGCGCAGGAAGCGCGCTTCTTCAGCTTTGGCACCAACGACCTGACGCAGACCACGCTGGGCGTTTCGCGTGACGATGCGGGTCGCTTCCTGGCGCCTTACGTGGAGCAGGGCATCTTCCCGCGCGATCCTTTCGTCAGCATCGATGTGGACGGGGTGGGCCAGTTGGTGCGCCTGGCGGCAGAACGCGGGCGAGCCACGCGCGGGGACCTGAAGCTGGGCATCTGCGGCGAACACGGCGGCGATCCGGCCTCCATCCGCTTCTGCGAGGAGGTGGGACTCGATTACGTCAGCGCCTCACCATACCGCGTGCCGATTGCCCGGCTTGCCGCAGCGCAGGCGGCGTTGGGCTAGGGGGCTGTCCTACACGGCAGGGGGTGTGCCAGTGCTGCGGCACATGGCCCCCCTTCCGCCCAGCGTCTCCACCCGGCAATTGCCCGCCCTTGGCGGCATCGTGACGATTGGCCCCTGGACACTGTTCCAGGTGTTCCAGGTTAGTTGGATTTCAGGCCCAGGCGGTCAGCGTCAGCAGCTCGAACGTCTCGGTCACCCGACCCTGCGAATCGGCGCGATTGGCAAAGGCGGCGCGGGCGCGATCGAGGGCGCCGCGGGTCAGCGGCGGCGGGGCATCGGCCAGTACGCCGGTGAGGCCTTGCGTGCGCAGGTCGGTCAATAGCCGGTCAAGCGAACGGTAGCTGACCGGCAGGCTATGCGAATCCACCACCTGGCGCTGGAACCCGGCGCGGGCCAGCAGGCCGCTGGCGATCTGGTTGTCGATCTGCGGATGCACGCGGGCGGCGGGCCGGTCGCCATCGGCCTGTTGCAGCACTGCGCGCAAGGTGGCCAGTGTGCCCGCGCCGGTGATGCAGGCGATCAGCAGGCCACCGGGAGTGAGTGCGCGGCGCAGGTGGATCAGGGCACCGGGCAGGTCGTTCACCGTATCCAGCGCCAGCAGACTGACGATCAACGGCCACTGCGGCGGGGGAAGGGGGCGCTCCTCGTCGACCTCCAGCTTGGTGACCGGGTGGCCCCGCCGCTCAAGCTGCTCCGCCAACACGCCCGCCGCATCCCCCAGCAGCAGGGTGGGGCAAGGATCGAGCCGCATGAAGTCGAGCCTGTCGAGCACCTCGTCGGCCAGGTGGGCGCGCAGGAACTGGTCCTCCGGCGCGGCGCAGGCGGCCAGCGCGGCGTGGCGCCGGGCGCGGGCGGCACGGCGGGACTGGCTGAAGATGCGGGGAACGCTGGCCATCGCCCGCCCATGCCGCGAGAGCGGGCGGCGCGCAACAGCGCTTGCCTCGGTCGGTTGGAAGCGGCAGCGTGGCGCTGATGCTGAAACAGGCCCTCAGCCCGGTGATCGACCTGGTCTACCCGCCGCGCTGTCCGGCCTGCGGGACGGCGATCGCCGCTCACGGGGCACTGTGCCAGGACTGCTGGTCGGGCCTGGTGATCCCGGGCGAACCGGCCTGCGCCGCCTGCCAGCGGCCGTTCGGACATGACGAGATGCCCGACGGTTCGGTCTGCGCCCCGTGCCTCGCCAGCCCGCCGCTGCACGACGGGGTGAGTGCTGCCACGCTCTACACCGATGAGGCGAGGAAGCTGGTGCTGGCCTTCAAGCACGGCCACCGCATTGCCCTGTCCGGTCTGCTGGCCCGGCAGATGCTGGCCCGGTTGCCGCTGCTGGAGGGGCAATGGCTGGTGGTGCCGGTGCCATTGCATCGCTGGCGGCTGTGGCGGCGCGGCTTCAACCAGAGCGCGCTGCTGGCGGGCGAGATCGCTCGGGCAATGGGGCACGAATTGCTGGTGGATGGCCTGGTGCGGGTTAAGGCCACGCCGTCGCTGGGCGAACTGGGGCGCAAGCAGCGGGCCGAAGTGCTGAAAGGGGCCATCGCGGTGAACCCGAAGCGGGCCGCGAAGGTGAAGGGGGCGCAGGTGCTGCTGGTGGATGACGTGATGACCAGCGGGGCGACCACCACAGCCTGTCTCAAGGTGCTGCGCAAGGCTGGTGCCGCGAAAGTGCGGATCGCCTGTTTCAGCCGAGTGCTGGATGAAGCGCTGTGAAGGCGCGACCAAAGCAAAACGCCCGGGGCGTTTCCACCCCGGGCGTTCGCGTGACGATCTCGCTGGAGCAGCGGCGTTCTAACCCCCCGTTAAAAGCGCGCTCCAAACCCTCATGAATGGCCTGCTTGTGCAGGTCCCTTCCTCCCCATCCTTGGCCATTGGCTAGCCGCAAAAGGCAGACGGCCCGTCCAGCCGCAGGCCTTCATCCCCGATAAATGCCCCATCGCAAACAGCGCACGTTCCGCCGCGCCGATTTTGCTGAATCCCTGTGGTCATCCTGCAACAAGCCGCTATGGAACCGGCGCATTAACCGCGACGAAGCGAGGGAGCCGCACCGCCATGTCCGCCGCCAGCACCGAGGCCGAGGCCGGCTTCGCCTTTGCCCCCAAATACGACTCGGCCGGGCTGATCGGCGCCATCGTGCAGGATGCGGTCTCGGGCGAAGTGCTGATGTTCGCCTTCATGGATGCCGAAGCACTGGCCGCCACGCGTGAAACCCGGCTGGCCCACTTCCACTCACGCAGCCGCGGGCGGCTTTGGCAGAAGGGCGAGACCAGCGGCAACGCGCTGCACGTTCACCAGATCCTGGTCGATTGCGACCAGGACGCGCTGGTGCTGAAGGTGCGCCCGACGGGGCCCGCCTGCCACACCGGCGAATTCTCGTGTTTCTACCGCGAACTGGGGCCGGACGGCCTCTCGCGCCTCGACTGAAAGAGCAAGCCATGGCCGATTACGCCCCTCCCGCCGCTGACGTGATCTTCGTGCTGCGCGATGTCCTGCGCGTACATGAGATGGACGATCCCGCTGCCTACGCAATGGTCGATGAGAGCCTGATCGAAGCCGTTGCCCACGAAGCCGGCCGCTTCTGCCGCGAGGTGATTGCCCCGCTCAACACTGTATCCGACCGGCAGGGCTGCACCCGCCACGCCGATGGCAGCGTGACAACGCCCGATGGCTTCCGCGAGGCCTATGCCCAGTGGGTGGAAAGCGGCTGGGGCACGCTGGCCCAGCCCGAGGTCTTTGGCGGGCAGGGGATGCCCCACGCGCTGTTCAGCGTGATCGAGGAGTATCTCAACTCCTCCTGCCCCGGCTTCACCATGTATGCCGGCATCCTCAGTGGCGCGGTGGCCACGGTGGAAGCGGCCGGGTCGGACGAACTCAAGGCCACTTACCTGCCCAAGATGGTCAGCGGCGAATGGCTGGCGACCATGGCCCTGACCGAGGGCCACGCCGGCACCGACCTGGGCCTGATGAAGACCAGCGCCGTGCCTGCCGGCAACGGCACCTACGCCATCAGCGGCGAAAAGATCTTCATCTCCGGCGGTGACCATGACCTGACCGACAACATTGTCCACCTGGTGCTGGCCCGCCTTCCTGACGCGCCAGTGGGCACGCGGGGCATTTCGCTGTTCCTGGTCCCGAAGTTCATTCCCGAGACGGGCGAGCGCAACACGGTCAGCGTGGGTTCGATCGAGCACAAGATGGGCCTCAACGGCAGCGCCACCTGCGTGCTCAACTTCGACCGCGCCACCGGTTGGCTGCTGGGCGAGCCACACCAGGGCCTGGCCGCCATGTTCATCATGATGAATGCCGCCCGCCTTGGCGTGGGCGTGCAGGGGCTGGCCCATGCCGAGCATTCCTACCAGAAAGCCGCCGCCTATGCGCTGGACCGCAGGCAGGGGCGCGGCGCGGGCCAGCGGGCGGACAAGGCCACCGCCGCCGATCCGCTGATCGTCCACCCCGATGTGCGGCGCATGCTGATGGACGCGCGCGCCTTTGCAGAAGGGTTCCGCGCGCTGGTGCTGTGGACGGCGGTACAGATCGACAAGTCGCACCACGCCAGTGATCCGATGGTGCGCAAGCAGTCCGATGCGCTGATCTCGTTCCTTACTCCTGTCATCAAGGCCTTCGGCACGGACAGGGGCTTCGAGGTAGCTGTGAACATGCAGCAGGTGTTCGGCGGGCACGGCTACGTCAAGGAATGGGGCATGGAGCAGATCGTGCGCGATGCCCGCATCGCGATGATCTACGAAGGCGCGAACGGCGTGCAGGCGCTGGACCTTGCGGGCCGCAAGACCGCGCGTGATGGCGGGGCGGTGGCGAACGCGCTGCTGCACCAGATCGCGGCTGATTGCCAGGCAGCACCGGCAGAGCTCGCCTTTATCGCCGATCCGCTGGAAAAGGCCGTCCACCATGGCGAGGCGGCGGTGAAGATGCTGCTGGAACAGGCCGCTGTCGATCCGGAGGATATGCTGGGCGGGGCCTATGCCTGGATGCAGCTGGTCGGCACCCTGGCGCTTGGCTGGATGTGGCTGCGGCTGGCCAGCGTGGCCCACGCGCAACTGGCCGCAGGCGAAGGGGACAAGCCTTTCCTTGAGGCCAAGCTCAGCACTGCGCGCTTCTATGCGGAGCAGCAATTGCCGCTGTGCACCACGCTGCGCCAGCGCGTGAAGGTGGGGGCCGGGGCCATGATGGCGCTGAGCCCGGAGCAGTTCCTGCGGACCTAAGCGCCCAGCACCTCGTCAAACAGCGCGTACATTGCCGCCCAGCTCTGCCGGTCGGCACTGGCGTTATAGCCGGTGGCAGGGTTGGGGTTGGGCGCCGGGTTGGTGAAGCCGTGCTTCACACCAGCGTAGGAGTGGAAATGCCAGTCAGCTCCTGCGGCGTCCATCTCCTCCCAGAACGCCATCACCTGGCTGCGGGGCACCATCGGGTCGGCATCGCCGTGGCAGACCAGGATTCGCGCGCTGATCGCGTCTGAACCGGCGGGCGCATCGGTATCCAGCAGGCCGTGGAAGCTGACAACGGCGAACAACGGCGCACCATCGCGCGCCAGTTCCAGCACCGCCTGCCCGCCCATGCAGAACCCGATCGCGCCGATGGGGAGGCCGGCAGCTTCCGGACGGGTGGCCAGCGCCTTCAAACTGGCACGCAAACGGCGGCGGTAGGTTTCGGGCGTGGCGCGGATGCCCATCGCCATATCCCGCGCCTCGTCGAAACTCGCGGGCACTGCGCCGTAAAAATCCGCCACCAGCGCCAGGTAGCCGTTTGCCGCCAGGTCCGCCGCCTTGTCGCTGACCGACTGGGTAGGGTTCATGATCGTGGGGAAGACCACCACGGCCGCGCGCGGAGTGCTGTCGGGCACATGCAGCGTGCCCGTCAGCGCCACCTCGCCGTCGGCATAGGAAACCTCGATCATGCTCATTCGGTCGGCAGGAATTCGGGCACCGAGAGATAGCGTTCACCCGTATCGTAGTTGAAGCCCAGCACGCGGGTGCCGGCGGGCAGCTCGGCCAGCTTGGCGTCAATCGCCGCCAGGGTTGCGCCAGAGCTGATACCTACCAGCAGGCCTTCTTCGCGGGCACAACGGCGGGCCATTTCCTTGGCCTTTTCGGCATCGACCTGGATTGCCCCGTCGATCACGCGCGTGTGCAGGTTGCCCGGGATGAAGCCCGCGCCAATGCCCTGGATCGGGTGCGGGCCTGGCTGGCCGCCGGAGATGACGGGGGAGAGTGCGGGCTCCACCGCATAGGCCTTCAGGTTCGGCCAGTGCTGCTTGAGCACCTCGGCGCAACCGGTCAGGTGGCCACCGGTACCCACGCCGGTGATCAGCAGGGCTGGCGGCGCATCGGCGAAATCGGCCAGGATTTCCTGCGCCGTGGTGCGCGCGTGGATCGCTACGTTCGCGGCGTTCTCGAACTGCTGCGGCATCCACGCGCCGGGCGTGGCGGCGACGATCTCCGCCGCGCGTTCCAGCGCCCCCTTCATGCCCTTCTCGCGCGGGGTCAGGTCAAAGCTGGCACCATAGGCCAGCATCAGGCGGCGGCGCTCGATGCTCATGCTCTCGGGCATGACCAGCACCAGCTTGTAGCCCTTCACCGCCGCAACCATGGCCAGGCCAATGCCGGTGTTGCCACTGGTCGGCTCAACAATGGTGCCGCCCGGTTGCAGGTCGCCCGAAGCCTCGGCCGCCTCGACCATGGCAAGGGCGATACGATCCTTGATCGATCCACCCGGGTTGGCCCGCTCGCTCTTCACCCACACTTCGTGGTTCGGGAACAGCTTGCCCAGGCGGATATGCGGGGTGTTGCCGATGGACTGCAGGACGTTGTCATACTTCATGGCGCGGGTTCCTTTGCATCCTGGTATTGCACGGCGAAAGTCCTGGCCCGGCGCAGTTCCGGGAATATCAGGGCCCACAGGGCTGTCACGAATATCGCACCCACACCGCCGAATACAACCGCCCCCGTTGCGCCGATGACCGCGGCGACGAGGCCGGACTGAAGCTCGCCCAGTTCATTGCTGGCGGAAATGGCGAGGCCACTGATGGCCGACACGCGGCCGCGGGTGTTGTCCGGAGTATAGAGCTGCACCAGCGAGCTGCGGATGAAGACCGAGATCATGTCCGCCGCGCCCAGCACCGCCAAGCACAGCAGGCTGAGGGCAAAGCTGCGCGAGAGGCCGAAGGCGATCGTGGCCACGCCGAAAGCCACCACGGCCCACAGCATCTTCACGCCCACGTTGTTTTCCAGCGGTCGCCACGAGAGGAAGGCCGCAGTCAGCGCAGCGCCGATGGCAGGTGCGCCGCGCATCACGCCCAGGCCCGCCGCGCCCACGTGCAGCACGTCGCGCGCGAATACCGGCAGCATGGCCGTGGCCCCGCCCAGCAGCACGGCGAACAGGTCGAGCGTAATGCAGCCGAGCAGGAATCGGTTGCCTCTGACGAAGCGAAAGCCTTCCACCACCTGGCGGAAAGGGTGGGCCGGGCCACCATCGTGCCTGGCCTTGACCGGCCTGATGGTGATGATCAGCGTTGCGGCCGCCAGCAGCATTCCGGCAGCGATGAAATAGGGCATCGATTCGTGGATGCCAAAGATCAACCCACTGATGGCGGGTCCGGCCACGGTGCCAATCTGCCAGGCCATCGAAGACAGCGCGATGGCCCGCGGCAGAAGCGGGGCGGGCACGATATTAGGAGCAATGGCGGACAAGGCGGGCCCGTTGAATACCCGCGCCGCGCCGTGCATCGCGGCCAGGGTGAACAGCAGGGGCAGGGTCAGCGCGTCGGACCAGGTGGCAAAGCCGATCACCAGCGCGATCAGGCAGTCGACCAGGTTGGCGCAGACCACAACGTAGCGCCGGTCGAACCGGTCAGCCGCCACACCGGCCAGCGGGGTAAGGACGGCGAGCGGCACGAACTGGGCGGCACCCAGCAGTCCCAGCATGAAAGCCGCCCGACCCGGATCCATGCCATAGTCGCTACGTGCCAGGTCATAAGTCTGGTACCCGATCAGCACCACCATCGAGAGGGTGGAGAAGACCGACAGGAACCGCGCGACCCACAGCCGCCGGAACTCGGGCAGATGCAGCGGCGATGAGGGTAGCGAAGGTTCGGCAGTCACCGGCGCGGAATGACAGTGCGCCGTTCGCAGGGCAACAAAATCCCGCTATGGGCGGTGATAGCTGGCTTGGACCTGGCGCTCAGCCGCGGCGGCGCAGGGCCGGGTTGGGCTGCAGCTCGCGGATCACGGCCATGAAATCGTCCATGCGGATGATCCGCTCGAACTGGAAGCCGGCGCGATCCTCGGTCTTCCAGATGCAGTAGGCCTCGATCCGACCCACGGTAGGCAGGCGGATGATCAGCCGGTCACCGCGCGCCACCGCCGGCTCGTTATCGACCATGAATCCGTGGGCCGAAAGGTTGCAGATGTGCAGCTTCATGTCGCCGGACTGGCGATGTTCGGCGATCACATTGTGGCTCACCGGGTGACGCGTCGAACGACGCATGTCCGTGACGGAAAGCTGGGCGCCGTGGGCCATGTTCTGCGGTCCTTCTGCACGTGCGGAACGGTTGAAGGCCGGTATTGGCAGCAAAAGCTGGATAAAGGGTAAACCCTGAGGGCTTCCGCAACGCGAAGGTGTGAAGAAATCAGACTCCGCGCAGCACCGCGTGACGCTTCTTGCCAAGGCTCAGTTTGCGGTCCGCGCCCGGCTCCACGGTGATCACCTGGCTGGGATCGGAAACGGCCACGTCATCCAGCTTCACCGCGCCTTCGCCAACCTTGCGCCGCGCCTCGCCATTGGAGGCGGCAAAGCCCAGCGCGGCCAGGGCCGCAAACACGGCAATGCCATCGCGGCCCACTTCCAGCACCGGCAGGTCGGCCCCCAGGCCGCCCCCGGCGAAGGTGGCGGCAGCGGTCTGCTCGGCGGTGCGGGCGGCTTCCTCACCGCGCACCAGGCGGGTTACCTCGTTGGCGAGGACCACCTTGGCGGCGTTGATTTCGCTGCCTTCAAGCCCTTCCAGGCGGGTGATCTCGTCCAAGGGCAGGTCGGTGAACAGCTTGAGGAACTTGCCCACGTCCCGGTCATCGACATTGCGCCAGTACTGCCAGAAATCGTAGCTGGGGAGTTGCTCCTCGTTCAGCCACACGGCACCGGCCGCAGTCTTGCCCATCTTGGCCCCGTCCGCCGTGGTCAGCAGGGGGGTGGTGAGGCCGAACACCTCCACCCCGTCCATCCGCCGCGTCAGCTCCACGCCGTTGACGATGTTGCCCCACTGGTCGCTGCCTCCCATCTGCAGGCGCACGCCCATGTCATGGCTCAGGTGGCGGAAGTCGTACCCCTGGAGGATCATGTAGTTGAACTCCAGGAAGGTCATCGGCTGCTCGCGATCAAGCCGCAGCTTCACCGAATCGAAGGTGAGCATCCGGTTGATCGTGAAGTGCGTGCCAACGGTCTGCAGCAGCTCGATGTAGCCCAGCTTGCCCAGCCAGTCGTGGTTGTTGACCATCACCGCATCGGTCGGGCCATCGCCGAACACCAGCAGCTTCTCGAACACCTTGCGGATGCCGGCGATATTGTCCTCGATCGCCTGGTCGGTCAGCATCTTGCGGCTTTCGTCGCGCCCCGTGGGGTCACCGATGCGGGTGGTGCCGCCGCCCATCACCACCACCGGCTTGTGGCCGGTCTGCTGCAGGCGGCGAAGCATCATGATCTGTACCAGCGATCCCACATGCAGGCTTGGCGCAGTGGCATCGAACCCGATATAGCCCGGCACCACCTGCTTGCCGGCCAGCGCATCAAGCGCCTCGGCATCGGTCACCTGGTGGACATAGCCCCGCTCGCTGAGCAGGTTGAGTAGATCGGACTGGAAAGTGCTCATGGTTCTCTCTTGCGTTCGCGGCGGCGGTTAGCACGTGGAGAGGCACATGCAAACGCATCTGCTGGTGCCGCATCCGGCAAATCCGCCGCTGGCTGTAATCGCGGTAGAGGCGCGCTTTGGCGTGGTAGGGCCCTGGCTGCAACTGCGCTGGCGGGTCGAAGGGGCGGGCAAGGTGATGCTGCCCCCGTTCACCGGGCGTCGCCGTGCCGACAACCTGTGGCGTACCACCTGCTGCGAGCTGTTCATGCACACCAAGGGCGCGGCTGGTTATACCGAGTTCAACTTCAGCCCGTCGGAAAGCTGGGCGGCTTATGCCTTTCGCGGGTGGCGCGAGAGCGCGGGCAACCATCCTGTAAGCCATGATCCGGCCATCACCCCGCGCCCGGGACGCAACCTGCTGATCGTCGATGTCGCCCTGCCGCTGGCCGACCTGCCCCCGCTGCCCGCCGCGCTATCGCTGAACATGGTGATCGAGGAAGCCGGCAGCACCCTGTCCTATTGGGCAATGGCACATGGCGATCCGGACAAGCCGGATTTCCATCATCCGGCTTGCTTTGCCGCGCACCTTGCGCCACCCGAAACGCCATGAATTTCGGTATCGACCGCCTGCTGGCGGACCCCGCACTCCTGGCCCGCCTGACAGGGCGCCGCGTGGCGCTGGTGGCCCATCCGGCTTCAGTCACGGCAGACCTGGTCCATTCGCTCGACGCGCTGATTGCCGCCGGTGTCAAGGTGACCAGTGCCTTCGGCCCGCAGCACGGCCTGAAGGGCGACAAGCAGGACAACATGGTCGAGACGGCGGACGAGGTGGATCCCGTCTACGGCATTCCCGTGTTCAGCCTCTATGGCGAGGTGCGCCGGCCAAGCCCGCAAATGATCGAAAGTGCCGACGTGTTCCTGTTCGACCTGCAGGACCTGGGCTGCCGTATCTATACCTTCGTCACCACGCTGCTCTACCTGCTGGAGGAGGCGGCGCGCCACGGCAAGGAAGTGTGGGTGCTGGACCGGCCCAACCCCGCCGGTCGCCCGGTTGAAGGCACCATTTTGCTCCCGGGGCAGGAGAGCTTTGTCGGCGCTGGCCCCATGCCGATGCGCCACGGGCTGACGATGGGCGAGATGGGGTACTGGTTCATCCGCCAGTTCGGGCTCAGCCTGCCTTATCATGTGGTGACGATGGAGGGCTGGCAGCCCGATGCAGCGCCCGGGTATGGCTGGCCGGAAAGCCGCATCTGGATCAATCCCAGCCCCAATGCCGCCACCCTCAACATGGCCCGCGCCTATGCCGGAACGGTGATGATCGAGGGCGCGACCTTGAGCGAGGGGCGGGGCACCACCCGCGCGCTGGAAGTGCTGTTCGGTGCGCCGGATGTGTATGCGAAGGCCGTGCTGGCCGAAATGCACCGGCTGGCGCCTTACTGGCTGGCCGGCTGCGCGCTGCGCGAATGCTGGTTCACGCCCACCTTCCACAAGCACGCAGGGGAACTGTGCAGCGGGCTGATGGTCCATGCCGAGGGCAAGTTCTACGACCACCATGCGTTCCGGCCCTGGCGCTTGCAGGCGCTGGCCTTCAAGGCGATCCGGAACCTGCAGCCGGATTACCCGATCTGGCGCGATTTTCCCTACGAGTACGAGTTTGACCGCCTGGCTATCGACGTGATCAACGGCGGCCCGGCCTTGCGCGAATGGGTGGACGATGAGGCCGCCACTCCGGCCGATCTGGATGCTCTAGCAGCGCGGGACGAGGCAGCCTGGATCGCCGAGACGCGCGACCTCCTGCTATACTGACCGCAATTTGCGTGGAGCACTCTCGCGCAGCATAAGAGTGGCAACCAGCGCCAGCACCAGCCCGGCGACGGGAACCCAGGCTACCATCATCTGGCTGCCGGTGACCGCGATCAGCCAAGTCACGATCAATTGCGTCGTAGCGCCGAACAGGCTGACGGGAATCGAGAAGATCAGCGCGAACCCTCGCGATCGCCGCGCCTTGGGCAGGCTTTCGATGATGGCTGTGTTGGCCGGGCTTGGAAAAGCGCCGATTGCTGCCGAAAGCAGCACCGAGCCGACCATGAATGACACTAGCGCAGGCTCACCCACCATCCACGCGAAGGACAACGGGATCAGCACGATCTGCGCCACGATGATCGCCAGTAGCGCCGGCTTGCGGCCCACCTGGTCACTGATCCACCCACTTGCCAGGCATGTGGCGAGGGCCGCCGCATTGCCTGCCAGTTGACCCGCCAGCGCCGTGCTGGGAGACAGGCTGAGGCTCGCCTGGCCGAAGGTGGCGAGATAGGTGCCGACATAGGCGCAGATCGTGCCAGCGGCCATCAGCACCGGCCCGATCACGTAGATGCGGCACACTCCTGGTTCCAGTAGCGGCAGTGCAGCATCCGGCTCGCTCACACGGTCGTGCGTTTCGGGAAGGCGGCGGCGCATCCACAGGGCGAAGGGCACGATTGCCACCCCCAGCAGCATGGCGATGCGCCAGCCATATTCGGCAAAGGCGGCCTCGGTGAGCAGCAGGCTGAGCAGCAGGCCCACCAGCGACCCGGCGGTCACCGCGATCAACTGGCTGACGCGCTGCATCCCCACCACTACGCCGCGGCGCGCATCGCTGGCGTTCTCCAGCAGATAGGCGGTGGCCGGGCCAACCTCTCCACCCACGGCAAAGCCCTGTGCCAGTCTCGCCAGCACCACGATCACCGGCGCGGCGATGCCGATGGCTGCGTAGGAGGGGGTCAGGGCGATCACCCCGATGGCCAGGCCCATAAGCACCATCGAGAATACCAGCGCCGGCTTGCGCCCGTGCCGGTCGGCATAGCCGCCGATCATCCAGGCCCCCAGCGGGCGGGTAACAAACCCGGCACCGAAGGCAGCCAGCGATGCCATCAGGCTGGCCAGCGGGTCGCCAGACGGGAAGAAGGCAGCGCCGATCTGGATGGCAAAGAAGCTGAAGACCATGAAGTCATAGAATTCCAGCGCGTTGCCGATCGTGGCCGCAGCGATGGCGCGGCGGGCCTGGCCGCGATCGGGCACTGTGTCTGCCTGACCCATTCCTTGATCCTCTTCAAAGCGCGCTGTGGCGCGTTCAGTCATGCTCGGCAAGCAAAGACACTTGCCAAGCCGCGCCAGATTGCCAAGGTTCGGGCCAAGGGAGAGAAACACACATGCTCAAGTTCTACAGCTTCGGCCCCGGGGCCAATTCCTTGAAGCCCATGCTGGCGCTGTACGAGAAGCAGCTGGCGTTCGAGCACAAGCTGCTCAACCCGCGTACGTTCGAGCACCATTCCGAATGGTACAAGGCCATCAACCCGCGCGGCCAGGTGCCCGCGCTGGATGATGACGGTCGCATCGTCACCGAAAGCACAGTGATCTGCGAATACCTCGAAGATGCCCACCCCACCGCCGTGAAACTGCGCCCCGACGATCACTTCGACCGCGCGCAGATGCGGATCTGGACCAAGTGGGTGGACGAATATTTCTGCTGGTGCGTCTCCACGATCGGCTGGCACCGCCATGTCAGCAAAATGGTGGAGCACCTGTCCGATGCCGAGTTCGAGGAAGTGGTCGCCCGTATCCCGGTGGCAGAACAGCAGGTCAAATGGCGCCGCGCCCGCGAAGGTTTTCCGCAGGATCTTCTGGACGAGGAAATGCGCAAGATCGGCTCTTCAGTCCGCAAGCTGGATGACCACCTGGCCGACAACGAATGGCTGGCAGGCGGCATGTACACCCTCGCGGACATCTGCAATTTCTCAATCGCCAACGGGATGGAGCGCGGCTTTGCCGAGTTTGTGAACCGGGAGGACACGCCGCACCTGTTGCGGTGGATCGAGCAGATCAACGCGCGCGCCAACGTGCAGCGGGTGTTCGCCAACGTGCCGCGCGAGTTCTAGGGCGCGTTTTCTGCCAGAACCTGCTGCGCGAGGGCGATCAGGCGGGCCTCGGACACGTTGGCAGCCGGGTCGTTCCAGGTCATCGCCAACACCCACGGTGCGCCCGCCGGATCGCGCAATAGCCAGGCGAAATTGAGGACCCCGGGTTCGGAGCCGCCCTTGTATCCGGCAGAAGTCCATGAGCCGAACTGCGCACGGTCCATGCCCGGGTTCACCGCCAGGATCGCAGCGGCAACCGGATCATCGGCCATGCGACGGTAGATTGCAGCCAGATCGCGCCCGGAAGCGAACCATTCAACGCCGATGTGATGCGGCCCGTCTGCAAACACTGCCTGCATCTGGTCCATGTCCAGCTCGCGCCCAGCCAGTCCGGCCAGGATCGCACGGCGCGTGGCCATATCGCCGCCGGCATAGCGGACAAGCTGCTCCTCAGGCCCCAGCTTAAGCAGGAATAGTTCGCGTGTGGTCATCATGGGCAAAGTCGCCTCGGGCTGCGCGTGGCCCGATGCGCCGACTTCCGCCTCCACCGCCGCGCGGCCCAGAACATGCATCAGCTGGTCGGTGGCGGTGTTGTCGCTGATCGCCACCATCATCGTGGCCAGCGTTTGCAAGGTAACAGGCGTGCCTTGCGGCCAGTCCTGCATCTGCCCGCTGGGAAAACTCCTCTCGGTCAGCGGCACCACATCGTCCCATCGCCGCTCACCGCGCGCCACGGCCTGTGCCAGCGCAGACAGCACATAAAGCTTGAAGGTGGAGCCGATGGCCATTTGCCGGTCGGCATTGTGTTCGATCAGGGTGTGCGAACCGTCGAGGCGCGCGAGATAGATCGACGACGTCCCCGGCAAGTCACGGACCAGGTCCAGCGCGGTCTGGCCTTCCACCGCCACCGGCCGGATCGCATTCAGCCGCAGCCCAGCCACCCGCCACGGTGCGGCGCCTTCAAGCTGGATCGGCCCGCCGGCAATGGCATCCCGGAACCGCAAGCCGATCGTGCCCGCACCGGGGGCCTCGCCAGCATCAATCTGCGCCAGCCCCTCGAACGGCCCCAACTGGTCGCGCAACTGCCCGGTCAGTGCCTCAAACTGGCCCTGCGGGACGGCGTTGACGAAGACCGGGGCAAAAACGTCGGCATAGGGCTTCTCGCCCCGGATCACCGCCGCCACATCCTCGGCCCGCTGCCGCAGCACTTCTGCGTCCTGAGCCCGCGCCGCCAGCGGCATGGCCAGCAGTGCAAGGAAGGCGAGCAGCAGGCGGATCATGCGTCGATCATCTCGCGGTCCACTTCGCCCGCGCGGTTCTGGATGAAGTTAAAGCGCTGCGAAGGGTCGCGGCCCATCAACTGGTCCACCAGTTCCTTTACCGCAAAGCGCTGTTCGTGCTCGGTGGGCAGGGTAATGCGGATCAGGTTGCGGCTGGCCGGGCTCATGGTGGTTTCGCGCAATTGCTGCGGGTTCATCTCGCCCAGGCCCTTGAACCGGCTGACTTCAACCTTCTTGCCCTTGAACACGGTGGCTTCCAGCTCCGCCCGGTGCGCCTCGTCCTTGGCATAGCGGCTCTCCTTGCCAGCAGTCAGGCGGTAGAGCGGCGGTTGCGCCAGATAGAGGTGCCCGTTGCGGACGATTTCGGGCATTTCCTGGAAGAAGAACGTCATCAGCAGGGTGGCGATATGCGCGCCGTCCACGTCGGCATCGGTCATGATAACCACGCGGTCATAGCGCAATTGCGCCGGATCACAGTCCTTGCGGGTGCCGCAGCCCAGCGCCAGCGACAGGTCGGCAATCTCGCTGTTGGCGCGGATCTTGTCGGCCGTGGCGCTGGCGACGTTGAGGATCTTGCCGCGGATGGGCAGGATCGCCTGGGTCTTGCGGTCGCGCGCCTGCTTGGCGCTGCCGCCGGCGCTGTCACCTTCCACGATGAACAGCTCGGTCTCGCCATCGGTTTCGCCGCTGCAATCGGTCAGCTTGCCGGGCAGGCGCAGCTTCTTGGCGTTGGTGGCCGTCTTGCGCTTGATCTCGCGTTCCGCCTTGCGCTTCAGGCGCTCGTCCATCCGCTCCATAACGGAGCCGAGCAGGGCACGACCGCGCTCCATGTTATCGGCCAGGAAATGGTCGAAGTGGTCGCGCACCGCTCGTTCCACCAGCGTGGCCGCTTCGGGGCTGGTCAGACGGTCCTTGGTCTGGCTTTGGAATTGGGGGTCGCGGATGAAGACACTCAGCATGATCTCGCTGCCGCCCATCACGTCGTCTGCGGTGATGTCCTTGGCCTTCTTCTGGCCCACCAGCTCGCCAAAACCGCGCAACGATCGGGTGAGGGCGGTGCGCAGGCCCTGCTCGTGCGTGCCACCATCGGGCGTGGGCACGGTGTTGCAGTACCAACTGGTCGAGCCATCGGACCACAGGGGCCAGGCCACCGCCCATTCCACGCGGCCCTGCGTCTCACCGACTTCGTTGGCGGGAAAATCCTGGCGGCCCGTGAACGGCTCCGCCGTCACGCACTCGCGGGTGCCGATCTGCTCACGCAAATGATCGGCCAGACCGCCGGGGAACTGGAACACCGCCTCCTCGGGAACGTCATCGGTTGCCAGTGAAGGCGCGCACTTCCAGCGAATTTCCACCCCTGCAAAGAGGTAGGCCTTGGAGCGGACCAGTTTGAACAGCCGCTTGGCGCTGAACTTGCGATCCCCGAAAATCTCAGTGTCGGGAATGAAGGTGACGCTGGTGCCGCGCCGGTTTGGCGTGGCACCGATGCGCTGCAACGGCCCCTGCGGCGTGCCGCGCGAAAATTCCTGCGCGTAGACTTCCTTGTTGCGGGCAACTTCCACCCGCACGTGGCTGGACAGCGCGTTCACCACCGAAACCCCCACGCCGTGCAGGCCGCCACTGGTGGCATAGGCCTTGCCGGAGAACTTGCCGCCAGAGTGCAGCGTGGTGAGGATTACCTCCAGCGTACTTTTACCGGGGAACTTCGGGTGCTCGTCCACCGGCATACCGCGACCGTTGTCGGTGATGGTCAGCTTCCCCGCGCTGCCCGGGGCTTCCTCCAGCAGAACCTCGATGCGGTTGGCGTGGCCAGCTACGGCCTCGTCCATCGAGTTGTCGAGCACTTCGGCCGCAAGGTGATGCAGCGCGCGGTCATCGGTGCCGCCGATATACATGCCGGGGCGACGGCGGACGGGCTCAAGCCCTTCCAGCACCTCGATCGCGGAGGAATCGTAGTCGCCGCCACCCTTGGGCAGGCTGTCGAACAGGTCGTCACTCATGCGCGGGACCATAGCGCGGCGGAATCCGGCGCTTCAAGCGCCGCGCGGCCGTTATCTACCGCAGCGACCCCTCAGTTGCCGAACTGGCGCGGGGCTGGGTCGACGATGCTGATGGTGCCGTTGCCCACTTCGCGCACCTCGAAGGCCCGCTCGCCCACGCCGGTGCTGGCGAAGCGGAAGGCCCCGTCCACACCCAGGAAGCCGCCGGCATCCAGCATCCGCCCGCCGGGGAACGCAGTACCGGGTCGCCACTCGCGTGCCACGCGCAGGGTCAGCAACACGGCGTCATAACCCAGCGAGGCGATACGCGGCGGGGCATTACCGAAGCGCGCTTCATAGCTGGTGGCAAACTGGCGATAACGGCCATCGGACACGGTGGAGAACCACGCGCCGCGCATCGCGCTGGCCTGAGTCAGGCTGGCCTCGCCCGCCCACAGTTCCGGCCCGATCAGCGAGGGCAGGGTCTCTCCCGGCTCCTTGAGCTGGCTGGCCGCCATGGCCGCCAGGCGCGCGCCATCGGCGATCAGCACGGTATCGAACCCGCCGCGCGTATCGAGCCGGGTCGCGGCGCTGATGATCGAGGTATTGCCGCGGTTGTAGGTTTCGCTGGCCACAACGGTGGCGTTGTGGCGCCCGGCCGCAGCGCGCAGGGCACTGAGCGCGCGCTCGCCATATTCGCCTTCCGGCACCAACGCAGCGAAGCGGCGGGCACCCTGGGCGGTGGCAAAGGCCACGGTCCGCTCGATCGACTGCTCGGGAATGGCACCCATCACGAACACGTCGGGCTGTGCCACGCCGGCATCGTTGGAGAATGTGATCAACGGCACATTGGCGGGCCGGGCCTGGCTGATGATCGCTGCCACATCATCGCGGACCAGCGGGCCCAGGATCAGCTTGTTGCCATCAGCCACGGCGCGGGTTGCCGCGCGGGCAGCCCCGGCAGCGGTATCATAGGTGGTGATGCGAAGGTTATCCGCATTGGTATCCAGCAAAGCCATCGTGGTGGCATTGGCGATCGCCTGGCCGACCTCGGCGTTCGAGCCGCTGAGCGGCACCAGCAGGGCCACGCGATGGCGTCCCTCGTCCTGCGGCAGGCCACTGACGGGCGCGGTCGGCGTGGCGACGGGGGTAGGCGCAGTGGAAGGCCCGCCGGCATCCGGCACCACCCGGCAGGCAGCGAGCGCCAGGGTGAACAGGGCCAGGGCCATCGCCCGCCGCAAATTGCCGAACATGCTTGCTGCCTCCACTCGATCTGGTTCATGACGGTTGGCGTGACAAGTGCGCCTCAACCCGAACCCCTCACTCCCGGCCTCTATATCGTGGCCACCCCGATTGGCAATCTCGGCGATATCACCTTGCGGGCAAAGGACATCCTGGCGCGCTGCGCGGTAATTGCGTGCGAGGACACCCGCGTGACCGGCAAGCTGATGCAGTTGCTGGGCCTCTCCAACCGGCTGCTGCGGCACGATGATCACGCCAGCGATGCCGACCGGGCGCGGCTGATCGAGCACATGCGGAGCCAGCCAGTCGCGCTGGTGAGCGATGCGGGGATGCCACTGGTCTCCGATCCCGGATATCGCCTGGTGCGTGATGCGCTGGCTGCGGGCGTGCCCGTGACGGTAGCTCCGGGGGCCAATGCCCCGCTGACCGCGCTGGCCCTGTCCGGCCTGCCGAGCGACCGATTCCTGTTCGCCGGCTTCCTGCCCCCGAAGGATGCCGCCCGCCTTGCCACGCTGGCGGAGCTGGCCACGGTGCGCGCCACGCTGGTGTTCTTCGAAACCGCCCCGCGCCTGACCAAATCGCTGGCCGCCATCGGCGAGGCATTGCCGGGCCGCGAAGTGGCGGTGGCGCGCGAACTGACCAAGCTGCACGAGGAGTGCCGCACCGGATCGGCGGCAGACCTGATCGCCCATTACACCGCGCATCCGCCCAGGGGCGAGATCGTGCTGCTGGTCGGCCCGCCGTGCGAGGCGGATGCCGGTGCGCATGACGTGGATGCCCTGCTGCTTGCCGCGCTCGACAGTGAAAAGCCGTCGCAGGCGGCGGCCCAAGTGGCTAAAGTCACTGGCCTTGACCGGCGCGAGCTCTATGCCCGGGCGCTGGAGCTGCGCCAGTCTTGAAGCGCCAGCAGGCCGAAACCCGCGGTCGCCAGGGCGAGGCGCGCGCTGCAGCCTGGCTGCGGCTGAAGGGCTGGGCGATCCTTGATGCCCGGGTGAAGACCCCGGTGGGCGAGATCGACCTGGTGGCCCGGCGCGGCAACCTGGTGGCCTTCGTCGAGGTGAAATGGCGTAACCGAGCAGAAGACCTCGATACCGCGATCGACGCTTATCGCCTGCGCCGCGTGGCCGCCGCCGCCGAAGTGGTGGCCCACAAGTATGCCCGGAACGGCGAGGACCTGCGGATCGACGTGATCCTGCTTGCGCCGCGCGCGTTCCCCCGCCACATCACCAACGCCTGGCAGCCATAGGGGTTTACGAATGGGTTTGCGCGTCGCCATCCAGATGGACCCGCTGGAATCGATCAACATTGCCGGGGATTCCAGCTTTGCCCTGATGTTGGCCGCGCAGGCGCGCGGGCATGAGGTGTGGCATTACGATGTGACCACGCTGACTTATGACTGCGGACGCCTCACAGCCTGGGCCGCGCCCGTCAGCGTGCAGCGGGTGGTGGGTGACCACTTCACCATGGGCGAGCGACGGCGGGTGGATCTTGCCGCCGATATCGACGTGATCCTGATGCGACAGGACCCGCCGTTCCACCTGGGCTATATCAGCGCCGCGCTGCTGCTGGACCGGCTGAAAGGCACCACGCTGGTGGCCAACGATCCGCGCGAAGTGATCAACGCCCCGGAAAAGATGTACGTGCTGGACTATGCCCGGTTCATGCCGCCCACGCTGGTGACGCGCCATCTGGACGATGTGCGCGCCTTCCACGAACAGCACGGCGCGGTGGTGGTGAAGCCGCTGCACGGCAATGGTGGGAAGGCGATCTTCAAGGTGGATGCCGATGGCACCAACCTTTCCGCCCTGTTCGAGGTGTTCAACCAGACCTGGCCCGAGGCGCACATGGTGCAGCCCTTCATTCCGGAAGTCTCGCTGGGCGACAAGCGCATCGTGCTGGTTGACGGCGAATTTGCCGGGGCGATCAACCGCCGTCCGGGCGAGGGCGAATTCCGCAGCAACCTGGCGCGTGGCGGCTATGCCGAGGCTGCGGGCCTCAGCCCGCAGGAAGAGGAAATCTGCGCCGCCATGGGGCCTGACCTTAAGGCGCGCGGGCTGGTGTTCGTGGGCATCGACGTGATCGGGGGGAAATGGCTGACCGAGATCAACGTCACCAGCCCCACAGGCATCGTGGCCATCGACGCCTTCAACGGCACCGATACGGCTGCGCTGATCTGGGACGCGCTCGAGCGCCGTCACGCAGCGATGTAGGTTCAACTCAAAGTCACTTGAGGTATTGGGGATAAAACGTAGTCCAGCGGCCGATCAGCGTCCGCGACCGCCTGGAATGGTCGGCTCCAACGGATCATCGGTGTGGCAGGGCGCAGGGGTCCACTGCGACAGATCGGTTTCCCGCCGGAATGTGGTTGAAACCACGAAGGGGCGGGCAAAGTAGACCGGGTCTTCCACCTGCGTGGTCAGCACCAGCAGGTCTCCGCCATCGGGCATGGGCAGCAGGTTGAACTGTTCGGTAATCACGGCATCGGCGCTGTAGGGAACGCCATTACGCCGCAGATAGCCGCCGGTGGTGTTGGTGGTGACGGCACGCAGCGCCCCGCCGGAAGTTTCGCGAGCGCCAAAACCCAGGCCGCGCGCTTGCGGATAGGCGTGCCACTGGGCGAGGGTGCGCCCCTGCAGGGTGGGCGCTCCTGCGGCCCGCTCGGGTCGGGCCAAGGCTGGCAAATCGGGGCCGGGTGCGGCGGTCACGAAGTGGAAACTGCGAACCTGCTCCCCTTCGTCGGTCTGCAGCCGCAGCGTGTTGCCGTCAGCCCAGTCGAACCGCACCCGCACCGGCAGGCGCAGCAAGCCGCCCGGGCCATAGGCGTGGCACTCGCGGCCTGCAGCGCGATCTGCGGCCAGGTCCCATTCCAGCGTCCGGGCAACCCCTGCTGGAGTCAGCGGCACGGCGATCCAGTCACCCACCGGCGGGGTGATCATGCGCCAGCGCCAGTCTTCGGTTATCAGCGGCACCCATTGCCCGGTGATGTCGAACGGCGCACTTGCCCGGGCGTCGGATATAGGGGTCGGAGTGGCAGGTTGGGCTGACAGCGGGGCGGGTAGCAGCGCTAGTAACAGCGCACATGCGAGGCGCTTCATTCCCCGGCCTCCCGATTGCGCGCTGCCACATCGCGGCGCAGGATCTCGCGATACTGCGGGTACATCGTGGCCGCGCCGCCCATGCTGGCGGCCCGCGGGATGCCGCGTTCGTCAGCCTCCTCGTGAAGCTGCGGGTTACCGTCGACGTAATGGGGAATCTCACCCATTGGCCGCTCGATTTCCACATCGATCGAGCAGGGGTAGATCTCGGTCTGGTAGCCGGGATCCAGCCGGAAGTTGCGGCTCTTCACGAAGGGTTCGGTCAGGTAAACCGGATCCTGCGTTATGCTGACCCAGGTCAGCACATCGCCCATACGGATGAAATACTCGGTCAGTACGGCCAGGTCGCTGCGCGGCACGCCATTGCGGCGCACATAGCCCGGCTTCAGGTGGGTGGTGGTGACCACCAGCGTATCGCCTTCCCAGCGCCCGGTGGAAAAGCCCTCCCACGTGTGCAGCGCATTGGCTGGCGGAGGGGCGCGCCCGTCCATCCAGATGGTGCGGACCGGGTTATTCCAGTTCATCATGGTGTGATAGGCGACCGTCTGCTGCGTCAGCGGATTGATGTCACGCCAGATGCGCACCGGGGAGAAGGTGGGACCGTAGTCCGCCGGGTGGGGGATGCACTGGTGCTCCGGCACGGTCCACAGCGATGCGCTCCAGTGTGCGGCGCGATAGCGGGCGGCATCGTTGATCGGCAATCCGTCATATTCGCCGATGGCAGGATCGGGCCCGTCCTCGTGCGGCAGCCAGTTCCACTCCCCGTCAAGGTTGGCCTGCGCCCGTGCGCCCATCGGCACCAGTATCAGGGCCAGAACGGCCACCTTGACCCACTTCATCTGTCACCTCTTGCCGGATATTGCCTGCCATCCGGCAGACGGGCGGGCGGACCATTTTCCTCACCAGCCGCCATCCGCGCACGGACAAGCGAATGGGGCTTGAACTTTTTCGTCGGATGGGCGTTTTCAGGCGAATGGATCAATTCATCATCCGCGCAATCGAGCAGGGCGGCTATTTCGGCATTTTCCTGCTGATGGCGCTGGAAAACGTCATTCCCCCCATTCCGTCGGAGGTAATCATGGGCATCGGCGGCCTGTTGGTAGGCCGCGGCGTCATGGAATTCTGGCCGTTACTGCTGATCGGCACGCTGGGCACCACGCTGGGCAACTGGTTCTGGTTCTGGCTGGGCGACAGCTATGGCTACCGCCGGTTGCAACCGGTCGTGGACCGGTGGGGCCGCTGGCTGACGGTGGACTGGGAAGACATCGTGCGCGCGCAACTGTTCTTCACCCGCCACGGCCATTGGGTGATCTTCTTCCTGCGCTTTTCGCCCTTTCTGCGGACGATCATCTCGCTGCCCGCCGGCCTGGCGCATATGCCCAAGATGAAGTTCTTCATCTTCACCTTTGCCGGATCGCTGATCTGGAACGCCCTGCTCATCAAGGGTGGGGAGTGGCTGGGCAGCTATCTGGCGGAATCGCAGGAAATGCTGGCCTGGATCATCATCGGCCTGACGGGAGTGGCCGTGCTGGGCTATATCTATCGCGTGGTCACATGGGTTCCGCGCGCAGGGCGCGACCAGCAGGCGGATGACTAGTCCCGGTCGCGCGGATGGGCGTGACGGTAAGTGTCCAGCAGCGTTGCCGCATCCACCCGGGTATAGATCTGCGTGGAGCCAAGACTGGTATGGCCAAGCAGTTCCTGCAGGCTCCGCAGGTCCGCCCCGGCGCCCAGCAGGTGGGTAGCGAATGAGTGGCGCAAGGCATGGGGCGTGGCCGTTTCCGGCAGGCCCAGGACGCGGCGGGCCTGGGCCACCGCCTTCTGCACCATGCCTTGTGACAGCGCACCACCCTTGGCCCCGCGAAATAGCGGCTCATCGCGGCCAAGCGGCCAGGGGCACTGGCGCGCATAGTCTGCCACAGCAGCACGCACCACGGGGATCAGCGGAACTATCCGCTGCTTGCCACCCTTGCCGGTCACCAGCAGCGTCTCGCCCAGCGGCAGGTGCGCGCCGGTGAGCGACAGCGCCTCGGCAATGCGCAGTCCCGCCCCATACATCAGCAGCAGCACGGCACGGTCGCGCGCACCGATCCAGCCGTTCGCAGCATTGTTCTCCACCAACTCGGCAAGATTGCTGGCATCGTCGGGGGTAATGGGGCGGGGCAGGCCCTTCTTCACCCGCGGCCCGCGCATCCGCGGCGGGGTGGCATCGGCCAGGCCTGCCTGTTGGCGGGCGAAGGCAAGGAAGCCCTTCAACGCCGACAGTTCGCGCGCGGCGGAGACGTTGCCGATCCCGCCGGCGCGGCGGGCGGCCAGTTGCAGGCGCAGGTCACCGGCTTCCATCTGCGCCACTTCGGCCCAGCTTGTCGCCCCCGTGCGCGCGAGCAGCCGCTCGGCCGTGGCGAGATAGGCCCGCACCGTGTGCGGTGACCGGCGGCGCGAATGCAGCAGGTGATCGTGCCAGGCTTGCAGGAGATCGGCCTTGTTCATGCGGACACCAGACCGTCAGCCACCAGGCGGGGCAGAATGGCATCCAGCAGCGGCATGCCCTGCAGGGTAATGGCGATGCGGTGCCCGCTGGTGCGGAGCAAACCCAGCTTATCCAGCGCCTCCACCTCCGGCCAATCGACCAGGTCTTCCACGGCAACCCCGGTGCGCGCGGAGATTACGGCAAGGTCCACCCCTTCTCGCAGGCGCAGGCCCATCAGCAGGGCTTCAGCCGCCTGTTCGGGCCGGGGAATGGCCACCTCGCTCTGGCAGCCGGACCCACGCGCCTCTACTGCGGCCAGCCAGTTCTCGGGCTTCCTGTGCCGCTGCGTGGCCCACTTTTCGCCACTCGGGCCACTGCGCCGGCCATGCGCGCCGGGGCCAATGCCCAGGTAGTCGTGATAGCGCCAGTAGCCGAGGTTATGACGGCTCTCTTCCCCCAAGCGCGCATGGTTGCTGATCTCGTAGGCGGGAAGGCCGGCGGCGGCGGTCAACTCCTGGGTCAGAACGAACAGATCAGCAGCGGCATCATCTTCCAGGGGTAAGAAATCGCCTTGCCGCACCATCGTCGCAAAGCGTGTGCCGGGCTCGATGGTCAACTGGTAGAGCGAGAGATGCCCGGTGCCCAAATCGAGGGCGCGGGTCAGGTCCGCCTGCCACTGGTCCGGCGTCTGCCCGGGCAGGGCATAGATCAGGTCGAATGAGACGCGCCTGAAGTGTTTCTGCGCCACTTCGAGCGCATTCAGCCCCTCCTGCGCATCGTGCAAACGGCCCAGAAAACGCAGAGTATCATCATGCAGCGATTGCAGGCCCAGCGAGGCGCGGTTGACGCCGACAGAGGCCAGCGCGGCATAGTTTCCCGCCTCTACGGAACTGGGATTGCCCTCCAGCGTGATTTCGATCCCCTGGGCAAAACCCCATAGCCGCTCTGCCTCGTCCAGCAGGGAGGCGACCAGGGCCGGGGGCATCAGCGAAGGCGTACCGCCGCCGAAGAAAATCGAATCCAGCCTCTCGCCGCCGGCCATCTCCGCCTCGGCCCGCATGTCGGCCAGCAGCGCAGCCTGCCAGCGAGCATGGTCCACGCTATCGCGCACGTGCGAATTGAAATCGCAATAGGGGCACTTCTGCAGGCAGAACGGCCAATGGATATAGAGTGCGCGGGCCATCAGGCTTTCAGCCGCGCTTAAGGTCTCTTTGTCAAGGAAAGGCAATGCCCCTTGTCCGCCTGCTAGTCCTTGTCGTTGCCCTTGCCGCCGTGCCGGCTGCTGCCCAGCGCTGGCGAGAGGAGCATACACGCACCTTCAGCGAAAGGCTGCTCGATGCCCACAATGCCGAGCGCACACGTCTGGGTCTGCCGCTGCTGCGCTGGAGCGACCGACTGGCGGGGCAGGCACAGGCCTGGGCCGATCACCAAGCCTATCACGGTCTCTACGAACACGCGGAGGAACGCCACGGCGCGGGCGAGAACCTGTGGATGGGTTGGACCGGCACGGCAACACCGGAACAGATGATCCAGGCATTTATCGACGAACGCGCCTATTTCCGCCCCGGCCGGTTTCCAGATGTCTCAACAACCGGAGACTGGCACCATGTGGGCCATTACACCCAGCTTATCTGGCCTGATACCGAGGAACTGGGCTGCGCGATGGCGCAGGGGCGGGGCAGCGAATACCTGGTTTGTCGCTATTATCCCGCCGGCAACGTGATGACCAAGCGGGTGCCGTAAGCTCAGCGGCCGAACTGATCGGCGACCAGCCTTGCAAAGGCATCGGCCCGGTGGCTGCGGGCGTGCTTTTCGGCCGGATCCATTTCGGCGAAAGTGCGGTTCTCACCATCCAGCACGAAGACGGGATCATAGCCGAAGCCCATGGTGCCACGTGGCGGCCAGGTGAGGGTGCCATCCACCCGCCCTTCGTAAACTGCCGTCTCGCCATCCGGCCAGGCGAGGGCGAGCACGCACGAGAACCACGCATGGCGCGGGGCATCCGGCCCCAGGGCCTGCAACTGGCCTTCCACCTTGCCCATGGCCATGTGCCAGTCGCGGCCCGGTTCGCCCTCAAACCACTGCCGCTCGGCCCAGTCGGCAGTGTAGACGCCGGGCCGCCCGTCCAGCGCGGCGACCGACAGACCGCTGTCATCGGCCAGCGCGCAAAGGCCGCTCGCCTCCGCCGCCGCGCGCGCCTTGATCAGCGCGTTGGCGACAAAGGTCGTGCCGGTCTCCGCCGGTTCGGGCAGGCCCAGCGCCCCGGCGGAGATGCAGTCGATGCCGTAGGGCGCCAGCAGCGTACCGATTTCCTTAAGCTTGCCGGCGTTGTGCGTGGCAATCACCAGCTTGCCGCCAAGCTTGCGGGTCATCGCGTGGCGCGCTCCTGTGCGGCGAAGATGTTGTTGCAGCCGATCCGCGCCAGGCGCAGCAGGCGAAGCAGGCCTTCCTCGTCGTAGGTCGCGCCCTCGGCAGTGGCTTGCACCTCGGCAATCTGGCCGCCTTCGATCAGCACGAAGTTGGCGTCGGCATCAGCGCTGGAGTCTTCGTCATAGTCTAGGTCCAGCACCGGGTTGCCCTGGTAGATGCCGCAGGAAATGGCGGCGATCTTGGCGGTCAGAGGATCGTCCTTGATCGCGCCCGAGGCCATCAGCTTGTCCACGGCAAGACGCAGCGCCACCCATGCACCCGAAATCGAGGCGGTGCGGGTGCCGCCATCGGCCTGTAACACGTCGCAATCGAGGACGATCTGCCGTTCGCCCAGCTTCTGCAAGTCGGTCACGGCGCGCAGCGAGCGACCAATCAGCCGCTGTATTTCCTGTGTCCTCCCGCTCTGCTTGCCCTTGGCCGCCTCGCGGCTGCCGCGGGTGTGCGTGGCGCGGGGCAGCATCGAATATTCGCCCGTGACCCAGCCCGAACCTTTGCCGCGCAGGAACGGCGGCACCTTTTCCTCCACGCTGGCGGTGCACAGCACGCGGGTCTCCCCAAAGCTGATCAGGCACGAGCCTTCGGCATGCTTGGTGAAACCGGTTTCGATAGTGATGGCGCGCATTTCATCTGCGGCGCGACCGGAAGGACGCATGGACTTCTCCAATAGGGACTCGGGGATTGCTTGCTTGCCCCTAGCGCTTAGATAAGGCCCTGTCATGGTCTCACCCCCGATCACAGAACTGACGCTGCGGGCGCGCGAGATTTTCCGCCGGGTGGTGGAGGATTATCTCGACAGCGGGCAACCGGTTGGATCGAAGACGCTGGCGGGCAGGGCGGACCTGAACCTTTCGCCCGCATCGATCCGCAGCGTGCTGGCCGATCTGGAACGTCTTGGCCTGCTGGCCGCCCCCCATACCAGCGCCGGGAGGATGCCGACCGAGACGGGCCTGAGGCTGTTTGTGGACGGCATGATGCAGGTGGCCGAACCCAGCGCGCAGGAACGCGCCGTGATCGAGGCGCAACTGGCCGCACCCGGCCCGATCGAGCAGGCGCTGGAGGCCACAAGTTCGATTCTCTCCGACTTGTCCGGCGCGGCCGGCATGGTCATGGTGCCACACCGCGAGGTTCGGGTGGTGCAGCTCAACATCGTGCCGCTGGATCCCACCCGCGCCCTGGTGGTGCTGGTGGACGATGCGGGGCACGTGGAGAATCGCCTGCTCGACCTGCCGCCGGGCACCGGACCGGCGGCCTTGCAACAGGCCAGTAATTACATGAATGCCCGCCTGGCCGGGCGGACCCTGCGCGAGGCGGTGGCAGCCATCGAGGCGGAGATTCGCGCCGGGGCGACCGCGCTGGACGAAGCAAGCCGCGACCTGGTGGAACGCGGTCTCGTGACCTGGAGCGAGGACGCGGCGCGCCGCCGCGTGCTGATCGTTCGCGGGCAGGCCAACCTGCTGGATGAGAGCGCCCTGTCCGACATCGAACGGGTGCGATCGCTGCTGGATGACCTGGAAAACAAGCAGTCCATCGCCGACCTGCTGGACAGCGCGCGCGAGGCAAATGCAACGCGCATCTTTATCGGCGCGGAAAACCGCCTATTTGCGCTCTCCGGATCCTCGGTGATCGCTGCCCCCTATCGCGACCGCGAAGGGCGGGTGGTGGGTGTGCTGGGGGTAATCGGGCCGACTCGCCTGAACTATGCACGGGTCGTGCCGATGGTCGATTTTACCGCCCGCTCTCTGGAGCGGTCATTGGGCAAGAGAATTGGTTGAATTATGAACGAAGACGGCAAGGGTCAGGATCAGGAAGTCGAGAAGGAACTGGAAGGCGTGCCCGAACAGTTCCTTGATCGCGGTGACGAGGCCGAGCGGATATCCGCGATGGAGGCCGAACTGGAGGAACTGAAACAGCAGGTGCTTTATGCCCGGGCGGAAACGCAGAACGTGCGCCGGCGGCTGGAAAAGGACATTGCCGATGCACGCGCCTATGCCGCTACCGGCTTTGCCCGCGACGTGCTGAGCGTGTCGGACAACCTGGCCCGTGCGCTTGAAGCCGTCCCGGCGGAACTGCGGGCGCACAACCAGATGGAAGGGCTGGTGGCCGGCATCGAGGCGACCCAGCGCGAACTGGAAAAGGTCTTTGGCCAGCACGGCATCAGCCGCATTGCCGCCGTGGGCCTGCCGCTCGATCCGCACCAGCACCAGGCGATGATCGAAGTGCCTTCGACCGAGCACGAACCCGGCATCGTGGTAAGCGAGATGCAGAGCGGCTACATGATCAAGGACCGCCTGCTGCGCCCGGCGCTGGTGGCCGTGGCGAAGAAGCCGGACTGACGGTCAGTTCCCGCTGGTCCGGCCCCCGCGTCGGATCGGCGGCGGATCAGTCGCCCGCCAGTTCCGAGATATACAGCGTGGCCGGGCGTAAATCGCTGCCCGAATAAGTACCCACCCAGATGTCGTACTGGCCGCTCTGCGGCTTAAGGAAGGTCACCTGCGGGTTGAGGCCGCCGTTGCTGTCGTCGTCGCAGTACCACTGGCCGTCGGGCGCGTTCACCACCAGCGTGGTGTCGCTGTCGGAGTTGGCGTAGATGTAGAGCGGCAGGCTGCCGCTGTCGTAGTTCAGGCGCACGTCAGGTGCATTGGCCACGAAGCCGCGGCAAGGCGAGCCGATGTTGCTGGCATCGATGCTGCCACCCGACGAAAGCGATACGCTGTAAGGATCGTTCGGAAAGCCCGCGCTCAGGTTGACCGTATCGTAGGTCGGGCGGGCGGACGTGTCCTGCGCCGCAGCTTGAGTGGTCAGCGCCAGGGAACAGGCGGCAAGGAGCAAGGAAGGAACCAGCTTCATCGGTCTATCTCCAGGTGGGGAAACCGCCCCTGCGGTTCCGGTTGTTGTCATCGCCAGGCTGTGCATAACCGTCGATGAACGGAATACACACAAATACTGTCATGCCTGCCAGAGTGCAGCAATTTCCTTGGCCGAAAGCAAATCGGCAAAGACGAACGCAAGGATGTGCAGCGTGGCCCCATGCTCCTCGTCGGTCAGGGCAGCATTGGCATCGGCCGCCATGATGACCCTGTAACCCGCCTGCATGGCATCGCGCGCCGTGCTTTCGCAGCAGCAATTGGTCAGGGTGCCACTGATGATCAGGGTGTTGATCCCGCGATCCCGCAGCACGTCAGGCAGGGTGCTAGTACCGGGGAAGAAGCCGCTGAAGCGGTGCTTGTCGACCACCAGGTCATCCGGCCGCACATCCAGGCCGGCCCACAGGTCGTGCATGGGATGACCGGGAGTGAAAGCCTCCCGGTGCCCCGCAGCGGCAGGGCCCATGCGTTCCCAGAACACTGTCCACTGGTTCTCCCAGTCGGGCGGGGTCGTATAACGCAGGAAAATGTTCGTTCCCCCGGCCTCGCGCACTGCGCGGCTGACCAGGTTCACCTCGTCCACGATGTGCCGTGCCATCGGCACTTCCACCGGCGCGCCTACCTGCATGAAACCATTCTGCAGGTCGACGATCACATGGGCGGTGCGCGCCGGATCGGGGACCGCGAACACGTTGCCCACGCCGCGCATGGCGGCCAGGCGATCGAGGATAGCGTGATGGTCAACGGCGTGGGGCATCCGGATCAATCCCTGAAGGGCGCGAACGGCAGGACCAGCTTGTACTGCTCCAGTGGCGGAGCGCCCGGCACCGGCCGCCCTTCGCGCAAGGTAAAGGCGTGCTGCACGATCATAGCCTGCTGTTCTATGCCATATTGCTTCAGCGTCCAGCCCGGCTTGAGGCTGTAGTCATAGCGGCTGGAAAACGGCCGATGCAGCGGCAGGAACCAGCGCCCGCGCGTCTGGGTCTGCCAGACGTGGGTCATCTCGTGGATGAACAGTGCCTGGGCGTGCGGTGTGCCAAATGCGAAGTCGTCACAATACACGCCGCTCTGCGGATGGAAGTGCAGGTGGCCCAGCGGAGCCATGGTCACCTTGCGCGGCTGCAGCGGAAACCACTTGCGGCGGCGGATGGTGACCAGGCCATAGTCGATCGCGTCACCAAACATGCTGCGGGCCAGCGCAACCTCTCCGGGGGAGAGGGGGCGCGTTCCGCCAACGGGGCAAGGGGCGGGGTCTGCCGGGGCCAGACCCGTCAGCCCTCGTCACCAGGCGCCAGCACCCGCGCCGGGAAGCTGACCTTGTCGCCGCGCACGAAGGTGAGGGTAACCTCCACCTCGCCGCCAGGCTGCAGGGCGGGATCCACGTTCATGGCCATCACGTGCTTGCCGCCCGGGGCGAAGGCCAGAGTCTCGCCGGCCTCCACGGCAACCTGCGTCAGTTCCTGCATGTCCACCTGGCCGCTCCACTCGCTTGTCTCGTGCAGCATGGCGCTCTCCGCACCTTCGACATGGACCGAGCGGATCATCTGCATTTCCGCCCCATCGTTGGTGATGGTGAAATAGACTGCGGCCGGGTTGCCGCTGACGGCCGGAAGGTTCATCCGCCCGTCGGCTACCGAAATGCCCTCGGGTGCCTCCGGCGCAGTCTCGACCGGCGCCTCCGGTTCGCTGCTGCAGCCTGCGGTGACCAGCAGCAGCGCCGCCGGTGCCAGCGCGCCCACCCAGGTTGTCTTAGCCATGTGCATCCCCTTCGATATTGCCTTGGCCCGGTTGTAGGTTGCCCCGGTGTCCGTGCCAAGTGGGCAGGTCTCTTGTCGCGGCCAAAACGCCACCTATATCGCGCCTCGAACACAAGTTCTGATCGAGCCGCCAACACGGTCTTGCTGCACAGTCGGGGGACTGGAAGCGCGGCGTCAACATTTGGAAAGAGTGGGGATTAAATGAGCAAAGTTATCGGTATCGACCTTGGCACCACCAACAGCTGCGTGGCCGTGATGGACGGCGGCAAGCCCAAGGTTATCGAGAATTCGGAAGGCGCGCGCACCACGCCCTCCATCGTGGCCTTCACCAAGGATGGCGAGCGCCTGATCGGCCAGCCCGCCAAGCGCCAGGCCGTGACCAACCCGGACAACACCCTGTTCGCCATCAAGCGCCTGATCGGCCGCCGGTTCGACGATCCCATGACCAAGAAGGACATGGAGCTGGTCCCGTATTCGATCACCAAGGGCAAGAACGGCGACGCATGGGTCAAGGCCGGTGGCGAGGACTACAGCCCTTCGCAGGTGTCCGCCTTCATCCTGCAGAAGATGAAGGAAACGGCCGAGAGCTATCTGGGCGAAACCGTCACGCAGGCCGTGATCACCGTGCCTGCCTACTTCAACGACGCGCAGCGCCAGGCGACCAAGGACGCCGGCCAGATTGCGGGCCTTGAAGTGCTGCGCATCATCAACGAGCCGACTGCGGCAGCGCTCGCCTATGGTATGGACAAGGACGATGGCAAGACCATCGCCGTCTATGACCTTGGCGGCGGCACCTTCGACGTCTCGATCCTGGAGATCGGTGACGGCGTGTTCGAGGTGAAGAGCACCAACGGCGACACCTTCCTGGGCGGCGAGGACTTCGACGGCGCAATCGTCGAATACCTGGCGGACGAGTTCAAGAAGAAGGAAAACATGGACTTGAAGGCCGACAAGCTGGCCCTTCAGCGCCTGAAGGAAGCCGCGGAAAAGGCCAAGATCGAGCTGTCGTCCAGCGCGCAGACCGAGATCAACCTGCCCTTCATTACCGCCCGCATGGAAGGCGGCAGCACCACCCCGCTGCACCTGGTGGAGACGCTCACTCGATCGAAGCTCGAGCAGCTGGTGGCCGACCTCATCAAGCGCACGCTGGAGCCGTGCAAGAAGGCTCTGGCCGATGCCGGCATCGACAAGTCGGGCGTTGACGAGGTCGTTCTCGTCGGCGGCATGACCCGCATGCCCAAGGTCCGCGAAGTGGTGGAGGAGTTCTTCGGCAAGAAGCCCCACACCGGCGTGAATCCGGACGAAGTCGTGGCCATGGGCGCGGCCATCCAGGCCGGCGTGCTGCAGGGCGATGTGAAGGACGTGCTGCTGCTCGACGTGACTCCGCTATCGCTGGGCATCGAAACGCTGGGCGGCGTGTTCACCCGGATGATCGACCGCAACACCACGATCCCGACCAAGAAGACGCAGACCTACTCGACCGCCGAGGACAACCAGCAGGCTGTGACGATCCGCGTGTTTCAGGGCGAGCGCGAGATGGCGGCGGACAACAAGCTGCTGGGTCAGTTCGACCTGGTCGGCATCCCGCCGGCGCCGCGCGGCATCCCGCAGATCGAGGTGACCTTCGACATCGACGCCAACGGCATCGTGAACGTCAGCGCCAAGGACAAGGGCACCGGCAAGGAGCACCAGATCCGCATCCAGGCATCGGGTGGCCTCAGCGACGCCGACATCGACCAGATGGTGCGCGATGCCGAGAAGTTTGCCGAGGAGGACAAGAAGCGCCGGGCGGCTGCGGAAGCGCGCAACCAGGCGGATTCGATGGTCCACGCCACGCAGAAGCAGCTCGATGAAAACGGCGACAAGGTCGATGCCGACACCAAGGCCGCGGTAGAAGCCGCGATTGCCGAGGTGAAGACGGCGCTGGAAGGCGATGACGTGGACGCGATCAATGCCAAGGCCACCGCGCTGACCGAAGCGGCGATGAAGATGGGCCAGCAGATCTACGAAAAGGATCAGGCTGCTGCCCAGGGCGGTTCGGCCGACGCCGGTTCGTCGTCTTCTGCCAAGGACGATGACGTGGTGGACGCCGAGTTCTCCGAAGTCGACGAAGACAACAAGGCCTGATCAGCCTGATGGAAAGCCAGCCCGCCACCGGTGCAATCGTGCCGGTGGCGGCAGGTTTTTGAGGGGTCCCGCATGTCGACCGACATCGATTTCTACCAATTGCTGGAGGTGGAACGCACCGCCGACGGCGACACCATAAAGCGCGCCTATCGCAAGCTGGCTATGAAGTGGCACCCGGACCGCAATCCGGGCGATGCCGAGGCAGAAGCCCGCTTCAAGGCGATCAGTGTGGCGTATGATTGCCTGAAGGATCCGCAGAAGCGCGCGGCCTATGACCGCTATGGCCATGCCGCCTTCACCCAAGGCGGCGGAGGACCCGGCGCGGGCGGTTTTGCCGGCGGCGCGGACTTCGGCGATATCGGTGATATCTTCGAGACAATCTTTGGCAGCGCCTTTGGCGGCGGCGGGCGTGCCCGGCCGCGCCGCGGTGCTGACCTGCGCTATGACCTGGAGATCGGGCTTGAAGATGCCTTCCATGGCAAGCAGGCCGAGATCGAGGTGGAAGTGGCCACCGCCTGCACCACCTGCTCTGGCAGCGGGGCAACCCCCGGCACCGGCCGTCGTGCCTGCGGCACCTGCCACGGGCACGGCAAGGTCCGCGCGCAGCAGGGCCTGTTCGTGATCGAACGGCCCTGTCCGCAATGCCACGGCCGGGGCGAGATGCTGGAAAAGCCCTGCCGCGATTGCGGCGGTGAAGGGCGAAGCGACACCATCCAGAAACTGCAGGTGGATATTCCCCCAGGCGTGGATAACGGCACCCGTATCCGACTGGCCGGCAAGGGCGAAGCAGGGCCGATGGGCGCTCCGGCGGGCGATCTCTACATCTTCATTCAGGTGCGCCGTCACGCGGTGTTCGAGCGGGAAGGCACGGCCCTGTTCACCCGGATGCCGATCAGTTTCACCACCGCAGCACTGGGTGGCAGCGTGGAAATTCCGGGTCTGGATGGCGAAACGCACAGGATCGACATTTCCGCCGGCATCCAGAGCGGCAAGCAGTTGCGCAAGCGCGGGGCCGGCATGCCGGTCCTTCAGGGACGCGGGCGGGGCGATCTGGTGGTGGAGGTGCAGGTGGAAACGCCCACCCGCCTCACCGCCCGCCAGAAGGAATTGCTGTGCGAGTTCCGCGAGACGGAAACGGGCGAGGAATGCCCGGAAAGCCGCGGCTTCTTCGACCGGTTGAAGGACGCCTTTTCAGGTTAGCCCAGGCGCGCAGCCACCTCGCGCCTGAGGCCGGGAATCAGCGCCGGGTCGGCCCGCAGGCGCGGCTGTTCCTCGTCAAGGATGGCCATGAACAGGCGACGCTTGATTGCCCGGATCGCATCTGGCGCCAATGGCGCAATGGTGGCGGAAAGGAGCAGGTCAACCATCCTTTCCGCGCCGTGCAGGCGGCCCCACAGGTAATCGTTCTCGCGATAGGCGCGGCTGAAGAAGGCGCCGAAGTTGTAGAACTCGATGCCGCGCAAGGTGGCCGCACAACCGCCCCCACGGATTGATGCGGCATCCTCTGGCGAAATGCGGTCAACCTTTACCGGGTCGAACTCGGTCAGCCCTTCGTTACGCAGCAGGGGCAGGGTGGCAACATCGTAGAAGGCAAAGCCAAGGTAGGCCATCAGCACCTTGCGCCGCAGCGGGCGGGGCATGGCCTCCAGCCCGGCGGCCAGCATCGCCTCGGCCTGCTCATCCAGCGCTTCCAGTTGGCGCAGGCGGGCGATTTCCGCCAGCACCGGGCCGGGATCGATAAGCACCCGCTCGGCCACATGCGAAAACTGCGGCCCCAGCGCATCGCTACCCTCCCGGGCGAAATAGAGCGCCAGCATGCAATAGATCACCTCGCGTGCGGCATCGCGGTCGGCATCGGTGACTTCCGGATCGTCATCCCATTCACGCGTCAGGCGGCGGGCGATCAGGCGCAGGCGGCGGATGCGATAGCCGATGTCGTGCGCGCGGAAAAAGGCGATGGCCTCTTCGCTGGCGCCGCCCTTGCTACCGCCCAATGCGCCGAGGCCTGCCGCATCGAGATAGCTGGTGAGCAAATCCGCCAGTGATCCCCCTTCTGCGTGCAACCCGGGAACGTGGGCCTCGATCAACTTTGCCAGCCGGTCGACGATGCCGGCGAACTTGGCCTGGGCATAGGAGTGGAAGGCATAACCCGCCTGCTCCGCCGCCGCCTGCTGGGCCTTGGCCCGCCAGGCAGACAGCCGCGCCGACGTCGGCCGATCGAGGAAGAAGGTGCCGCCAAACAGCTTCTCAACCGTCCGTTCCACATCAGGGCGCAAGGTTTCCACCATGCGTTGCAAGCGGGCTGCCTCGCGCGATTGCGCGCCAATCGCTTCCAGGTTGTCACGGATCGGCTGTTCGCGCGGGATCGAGGAAATCGAGCCGAAGATCGCGCGAAAGAAGCCGACATCTCCCTGCGGGGCCAGTGCCCGGGTGGCTGCATCGGGCGTAGGGTCGATGTAGACGAAGCGCCGGTCCACCTCGCGCTGGGCAGGCCGGTCCTGCAGCGCACTCATGGCCTCAGAGAACGGCGCGTTGACCAGCACCGATCCGTCGATCAGCGAGACCGCTTCGCACTCTGCCGCGCTCTGGCGCGCTGGCATCACGCGGGCGAGGAAAGCCTCGCGCCCCGGCCAGGCAAAGCCCCGGTCTGCCGCCAGCCGGTCGATCTCTCCCAGACGCAGCGGCGGAAAGGCGCCGGGGAAGCTGGCGGTGGAGCGCGCCGCCAGTAGCAATTCGGGCAGCGGGGCCAGCGCATGGCCGGCCTGCTGCGGCACCCGGCTGCGAAAGCCGATGGTCAGCCGGTGCTCGCTCTCTTCCACCACGGGCGGGCTGTTGAGTTGGAGCCGCTGGCGATAGCCGTGGAAATCGGTGGCAGTGACAGACAGATCAACCGGGTGGCCTGGCGGCAACAGGGGCTCGCCCGGCGGACCTGCGGCCATCGCCTGCAGCGCATCGGCCAGCAGGGCAGAGAAGCCATAGCCGGAAAAGGGCGGCTCGAACCACCGGCTGCGCACGAACTGCGCCAGTTTGCCGCGCACTTCCTGCCGCATTTCCGGGGCGACGCTTTCCGACACCACGTTGCCGGGACGGGACAGGAGCAGTTGCACCACTGGCGGCGCCCAGAACTTGACAGTGCGGGTCCAGACATCTGCTGCCGGATCGAGCAGCCGGTCGACATCGGCCGTTTCCAGCCACAGGTCGGTCAGCGGATCAAGCGACTGGCCGGAATTCACAGCCTGGGCCAGGAACACCGCGTTTATGCCGCCCGCGCTGGCGCCGGTCAGGATATCGGGCAGGACCCGCAGAGCCAGGCCCTGCTCTCGTGCGATGGTATCCAGCATTTCGGCGTAAATCGCCGCGCTGCCTTTTTCCCCTGCAATTCCAGAAATTTCCCGCGCATGAAAGGCCCGGCTGGCGCGGGCGAGGTGCCAGATTTCCTTGGTGACGCCATGCATGTACACAGCCAGGCTGACGCCGCCGTAACAGATCAGGGCAATGCGGAGTTCCTTCTGGCGCATGGTTACACCTTGTGCAGGTGGAAAGCGCGCTTGGCAATCGCACATGCCCATTGCGTTCCACCTATGTTCTGATTAGGCAATGCCACTATGGCCAAGCCCAAACGCCGATATGTCTGCACCGAATGCGGCAGCGTTACCCACCGCTGGCAGGGCCAGTGCGCCGATTGCGGGGCGTGGAACACCCTTACCGAGGAAGCGCCGGAGTCGGTTTTCACCGCCAAGCATGATCTTTCTGCCGGGGGCCGGGTGATCGCTTTCGAGGCGCTGGACACCCCCACCAGGCCGCTTGTCCGCCAGAGCAGTGGTATTGCCGAGCTGGACCGGGCGCTGGGCGGCGGTATCGTGCCGGGCAGCGCCATCCTGATGGGTGGAGAGCCGGGCATCGGCAAATCGACCCTGCTGCTGCAGGCTGCAGCCAGCGTGGCCCGCGGAGGCGGCCTTGCCGTCTACATCAGCGGTGAAGAGGCCGCCGGCCAGGTGCGGCTGCGCGCCACACGGCTGGGCCTGGCCGATGCGCCGCTGAAGCTCGCCAGTGCCACATCGGTGCGCGATATCCTTACCACGCTGGCCGATGGCCCGCCGCCCGCGCTGGTGGTGATCGATTCGATCCAGACGATGCATTCCGACATGATCGAGGGTGCGCCGGGCACTGTCAGCCAGGTCCGCGCCAGCGCCTTTGAACTGATCCGCTACGCCAAGGAAAACAACGTCGCCCTGGTGCTGGTGGGCCATGTCACCAAGGATGGCTCCATCGCCGGGCCACGCGTGCTGGAGCACATGGTGGACGTGGTGATGAGCTTCGAGGGCGAGCGCAGCCATCAGTACCGCATCCTGCGCGCGCTGAAGAACCGTTTCGGCGCGGTGGACGAGATCGGCGTCTTCGCCATGGAAGGGCAGGGGCTGGTCGAGGTTGGCAACCCTTCCATGCTGTTCCTCACCGGGCGGGACGAGCCGGTGGCGGGCAGCGCCGTGTTCCCGGCACTGGAAGGCACCCGGCCCGTGCTGGTGGAAATCCAGGCGCTGATCGTGCGGCTGCAATCGGGCGCCACCCCGCGCCGCGCGGTAGTGGGCTGGGACAGCGGCCGCATGGCCATGCTGCTGGCCGTGCTTGAGGCCCGCTACGGGCTCAACTTCTCCTCGGCAGAGGTCTATCTCAACGTGGCCGGCGGCTATCGTCTGGCTGACCCGGCGGCAGATCTAGCAGTCGCTGCCGCGCTGGTTTCGGCGCTGGCGGACAAGCCGTTGCCGATGCGTTCGGTATGGTTCGGCGAGGTCTCTCTATCGGGCGAGATCCGCCCGGTGGCCCACGGCAACCTGCGCCTCAAGGAAGCGGCCAAGCTGGGCTTCGACCAGGCCACCGGCCCACGCAGCGAGGCGAGCGGGGAAGGCCCGGCCAAAGGAGGCATGCGCTATGCCGGGCTGCCCGGGCTCGCCGCGCTCGTTGACCGGGTGATGGCATCGGCATAGGCTGGCGGGCGATGACCGTGTTCGATTTCCTGGTCCTGCTGATCGTGGGCGTAACCGCCGCTGGCGGCTTCATGCGCGGTTTCGTGCAGGAGATGCTGTCGCTCGCTGCCTGGGTAGTGGCCGTACTGGCGCTGCGGTTCCTGCACACGGACATGACGGCAGCCATCCACGCCTTTACCGGCGGCCCGATCAGCGCTGCCCTGCTGGCTTTTGCCCTGCTGCTGCTGATCCCCTACCTGGCCATGCGCGCGATCGCTGCCAGGGCGGGCAAGAGCGCGCGGGGTTCCGCGCTTGGCCCGATCGACCGGGTGCTGGGCTTCGGCTTCGGCGCGGTGAAGGGCGTGATTGTGGTGGTGATGGCTTTTTCGCTGCTGGTGCTGGGATACGATGCGGTCTGGGGCCCCAGCGGGCGGCCACTGTGGATCAGCACGGCCCGCACCTATCCGTTCGTCAACGCCAGTTCCGAAGCCATGGTGCAACTGATCGAGCAGCGGCGCGCCTATGCCCACAGCGAAGCTGAGCAATCGGTAGAAGGGCACAACTGAGGTGTCCGCCGAACGCCTCTACACGCCCGAAATGCTGGCCCTGACGCTGGAGCTGGCGCAGTGGCCGGCAATGGAAAACCTGCCGCTGCATGGCGATGCGCGGGCTCCTACTTGCGGCAGCACCCTGGCGGTGGACCTGGCGCTGGACGAGGCGGGCCGGATCGACACGATGGGCCTGCGGGTGCGGGCCTGCGCCGTGGGCCAGGCCAGCGCCACGCTGTTCGCCCGGCATGCCAAGGGCTGCGACCTTGCCGCCCTGCAGGCCATGCATGACCGGATCGAGGGCTGGCTGGATGGCGAGGCGCCCTTGCCCGACTGGCCGGGCCTGGCCATGCTTGAGCCGGCGCGTCACTATCCCGCTCGGCACGGCGCGATCATGCTGCCGTGGAAGGCCGCCATCGCGGCCCTTTCCAGCGCGCCCGCAGCCAGCTAGTCCCTGCGACGACGAGGTCAGGCGGGGGATCGAAGACAATGGCAACGCAGATGACCGAGGCACATGAGCCGTCGGCCAAAGAAATCCGCCTAGTCATCGCGGCGTCGTCCGCCGGCACCGTGTTCGAATGGTATGATTTCTTCATCTACGGCACCCTGGCCGCCTTTGTCAGCCAGGCCTTTTTCCCCGCAGACAATGCCACTTTCTCGCTGCTGCTGACCTGGGCGGGCTTCGCCATCGGCTTCGGTTTCCGCCCGCTGGGTGCGGTGCTGTTCGGTTATCTGGGAGACCGGCTGGGCCGCAAGTACACCTTCTTGGTCACGGTAACGCTGATGGGCATTGCCACGGCCGGGGTGGGCTTCGTGCCTTCGGTGGAGACGATCGGCTATGCCGCGCCGGTCCTGGTGATCCTGCTGCGCATAGCCCAGGGGCTGGCGCTGGGCGGCGAATACGGCGGCGCGGCGATCTATGTGGCGGAGCATGCCCCGGCGGGGAAGCGGGGTTTCTATACCAGCTTCATCCAGGCCAGTGTGGTGGGCGGATTCATTCTCAGCCTGCTTGTGGTGCTGGGCTGCCGCTTCCTGATTCCCGCCGATGCCTTTGCCGCCTGGGGCTGGCGCCTGCCATTCCTGATCTCCATCGTCCTGCTGGCGGTCAGCCTGTGGATGCGGCTGAAGCTGAACGAAAGCCCGGTGTTCCGCGCTATGAAGGAAGCGGGCGAGATGTCGCACAATCCCTTCGTGGAAAGCTTCACCTATCCCGGCAACAGGAAGCGCATTGTCGTCGCCCTGTTCGGTGTCGCCTGCGGGCTGACGATCGTGTTCTACACCGCGTTCTTCTCCACCCTTTCGTTCCTGAAGGGGCCGATGCGGGTGGAGGATACCGCGGCTGAGCTGATCGTGGGACTGGGCTCGCTGGCGGCAATCGGATTCATGATCTGGTTCGGCAGCCTGTCGGACCGGATCGGGCGTAAGAAGCCCATCATCTGGGGCTATGTGGCCAGCATCGTGCTGTTGTTCCCGTTATTCTGGGGGCTGGGCGAACTGGCGAACCCGGGGCTGGCGCAGACCACGCGTGAGGCGCCGATTACCGTCTCCGGCCCCGATTGCCGCTATGATCCCCTGGCCGATGCCCAGGCCAGCGAATGCGGCCAGTTGATGGGCCTGCTGACCGACCAGAGCTATCCCTATGACGTGGCCGCCGGGGACAGCCTGGCGGTCACCGTGGGATCGCTGGCCGTGCCGCTGGTGGACGAACCCGGCAACGCTGCCAACCGCGAAGCCCTGACAACCGCGCTGGTTGCCGCTGGCTACAGTGCCGAGAAACAAGTGCCTCCCGCAGCCAATATCGTTGGCATCCTGGTGCTGCTGGCCGTGTTCGGCGCACTCTCCGGAGCAACTTACGGCCCAGTGGCTGCGGTGCTGACCGAGATGTTCCCGGCCAAGGTGCGCTACTCGTCAATGTCTATCCCATACCATATCGGCACCGGCTACTTCGGCGGCTTCCTGCCGCTCATCGCCGGTTACATTGTCGCCAGCACAGGGGATATCTATTCCGGCCAGTGGTATGCCTTCATCTGTCTGGTGTTGGCGCTGGTGGTGGGCTGGTGGGGCCTGAAGGATGGCCCACCGCGTGACTTTGCCGATGACCATGCCTGACCTGCCGCCGCCGCCCGCCCTGCGGCTTTCTCTCGATACCGACGCGCTGGCGGCCAACTGGCGCGCGCTTGATGCCATGTCCGGCGCGGCGCAGGCAGGAGCGGCGGTAAAGGCCGACGCCTATGGCCTCGGCGTTGGCCGGGCCGTGCCGGTATTGCGGGATGCCGGGTGCCGCCGCTTCTTCGTGGCCCACTGGTGCGAGGTGGCCGCCGTTCTGGAGCACGTTCCGGCTGACCAGGTCTGTGTGCTGCACGGGGTCACCAATGCGGCAGAGGCGACCTACGCCCGAGCCACCGGTGTGAGCCCGGTTGTCAACACCCCCCTGCAGGCCGCCATCTGGCAGGAAGCCGGAGGTGGGCCGTGCCACCTGATGGTCGATACCGGCATTAATCGGCTGGGGGTGACGCCCGAACAACTTGGCGACCAGGCGGTAGCCGCCCTGCAAGTGGACATGCTGCTATCGCATCTGGCCAGCGCTGACGAGGACAGCCCGCTCAACGCGCAGCAATTGCAGCGTTTCCATGAGGTTACCCCGCTTGTCCGGCCACGCAGCGCCAGCCTGGCCAACAGCGCGGGGATCGCGCTGGGGAGCGGGTATCATTTCGACACGACGCGGCCGGGGATTGCCCTTTACGGGGGCATCGTGCGACCAGAACTGGCTGATAGCATCCGGCCGGTGGCTATTGTGCAGGCCATGGTGATCCAGCGGCGCAGCATTTCCGCAGGGGAGACCGTGGGCTACAACGCCACCTTTACCGCCAGCGAGAAGATCGAAGCAGCCACGATAGCCATCGGATATGCCGATGGTTTTCTGCGCGCACGCGGGCCCGGCAATGCGTTGCGCTGGCGCAGCCTGGACCTGCCGGTGATCGGCCGCGTCTCGATGGACATGGTGGTGGTCGACTGCTCAGCCTGCCCGGACCTGGGCGTGGGTGATTATATCGACATACCGATGGACCTGCCCCTCCAGGCCGCCCTGTCGGGCCTTTCGCAGTACGAGTTGCTCACGGTGCTCGGCAAGCGGCTGCGTGGTTAATTTCACGATACGTTGCGTTAGGGAATTCGTTCGCGCGCGATATGTTTCGTTTGGAAGTCTATGTTGCATCTGCTAATACAATGAGCAGTCGCAACAAGGGGCACCACGCTAATGGCCTCCACCAAGGATTCCGGGGCTGATCCGGTCATTATCAAGAAGTACGCCAACCGGCGGCTCTACAACACGCACTCGTCCAGTTACATCACACTGGATGATCTTGCGCGAATGACGCGTGACGGCGTGGATTTCCAGGTGCTCGATGCCAAGACCGGTGCCGATATCACTCACGCGATCCTGACCCAGATCATCATGGAGGAAGAGACCAACGGCGAGCAGATGCTGCCGGTCAGCTTCCTGCGCCAACTCATCGCCATGTACGGCAATTCCATGCAGGCGATGATGCCGCATTATCTCGAAGCCACGATGGACAACTTCCGCGCCAACCAGTCGCGCCTGCAGGATGCGTTCAAGTCCAGCATGGGCGCCGATGCCTTCACCAAGCTGGCGGAAACCAACGTGGCCATGTTCCAGGCCGCGGCCAGTGCCTTCATGCCCAAGGCGCCACCGCCTCCCGCCGGGAATGACGGGGCTGACGAACTGGCCGAACTGCGTGCCCAGATGAAGGCGATGCAGGCAAAGCTGGACAAGCTGGGCGGCTGATCCGCCGCCCGTTCTCGCCACCGGCGCTCCGTTTTAGTCTCGACTTCGCACAGGCCCCGCGTCATGGGGCCGTTTGCCGTTCCATTGCAGGATTTGTCACAGCCGATGTCCGCCATCCGCCACGCTCTCAATACCAGGCGCGCCGATGATTTCTCGGCCTGGTACCAGGAAGTCATTTCTGCCGCCGACATGGCTGAGGAATCGGGCGTTCGCGGCTGCATGGTTATCAAGCCGTGGGGCTACGGGATCTGGGAACGCATCCAGCGCCTGATGGACGATCGCATCAAGGCGGCAGGCGTGCAGAACTGCTATTTCCCGATCTTCATCCCCTTGAGCAACTTCACCCGCGAGGCAGAGCACGTGGAGGGCTTTGCCAAGGAAATGGCCGTGGTCACTCATCACCGGCTGATTGCCGATGGCAAGGGCGGGCTGGTGCCCGATCCTGCCGCCAAGCTGGAAGAGCCGCTGGTTGTTCGCCCCACCAGCGAGACGATCATCGGTGATGCCATGGCGCGCTGGGTACAGTCCTGGCGCGACCTGCCGCTGCTGACGAACCAGTGGGCCAACGTGGTCCGTTGGGAAATGCGCACCCGGATGTTCCTGCGCACCAGCGAATTCCTGTGGCAGGAAGGCCATACTGCCCACGCTGACCGCGCGGATGCGCTGAAGGAAACCCACCGCGCGCTGGAAATGTACCGCGCCTGTGCCGAGGATGACCTGGCCCTGCCGGTGATCGCCGGCGAAAAGCCCGAGAACGAGCGCTTCCCCGGCGCGGTGGAAACCTGGTCAATCGAAGCGATGATGCAGGACGGGAAGGCCCTTCAGGCCGGCACCAGCCATTACCTGGGCACCAACTTTGCCCACGCCGCCGGCATCCAGTATCAGGACAAGGAAGGCGGGCAGCAGTTCTGCCACACCACCAGCTGGGGCGTATCCACCCGGCTGATTGGCGGCATCATCATGACCCACGGCGATGATGATGGCCTGCGCGTGCCGCCCAAGATTGCCCCGCACCAGATTGTCATCATCCCCATGCTGCGCGAAGCGCCCGAGGATGAGGCGTTGATCGAATACTGCCAGGAAGTGGTCGACATGTTCGCCAGCATCCCGCTGACAGCCTTTGGCGAGCGGATCCGCATCCTGCTCGACAAGTCGCCTGGAAAGGCAGCAGCCAAGCGCTGGGACTGGGTGCGCAAGGGCGCGCCCATCATTGTCGAGGTCGGCCCGCGTGACATGGCGGAGGGCAAGCTGGCCATGCTGCGCCGCGATGCCCTGTGGAACGCTGACAACGGCAAGCCAGCCTTCCAGTTTCTCAGCCGCGAGGGTTTTTCCTCGCAAGCCCCTTCGCTGCTGGAGAAAATCCAGCAGTCGCTGTTCGTGGATGCACGCGACCGGCGCGATGCCCAGATCACCCGCGGCGTGACCAGCCTGGACGAAGTGGCCGCCCATTTCGCCGACAGCCAAAAGTATCCCGGGTGGGTGGAAGTCCAATGGTCCAAACCCACCGGCGAGGCGCTGGAAAAGGTTGTCGAGCAGTTGAAGGCGCTGAAGCTCACCGTCCGCAACGTGCCGCGTGACAGCGCCCCCGCCGATGGTACCTGCATCTTCACCGGCGCGCCGGCGGTGGAAAGGATACTGGTGGCGCGCGCCTATTGATCCGCAGCGGTCACGGGCGCAGGGTCTGACAATGACACTGCACCGTCTCGCTCTCGCCCCTTTGCTTCTCCTGGCTGCGCCCGCTGCCGCGCAGACCACGCCCGATGCCGACGTTTCGGTCGAACAGTTGCAAGCCGACGTAGAGCGGCTGGTCGCCTTCGGCACGCGGCACACCCTGTCATCGCAGGACGACCCGCAGCGCGGCATCGGCGCCGCGCTAGACTGGGGGGCGGCCCAGTTCGCCGCCATTTCCGCCGGGTGCGCTGGATGCCTTGAGGTGGTGCAACCCGAACTCATGGTCAGCGGTAACCGGATGCCCGCGGCGGTTCGCCTGCGCAATGTCGTGGCCATCCAGCGCGGCCTTGAGCGACCGGGCGAAGTGGTGATCGTGCAGGCCCACATCGATAGCCGGGTTTCCGACGTGATGGATGCCCGGTCAGATGCGCCCGGTGCCAACGACAATGCCAGCGGCAGCGCGCTGGTGCTTGAAGCGGCCCGCGTGCTCAGCCGCCAGCGCTATCCCGGCACCATCGTCTACGCGCTGCTTTCAGGTGAGGAGCAGGGCCTTTATGGCGGGGCGCTGCTGGCGGATTACGCGCTGGAACAGGGCTGGACGGTCAAGGCCGTGCTCAACAATGATATCGTTGGCGGGTCCTGCGGATCTGACGGATATTGCGATGACGCCCACGTGCGCGTGTTCTCGGAAGGCGAGCGGGCCGATGCGGACGATGCCACTCGCGCCCAGATGCGCAGCCGGGGCGGCGGCAATGACAGTCCTAGCCGCAACCTCTCGCGCTGGGTGGACGGGCTGGCCGCCCAGGTGGGCCTTGGCGTGGATGTGCGGCAGGTGTGGCGCAGTGACCGGATGGGGCGGGGCGGGGATCATATCCCCTTCCTGGAGCGAGGCCTGCCGGCCATCCGCTTCAGCGTGGCGGTGGAGGACTACAACCACCAGCACCAGGATCTGCGGAGCGAAAACGGCATCGATTACGGCGATACTGTAGACCGGATGGATTTCCCCTATCTCGCACGCGTGACACGTCTGAACGTGACGGCGTTGGACCGGCTGGCCCGCGCGCCGATGCCGCCGCAGGTGCGGATCGACGGCGTGGTGCGGCCAGATGTGCTGCTGGAATGGCTGCCAGTGGGGCGCGCGGTGCGGTACAACGTCTGGCGGCGGGCAACCGACACGCGCGACTGGGACCTGCGCCTGGTCCTTGATGCAGACGCTGCGGCGGAACTCAACAGCCTGACGCTGGCACCGGACCGGGGGGATGACTGGATCTTCGGCGTCAGCGCCGTGGCGGCTGACGGGAGCGAAAGCCCTGTGGCAAGCGCCGTGCCCGGCGGTGACTTCGCCCCACTCGTTCCGGCGCCATAACCTCGACAGCGGGTGGCCCGACGGGTAGGGCCCGATCATGGTCCGACGCACCCCTTTTGGCTTGCCTTCGCGCGAGCAGATCCTCGAGTTCATCCAGACTGCCGACGATACCGTGGGCAAGCGCGAGATCGCGCGCCATTTTGGCCTGAAGGGGCAAGAGAAGATCAGCCTCAAGGCCCTGCTGAAAGACATGGCCGAGGAAGGCCTGATCGACGGCAAGAAGACCGCCTTCCACCGCATGGGCGGTGTGCCCAGGGTCACCGTGTTGCGGGTGGTGGAGATCGACGAGGGCGAGCCTGTCGCCATCCCAGAAAGCTGGCAGCCGGATGATGCCGTGCCGCCCCCGCGCCTGCGGGTGATCGAGAAGAAAAAGCAGGCCGCGCTACGCGTGGGTGATCGCATCCTGGCCCGCACCGAGGAAGCCGGCAGGGGTTGGGTGGCGCATCCGATGAAGAAGCTGCCCAGCAACGAGGGTGCGGTGCTGGGCGTGATCGAACTGGACGGCAGCGGCAAGCCATGGCTGGCCCCGGTCGACAAGAAGGTGCGCAACTCCTCTCCCGTGTCCGACATGGGCCAGGCGGAAGAAGGCAACCTGGTGCTGGCCGAGCCGGCGGGGCGCGGCTTCCGGGCGGGCATGAAGGTGATCGAAGTGCTGGGAGACCCGCTGGCCCCGCGCAGCTTCAGCCTGATCGCCATCCACAAGTACGGCATCCCGCACACGTTCCCTGAAGCGGTGCTGAAAGAGGCCGAGGCGGCGGCGAAACTGCCCCTGAGCGAGGACAGCCGCGAGGACCTGACGCACCTGCCGATCGTCGCCATCGATCCCGCCGACGCGCGCGACCATGACGATGCCATCTGGGCCGAACCTGATGGAGAGGGCGGGTTTACCGCACTGGTCGCCATTGCCGACGTGTCATACTATGTCCGCCCCGGCGGCGTGCTGGATCGCGAAGCCCGGAAGCGCGGCAACTCGGTCTATTTCCCCGACCGCGTGGTCCCCATGCTGCCCGAAGTGCTCAGCGCCGATGTGTGCAGCCTGAAGGAAGGCGAGCCGCGCGCCGCGATGGCCTGCCACCTGGCTATTGATGCCGAAGGCAAGGTGACGGGCTGGCGCTTCACCCGCGCCATAGTCCGCATTGCGCACAATATTGCCTATGAGGATGCGCAGGCGGCCATCGATGCGGGCGATGCCCCGCAGCACCTCACCAACCTGTGGGACGCCTGGAAGCTGCTGGCCGGCGCCCGCGCGGCGCGCGACCCGCTGGAGCTGGACCTGCCGGAACGCCGCGTGCAACTGGACGAACAGGGCCGCATTACCGACATCGCCGTGCGCGAGCGGCTGGACGCCCACCGCGTGGTGGAAGACTTCATGATCGCGGCCAACGTGGCTGCGGCCAAGGCGCTTGAGGCGAAGACCAGCCCGGTAGTCTACCGCATCCACGAGCCGCCCACGCGCGAGAAGCTGATTGCCCTGCGCGACTATTTCGATTCGATCGGCAAGAACCTGTCACTGGGCCAGGTGATCACGCCCGGCCTGTTCAACCGCATGATCAAGGACATTGCCGACCCTTCGGAAAAGGCGCTGGTGATGGAGGCCGTGCTGCGCAGCCAGACGCAGGCCTATTATGGCCCTGCCAACGCCGGACACTTCGGGCTGGCGCTGGGGTCCTATGCCCACTTCACCAGCCCGATTCGCCGCTATGCCGACCTGTTGGTCCATCGCGCGCTGGTGGATTCCTACAGGCTCGAGCAGCCGAAACCCAAGGGTGAGAAGTTGCCGCCGGCCACCGGCCTGTCAGACCATGACCGGGAAGACCTGTCGCGCATTACCGATGCCATCAGCCTGACCGAGCGGCGCGCAATGGAAGCCGAGCGCGACACCATCGACCGCTATGTCGCCGCCTGGCTGGCGGGGCACGTGGGCCAGGTGTTCACCACCCGCATTACCGGTGTGCAGAAGTTCGGCTTCTTCGCCACGATCGTTGACCTTGGGGGTGACGGGCTGGTGCCTGTGTCTTCGCTGGGCCGCGAATACTTCCGCCATGACGAAGGTGCCCACGCCCTGATCGGGGAGGATACCGGCCAGACCTATACCGTGGGCCAGGTGCTGCAACTGAAGCTGGCCGAGGCGAACCCGCTGACCGGGGCGCTGAAGTTCGAACCGGTGGATGCCGATGGCCAGCCCATCGAACCGCGCGGCAGCCGGCCGGACATGCGGCGGGGCAATGGCGGCAAGCCGGCCCCTCGCAAGGACGGGAAAGGCAAGCACGTGGTGGGGCAGAGGGGCAGGCCGGGCAATATCCGCCATCAGGGACGCGGCAAGCGGAAGTAGCGCTTCAGCTCAACCGGTCGATTTCTTCTTCCGACATACTGCCCGGGACGATGAACAGCGGGCAGGGGAGGCTGCCGGCGCTGGCGGTAAAGTGCGTGACCAGCGGCCCGGGCCCGCCTTCTGCCGCGGCGCCCAGCACCAGGGCGGCAACTTCGGGATGTTCGCCCAGGTATTCGCTGATAACCGCCTTGCTGTCACCCATGCGGACGGAAATCTGCGGCATCTTGCCGCTTTCCACCATCAATTCGCCCGCCGCGCCCGTGGCCAGCATCTCGGCGCGCTCGCGCGCTTCTTCCTCGATGGTTTCCTGGATCGCCCCGAAGGCGCTGAACTGCTGCTTGGGCACCAGCGCCAGCAGGTGCACTACGCCCCCGGTCTTGGCGGCACGGCGCGAGGCGAAGCGCAGGGCTACGTGCGCCTCCTGCGTCTCGTCGACAATCACCAGATAGACGCGCATCGGCTCTGCTCCCCGGCAGGGAATTATCGTGGCTGCAGGGAAAACGCGAGAGGAACCTTGCGGGAGCGCGGCAAATTGGCCAGAGACGGGCCATTGCCGAAAGACCAGAGGGACCCGTTCCGGACCATGCCGATCGCCATCAAGATGCCCGCCCTGTCGCCGACCATGGAGGAAGGCACGCTCAGCAAGTGGCTGGTCAAGGAAGGTGACACCGTTCGCGCCGGTGACATCATGGCCGAGATCGAAACCGACAAGGCGACGATGGAATTCGAAGCGGTAGACGAAGGCACCATCGCGAAGATCGAGGTGGCCGAAGGCACCGAAGGCGTGAAGGTGGGCACCGTGATCGCGCTGCTGGCGGGCGAGGGCGAGGATGCTTCGGCCGCCGCTTCCGCCCCAACTGCCGCCGCGCCTGCGCCCGCTGCTGCACCGGCCAAGGCCGAAACTCCCGCCGCCGCACCGGCACCAGTTCCTGCTCCCGCAATGGCCAAGGCCGCCGCGGGTGACCGCGTGATCGCCTCGCCGCTGGCCAAGCGGATTGCCGAACAGAAGGGCGTGGACCTGGCGGGCGTTAAGGGTTCCGGCCCCAATGGCCGCATCGTCAAGGCTGACGTGGAGGGCGCGAAGCCGGGGGCCGCACCGGCTCCTGCGGCTTCTGTCGCTCAGGCTCCGGCCGCTGCACCCGCTGCCGCACCCGCCGCGCAGGACTTCGGCATCCCGCACGAGGTCGAGAAGCTGTCCGGCATGCGCAAGACTATCGCGCGCCGCCTGACCGAGAGCAAGCAGACCATTCCGCACATCTACCTGACGGTGGACATCAACCTCGACAAGTTGCTGAAGCTGCGCGGCGAGCTGAACGCGGCGCTGGAAAGCCAGGGCGTGAAGCTGTCGGTCAACGACCTGCTGATCAAGGCGCTGGCCAAGTCGCTGGTGGCAGTGCCGGTGTGCAACGTGCAGTTCGCCGGCGATACGCTGCTGAAGTTCAAGCGCGCCGATATCTCGGTGGCCGTCTCCATCCCCGGTGGCCTGATCACGCCGATCATCAAGGATGCCGGCAGCAAGGCCGTGTCCGCCATCTCCACCGAGATGAAGGACTTGGCCGCCCGCGCCAAGGAAGGCAAGCTGGCGCCGGAGGAATACCAGGGCGGCACCGCCAGCCTCAGCAACATGGGCATGTTCGGCATCAAGCAGTTCGAAGCCGTTATCAACCCGCCGCAAGCCATGATCATGGCCATCGGCGCGGGTGAGCAGCGCCCATATGTGGTCGACGGCGCGCTGCAGATCGCATCGGTGATGAGCGCCACCGGCAGCTTCGACCACCGTGCGATTGACGGCGCGGACGGCGCGCAATTGATGAAGGTGTTCAAGGAGCTGATCGAGAACCCGCTGGGGCTGCTGGCTTGAGCGAAGTGCTTCCCGGCCGCGATCCCGCAATCCGGGTCACGGCCATGCCGGCCGATACCAATGCCTATGGCGATATCTTCGGCGGCTGGCTGCTGAGCTGGATGGACAGCGCTGCGGGGCTTACAGCGGCGCGCTATGCCCACGGCCGCGCGGTAACCGTTGCGATGGACGGGATGCAGTTCCACGAACCGGTCAAGGTGGGTGACGAGGTTTCGGTCTATGCCCATATCGAGCGCGTGGGCCGCACCAGCATGACCATCGCCGTGGAAGCCTGGCGCCGCCCGCGCCATGTGGACACGGCCACCAAGGTAACGCAGGCGAAGTTCACCTTCGTGGCGATTGATGACAACGGCAAGCCAAGGCCCATCGAAGGGGCGCAGGAGCAGGCATGAGCACCCAATACGACGTTATCGTTCTCGGTTCCGGCCCCGGCGGCTATGTCGCTGCCATCCGCTGCGCGCAGCTTGGTCTGAAGACCGCCATCGTTGAGCGCGAGCTGCTGGGCGGCATCTGTCTCAACTGGGGGTGCATCCCCACCAAGGCGCTGCTGCGCAGTGCTGAGATCATGCACTTTGCCCAGCACGCCAGCGACTATGGCCTGAAGATTGCCGGCGCGATCGAGGCGGACCTGGCCGCCATCGTCAAGCGCAGCCGGGGCGTGGCCAAGCAGCTGAACGCCGGCGTCACCCACCTGATGAAGAAGAACAAGATCACCGTCCACATGGGCACCGGCACCATGACCGGGCCGACCACTATGATGGTGAAGGGCGAGAAGGGCGAGGAGCAGCTCTCCGCCAAGCACGTGATCCTGGCCACCGGCGCCCGTGCGCGCGACCTGCCGTTCGCGCCTGCTGACGGAAAGCGCGTGTGGACCTATCGCCACGCGATGACCCCGCCGGAAAAGCCCACCAGGCTGCTGGTGATCGGCAGCGGCGCAATCGGCATCGAATTCGCCAGCTTCTATAACGATATCGGCTGCGAAGTGACCGTGGTGGAAATGCTGGACCGCGTGGTGCCGGTGGAGGACGCGGACGTGTCTGCCTTCCTCGAAAAGGCGCTGACCAATCAGGGCATCACCATCCGCACTGGTGCGGGCGTGGAGGAGTTGAAGGTCTCCGACAAGGGCGTGGCCGCCAAGATCAAGCTGAAGGACGGCAAGGTTGAGGCGGGCGATTTTGGCCATGTGATTGTCGCCATTGGCATCGTCCCCAACACCGAGAATATCGGCGTGGAAAAGTTGGTCGACATGGACCGCGGCTTTATCCAGATCGACCCCTTTGGCCGCACCAAGGCCAAGGGCCTCTGGGCCATCGGCGATTGCACGCCCGGTCCCTGGCTGGCGCACAAGGCCAGCCACGAAGGCGTGACCACGGCCGAGGCAATTGCCAAGGAGCTCGGCAACAAGGACGTCCACCCGCACCCGCTGGATCGCGGCAATATTCCGGGCTGCACCTATTGCCACCCGCAGATCGCCAGCGTTGGCCTGACCGAGGCCAAGGCCAAGGAAGCCGGCTACACCGTCAAGGCCGGCACCTTCCCCTTCATCGGCAACGGCAAGGCGATTGCCTTGGGCGAGGCAGAGGGCTTCGTGAAGACCGTGTTCGACGCGAAAACGGGCGAACTGCTGGGCGCGCATATGATCGGTGCCGAGGTGACCGAGATGATCCAGGGCTTCGTGGTCGGCAAGACGCTGGAAACCACCGAGGCGGAACTGATGCAAACCGTGTTCCCACACCCGACCATCAGCGAATCGATGCACGAGGCGGTGCTGGCCGCCTATGGCCGAGCGCTGCATATTTGAGTTGACGGCTCAACACCGCGTCCTGTCTAACCTTGCGGCATGACACGGATCGACATCGAAGAGTTCATCGACAACCAGCGGATCGGCACGCCGCAGGTAATGGTGCTGCTGGTCTGCGGGCTCGTCTGCTTCATAGACGGGTTCGACATGTTCATGATCGGCAAGATCGCGCCCGCGATTGCCGAGGGATTCGGACAGCCGCCGGAAGCGATGGCCAACCTCTTCGTGTGGCAGCAGATCGCCATGGCCGTGGGGGCCTTCGTGGTCTCGCCGCTGGCTGACCGGATTGGCCGCCAGCGCATGTTGATGATTTCGTGCGGCCTGTTCGGACTGTTCACCCTGGCCAGCGTCTGGTCGCAGACGCTGGCGCAGCTCACTGTGCTGCGCGCGCTTGCCAGCGTGTTCATGGCCGCCGGCCTACCGATGGCGCTCGCGCTGATTTCCGAGGCGGCCCCTGCGCGGCGGCGGGCGACTTTCGTAGCGCTGTCGCTAGTCGGCTACTCCACCGGCAACGCCGCCAGCGGGGCCGTGGCAGCGTGGCTGCTGGACGATTACGGTTGGCAGAGCGCCTTCTGGATCGGCGGCATCGCCCCGCTGGTGTGCATCCCGCTGCTGGCCTTCTTCGTGCCCGAATCGCTCAAGTTCCGCGCCGAGCGTAATCCGAACGATCCGCGGATCGGGGCCAGCCTGCGCAAGCTGGACCGGCAGTTCATGGTGCCGGAAGACGCGGTGTTCGTGCTGGGCAAGTCCGGTGGCGAGGCGCGCAAGGCGAAGCTGACCGACATCTTCACCGAAGGGCGCGGGCTGATGACCGGCGTACTGTGGGCCGCCTGCCTGATCTCGATGACCAGCATCGCACTTACCAGCCAGTGGTTGCCCACCTTCTTCCAGGAGATGGCCGGGGTGCCGATCCAGCAGTTCGCGGTTTCGGCCCTGATCGGCTATATGGGCAGCATCGCGGGCACGCTGCTGATCGGCTACCTGATGGACCGGTTCCGCGCCACGCGGATGATCCCGCTGTTTTACATCGGGTTGTTTGCCGCCTTTATCGGTATGGCCTGGGTATCATTCGAGGCGCAGATCTTCATCCTGATCCTCATCGCCTTCAACTTCCTGCAGACCGGCGGGCAAGCTGGCCTGAACACCCTGATCACCAAGATCTACCCGCCGCGCATGCGCAGCACGGCGCTGGGCTGGGCTGGCGGGGCAGGCCGCGTGGGCGGCGTGCTGGCGCCTATCTATGGCGGCTATGCCGTGGCGCAGGACTTCTCGCTGCAATTGACGCTGGGAATCGCAGCGCTGCTGCCGTTCACCGTGGCGTTGCTGGTTCTGGTGCTGGGCCGCGTTATCCGGACCGGCAAGGCAGTGCTGGCGCCCGATGCAGGGCAGGTGTGAGGGGCGACTTGGCAGTCCGCAAACCTGGCGGACAGGGTGGGATTCGAACCCACGGTAGGCTTGCACCTACGGCGGTTTTCAAGACCGCTGCCTTAAACCACTCGGCCACCTGTCCTCGAACGACGCGCTAGCTTCACGCGCCGCGCTTGTCACCCCGCTTCGGCCCAACGGCCATGATGACATTGTCCGATCCATGCGATAACACTGCCCAACAAAGCCGCGTAACCGTCTTGGGAGAGGACGACTATGGCCCTGAAACATGTCGCCCTTGTCGCGCTGGGTTGCGCTGCACTTGGCATTGCCGCCCCTGCCGCTGCGCAAGGGGCCTGCGACCGGGCACAGTTGCAGAATCTGGCCGATCTCTACATCACCGCGCAGGAGGCGGGCGAGGGCTTCCGCGTGCCGATGGGCGAGTGGGTGCAATACCGTGAGAACAATCGCCTCTCCTCGATGACCTTTGGCGGTGTACTGGCCACGCCGCACGAGGTGGATTGGCACCGCAGCCTGCTGGACACCACCACCTGCGCCATTTTCGTGCAGGCGATCATCGACGATCCCGCAAGCCCGTGGGTGCTTGGCACCAAGATCTCAACGCGCGGCGGGCTGGTAAACCGGTATGACGTGGTAACCACCACCACGGGTGACTGGCTGTTTGATGCTGCCAGAACCCGCCAGTTCGCTGCCGCCGAGGACTGGGCCGTAATTCCCGAAGGCCAGCGCAACACCCGGGCCGAAATCATCGCCGCCGCCAACGCCTATCTGGACCGTTTCGCCGACCCGGCAGTGGAAGTGCCGTGGGCCGACCGTTGCGCGCGACTGGAGGGCGGCCTGAACACTGCGCGCGACGACGACCCGATGACCTGCGATGTCGGCATTCCGCAGGGCATCCAACTGGTCGACCGCGACTACATCGTTGACGAGACGCTGGGCGCGGCGGCCGTGCGCCTGCGCTTCGGCGGGCCGGAGGGCCTGGCCGACGTGCACATCTTCCGCGTGGAGAACGGCCGCATCAGCGCCATCCACACCATCACCAATTGCAACGGCCAGCCCAACTGCGGATTCCCGCCGATGGGCGAGGGGCCGCCCGCCTGATAACGACAACCCCAAACCAAGGATCGCAAACCCCCATGATGCGCAAGACTTTCGCTGCACTGGCCGTACTGGCCGGCCTCTCCGTCGCCACCCCCGCCGCAGCCCAGGGGGCCTGCACCCGCGATTCGCTGCAGGCGATTGCCGATAGCTGGAAGCGCGCGATCGAGCAGGGCACGATGATGACCATGAGCCTGGGCGAATGGGTGGACTACAACGGCAACGGCCGGCGTGGCTCGCTGGGTGCGTTCCTCGATCACCCGCGCGAGGTGGTGCACCACATGGCCCTGCTCGATACCACCACCTGCCGCACCTTCAACGAAGTGGTGGCGAAAAGCGGTGACGAGTGGGAAGTCTTCGCCACCCAGGTCAACAGCGGCTTCTTCGGCACCGGCCCGTTCATAAACGTGACCAGCAAGGAGGGCGACTGGCTGTTCGATGGCGAGCGCACCGCCTATTACGCCACGCGCGAGGACTGGGGCGTGATCCCCGAAGGGCAGCGCAACACGCGCGAGGAGATCCTCGCCGCCGCCAACGCCTATCTCGACCTGTTCAGCAATCCCGACACCGTGGTTCCCTGGGGCACCCCCTGCGCGCGGCTGGAAGGCGGCATCTACACCGGTCGCGGCCTGCCGACCGACACCTGCAACGTGGGCGTGCCCAGCGGCGTGGCCATGGTGGAGCGTGACTATGTGGTGGACGTGGAGCGGGGCGCGGTGGCCGTGTTCCTGAAGATGGGTGAGAAGCGCCGGCCCGACGTGCACACCTTCCGCATCGAGGATGGCAAGATCCGCTATGTCCACACGGTCACCAACTGCCTGGGCGAAAACAACTGCGGCTTCAGGCCGTTCAGCGAGATGCTGGCCGATAACCCCGGGATGCAGCCCGACCTGCCGTAACCATCACGAAATGCGATGAAAGCCGCCGGCGGGGGATTCCCATTCGCCGGTAGCTGTGGCACATTCAGCGGATGAAATTGCCCCGTCGACACCTGACCTTGCCTGCCCTGTCCACCCTGGCCCTGGCGCTGCTGCCGATGGGGCCGATGGCGCAGGCGCAGCTGCTGGTGGCCGAGCCGGTGGTGCAGGACGTCAACGCCACGGTGGCCGAAGCGGGGGCCAATTCCAGCTTCGATGCCTACCTGGGGGAAGTGGCGGGCAGGGCGCGCGCGCAGGGCATCAGCCAACGGGCGATCGATCAGGTGCTGGGGGGGCTGACGGTCAACCAACGGGTGATTTCGCTCGATCGGGACAACCTGCGCTCCACCAGCCCCAACAGTACCGGCTTCAGCCCGCTGGCCCCCTATCTGCGCACGCACAACAGCCAGGCGCGGATCGATGGGGGCAGGGCAGCCATGCGCAGGCTGGGCGGACTGGCGGCAGAGGTAGAGCAGACCTATGGCGTGCCCGAAGCCATCGTCATTGCCATCTGGGGACATGAAACCGCCTATGGCGCGGTGAAGGGCAGCTTCGACCTGCCTCGCTCGCTGGCCTCGCTCGCCTGGGAAGGCCGCCGGCGTGAACTGTTCGAGCCCGAACTGATCGCCACGATGAGGATGGTGGACCAGGGCGTGCCCCGCGCCAGCCTGGTGGGCAGCTATGCCGGGGCTTTCGGCAACCCGCAGTTCCTGCCCAGCGTCTACCTGCGGCTGGCGGTGGACGGTGACCGTGATGGGGACAAGGACATCTGGAATTCGGATGTCGACACGCTGCATTCGGTGGCCAACTATTTCCGCGATGCCGGCTGGCGGCCGGGGCAGCCCTGGGGCGTGCGCGCCTATGTGCCCAACTCGCTTGACCGGGACGCCGTCGTTAACCAGGTCACCTCGCCGGTCTGCCCCCGGGTTCACGGGCGGCACAGCCAGTGGAAGACCGTGCGCGAATGGCGCGCCCTTGGCGTGCAGCCGATGGGCCCGCTGGGCGATGACGTGATGGCTTCACTGTTCGAGCCCGATGGTCCGGCCGCGCCGGGCTACCTGTTAACCCAGAATTATAGGGTTATCCTCGAATATAACTGCTCGAACTACTATGCCATGAGCGTGGGGTTGCTTGCAGATGAGATTTCCCGTTGAGAACCCGCGCCACCCGCGTGGACCCCGCCTGGCCGCCCTCTGCCTGGCGCTGCTGAGCAGCACCGCGCTGGCCGTTTGCGCGCAGGCGCGCGATGTTCCGGCCAGCGTTGCCCTGCCGGCCAACGGCCCGCAGGCCGACTATCCGCTGACCATCGGTGAACCCTATACCATCGGCGAGGTGACCTATCGCCCGGCCGATACGCTGAACTATGACGAGGTCGGCTATGCCACCGCCGGCGCCGGCAATGGCATCACCGGCGCGCACCATACTCTGCCGGTGCCGTGCTATGTCGAGGTCACCTCGCTGGAGACCGGCCGGACCATCCTGGTGCGGCTGGAGACACGCGGACCGATGGACAGCAACCATCTGGTGGCCCTGTCGCCCGCCGCCATGGCGCAGCTTGGGGCTACCGCCGATACCCCGGTGCGGGTGCGCCGTGTCAATCCGCCGGAAAGCCAGCGTGCGCTGCTGCGGGCAGGCGAGGAAGCCCCCCTGCGGATGGATACCCCGCGCGGACTGGTTGAAGTGCTGCGCCGCCGCCTGCCAGCTAACGGTTCAGCCAGCCTGGCGGGGGGCGTGCAGCCAGTGGGCAGCGTGCCGCCGTCTGTCGTCGCTCCAGCTGTCGAGCCGGTCGAGCCTGCCCCGGCACTCGCGCCGCTGGCAACATCAGCGCTGACGGTGCCGACCGCCATTGAAAACGTTAGCGTTGAGCCGAGCAGCGTGGCCGACGCGTTTGCCCTGACGCCGGCTGCTGACGAGCCGGCAGAACCGGCCTCCGTGGTCATTGCAGAGGCACAGCCCGAACCGGCACCCGCACCCGCACCTGTTGCGGCCCCTGTTCCCTCTACGGGCGGCTGGGTGGTTCAGGCCGGAGCCTATTCCGTTGCGGCCAACGCCCAGCGCGTGGCGAGCCAGATCAACGGCCGGGTCAGCCACTCGGGCAACCTCTACCGCGTCCGCACCGGCCCCTTCGGCAGCCGTGCAGAAGCCGAGGCCTCGCTCGCCAACGTGCGGGCGGCGGGTTATAGCGATGCCCGAATCTATAACGGCGGCTGAAGCCTGATACGGGGTTGTCCCGGGCGGGCCGCGCGGGAGTGACCTTGGCTTCATACCGGGCAATTGCAGTGGGTGCCGCGGCCTGGCTGGCGCTGGCCGCGCCGCCCCACGTGCTGGCCCAGACGCGTGCCCTGACCATACCCGATCCCGCCACCTTGCGCGGACCCGCCCCCATCTCTCCCGAAATCCCGGTGGCGCTGCTGGTCGATGTGTCGTCCGGCCAGCACCTCTTCGCGCGCGAGATCGACCGCCGCTTCATGCCCGCCTCGGTCACCAAGGTGATGACCGCCTTCACCGCCTTCCGCCTGATCGACGAAGGGCGCATCGATCCTGCCACCCCGTTCCTGATCAGCCAGGACCTGGAGGACCAGTGGTCCGGCGAGGGCTCGTCGATGTTTCTCAAGGCGGGGGAGCGACCCACCTTTGGCGAACTGCTGCTGGGAGCAACCACGGTATCGGGCAATGATGCCTGCGTGGCCATGGCACTGGCCAGCACCGGATCGCTGCGCGCCTGGGTGCGGCTGATGAACCGCAATGCGGCAGACCTTGGCATGGGCAATACCCACTTCGGCGGGGCCAACGGCTTTCCCGACGAAGGGCAGACCTTCACCACCGCGCGCGACCTGGCCACCTTGGGGTCGTCGCTGGTGAACCGCTACCCCGGCCTCTACCGGCGCTATTTCGGCCACCCCACGCTCACCTGGCGCGGGCTTACGCAGGCGAACCATGATCCGGTGACCGGCAAGGTGGCGGGGGGCGACGGCATGAAAACCGGCTTCACCAGCGAGGCTGGCTATACCGTAATCGGCTCCGCCAAGCGCGAAGGACGGCGGCTGATCGTTGTGGTGGCCGGATCGCCAACCGCGCGCCTGCGGGACGAGGCTGCGCGCGGCCTGCTGGAATGGGGCTTTGCCAACTTCGCCAGCACCAGAGTGGCGGAAAAGGGCACGATCGTGGGCCGGGCGCGCGTGCAGGGCGGCGACGCGCGCCACGTGCCGCTGCGGGTGGCGCAGGATTTGGCGCTGGCCCACCCGATCGACCGAGGTGCCGCGCCACCGCGCATGACCATCCGCTATCGCGGCCCGCTGGAGGCGCCGATCAGCCAGGGCGAAGTGATTGCCAGCCTGCACGTCGAAATGGATTCGATGCCCGCGTTCGACGTGCCGCTGGAGGCGGCGGCCGACGTGGGCGAGGCCGGACCGCTGGACAGGCTGGTCAACGGGGTGGCAGAGTTCTTCTCGTGACAAGGGGCAAGTTCATCACGCTGGAGGGCGGCGAGGGCGCGGGCAAGAGCACGCAGGCGCGCCTGCTGGCCGATGCCTTGCAGGCAGCGGGCTACGAGGTGGTGGTCACGCGCGAGCCGGGCGGCACACCGGGAGCGGAAGCCATCCGGCACCTGCTGCTCGATCCGCAAGGCACCGCCTGGTCGCTGCGATCGGAAGCGCTGCTGTTCGCCGCCGCGCGCGCCAACCATGTAGAAACGCTGATCCGTCCCGCGCTGGAGCGGGGCGCGATCGTGGTGTGCGACCGCTACATCGATTCCACCCGCGCCTACCAGGGCGGGGAAGGGCGGCTGCCGGATGCGGAGATCATGGCGATCCATCGGCTTGGGACAGAGGGTTTCATGCCGCATCTGACGCTGCTGGTGGAAGTCGACCCCGCCACCGTGACGGCCCGCTTGGCCCTGCGCGATGCCGAGGGCAGCGACAGGATCGGTGGACGTGATGCCGATTTCCACGCCAAGGTCGCGCGCCGCTTCGCTGCCATCGCTGCGACCGAGCCGGAGCGGGTGGCGGTGATCGACGGCAACGGGAGCGCCCAGACCGTCCATGTGGCAGTACTGGCCGCAGTCCGCGCCCGCCTGGGTCTCACGGTATGACCCTGCTCGGCCACAAGGAGGCCTGGGCCCAGTGGCGCGCGGCAATGGCCGGCGCGCGCATGCACCACGCCTGGATCCTGGGTGGCAAGAAGGGGCTGGGCAAGGCCACCTTTGCGCTGACCGCCGCGCGCGAGCTGGTGGCGGAACCCGGCGTGCCGCAGCCCCCGGGCGAACATCCCGACGTGATCGTGCTGACCAACCTGCCCGCCAGCAAGGAAGACGAGAAGAAGCGCGAGGATGGCAAGCCCTTCGCCCTGAAGCGGAACATTTCCATCGACCAAATCCGCCAGATGCAGCTCCGGCTAAACACTCGGCCCACGCTGGGCAGCCGCCGGGTGATCATTATCGATCCGGCGGACGACCTGGAAAAGAGTGCCTGCAATGCCTTGCTGAAGAGCCTGGAGGAGCCGCCGCAGGGCACCTTCTTCCTGCTTGTCACCCACCGGCCCGGCCGCTTGCTGCCGACCATCCGCTCGCGCTGCCGGATGCTGCCGTTCCGCCCGCTGGACAACCGCGAGATGGAGGAGGTGCTGGAGCGAGAGGCCCCGTCAGGCAGTCCCGCCGCGCGCACCGCAGCGATTGCGGCGGCGGCAGGCTCGCCCGGCGCGGCGCTCGATTTCGTGGAGCTGGACCTGGGGCCGCTGCACACGCTGATGGGGCAGATTGCCGCCACCGGGGATGCGGATTTCAAGCTGCGCGGCAAGCTGGCCGATGCCATCGGCACGCGCCCCTCGCGAGAGCGGCAGGCCGCCGTGCTGGACCTGGCGCGCACCGTGCTGGCCGAACGCATGGCCACCACGCCGATGACGCAAGTGCCCGCGCTGGTGGAAACCAATGCCGACCTGGCGCAGCTTGCCGCCCATTTCCCGATCTACAATTTCGATCCCGGACTGCTGGTGATGGAGATCGGCACCCTGCTGGCGCACCTTGCGCCCGTCCGGACCGCCGGTTAGGGCCTGCCCATGGCCGAAACCTTTTACCTCACTACCGCAATCCACTATCCCAACGGCAAGCCGCACATCGGCCATGCCTACGAAACCATTGCCGCTGACGTGCTCGCCCGCTGGCACCGCCTGCAAGGGCGCGAGGTGCGCTTCCAGACCGGCACAGACGAACATGGCCTGAAGATGGCCCAGAAGGCGCGCGACCTGGGCATCACTCCGCGCGAACTGGCCGATGAAATGTCTGGCCATTTCCGCGCCTTGTTCGACAAGCTTGATCTCAGCTATGACCGCTTCATCCGCACGACCGAGGCCGAACATCACACGGCCAGCCAGGCCATCTGGCAGGCGATGGAAGCCAGCGGCGATCTCTACCTCGATCGCTATGAAGGCTGGTACTCGGTGCGCGACGAAGCCTATTACGATGCCAGCGAGCTGACCGAGGGGGATGGGGGCGAGAAGCTGTCGCCCCAGGGCACGCCGGTGGAATGGACGGTTGAGGAGAGCTGGTTCTTCCGCCTGTCGAAATACCAGGAGCCGCTGCTGGCGCTCTATCGCGACAACCCCGATTTCATCCAGCCCGAGGCGCGCCGCAACGAGGTCATGCGTTTCGTCGAAGGGGGCCTGCGCGACCTTTCGGTTAGCCGCACCAGCTTCGACTGGGGCGTGAAGGTGCCGGGGCACGAGGATCACGTGATGTACGTGTGGGTGGATGCCCTCACCAACTATATCACTGGCCTGGGCTATCCGGACATGGACGGCGACATGGCGAAGTTCTGGCCGGCGGACCTGCATCTGATCGGCAAGGACATCGTCCGCTTCCACACGGTTTACTGGCCGGCCTTCCTGATGAGCGCGAAAATCGCCCTGCCGAAGAAGGTGTTCGGCCACGGCTTCCTGCTTAACCGGGGCCAGAAGGAATCGAAATCGCTGGGCAACGTCACCGATCCGGCGGACTTGGCGGACCGCTATGGGGTGGACAACCTGCGCTATTTCCTGCTGCGCGAATTCAGCTTTGGGCAGGACGGCAGCTATTCTGCAGAAGCCATTGTAAACCGGTCCAATTCCGAACTCGCGAACAGCTTCGGCAACCTTGCACAGCGCACGCTGAGCCAGGTTTTCAAGAACTGCGAGGGCAGCCTGCCGGCAATTTCCGGCCATACTCCGGAGGATGAAGCCCTGTTTGCCCTGGTCGACAAGGCCGTGCGTCAGGAAATGCCCCCCGCCTATGACCAGCTCGCCTTTGCCCAAGCGCTCGAAGCCTGGATGGGCGCCGTGTTCGCCTGCAATGCCTACATCGATGCCCAGGCTCCCTGGGCGCTGAAAAAAACTGACGAGCAGCGCATGCGCGATGTGCTGGGCACGCTCTATATCTGCATCGCGCAGCTTGCCGTGGCCGTGCTGCCGGTGATGCCCGGTTCGATGACGCGGCTGCTCGATGCCATGGGCCTTGCACCGGAATTGCGGACGCTGGCGGGTATCGGCTCGCACTGGTACTCCCAGCTTGCGGAAAGCGACTTCCGCCTGGCCAAGCCGGAAGGGATCTTCCCGCGCCTGGAACTGCCGGCAGAAGAGGCCTGATGCTGGTCGATAGCCACTGCCACCTGAATTACGCCGGCCTTGCCGAACGGCAGGGCGAGGTGCTGGCTGCCGCGCGCAGCGCCGGGGTGGGCGGCTTCCTCAATATTTCCACGCGGCAGAGCGAATGGCAGACCGTCATCGCCACTGCCGAGCGCGAGCCGGATGTCTGGGCCACCGTCGGCATCCACCCGCACGAGGCCGATGGCCACGTCGACCTTGGCGAAGCCGCGCTGCTGGCAGCGGCAGAACACCCGCGGGTGATCGGCATCGGGGAAACCGGCCTCGACTACTATTACGACAAGTCAGACCGCGCGGTGCAGCAGGCCCTGTTCCGCACCCATATCGCGGTCAGCCGCGCCACCGGCCTGCCGCTGGTGATCCACACGCGCCATGCCGATGACGATACCGCCGCGATCATTGCCGAGGAAATGGGGCAGGGGGCCTTCCCCGCGCTGATCCACTGCTTCACCGCCAGCCCCGCTTTTGGCCGCCGGATGCTGGAACTGGGGCTGACCATCTCCATTTCCGGTATCGTGACCTTCAAGAATGCGCGCGACTTGCAGGCCTTCGCGGCCGAAATCCCGGCGGACCGTCTGCTGGTGGAAACCGACAGCCCGTTCCTCGCCCCCGTGCCGCACCGGGGCAAGACGTGCGAGCCGGCCTATGTGCGTGACACGGCCGCCTTTGTGGCGCAATTGCGCGGCGAGAGGGCTGAAGACCTGGCGGCACAAACAACAGACAACTTCTTCCGATTGTTCGGGAAAGCCCGCCCGTGAAGTTGCTGATGCTCGGTTCCGGCACCTCCACCGGCGTACCGCGCATCGGTGACGATTGGGGGGACTGCGATCCTGCGGAGCCCAAGAACCGGCGCACGCGTGTCTCGGTTATTGTCGAAAGCAATGAAGGCAAGCGGTTGCTGGTGGATACGTCCACGGACCTGCGCCAGCAATTGCTCTCCAACCGGATCGACCGGGTGGACGCGGTGTTCTGGACCCACGACCACGCCGACCACTGCCACGGCATCGATGACCTGCGGCCCATGCGCTATGGCCGCGCCGCGCCGCTGCCGGGGTTCGCCTCGGCGCAGACCGCGCGGCGGCTAAAGCTGCGGTTCGACTATGTTTTTGCCGGCCAGCACGGTTATCACACGCTGGTGGAACTGCAGACGCTGGAGCGGCTGCGGATATTCGCCGGATTCTCGGTCGCTTCGGTGGAAATGCCGCACGGTCCCACGCAGACGACGGGCTACCGGTTCGAAGCTGACGGAAAATCAATTGTTTACGCAACGGACTTCAGCGAGATTACTGCCGATATGGTGGCGCTGTTTAGCGGCGTGGACGTGCTGGTGACCGATTGCCTGCGCCGCGAACCGCATCCGACCCATGCACACCTGGCCATGGCGCTGGAGCTTGGCCAGCGTTGCAAGGCCGGCAAGGTGGTGCTGTCGCATCTGGACAAAAGCATGGATTTTGCCAGCTTGCAGGCCGAGGTGCCGGGCAACGTGATCGTCGGCTATGACGGGCTGGAGCTGATGGCATGACCGAACTGGACTGGCCACGGCTCATCTATCTGCTGATGGCGCTGGGACTGGTCCTCAGCACCTGGCGCGTCCATCGCGGCGGTGGCAAGCGGACGCTGGTTCTGGTGCTGGCTTGGGGATGCATCTTCGTGGTCGCGGCGGGAATTGCCGCATATATCGACGAGAAGGCAAATCCGGCCCCTGTGTTGGCCCCCTCTCCGGACAGCGATCGTAATTTTACATAATATATATTATCATCCCAACATGCCAGACTCCACCAGCCGCCTCCTCGCCATCATGGCCCGCCTGCGCGATCCCGTTACCGGATGCGACTGGGACACCGCGCAAACCTTCGCCACGATCGCGCCCTATACGATCGAGGAAGCCTACGAAGTCGCCGACGCCATCCAGCGCGGCGCCATGGCGGAACTGCGCGAAGAACTGGGCGACCTGCTGCTGCAGGTGGTGTTCCATGCGAGGATGGCCGAGGAACAGGGTCTGTTTTCCTATCAAGATGTTGTCACAGCTATCTGCGACAAGATGGAAAGTCGGCACCCGCATATCTTCGGCGCGCAAACCGGCGGGCCGGATCTGGCGCGCTGGGAAGACCAGAAGGCTGCCGAGCGCGCCGCCAGGGGCCATTCCAGCGCGCTCGATGGTGTGGCCCAGGCGCTGCCGGCGCTGATGCGCGCGGAGAAATTGCAGAAGCGCGCCGCCCGCGTCGGCTTCGACTGGCCCGATCCGGCAGAACCATCCGCCAAGATCGTGGAAGAACTGGACGAGCTGGCCAACGCCACCACTGACCATGACCGGTTGCTGGAAGCAGGTGACCTGCTGTTCGCGGCCGTCAACGTGGTGCGCAGCTATGGCATTTCAGCCGAGGATGCCCTGCGCGCCGGCAATGCCAAATTCGAAGGACGATTTCGCCAGATGGAACATCTTGCCACCGCCGACGGCCAGGATTTCGCCAGCCTGTCGCTCGACGAACAGGAAGCCTACTGGCAGCGGGCCAAGGCGGCGGAGCGCGGTTAGGGCCTAGCCGCCCAGCCTGCCCAGCCAGTCACGCGCGCCATCCTGCGCCTGCCGCCTGATCGGGGGCACCGCCACCCTCGCCGCCGGATCCAGCCTGGTGCCAAGGTGATCCGCCACTTGCGCCAGGGCCCCTGCCGGGTCGGCCAGCGCGTCTTCGAACCACAGCAACAGCGGCACCACGCCCAGGTCGGCATACATCGCCTGCCAACCTGCCTGCTGCTGGTCGAGCATGGCCATGGCCCGCTCAACCGCCAGGGAGGAAAATTCCGGCTCCTCCCTCCCCTCGCGCTCCTGCTCGGCGCGCCACACGCCGGAGAGCAGGGCGCGGGCATAGGATACGGCATGGGCCTGCCGGTCGCGGCGGCGCAATTCCACTACCTTGCGCGGCGCTGCCGGACCCAGCAGCAGCCGCATGACCTCGGCCACCAGCGCGGGATTGCCCCGCTGGACATGGTGCAACTGCCCGGGAAATGCCTTCAAGCCGAAGGCCCCGTTGGGCGATGTGCGGGTGGCCAGCGCCTGCCGCCACAGGCGCGCCTGCTCGTCAGGCCGGCCGGAAGCATGGCCCCAGGGCCCGCCGGGCTCGAAATTCAGGTATTCCAGCGGCGCGCCAAGGCAGCCGGTGGCCCACAGCTCGTGGCTGAACCAGGTCGATCCGGCGCGCGGCAGTGAAGCCAGCAGCCAGGGCAGGCGCGGCGGCCCGGCCCAGGCGGGAAAGTCGAATTCCGCTTCGTAACCCGTGGTAATCCCGGCGATCATCCCGCCCTTAGTGGCGCATGGCGGCGAACCGGCCAAGGTCCTTCTCGCTCAGGCGCACGGCGATCTCGCGTGTTTCCCCGTCGCCGGGGGCCTCGTCAGCCACCACGTCACCATGCGCATAGAGCCAGGCGATATGTCCGCCCTCGCCGGCCGGAATGGCGAAGTGATGCAGCCGCGCGCCCTTGGTCAGCCGCTCGCCAAGCTGGGCGAACAGGGCATCGATTCCCTCACCCGTTAGCGCCGAGATGACGACAACATCGGGGGTGGCACGCGCCTGCTCGGCCAGCTCCTCGCGCCGCTCCTCGTCCAGCAGGTCGACCTTGTTCCACACCTCGATGATGGGAATAGAGCCCTCGCCCTCGTCCTCGGCGGTCACGCCAAGATCGGCCAGCACGCGCATCACCTGCGCCTTCTGCATCGCGCTGTCGGGGTTGGCCATATCGCGCACGTGGAGGATGATGTCGGCCGCAGTCACTTCCTCCAGCGTGGCGCGGAAGGCGGCGACAAGCTGCGTCGGCAGGTCGGAGATGAAGCCTACGGTGTCCGACAGGATGGCCTTTTCCACCCCCGGCATGGAGATCGCCCGCATGGTGGGATCGAGCGTGGCAAACAGCAGGTCTTCCGCCATCACCTCCGCCCCGGTCACCCGGTTAAACAGCGTGCTCTTGCCGGCATTGGTATAGCCGACCAGCGCGATCACCGGCCAGGGTGCCCTGCCCCGCCGCTTGCGGTGCAATTCCCGCGTTTTCCTCACCTGCTCAAGCTCGCGCCGCAGCTTGCCCATGCGGGCGCGGATCATCCGCCGGTCAGCCTCGATCTGCGTTTCGCCCGGACCGCCGAGGAAGCCGAAGCCACCGCGCTGGCGTTCCAGGTGGGTCCAGGACCGGACCAGGCGGCTCTGCTGATAGTCGAGGTGCGCCAGCTCCACCTGCAGGCGGCCTTCCGCCGTGGCCGCCCGTTCGCCGAAGATCTCGAGGATCAGGCCGGTCCGGTCGATCACCTTGCGCTTCAGCTTGTCCTCAAGATTGCGCTGCTGGATGGGGCTGAGCGCGCCATCGACGATCACCAGCTCCGCTTCGTGCAGCTCGCAATCGGTCGCCATGCGCTGCACCTGCCCTTCGCCGAACAGCGTGTTCGGCCGGAGGGTGCGCACGGGCAGGATATAGCTTTCCGCCACCACGATGCCGATCGCCATGGCCAGGCCCCGCGCCTCTTCCAGGCGCGCCTCCGGGTCCTGTCCGCTGCGCTGGCCGCGAATGTCCGGGCACACAACCAGCGCCCGCGCCCCGCGAGTAACCTCGCCGGCGACGTCGTCGTTACCGAAAATCAGGAGCCGTCATCCTCGTCATCATAATCGTCCGACAGCTCCACGTGGCTGGCGGGCTGGATCGTGGATACCGCGTGCTTGTAGGCCAGTTGCACATAGCCTTCGCGTTCCAACAGCATGCAGAACTGGTCGAAGCTGGCGATGCGGCCCTGCAGCATCACGCCGTTGACCAGGAACATGGTCACCTGCACTTCGGCCTCGCGCACGCGGCTGAGGAACACGTCCTGCAGGAGGCGCTGCTTGCGGCCGCCATCGGCGTGGCCATCGAACAGGCCCACGTCCACCTGCTGCACCGGCATGATCGTGCTGATCGCGTGCTTGTAGACCAGTTGCGACTGGCCATCGCGGCGCAGCAGGATCGAGAAATTGTCAAACCAGGTAACGATGCCCTGCAGCTTCACGCCCTTCACCAGGAACATGGTGACGGAGATCTTCTCCTTGCGCAGGTAATTCAGGAACAGGTCCTGCAAGCTGCCCGACTTGGCGCCCTGGCCGGGAGTCGAAGACTGCGCGGTTGCAGGGGGAGCGGGCGGCGCCGGCGGGGGTGTGGGGCGGGCGCGGGGCGTAAGGGTGGCTCTGGCCATAAAGATCGGACTCCTGTTTTTGGCGACTGCCTTGCCGACAGTTCGCAATCTGGCCGTTCGCTGTGACAAACAGCGGACAACCGGGTGCAGACCGAATTCTTGCACGCTGACAGCCGGTCTGCGGGCTGCCGCGAATCGAAGTCTAACCCTCTTCGCCCTCTTCGTCACCTTCCTTGCGCTCGCCCATGCCAAGGATCTTCAGTTTCCGGTGCAGGGCCGAGCGTTCCATGCCGATGAACCCGGCGGTCTTGGAGATGTTCCCGGAGAAGCGGCGGATCTGGATGCGCAGGTACTCGCGCTCGAAATTCTCGCGCGCCTCGCGCAGCGGAACGCCCATCAGGGACGGCATCCCTGCCCCAGTGTCACCGCCCCCGCCCACGATCTCGGGGGGAAGCAGGTCCGGCCCGATACTGCCGAAGGATTCGCGCGGAGTGAGGATGACGGTGCGTTCCACCACGTTGCGCAATTGCCGCACGTTGCCGGGCCAGTCATAGGCCTGCAACGCCGCCATCGCCTCGGCCGTGATGGTGGGGGCGGCCAGGCCCTGTTCGCGGGCGTAACGGGTAAAGAAGTGGTCCGACAAAGCCGGAATGTCGTCACGCCGGTCGGCCAGCGAGGGGATGGCGATGGGCACCACGTTGAGGCGATAGAACAGGTCTTCACGGAAGCGCTTCTCGCTAATCTCCACCTCCAGGTCGCGCGCGGTGGAGGATACCACGCGCACGTCCACCCCCACCTGCCGAGAGCCGCCCACTCGGACGAAGCTCTGGTCGGTCAGTACGCGCAGGATGCGGGCCTGGGTGTTGAGCGGCATGTCGGCCACCTCGTCGAGGTAGAGCGTGCCGCCGTTGGCCATTTCCAGCAGGCCCGGGCGCAGCAGCTTGCCATCGGCCTCCTCGCCGAACAGCTCCTGTTCGAACCGTTCGGGCGTGATGCGCGCCGAGTTGACCGTGACGAAGGCGTTGTCCGCCCGCGGGCTCCAGGCGTGAAGCAGGCGCGCGGCCACTTCCTTGCCCGATCCGCCCGGCCCGCTGATCAGCACGCGGCTGCCGGTATTGGCCACCCGCTTCAGTGTGGCACGCACCTGGTTTATGGCGTTGGAATTGCCGGTGAACTCGTCATGCGCGGCAAAGCCTTCGCGCAGCCGGGCGTTTTCGCGGCGCAAGCGCTCGGTTTCCGTCGCCCGCTCAACAAGCAAAAGCAAGCGGCTGGTTTCGAACGGTTTTTCGAGGAAATCCATCGCCCCGCGGCTGACTGCGGAGACGGCGGTGTCAATATTACCGTGGCCGGAGAAAATGATCACCGGCAGGCTGGGCTCTCGCGCCTTGATGGCATCAAGCACCTCCAGACCGTCCATCGGGCTGCCGTGGAGCCACACGTCCAGCAACACCACGCTGGGGCGGCGCTGGTCGATCATGGCCAGCGCCGTGGTGCTGTCCCCTGCCGTGCGGCATTCGTAGCCCTCGTCGCTCAGCACGCCGGCCACGAGTTCGCGGATGTCCAGTTCGTCATCGACTACCAGGATATCGAGCGCCATTACCTAAGCTCCGTAAATGTCATTCGGCCGCCTCGCTGCCGGATTGGATGGCCGCCGGGTGGATGGCAAAGCGCAAGCTGGCGCAGGCACCGCCCTCCCCGCCTTCATCATGCTCGGCCGGGCTGAAGGCCAGTTCCCCACCGTGTTCCTCGACGATCTTCTTGACGATGGCGAGGCCCAGTCCCGTGCCCTTCTCGCGCGTGGTGACATAGGGTTCCATGATATCGCCCCGCCCGCTGGGCAGGCCCACGCCGTTGTCGGTCACCATCACGCGCAAGTGATGGGGTTCCAGCTTGATCGCCACACGCACCTTGCCGCGATAATCGGGCTCGGCATCGCGTCGCCTCGCCTCGATCGCCTCGGCCGCGTTTTTCAGCACGTTGGTCATCGCCTGGCCAAACTGGTGGCGATCGCACCAGATCGGCGGGATGTCGGCGTCCATGCTGAAGGCGTAGGTGATCTCCGGGTTGGCCACTTCCTGCAGGAACATCCCCTGGCGTACCAGGTCGACCGCGTCTTCCTGGCGAAACACCGGCTTTGGGAGGCGGGCGAAGCTGGAGAATTCGTCAACCATCTTCCTGAGGTCGCCCACCTGGCGGATGATGGTGCCGGTCAGCTCGTCGAACAACTCGGCGTCCTGCTCGATCTGGCGCGAGTAGCGGCGCTTGATCCGTTCGGTGGCAAGCTGGATCGGGGTCAGCGGGTTCTTGATCTCATGCGCGATGCGCCGCGCCACGTCGGACCAGGCGGCCTGCCGCTGATCGAGCAACTGGCGGGTGATGTCCTCGAAGGTGATCACCTTGCCCCCGCCGGAAGCCGACTGCTTGATGGCCAGCGTCAGCAGCTCTCCCTGTTTGCTGTACTGGACAAGTCCGCTGCTGGCCCCGCCGGCGGCAAAGGTGGCGATTTCGGGCGAGACCTGCTCCAGCCGCAACCCCACGGGCGAGGCGGCGGACTGCTCCAGCAGGATGCCTTTCGCCGAGGAGTTCATCAGCAGCACCTGGCCATCATCGTCCACCGAAACGATACCTGCGGTGATCGATTCCAGCACGGTTTCGATAAAGGCGCGGCGCTCGCCCAACTGGCGGTTGGCCCCGATCAGGGCATCGGTCTGGCGCTCGATCTGCGCGGTCATCGAGTTGAACGCGCGGTTGAGCAGGCCGATCTCGTCCGGCCCGGTGCGGCCCGATACGCGCATGGCATAGTTGCCGCTGCCAATCTCGCGCGCGGCGTTGACCAGTTCGGCCAACGGCTTCACCTGCCGGTCGGCAAAGCGCAGGGCCGCCCACACCGCGAGACTCACCAGCAGGATCGCCACACCGAACAGGAGCATGTTGAAGCGCAGTTGCAGCACCCATGCCCGGTCCGACATGGCATTGTAACTGGCGGCAACGTCCTGCGCCCGCTGCCACTGGCTGAGTGCGTTCACGTCAGACCCGCGCGCCACATAGAGCACCACACCTTCGGCAATATCAATCGGGGCGACGGCCTCGATCCGCTGCGGAGTAGCATTGACGACGACACTTTCGCCGGCCCGCAGGTGGGCCATTGCTTCCGGAGAAACGCGCTGGCGGGTGCTGTCCTCGGCCGGATCGGCGATGGCAATAACCCGCATCGAACCGTCGTTCGCCTCTTGCAGGATGGCGCTTTCACTCAGCTCGCGGGTGTAGACCTGCAGGAAATACTGCTCCTGGAACTCGGCGCTCGAAACCGGCATCTGCTGCAGGAAAAACCGCAAGTCACCGGCCATGGCGACGCCTTCGGCCCCCACTTCCCGCTGGTTCTCGTCATAATATCCGCGCGCCAGTTCGTTGGCGTCCTCCAGCAGGCTGCGCTGCCGGTCCGAGAACCAGAATTCCACGCCCGACTGAAAGATCAGCGAGGCGAAGACGGCCACGATCAGTGTCGGGATGGCCGCCACCAGGCTGAAGAAGAACACCAGGTTCACGTGCAGCCGCGCAGTGGTTCCTCCCGCCCGCCTGATCGCAATGCGCCGGCCCCACAAGACGATCAGCGACAGAGCCGGGATCAGCGTGCCCACCAGCAGGGCGGCCGCCTGGGTTGCCGGCAACAGGTCCCCGGCATCGGACTGGCGCGACAGGGCCAGCCAGGTGGTCACCAGCATGGTGACAAGCGTTATGGCGGCGGCCGCTTCCAGCCAGGCAAACAGGTTCCAGCGGCGCGAGGCGATCTGCGCGCGCCGCCACCAGCGGGGCAGGCGGCGGACCGGGCGGTCAGGCGCAGGAAGATCGGCTGGCGATGTCACGTGGCATGGTTACAACGCTGCTGTTGCAGATTTGCAAGTGAATTGTCGCCCAGCGTTGCGCAAATGCGACGATCAGCGCGAGAACACGTCCGGGTCGATCGCCAGCTCGCCCAGCCGCTTGTGGAGGGTGTTGCGGTTGATCCCCAGGAGCTGGGCCGCACGCAACTGGTTGCCGCCGGTGCGGGCCAGGGCATGTTCGAACAGCGGCTTCTCGAACGCGGCAAGGGCACTGTGGTAGAGGTCACCACTGGGGAGCGTCGCCTGCTCCAGCCACTGGCGGATCACCGCGCCGATATCCTGGCCGGGCGTGAGGCCGCTTTCCGCCGCCGCGCCGGCCAGCAGGCCTTCGATGCTGGCAGCGTCGATCTCGTCCTCGCGCGCCAGCAGCGCAGCGCGAAAGATGAAGTTGCGCAGTTCACGCACGTTGCCGCGCCACGGCTGGCGCTCCAGCACTTCCAGTGCGGCGGGCGAAAGGCGGCGCTGCGGCAGGCCTTCCTGTGCGGCGCGGCGCAGGAAGTGGCGGGCCAGTGGCTCGATATCGCTCTGCCGGTCGCGCAGGGGCGGCAACTGGATGGGCACGACGTTGAGGCGGTAGTAGAGGTCCTCGCGGAAGGTGCCGGCGGCGATCATCGGTTCCAGGTCGCGGTTGGTGGCGGCGATGATGCGCACGTCGATGGCGATCTCCTGGTCGCCGCCCACGCGCCGGATGCGGCCCGATTGCAGCGCGCGCAGCAGGCGGGTCTGCGCCTCGGGCGGCATGTCGCCGATCTCGTCAAGGAACAGGGTGCCGCCGTTGGCCTGTTCGAACTTGCCGATGTTGCGGCTGGTGGCGCCGGTGAAGGCCCCTTTCTCGTGGCCGAACAGTTCGCTTTCGATCAGCTCGCGCGGGATCGCGGCGGTGTTGACCGCCACGAAGGGCCCGCCCTTGCGCGCGCCGAGCTGGTGGATCGCCTCGGCCACCAGCTCCTTGCCGGTGCCCGATTCGCCCAGCACCAGCACGGTCAGGTCATTGCGCAGGACGCGGGTGATCAGGCGATAGACCTCCTGCATCTTCTGGCTGCGGCCGATCAACGGCAGGCCATCGGCCGCTTCCTCCACCTCGCCCGCACTGCGCCCGTGGGAATCCGCCGCCTGGCACGCCGCGCGCACCAGTTCATCGAGGTCGAAAGGCTTGGGGAAGTATTCGAAGGCCCCAGTGTCGCTGGCGCGCACAGCGGTATCCAGCGTGTTCTGCGCCGACAGGATGATCACCGGCATTGCCGGCCAGGCAGCCGTAACCTGTGGCAGGGTGGCAATGCCGTCACCGTCCAGCAGGATCACATCGGTCAGCATCACGTCATAGGCGTTTTCCGCCAGCAGCCGGTCGCGCTCGGCAATCCGGTCGCAACGGTCGACGGTAAAGGCCTCGTCCTCCAGCGCAGCGGTGATTACCAGCGCGATGGCGGTATCGTCCTCGACCAGCAGGGCACGCCTGGGCATCCGCTTAATCTCCCTGTCTGGCCATCGGCAGGTGGATGCGGAAATGCGTCCAGCCACCCGCAGTATCGCGCTCGTGGCTGATGCGCCCGTCCATGTCGCGCACCAGCTTCTGCACCAGCGCCAGCCCCAGCCCCTGGCCGTTGGGCTTGCTGGACACGAACGGTTCGAAAATGTGCTGCTCCACCGCCGGATCGATCCCGGGGCCGTTGTCGCTCACCTGCACCTCGATCGGCAGCTTTACCGGGCGGCCGAGGCGGAACACGTTCATCACCAGCCCGGCCACGAAGCGGGTGCGGATCACCACCTGCGGCTGCGCCTGCCCCGCGCAGGCATCGCGGGCATTGCTCAGCAGGTTGATCAGCACCTGCACCAGTGCGCCCTCATTCGCCATGACCGGCGGAAGGGAGGGGTCGAACTCCTCGCGTACGGCCAGCTTCATGCCCGATGCAGCCTGCACGGTATCCACCGCGCGGTGGATGGCGGCGTGGAGGTTGAGCGGGGCCACCGGCTCCGGTTTCTCGCGCCCCAGGCGCTGCATCCGGTCGATCAACTGGGCGATGCGGTCAACCTCGTCGGTGATAAGGTTGGTCAGGTCGCGCTTGCCTTCGTCCAACTGGCGGGCGACCAGTTGCGCCGCGCCGCGGATGGCCGCCAGCGGGTTCTTGATCTCGTGCGCCAGCACGGCGGGGCCACGCAGCGATACTCGGCGTTCCTCGTTGCCGAACCGCTCGCCCTGCCCCGCGTCCGACAGGGTCACCACCCGCCAGCCCGGATGGGTCGGCACGGGGGAGACGGTGAGGTTGACCAGCACGGCCCGGTCACCCAGCCGCATCGGCACGCCGCGGGCCAGCAGTTGCTCGCTGTTGCGGCGCAGGTGTTCGGCCACGTGCGGTTCGCTGAAGTCGAGCACGCTGGTAAGATCGCGCCCCGCCAGGCGCTTGGCGCTGCGGCCCAGCATGCTCTCCGCCGCCGGGTTGGCCGAATGGATGACGAGGTCCGGCGTTACCACCAGCATGGCAAAGGTCAGGCCCGCAATCAGCTCCGCTGCGCCGGGTGGCTGGGCGGGAATGCTGTCGGGCGCGGCGCTCACGCGGCCAGGCGCTCCAGCACGGGGCTGTAGAAGCGGTCCAGCTCCTCCAGCACCAGTTTCGGATTGTCTATGGTGTTCACGAAATTGCGGAACTCGGCCGATCCGTGCAAACCCTTGGTGTACCACCCCAGGTGCTTGCGGGCGATGCGCACCCCGGCATGTTCGCCGTAGTGGTCGATCATGTGGCGGTAATGTTCCACAAGCGTAGCATACTGCTCGGCCAGCGGCGGGGCATCCAGTGCCTGGCCAGTCTGCCACCAGTGCATCACCTGGCCCAGCAGCCACGGCTTGCCATAAGATCCGCGCCCGATCATCAGCCCGTCCGCGCCGGACTGCTCCAGCGCGGTTGCGGCATCGTGGATCGAACAGATATCGCCGTTGACGATTACCGGGATGGTCACGGCATCCTTCACGCGGCGCACGAAAGACCAGTCGGCATTGCCCTGATACATCTGGTTGCGGGTGCGGCCGTGAACGGTGATCATCTGCACGCCCAGGTCCTGCGCGATGCGCGACAGTTCCGGCGCGTTGAGGCTGGCATGGTCCCAGCCCATCCGCATCTTCACGGTAACCGGCACCTTCACCGCCTTGACCGTGGCTTCCATCAGCCTGATCGCCAGCGGCACCTCGCGCATCAGGGCGCTGCCGGCAAACTGGCCCACCACCTTGCGCACCGGGCAGCCGAAGTTGATGTCGATGATCGCTGCGCCCTGCCCTTCCTGCAGCTTGGCGGCTTCGGCCATGCTGGCGGGATCGCAACCGACAAGCTGCATCGACACCGGCTCTTCCGCCGGGGCCCATGCGGCCTTCTGGATCGACTGGCGGGTTTCGCGGATCGCCGCCTCGCTGGCGATCATCTCGGTCACGTTGAGGCCCGAGCCATAGCGCCGCACCAGCGTGCGGAACGGCAGGTCGCTGACACCCGTCATCGGCGCAAGCACGACCGGGCAATCGATCCGCACGGGGCCGATGGCAATCGGCTTCAGGGCCGGCGGGGTGGGAATAGCGGGGCTGGTCATGGTGTGCCTAAATATTGGGCAGCGCTTAGTGGATTGCGAGGGGCGCGGCAAGCGGCTAGCGCGCGCCGGGTAATGAGCACCCCCGCTCCCCTCGCCTCGCAGAGTCTCGCCGCCGTGATCGTCGCGGCGGGCAAGGGCCTGCGCGCCGGCCAGCCCCTGCCCAAGCAGTTTGCCCTGTGGCGCGGCAAGCCGGTGCTTCGGCACGCCGCCGAAAGGCTGCGTGCGGGCGGGGTTGGCACGCTGTGTGCGGTGATCCCGGAGGGCGCGGATGCGCTGGCAGGCGAGATGCTGGCCGGGCTGGAGCCGTTCACCCTCGTCACCGGCGGCGAGACGCGGCAGGAATCGGTACGCGCCGGGCTGGAAGCGCTGGCGACCCAGGCGCCTGATCTGGTGCTCGTCCACGATGCCGCGCGCCCCGATTGCCCGCCAGAGGTGATCGCCAGGCTGGTGGCCGCGCTGGCAGACCATCCGGCGGCCATTCCCGTGCTGCCGGTGGTGGATTCCATGGTCAGCGCCGCCCATGATCTGATGAAGGGCAAGGCCGAGCGCGAGGCGTTGCGCCGGGTGCAGACCCCGCAAGCGTTCCGCTTTGCCGATATTCTGGCGGCGCACAGCGAGTGGCAAGGCCCCACCGATGCGGGCGACGATGCGCAAGTGGCCCATGCCACCGGCCTGTCGGTGGCGCTGGTCGAGGGTGACGAGCGGTTGCACAAGCTGACCTTTGCGGGTGATTTTATACAGGAGCAGGCCCCCATGATCCGCACCGGGACAGGGTATGACGTTCACCGCCTGGCCGAGGGCGAGGAACTGTGGCTGTGCGGCCTCAAGATCGAGCATGACAAGGGCCTGGCCGGCCATTCCGACGCCGATGTGGCGCTTCACGCGGTGGTCGATGCCGTGCTGGGCGCGGCGGGCGAAGGGGATATCGGCCTGCACTTCCCGCCCAGCGATCCGCAATGGCGCGGGGCCGCTTCGGGCCGGTTCGTGGAACACGCCGTCAGCCTGGCGGCGGCAAAGGGCTATGCCATCGGTAACGTCGACGTCACGATCGTCTGCGAAGCGCCCAAGATCGGCAGGCACCGCGATGCCATGCGGGCGGAACTGGCGCGGTTGCTGGGGGTTCAGGCAGAACGTGTCAACGTGAAGGCGACCACAACCGAGCGACTTGGCTTTACCGGCCGCGGCGAAGGCATTGCCGCCCAGGCCGTGGCCACGCTGGTCGCCAACTGACGAAGGATCTCGCCATGTCCGCCTTCCGCACTGCCGCCGCTGCCCTTGCCCTTGTTGCTACCACCCTGCCCGCCTCCGCGCAGGAGCTGCCGCAGATGAGCGAGGCGGAAGTCAACGCCGTTGCCCTCTATGCCATGCCCCATGCCTTCCGCGCCCTGCAGACCCGGTGCGCCACGCAATTGCCGGGCAGCGCCTATATCCGCACCCGGGGCGATGCGCTGGCGGGGCGGCTGGACCAGGCATCGCGCGGGCGCTTCCCCGCCGCGCGCGCCGCGCTGACCCGCATGGTCACCGCCGAGAATCCGCAGATGGCCGCCCTGCTGGGCCAGCTTCCCGCCGAGAACATCGAGCCGCTGGCGCGCGAGCTGATCGCCGGCAAGGTGCAGAGCGAGGTGCAGTTGACCGACTGCGCCAGGTACAACCGCGTGCTCGAATTGCTCGACCCGCTGCCGGCGGAAAACCTCGCCTCGCTGATGGGCGTGCTGGTGACCGAGGCCCAGGGCCGCAGCCGTGCTGCCGCTACAACTACAGGAACATCCCGCCGGTGACCCATCTCCTGCCCAAGAAGATTGCCGAACTGGCCGAACGCGTAGTGGCCGAAAACCGCGCCGCGGGCCGCAAGGTGGTGGTGGCGGAAAGCTGCACAGGTGGCCTGGTCGCTGCCGCGCTGACCGAAGTGGCCGGAAGCTCAGCCGTGTTCGAGCGCGGCTTCGTCACCTATTCCAATGACGCCAAGGTGGAGATGCTGGGCGTTTCGAAGGACATCATCGATGCCTTCGGGGCCGTCTCGGTCGCCTGCGTCTATGCCATGGCGCAGGGGGCCCTCGCCCGCAGCAAGGCCGATGTTGCCGTGGCCATCAGCGGCATTGCCGGGCCTGACGGGGGTAGCGAGGAGAAGCCGGTGGGCACGGTGGTCTTCGCCCGCATGGTGCGCGGCAGCGACAAGCCCGAGGCCGAGCACAAGGTTTTCGCGGAAAAGACCCGCGATGGCGTGCGGCTTCAGGCCACGCTGTCGGCGCTGGAACTGCTGCTGCCGTAAAGCGCGGCGGCCCGTTCCTCGAACGCGGCCACCATCTTGCGGAAGGCGCGGTCGATATACTGGCCGGCCAGCGCCTCGAACATCAGGTTCTTAAAGGTGAAATCCACGCTGAAGGACAATTCACAGCCACCATCGGGCAGCGGGGTGAAGGTCCAGTTGTTGTCCAGATCGCGCAGCGGACCATCCACGTAATGCACCTTTACCGAGTGCGGCCGGTCCAGCAGCACCCGGCTGGTAAACTTCTCGCGGATCGCCTTGAAGCCCACCAGCATGTCGGCCTCCATCCCCGCATCGGTGCGGCCGCGCACGCGGGTGGCGACCACCCAGGGCAGAAATTCGGGATAGCGGCCAACGTCGGCCACCAGGTCGAACATCTGCTCTGCCGAATACGGCAGCACACGGGTTTCGCTGATCGCAGGCATCAGGCTTGCTGCTTGGCTAAGCGCCGTTCACGCTCGGCGCGCATCTGGGCAAAGTCGTCGCCCGCGTGATAGCTTGACCGGGTCAGCGGGCTGGCGGCCACCTGCAGGAAGCCCTTGGCCCGCGCCACCGCGCCATAGCCGCCGAACACCTGCGGGGTGACGAATTCCTCCACCCGCGCGTGCTTCGGCGTGGGCTGGAGATACTGGCCCATGGTGATGAAATCGACGTCCGCGCTGCGCATGTCGTCCATCACCTGGTGCACTTCCAGCCGCTGTTCGCCCAGCCCCAGCATGATCCCGCTCTTGGTGAAGATAAGCGGATCGTGGCGCTTCACTTCTTCCAGCAGGCGCAGCGAGGCGTAATAGCGCGCACCCGGGCGGATGGTGGGATAGAGCCTTGGCACGGTTTCGAGATTGTGATTGTAAACGTCTGGTCCAGCAGCACAAATCGCCTCCACCGCCGGGCGCATCCGGCCGCGGAAATCGGGGGTGAGGATTTCGATGGTGGTATCGGGCGTGGTCCGCCGCAGCGCCTCGATCACCTTGACGAACTGCCCCGCCCCGCCATCGGGCAGGTCATCGCGGTCCACGCTGGTGATGACGATATGCTCCAGCCCCATCTTGGCAGCAGCGGTGGCCACGTGCTCGGGCTCCAGCGGATCGACCTGGCGCGGCATCCCGGTCTTCACGTTGCAAAAGGCGCAGGCGCGCGTGCAGACGTCACCCAGGATCATCACCGTGGCGTGCTTCTTGCTCCAGCATTCGCCGATGTTGGGGCACGCCGCTTCCTCACACACGGTGTTGAGGCTGAGGTCGCGCATCAACTGGCGCGTGGCGTGGTATTCCCTGCTGACAGGCGCTTTCACCCGGATCCAGTCCGGCTTGCGCTGGCGCGGGGGTTCGGGAGCGTTGGCCAGGTCGTTCATCAGGGGCCCACTTAGGGGAGGGTCTTGCACCTTGCAATGGCGCTTGGCAGAGAGCCGCCATGGTCACAGAATCGGCAGAACTGCAATCGCTCATCGCCGGCTACCGGCGCTTTCGGGAAACTGGCTGGGAACCGCGGCGCGAGCGCTGGTCCACCTTGCGCGAGGGCCAGCAGCCGCAGGTGATGATTATCGCCTGTTCCGACAGCCGGGTGGACCCCACGCAGATCTTCGATGTCGATCCGGGCGAGATTTTCGTGGTCCGCAACGTGGCTGCGCTGGTGCCCCCGTTCGAGACCACGCCCGGCCTCCACGGCGTATCCGCCGCGCTGGAATTTGCCGTGCAGTTCCTCAAGGTAAAGGAAATCGTGGTCATGGGCCACGGCATGTGCGGCGGCTGCCAGGCGGCCTTGACCCAGTCTATGCACGGCTGCGAGCGTGGCAAGGGCGGCTTCGTGGCCGACTGGATCAGCCTGCTGGATGACGAGCGCGACGATATCGTTGCCGCTCACGGCACTGAAGGCCGCGAGGCGGAACGGGCGATGGAACAGGCCGGCGTGCGCGTGAGCCTCAAGAACCTGCGCACCTTCCCCTGCGTTTCCACCAAGGAAGCGCGCGGCGACCTGCGGCTGACGGGCGCGCTGTTCTCCATCAGCGACGGCCTGCTGCGCCTGCTGGACGAGGACAGCGGCGAGTTTTCGCCGGTCAGCTAGCTTGCGCCAGCCGGTCCATCGCTGCATGGATGGGCAATGGAAGAGCGCCTGAAGAACATCGCCCTGCTGATCGATGCCGACAACGTATCGCGCGAAGGCATCGACCCCGTGCTGAACGTGCTGGCCACGCTGGGCCAGGTGTCCATCCGCCGCGCCTATGGCAACTGGACCAAGCGCGGGCTGATGGGGTGGGACAAGACGCTGCACCGTTATGGCATCGCCCCGCACCAGCAGTTTGACCTGACCAAGGGCAAGAACGCCACCGACATGGCGATGACCATCGATGCGATGGACCTGCTCTACCGAGGCAAGGTGGATGGCTTTGCCATCATGAGCAGCGACAGCGACTTTACCCCGCTGGCTATGCGCCTGCGGCAGGACGGCGTGCTGGTCTATGGCTTTGGCAACAGCAAGACGCCGCTGGCCTTCCAGACCGCCTGCACCCGCTTCATCGAAGTTGACAAGCTGATCGCCTCCGCCGCTGCCGACGCACCCCCGCCCCAGCCGGAGGCCGAACCCGCCCCCGCCAACGGCCCGCAACCGGTCGATCCCGAAGTGGTGGCGCTGATCGGCAAGGCGTGGAAGGAAACCAAGCGCGACGAGCAGGGTTTTGCCCGCCTTGCCGAAATCGGCAAGTTCGCCAACAACCGCTCAAGTTTCGATGCCCGCAATTATGGCTATGCCACGTTGGGAGAGATGATCGGGGCCCTGCCCGGCTTCCGGACCGAACGCCGCGCTGACGGGGTCTATGTAAAACGGGTGCGATAGACCGCAGGCACCATTCGCCGCACCCCGCGTTACCCGTGCAAACACAATTGCCGGGGACCCGCCATGCACACGCCGCCAACCAAGTTCAGCACGCTGGTGCGCGTGGGGTTTGCCGCCCGCGCCGTGCTTTACATGATGCTGGGCTATATCGGCCTCACCTCCGCCGGACACCTGCAGCAGGGAACCGACGGGATTTTCGTGGCCATCCGTGAACTGCCGCTGGGCACCGCGCTGCTATGGCTCATGGTGCTGGGCTTCACCTTCTACGGCCTGTTCCGCCTTGCTTCCGCCACCTTCGACATCGAAAACCACGGCAGCGACAAGCGCGGGCTGGCGACGCGCGCCGGCCACGGCGCATCGGGCCTGGGACACCTGGCCCTGGCCTTCACCGCCTATGGCTTTGCCACCTATGACAGCGCCGGCGGCAGCGCGGCGCAGGAAGCTGCGGCGGGCCTGCTGGGGGTGACGCTGGGGGGCACTGTGCTGGGTCTGCTGGGACTGTGTTTCTTCGGCGCGGCAGCGCAGCAGGCCAGGGAAGCGATCAGCGGCTCGTTCATGGCGGATATCGCGCGCGATGCACCCGAAGTCACGCGGAGCCTTGGCACGATCGGCTATCTTGCCCGCGCGGTGGTGTTCGCCATCATCGGCTGGTCGCTGATCGATGCCGGCTGGCTTACCGGCAGTTCGGCCCGGGTTAAGACACTGGGCGAGGCGGTCCAGTCGCTGTCGGGCATGGATCCGTGGTTCACGCTGGTGTCCATCGGGCTGCTGCTGTTCGGCCTGTTCAGCCTGATCCTGGCCCGCTTCCGCATCATCCCCGAGGTGGACATGCGGACAGTGAGGAGCAAGCGCCGGGGGTGGTAGGCTAAAGGTCCGCCTGCGCAGGATTGGCTGGCGCTTCGCCCCCGTCCACGCAGGCAACGGTGCCGGTCACTGCATAGACCTCGCGGCCATAGGCATCGTCGATGGTGATGCTGCCCTGGTCGCCGTCCATCGCCAGCTTCACCACCATGGCCCGCCCGTTGTAAGTCGTCCGCGTGCCACCCGCCAATTCCAGCGAGCCGCTGTCCGCCGCAAGCCGCACCATGTCGCCATCAAGCTTCATGTATGCGTCGAGCGGGCGCACGATCAGGCGGGGGCTGGAATTGACGCCGGGCATATAGGTGCAATGCGCCCCCTCGATCCGGGCTTCGGCAATATCCTCCTCGGTAATGATCTCGGGCCGCAACTCTTCCAGTGGCGGGGGCATGGCATTGGCCGCTTCCACCGCCGCCACCTTGGCATCGTCAATCCGCTGCTGCTCCTCGGCTGAAGGCTCGGCGGCGCAGGAGGGTAGCAGCAGGATCAGGCCCAGCAGGGGTAGAGTGCGCCGCATCAGTGCCTCCCGAACAGTTTTTCGACATCGGCCAGCGACAGCTTCACCCAGGTGGGCCGCCCGTGGTTGCACTGGCCGGAACGGGGCGTGGCCTCCATCTCGCGCAACAGGGCGTTCATTTCAGCCACGGTCAGCGGGCGACCGGCGCGCACTGATCCGTGGCAGGCCATCGTCGCCAGCACGTGCTCCACCCGCTCGCCCAGCAGCAGCGATGCGCCGTTTGCTGCCAGGTCATCGGCCAAGTCGCCCAGCAGGGCCGCCGGATCGCCGCCCTTGAGCGCAGCAGGCATGGCGCGCACCAGCATGGCGTTGGGGCCAAAGCGCTCGACCTCCAGGCCATAGGGCAGGAAGGCGGCGGCGCTGTCCTCAAGCCTGTCACAGGCAACTTCGTCCAGTTCCACCACTTCGGGCAACAGAAGGGCCTGCGAGGCGGCCGCTGCCTGGCCGGTGCCAGATTCGGACCGGGCAGCGCGCAGGCGCTCCAGCACGATCCGTTCGTGCGCCGCATGCTGGTCCACCAGGATCAGCCCGTCGGGCGTTTCAGCCACGATGTAGGTATTGGCCACCTGGCCACGCGCCACGCCCAGCGGATAGTCAGCCTGTGGCAGCACGGGTTCGGCGGCAGCCTCGGCCCGCCCCAGGGGCTGGGCCGGCACCGACGCGGCATGGCTCCTCCAGGCAGCAGGAGCTTCGGCCACGCGCGCCGCGGGCGCGGACCAGTCGCGCCCCTCGAAGATCGAACGCAGGGCTGGCGGTTCGGGCGGGGCCAGAGGTTCGGCCTGCCAGCGCCCCATCGCCGCGCCATCGGGGGCCTGGACGCTGCGCCGGTCGCCGGTGGCAAGTGCCTGGCGCAGGGCCGAGACGATGAACCCGCGCACGGCCGTGGCATCGCGGAAGCGCACCTCGGTCTTGGCCGGATGGACGTTTACGTCCACCTCCTCCGGCGGCAGGTCGAGGAACAGCGCCAGCACGGCATGGCGGTCGCGCGCCAGCATCCCGGAATAGGCACCGCGCACGGCACCCACCAGTAGCCGGTCCTTCACCGGGCGGCCGTTGACGAACAGGTACTGGTGATCGGCCACGCCGCGGTTGTAGGTGGGCAGCCCCGCCACGCCGGAGAGCCGCAGTGCCCCAAAGTCTCCGTCGCGTTCGAAATCAATGGCCACGCCATTATCGGCCAGTTCGCGCGCCACCACCTGTGCGGCGCGCCCGGCCATGTCCTGCCCCGGTTGCAGGTGGAGCACGCGCCAGCCGTCATGCTCCAGCGTAAAACCCACTTCGGGCCGGGCGAGCGCCAGGCGGCGGACCACATCGAGGCAGGCGGCATATTCGCTGCGCGCCGAGCGGAGGAACTTGCGGCGGGCCGGGACGCGGGCGAACAGCCCTTCCATCCGCACGCGCGTGCCGGGTGGCAGGGCGGCAGGGCCCTCGTCCACCATGGTGCCGTGATCGACTACCCGCCGCCACCCCTGCACAGCCGCGCGGGAGCGGCTCTCCAGCGTAAGGCGCGACACGCTGGCGATGCTGGGCAGTGCCTCGCCCCGGAAGCCCAGCGTCAGCACCTGTTCGATCGCCTCATCGGGCAGCTTGGAGGTGGCGTGGCGTTCCAGCGCGAGGGCCATTTCCGGCGGGTCCATGCCGCAGCCGTCATCGGTGACCTCCAGCCGCGCCAGCCCGCCTTCCGCCAAGGATACGGAAACCTGCGTAGCCCCCGCATCGAGCGCATTCTCGATCAGTTCCTTGAGCGCGGAGGCGGGCCGCTCCACCACCTCGCCCGCCGCAATGCGGTTGACCAGGTGTTCGGGCAGGCGGCGGATTGCGGGCATGCAAGACGACTAGCGACCAGCCGCCGACATTTCGAGCCAAACGGTGTAAAAATTCACCATCTGTCCGCACAAAATTTTGGCCTTTCCCCGCGCGCCGCGCTAGAGAGCGGCTCTTCCGGCAAAACGCAGCGGCAAGGCGGCGGTTCCTACCGCTGGGCTTCGCCATAGATCACGGATTTTTCAATGGGTTCCTTTTTCTCGAAATTCTTCAAGTTCGGTTCGCGTAACATGGCCATCGACCTCGGCACGGCGAACACGCTGGTCTATGTTCAGGATGGCGGCATCGTGCTGAACGAACCCTCCGTGGTCGCTATCGAGACGATCAACGGCATCAAGCGGGTGAAGGCCGTGGGTGACGATGCCAAGATGATGATGGGCAAGACGCCGGACAACATCGAAGCAATCCGTCCGCTGCGCGACGGCGTGATTGCCGACCTCGACGTGGCCGAGGAGATGATCAAGCACTTTATCCGCAAGGTAAACGGCAAGCGCACCAGCATGCTGTCGCCGCCGGAAATCGTCATCTGCGTCCCGTCGGGCGCCACCAGCGTTGAAAAGCGCGCGATCCGCGATGCCGCCAGCAATGCCGGCGCGTCCGAGGTGTTCCTGATCCTGGAACCGATGGCCGCCGCGATCGGGGCCGACATGCCGGTGACCGAACCGGTTGGTTCCATGGTGGTGGACATCGGCGGCGGCACCACCGAAGTCGCCGTCCTGTCGCTGCGCGGCCTGGCCTATACCACCTCGGTCCGCACCGGGGGTGACAAGATGGACGAATCCATCATCAGTTACGTGCGCCGCCACCACAACCTGCTGATCGGCGATGCCACGGCCGAGCGGATCAAGAAGGATTACGGCATTGCCGTGGTTCCGGCTGACGGGATCGGCGAACAGGTGACCATCAAGGGGCGCGACCTGGTGAACGGCGTGCCTAAGGAAATCACCATCAACCAGGCGCACATCGCCGAAGCGCTGAGCGAGCCGATTGCCGCCATCGTGGAAGGTGTCCGCATCGCGCTGGAAAACACCGCGCCCGAACTGGCCGCCGACATCGTTGACCAAGGCATCGTGCTGACCGGTGGCGGCGCGCTGATCCGCGGGCTGGACGAGCACCTGCGCGACGAGACCGGCCTGCCCGTCTCCGTGGCCGAAGACCCCCTCACCTGCGTGGCGATGGGCACCGGCCGGGCGATGGAAGACCCGGTCTATCGCGGCGTGCTGATGACCGCGTGACGCGGGGCATTTTGTAAGGGAAGGGTTCGGCAGTCATGGCACCGCCGGCTGCGCACAGATCCGGCGCCAACAAGCGGGCACAGCTAGGGCTGTTCGCCGGCTATGTTGTCGCGGGCTCCGGGGCGCTGCTTGGGGCCTTCCTGCTGATCATCTCGTTGTGGAGCCCGGAGACCTTTGCCGGCCTGCGTTCGATGGCGGCGGACCTGGCCTCCCCCGCCGGCCGCGCGGGTGCCGCTGGCCGGGTGGAAAGCCGCAGCGTATTCGAGGCGATCGGCGGCTATTACCGCGCCGGCAGCCGCAATGCCGAACTGGAGCGCGAGATTGCCATTGCCCGCGTGCGCCTGGCCGAGGCCGAGGCCCTGCGGCGCGAGAATGACCGGCTCAAGGCCGTTCTGCGGGTAACCCGGGGTGAAAACCGTCCGGTGGCGGTGGCCCGCCTGATCGGCTCCACATCGTCCAGCGCGCGGCGCTTTGCCTATCTCTCCGCCGGTCGCACCCAGGGCGTGCGGGCCGGGATGCCGGTCACCTCGCCGCTGGGGCTAGTGGGCCGGGTGCTGGAAGCCGGCTCCTATTCCTCGCGCGTGCTGCTACTGACCGACAGCGAGAGCATGGTTCCCGTCCGCCGCGCTGGTGACGACGTGCTGGCCTTTGCCGAGGGCCGCGCCGATGGCCTGCTGCGGGTGCGGCTGATCAACCTTGGCATCAACCCGCTGAAGGTGGGCGACGTGTTCGTCACTAGCGGCGCAGGCGGGCTGTTCCGCCCCGGAATTGCCGTGGCCGTGGCCGTGCGGATCACCGAGGACGGGGCCATCGCCCAGCTCCTTTCCAATCCAGCAGCCAGCGACGTGGTGACGGTGGAGCCGATCTGGCAGCGGCCCGCCGTGCAGGCGCTGGAGGTGATCGACCAGGGCCTGCCGCTGCCCGGCGCCAGTGCAGACGCAGGGGCTGCGCCCGCAACCGGCTCTCCGCTCCCCATCCCTACGCCGACAGCCACGCGGACCGGTTCGCCGACGCCCGTTGCGCCTGCAACGCCTGCCGATCAGCCGCCTGCCGCTGGACCGGCGGCAGACTGATGGACCACCTCGTTCCACCCGATCAGCACGACGCGTTCGGGATCCGCATCAACCGCGACCAGAGCCCGCTGCTGGCGGGCGCGGTGCCGTGGGTGACGATTTTGCTCGCCTCGCTCGCCCCGCTCTCGCCGATCATCGCCCCTGCCCCCGTGCTGCCGCCGCTGGCCTTCATGCTGCTGGTGGCCTGGCGGCTGCTGCGCCCGCAGGTGCTGCCGCTGTGGGCGGGTTTTCCGCTGGGCCTGTTCGACGACCTCTACTCCGGCCAGCCCTTCGGCAGCGGCATCATGCTGTTCAGCCTGGCGATGATCGCCCTGGACCTGATCGACGGCCGTTTCCCCTGGCGCAATTTCCTGCAGAACTGGGGCGCGGCCTGTGCCCTGATCGTGGCCTACCTGATGATCGCCGGACTGGTATCCGGCGCCCAGCTTACCTTCGTGCAACTGCGCGTGCTGCTGCCGCAGATCCTGCTGGCAATCATCCTTTTCCCGCTTGTCGCCAGCCTGGTTGCGCTGTTCGACCGGCTGCGCCTGCTGCGCGTCAGGCGGCTGACCTGATGGCGATCGACAAGTCTCCCAACGCCAACGCGCTGAAGCAGACGTTCGACCGCCGCATGTTCGTGCTGGGCGCTGTGCAGGGCGGCGTGGGCCTGCTGCTGGCCGCGCGCATGGGCTATATCGCCGTGGGCGAGAACGAGAAGTACCAGATGGAGGCGGAGAGCAACCGGGTGAACCTCACCCTGATCCCCCCCCGGCGCGGCTGGATCCTTGATCGCCACGGCTCGCCCCTTGCCTCGAACCGCGCCGACTTCCGGGTCGACATCATCCCCGACCGGCTGGATGATGCGGACCGCGAGATTACCCTGCTCGCCTCGCTGCTGCGGCTGGACGATGTGGCCGTGGCCGACCTGCGCCAGCGTGTGGACGAAGCGCAAGGGTTCCAGGCCGTGCAGGTAGCAGCCGGCGTCTCGCTGGACGATTACGCCGCCGTCAGCCTGCGCGCGCCCGAACTGCCCGGCGTGGTGCCGCAGCGCGGCTATTCGCGCTATTACCCCACCGGTCCGGCGGTGGGCCACCTGATCGGCTATGTCGGCGCGGCCAGCCGCGAGGAATACGAGGTGGAGCCGGTGCCGCTGCTGGTCACCCCCGGCTTCAAGCTGGGCAAGGACGGGCTGGAAAAGCAGTTCGAACAGGTTCTCCGCGGCCAGCCCGGCGCGCGGCGGGCAGAAGTGACGGCGCGCGGGCGCGTGGTGCGCGACCTGGAGACGCGCGAGGACGTGCAGGGCAATTCGCTGCGCCTGACGATCGACGGGCCGTTGCAGGACTATGCCGCCCGCCGCCTGGGGCTGGAATCAGGTTCGGTGGTGGTGATGGACTGCCAGTCTGGCGACCTGCTGTGCATGTCGTCCATGCCCAGTTTCGATCCCAACAGCTTCTCCGAAGGCATCGGCCGGGTGGAATACCAGATGCTGAGCCAGGACGAGCGGGTGCCCCTGCGCAACAAGGTGCTGGGCGGCCTCTATCCCCCCGGCTCCACGCTCAAGCCGATGGCGGGCATGGCCCTGCTTGAAGCAGGGGTCGATCCGCAGGAGACGGTGGTGTGCGGAGGCGGCTATCGCCTCGGCAACCGCGTGTTCCGCTGCCTGGGCCGACACGGCCCGATGACCCTGCACACCGCCATCGCCAAGAGCTGCAACACCTATTTCTACTCGATGGCCCACAAGCACGGCTACGAGATCATCGCCGATATGGCCCGCACGCTGGGCCTGGGCGAGAAGTACGACCTGCCGGTGGCCAGCCAGAGCTATGGCACGGTCCCCGATGCCGCCTGGAAGCTGCGCCGGTTCGAGCAGGAATGGACCAATTCGGATTCGCTGAACTCGGTGATCGGCCAGGGCTATGTGCTGGCCAACCCGTTGCAACTGGCGGTGATGGCGTCCTGCATTGCCTCGGGCAAGCGCATCCGGCCGCGCCTGGTGCTGGGCCAGGGGCCGGAACCGGGCACTTTCGGCTATGATCCGGCGCATTTCGAGATCGTGCGGCAGGGCATGTGGGAAGTGGTTAACGGGGCCGGCACCGCCGTGCGCAGCAAGCTGCCGTTCGATGACATCACGATGGGCGGCAAGACCGGCACGGCGCAGGTGCGCGGCCTGTCCAGCGGCGCGCGTGGCGGTGCGGGCGTGCCGTGGAAGTATCGCGACCACGGCCTGTTTGTGTTTTTCGCCCCGGTCGACCGGCCGCGCTATGCCGGGGCCGTGGTGATCGAGCATGGCGTGGGCGGCTCGCGCTCGGCCGCGCCGGTGGCAAAGGATGTGCTCACCTACCTGTTCGATCCGCAGAAGGGCATGGATGCCCTGCACGCGCTGGAGGCAAGCTGGGGCGGCACCGCGCAGGAGCGGCTGGCATCCACCTATGCCGCCTATGCCAGCGCCGCCGCCGGAGTCCGCGTGGCACCGGAGACGGCGATGCCGGTAACCGGCCTGCGCCGGGTGGATGCTGAATCGCGCCTGCCCGCCTCACCGGCGGAAGGGGCCGAGCCCACCGAAGGCGCCGATCGCAGCGGGGGTGCAGCATGAAGGCGATGACCCTCCCCCCCTTCCTGCGCCATGTGCCCTGGGCCATGCTGGTGCCGCTGACCGCGCTGGTGCTGTTCGGCGGCGCCGTGCTCCATTCGGCGGCGGGCGGATCGATGAGCCCCTATGCCTGGAGCCACCTGATCCGCTTTGCCGTGTTCCTGGTGATGGCCTTCGCCATCTCGCTCGCCCCGCGCGAACTGGTGCTGAAGGGGGCCTATCCCGCCTATGGGCTGATCCTGCTACTGCTGGTGCTAGTGGAGATCGTCGGCAAGGTGGGCGGCGGCAGCCAGCGGTGGCTGGACCTGGGCTTTATCCGCCTGCAACCCAGCGAATTGATGAAACCCACCATCGTGCTGGCGCTGGCCTATTTCTACGGCCTGCTGCCGCCGGGCATGGTCGGGTCTTGGCGCGCCCTGGCGGGGCCCGCCGTGCTGATCGGGCTGCCGGTAGGCCTGGTTCTCCTCCAACCGGACCTGGGCACCGGCCTTGCGATTACCTTTGGCGGCATCGTAGTGCTGTTCCTTGCAGGCCTGCCGCTGTGGTGGTTCCTGGGCGGCGCGGCAGCGGCCGTGGTGGCTGCTCCGCTGGCCTATTTCTTTGCCCTGCACGATTACCAGCGCAACCGCGTGCTCACTTTCCTCGATCCGGAGAGTGACCCGCTGGGCACCGGCTATCACATCACCCAGTCGAAGATCGCCATCGGCAGCGGCGGCGTGTTCGGCAAGGGTTTCGGCAACGGCACGCAGAGCCACCTGGACTACCTGCCCGAACCGCACACCGACTTCGTCTTTGCCACGATGGCCGAGGAATGGGGCCTGGTGGGCGGCATCTTCACCCTGCTGGTCTTCGGCATCATCCTGGCCTGGGGCCGCAACGTCAGCCGCGCCGCGCCCGACCGGTTCAGCCGCCTGCTGGCCGGCGGGATGACGGCCACGATCTTCTTCTACGTGGCGATCAACCTGATGATGGTGATGGGGCTGGCGCCCGTAGTGGGCATCCCGCTGCCCTTCATGAGCCACGGCGGCACGTCGATGATGACCAACCTGATTTGCCTGGGCACACTGATGATGGTGGACCGGTGGACGCGAAAAGGTTCGTCGCAGGGCATTTGAGGGCCTTTTCAGCCGCGAAATCTCCGCTATATGCGCCTCTCCCGCTGATTCGCCGCCGCGCGGTTCTCGGGAATTCCGCTTCGCCGGAATGGACGCATAGCTCAGTTGGTAGAGCAGCTGACTCTTAATCAGCGGGTCCTTGGTTCGAGCCCAAGTGCGTCCACCACCTTCACCAGTAAATTCAGTCACTTACAACACTGCCTTCAGCGGGTCCTAGTGGCGTCATTTGCGCTAGGTAGCTATCTAGGTAGCACGCCCTTTACCAACCGATTATCCCCATCGATTGAGTTCTGGGTGGACTACCGGGAATGTTTGGAGAGGTGTCGTATTTCCCGGACGGACCAACCTGCGGTCGAACCGTAGCCGGAAAGCGGCTCCTCTCGGTTTCGTTGCGGCGATGAGCAACGTTACTGCCATTATGAATTCGGCCACTGAACAGCCGATCCAGAAGATCACCTTTGAGCGCATGCCCATCGCGCCGGCCTCGATCCGGACGACGACGCGGCGCTGGCAGTTGACCAGGTTCTCTGCCTGACCGCGAGCGCAGTAGAGCGTATCATAGATGTGCTCTCAATCTTGCATCTGGAGAACATGTCACGGCTGACCGCGTGCATGCCTCCCGCTCGCCCTGAACTTCCAGCAAGTGGTCGAACATCAGGCGATAGGCATCTCGCGGGAACAGGCTGTCGCGATAGACCAGCCCTAGCAGCGCCATCGGCTTGCGGCGCAGGGAATGGATCACGTGGCGGTAATCGACAACGTGGCCGTGCATCCCGTTCATGCCCGCGCGGCCGCGCGGCAGGGTCATGAGCCTCGTGCCGCCGATGAAGACGTCGAGGCGGTCATCATATAGGCGAACCCGCAAGCGGTGCCCGATCAGGCGGGATGGGACCGTGTAGAACACCTTGCGCAGCGTGAAGCCGCCCGAGGAAGTTACGGTCACAAGGATCTCTTCGTAGTCGGTGGTGCGCAGGTCCGGCAGAGGCCGCAGGAACTTGCGTTCGGCATCGATCCCGGGGCCGTGCCGCCGGTTGCGCGCATTTACGACCTCGTCGATGAAGCGGCGATAGTCGGCAAGGTCGGCGAAGTCGCCGCTACCGCGCAGCAGCACCGCATCCTTCACGGCAGCCTTGATATGGCCATGGGCACTCTCGATCGCGCCGTTCTCATGGGCAACGCCCCGGTTGTTCCTCGTGGGCTCCATTCCGTAATGGGCGCAGAGCGCGTCATAGCGCCTGGTCAGATCGATCCTGGCATCGGCGTCCAGATTGCGGAAGGCGGCCGAGAGGCTGTCGGTGCGATGAAGCTTCGGCGCGCCGCCTGCGGACCAGAGCGCGTTCTGCAGCCCTTCGGCCAAGGCAACGAAACTCTCGCCGCCCAGGATGACGTGCCCATGCTCGAAGCCGCCACAAGGAAGCCGGAAGTGATAGAGCAGGTGGTCCAGAGGCTGTCCGGCGATCGAAACTGCCAGATCGTCCATGCACGTAAAATCGGACAGACCGAGCCGCCCCGCCTCGTGCACTTGCCGGAAAATGACTTCGCGATCCTGCCCGTTCATGGCGCGCCAGTCGCGAATGCGCCTCTCCAGCGTTCGCCGGGAGCCGAACACCGTCTCGGGATATCGACGCCGCAGTTCCTCGAAGATCGCTATGGGCCGAAGGCCCGGAGCAGCCTCCAACATCGGCACGACCACTTCATCGAAGATACCGGCAAGGGGATCGGGCCGGCGCCGGCTGCGGTGTTTGCCGCTGTGATGGCAACCGGGCGTCCTGCAGAATCCGATAGCCCGTCGCCGGGCCGAACCCGGCCTTCGCCGCCGCCAAAGCGACGGGGTCATTACGTCTGTTGGTCATGAAAAGTCTCACCTGATGATCGTTGATGTGTCGGCCGGCCACACGCCAGGTCCTCCTCCCGGAAAACCCGATGCATAGCGGCCACCACGACCATCATAGGCACCCCGCAAAGAGCGCCTCCGGTGTGTCGGGAACGGCTACGGGCTACGCCCTCCGCCGTTCCCGACACACCGGGTTCTCATCTTGTTTGTCGCGCTTTCACACCCTGATCGTCGCGCGACACGGTGGGGCAGATCACTGGCCGAACTGTGCGACGGCTAATCCCATACTGCTTTAAATCAGCATGGCACCTTTGGATGCGGGACTTGCGGCCATCGTCCCTGCGCCCATAGACGAAGTCGTAAGACCACACATTGCGGGATATTCCGGTCGCAGGCGGGTAACCACGCTCGGTGATCTGGGGTACCGCACCGCGATTGAACTCATCGCTGAAATTGGGCTTCCCCATGGTCGCCTCCTGTCCTCAAAATTAGGATCGAAGGCGTCCAGAAATCTAGGGGCTACTCACCCCCCGACGCATCCTCACCTCCGTCAGCAGCGCTGAATCAAATCAAACCGCCATTGGCGAAGGGCTGTTGTAGTGCCCAGATAGCGCCCGATGCGTAGGAGATTATCTTTGCCCTCCCCCGTTCGGGGGGTGTGCGGCGATCAGCGGACAGCTCATAAGGAAGGGGCGACCCGGCCTCCAAGTCGCTCCGGTAATGGAGTTTCTTGAAGGTAACTCTGGCGGTGGGAGTCCGTCTCACCGCCATTTTTTACTTTCGTGTGGCTTTTTCATGTCGGCAAACCCCGGTCTGAAGGGCCACGTAGCATCGCTGATTGGGAGAACTCAAATGCGCGTCCTACTAGCCGCCGCCACCTTCGCGATCGCGCTCGCGGCAACCCCTGCCCAGGCCCGTTCGGGCTACGCCGCGTGCGTGGCGATCCAGCCGAGCAAGAACCGCCTTCTGTGGACGAATCCGGTTGCCGCCGAAGACTCGTCGATGGCGACGCTTGCCGCGAAATTCGCCGCGACGCTGCGCGACAAGAGCTATGCATCCGACCCCGAATTGTCCGAATATTGCAAATTCTTTGTGCAGCAGAAGGACGCGATGGAGTTCATCACGAGTATCCGTCGGAACCACAACGGCCCGGTAGGCCCAGGAGTGCCCTTCAGTGGCTAGCAGTCGATTTTTGCATGCGCTGCTGACAGTCGGCCTACTCGCCGTGTCGCAGGCCGCGCAGGCGCAGTGGAGCGCCGCCAACGACGAGGCCAACCGCCAGCGCATGATGGCATCGATGCGGGCGCAAGATGCTGCCAATGATCGCGCCGCAGCCGACCGGGCCTTCCAGGCCGGGCTGGAGCAGCAGCGTTCGCTGGGCAGCGGCTCGTCCTCCTCGTCTTCCTCGTCAGGATCGGGTGGCATGGGCACCCCATTGGACGGGCTGGCGGCTGCGCTTGGCAGCGGCAGTCAGTCACGCGGGGGACCGCAGTCCGTGGTCGATCGCCGCACGTACATCATCTATCAGCAGGAAACGTCCAAACAAGTGGTGGCTCGGCTGATCGCCGAGGCTGAAGGCGGCAATCCCGTAAGTGCGTGGAACCTCGGCCGGCTCTATTACACCGGATATGCCGGCGTCCCACGGGACGATGCCCAGGCGCGCCGCTGGTTTGCCACCGCGGGCGAACGCGGCCATGCCGAGGCGCTGGCCAACCTAGGCTACTTTGCGCACGAGGGGATCGCAGGTCCGCAGGACCCGGCGCTGGCACTTGACGCCACGGCCCGGGCTGCGGCTGCAGGCAGCACTTACGGCGCAGGGCTGAACGGGCTCTATCGGCTGAGCGGCCTGGCCGACGGGCAGCTGGATCCTGTTGCCGTCGCCAACCTGGAGCGGGCAGCCGATGCGGGCGAACTGTTTGCTCAGGTAGCTCTCGGTACCATTGTCTACGCACTAGGAGTAGGCACGGCGGAGAACTGGGAACGCGCGGCGCACTATTCCCGCCTCGCGGCTGAACAGGGCCACGGTCCGTCGATGACCGAACTGGCGCGGATGATGTTCGTCGGAAGGGGCGTGGCGCAAGACCAGCGGGAGGCCATCGCCTTGTTCCGTCGCGCGACCGAAGCCGGCGATCCGGCAGGCATGTCGTTCCTGGGGCAACTATACATGACCGGCCAAGGAGTGCCCAACGACGTGGCAGCGGGCCTGGAATTATTTCGCCGCGCGGCCGATCTGGGCCATCCCGAGGCGCAGGGCGTCTATGGTCTCTCGCTCATGCTGGGGCAGGGCGTGGCAGAAAACGTCCCCGAAGGTTTGCGCTATATCCGCTTGGGAGCCGCGCAGAACGATCCGCAAGCCTTGACCGTGCTGGGCAAGATGACCTTCGTCGGCGAAGGCGGCATCACAAGCGATGAGCGGCGAGGGATCGAGCTGCTTCAGGCGGCCGCGGCGCTGGGCTACCACGACGCCATCGAAACTTTGGCCATGGACGAGGTACAGCAGGCCATGCGCCGTCTGGGCATCGCGCAGACGGTGACGCCAGCGTCCGGACCTAAAGTGGGCATGGGCAGCAAACCCAAGAGGTGACGAACCGATTAGTTAACAATATGGCGGCGGGGGCATCACCCACCCCAGAAACAGACGCGTGTTTAAGGGGCTGACGAACTCAATGGTCTTAGGCCTACCTGGACGGGTTATGTTCGCAGGCCTCTGGCTTGCCCTGGCCCCGGTCGGCGTTCTTTCGCAAGAACCCCCACCCGGTTTCGTTTGGTATGTTCTGGACGTACTGAACCATACCAGCTTCGATATCGAGGACCCCACCAACCGTCCCAACCCGTTGTCGGAACCGCCTGCCGGGGTGCTCCTGCCAGTTGACGTCAGCCGGGACGGGGTCGTGGACTGGCTGATTCGCTGGCCGGAAGACCAACGGCTCTGCGGAACCGGAGGTTGTCGTCTCAGCCTGTACGTCAGCGGCGACAATCGCTACTTGCGTGTGTTCGACCGACAGGCTTGGGATCCGGACATCCGCACAGTCGGCGACGAGGTCCGACTGGAGGCTTCGTTTCACCACCTGAACTGCCTCCCGGTTCGGGAAGTTTGCCGCCTCGCCTGGGCCTGGGACCCGGCCGCCCGCAGCCTTTCCGAGCGCCCGAGTTCCGATGGCGAAGCTGTCGTCAGCGGCTTTGGCGAGGGGACCGTCGATCTCGGCGAGGTCGATGGAAGACCGAAGTTGCCGGATGATATTCCGGCGGCTGTCTTTGACAGGTATCTCGCCGGGCGTCGCGCCTGTGGCAACCCGAATGACGCCGATGCATTCACCGTCTCTTACCCAGCCGTCGCTTCGACACCGGATTTGAACGGCGACGGCCAGCGGGACTGGGTTATCGAGGCGCCCAGCTTCTGCGCGGAGCAGGCGGCTGCCGATTATGGCTACGAAGTCTGGATCTCCGACGAGACGGACGGTGCTTCCCGCGCCTTCGTCGCGGCGCCCGGTCGCTGGCCAGCATTTCAGGTAGACCGCACTCCTGCAGGGCTGCTCGACGCTCGGCCCTGTCTTGCTGGCGAGATCTGCGAAACCGTCCCCCTCGAATGGAACCGCGCCACCCGCGTATTCAGGCCGGCGTCATCGGAGAGCTTGTCGTCCCGCCCTTGACGCCTGTGAAACATGGTTACAGCCGACCTTGGCGGATCCGGAGCCGCAGCGTGGAGTGATTTATGATCCCGGCGGTAGTCCTTGCGACGACCCTCCTGATTGGCCCCGGGCTGCAGTCGGCGCCGCTTGACGAGCGGGTATACGTTCTCAGCCAGGATGAACGCTGGGGAGCTTATCTCTCGGCGCCAGACCAGACCGCCGCCGAACGTCAGAACGGCTTGGTCATGGTCTGTCTGGTTGACGCTGGACAGTTCCCTGCTGATCGACGCCTTTCTCAATGAGTATGATTGCGATAGGTCGCAATTCCGGAGGCTTCGGCAGGAGCGCTTTCGGGAGGGCGACCTATTCGACACGCGGGACTCTGAAGCAGGGCTCCGGTCCCCACACTGGCTCGAGATGGAGGGCCTGGTAATGGAAGAGGTCTGTCGAGATACCTACCTCACCCTGTCCCAGGCGGAAAGCTTTCCCACTGCTGCGGATGAATTGACCTCCGGACGTACTTCATCATGAAGTGTTTGCTCGGAATACTGTCCGTCATTATCGGACTGGAAGGTTTTTGGTCGGCGCTCCGGAACAGGCACCTGCGCGATAAGTCGGGATGGATATACGTCCGAGCGGAAAGACAGCCCCTCTACTTCTGGGTGATGACAGGGGTGTTTGCCTTGATGGTCGTGACGGGCGGTTTTCTACTGTACTTGGCCATAACGGAAATCTGGTGATTGTTTGGGAGGGTGCCGTCAGTCAAGTCGAGCAAATCGTCGCAGGTTGGATAACCCTCATGCGTAGGCAGCGGCATCAGCCAGGCCGATAGCGCGCTGTAACCCGCAGATAAAAACAGGCGCAGTGAATTCCAACTGTGCCGCCACGCACCTCCCGGCTCGTCTTCGACATCGAGGATCAGGAAATCGGCCTTGGCGCGGTTGAGGTAGTAGCCCAGCAACAGCCCCATCTGGCCGCCGCCGATAATGACAAATGCCCTGGGTCTCCATGCCCTCATCCTGGAGCCAGCGCTTGAGATCATCTTCTTTAGGCACGCCGCCAGCATGATCGGGCGAGCCTAGATCACCCCGCGCGAGCTGCTGTGTGAAAAGGGGACGCCTTTTGCAGAACTCGGGCTCGACAAACTGGCCCTGACGGACGCGCAACTAGTTGATGCGATGATGGATCATCCGGTCCTGATCAACCGGCCAGCCTCAATCTTCCATGCGGTCTTGTGACGAGCCGGGCCGTCTTGCGCTGCGAATATGCAGGGGAGTTCATTTTTGATAGCATGGAATTGTGCCATGCGTGTGCAATTGGTTTGACGATATGCCCGACGCGATCGATCGTTGGCAGTCAAGCATAAGGTCCGGCGCGTTGCCAATAGGTCATGACCACCTTTTCGCCCTGAACAACGGGCAGTCCGGCGTGGAGGCTGGCAGGATCTCGTCGGCCCGTATCATCGACGTTGCGAAAAATCACTGCGGATCCCGGCTGTGGACACACGGTGAGCCCGCAAGCGGGAAAGGCAGTGCCCCCGCCCGCTTCGGGACTTTGCAGATAGACCAGAACCGTATTCACTCGCTGCCCGCCGCGCGCGGTGTGGACTGCGCCGCCCGTGCCATCGGGGAAGGAATCGAAATGCGCCCGGTATTCCTGTCCCTTGCGATAACGCAGGATCTGCAGGCCCTCTCCATTGGCGATTGGCCAGTCGGTAAGTGCGGCCAGGCGGCGCTCCAGCCGGTCGATCAGCCCGGTTTCGGCGCCGGCCAACATCACACCGGCACTCGACCTTTCGGGATGCGGTACATTCTTCCCGCTCAATTCGTCCACCACGGTGGAGGGGTGCAAGCCCCGGTCGTGCGCATAGGCGAGCAATTCGCTGCACTCCGCAGGTGACAGCACGTTTTCGCACACGGCCACGGCAGGGCTGGCCAGTCGCATGATCACCTTGATGTCGCGTCCGTCACACCTTGCCGTTCCCATGTCGGGAACAACCGGAAGGGCGAGGGCCTGCCCTGTCAGGCCGGGTAACACCTGCCTGATTCCCGATGCAAGGGCCGCCCGTGCATCCGCCTCGTTCCACCCGGCGGCGACCATGCGGCCTTGCATGTCCCCCGGGTCACAGCCTGCGGAAAGGTTGCTGGCGATCCATTCCTGCCAGTTCGGCTCGACTCGTTGCATCTTCTCCCTTTCGGCCGAACTGGTTCCTGCGCGCCGAGCCCTTGGCCCCTCGCGCGAGAACCCCTGGCTCAGAACCCGAAATGGAACGAGGCGCTGACTGAGAACGGGTTGCCTCCCGCGTTGCCCACGGCTTTGTGAGCCGAGAGCGAGAGCACGGCGCTGCGCCCGATCCGCTGGTCGATGTCTGCCCCCAGGCGGGCATGGTCACGGTCTACCGCATAGAGACCGCCCGCGCCGCCCATGCCGGTGCCGATGATCTGGAACGCGGGGCCAGCATCAAACCGGTCGAAGCGGTGGATGTACTCCCCGCGCAGGCGCAGCGTGGTTGGCTCGGCCAGGGCGAAGCGACCGGTCAGGCCCAGGCGCCCTTCTGAAGCTTCGTCATTGGAGCGACCGACAGTGACCGGAAAGCCGCCGCCAGTCTCGGTATAGCCATCGACCGTCACCCGGCTCCAAGTGTAACTGATCGTCGGGTTCAGTCCGAAGCGGCCGCTTCCCACGATGTCAAACCAGTCAAGCCGAGCGCGCAGGGCAAGCCCACGGGCGTCAGTCGATCCGGTGCTGGTGTCGGTGTTCGCGCCGTTGAGGTAGTTGCGACGCAGGTCGACGTTCCACACACCATAGATCGCCGTCGCACTCATCACAGCACCGCTCTGCCCGAGCCGCAGGTCGGCCTCGGCCACGCCATGCCAGCCTTCGAGCTTTTGCCTGCCGCCCAGCGGCAGATCGGAATTCGACCGGTCATAGCCGATGCCAGCCCCTAGCCGGAGCGGGCCGGCGTCAACGCAGGCGCCTGCTTCGGCCAACGTGGAATCCCCGTCATTGCGGCCATCCCGGCGATAATCGAGCACGGTCCACGCACAGCCGCGGCCAGGTTGAACATAATCGGTGAGGATCCGGTGATGCGCCCCCCACATCATCAGCCCAAGCCCACCCTGCAACGCTAGATTGGGCGCTGCCTGCATCACGGTTGCTCCAAAGTCGTCGAGACCGATGACGCCGGTTCCTGGTGTTGGAGCGGGTGTCGGTGCCGGAGTTGAAGTGGGTGTCGGCGTTGGTGTCGGAGCCGGTGTCGGCGTGGGCGTTGGCGTTGGCGTTGGCGTTGGCGTCGGAGCGGGTGATCCGGCTGCGGCCCTCGCAAGATAGGGCTGGCTGGTGCCGTTGATGTTCCCGTGCCCGATCACCATCGTGCCGTCAGCGCTCACATCGGCCGCACTGTTATAGATATTCGCGCCGTTGTTCACGCCCGCAACGGCGAGCCAATCGGCGATCGACTGGGTGCCAGCGGCCGTCCAGCGAACTGCCGAGTCGGTGAAACCCGCAGACGAGGTGCCGACGATGACCGCGCCGTCGGCGCTTACAGCGTTGGCGACTGATCGCGTTTCTCCCGGCAGGGACGCAAGCGCGACCATCCCACCGGCCTGTGTCCATCGGAATGCGACCATACCGGTAGGAGCGGTTGAGCTCCCGACGATGACCGAGCCATCTGCGGAAATGTCGTTTCCGGAGGAACTGAACGACTCACCGTAGCGGCCGATCGCTCCCAGCGACACCATTTGGCCTGCCTGAGTCCAGCGGAAGGCCGAAAATTGGCCATCAAAGTCGCCTCCCGAAGCCTCTCCGGTGACGACGGATCCATCGGCTGAGGCCGCGCGGGCCAGCGAATAGGCGAATCCGTTCGACGTGATCGGCCTGGCGCGACCGCCGTCTATCCAGATGACCGCGCGAGTGCTTGCGCTGGCGCTGGACTCCGGCGAGCTGAAGCCCACGGCCACGCGCCCATCCGCCGAAACGCCGAGCGCCTGGACATTAACCGCGCCGTCAAATCCCGGCAGCCTGACCGATGTTCCCGTGCCATCGACATTGCGGAACAGGAAGGCCGCAGTGATCTGGGAGGTGGCAGCATAGGATCCGACGGCTACGGTCCCGTCATTGGAAAGCCCGCTTATCGTCATCTGATTGGTTGAAAAACCGTCGGGCAGAGGAACCTTGTAACGCCCTGAGCCCGTTACGATGAACCCATCAGAGGTCCCAATGGCGCGTCCGTCTCCGGAAATGCTGTTGTAACGGACATTGCCGCTCCCCGGACCACCTGGAAGCAGATCATCGCCGGTGATCGAGGGAACTGCCGTAGCAATGGGGGCCGGCGTCGGGGCGCTGATAGTCACCGGTCCTGGTGTGGGTGTCGGAGTCGGCGTGGGTGCAGGAGTGGGTGTCGGCGTCGGAGTGGGCGTCGGCGTTGGTGCAGCGCCGACGACACGGGCGATATAGCCCTGCCTGTGGCCGTTGATGATGCCCTGTCCCACGATCACGTTGCCGTCGTCGCTGACGCCCAACGCCTGCTGGTACTGGTTCGTGCCATTGGCCACGCCATTGGCGGCCAGCCATGCCGCAACCGTTTGCGCATTGGCTCCAGTCCAGCGCACGGCATGGGATTCGTTGACCACGAAGGTGCCGATGGTCTGTCCAGGAACGATTGCCTCGCCTACGATGACGCTGCCGTCGGCATTCACTGCGGAGGCAACGGATGCGACCTGGTTGGTCAGCTTTGGCAAGGCGACCATGCCGCCCGCCTGGGTCCACTTGATGGCGATCTGGTTATCGTTCCTGAACAGGTCGTTGCCCATCACGCCGCCCTGCTGCGAATAGCCGACGATTGTTCCGCCATCGGCCGAAATGTCGTTCGCCCAACTGCTCGCGCCTGCGGCGGAATGGCTGGCAAGAACGCCCAGTTCGACAAAGCCGGTGGCGCGGGTCCACCGCAGCGCCTGGACGTTTGGCCCGACGATGGTTCCATTTGCGCCCCACTGCTGGCCGCGCCCGCCGATAGCGGCGATGACCGAGCCATCCCGTGAGATGCCGGTAATTTCGGCGTTGAAGGTCACGCCATTCTGCACTGGACTGGTCGTGCCGACCTGAAGCAGCTGCTCTGGAGCGGCGGTGCCCGTCCACAGGATCGGGATGTTGAAGCCCGATATACTGGCCAGACCGCCGATCATATTGCCGTCACCGCTGACGGCGACTGCCTTGTAATTTCCAGCGCCGGTAGGTTGTGCCAGGATCGTGGGCGTGCCGTTCAGCCATTTTACGCCCACCATGCCGGTGAAATCCGTGCGTGCGGTCGGCTTGGCCTCGCCGACGATCACTGAGGCATCATCGGATATGCCATAGCCAACGTAGTGAAGGTAGCCGGTCGGCGCTGCGAGTTTCGTCGCGCCGGTCGGGGTGAATACCCAGGCTTCGAGAACAGACTTGTTGCCGACCACCTTGTTGTGAAAGCCGATGACCGACGTACCGTCGCCGGAGATGTCCACGAAATCGACGGAATTGCCGTCGGAGTTCGACCCGTTCTCGGCTCCGTCTGGGCTTCCGGGGATCTGCTCCGAGCCGGTGACTTGTCCGAACGCAGGTGCAGGCAATCCCGCCAGCAGGGCAACAGAACCTAGCGTGCCCACAATGGCGGTCGTGGTCTTCAATACAGCGTTGGTCGCAAACGTGCCGGTCATCTCTGAAACTGTCCCCGTTAAACGCCCGCGCGCGCAGTACCGCGAGCCGATCCCCGCCTAACTGGTCTTCGGGACATCATGCACCCCCTGTTCAAGGGGCTAACGCGGCGGAGACAATTACTTGAAAATACATGACACCTGCGATCTTCGAGGCAGTCACTTCCCTTCTTTTCCGCCATAGGACAAACCAAGCTGCGCGGCATGCCACGACGCTTCGGCCCGGCTGGAAATCCCCAGTTTGCGGTAGATCGCCTTGATATAGCCCGAGACCGTATTCTCGCTGAGCATGAGCTGCGCGGCGACTTCGGCATTGCGCATGCCGCGTCCGATCAGGGTGAGCACTTCCAGCTCGCGCGCTGTCAGGTTGCCGGTTTCGCCTGCTGCCGGCCCGGTCCGCCGGAAATGCTCCATGATCCGCCGGGCAATCGAGGGCGACAGCGCCGGCACCCCTTCCTTGATCTGCTGCAACTGGCGGATGATCCCTTCGCGCATCTGCTCCTTCAAAAGGTAGCCCGAGGCGCCAGCCGAAAGCGCGCCGACGATCGAGCTGTCATCGGCCATCGCGGTGGTGACGACGCAGATCGTATCGGGAGAATTTACTCGTAACTGGCGCAGCACATCCAGCCCCGATCCGTCGGGCAGGCGCAGGTCGATCAAGGCAAGGTCAAACACGTGCCGGTCCATTGCGGCCAGCGCATCGCGCACGGTGGAGGCACCCGTCACCCCGCAACCCGGAAACGCCTCGGCCGCGATCTCGCCCAGCCACTGCAGCGTTTCCGATACATCTTCGAGGATCAGCACGGATTTCACGCCGCGACGCCTTCGCGCGGAAAGCGAACCTCGATCACCGTTCCGCGCATCCCCATGGCAGCGCCCCGCGAAACCTTCATCGTGCCGTGGAGCGCCGTGGCCCGTGAGCGCATGTTGCGCAGGCCGTTGCCCGCTGGCGCGGTTTCGGGATCGAAGCCGTTGCCGTCATCGGCAACCATCAGGACAAGGCCGCTCGCCACGTCACCCAGCCGTATGCCGACCGTGGTGGCCTCCGCATGGCGCAGGGCATTGCCCACGGCCTCGCGCAGGATCGAGCGCATTGCGGCTACTGATTGCGGCGGAAGTTCGGCCCGGGTGTCCACCTGCCAGACCAGCCCGATACCGGTCGATGACAGCAGATCGGCGATCTCTACCCTGAGGTCAGCCATCAGTTCGGCCAGGGTCAGCCGCTCGCCAGCGCTGTTGTTGATGATCTCGCGCAGATCGGCGAGCGTGTCGCGGATCAGCTCGTCCTTGCGGACCGGATCGCGGCTGTGCAGCGCGCCGAGCAGTTGCACCCCGATATTGTCGTGCATGTCGCTGGTGATGCGTTGGCGTTCTTCCGCCACGCCCTGTTCGTGGGCAAGACGGCTGGCGATGGCGTGGGATAGCATCGAACACAACTCGCTCGCCTTGGCCTGTTCGCGCGAACCGAACAGGCACCGACCGTGCATGGCATGTTCCAGGCGCAGCGGCGGCAGCGGACCGGTGGCGGGGATCGCCAGGGCTGCGCCGTCTTCAATCACCATGGGCGCGCCAATCACTTGACCGGCGACTATCTTCAGCGGCTGGAACACCCGCTCAAGCAAGCCGCGCCAGCGGTCCATGCGCTCCGCCTCGTCCTCTGCAAGCGCTATGGCGAGCATGTCTTGAAAACTTGCCTCGATCTCTGCATCACGCCGGAACAGCTTGCGCGCGATGATGTCCCGCAGCGGCAGGTACAGGAAGCCTACCATTACAAGCGCCAGCCCGAAAGCCGGCGCACGCTCAAGCGCGATCCACGAAATCAGCGCCGCGTCCACCGCGATCAGCAGTGCGGCGCCGGTCATGTAGAACAGGATGCGGAAGGCCCAGCGATCGAGATCGAACAGCCGGTAACGCGCGACCCCGATGGCCATGCCGATGTGGATCAGGAGGAAGAAGGCAAAGGCATAACCCTGCGGCAAGCCCGGCGTCAGCCCGACCAGGCTGGGCGCAATGACCGTGAAGACGAATGCCCCTGCCCCGACCGCGACCGACAGGCCGAACCAGCGCACTACCGCCCGCGCCGCCGGATCACCGCGCGAGCGCCAATATTGTCCCGCCGCTGCAAAAAGGATGCCGAGCATCTCCAGCATCGTCGGCAGGTGCGAACCGGCAGGGGGGCCATCGAACACCTGCAGGCTGTCACCCAGCCACCATGCCCCGAACAACGCGAACGGCGCCCATAGTCAACGGGCCGGAACCAGAGGCCTTGGATAACGCAGCAGCAGGGCAATCATCGCCGCGCCGAACAGCAGCGCGCCGCCGTGGTTCATCACCGAAAGGGCGCGGAACAGGTCGCCGTCGATGGCGAGTTCGCGGGTGCTGTAAAGCGCGGCAGGAAAGGTGAAAACAAGAATGCCAAGGCTCGCCAGGGCGAAAAGGCGGGCAGCCGTATCGCTGCGCCGCAGCGCCCAGACCCAGCCGCCGATGAGGAAACTTGCCAGTCCAACCAGCATCTGCACCCAGAAGGCGGCAGGAAGATCGCTGATGGGCCGCATTCGCGCCGGTGAAAGGGTCGTCTGCTGCGCGGGCCTGGCACCTGCCGTTTCGATCGAAACACTCGGGCCGCTCACCACCCCCGCAAGCATCGACTGTCGCGCAAAGAAGCGCCGCATATCGGCATAGGTCGCCAGCGTGTCCGGCTCTTCGATCAGATCGCCAGCCTCGATCGCAACTCTTCTGCCGTCGCTCACCCGGATGGCAGCGATCGGCCCGGAAACGATCGCAGAGCCATCAACGCCGGACGCAGGCGTCACATGGATGATACCGGAATCATCTGCGGTAAACGCGAGGGCCAGCCATGGCCGACTGGTCGCCATTTGTATCAGGACAGCCCCGGCCAGAAGTCCGGCGAGAACCAGCCCGATCATTACAGTCGCCGGCGATCTCATGAAACTTACCCGGCCCCGTATTACTGCCTAGCAAACAAGACTTAGCGATGCCGTGGATTCGCGCCACCCCCTGAACAGGGCATTCTCACAAGTCACAATCCCCTGAACCGGGGGATGACTGCCGCATCCACGAATGCGATGTTTCCGGTACGGGAGAATCCTCCGAAGGTAGCCGTCAGCGGGTCAAGGACCTGTGTCAGGGCGTGACCCGAGACAGCACTGGCGGCGAAGGTATAATGCTTCCAAGCTGGGCCCGCAGTCTGATCACAGCGTGCAGCTATGTTGATGAGCTTGCCGGGATGAATGCCGATACGATCTGGTCGGCCAACGACCTCAGGGCCAACTGCAATCAGATGAAGAAGGATGCCGGCGACATGCTGAAAGCCCGGCTGGTCACTGTGGCACCGCGAGCACATGAAAAAGCCTTGCATCTCGGCGCCGATCTCATGTTTTTCTACGAAGGCGGGTGCAAACGGCGGCGGGACGCCCGCTCCGTCTATCACCTTTGATGACGGCCAAGATACCGTAGCCTGAGATCACGTGGATGGCAGCCAGGCTTGTCGATCCGCTGGCTTTGCCTCCGCGGGATCTGCATCGGATACTCAGTGAGTTACGGCCGGTATCTTCTTTGGTCAGATCGTTGGTGACGCCATTATAAATCAGCAAGGTGTGGGCTTAACCTCGGATCGGATGTTAGGCAGCAGGCATCTGCCATCACCATCAATTGCTCGGCGCAGTTCACCTTGAAAAATTTGCGGGTGCACCAAATTCGGCGGACACTAGCGAACGCATGTGGACGCAAAGCCGCTCTTAATCAGCGGGTCCTAGGTTCGAGCCCTAGTGCGTCCACCAAAATTCTCAAATATTTCAGGATTTTATACTCAGAGCGAGAGGTCACTGAAAGCAGCGAACTCTCGCTAGGTAGCTCCCTAGGTAGCTTTCATTTTCGCTCAGATATTTTTGGGATTTATGGTGATTCGCCATCGCGCCCGCGCGATCAGGTCGGGGTCCGTTGGCAGCAGGAAGCCGAACATCTCATTGGCGGCAACCTTCTGGGCAACCTTGAACTGAAAATCCGGGGTCTTTTCACGCCACACCACCCGTTCCTGAGCGGCACTCATCGTTGCGGTCTTGCCCTTCGATGTTTGTCGCCGGAACGATGAATAGGGCGCTGGTTCGCTCGGGGCAAACGCCGCTTTATCCAGCTACGGTCAGCGCCGACTCCTATCCAAGCGAGCGCCCGCTGCGGCAGAGACGCGTCGGCTGCTGTCGATCTGCGGCATGCAAGGAGTCAGATCTGACTGGACGAAGACTGATTCTGCAGATCAGCGGTGACATTGCTCGCCGCGCGAACCGTGTCAGCACCGGCTCCGTCCGACGTGTAGCGCGCAAATTCTTCACTGTACCGCTTGGCGATCATCTCATGGTCTGCGTCGGGCGCATTATCGACCAGCTCGATGAACCACTCACCTTCCTCTTCGTAGACATGATGCTTCACGGCCCCTTCAAGATGCCCAAGCTTGTGCGCGAAGTCCTCGCTCATTGGGTCCATGCGCTCAAGCAGACCCATTTGAATTTTGGCGACAGCCTGTTCAGTATAGGCCATCGTCGCATGTCCAGTATCGCCATTGTCTGACAGCGCGGGATAGATCACACCTTCCTCCGCGATAGAGTGTCCCGTGAGCAACGCGCCGAGCTCCCTCAGGCGAACGCGCCGATCAGTTGCGCTGTTGGCGGTTTTGACTGCGGCAAAGGCGCCGTCGATCTGCCGGTGATGGTCGAGCACCATCGCCAGCCACGGCGCACGTTGCGCGTACTCTTCCGCGAGCGAGCGGGCGCTCGCCCGGTCTTCGCTGATTCAGGCGGGGTGAGGGCAGCAATGACTTTATCGAGAATGGCCATTGACGAAATCCTTTACTCATTGATTCGGAACGCCGCACGCCGATGATCTTACGAAAGCACTTCCGGCATTCGAATGACCAACAATGAACCTCGCGGATTACCAATAATTCCAGCCTTGAGCGGAACGATTGGCGCGGCCTCGAATTATGCCGGGTGACGACGTTTCTTGAATGCGCGCGCCGGCGTGGACGAGGCGGTGAACGAGCGTCTCCTGAAATCCTGAGCACATAATGCTGGGGCAAATTCGGAGTTTGGCAGATGACGGGAGATCACGACAGTTCGTCGCTAGCGGGATTATCGACCAGTACCTTGGCGCTATATGACGAATTGCGCGCCGGAACGATGGATGGCCTGCAGGATTTGTCTTGCCCGGGCCTGGATGCCGAGGTGTTTCGTGGAAAGGATGCCATCTGAGTAATAGCCAAGCGGGATGGCGTTGCCGGACTTGCCGTCCGCGCGGCCCACTGCCCCGGCGGAATTTCCGCTGTCGCCGTCAGACGTGACGGGGCTGCGGTCCGGCTGTCAGCAGAATCCGCGGCGGCCATGCATCGCATCAAGATCGAGCTGTACAACGACGACTTGCCATTGCTGTCAGTTCACCATGAGCTCAGGCCGCGCGCAGACCTGCTGATCACGCATATGCCGCGGGATCTTTATCCGTTGGGCAAAAACCTTGATCCTGCCGCATCGCGCGGATGCATGGAGGCCGCCCAACGGGGGCACAACGACGCGGTCTGCTATTTCACCTACGAAAAGCCCAACTTCGGCAGTGTGGTCTATTGTCAGGATCTGACCAGCCTGAACCCCTATTTTGAGATCACTGAAACCACACCTGATGGCTCAGCGGGGGGCCGATGGCCAGAGATCGGTTTTCTCCTGCCGACTCCTCTCCAGAAGGGGCAGCCCGCGCTCGTTCCACTGCCAAAGGGCAAGTGGATCACTGTCAGCGATGCCAAAATCGTCTTCCACCACGACGGTGATCGCGACGAGTGCGCGTCAGCTCGGCGCTTTCTGCAGATGAAGGCCGCGGCATACCGGCGCATTCAGCGCCCGCCGGTGCAATTTCGCGACTGGGAGTCACGAGCACGCCAGACGGTTCGTGCACTCGAAACCTCGCCCAAGGCCACCATCAGCCACTACGGTCACCGCTACGTTCATCCCTACACTGCCAGCGAATATCCCGACATCATGGTTCAAAGTTCTATCCTTGCGGCGCTGTCCGACTTTGAGCATTGGTCAAGAGACAGGTTGCCCTTCCGCGTCGAAACAGCGGCGGGCCTAAACAAATTCTTCGACAGCAAACTGCCCTCACTAAGGCGTTACCTTCCCAACGTCGGCAAAGACAAGAACAAGAACGCGGTGGATAGCTGGTATCTGTTTCACCCCCTCGTCAATCTGGGCCGTCTCGCAATTGACGGCGACCCGATCGCAAAGCGGTACTTCCTGCGCTCGCTTGAGTTCGCGTGCAAAACCGCGCCGCATTTCTCGTACCACTGGCCGATCCAGTTCGATGTGCGCGACTTCTCGATTATCGTGGCAGCCCGAAACGAGGATGGTCTGGGACAAACCGACGTAGGCGGATTGTACGCTTACGTCATGTTGCTTGCCTTCCAGTTGTGCGGCGAGCAGCGCTATCTGGACGAGGCAAAGGCAGCCATCGATGCCTCTCGGGGAATGCGGTTTGAACTGGCTTATCAGACCAATCTCACTGCCTGGGGCGCAGCGGCCTGCATGCGCCTCTGGAACGTGACGGACGAGGGTTATTATCTCCGGCAAGCATATGTGTATCTGGCCAGCTTTCTGCACAATTGCATCATCTGGAATCCGAAATTCCGCAACGCGCGGCATTATGCCATGTTTTTCCAGCCGACTTGCCTGCACGATGCGCCTTATGCGGCCATGTATGAGTGTTTCGATGCATTTGTGGCGATCGAAAGCTGCTTGAAGGACAGCGGCCCCGACCTTGATGAAGGGGTGCGCATGTTGCTTTCCGAATATAGCCGCTACGCCGTCAGCAACGCATGGTTTTATTATCCCGACGTCTTGCCCGAGGACGCTCTGGCCACGGACATCCGCAACGGGCACATCGACCGTGAACTCCCTTTCCCGCTTGAGGATCTTTATCCCGATGGGCAGCCTGCGGGCCAGGTTGGACAGGAAATCTATGGCGCCGGGGCAGCCTTGGTCTTTGCCTCGAGGATGTTTCGTCACGTCGAGGGCGCGCCATTCAAACTCTACTGCGACCATTTTCTGATGGCGAGCGAACGCACATCGCCTCGTTCGATCATCCTCCATCTGTCCGGCGGTGAGACGTGCGAGGCATTGCTCGCCATCATACCCGACGGTTCCGCCCGCCAGCGCATACAGGTTCATTCGGGTGCTACCGAACTGGTTGGCCGCTCACAGGCAGGCAGGCGTGAATTCCTGGTTCCGGCGCGAGGCTCCCTGCGCGTGACCTGGTAGGAGATGACAATTGCCTGCTGCACAGGCATTTTAGGCTGCGAATTACGGTCCGCACTCCTACAGAGCGCGCATGAGGCCCGGAAGGTGGGCAAGCAATTCGCGGGCAAGGAAGCCGATCGGTCCGATCTGCTCCGCGCAGCGTCGTCCTGCTTCTCCATGCAGCCAAACTGCCCACAGCGTAGCTTCGAGCTGGGGCGTTCCCCGGGCGCAAAGGCCTGCCACAATTCCTGCAAGGACATCGCCTGAGCCGCCGGTGGCAAGCCCGACCCCACCTCCGGCATAAGCGAACACGTCTGCGCCGGGTTCGGCAATAAGACTTGTGGAACCTTTGAGGACACAGACGGCGCCGAACCGATCACTGGCCTCCTTGACGGCCGCAATGCGATCTTTCTCGATGTCAGCCGCTGCGCAGCCCAGAATGGCCGCCAGTTCGCCGATGTGCGGCGTCAAGACCGCCGGGCGCGGAAGTGCACTTAAACGGTCCGTATGATCGGAAAGGTTCATGAGCACCGCTGCATCGAGAATCATTTGCGCTTCACACAGGGTCAGCAAGTGGCCGGTCAGTCCTGAGGCCGCTTTGGCGTCGGACATTGCCGGGCCAGCCACGACGGCGTCGCACCGTCCTACCAGGTCGCTTAGCGCGCCTGCACTCGTCAAGGCAATTTCGCCGGTATCTGTCTCAGGTAACGAGAACACCGCGATTTCCGGCATGGCGACCCCGAGCGCGAGCGCCGCGCTTTCAATTGTGGCAACTTGGATCTTTCCCGCCCCTGCGCGGAGCGCAGCCTCGACGGTCAGCTGGATACCGCCTGGGACCGTTGCACATCCGCCAATCGCCAGAACCCGTCCACGACTGTTTTTGTCGGCCGCGATATCGGGCACGGGCAGCGGGTGCGCCCGCAACCAGTCGCTATCCAGCGAGAGGACCTTGCTAGCCACGTGCAGCTACCATTTGGTCGCGCGCGGATGTGATCGGCGTTGCCTGCTCAGTCAGCGGAGCGGTGACATTGTAACGAACAAGAACCAGTTTGCCGTCGCGGCCCTGCTCCGGGTCAAGCCGATATTCGGTAATCGCGCAATTGGCGACGTCGCCCTCCTTGTCGATGGCAAGAACTTGCGCTTCCGACAGGTTTTCCAGAACATAGCGAAGACACAAGACCACGACCTGATGAGCGACAATCAGCACCCGCCGCCCGCCATGATGGAGCGAAACAGTGTCCATCAGCGCGCGCAGCCGAAAGATGACATCGATCCAGGATTCGCCGCCGGGAGGACGATGATAGAATTTGCCCAGCAATTGGCGGAACGCCGCCTGCTCTGGCTGCAGCTGCCCCACCCCCGCCGTCGTCAAGCCGTCGAGGATGCCGAATTCCTTCTCGCGAAGCCGCTCGTCAATACAGATCGGTTCATCGCGGTTGCACCCTCCCGCAGCCCGGAACAGTTCGGCGGTCTCGACCGCGCGGATATAGGGCGAAGAGAGCAATACGTCCGGCATGTCGCTTGGATGGAACGCGGCGAACCAATTACCAAGCGCAGTCGCCTGTTCGCGCCCCAGATCGGATAGCGGCACATCCACATCGCGGTGAGTGAGCGTTATGGACGCCAATCCTTCGGCATGAGCGAGATCGCGTGCGACGTTGCCGGCGCTTTGTCCGTGGCGGACGATCCATAAAGTCGAGGGCCAGCGCAACGTCATGTGATGTGCACTGCCGTCGCTGGTTCGCATAACGAGGGGTAATTGCCTGGATACGGCAGCGTCGCTTTGATTACGCGGCTATTCATCGCCGTCCCCCCTACCATGGTCAAGCACTGCTTCTGCCGTATCTCCGTCGCGCTCGCGTAACCAGTTATGCGCCTTGGTTGCGGCAACCGCTCCGTGTCCCATCGCAACGCTGATCTGATCAAGCCCGTCCACCACATCGCCGGCGCAGAACAAGCCCGGCACATCCGTGCCAAACGGCGCTGTTGCGGCAACCTTGCCCAATTTGTCGAGAGGAAGGCCTAGTTGAGCGGCGAGACGGCTCCGCGGGCGACAACCGAGCGCGGGATATAACACGTCGAATGCAAGAGGATTGTTATTGCTACCAAAGTGAAGGACCATCTCGTTCGTTGTCGGTTCATACCGTGACACCGACTCTGTGATGAGACTGATGCCAGCCCGTTCGAGATTGCCTAGCTCCGCATCAGTCAGTTCGACATCACGGCGCGGAAGGAGCGTCACATCTCTCGAATAGCCTGACAAAACCAGAGCCTCCGCCGCACCTGAGAGGTCACAGCCAAGGACAGCAATTCGGGAGTCCTTATGTTCGAACGCGTCGCACACCGGGCAATAGCGCAGCACTCCATGCGCGATGGCTGCCTCATGTACATCGCCCTCAAGCGGGATCTGATTAAGCTTGAGACCGGTAGCAAGGATGACGGACCTCGCGGCCCACTTCACCCCTTGGACGTCGACCAATGTAAAATAACCGTCGGCCTTGGCGACAAGGTCCACATGCGCCTCTACCAAAGTCGCTCCGAACTTTTCGGCATGGCGGGTCATAAGCGCGAGCAGGTCGGGTCCCGCGATTCCGGCGTCGAAGCCGGGCACATTGTGTGTAAGCGGTATTCGCGCGGCGCGCGAAGCCCAATCATGCAGCACGATCGTAGAGCGACAGTATCGCGCAGCGTACAAGGCTGCACTCAGGCCGGCAGGGCCGGCTCCGACATTGGCAACGTCATATGTGTGGATGACCCAAGCCCTCCGCGTGCACGAACAGTCGCAGGAAAGAACGATGTCGCTGTACTATTAGTTCCACGTGACGGTTGCACACGCATTATAATCCGCACATTCGTTGGAACTGTCGTTGCTGCCAGTTGTTACAGTGGGCATGTCTGACGAAGCTCAAACCCATGCCCACGATGACGCACCAATTGCGACGTCAAAGGACGCCAAGGGTTCCCGCCGGTTGCTAGCCAGCAGCGTAACCATCAATCGTCCCGCGAGCGAGGTCTATACCTTTTTCCATGTCGACAGCGACTTAAGTCGGCCCATTTGATGGTTCCCGTGCCTTACCGTGGGCGCGACTAGGGAGTTGTACCGCAATGTCTGATGTCGCCGCCTGGATTGCTTCGGCTGCGACCATGATTGCGGCGATGATGACAGCCGCCAATCTGGGAACGAAAATCACGGGATGGGGATTTGTCGTCTTTACCATCGGATCGATCGCCTGGGCTGGAGTGGGCCTGACCACCGGACAGCCAAGCCTGGCGATCACCAACGGTTTTCTGTTGCTTGTCAATTTGTTCGGAGTTTGGCGCTGGCTCGGGCGGCAGGCCCGGCACGAAACTGGTAGCGAAAACGCGGAGCAGCGCAGCCGGGCGCGCGCCCATGTGCCTTCGCTTTATTCAGGTGCGTCCGCAATCGGCGCAAATGTCTTTGACAGCAGCGGTGAAAAGGTCGGGACAGTAGTCGATACCATGCACGACTGCGAAAGCCGCGCATTAAGTTATGTCGTTATATCCCAAGGCGGGGTGGGCGGTGCCGGCGAAACCTTGCGTGCGATAGCACCTGCCGATCTCGCGTTCGATAGTGATGGCCTCCACTGTGATCTGAGCCCCGAGCAAATCACGGCCATTCCGCCAATCGACGAGAAAGCCTGGCCTGCCGTTGCGCCTCCGGCGCTCGCGTCAAACTCCAATGATCTCTCGTTCGCCTCTACTGCCAAAGGATTGTTCCATGCCGAAGCCTGACAAAACCCCCCGTTCTGACAAATCGAAGCAAAAGGGCGAGACGCCGAAGAAGGCACCCAAACTGCCGCCGCAGTCAGACGTGCCGACCAGTTATGCTGAGGCCCAGGGCAACGGCGGCGAGACCCATCAGACTACCGGCGATCCTGCCACAACCATGACCTCACAGCAGGGTATCCCTGTCAGCGATGGGCAGAATAGTCTGCGCGCCGGACCACGCGGCCCGACTTTGCTTGAGGACTTTCAGCTCCGTGAGAAAATCTTCCATTTTGACCACGAACGCATTCCCGAGCGCGTTGTCCATGCGCGCGGCACCGGTGCCCACGGCGTGTTCGAACTGACCGACAGCCTCGCCGAATTTACCACTGCAGACGTGCTGTCGAAGGTCGGTCAGCAAACTGAGACTTTTGTCCGCTTCTCAACCGTTGCCGGCCGGGCCGGTTCATTTGATCTCGCGCGCGATGTGCGCGGGTTCGCGGTCAAGCTCTACACGGCGCAGGGCAACTGGGATCTCGTGGGCAACAACATCCCGGTTTTCTTCATTCAGGATTCAATCAAGTTTCCTGACCTAGTCCACGCAGTCAAGGAGGAGCCCGACCGCGGCTTCCCGCAAGCGCAGTCCGCACATGACAACTTCTGGGATTTTGCCAGCCTCATGCCCGAGGCTTGGCACATGGTAATGTGGCAGATGTCCGACCGGACCATTCCGCGGTCATATCGCACGATCGAAGGCTTCGGCGTCCACAGTTTCCGTCTCATCAATGCCGAAGGCAAGTCCACCTTCGTCAAGTTTCACTGGAAGCCGCGCCAGGGCCTGCAATCGGTGGTGTGGAATGAGGCCGTCAAGGTCAATGGAGCCGATCCCGACTTCCACCGGCGCGACCTGTGGGAAGCAATCGACAGCGGCGACTTTCCGCAATGGGACCTCGGCGTCCAACTCTTCGACCAGGCTACCGCCGATGCGCTGCCGTTCGATCATCTCGATGCGACCAAACTGATCCCTGAGGAAGACGTCCCCGTCCGGCTGATCGGTACCCTCACGCTCAATCGCAATGTCGACAACTTCTTTGCTGAGACCGAACAAGTCGCGTTCTGCACGGCCAACGTACCCCCCGGCATCGACTTCAGCGACGATCCGCTGCTGCACGGGCGCAACTTCTCGTACCTCGACACACAGCTCAAGCGCCTCGGCGGGCCGAACTTCACCCACATCCCGGTCAACGCTCCGCGCTGCCCGGTAATGCATTTCCAGCAGGACGGCCATATGGCCATGATCAATCCCAAGGGGCGAGCCAACTACGAGCCAAACTCGTGGGGACCCGAAGGCGGTCCGCGTGAAAATCCGGAACTCGGCTTCAAGAGTTTCACCGCTGACGTCGAAAGCCCGAAAGCCCGTCTCCGGTCGGAGACCTTCGCCGATCACTACAGCCAGGCGCGAATGTTCTATCTCAGCCAGCAGCCGATCGAACAGAAGCACCTCGGCGATGCACTGGTGTTCGAATTGAGCAAAGTGACCCGCGTCGACATCCGTGCGCGCGCTGTCTCGCACTTGCGCAACATCGACGACAATCTGGCGGCCACGGTGGCCAATGGCCTTGGAATGGCACTGCCCGATCCCGCAAAAGCTGCAAAGCCCACGCTTGACCTGCCCACTTCGGACAAGCTCAGCATTCTCGCTAACGGTCCGGACAGCTTCAAGGGCCGCAAGCTTGGCATCCTGCTGACCGATGGGTCGGACGGAGCTCTGCTCGAGGCGCTGACTGGCGCAGTCGAAGCCGCAGGCGCGGTATGGGAAGTGATCGCGCCCAAGATCGGCGGTGTCGTCCTCGACAACGGCGATGCTGTCGCGGCAAAGCAGAAGATCGATGGCGGTCCATCGGTGCTCTACGATGCGGTGGCGGTGCTGCCGTCGGCGGAGGGTGCGGCCCTGTTGGCGCAGGATGCCGCAGCCAAGGATTTTGTGTCCGACGCCTTTGCGCATTGCAAGTTCATCGGAGTCGGCGCGGATGCCGAGCCGCTGTTTGCCGCCGCACGCATTCCGCCCGAGCTCGACGAGGGTTGTCTTGCGCTGGGATCGGGCAAGGATGCCAAGGCCTTTGTTGTCGCTTGCGCACCCCTGCGGTTCTGGCCGCGAGAAGCGACGGTTGACCTGGATGCCATGGCCTGAGTGCCGTGAGCCAGGCAGCGATTGCCACATGGATCGCCGAGCATTTGCAGCACGGCGATCTGGTTTACATTGCCGATAGCGAACAGACGGCGGTGGCTTTGGCCGCCGCCGTCAAGGCGGCTGCCCCCCAAGCTGCGGTCGTGCTGGTCCCCGCCAGTGACGCCTTACCCGGCGAAGAGGCTCCCGCATCGCCGGGAAATGCCGGTGCGCGCGTCGCAGCTTTGCGGCAAATCCGCGGCACGGTTCAGGGTTCGTGCCAGAAGCCGTGCGTCGTGCTGGCTAGTGCCGAAGCCATTGCGCGCCGTTACGCTGCGCCCGAGGCGTTCGACCCCGCTCCGCCGGTCCTCGGTGTGGGCGATCTGCTCGATCTCGAAAGCTTTGAAAGCGATTGCGAAGCACTGGGGTATATCGTCGATGACCGGGTGGACGAACCCGGTGAAGTCGCGGTGCGGGGTAATGTTGCCGATGTCTTTCCGGCCGATCGTACGCTGCCGGTTCGCAGCGAAGCAGCCGATGGACGGATTGTCAGCCTGCGTAGCTTCGATCCGGTTGACCAGCGCAGCCTGGACGATCTGACTGCCGTCGAAATCGGCCGTGTGGCTGAGCCAAGCGCAGTGGGCGGGGTAACGCTCCTCGCTCATTGCCCAGCAGGCGCGGCCCTGGTCCTCGACAACAAGGTTGCGTCGCGCCATCGCGGGCTGCTGGCCCTTGCCGCGGATGTGACACGGCATGGCCGAGTCCCCGCCGACATGATCGGCGAGGAGGAATGGCGTGCGGCAACGACCGGCCACGACCGGCTCGACTGGGCCACCGACGACATTGGGGCCATTTCGCGGTTCGTCGAGGAGCGCGCTCCACTGGGTGCCCTGTCCCGGTTCGTAGTGCCCCTGCTGGAGAGGGATGCCCGCCTCATCTTGCTGGGCAGCGACCGCGATCTGCGGTTCCTGCGTCCGCGTATTGCCAAAAAATTGAAGCGCGACTGCATCATGCTCGCCAGTTGGGCAGACGTCGCAGCGCTCCCATCAGGTGCGTTCGCGGCACTTGAAATGCCGTGCGACAGAGGCTTTGTACGGGACAAGATCATCGCCGTTACCGCAGCTGATTTGCTCGGTAGCCGTGCGGAAGCTGAAGCTGGGTCGGTTGATCAAGAAAACGGGTTCGATGGATTGGGCGACCTTCGCTGCGGCGACGTTGTCGTCCATGAGGATCACGGCATTGCGGTAATCAGCGGGATCGAACCTTTGCCCCTGCTGGAGGGCAGCGCGCAGGACGCCATCGCGCTTGAATTTGCTGGCGCAGCTCGCCGACTGGTACCGGTCAGCGATGCCGGTCGCATCTGGCGTTACGGTGCCGACCCCGAGGCGGTGGCTCTTGACAAGCTGGACGGGTCGAGTTGGATCAAACGCCGCGAGACGCTTGACGGCGAGCTTGCTGAGACAGCCAAAGCGCTAATTGCGCTGGCCCATCAGCGTGCGGCACGAACTGTACCGGCAATCGCGGCCGACCCGGATGTCTACGAACGGTTCGTGGCTGGTTTCCCCTATTCGGAAACGGCAGACCAAACCCGCGCCATCGACGCCATCCGCTCCGACCTCGCTTCCGGCACCGCGATGGACCGGCTCGTCATCGGCGATGTCGGTTACGGCAAGACCGAGGTTGCGCTGCGCGCTGCGGCGTTTGCCGCGCTGGCCGGCGGGCAGGTCGTGCTGGCCGCGCCGACGACTGTGCTTGTGCGCCAACACTACGAACTGTTCCGGGCCCGGTTCGAGGGGACCGGCGTGACTGTCGCAATGCTGTCAAGCTCATCGACGCCCGCCGAAAAGCGCGCAGCGCTGGCCGGTCTTGCCGACGGGTCGATCGGGATCGTCGTCGGCACAAGCGCCGTCGCTGGCAAGAGCGTCAGGTTTCGCAGCCTGCAGCTGGTCATTCTCGATGAAGAGCAACGCTTCGGTGCGGCCCACAAGGCAAGACTGCGTGCGCTGCATAGCGGCCATTTCCTGGCGCTCAGCGCCACACCGATTCCCCGGACGCTCCAGAACGCGCTGGTGGGCTTACAACAGCTATCGGTTATCGCAACTCCGCCTGCGCGGCGGCACCCAATCCGCACGGTGGTGGGCGAGTGGGACGATACACGCGTCCGGGCCGCGCTGCTGCGGGAACGGGCCCGGCGGGGGCAAAGCTTTGTCGTGGTGCCAAGGATCGCGGACATGGCGGCGATCGAAGCCAAGCTTGGCCAGCTGACGCCTGAACTCACGGTGGTCTGCGCGCACGGCAAGCTGCCCGCAGCAGAACTCGATACCGTAATGACCGAGTTCGCAGACGGTCGAGGCGACGTGCTGCTTGCCACCAACATTATCGAGGCAGGGCTCGACATCCGCCGCGCAAACACAATGATCGTTTGGCGTGCGGACCGGTTCGGTCTGTCGCAGCTCCATCAGCTTCGAGGCAGGGTCGGACGTGGCAGTCGGCGCGGGCAGATCATGCTGCTCACGGACACCGGTCATCCGATCAGCGAGGCGACTGCGAAGCGCTTGCGGACACTCGAAGCGCTGGATCGCCTTGGTGCCGGGTTTGCAATCAGCGCGCGCGACCTCGATCTGCGCGGCGGCGGAGATCTGCTGGGCGACAGCCAGACCGGGCACATGAAACTGGTCGGCGTCGAGCTTTACCAGCACATGCTGGAAGCGGCTCTCCGCGAGGCTCGCGGCGAGACCAGCGCGCTCCCCGCGCCTGACTTGAGACTAGGAGCCCATGGCGCCTTGCCCGAAAGCTGGATCCCGGAAGTGGATCTGCGGCTGCAGCTTTATGTCAAATTGGCGCGGCTGACAGATCTCGCCGTTCTGGATAACTTCGAGGAGGAGTTGGAAGACCGCTTCGGCGCTATGCCGGCGGAGACGCAAGTGTTGCTGTCTGTAGCAAGGGTACGCCTTCTTGCGCAAATGCTTGGTTTCGAAAGGATTGACGCCGGGCGCGCTGCCATCGCGTTAAACCCGCGCGGTGCACCGCCAAAGTCATCGCCCCACCCCAGCGCCCAATTGGTGGACGGCCGTTTCCTGGTCCGCGAGAAGATGAGCGATCCGCACGCGCGATTGGCCAGGGTAGAGGAAATTCTGCTGGAGATGGTAGAGTTTGACACGGTACCAGACTCGGAAGCGGTCGGAAGGAAGCGAGTGATGGCCTAAGCGAGCGTCCGCAGCGTTATCGACCAACGGAGCTGTGTGAGCGGGACAATGCTGTGTTCCCACTCGTTTCTGGCCTCACCGCTCAACCTGTAAAGCGAGCCGGGCCGAAGAGGCAGAGAATAGCGTGAGAACCCGGCCGGATGTCGCCTGCGCAATCGGAGGATGGCCTCGGTGCCAAGCGAGATGCCGAACACTTCTCCGAAAATTGGACGATCACGGTGCCAACCTATCGCCGCGCCCACCGGATAGCGGGTCAGCAAGGCATGAACAATGGATCGGCACCGCAGTTCACATTTCGCCTCGACCATCCTTGCCAGCTTGTCGAGCCAAGGAGGGAAAGCTTCGGCTTCACTTAACGTAGACGCGGTGAAATCGTAGTGAAGCCCGTAAGAGGCCGTCTCGCGCCTTCCAGTCCATTGCTGGAACCTGAAAGGCGCAAGCGACGTTCCCTCGATCTCGGTGATAAGGCTCGGCTGAGCGGCCTCATCAACGAGATCTTCAATCAGGAACAGGCCAGGAATGGCCGGGCCGAAGAGATCATCATTCACCTTGGCCTGACATCAGCCTTGGGCAGCCATCAACTCCGCCTTGCGCGCCGCGAGCTGCTCGCCGAGTGCTTTGAGGTCCATGTCACTGGCGCGGCATTCGGGGAAGAGTTCCTTTTCCTCCTCCTGGACGTGATGATCGATATATTCGCCCAACACCGTCACCTTGGCGTCGAACAGCGGTTCACCTACTTGGCTGCCCTGGATTTCGGCAATCAGCGCCTTAGCGCTTGCGTGTTCGACCTCGGCTTCATCAAGCAGATCATCATCGTCGAGCGCCTCGTATGCTGCCGGATAAAAAATCTCTTCCTCGATCGTCGCGTGGACCGTCAACGCCATGCAGATTTTGTCTGCCAGTTCCTGCTTGCGCGCATCATCGTCGGTTTTGTCGAATTCCTCGAACCAGCCCTTGACCTCCTTATGGTCGTCCTTGAGCAGCTTGATCGCGTCAGCCGGTCGCTTCTGCGCCGTGCTCGCCTTTCGCGTGGCACGCGCGCCGGTTTTGGGCTTTGCTTTGGAAGACGATTTTGTGGTGGCCATGGGAAGCTCCTTCGACGGTTAAACTTTTTAGACACGCTGGAGTTCCCGAAGCGTAGGGCCAGTAGAGATAAAATCGCAAGTGCTCGTTGACCTGCAGAGGCCGGCGCTGGTCCACGCGATCCAAGAGTTACTCTGTTCTTGAAGGAATTGGGTGCGTGCAGCGTTGGTGCCATCATTGCTCTTGAGGCTCGCGCGTTCTATAGCACGGCGTTGGTGCCACGAGATCAGACCCTATGCCGCAGCGGGACGAAATTGGCGCGGATCGGCTAGGCCGTATCGTCGAGGATGCGGCGAGCGAGGTCTATCTGTTCTCGGCGGATAGCTTTCAATTCGTTCTGGTAAATCGGGGTGCGCGCGAAAACCTCGGTTACAGCATGGCGGAGATTTCGGCCCTGACACCGTGGGATCTGAAACCCGACATACCGCGTGAGCAGTTCCTCAAACTCATTCGACCATTGCTGACCAAGGAATGCGAACGGCTGGACTTCGAGACACGCCATCGAAGGAAGGACGGCACGCACTACGATGTCGCCGTAACGCTCCAGCTTATCGATTCCGACGGAATCGGACTGTTTTACGCTACAATTCAAGACATCACGTCGCAGAAATTCACCGAGCGTTCCCTGATTGAAGTATCGTGCCGCCTCGACGCCATCCTTGGCAATACCACCATGGCAATATTCATGATGGAGGCTTCGCAGCAGTGCGTTTTCATGAATTCCGCCGCCGAGGACCCCTGACTGGCTACACATTGGCCGAAACGCAGGGACGACCACTGCACGATGTAATCCATCATACATATCGGCTGCGGCGTGACGACCGGCATCGGCGCAGTCCACAATACCGCAAAGGTCCAGCCCGGAGACTCGGTCGCCGTGTTCGGCCTGGGCGGGATCGGCCTCGCGGCGATTCAGGGTGCGCGCCAGGCGAAGGCGGGTCGCATCATCGCCATCGACACCAACCCGTCCAAGTTCGAGCTGGCACGCCAGTTCGGTGCGACCGAGTGCATCAACCCCAAGGACCATGACAAGCCCATCCAGCAAGTGCTGATCGAGATGACGGGCTGGGGCATCGATCATACCTTCGAGTGCATCGGCAACGTCCACGTCATGCGCGCCGCGCTTGAATCAGCGCATCGTGGCTGGGGTCAGTCGATCGTGATTGGCGTTGCCGGCGCGGGCGAAGAAATCTCCACCCGTCCATTTCAGCTCGTTACGGGCCGCGTCTGGAAGGGGTCCGCTTTCGGCGGCGTCAAGGGTCGGACACAGCTCCCGGGCATGGTCGAGGACGCGATGAAGGGCGATATCGATCTGGCCCCGTTCGTTACCCACACGATGGGTTTGGAGGAGATCAACGAGGCCTTCGAACTGATGCACGAAGGCAAGTCGATCCGCACGGTCATTCACTACTGACCCGCCGATCCGAAGCGGCGCGATGCGCCCGGATCGACAACCCGGCCTTCATCATGGCCCGATCCCGGCCATGATGAAGCGCGCCATGGCAACTGGGCAAGGCGCCGCGATGCGGTAACAACCGTTGGATGTATCGCGTCGGAAAAGCATTCATCTGCTACCCCGACCGTAATGAACACGGGCCGCACGGGCGGATATGGCAGGAAGACTGAATTGAAGAACAAGGATATACACGCGACGACGCCGGCCACCGATCATGGGCATGCGGGGCCGCCCGCTTGCGTGCAGGTTCGCGGCGCGCGCCAGAACAACCTCAAAAATGTTGACGTCGACGTACCGCGCGACGCCTTCGTGGTGTTCACCGGCATATCGGGGTCGGGCAAATCATCGCTCGCGTTCGGCACCATTTATGCCGAAGCACAGCGGCGTTATCTGGAATCGGTTGCGCCCTATGCCCGCCGCCTTATCGACCAGGCCGGCGTGCCGGAGGTCGACGCGATCGACGGATTGCCGCCTGCGGTCGCGTTGCAGCAACAGCGCGGCTCGGCCAACGCGCGCTCCTCGGTCGGCAGCATGACGACGCTCTCCAGCCTGGTGCGGATGCTCTATTCGCGCGTTGGAGAATATCCGCGCCATCAACCCATGCTCTATGCGGAGGATTTCTCCCCCAACACGGTCACGGGGGCCTGCGCGACCTGCCACGGCATCGGCCGCGTCTATGACGCGACCGAAGAGACCATGGTTCCTGACGCCAGCCTCACCATTCGCGACCGGGCGATCGCCGCCTGGCCAACGGCGTGGCATGGGCAAAACCTGCGCGATATCCTCGTTTCGCTCGGCTATGACGTCGATACGCCGTGGCGCGAGCTGCCGAAAAAGGATCGCGACTGGATCCTTTTCACCGAAGAGGCGCCGACGGTGCCGGTCTATGCGGGCCTGACGCCCGAACAGACCCGGGCGGCGCTCAAGCGCCGCATGGAGCCGAGCTACCAGGGCACCTTCACCGGCGCGCGCCGCTATGTGCTGGAAACCTTCGCCAACACGAAAAGCGCGCTGATGAAGAAGCGCGTCTCGCAATATATCATCGGCCGCGATTGCCCGACCTGCGACGGCAAGCGCCTGAAGCGCGAAGCCCTATCCGTGAAGTTCGCGGGCCTCGACATCGCCGAGTTCGGCGACCTGACGGTGCTCAAGCTGAAGGACTTGCTGATGCCCGTCGCGCAAGGCGCGTATGGGGCGGTCTCCGCCCCCTCGAAGGGCCATGTTCTGGAGAAAGCGGCCCGCGATGCAGCGGTCGAGCAACGGGTTGCCGCGGGCGGCTCTGCGCACAGGGGCGCGCCCGACGTGCGCCGCACGCCCAATCTCTCCGACGAGAAGCGGATCGCCGCCCAACGCCTTGCCTGCGAATTGATCGAGCGGCTCGAGCCGCTGATCGATCTTGGCCTTGGCTACATATCGCTCGACCGCAGCACGCCGACGCTGTCCTCCGGAGAGCTGCAGCGCTTGCGGCTCGCCACGCAATTGTCGTCACAGCTTTTCGGCGTGGTCTATGTGCTTGACGAGCCTTCGGCAGGGTTGCACCCGGCAGATGGCGAAGCCTTGCTCACCATCCTCGAGCGTCTCAAGGCGGCGGGCAACTCCCTGTTCGTCGTCGAACATGATCTCGACGTGATCCGCCGCGCGGAATGGCTCGTCGATGTCGGGCCAGGAGCCGGGGAAAAGGGCGGAGAAGTCCTCTACAGCGGGCCGATAGAGGGGCTTGCCGACGTCGAGACTTCGATCACCCGCCGCTACCTGTTCGCAGAGCCGCTGCGCAGTGAGCGCACACCGCGCGATCCCAAGGCATGGCTACGCCTTGAAGGGATCAGGCGTAACAATCTTCAAGGTCTCGACGTCGAGTTTCCCATCGGCTGCTTCACCGCTGTCACCGGCGTTTCGGGATCGGGCAAATCCAGTCTCGTCAGTCAGGCGCTGCCCGAACTCGTCACGGAATACCTCGGCAACTCCCCGGTCGCCGAGGAGCAGGTTATCGATCCGCTGCTCGATGTTGCGCAGAACGACACTGAAGGACGCCTTGTCGCAGGCATGGAGCATGTTCGCAGGCTGGTGCGGGTCGATCAGAAACCGATCGGCCGCACGCCGCGCTCGAACCTGTCCACCTACAGCGGCATGTTCGACCATGTGCGACGGATCTTCGCTGAGACGCCGCTCGCCCGCCGGCGGCACTACAGCCCGGGAAGGTTCTCGTTCAACGTCGCGCAAGGCCGCTGCCCTGTGTGCGAGGGCGAGGGATACGTCATGGTGGAGCTGCTGTTTCTGCCGAGCGTTTTTGCCCCGTGCTCGACCTGTCATGGCTCTCGCTACAACCCGCAAACGCTCGAAGTCGAATGGAACGGGCGCAATATCGCCCAGGTGCTCGAACTGACGGTCGACGATGCGTGCGATTTCTTCGCTGGCGAGGCATCGGTGATGCGCTCCCTCGACGTGTTGCGGGAGATCGGTCTTGGCTATTTGAGGCTTGGTCAGCCGGCGACCGAGCTGTCTGGCGGGGAGGCGCAGCGCATCAAGCTGGCGACTGAACTGCAACGCGCTCAACGCGGTAACACGATCTACATCCTCGACGAGCCAACATCGGGGCTTCACCCCTCCGATGGCGACCGGTTGATGCAACACCTGCAGGGCCTCGTAGACGCCGGCAATACCGTCGTAGTCGTCGAACATGACATGCGCGCCATCGCACAGGTGGACTGGATCATCGACCTGGGACCGGGGGCCGGTGAAGATGGGGGCCGTATCGTTGCTAGCGGCGTCCCTGGCGTCGTTGCGGAAGCGGAAGGCAGTCTCACCGCCCGCTATCTCAAGGCGGCACTATAGGTCGTAAATCTGGCCGAACGCACGTTCCATAAGGTGCATCTCAACCACACGCTGGAATGGGTCGAATCTGGAAGCGGGAGCCGGCGATGTGTCACCGCGGTTGACGCGGCTCAGGGTTTGAGTGCCCGTCAGATGCGCCGTGTTCGTGTGATACGCGGCGTGGCGGACGGCCAATCGCTGACCATCCGCCACGCTTACTCGTGAACACCGAACCGCTGCCCGCCGTTAGTGCCCCAATCTCAGTGGGCTTTTTCGTGGCTACAGCGTACCCGATTTGATGAAGGCAACGAGGCTGAGCACGGGGCTGCCCTGCAAGGTCGGTCGGGACGGCGCATACCTTGTCTGAGCGTCAATGCGCTGAACCGCCGTTAAGCCGTTCCGGCCATTGGTCTGGATTAAGTACGGGCAGCGCAGCCAATTCATCCGTCTGCTCCGAAATCCCCATCCGGCGGATCACCTCCGCCACCGGCGTGCCCGTCTCAGCCTGCTTCAGCGCGAACGCAATCTGCTCTTCTGTGTACTTCGACTTCTTCATGTCCCAGCTCCTTGCCCGAAGGCTCTAAAGGGCCGGAAAACTCTCGCTCAAACCGGATGAAAAAACAGGGGGGACGTCACCGCCAATCGCTACTGTACTGCTGAATGACGGGTTTCGCTGAATCTGGTCATTCGTGATTAGCAGAAATGGGGCCGACCATAACGGCAAATGGGCGGTAACGTGATACCCGCTTTCGATTGCGCGCGTTACGAAAATCGCTCTAGGGTCCAAACCCAATCAGAAGCTTGATTCTGCAACGGCGTGCTGATTCAGGAGTCTCCAGTTGAGGAGGGTCTGGGCATGGCGGGATCGTTGTTTTGGTTGTCGGATGCGGCGTGGGCGGCGATCGAGCCGTACTTGCCGAAGAACCAGCCGGGGGCCTGGCGGGTCGATGATCGGCGGGTGATATCGGGTATCGTGCACATGCTGAAGTGCGGCGGTCGCTGGGCCGATTGCCCGAGCGACTATGGTCCCTCGACGACCATCTACAATCGCTGGACCCGCTGGAGCCGACGCGGCGTGTGGAACTGTATCCTGGCGGCGCTGACCGAGGAAGGGTGGATCGCCGAGACCGGCCAGATCGACAGCAGCTATGTGAAAGCGCACCGCTGCTCTGGCGGCGCAAAAAGGCGGGACCCGATCACGTCCAAGCGCGTTAAGGTCTTCGGACTGGTTTGACGGTCGGACCGGTTCTTCTGAATGGAGAAGATTATGCGCGCACTATGTTGGCACGGTAAGGGTGACGTCCGCGTCGACACCGTCGCAGATCCCGAGATCAAGCATCCCCGTGATGCCATCATCAAGGTGACGGCATGCGCCATTTGCGGGTCCGACCTTCACCTGCTCGATGGTTACCAGCCTACGATGGAGGCAGGTGATATCCTCGGCCACGAGAATATGGGCGAGGTCGTGGCGCTCGGTTCCGAAGTGACGAACCTGAAGATCGGCGATCGTGTCGTCGTACCCTTCACGATCAGCTGCGGCGATTGCTGGTTCTGCAAGAAAGGCCTGTTTGCAGCTTGCGACCGGACGAATCCGAACGCCGAGATGGCAGCAAAGGCTATGGGCCATTCGCCCGCAGGGTTGTTCGGCTTCAGCCACATGATGGGCGGCTACTGCGGCGGTCAGGCGGAATATCTGCGCGTGCCGATGGCCGACGTCGGTCCGATCAAAATCCCCGACAACATTACGGATGAGCAGGCGCTGTTTCTGTCCGACATCTTTCCCACAGGCTACATGGCCGCCGAGAACGCGCAGATCGAGCCCGGCGACACCGTCGCGATCTGGGGTTGCGGCCCAGTCGGTCAGTTCGCCATCCGATCGGCCCTGATGATGGGCGCGGGCCGGGTGATCGCGATCGACGAGGTGTCCGAGCGGCTCGCCATGGCCGAGGCGGGCGGCGCCGAAACGATCAACTTCGCCGAGACCGATGTTTATGACGAATTGCAGGCGCGGACCAAGGGACGTGGCCCGGACAGCTGCATCGATGCGGTCGGCTGCGAGGCCGCAGCTCACGGCGCAGCCGATGCGGTGATGGACAAGGTCAAGGCGAGCTTGATGCTCGCCACTGATCGGGTGCATGTGCTGCGCCAAGCCATCATGAATTGTCGCAAGGGAGGCACGGTGTCCGTCCCCGGCGTATATGTCGGCGTGGCCGACAAGCTGCCACTTGGGGCGGCAATGAACAAGGGATTGACGATCAAACTCGGTCAGACTCACGTCCAGCGCTACACCAAGCCGTTGCTGGAAAAGATCGTAGCCGGTGCAATCGATCCCAGTTTCGTGATTACCCACCCGGCAAGCCTCGAGGACGCGCCGGAAATGTACGCCAAGTTTCGGGACAAGGAAGAAGGCGTCATTAAGGTGGTTATGCGCCCGCACGGCTGACGTGCGGATCTGATCTGCCCCCACGGAGCGGACCGAGCGGTTTGTTAGTACAATAAGCTCGTCGCCGTCATGTCCGGACGGAGGTGGAGCGAAGCGGAACCGGAGGCCGGAGATGGCGGTGGAACCATCTCCGGTGCCGGCGGTCGGCAGGCAGGCTGCCATGGGGCCCTATAGACCAGAAAGCCGACCCGCAGGCCGACATGATCGACGCAACCTATCTCAAGGCCGGCCGCACGCCTTCCAGCCTTGGGGTAAACAGGGATCTCGGGCCCCTGATTGGACGGACCAAGGGCGGCATCAACACGAAGCTGCACGCCGCGACTGATGCAAACGGCCGCCCTTTAAGCTTCTTCATCACGGCTGGCCAGATCAGCGATTACACCGGTGCAGCTGCCTTGCTTGACGATCTGCCCAAGGCCAAGTGGATGCTCGCCGACCGCGGCTATGACGCTGACTGGTTCAGAGATACGCTGGAGCAAAAGGGCATCAAACCGTGCCTTCCGGGCCGCAAATCCCGATCTCTGCCTGTCAAATACGACAAGCCGCGGTACGAACGGCGTAACCGCATCGAGATCATGTTCGGCCGCCTGAAGGACTGGCGCCGCGTGGCAACGCGATATGACCGCCAACCGTCGGCTTCTCCGCACTAGCACTGGCCGCCACCGTGCTCTTCTGGCTGTGATCAGTGAGTCCTAAGCCTAGAGCGGTTTTCGATCAGTCCAGATCATAACCGCACGATGTGAAGTAGTTGGCGCATTCGATTGGTTGGAAGATATCGACGAGCCTGCCGATGAGGTTCCAGAGGCCGTTCACAGTCCGCTCGCCGATCTTTCTGAGCATGGCCTTGAGCTTGGAGAAGGCCTTTTCGATGGGGTTGAAGTCGGGGCTGTAGGGCGGGAGGAAGCGCAGCGTTGCGCCAGCCTTCTCGATCAGATCGCGAACCGATGCCCGCTTGTGGCTGGACAGGTTGTCCATGATGACAACGTCACCGGGCCGCAGCTCGGACACGAGCACCTGGGTGACATAGGCTTCGAACCAGTCGCCGTTGATCGGGCCGTCCAGCACCATTGGCGCGACCATGCCGGTCATGCGCAGCCCGGCCCCCAGCGTGGTGGTTTTTCGGTGCCCGTGCGGGAAGCCCATGCGCAGCCGCTCGCCTCTGGCGCAGCGGCCATGACTGCGGGTCATGTTGGTCGCGGTCCAGGTCTCATCGATGAACACGAGCCGTTCGGGATCGAGGTCGAGCTGGCCATCGAACCACGACTGCCGCTGGCTCAGGACGTCGGGCCGGTCCTGCTCAATGGCATGGCTCGTCTTTTTTTGCGCGTCATGCCGCGACGAGCGAAGAAGCGGTGAAGCCCGGCCACAGAGACGTTCAGGCCGATCTCGATCAGACCCGCGCGCAACTCCTCAAGCGAGATGTCCTTGCGCGCTTCCCAGAGCGCGAGAATGTCCTCCCGCCGCGCTTCGACATGGCGTGATCGCATGTCGGCACTTTGGGGCTTTGGGGCAATGTTTCCGGTCGTGCGCCGCTGATCATGCCAGCGGATCGCCGTCGAGGGCGCCACCCCAAAGCGAGCCGCAGCATCGTAGACCCGGTGGCGTGCGTCGAACTTCACCAAGGTTGAGAAGAATGCCTGAAACAGGCCGCGTTCGCCTTCCGGTGCAGAGCTGCTGGCTGACGCATCGACATAGGCCGCGTTGTATCCGATCCAGAGAAGGATGAAGCGGACGTCATAGTCTTGATCCTCTGCTTCCGCACGTCGAAGCCATGATAGCGCCCGGTGAACGCGAAGTGCTAAGGGCGTCTGGAAGCCTCGCGCAATGAGCGCTGCTTCTCTTTCAGGGCTTCGGGATGGAGAGAATTGTCAAGGGGGTAACGGTAAACCATTGGCACAGCTTAGCGCGAGGAATCCTAACCGAATAGATCATTGCGTTATCAGTTTGGAATTCGCGATACAGCGCGGATCCACTCGTCAATTTCTGCCTCAACCCAAACTGCGCATTTGGGGCCGAGCGATCGCGACCTTGGGAAGCGCCCTTCGCTCATACGCTGGTAGATGGCGGAGCGCCGTAGTCCGACGCGGGCGATAACCTCCGGCAGGCGCAAAAGCCGTGCCGGCGGCAATACTTCGGGCGGTTGAGGCGTCTGCGTTTCATCTTGTGTTGCATGCGGCATTGCTGGTCTCATTCGCGTGGGTTCGGTCCCCTCCGAACTCAAGGATTTACCGGGACAGCGACATTGCGATGTCGCGGCCCACAAAATCATCGATGTGCTTTGCCAGCATTCGCGCCACGAGCTGTGAGGTGCCGTTAGCCCACCGCGGCCGCAGATCCTCAATCCGGCGTCCCAGGGTCCGCTGCAGATGAAGGGGCAGGCTGGTGAAGAACTCTTCGAGAAATTCGCCCATCTCGCCATGCATCCACTCGCAAGCGAGATCTTCCTGCCCGGCGAGCGCGAGAATCATGGATGCGCGAGGTTGCGCTCCACAGGCGGAGAGCACACGTGCTGCTTCGTCGAGCCCGATAGGCCGCTCGCCGCGCGCAAGGCGAAGCAGGGTCTCGCGATGCATGCCGCATTCATTGGCAATCCTGTGGCGGGGTTTGCCGGCGGCTTCGATCGCATGGGCAAGAACGCGGGCCAGGCTTTCATTGGCTGGTCTGGCGGCAGCGGTTGGATGGTACATGGTTGTCTCCTAGCTTTGCGCACTGGTGCGACTCGCAGGCATAACGCGAAGCATCCCATGTAGGAAAATGAAAAGAACATACACGGAACATCTCGTTTAGAGGCGACTCAGGTCCTCTACCCGAGTCGTCGCCAAATCCCGTCAATTGCGGCGGTTTTTACCGACATAAAATAACTGGTTTAGCGTCGTTATCGCTGGTTTGGGGCGTCGGACTGCAAAAGATGCGTCCGCATTCTTCCACCTCCAGGCGGGATTCCCGCTCGACACTTTCCTACGAACATTTCCTAGATGCATGTGGAACACACAGCGAACGCAAGAACGCTGTGACCACCCCTCCAACCGGAGCTTCACATGCAGTCTCTCACCCTTCCCCGGCGCGCCAGCGCCAATGGTCTTGGCAAGGCCATCAACTTTGCCATCCCGGTCGCCGTCGCGGCGCTTGCGGCGAGCGCCGCCTATGCTGGCGCTGACACGACCTTCACTCCTGCCCTCACCAAGTTCACCGACTTTCTGGAAGGCTCCGGGGGTAAGATCATCACGGTTCTCAGCCTCGCTGGCGGCCTGATCGGTCTGGCGTCCGGGCGCTTTTCGCTCGGCCAGGTCGCCGTTCCGGTGGGTGTCGGCATCGGCGTCGGCACCGGTGTTCCGATCGTCACCTCGGTCGTGACCGCGGTCATCTGAACGGTCGGACGGGAAGGCGGCGTCGCCATGGCAGACCCTTACATCATTCCCCGGCGTCTCGATGACCCGGAGCTTATCGGCTTCTGGACCATCGACGAGTTCGCGGGAATGCTGGCCCCCTTCACCTGGGGGATCCTCACCCAGCATATCTTTATCGGCATCATAGTCGCCTTCGGCGCCTGGTTCGCATTGCGAAAGGCAAAAGCAGGACGCGCCAGCTCCTGGGTAGCCCATGCAGCATACTGGTATCTGCCTGCAGGATTTCTGGGTCTCAAGGCAACGCCGCCTTCTCACTGCCGACTGCTTGCCGGTTGAGGGGAAGCCCATGTTTTCCGACATATCCCATGAACGTCAGCAATCGCTGCTGCGCCAGCGAAACCTCTTTGCGCTGACCAGCGCCGGCCTTGGCCTCGCATTGGTCATCGCCGGGAGCCTTGCCGCTACCCGGGATCGCGAAGTGGTGCTGGTGCCGACCGTCCCCAAAACGCTCACCGTGAGCAGTGCCGGGGTCGATGCCGATTATCTCGAGCTCGTCACCCGCGATGCGGCCCTTGTTCTCCTCAATCGCAGCCCCGAGGGTCTCGATTACTGGATGAACGAGATCCTGAAGCTTGCTGATCCAGCAAGCTATGGCCGCCTCAAGGCCGAGCTGGTGCGGATAGTCGAAGAGCAACGGGGATCGGACGTCACTCAGGCTTTCGTGATCCGGTCGATGACTGTCGATCCCAAGGGCCTCACCTCGGATGTTACGGGCACGCTCAAGACGTTTGTCGGCGCGCAGGTGATTGCGAGTGACGAGCGCCGCTTCCGCTTCAGCTGGACTTATCGCGGCCTGCGCCTGGCGCTGGCTGGCTTCGCCCAGCTCCCCCCACAGGACAAATCGAAGGAGGCCCAGTGATGGCTTACCAAACAGGGGCCCAGGCACGGGTCTCACTTCTGAGCGCGGCAGCGCTGCTGGCCGTAGCATCCACCCCCGCCCATGCGGCCGACCAATTCAAACAGGCCGCAGATGGCGCTGGACTCGAATGCAGCGTTTCGGCGCGCGAACTCACCCGCTTCGCATTGGTCGACGACCAGTTCGCCAGCGTCTCCAAGATCTCGACCGGCACGCCGTACAACGACTTTGCCGTGACCAACGAGCCGGTGCGCGGCGACATTTACGTGTCGGTGCCGGAAACTTACGCGGCACGGTCCATCAGCTTCTTCGCCACCACCAAGAAGGGCTTTGTGTACAAGATCGCGTGCCGGGTCGAGCAGATCCCGGCGGCGCAGATCTTCGTGACCAACCCGGCGATCGCGAAGAACCGCGCCGCGGATTGGGAAAACCAGACGCCGCTCGAAACAAGCGCCGTCAGGCTCATCCAGGCGATGGCCAATGACCGGACTGTCGACGGCTTTGAGGTCCGGCAAAGGGCGGCCATGCCTGCACGGGTCGGCGATCTCGAGATCCAGCTCATCGCCGATTATCGCGGTGCCAGCCTCACCGGGAAGGTCGTCCGCATCCACAATCGCGGATCGAAACCCGTGACGCTCGCCGAGCGCGATCTCGCACCCCGCGACACGCTCGCGCTTTCGATCGCCGAACCGAAGCTCGAACCCGGGGCCAGCACCACGGCCTTTGTTGTCGGCGCAAGCGGAGAGACCGGTCATGACTGATGCAGCCAATACGCCAAGCACGGCCCCTCTGCAGGCCGAGAGCGCCGCGCCGTCCGAACTTTCCGGACTCAACGCCCGCACTGCGCGCCGACAGAAGCTGCTGCTGGGGTCGCTGGGAGCACTCGCACTGCTTGGCGGAAGCTGGTTCATTCTTGGCGGCGAGAACAAGCCCACGACCGGCGATCCCAATGCGGCGCAGACGATCGACACGGCAGGCCTCGTCAACCGCGATCTGTCCCAGCGCGAATTCGTCGCGACCTACGGCAACCGGCTCGATGCCGTCACCCGCGAACAGAAAGCACTGAAGGATGGGAGCATCCCGCGGACGGAGATTGAAGCGCAGCTGGCGGCTCTCAAGACCGAAAACCAGGCCATGCGGGTCGACGGACAGGCCGCGATCGATGCCATTTCTGCAGAGAACGCTGAGCTGAAGACACGGCTTGCCGCGCAGCCCGCAACGACGGCATCCGCTGTACCGCCACCGGCCTATGGGCCACAGGCGGGCGGCTATGACGCGCGAGCCCGTTCGTCCCAGCCAGGCGGTGTGCCCACAGCGGGCGAGCCGCAAGGCGGCATGATCCCTTCTCCGGGCGAGGTGAAGCTGATGAGCTTCAGCTCCGACAAGGCAGGCACCAACGGTCTCAGAGTGGGCCGCCCCGACGCGCCCCCGGTCGTCGTCGAAGATTCGCCGGATTACCTGCCCCCAAATTCCTACGCTTCGGCCCGGGTGATTGTCGGCGTCGATGCCTCGGCAGGCGTCGTCAGCCAGACCGATCCGCTGCCCGTGGTCCTCAGGATCACCGGTCCAGCCCGGTCGGTCATTCAGAACGGGAAGGTTCTCACCACCCGGATCCAGGGCTGCGTGGTGAACGGCGCGGCGCGCGGCGATCTCAGCAGCGAGAAGGTCTATGTGAAACTCGCCCGCATGACCTGCGATCAGCCCGGCGGCCGGGTCGCGGTGAGTGAGGTCAAAGGCTTCATCAGCTTCGCCGGCAAGTCCGGGGTCCGCGGCCGCGTCGTGAGCCGCGAAGGCAGCCTCGTCAGCCAAGCGCTGCTGGCCGGGATCGTCGGCGGCTTCGGGCGCGGCTTCTCGGCCAATGCCAACAGCGTGTTCTCCGGCGCCACGACCAACCCCGACGGCAGTCGCTCCAAGCTCTCAGGCAGCGACATCCTGGGCGGCGGACTCGGCCAGGGCGCCGCCGATGCCGCCGACACGGTCAGCAAATACCTGATCGAGCGCGCCGAACAGTACCAACCCGTCGTGGAGATGCCGACCGGCATCGATGTCGAGATCGTGTTCCTCGACGGCGTCTACGTGAGGAACTCCCAATGATCGAAAATACTCTCCTCAAGCAGGACAACCGTCGGCGCCGCTGGTTGCGCGCCGGAGCTGGGCTGGCGGCAATCATCGCCGTGTCGGCTGCGACCGGATGGGGTGTGGCAAGCCTTGCAGCCCCTACTGCTGCTCCAGACACCGCGAAGGTGCGCGAAGCACTCAAGCTGCGCCTGCCCAAGACCCCGATCGACGCGATCAACTGCAAGGGCCTTGGCGGTCTGTGCGAAGTCGCGTCCAAATCGACGCTCTTCTACGTCGACCGGTCCGCCAAGTATCTGGTGATCGGCCGGGTCTACGACATGGAAGCCCGTCAGGATCTGACGGCTGCCCGGTTGCTCGCCCTCAATCCGGACCTGCTTGCGGCGGGGGCAGCGCGGCGCAGCAATCCCGAGACGCAAGCAGAAGGCGATCCACCCCCCACTGCGGCGTCTGCTCGAAACACCCCGCCGCGCCATGTCCCGCTCGGCGACCTTCCGGCCAAAGGCGCGATCACCTGGGGGCCTGCCAATGGTCCGCGCGTCGTTGTCTTCTCGGACTTCCACTGCGGCTACTGCAAGAAGCTCGAGGCAGAGCTGAAGGCGATCGGGGCACGGGTCGAAGAACGGCCGATCTCGATTTTCGGGGCGGACAGCCGGCGCGATGCCGAACGGGTGCTGTGCTCGCCGCGGCCTGAGCTGGCGCTGCACATGGCCTATTCGGGTCTGGCGCTCGCCAATCCCAAACCCTGCGACACGAGCGGGCTCGATGCCAACGAGGCCTTTGCCCGGGCACACGGCTTTGGCGGCACGCCTGTGATCGTACGCCCCGCCGACGGCGCTGTTCTCGAGGGCTTCCGGCCTGCCGCCGTGCTCCGGGAGTTCCTGCGCGCCGCCCCCACCCCTGCTCCCAAAGGATAGTCCCATGCGGTTTTCGACACGTCTCCTTGCCTGCGCCTGCCTGTCTGGGCTTGCCAGTGGCTGCGCCACGTTCGGCACCAATGTGGAGGGCGATTTCACCTGCCGCGCTCCGAAAGGCGGCTGCGCACCGACCCATGTGATCGATGCCAAGGCGACCGGTAATCGGTCAGCTGAAGTGCTCACGCAATCAGACGTGCGGCAGAGGGCTGGCGTCGTGGATGCCGACACTGCCCGCACGGCGGAACGCACCTTGCGCGTCGTCTTCCCCGCCCATGTCGATGAAGCTGGGACACTGCACGACGAAGCGGTCGCCTGGACGGTTGTCGAAAATCCGCGCTGGGCCGCCGAGCTGCGCCGCAAAGCGGGCGAGGATCAGGGCGGATCCCTGATGCGCCAGGTGCGTCGGCAACTGAAAGCTGCTCAGGCAGTCGCATCACAAGCTGACGCGGACGGACACACGGACGCCTCTGACGACCTGTCGCCCTTCTCGTCTGCTGGCACTGCCGAAACCAGGGCCGTCCAGCCCCTGGCCGCAGAAGCCCCCAATTTGCTCACTGAAACTTCGGATGCCTCGCCGCTGGTCCTCCCCTCCACGGCGCGCGAGGCCGTTGCCGGTGCCAAGGCACCGGCGGTCGAGGGGTTCGACACCTCGCCTCCCCCGCGTGATCGAGCCCCTCGGCCTGAGGCGGGGCAGAGCGCTCCGGTGTTCCCGAGCGCCGCGGCGATCGATGCCGCAAAGGCCGCAATCCGACCAGCGATCCGGAACGGCGCTCTGCCGACCGAAAGCACCTCGCAGCCCAAGGAGCCCAAGTGATGGCCGAGCAACTCAAGTCCGTCGTCGATCGGTTGCTCAGCGGACTGCTGGGGGATGCCGAGCACGCCGAGAAGGCCCGTCCGCAGCTCATGGTCGACATGCTTTCCGACTGGCTGCCCTACCGGGTCTATGATCCAGCGACCCGGCTGTACTTCAACGCACGCTCCAAGGGCTTTGTCCTCTCGGTCACGCCGCTGATCGGCGCTGACGAGCGCACCGGGGAAATCCTCGGGCAATTCTTTTCGGAAGGCCTGCCAGCAGGTGCCTGCCTTCAGGTGCTCCACCTTGCCAGTCCGCGCATCAGCAGGATCGTCGGCCCGTGGTTCGCGCCGCGCTACATGCAGGGCGGGGTTTACGAGGCGATTGCCCGACACCGGGCGCGGCGGCTCTATTCGCTCGTTTGGGAATCCGGCTCGCCGGACGCCCCCTTCCACGCGCGGCATCACCAGGTCATCGTCTCGGTCGGCGTGCCGACGACCAAGTCGGTCAGCAACGAGGATCTCAAGCAGACCCGCGAGGGCCTGATGGCGATGCTGAAGTCGCTCAACCTCGGCGTGGTCGAAGTCGGGCCGGAAGCGCTCATCGCTGTCATCGATGATCTGACCTCGCCAACCACCGCCCCGCAGGACGATGCGGTGCCTTACAATCCGAACGATCCAATCGCCTCCCAGGCGATCCGCCACGACATCGAACTGGTCGTGGCCGAAGACCGCATGCGGCTCGTGACCGAGCGCTTTCGTCCCACCGGCAAGGTCAACGACGGAGTACCCGAGATCGGGACGGTCTATCCCGATGCCTTCGACGTCCGGCATTTTGCCGTGCGCAACATGCCATCGCGTTGGGCCCCGTGGGAATGCGCGCGGCTGATCGGCGACCTTTTCACCGACAAGCTGCGCTTCCCCTGCCCGGCCGCCACCATGCTCTGTCTCGTCTATCCGGACCAGGAAGCGGCATCGGCAAAGGCCGGCTTCAAGTTCATGCGGACGACCAGCCTAGCCGGGACCCGCAGCGCGCGGTTCCTGCCCCGGATCGGGGAACAGGCCGCCGAGTGGCAACACGTTCAGGCCGAGCTCCAAGAAGGCCGCCGCCTCGTGCGGGTGTTCTACGGCGTGACGACCTATTCGCCGGCAGGGCAAGGCGATCGCCACGAACGCGCGATCAAGTCGATCTACAAGGCGGCGGGCTGGGATCTCACCGACGAGCGCTATCTCCAGCTCCAAGGGCTTCTCGCGGCGATGCCGTTGACGCTAGCCGACGGGCTCGGGGCCGACATGGAGCGGCTGAAGCGGTTCAAGACCGTCCTGTCGACCACTGCCGCGAATATCGCACCGATGCAGGGTGAGTATCTTGGAAGCGCCCATCCTCACCTGCTGTTCGTCGGGCGGCGCGGCCAGCCCTTCTTCTGGTCGCCGTTCGAGAACGACGCGGGCAACCACAATGTCGCGATCTGCGGCAAGTCGGGATCGGGCAAATCGGTGCTGCTCCAGGAGATGTGCGCGGCCCTGCGCGGCGCCGGCGCGCAGGTGGTCGTGATCGACGACGGCCGCAGCTTCGAGCATTCGGTCAAGCTGCAGGGCGGCCGCTTTGTCGAGTTCACGATGAAAGCGGGCTTTTGTCTCAACCCGTTTTCGATGATCGATGGGACCCGCGCGGCCGAGGACGAAGACTACCGTCTCGACTGCTTCGGGATGATCAAGGCGATCGTCGGGCAAATGGCTCGCCACAGCGCGAAGCTGACCGATACCGAGCGCGGGCTTATCGACCGGGCGGTCAATCTCGTCTGGGCGGAACATGGTGCCGCTGCGACGGTCACCACAGTTGGCGAGACGCTGGCCAGTCTTGGGCATGACACCGCCTCAGACATTGCGACTGCGCTTGCCCCTTACATGGCGGGCGGGACCTACGGGGCCTTCTTCGAAGGCCAGGCAAGCCTCGACCTCGATGCCGACTTCACCGTCTTCGAGATGTCGGACCTCGCGAGCCGTGAGGATCTGCGCAGCGTGGTGCTCTCCGCGATCATGTTCATGACCAGCCAGGCGATGACGCGAAGCCCGCGGTCGCTGCGCAAGCTCCTGCTGATCGATGAAGCCTGGTCGATGCTGAAGGGCGGCTCGATGGGTGAATTCGTCGAAACCTACGCCCGCACCTGCCGCAAATATGGCGGTGCGCTGGCGACCGCAACCCAGTCGCTCAACGACTACTACAAGTCCGACGGGGCGACAGCGGCGCTCGAAAACAGCGACTGGATGCTGATCCTGCAGCAGAAGCCGGAGACTATCGCCGACTTCAAGGCGAGCAAGCGCCTCGACATGGATGATCGCACCGAGACGCTGATCCGCAGCCTCAAGCGCTCCGGGAGCGACTATTCCGAGGTGTTCATCAAGGGGCCGGAAACCGAGGCGATCGGGCGGCTCGTGCTCGATGACTATTCGGCAACGCTCTTCTCGAGTTCGCCCCAGACCTTCGCCGCCATCGATGCCGAGATCGCCCGCGGCCACCAGCTCGCCGATGCCATCGAGCGCATCGCCTTCGCCAACCGCTGACACCCCTTCATCAAAGGATTCCTATCTTCATGTCTCTCCACCTCGTCACCCCCTTCGACCGGACCGACCCGTCCGAAGACGAACAGCCCGTCAGCCAGCCGGTGCGGACATTGCGCTCGCGCGTGTCCATTGGTATGCTTATCCGCTGATCTACTGGATGGAGATCGTCGCCGATTTCCTGTGCCTCGAGTCCGGCTCGATCGACATCCTCTACATCACCGAGATCGATCCGCTTTGGCAGGACAGTGAGCTCACCGCGATCATCAATCCCGAGGCGGTGCTGTTCGCCAATCCGTTGGCACTTGCGGCCTGTGCAGCGGACTGCGTGGCAGCGACGGCCAAGCTGCCGACCGACGAGCTGTTCTGGTGCGCGGGCTGCCAGGGCACGATGTATCCGCTCAACGGCAATGTCTCGGCAACGATTGGCCATGTCCAGGCGTCGCGGCTCGCGCTCGCCCGCTTCTCCTACAAGCTCCACCGCGAGCTCGTCGCCTGGGGGACGATGGGCAGCAAAGGGCTTTGCGGCAAGTACCTGATGCCGGTGATGCGCAAGCAGCAATACCGCTTCCAGGCCACTAATCCCAATCCGCAGACCAAGGGCCGCTACGCCTGCGCGCCCATTGGTGCCTCCACCACCTTCATGTCGGCAGGCCAGGTCTATCCCGCCATTGGCGAGGACATGGGCTACCTGGTCTGGCGCAAGCGGAATTGCTGCGCGCTATGAAAAAGCTTCCTCATCTTCTTGTAGTTGCCTCGCTTTCGAGCCTTGCCGCTTTGGTGGGAGCATTTGCACAGACGGCCGAACCGGACCTCGATCTTGCCGCTATCCGGGCTCGGGCCAATGCGGGCGCTTCCGATGCCGACGCGCTGTCCGCCAATGCCCGCGCCAGAGCCGAAGCTCTGGCGCGCGAGGCGAGGACGAGCTCCGACGAGGCGGAGCTGCATGCTCGCCGATACGCCCGTGAGGCCGCCGCAAGTGCGAAGCCTGATCCTGCCATCACATTCGACTTTGACCGGATGGTTGCCGACGCCGGCACCATGACCAGCGAAGGCATGGGCGAAGCGCCAAGGTTCATCGCTTTTGCTTCGCTTTCGATGCCGCCGACCGCGCTGCGCGCGCTGATCGACGACGTTACCAAAGCTGGCGGTATCGTCGCCTTGCGCGGTCTGCCCGGCAACAGCGCCAAGGCCCTCACGGCCGCAGTGGCCAAAGTGGCAAAGCCCGGCGAGCAACTGGACGGCGTCGGCATCGACCCGCGGCTCTTCCGTGCTTTCGAAATCGAGGCCGTACCCACCTACGTGGTCACCAGCAGCGACTTCGATCTGTGCGACGGGTTCGATTGCCGAACGCAGGTCCCGCCGCACGACAGGATGAGCGGCAATGTCAGCGCTTCTTACGCGCTCGAGACTTTCGCGCGCGGCGGTGGCCCCGGTGCTTTGCTTGCGGCCCAGCACCTCGCCCACCTTGAAAGGCAGGTTCCATGAAACGGCAATCACTATCTGTCGCGTGCTTGAGTGCGCTCCTGGTCACCCTGACCGGGCCGCTTCACGCCCAGACCACAACCGATGCCGCCAAAGCCGACGGCAAGGCTTTTGGGCGGGACAAGGCTGCCTCGGCACAAAGCGCGGCAACGACCAACCCCGATGCAAACCGCATCCCCAATTTTGGCGGAACGCCAAGCCAATCGGGCTATTTTGATGATCCGGACCGGATGAGCCGCGAGGCGGCGAGCCAGACGACGACCAACACCGGCTACAAGGCCATGCGGGATTCGATGGACCGGCGTGCCCGGTTTGCGCCGCAGGATCTAGATGCAACGATCGCGCGCAGCAATGTGATCAGCGATGACCCGCTCGCCTATACGAGCGGAATGGCCATCGGCGGCTCGCAGGGACGCTGCGTGCCCTTGCCGCCGGCCAGCGGAACCACGGCGCGCTACATGGCGACCTGCAATGTCGGCTATACGGCGACACAGGGAACGCGGACCTGCCCCATGACGTTGACCGCGCGTGTCGAGCAGCGTCAGGTCTACGGCTACTATTGCGTTGGCGGCAGCGGGGTTGATCCGGCTTCGGTCTACAACTGCAACCGATACCCCGCGCCGCAGTGCACGGTCACGCAGTCCTACCCGATCAACCTGTGCAATCCTTATTTCGGGATCTACTGGGGCTGCAACTCCGGCGATCTGAGGGTCGATCTCGTCAGTTGCACCGCACCGGTCGAGGGCGCGACGCCCTATACGGTGACGGGCGAGAACGTCGTCACCACCAAGCGCGATGAAAGCCAGTGTGCTGGCCTCGCCGCCGACACCTCATGTCAGCAGGACACCGAGACGTGCACAGACAGCGATCCGGTCACCCGCATCATCGATGGCATTGCAGTGACGCAGCCTTGTTGGGCGTGGAGCCGCAGTTACAGCTGCGCACAGTTCATCGAGGCACAGGACTGCCAGACGCTTGAAGCCACTCCGGGCTGCAAGCTGGTGCGCGAAGACTGCCTCGCGGGCGAGCCCTGCCGCACCTGGGAGCGGGTCTATGATTGCCCGGTTCCGGACCAGCCTGCGAACACCAACCAGTTTATCTGCGACGGCGATGTCTACTGTATCGGTGGCTCATGCGAGACCATCCAGCGCGAGGCCAACGACGAGTTCAAGGACGCGGCCGTCGCCTTGAACGCGATGAACCAGGCGCGCCGCGAATTCGATCCGGACAATCTCACCTTGTTCAAAGGGACGCGCGAAAGCTGCTCGTCCAAGGTCTTTGGTATTCTCAACTGCTGCAAGGGCAAGGGCTTCCCGCTTATTCCGGGCATCCAGTTGCTCGTAGCGCTGGGCTGCAGCCGCGAAGAGATGCTGCTGCATCAGAAGGATGCCCAAGGTCTATGCGCCTACGTCGGCACCTATTGCTCATCCTCCTTTCTTGGCGTGTGCCTGACCAAGCGCAAGGTCTACTGCTGCTTTGAATCCAAGCTCTCGCGGATCCTGCAGGAACAGGGGCGCCTGCAGCTGAACAAGCCTTGGGGCAAGCCGAAGACCGAGCAATGCCAGGGCTTCACAATCGACGAATTTGCCCGGCTCGACCTCTCGAAAATGGATTTCAGCGAGGTCTATGCCGAGTTCACCGACGCCGCTCGCCTGCCTGACGAGCTGCAGGCCACCCAGGACATCCAACAGAAGATCGAGGACTACTATGCCCGCGCCCGCCAGTAAGGCCGCGTGGCGGCTGCTTGCCGCCTGTGCGATTGCCAACGCCGTTTCGCTGTCCTCCCCGGCGCTCGCCCAGAGTACCGCAACCCGAGCCGATGCGCCGCCCAGTGCGCTGTCGGCCGAGCGCCCGGACAGCTTCTACTGCGAGGAGCGGCGGCTCGGATACTGGTTCTACTGCGAACGCCCCAAGCCGCCGGAGCAGAACACACCCGCACCCGCGCCTGCGGCCAGCGCGACCAACCAACTTGACGCGATCACGGCGACCTTGCGGGAACTGAAGGCCAAGGCGATCCTCGAGCCGACGCCGGCGAATGTTACGGCCTATATCCGCTTCCAGCGCGCCCAGCTCGACCGGGCTTCACTCTTCAGCGACGTCTGGCAGCGGGCGATCTGGCAGGATCCCGAGCTCGACTACACGCTGCAGCGCCCGGTTTCGACGCTCGGCAAGCGTCAGTGGCAGGATTCTCGAACCGCGGAACGGAACGCTGCGATGGCCCAGCTCTCCGAGCGCTACGGGCTGTTCTACTTCTTCGCCCAGAGCTGCGGCGCCTGCGAAGTCATGTCACCGATCGTGCAAAGCGTTGCCTCGACCTGGCATATCGCGGTGCGCGCGATTTCCACCGATGGCGGCCCATCGCGGCATTTCCCTAACTACACGGTCGAGACCAACCAGCGCAGCCGCATGGGGCTCGAGCCCAAGGTCACGCCAGCGGTCGTCCTCTGGGACGCGGAGACCGGTCGCCCCATTCCGATCGGCTACGGCGTCATGAGCGCCGACGAGCTGCAGGACCGGATTTACCTCCTCACATCGAAGGAAGCTGGACGTGACTACTAAGATGAAAAGAGCCGTCGCTGCGCTCCTTGCCGCCGCCCTCCCCCTCACCCTTCCGCTTTCGGGCGCATCGGCCGATGTTGGCAGTTCGATGGACTCGTTTCTGAACGATGTCGGCGGCGCTGCCAACGTCAACGGAACGACCGCGTTCCAGGGGCAGTCGGCCGGCTATTACAGCCTCGGCAATGTCTGGACGCGCTTTCCGCAGAAGACGACCAACATCGCCAACCTCCAGCTGCCGCGCGCCCGCGCCGGTTGCGGCGGCATCGACATCTTCGCCGGGTCCTTCAGCTTCATCAACGCGAGCGAGATCGTCGCGATGCTGAAGGCAGTCGCGAACAATGCTGTCGGCTTCGCCTTCAGCCTGGCGATCGACACGGTCTGCCCGGAATGCTCGAAGATCATGCAGGAGTTCAGCCAGAAGGCTCAGCTCATGAACAACCTCAACATCAACTCCTGCGAGATGGCGCAGGGTCTGGTGGGCGGAATCTGGCCGAAGGGCGACCTTGCCGACAAGGCGATCTGCGAAGCGATCGGCAACTCCGAAGGGATCTTCACCGACTATGCCGCGGCCAAGCATGGGTGCGGCACCAGGGGGCAGCGCTCGAGCACGACCGCGCAAGGGTCGGGCAAATATGACGACGTTAATCCCGGCGTGCCGCGAAACTACACCTGGACGATCCTCAAGAAGTCGGCGTTCTTCTCGCCGGGCGGCCGGTTCGACGAAGAGCTCGCCGAATACGCCATGACGCTGCTGGGCACGATCATCTACGTGCCGCCCAAGGACGACGAGCCGGGCAAGTTCGTGCCGATCGTCGGTGAAGCCTCATCCACGCTCGTCACCTCGCTGCTGGATGGCACGACGAACGGCAACGTCCTCATTTTTGACTGCGACGAGACGGAGAAGTGCCTCAACCCGGACTTCAAGTCGCTCAGCTTGCCGGCATCGAAAGCGCTGCGGCCGCGCGTAGGGGCGCTCATTGGCGGCATGGTTCAGGCGATCCGAGACGATACCGCGATCAGCGAAGAGCAGAAGGAGCTGCTCCAGGTCGCGTCCATCCCGCTCTACAAGATCCTGACCGTCCAGGCGGCCTACGGCCGGGGCATGCCGACCGACGACCGGGAGACCCTGGCCGAGATCGCCAGTGTCGACCTGCTGTTTGCCGTGCTCGACAGGATCGTCAGCGAGGCGGGCCGCTCGATGTCGAGCTTCATCGGCGCCGACGAAGCCAAGATCGCGATGTGGCAGAACCAGGTCAATGTCGTGCGTCATGCGCTCGCAGACCGGCAGGCCAACACGCATCTCAAGGTCAATGCCGTGCTGCAGATCATCGAGAAGACGGCCTTCATCGAGAATGTGCTGGCCGCCTCGATGTCGCCCGGAATGGCCGCATCGCTGGACTGGTCGCGCGGCGTCCAGAGCCGCGCCCTCACCCACTGACCGGGCCAACCACAGCGAGGCGGGACAACAGACATGGTCGAGATTTTCACGGTCGGCGGCGGGGACTATCTGGTCAACGTCTTCCAGGCGGTTGCCGCCTGGACCGGCAACGGCGGCTACAAGAGCCTGCTCCAGGTGGTGATGGTGATGGGGCTTGGCCTGTCCGCCCTCACCCTTGCGTTCAATCAGGACTGGCGCGCCTGGATCAACTGGTTCCTGGGCGCAACGCTCATCTACTCCTGCCTCATGGTGCCGCGGCTCGATGTCCATGTGACCGATCGGCTCAACCCAAGCCTTGCCCCGGCCAATGTCAGCAACGTCCCGCTGGGCCTCGCCTTGATGGCGAGCTTCACCAGCCAGGTCGGCGACTATCTGACGGGCTCGGCCGAAGTGGTGTTCGGCCTGCCCGGAGATCTCAATTATTCGAAGAACGGGATGATCTACGGCGCTCGGCTCTACGATGCGACGCGGTCCTTGCGGATTTCCGATCCGGAGTTTGCTGCCAATCTCGACGAGCATTTTCGGCAATGCGTGTTCTACGACGTGCTGCTCGGCCGCTACTCGATGAAGGAGCTCGCGGAAACTGGGGACATCTGGGCGACGATCGCGCCGGGGAGCCAGGCGCGCGCGCAACGCTTCCTGACTCGGGATGCCACTTCAGGCCAGGTGAGCTCGAACATTGTCACCTGCCGCGAGGCCTACGACACGCTCAATGCGCAATGGACCGGGCTGGTCGACGCGATGGGATCTGTGTTCGGCCGTCAGCTTTACCCCAACCAGACAGCCGCGCTCGCCAAGGCGAAGCTCTTTGCTGACCTGCCGGTAGCCTATCAGTACCTGACCGGCGTCTCGGCCAACGCGACCGAGATTTTCAAGCAGACGCTGACCATCAACGCGATGAGCCAGGCCATGCACTCGATGTCCGGCAGCAGCGGCACGGGCAATGTCGACGTCTACGCCCAGACCCGCGCCGACATTCAGACCGAACGGACCTATGGCTCAATCGCGAGCAACGCGATGAAGTGGGTCCCACTCCTGAACGTCGTGCTGACGGTGCTTTTCTACGCGCTGTTTCCGGTGCTTTTCCCGCTGTTCCTGCTCCCCAAGACGGGACCCGTCGCACTCAAGGGCTATGTGACGGGCTTCTTCTACCTCGCGGCCTGGGGGCCGCTGTTTGTGATCCTCCACATGATGCTGATGTACAAGGGCGCGGCTGACATGAGCGCAGTCACGGGCAGTAACGGGCTCAGCCTGGCGAGCTTTACCGGCATGGCCGACGTCAACAGCGATATCGGTCTGCTGGCCGGCTATCTCATCGCATCGGTGCCGTTCCTGGCAGGCGGTGTGGCCAAGGGCGCCATGGCGATTTCCCACCACGCCACGAGCTACCTCAACCCGAGCCAGAACGCGGCCGAGGAAGCGGCCCGGGAGGCGAGTACCGGCAACGTCTCGCTCGGCAACACCAGCTTCGAAAACTCGAGCGTCCTCACCCGCCAGTTCGCACAAGGAACGATTGCGCCGAGCTTCACCTACGGTGCGCCGCAGACGCGGACATTCAGCGACACTGGGGCAATGACCACGAGCTTTCCGGACGGCAGCTACGACCAAATCCCGACATCCAGCTATCCTTTCACTCCGACGCTGGGCCAGGAGTTCACCGCACGCCTGTCGACGATGGCATCGCAGGCCCGCGCCAACAGCGAGACCTATGCCAATGTCGCCACGGAATCGACGGCCAGCGCTGTCACGAAGTTCCGCGAGCTAAGAGACCAGTTCAGCCGGGGCGCATCCTTCGAGAGTGCGAGCGGCACCTCGAACTCCGACAGCATCCAGACTGCATTCAGCGAGGTCGACCAGGCATCGACCAATCTGCAGCGGCAATTCGGGCTGTCGCGCAGGGCCGCCGATGACATCTCTACCGCTTGGTTCCTGGGTGGCGAGGCGGGCGCCAAAGCGGGAATTTCAAATGGAGTAGCTTCGGCCAACGTCGGCCTGAAGGGCAGTGGGACACGCACTTGGACAGACAGCGACATCGGCATCGCATCCGAAGACCGTTCCCGGATCTTTGGGAGCCTGTCCCAGATGTCTGACAGCCGCAATTGGTCGAGCACTCGCGACGGTTTCGTCCGATCGGTCAGCACCTCATCAAGCTCCTCAATCTCGAGCACCGCGAGCGGCATGAATGCTTCCCTGACAGAAGCCCAGAGCTTCACTATCGAGGCTCGCCGAGCCGAGGAGCTTGCCAATCGTCTCGAGAGCCAGGCGTCCTTCTTCGAGGGAAACAGCGCTGCAGGCAGCCTCAATTTGTCCCAAGCCTACCGCGAATGGGGTCTCGCCGAGATCGAAAGCAACCGCGATTTCTATGGCAATGCGCGGTTCGACGATGTCACTTTCCAGCTCAGCCCTGAAGGCCAGGCATTGCAGGCAAAGTTCATTGAAAGCTATGCAGAGCAGCTTCGCGACGGAATCGACGATCGTCTCGTACTCGCGCCCGGACTGCCCGTATCCCGAACGGCTATCTCAAGCGCAGGCTCAGTGCGCGGCCGGGCACAGACCGGCGGCGGGGGTTCCGGTTCAGTGCCCCGCGTAGGTGCCGGCGATCTTCATGAAGAGGTGCAAAGGGCTCGGGCGGCCGGTCGCCAGAAGATTACCGGCTCTAGGGGACGTCTGGACGCGATCACCGAGGGAGCCCAAGGTGCAAGTGCAGAAGCAGCGGATGATGTGAAGGAGTGGTGACCTGCAACGGTCACCACAGTCCGAAAGACGCGCCAGCCAAGTACGAAAAACCAGCCGCAATGACGACTAGGACCGCTATCGTCAGACTGCGCGCCCAGGGGTCGGCCCAAGACTTCTTGATCCGATACTCCATCAAGCGGTTGTCGCGGATTGCCTGATCAATCTCAGACAGTCCTTCCCACTTGGGAGATCCGGGCGTCTGGGCGCTTTCAGTATCTAGGTTCGCCATAATCGCATCCGTCACGTTTCTCATTGGAACATAGGGGAAACACACCAGTTGGGCTAGGACAATTTGATGGACGCCTGAAGACTCGTACTCATATACTTTGTTTTAAAGTATTAGTCCGGAAATGCCTGCAGACAAGTTAGCAGAGAACTCCCGTAGAGCTCCCTTTCTGGAGATAAATCTACCTTCGATCTCTATACCCACAATGTGCACGTCATCAACCAACGCCCGTTCGAAAACAACGCATGTGCCAACAGGTCGAGGTGGTTCGTTTGGCTGAGCGGGATAAGCGAGCACCACAAGGTTACAGCCAGTGGCTCGCGAGAACGCCAGAGATTCGTAGATATCAGCCTCGCTAATACGAAGCTGACTCTTTTCTACGTGACCTTTATATTTGGCGTCCAATAGCATGGTAGGCCTAGAACCATCAGCCAAAAGCACGCAGTCAGGATAAACTGATAGTTTGCCCACTTTGCCTGTGCTGAAATTGGTCTTAGTGCCCAGTTGGAAGCCCTTTTGCGGCATGACAGCTGAACGACCAAAGCCCATTCGCGTTGCCAGCGTCAACAGGTCCTCCCAAACACGCCAAGTGCTGACGAGATAGCCAGGGGCATGTGCGCTGCCTTGCTTGTAGCTAATTCCAAGGCCTCCAAGCACGTCGACTGAGAGCTCGTGCAGCGGCTTCCAGGCCCGGTGCCTTGCTGGAATCGGCTTTCGGCGATTGCTTGGAGTGTTCTGTGGGGATAAATCTTCAATCAGTCGCACCAAAGCGCTGACAACTGATGGGTCGCTCACCTCGGGCAGTAGCTCTCTAGCGGCGGCCACAATGTCGGCGTTCCACCCGTTGCGCCGATCAAAGCGGGTTAGCTCCTGTTCGAAACCATCAGGCGAAGGAAAAATGAGGTCCAATGGATCTGGATCCCCATCAATAAAGAAGTCAGCCTCCTTGACCCTGCGGTAACTGCGGAGAGGTCTTCGCTTCCGCGAATCGTACATGCTCGTGATCGATCTGGCCACCAAAGTGGAAAGGTCACGAGGTGCGCCACTTGCAGCTGACAAGCGCTCCGTGGCCAAGAGCCGGCCATGCCGGGAAAGTGTGGAGAGAAAGAAAAAGTCCTCTCGCCAAGCAGAGTCGGCTTCATCAAGCCCCAAGAATTTCGGTGCCACTTCCAATTCGACAGAGGGGGCCAAGCGGATGAGACCTGCAAAGTCGATGGCTCGCGCACCCTTACCATCCACACTGATTGGGTTGTAATTTAACCCAAGGCTTGAAGCAGCGCGGGCACCTGCGTCAGTCAGCAGGCTGTTCGCTTTGGCGCGATCCACGCCGACAGATGCTGCGATCTCATGACTCAGATCGACTGGTGAGCCATACTCTACAAGCGACAACCGAATGCGAGTGTGCGCCAAACGCTACCCCCTCGCAAAGGCCCTGAGGGCCGCATAGAGGTTTTCCTCGTTGAAGTTTGTAGGGCCTTCAAGCCGGAACCGCAGGTCGTCGGCAAAAGTTGTCTCGCTGAATTTAAAGGGATTGAAGAGCGGGCCATCCAACGCGTTGAGGGTGGCAGCAATTCCTCGGGTATCGCCGAAGAATACCTCTTCGATGTGGGCCCGCACTTTGGCCCATCCAACACAAAGCATCCCCAAAGCTTCGTTCAATGACAGTGCCTGAGGCTTCACGTCCGACATGAGTACGCCATGGCCGATCTGGAACTCAGGGCCTCTGCCGAGGGCGATTTGCTCGTTGACAGCGACCCACGCTCTTACTGAAGCTTCCAAAGCATCAGCCGAGTTGACAGGTTCCTCGGGCAGCGCATGTGCGCCCCTCGCTCCAAGGCCGTAGTAGGCTCTCAAGGTTTTTTCATCGGGTTCCAGCCGCAACGGCTCCCAACGGCGCAAAAACGCTACATCGAGAGGCTCAACAGAGGCATCTGCCTGGTTCATCGCTGCCAAGATGTATAGGTCGTGGGGCAAAGCGTACTCAATCACATCGCCGCTGACTGGATCAAGGATCTCAAAAAACTGGGTCTCGGCCCGCCTAGAGCCATCAGCGGCCAATCTTTTGTCAGATTCGATGGCCACAATGGCGCCACCAAATACTTGCACAGCAGGCCCTCGATTGATCTCATCGATGACTAAGAGCGCAGCCCCATTGGCAACCTTTGCATGTTCGCTAGCTCGATATAAAGTACCTTTAACGATTACGAAATCTGGACTCCCTGCAGTCTTATTAACTGCCGGCGTGATGCCAGAAACAAAATCGCGGTATTTAGAGTTCTGGTGAAATACTGTTCGAAAAACCTTTCGGTTCATCTTGGTGGGAGCCGGAATTTCATGGGCAGTCCCACCTGCCGCAGGTGGGATGGGGATGCCTCCAACAGGGTTGTGTTGAGGCGCCCCCCCTGCAGGGGCTAAGCCAAAGGCTGTCTCAAAAGCCAGCGCAACTTCTGCCAAGAGCCTCGATTTACCAGTTCCCGGCGCACCTGAAACCAGTACGTTTCGCGAGCGCGCGAGAAGCTTTAATGCCTGCCGGCAATCATCACTTGCCATTGCAGTAACGACCCGCATTAGTGAAATCCCTATATCCGATTACGGCACGGTTACTGGGACGCACGGCGTCCAAGCAGTCCAAGATTTCTTTAGCCACCACGGGGTCCCAAACCCCCGGCGTGCGGAGCGTCTTTTCCTCAGCATAATAAGGCCATACTGATCCGTCAGTTAGCTGGATCAACAACAGCAGAACCCGGTTGCCAGCGCCCCCACTGGGGACACGGCTGGTATCGAAGCAGCCATACTCATGTACTCGCGTGATGCGCCCTTCCGAGGGGCGCACATCGGTTGGCGGTTCAAAAAATGAGTCTTTGCTGACAACCTGGTTGCTAACATTATGCCAGAAGAACTTCCCCTGGAACACGTCAATCTGAATTACAGATCCATTACGTTTCCGATTTTCTTTGATCGTGTTTGGAAACATCTGCTTGATGACTGGCAAAAGCAAATCGTACGAGCCAAATCTAAAATCGCGAGCGCCGCCACCTGTATCGGCATCATTTGATTGAGCGAGGATCTTCCTGAGGTCTCCAGGAACAATTTCTTTGTACAGAATACGGGCCACTTGGCCGGCGTTGCTAGCCATGACTTTGGCTTCCCCCTTCTTCAATCTCTTCTCCGCCCAAGGCGATTTCCGATGGGACGTAAGCCAGGGCCCCAAGCGCTTTTGCCTCTGCCGCACGACGAGCCCAGACTGTAGACCTCCCCCCTGTGCGCTTTGCCATGGCTACCAACGCGCTGTCTCGTGTGATCGTCGATCTGGCTTCGCCCTTTAGTGGAATTTGGCCTCGATCCAAAATTGGAAAGTCTTGCAGTACCAATTCCATGTCCTTCACATCTAACCCATAGGCTACGGCCACTTCAGCATCAATTTCCCCGCGAAGCTGGGCCATGCGTTCATACGTCTCGCGCGAAGCTCCAGCGTTGTCGATCGTTCGCAGTTCGCGGGCTGCGCTTGCCAGCTTTTTCCACGGCAAGCCTTCTATGGCTAGCCTAGGCAGCGGCACACTTTGCAGCAGGAAGTAATTCACGGTGGTTGTGAGCACGCGCCTTAACATCCAATCGAAGACAAAGCTGTTGGCTATTGCTGTCCAGACCAACAGCCTATCTTCGGTAAGGTCATCAGGGAAAAGGATCGTGGGGACTTTGTTGCCGCAGACCACGCCGGGAGGAATCAGGGCGGCCATCAGCGAACGTTCATTGGTTTGACCCGCAACGTCGCAAAAGCCCACCCGCACCAAATCCGTCCTATACTGGCTTGCCTTGGGCATATCCGAGCGGCGAATCCAAAACTGTGGTGAGATCTGTGAGCCGCCAATGGGGTAGGCGTCCCACACAGCCCTACGGCCTGTGCCCGACACATGCCCTTTCACCCCAAATCGATGAGCCTGGACCATGCGCCCCTCAATCAGTGGCATGGCTCCAGAACCTGCATGATTCAGAAATTTCGATCGCTCTTTAGTCATATCGACTTCGCGGCAGAACTTTGGTGCCCAGCCAAAGCCCGGTTCATCCCACGGAATGCCTGCCTCTACGATCTTGCAGAAGAGCTTCCATTCGGCAACACTGCGCACCTCAGGCAAACTTAGATCAGCCCTTACAGAAGCCAAGGCAGTGCGGCCGATCGTTGCTGCTCCTGTCGTTTCCAAGCCCTTCGCTGTGCCGCGTTCGTGCAAGAGTTGGATAGGCTCACGCTTGCATTTTACTGAGCCAGCTTTGACCAGAGCGACCGCGAGAAACTTGAATCGTGTATCGATCGCAAAGAACCGAGCGCGATTGTCGATGATCGACATGGACACGCTCTGGCTCGCATTGATGATCTTCTGGCGTATGGCCTGGGTGCCTTGGGAGCGAATTAGACCACCGGGCACGAGCGCAGCTACGATCCCCTTCGGTTTGCAGAGCTCAAAAAAGAGGTCGGTGAAGGCAATATAAAGATCGGGTTCGCCGTTACCTAAATCGGGATAGCGCTCGAGCAGAACACGTGAATAACTCGCAACTTCGTCGCGGTTTTGGGCGAAGCGCTGTTCGTCGAGTCCATGAATTTGGGCTCCGTAGTGACGCTGGGTGCCTGAAGATTTTAGGAACTCATGCCGAGACAGTTTAACCTTCTCCCAAGGGGGATTGCCGATCACGGCATCGAAGCCATCAGGAGACATGGACGCCCAGATTTTGCGATCCGCAATTAGGCTGTCGCCGCAATGCCAACGTGCTCTCATGGCTTTGAGGACGGCGACATCATCGGTAAAGGACGCTAGGCTCAGTAGGGCGGCCCGCAACGAGTTGGCCGACAAGTCAGCTGCGTTGACGCCGCGGGCTAGCCACTCAGCCGCTTTAGCCCGATCTAGGCCGCACACCGCGTGGGTCAGAGCAGCCAACAGAATACCCGCGCCGCAGGCCGGATCGATCACCCGGCTTTCATGAGTCAGTTTTGGCGCTGCCAGCTGCGCCAGCCTCGTGGCTAGTCGGAAGTCTGTGTGATAGGCGCCGGTGTTTTTCCGGTTATGTTCATGCAAGGATTCCCTAGCAAGTGCGCTCAATGCAAGAGCGTGATGGATTGGCGATCGTTGGATTGCACTGGCGACCGGTGCGGCAAGCGCCATCAGCTCCCCAGGTCGCCTCTTGCTGCGAATGCCGAACGCCTCATGATACGATGCTAGGTCAAAGCCGCCAAAGCGAGCCGAAGCAGCTTCTAATACCTGCAGTCGGAGCTCAAAGCTGGCCGTCCCATGCGCGCCGCCACAAACTTCGGTAAGAGCTGCTTCTGCCAGAGCGAGGCACTCAGCTTCAAACGGCCGGGGAGCGCTCATACATAGTTCTCCACAAGAACGGATTTCGCGCCGGTAAAGGTTCCGACCTGAAAACTACCCGAAGAAACCTGAGGCTTCTCAATAATAACCAAAAACTCGTTTACATCCGATGCAGACTTGCTTGCCGCTTTATTGGGACGGTAACGACCTACTGATCCAAGTGGATGTATAGTTAACTTTCCAATTTTTGAGAGCTCCTCTTTCATACCATCCATGGATATGTGGCCTTCGCTACTATACGACAAAAGAACTTTCGAAGCCCTCAAGCTCTGCACCAAATGTGATAGAGTCTTAAGTGCACGGCTTTTGTAGCAGAAGTCTGATGCTCGATCTTTCCACGGCCGCAGACCTGCTACGCCCTCGACCTCTGGCTCGTCTCCCAAAGCCACGGTTTCAAGAATGTGATAGTAACTGGCGTACTGGCGCTTTGTGTATGGTGGGTCGAGGTACACTAAGTCTTGGACCTCATTGCCTACGTCGAAAACATCGCCAACCGAGGCATCCACGAGAACATTGTTAGATTTCAATTCCCGGCAGCGCATGTCGATCTTTCCTCGAGACTGACTCGTCCACTTGGAGAGAAAACACCCGAAGGTCCCAGCGATATTTGCTACGCGATTGAGGGCGCCAAAGAGGTCAGCAATTAGCAGCCGCTCTTCGACTTCATTAATGTCACCGGCAGCTCGCCAGCATGCGATCAGGGTCCGCATGGCGTCGATACGTGCAGCATTCTCTTCAGTGAAGTAACGCCGCTCGAGACCACAAAAGCCAAACGATGCCGGACTGTATGCATGCCACATGAAGCCAAACACAGGCTTTGCGGCATTGAGTTTAGCAATGGCACCCGAATAGCCGCCGAGTTTCTTGAACGTAGCTTGTTCACGGCTGATAAGTCGTGCCCCGGCGGAAATAACTGCCGAGTGCAAGCTGTCGTTTATCCGTACATTCCAACCTTGAGCAGATGCGGCCTCGGCTACTACACCGGTGCCGCAGAAGGCGTCTACAAAGAAGCCCCCAGGTTTAGGCTCCCCTATGTAATCGATGATTTGGTCGACCAGCCTCGATTTCGAGCCAATATAGCGAAAGGTCATTCTGCAGCCGCTCCAGCCTCTGACCTGCGGCTCGAACGCGTCGGTTTTGGTGCGGGGGTCATTGTGGTTGTCGATCCAGGGGGTACGATCCCCTTGCTATCGCAGTAGTCACCCAGCAACACCTCTAGCATGTTCACCATGCTGCGCTGCTCATGATCCGCGGCTTCTTTCAAGGCCTGCTTGAATGTCGGGGAAACCCGGAGATTCAGGGTTTCGCTCTTGGTGTCAGTGAAACGCATGGCCTGCCCCGCAAATGTCTGTGCATTTGCGTTATTACACAAAAGGTAGACCGCCGGAACCCTTATTAGCTCCGTGATTAGCGATGGAGCGCGGCCAAGCCTACCCGTGACGCGCTCACGAACACCTGTCCTCAACCTGTGTTGTGCTGACTTAACGCGAGCCTAACGGTTGCGAATGCATCGCACAGTCTGTCAGACTTCATCAACTGAGCCGATTGCGTTTAGATACCCCTGCAAGCGCTCTTCGGTGCGCCGGCGAGGCCGCCGACCCGACTTCAGATCGGACACCAGCCTTGGGTCCCCAACTGCCAACCTGCCGAAGGTGCTTGGCGACGTCTGGGTTCGCGCCAGATATGCCTCGATCTGCTCCAGTAGCTCCATCGCCCTCGACTCGCTTTAGGCTTGCGTTCTTGTTATGTTCTTACTAGGAAGGCTTCCTAGAGTCTAGGATCGATTTTCCTAGGTGCTTGCGATAGGACTGGCAGTCATGGACGACGCACGGAGAGCCCTGGACGAACTGATCCAGCAACGAGGAGTGAATTACTCCTCGGTTTCGCGCCTGCTGGGGCGCAATGCCGCTTACATCCAGCAGTACATTCGGCGCGGCAGCCCGAGGCAGCTGGACGAGCAGGATCGCTCGGTACTTGCGCGATTCTTCGGGGTCGATGAGAAAATTCTCGGTGCCCCTGCCCGTCGTTCAGGCCCAGTCGTCGAACTGGTCCATGTGCCTTTGCTCAATGTCGAGGCATCAGCCGGCCACGGCGCTCTCGCTGAGATGGAAGCCAAATCCGCGCAATTCGGCTTCGACGAAAAGTGGCTGCGCCGGCTGACAGCGAGCAAGGCATCGAGCCTGTCGATCATCGCCGTGCATGGCGACTCCATGGAGCCTACCCTTCATGATGGCGACGAAGTCATGGTCGATCTCGGGGACGGCCAGGCGCGCCTGAGAGACGGGATCTATGTCCTGCGGATGGACGACATGCTGAGCGTAAAGCGGATTGCCCTCGAACCGCAGGGCAAGCGCGCGTCGGTTCTGAGCGACAACCCAGCCTATCCAAGCTGGCGCGGTCTCGAGAAGCGGACGCTCAATATCGTCGGGCGGGTTCTCTGGTTCGGACGAGCACTCTAAGGGAGCCATATGATACTTGCCTTGCTTGCAGCATCCATCGTCGCCTCCGGTCAGACCTTCACCTGCACACCGACCCACGTCTGGGATGGTGACGGTCCGGTCTGGTGCGCGGAAGGCCCTCACCTTCGGATCGCCGGCATCGCTGCGCGAGAAATGGACGGCACCTGCCGCACCAACCAGCCCTGCCCCGATGCCACGGCGATTGAGGCGCGCGATGCGCTGGTACGGCTGATGGGCGGGGCGCGCGGAACGATCTCGACCGGTCACGTGGTAGTCAGAGGTCCGCGTCTCACATGCCGCTCCGAGGGATCCGCAGGCGGAAACAGGACCGCTGCCTGGTGCCGTCTGCCGTCAGGTGCCGATCTGTCATGCGCCATGATCAAGACCGGCACTGTCCTGCGCTGGGATCGCTACTGGAAAGGCCCGGCTTGCCGGTGAACAGCACCACGCATCTGACCGGCATCGTCGAATGGGCGGCCAACGGACCGGTGCTGCGAACTGACGGTGGCGGGACTTGGGAACTCGACAACACCCGCCAGGTACGCAAATTCATCGGCTCTCGTGTCGAAGTGGTCGGGGAGCGTTCGGGGTTCAACGGGTTTGCCTGCGACCGGATATGGCCCGCCGGACAGCCTCGTCCGACTGCATTCAAACTCCGCCTCGAATTCATTCTTGCCGCAGCCTTCGTCGCCTATGGTCTCTACGCGACGATTGGCGCGGCCATCAGCGCGCTCGGCTGATGCTCAGCGACTGGGAGCTCTGGGCCTGCGCCAACCATGTCCTGCGAGCCCATGGGGACAAGGCACCCTTGCACGTCGCCGAACAGATTGGGGCTCTCGCACTTGCTGGCGACGAGGCAGGCATTCGGACATGGCAGGCTATCGCCGAGCGAATTGGCCAGCTGAGCTCCAACGCCCCGGACCGGCCACTCCAGTAACCCTCCTCGACAAGACTACCAGTTCATCCGATCGGCGACAGATCGCCCGGAAATAGGCACGATTGCGCGCCTGGGCAGCCATGGCTGTCGCCTTCGATGGTGAAACCGCGCATGCGCTCGACAAGATGACGAGCCAGATCAACCCTGGCGCTGCGCTGGGCGCGTGGATCATCGGCATTGAGACGGACGAGCGTGTGCTCCGGCGCAACGGCCAGCGCGACTTCGAGATGGGTGAGGAGGATATCGTCGGAGATTCGGGGCATGGGCTAATGAGAACAAATAAAGAACTTATCGTCAACCGGCCATGTGCGGACGCGTGGGGACAGCAGGACGCTAGATGCCGATTTCGAAGGGCTTGGTGATCGACCGATCAAGCTCTGGCGGTTTACGTGTCTGCTCAGGAGCCACACGATCTTTGGCCTGCCCTTTGGATGCCGCATCGCGGAGGAGATCGACTGTTTCCAGCGCCGAGCGCTTCATGCCGGCATTGCGCTCGACCGCCGCCTCGAGCTTGCCAGCATTGTCGACATAGAGGGTGAAGCCATCGCGCAGCCGCGTGATTGTCACCAGGAATGTCTGCTGGTTGGCGAGATTGCGCTCGCGGCTATCCATTACCGCAATACCGCGATCCGATGTGAGCCCCTGAGCCATATGGGCATTGAGAGCATAGGCGAGATCGAGACGGCGGAGCATCGGGTCGCCCTGCTCCAGCCTGTGTTCTGCGCCGAAGGATGTCTTCACCACGACAGCCTCTTTGTCGACTGCAACAATCTGGGCCTGGTCGGCATTGAGCAGGCCCCGATGGTGATCGGTCTGGGTCCACCGGATCTTGTCCCCGGTGTAAATGTCGAGGGCGCGGACTTCAAAAAGGCGCAGCGGATCCTGCTCACCTTGCGGCCTGATCTGACCCGGACGAAACTCGAACTGGCGACCACGCTCGTTCTCCAGCGTGACTCGCTCGCGTGCCACATCGGTTCCAACCACCCGGTATTTACCTGCTGCAAGGCCCTGGCTGCGCTGACGCCGCGCGACATCGACCACCATGCCGGGCGCATAGGTGCTCGCATAGCGCAGCTCCTCGCGGGTCACATTGACGCGCGAAAGGGTCCGGAGCTGCATGGTTTCAGGACCAAGCTCGCCGCTCGCTTTAAGGCCGGTCTGCACCGCATCGTTCACGGCGCTGCGCAGGTTTCGGCCTGAGGCATAGATTGCGGTTGCCTCGCGCTCGGCTGTCGACAGGGACAGCCAGGCTGCAGCAGCTTCGACAACAGTATCATTCCCCGCCTCGATCACCTGGGGTGCCAAATGGCGCATGGCGTCTTCGATGCGCCCTTCTTGCGCTGCCAGTTGAGCTTGACGCAGGCCTTCGCTGCGTGCGCGAAGATTGGTACCCATCACCGCAGTCTCGATGCCGGCCTGCTGCATCACATCGAACGGCTTTCCAGCATCGACGGCACCCAGCTGCTTGCGGTCCCCGATGCTCGCAAAGCGGCCGAGTTCGAGCAGGTTGGCGAGGCGCACCAGCTTCTCCTTGTCGGCATTGCCGACCATCGAGGCCTCGTCGAGCAGCACGACGGTGCCGCGCATGTCGGCCCGCGCCTCGGCGAGACGGTCCGCATCGGCCCTTTCCAGGAGGTCGCGGTGCCGAGCGAGGAACCGCGACACCGTCATCGATGGAATACCCGTATCGCGCTCGAGCATCTGGACCAGCGTGTTCTGCACCGCGAGCCCGAGCACACCCCTGCCCTCCTCGCGCAGGATATCGGCGACAGGTTTGAGGACCGTGCTCTTGCCCGCTCCCGCAACGCCCTGAATTGCGACAATGCGGTTGTTTGAGGCAAGCAGCAGACGCCCTGCCCCTTCCTGTCCCGCGTTCAAGGTCAGGCCGTATTTGATCTGGGACAGGGCTTGCAGACGGGTCCCCGCAAGCTCAGGAGAGACAATCGCCGGCGCGGCGCCGCGCCCGTCTTCAACCCCGGCAATGATGCGCTGTTCGAGGCTGATAGCGTCGCGTGTCGTCAGCAGTTCCCGGTCGGCCCCCTTGCCCTTCTCCAGATGCCCCTGGCGGAGCAGCTGGTCCACGCGGTGCTCGATGTCTGCAAGCGAAGTCGGGAGCGCAAAACCAAGCGCTGCACGGTAGATGTCGGCCCGCGTGAAGGCCGCCTCCCGCTCGCCAAGGTGCCGGACAGCCGAGGCGACCGCATGAATTGCAGCGACCTGCTCGACGCTGCGATTGGTCAGCCGGGCAGGTATCAACGGGTCATTTTCGCGCAGGCCGAGCCGCTCAGCAAGGGAGGTTGCAAGGGCCTGAACATTGCGGGCAATCGCGCGGATCGTGGGCCTAACACCGATCACATTGCCAAGATCCTGCGTACTGCGAGCATTGGCTCTGGCAGTCACTGTGGCGGGATCAAAGCCCAGCCTTGCGGACGTTTCCTGCCACTGCTGCGTCAGCGCATCGCGGTCTTCGATCCGCCCCTTGTCGGCCCGGGTCATCAGGGTTGCTGCATCGAGAACGCCTGGCCCTGAGAAGTTCATCTGGGCGGCCGCTTCCAGGATTTCCGCTCGCCGGGAACTGAACGCATCGCGGACCGCCTTGGGCACCCCGACGGCCTCGAAATTGCCGTGCTTGCCGAACTCACCGACCTCGTAGCCGAGCTTTTCGACGCTCAAACGAAACCGCGCCATCGTCATGGCATTGAGCAAGGTATTGTGCTGCCAGAGCTTGTCGTTGCGCAGCGCCCGCCATTTGCCGTCGGTCCCTCTCGTCACATTGGCAATGACGGCATGGAAGTGGGCGTTGGGCTCCTGGTTGCGATTGGTGTCGTGCTGGAACAGCGCGATCGCAAGGTTGCCGGTCTGGACGGCACGTTCTTTGCCCCGCACCTCCATGCGGGTCTCGGCAAGGTTCTTCTCGGCCCAGCGCAGGGTTTCCCGGACGGCCGCGGCGTAGGCGTCGAGGATCCGTTTGTCGCCGCCCACCAGAGCGAGGACCGACCAGCTTTTCGGCATCGAAAAGGTGAGATCGGTCCCCGCCCGGTGCGCCCGGTTGTCACTGCCGACGCGGCTTCCGTCAGGCAACATCCCCTTGAGGATTGCCTCGAACTGCCGCGCGTCTACGGCCCCTTTGAGCCCGAGCGCCGCAGCGCCCTTCCCTAGCCATTCACCCGAGCGATCGGCATCAGCCCGCGTGTAGTAATTGTCGGCAGCGAAGTAGTTGGCCGCGCCGCCGGCGGTGCGGACATTGGCTACCGACAGCATGGGGCGGTCCCCCATGCCGAGGATCCCAGCGACATGCTCACATCTCCATGTCGCCAAGATCGGGACCAGTGATCGGCGGAGGCTCATGCTCCCGCAATCCATCCTCAAGCATCAGCTTGCGCGCAGCAGCATCGCTGGAACCTTGGCTCTTCGGGGTATCCGGCTTGCTCTCTTGCAGCGCCTTAGTGTCGGGCGCGCCGGGCCGGGCAGCACCCTTGGCAGAAGCTGACTGATCCGGAGTCGCTGAGGCTTCGCCCGTCGGGAGAAGCGGGCGGGCGGAAGGTCCAGCCTTTCGCGGCGGGGCATCGGTTCTGGTGTTCGACCGCTCCTTCCTGGCCTTGCCTGCCTTCTCCTGGCCGGAGCGAGTTGCCGGTTCCCGCTTCTTCGACGTCTTGCCGGGTGTGCGTTCCACTGCCCGTTCAAGGTCCTTGGCTGGCGCGTCAGGCTCTTGTCTCGGCGCGACTTTCGGTCCCTGATCCAGGGCAAGCTCTCCTTGCTTTGGGACGACCGGCTTGCCCGCTCCGTCATCGTTGGACGAGGGATGCTCGCTACCTGTCGGCGCTATCGGCTGCTCTGCCTGCTCCGCCCCCGGATGGGGCACCGTGCCCCTTGCCTTCGGGCTTTCCTTGACCCTGGCGATGAAGGTCTCCGCCCGCTTGGGTCGGTCGACGGGCTTCAGCTTGACCGGCGCAGCAGGAAAGCCGTCGGGGAACTTGATGTACCCTGACAGGCGCGGCAGGTTCATCAGCTGGTCGGGCAGCAGGAGCGGCTCGATGTGCTTGCGCGGGGTGAGGCTGACCGCATCACGGGCATTGTTGTAGCCGTAAGTGTAGCCCTCCTCCATGTCCCTGACCTGGCGATGGCCGATGAAGTCGGAGCACCAGGTGGCTGTCTCGCGGTCGGCGGTTCCAAGGATCAGTTTGGTTCGGGCGAGCGATGCCAGCGTCATCGCCATGTTCTCGCCGTAGACCTCCTTGAGCTTGGCATAGGCGTGCAGGCCAAGAACAATCGCGCCGCCAAAATTGCGCGCCGTCTGCAAGCCTTTCTCGAGGGCCGGCAGGCGGTGCAATGCGCCGAGCTCATCGACGAAGAACCAGCACTTGAGATCGCGGGTGCGGGGCATCGTCATCAGCGTGTTCATGGCCGTGTCGAGCCAGAGCGTGAGCAGCTGCGCGCAGACGCTCATGTCGACATAGCGAGCCGAGATGAACAGGATCGAGCCTTCGCTTCGGGCGCTATCGGCCCCGTCCTCGATCCACTGGCGGACCGAGAAACGAGGTCCGGCAGTCGGCAGCAGCTTGAGCGCCTTGGCGTTCACGTTGAAAACGGCCCGGATCGATTCCGCCATGCGGGCGGCTTCCGGCGCGGTCAGCGGATCGGCGATAGTACCGCGCATCATGGCATGCACGCGCGACAGGTCCGCAGTCATGAGCTCACGGGCCAGGGCGTCGTTGGTCGCCCCGACCGCGGCATTGAGCCGCAGAGCCACTGGCCCCTTCAGCCCCACCAGAAACCTGGTGCAATCGAACCATTCAGGCATGATCGCAACCAGCCGCCCGCCCGGGGCAAGCCTGTTCCAGGCCGAGCGCAGATGCCTCCCCCCGGTGCGACCATCGTGGCCCCGCTCGATCCCATGAGAATATGGCGGGTTCATCAGCACGACGCTGGGTGCGATTGCCGGATCGAGCAATTCGTCGATGAGCTCGGCATCATGCCGGGTCACGCGGGCAGCCGGAAACAGAGCGCTCAGGCAGTCGCGGCGCAGCGGCGAGATTTCGTTCAAGGCAAGGCGTGTGCCGGCCTTGGAGGCCCAGACCGCGAGCATCCCTGTTCCGGCCGACGGTTCTAGCACGAGCTCGTCTGCGACGAGCGCGCAAGCCCGGGCAGCAAGCCAGGCAACGCGGGGCGGTGTTGCAAACTGCTGCCATTCGATCTGCTCTTCACTGCGATTGGTCTGGGTCGAAATTCGGGCCTCGAGGGAACAGAAGAACCGGTCTGCTTCCTCGATCCGGGCCGAGAGTCGGATCGGATCCGATGCTTGCAGGTATTGAACTTGCGCAAGTTCGATCGCGGCGTGAGCATCGCGAACTGACCATCGCCCGAGAGCATCACTCCCTCCAAAGTGCGCAGTCATGATACGGCTGATGTCGCTGCGTGACAGCGCGCGGCCTGCTGCGAGCTCTGAAGCCATGGTCTGGGCCGCCATCGCAACAACGGGCGGTGATGGTTTATCGAAGGCAAAGGCAAGAGACGAATTGGACATGGGAACCTCCTGACGAGGTCCTGCGGCTGGCAGGCCTCAATCAGCCAAAGGCCCCCTCCCCTCTGCCCAACGAATCAGATTTACGGGCAAGCCGGGACTTCAACTCATCGTTCCAGTCAAAACCGGGCGACGCTGGTGCTCGTGAGTGGATGACACGATTAGGCGCAGCATATGCCCTCAGCGCTCGCTCCTCTGCGAGAGCGCCCCCGGCGTCATTGTCGATGAACAGATAGAGCTCACGCACGCTTTCCGGGATCGCAACAAGGCCGAAGCGCTCGTTTCCGAGTGTTGCCCAGCATGGGACCCCGAAGAGCTGCATTGCTGACAGGGCGCTCTCGATACCTTCGGCAAGGCCCAGGCGCCCCTGCTTTGCAGGCGCAAGCCTGACGGCACCGCAGCCGAGGCTGCCTAGTGCACGCTTGGGCCGCTCAAAGCCTGCCAATTTGCCGCTTCCGATGTCGAGAAAAGTCCTGTGTACTGCGATGATGCCAATGTCGGTTGTGACTGCGGCCAGCATCGCGGGGAGAAATTGGGCGGTGCCGCGCGGCCCGAGCGGCGTGCGCGCCAGGTAACGGAGTTGATCGGCTGCGGGGAGAAGACCGCGCTGCGCAAGGTATCGTGCGACAGGGCTGTCGGAGATCGCCGTAGCCGATTGCCACAAGCGCCGTGCATTGGGGCTGAAATCGCCATGACTTCGCCGCTCGATGCTCCTGGCGTCTGCGCCGTTGAAAAGGTCGCGGCTGCGAACGCCCTGGCGATCCAGTGCCGCAATGACATCCTCATTCGGACATCCCGCGAAGCAATGAAACAGGATGGCTTTGCGCCCCAGGGTCACACTCAGCGATGGAGTACGATCGTCGTGAGCGGGGCAGCAGCACATGCCTTTGCCCCTACGCCATGTACCGTGAAGGCTTTCGACGATGGTGCGGGCGCGGCGTTCGAGTTGATGAGCATTGTTTAACGGGGGCATCGTCCTACTCCGGTTGCGGTGCCCGCCCCGTGCAGCCTCCGCTCTGCACCAGCGCCAAACCATTTTCCTACGCCATATGTTCTTTATATGTTCTAACTCGATTCGGCTATACAAGGATCGAGAAATGAGAATGAAAGCTATCTTGATCGCAGGCATCGCGATCACCTCTGCTATCCCCGCCAGAGCCCAGGACTTGCCCACGCCAGCCATGATCGAAGCCCCCGCCAGCCACTCCGACGGCATCCGGATTGCTGCAGAATCAAACGGCTTCCAGCTGGTTGAGCATGGGCTCTGGCGATCCGCCCAAAGCGGCCCGGCACCTGCTATGACTATGCCACAAACTGGCCGCGTCAACTTGCCCTACAGATACGAGCCAAAGGCCCAACCTGGCCCATCCGGCTTCAGGCGAGCAAGCTACCTGCCCCACATCTATGCGGCGGAAGCTAAGTATTCACTGCCTGCCGGCCTGCTCGATGCACTCGTTTGGACGGAATCACGCTACAACCCTTTGGCCGTCAGTCCGGCGGGCGCTGCGGGGCTTGGGCAGCTGATGCCCGCAACGGCAAAAGAACTCGGGGTCTTCAATCGCTTCGATCCTATGGCTAACATCTTCGGCGCTGCACGGTATCTGCGGCAGATGCTCGACAAGTTCGGCGTGGTTCACCTCGCGGTGGCTGCCTACAATGCCGGTCCAGGGGCGGTAGAACGCGCAGGCGGCATTCCCCGCAATGGCGAGACGCCCGGATATGTCCGCGACGTCCTTCGCCATTGGCGCTTCTAGAGATCGGCTCGAAATGGCCGGAGCCGGGTCCATCGTCCTGCGGTTTGTGGCTGGGCGGTTTTGTAGTGGGTGAGATCCCCTTTGAGATTAGCCGTCTTTGGCCTCGGCTGGGTACTTGGCTGCGATCTGCATTACCTCCTTACCCCACAACGCCAACGCCTCGCGTTTCTCGTTGGTATACTGGTGACGGTGATAGACCCCAGCGACGCCAGCCATAGCTGATCCTGACTGGTGATTGAGGACCGCCTCAGAAACCACCAAGGGTATACCAAGACGCTGGAGACCGGTTGCCACCGTCCGTCGAATATCATGCATTGTGAAGTGACCGGCCTCATAGCCGAGCTTCTCGTCCACGCTTGCTCTAATCCGCTTCCAGGCCTTCGATAGTCCGCTGACGCTGTTCGTATTGGTGACCTTCGATGCCAACAGGATCTGGGATTGCTTGTGGGCCTCGTCGGGGTCGATGCCAGCCGCCATGAATATCTCGGTGATGACTGCCAGGGCCTGCGCGGATAGCGGCACCACATTCGCCTTGCCGTTTTTCGCTCGGTCACCCGGAACTGTCCAGACTTTCGCCTTGAAATCGAACTCGTCGCACGCGGCATCGAGCACCTCGCCCCGGCGCTGAGCCGTAAGGACAAGCATCTGCACAAGATGACCGAATGGATAGCCATCCTCGACAGCAGACTGCCATAGTGCCGCTAGCTCGCGGTCGCTCAGTACACGATCTCGAGGTTCATTCCGCTTCGGGCGCCACGCATCCCGGCAGGGGTTGGCTGGCATATGCTCAAGTCTGGTGAGCGCCCACGTGTAGAAGGTCGAAAGATGGCGATACACGATGCGCGCCATCGTCAGGGTTTCCTTGCCCCGCTCGAACGCAATCTTCTCAACGAAGCGGCTCACATCACTTCGGGTAATGGAGTCCGCGAGCCGGTCTCCAATCTCCGGTTCAATGTACTTTCGGAAGACCCGATCGAACTCCCTCGCGCTCCGTTTTTTGCCCTCGATCTGCTGAGCAAGGTACGTCTCGTAGAGCTCCGCGACTGTCCCGACGCCTTTTGATCCCTTTCTTTTTGCGCCCGCTTTTCTGGCGATGCTCTTGCCCTGCTCGACATCGACAAGCAGATCGCGCGCCTTCTTGCGGGCGTGGGCCAGGGTGAAACTCGGACCATGGCGTCCGATCGTCACATTCAACCACTTGCCCTGAACCCTCTTGCGCAGAATGTACGTCTTGATACCGCTGGCACCCATGCGGAGCCTAAGTCCGGGGACGATACCATCGGCGAGCTCAATCTGACCCGCAGCCGGCGCCTTCAGCCCTGCGATTTTAGCGTCCGTCAAACCTACTTTGTTCGCCATATGTACCTGCTACCTTAGGTAGCTTTTTGTAGTGGATACTGGCGAACATTTCAAGAACAATGCGGACTCTGAATCCCAGAATTCCGCCATTTTTGGACACATGCGGACGTGCTAGGACCCTCTGATCATGGCTCTTAATCAGCGGGTCCTAGGTTCGAGCCCTAGTGCGTCCACCACCCTGAAAACATTAGTTATTTTGCAATTTTGCAGGTGGCGTTCCGAGACTGCATATCGGCGCCAGCAATCACATAGAAATCACCACGGGATCCTTGATCGCACTAAAAGGCGTTCACGACAGCCGCTATTGCTCGCAAAAGTGGAACGTTGTGCTCGCCAAACGAGCTGCGATTGGGGTCTAGGCCGTCTGCCAACTCCATCTCGATCCTGTCTTCAAGGACAGCGCAAGAGGGGTTGCTTGCATTGGGGACCTTTTCTCGAACGGCGGTCACACGGCGCTGCGGGATATCGAGCCGAACAAGGTATCGCGCGCAATCAGGTCGATTGTTTTCATATGTGACTGCATCGGCCGAGAAACGAGCATCGAACCAGTCTATTTCCGGCGTCGAGACGTACTGATCCACGAAAGTCACCGACGCCTCTATGCACTTCCCCATCTCGGGAAGGCACTCAATTGTCACCGTCCCAGGCAATAAGCGCTCACCGCCATCCGAACGACGCCATGTTCCTTCCGCTCTGATATAGCCATCCAGATGAAAGAGGTCTGCATCACGAATTGCCTCAGCGCCGTTGGAAGAAGCCAAGACTGCAAACTCCCTCGCGAGTTCGAATGCGATGATGGCAACGAAGAACGCGTACTTCCACCAGTTTACTCCAGCACGAAGTTTCTCGCCCTCACGAGGTCGCTCCAGCATGTTCAGTCCCCTGCCGCCTCCGCAAAGGCTACATTGCAGCGCGGGGCCTCGCAACGCGATCCATTCTCAAGAATCATGATGGGCAGCCTGGCACGTTAGGCACAAAAGACACGAAAGCCCCCTCCGCCAGCCCCAATCAGCACCTCCGGGCAAGAGTCCGCTGCTTGTCGATTTGACTTGAACGCTTGCATTGGCATTCTGGGCAAATTGAACGGGGGGCAGGAATGACCGATTCTGAATTGGTCGAAGCAGAGGCCGCACTCTGGGGGCGTTTGGTTTCTTCACTTCGAAAATCGAGCTATTGGCAAGTCGCAATAAAAATTGGCTTGATCTTGGGCGGTGCATTTATCGGTGCTCTAGGCGGCGCGATGGAAGGCAAATTATTTGCCTCGTCAGGTGACGGCCTAGTCACCCTTAAAGGTTTGCTCGTCGTGGGTGGGGGCGCATCCGCCTTTTCAGGTGGCGTGCTGCTCCTCTTGGCCGATTGGGAGACACCGGACTTGTTACAAGACGCCCGAGCATACCTAACGGAGGTCAAGAGATATCTTGTTGAACGGGATGGCTTGCTTCGATTGGACGACAAAAGGCGTGCGCTTCTTGAGATGCAGTCCGATATCTATGAAGCGTGTGAAAGCTTGCCTAGGGAAACGCCGATAGACGACGTATTGAGAGCTATCTTAGCTGTTGGAAGCATAAATTTACACGCCGCAATCGGCTTCGATGTAGGAGAGCGCTGGGCGTTCTCAGTCTTCCGCTTAGCCACGGTTGATAGCGAAGAACAAATGCAGCGCGTTGCCGTCCATTGGGCGGAGCGAGGAGCGGAGCAACTCGAAGGGCGCAACTGGAAGATCAAAGAGGGTTTCACTGGTTGGGCGTGGGCCGACGCGGAGGAAGTAGTTGTTGCGAATGCATATGACGCGGAGTGGAACGGCAGGTTTTTGGCACCTAGCGGGAAGATCCTCGAAACTGACGTTCAAAAATACGTGTCAGCCGCCGCAATCCCCATCATAGTCGGCCTCGAAGATCGCGTTTGGGGGGTCGTGACAGCCACGTCGAATATTGCGGGTCGCTTTAAACGGAACCCTCAGGATGTCCGTTCTCAGAACGTGGATACCGTCCGGGTCCTAGCGCGCCTGATCGCCACGCAGGTCGCTTTGCGATCCTAGGACGATTTGCATTTTAGGCCCTTAGTAGGCATATTGAATGCTAATGGAGGCTGATATGACACTTGAGCGCGAAAATCAGCTAGTTTGCGAGTTGCAACGGATCGACAGTCGCAAACGAGAGTTGATCCGCCAGATCGTCGAGGCAACTTTGGCTGGGAAACCTGACAATCAGGCAGCGATGGAATTGGATCGCCTTTCCCGGCTCAAGGGGAACTTGACGCGCCCAAGCTTGTCAGTCGCTGCCTAATCCGCACTCACTCCACCGGCTCGAAATCTGCCCATTCGTCAGCCGCAGGCGATCCACCGAACAGTTGCGCCCGCGCATCGGCCCGCGCTTCCCGCACAATCCGTTGCGCCGCGTCTATCCGGTCATCGTCCGGCATGGCCCGCCATTCGGGCGAGCGCACCAGCCGCGCCAGTTCATCATGCGCGGCCTGCCCGGACTGTGCCAGGTATGCGTCATATTCTTCAGGCGACAGTTCCACCCCGCCAACCTTCCGCTGCGGATAGCCGGGGGCATAATCCAACTGCATCAGTTCGAGGTTGACCGGATCGCGGGCCGCTTCCGATTGCCAGATGGGCGAGACAATATCCGGCCCCAACCCGCCCTGATCGACAATCGGCGCGCCCCAGATATTACGGCGCGGCAGCAGGTTATCGGACAGGCCGGGAATGCGGTTCTGCACGGCATCGCGCACGCCGTCCGTTTCCCGCTGCGTGGGGTCCATGACGCGGGCCACCTGATTGACACCCGTGGGCACCGTGAAGGAGCCTGCCAGACGTTCCAGCAACCTTTCGGCATTGCGTTGCGGGTCCGACAGGGCTTCCAGCAGATCGGAGATCCCCGACAGCCACGTTTTGCTGGCGAGGTTGCCCATAATCGAAGCGGTCAGGATAACCGCCTCATTCTCCCGCTGGGTTTCGCTCATACCTTCCGGCATCAGGGCCATATCGGCACCCATGCCCAGCGTGGTCGAGAACGGGTCTAGGCGGCGATACGAATAGTATGTGTCACCAATGCGGATTGAGTAGGGCTTCCAGCCATCAGCGTAGAGCAGGCGGGCTTTCGCCTGATCGGTCGGCGGCGAGCCGGTGATGAAGCCCTGCAAAGCAGCCTCATAGGCCAGCATCCCCATGCCCGTCCCGATAGTGGCCCGCGCAATCGCCAAGTCCCGGCTTGCCCCACCGGCGGCAAAATCCTTCCGCCATTCACGCAGGATTGGCGCGGCAGGCGACCGCTCGACAGCAAACTTGAGCAGGTTAATCGGCGTTCGGACAAATGGCAGGAAAACCTTGGCGACCAGATTGCGGTTGGCAAAGTTCGAGATGTCCTGACCGGATGGCCCTAGCTTGCGCTGAAAAGTCAGATACCGCCCGTAGTCCAGCGCGCGGGCCAGCATGTCATCGGTGGGATTGGCCGACAGTTCCGCAATGCGCGCCCGCAGGGCATCGCCCGTCAACCCCTCGCCACGGGCCACCCGCACAGCTTGCGCGTTCAGTTCCATGCGACGGGCAACGCCCTTGAAAAATTCATCCTCAGCCGTGAGCAGGCGAGTGGGCACGCGGATAACTTCGCCCTTCAGGCCGGAAATGGCCCGGAATTGCTGGCCCTCCACCTTGCTAACGAAGTCCGCAGGCTCACCCGTGCGAAGGCCCTGGGCGAACATGCGCGCGCCCTCTCTGGCCCCCTGCAACAGCCCGAAGGCCCGCGCGCCCACTTCGCTACCCAGCACGCGATCGAGCGCTTGGCGAGTGAAGGCTTGCCGCGCCCGACCAATCAGGGCCGCGCCCGCAAACTCGGGGAGCTGGGCCATTGCCGTGAGGGTGTTCGACACGATGTTGACCGCGTGCGTCTGTGGCCCGCTCAGCAGCATGTTGATGTAGAGTTCTGCAATCTTGTCGCGCCAGCGGGGACGGTTGGCCTGTTCGGTCAGGGCATTGAACACACCCGGCCCCACTTCCGCCGCGTCCAGGATTGCGTCCGCAGCTTCGACAAGTCGTTCCTTCCCGCCACCGCCGGTCACAATGGCGGTCAAAACGTCATCGCGCACTGATCGGCCCCCACCGAGTGGTCCGTGTTGATTGTTAGTGCAAGATTGCCTCCGCCGCCATGGCTGGCCGCAGGTGG
>NZ_WTYV01000003.1 GCF_009827655.1 Alteraurantiacibacter buctensis | reverse complement strand
GGTTCGGAGGGGACGCTGGGCGTGATCACCGGGGCCACCTTGCGTCTGCTTCCCGCCCGGCGGGCCACCCGCGCCGGCGGGAGCCTGCCCGTCAGCCGTGCAGATGGTGCCGCGCACGCGGGCAAATTCGGCCTCGTCGATCACCCCGTCTTCCCCGGCCATGCGTTGCAGCATGGCGGGCGGCACGGCCAGCAACTGCCCGTCCACCCCCACCGGGGGAGCCTCGCCCGCCGCCGCCGCGCGGATCGCCGCGTTGAGCTGGGCGCGCACCGTCTCCGGGTCGGCGCTGCAGAAGGTGACGCGGATCTGCGCGAAGCGATCCGGATCGGCGCGGAAGGCCCCGCCCTGGGCCCCTTCGGCAGAGCACAGCCGGTTGCGCGTCGCTGCCCACTCAGTCTCGTCGATCAACCCGTCATCGCCCGCCATGCGCTGCAACATCTGTGGCGGAATGGTGATCGGCTGCCCGTCCTCGCCCACCGGCGGGGCCTCGCCATCGGCCTGGGCGCGCAGGACCGCGTTCAGGCGGGCGCGCAGGGCTTCCTGGTCGGCACCGCAGAAGGTGGCGCGCAACTGTGCGAAGCGCTCGGGATTGCCTTGGAACGCTGCCCCGGCACCAGGCGCGGCAGGCGCGGCTTCGCCGGCTGCGCCCACGAAGCCGCCAGCCGGTCCGCCCGCTGCCGGGCCGCTGGTAGCCCGAGCGCCGCCGGTGCCCGCACCACCCTGCCCGCCCGATGCCGAGCCGATCTGGCCCGACATGTTCAGGCCGAATTGCAGCCGGTCCTGGGCCTGCCGGGCAAAGTTCACCGGCCGCTGGTCGATCTGCACCAGCCGCCCGCTGGCATCGCGGGTGATGCGATCGGCAAAGGCTGCCTCTATCGCCGGGGTCAGCGCCGGGAAGCCGGAAGCGACGTTGGTGGAGCTGTTGTTGATGTAATCGAAGGTGAAGCGCGCGTTGTCGATGAACGGCAGTTCCCATTGCAGGCCCAGCTTCCAGTCGCTCTGGTTCTGCGTCAGGAGCGCCGGATTGCCGCCGGTGATCACGGTGACCAGCGCGGTCTCGTTGCGGACAAGGTCGAACACCGGGACGTTGAGCGTCGCCAGTTCCGGGTTACCCAACTGGCTGAGCGTGGGTGCGGTATCGCGGTTGACGTAGGTAGCGTTGAGGGTGAGCTTGTCGGTCAGCCCCCAGGTCAGGCCCGCGGTCCAGTCATACAGGGTGCCGAAGTCGGACAGTTCGTCCACCCCGCCGCTCAGGTTCAGGGTCAGATCGCCGATCGCACCAAGGAACTCCTCGTCGCGGCTGGTCAGAGGGATCGCCACATTCGCCCCGCCAGCCACGCGCTGGCGGGAAAGATCCGTCAGCACGCCGGGATTGCGGGTGTCGGTGCTCCTGATCCCGTTCCAGCGCGCTTCCGTATCCAGCGTCAGCGAGACATCGCCCGCCGGCAGGCGCAGCGGATTGGTCCGTGCGGTCACCTGGGTATCGGCGGTATAGGTGCGGCTGCGCGCCTCGTCAGCGCCGGCATCGGCGAACGTACCCAGGTCCGCGTCCAGCGCCAGCGTGCCCGCGGCGGCGGCATTGACCAGCGACAGGGTATCCAGCCGCCGCTGGGTGGTGGAATAGCTGCGGCCCAGCGTGAGGTCGGCGGTGCCGGTTACCTGCCAGTCGCCCAGCCCCAGGTTGATCGCCGCGCCCGTGGCATAGCTTTGCGTGCGCCCGTCCACCGTCAGCGGATCGGCCACGTTGAAGGTGCGCAGCGCGCTGGCCCCTCCCGGAGCGACCAGCAGCACGCTGTCCAGCCCTTGCAAACGCAGGTTGTCGTCCCGCTCGTAGCTGGCCGACAGGCTCAGCGAATTGCCGGTGCCGATGCGGGTGGACCAGTTGAGCGTGCCTTCCAGCGAGGATGAATCGCTCACCAGGCTGCGATAGGCGGCCGGATCGGGATCGGTGGCATAGGTGGGCGGGCTGGACTGGATGATGCCACGCTCGGCCTCGGTCAGCACGCTGGAGTTGCCCCAGCTGAGGTTGGCGTTGAGGCGCGAAGGGCCATTGATCATCACATAGGTGGCTTCCACCTCCTGTGCGGAATAGCCGCCATCCCACGGCTGTTCCGATTCAGCCTCCACCTCGCGGCTGGCGAAGTTGCGCTTCAGGATGACGTTGATCACGCGCTGGTCGGCGGAATAGCCGTATTGCAGCGCCACTTCCTCGGGGAACACCTCGAACTTCTCGATCGCCTCGGGCGGATAGCTGCGCAGTTCGCGGAAGTTGGCGATGCGCACGCCGTTGACCAGGATGACCGGCTGCCCGCCGCCGCGCCCGCGTCCGCTCTGCACCTGCGGGCCCAGCGCGGTCAGCAGTTCGGCGATGGAGCCCGCGCCATAGGCGGCGATGTCGGCCTCGTTCAGCTCCAGGATCGGCGGCTGCACCGCCTCCACCGCGCCGATCAGCCGGGCGCCGGTGACCAGGATGATGTCGTCATCCGCGGCTGCCGCCTCGTCCGCCGCATCGCCTGCTGCCGGGGCCTGGGGAGTCGCCGGCGGCACCTGGCCGGTGGCATCCTGCGCCAGGGCCGGGTTGGCCGCCAGCACCAGGGTTGCGGCCAGCGCGGCCAGGCTGGCGGATTGCGATAGGCGGCTGTTTTTCACGCGGGGGGTTGATCCTGATCCTGTTGTGCAGTGCGATATGTTCAGCAGGCGAGAACCGCACAACCCGCAGTCGGGTAATAAAGTGTCTCAAATGTATGCCACCTGTCGCGATCGTATCGCCATACGGGCTTTTTCCCCCGCCCGGTGCGGCTAGGCTTCCCTTTTCGCCTTCCCGCCGCTATGGCGCGCCCCCAGCCCCTTACAATTTACGGAATAGCTCTCGCTTATGGCCAAAGAAGAACTCCTCGAAATGCGCGGCAAGGTAGTGGAACTGCTGCCCAACGCGATGTTCCGGGTGGAGCTCGAGAATGGTCACGAAGTGCTGGGCCATACCGCCGGTCGCATGCGCAAGAACCGCATCCGCGTGCTGGTGGGGGACGAGGTGCTGTGCGAGCTGACGCCGTATGACCTGACCAAGGCGCGCATCACCTACCGCTTCATGCCGGGACGCGGCGGGCCCGGCCCGCAGTAATCGCGGGACCGCTGCAATGGCGGGCCCGACCCTGATCCTTGCTTCCGCCAGCCCGCGCCGCCGCGACCTGATCGCGCGCCTGGGCGTGATGCCCGCAGCCGTGCGCGCGGCGGATATCGACGAAACGCCGCTGAGGGCCGAACTGCCGCGCGTCTATGCCACCCGCATGGCGCGCGAAAAGGCGCTGGCGGCGGCCGACCCCGCCTCGCACGTCCTGGCGGGCGACACGGTGGTGGCCTGCGGCCGCCGGATCCTGCCCAAGGCGGAAGACGAGGCAACCGCGCGCGATTGCCTGGCGCTGCTGTCCGGTCGCCGCCACTGGGTGCTCTCCGCCGTGGCCCTGCTGGCCCCGGATGGCACCATGCGCGAGCGGCTGAGCGAGACGCAGGTGCGCTTCAAGCGGCTCTCCACGCAGGAGATCGATGCCTACATCGCCAGCGGCGAATGGCACGGCAAGGCGGGCGGCTATGCCATCCAGGGCCGCGCCGAAGGGCTGGTGGCCTGGCTGGCGGGAAGCCATTCGGGCGTGGTCGGCCTGCCGCTGTTCGAAACGCGCGCGCTGCTGCTGGCTGCGGGGTTTCTCCTTGGCTGACTGGCTGATCGAGGACGGGATCGGCGAAGAGCGGGCGATCCTGCTGGCGGGCGATGGCGTGCTGGCTGCGCAGGTGCGCTGGCCGGGCCAGCTTGAGGCGGGTCTGGTGGAGGACGCGCAGCTTGTGGCCAAGCCGCGCACCTCCCCGCGCGGCCGCGCCCGCTTTGCCAGCGGCGAGGAGGCGCTGGTCGACCGCCTGCCCCCCAGCGCCAGCGAAGGAGGCACGATCCGGCTGGAAGTGACCCGCGCCCGCATCGGCGAAGGCCGCCGCGTCAAGCTGGCCCAGGCCCGCCCGACGCAGGACACCCCCCGCCCCGCCCCCACCCTTGCCGAGCGGCTGGGCGCGAAGGTGGTGCGGCGTTTCCCCGCCGACACATGGGAATCGGTCATCGAAACCGCGCAGGACGGGCTGGTGGCCTTCCCCGGCGGATCGCTGACCATCACCGCCACCCCGGCGATGACGCTGGTGGACGTGGACGGGCTGCTGCCCCCGCGCGCGCTTGCCCTGGCGGCGGTGGAGCCGCTGTCCCGCGCCCTTGCCACGCTTGGCCTTGGCGGGGTGATCGGCATCGATTTCCCCACGCTGCAGGGGAAGGATGATCGCAAGGCGGTGGACGTGCAGCTGGCTGCCCATCTGGCGGACTTCGATCATGAACGCACGGCGATGAACGGCTTCGGCTTCGTCCAGCTTGTCGCCCGGCTGGAGCGTCCCTCGCTGCTGCACCGCTGGCAGTTCGATCCTGCCGGGGCCGCCGCCCGCCTGCTGCTGCGTACGGCCGAGGGCGACAGGGGCACCGGCCCGCTGCTCCTCACCGCCGCGCCCGCCGTGCTGGCCGCGATCCGGCCCGGCTGGCTGGAGGAGCTGGCCCGCCGTCTCGGCCGCCCGGTGAACACCAAGGCCGATCCCGCGCTTGCCTTGCACGGCGGATTCGCCCAGTCGGTTGCCGCATGAATCGCGCCATGAATCGCTCGTGCCCCATCTGCCGCAAGCCCCGCGTGGAAGAGTTCACCCCGTTCTGCTCGGCCCGCTGCCGCGACCGCGATCTGGCCCGCTGGTTCAATGACGATTACGCCGTGCCCGGCCCGCCTGCGGACCCCGAGGAAATCGCCCGGGAAGATTAAGAAAGCCCCTTGCCAAGCGACGGAGCCTTCGCCATAGCGCCGCTTCCATCGCTGGCTCGCCCTTCACCAAGGGCTGCAGCAGAGGCGTGGCCCGGGTAGCTCAGGGGTAGAGCAGACGACTGAAAATCGTCGTGTCGGTGGTTCGAATCCGCCCCTGGGCACCACTCTCCTTTTTGGCCGGCGCGAAAGCAGCCGCCACACCAACCCTCCTTTCGCGCCTGCGTTTAGCCTTTCTGACAGGCGCGAAAGCAGCCGCCACGCCAACCCTCCGTTTGCGCCTGCGGTTGGCGGCCAGGCAGCACTTGGCCCGGCCGCCTCATCGCCCGCTCAGAAGTTGTGCGCCAGCGTCAGGCCAAAGGTGCGCGGGTCGCCCGGCTGGCCGGCGATCAGGCCGGTGCTGCCGGGGGCCACGCTCAGCAGTTCGAAGAATTCCTCGTCAAATGCGTTGCGGACCCACACGAACAGGTTGGCGCCTTCATCCGTACGGAAGCCCAGCCGGAAGTTGGCCAGCGAGTAGCCGTCAATCCAGGTATAGGCCGAGGGTGACGGGTTGGACGAGAAGCGCGAGCGGAAATTGCCGTCGAAGCCCAGATACACCTCGCCTGGCTGGCCCAGCAGGTTGACCGGCACATTGGCTTCCGCACCGTAGGACAGGCTCCACTTCGAGACGCCCGCGATCCGCTGGCCCGAGATGTCGCAGCTGGCCGGGCTGTTGCCCGGCGTGCCCGGTGCCGCCACCGGCGTACCCGAACCACCGCCCGACAGTTCCGGCGGGCACGGCGCGCCGGTGAAGCGGACGTACTTGGCATCGGTGTAGGCGGCATTGGCATAGGCGCGGAAGCGGTCGCTCGGCTGCACGGTGATATCCGCCTCAAGACCCTGCGTGCGGACCTTTTCGGCATTGGCCAGGTAACCGCGCGTGGTGCTCACCTGCCCGGCGTTCACCAGCGCCTGGTAATCGCCGACATCGGTGCGGAAAGCCGCCAGGTTGAACACGCCCAGCCGGCCCGGCAGTTCGGTCTTCAGGCCGGCTTCATAGTGGTCCACCGTCTCCGGCCGGATCGCTCCCACCGCGATCAGCGGGTTGCCCTGAGAATCGTTGGGCACGCCGTTCAGGTTGATGCCGCCGGTCTTGAAGCTGCGGGCGTAGGTGGCATAGCCGAGCACTTCCGGCGCGATCTGGTAGCTCGCGGTGAAGTCGTAGCTGAAGTTCCAGTCACTGAACGACGGCTCGATTCGCTGCGGGGTCAGCGCATCTCGCCGGGCCACGGTGCGCGGATTGGTGATCGGAATGCCCTGCGCATCGCGGAACAGCACCGGGTTGTCCGCGCCATCGAACACCAGCCGTTCATAGAGGCCGTTCTTCTTGTCCCAGTTGAGGCGAACGCCCGGCTGCAAGGTCAGGCCGGGGGTCACTTCCCAGCTCACCTGGCCAAACAGCGCGGCGCTGGTGTTGTCCAGGCGGATGTCGTTGTAGGCGACCACCCCGTCCAGCACGGTGGGATCGCAGGCCAGCGTGGTCGGCGTGGCGCAGCCGCTGGAACCGACCTGCACGTTGCCGGGGTTCAGCAGCCAGCGGCTGGCGGCGGAGCCGAGGCTTTCCGTTCCCTGCGTCCGCACGGTCTGGTGGAAGCCGAACAGGCCCAGCACCGCGTCCACATTACCGGCGGAATAGTTGTAGCGCAGTTCCTGCGTGTACTGGTTCTGCTGGCTGGGGTTCTGGCTGCGGGTGGTGATCGGCAGGCCTGTGAAATCGCGGTCGTTGGCCGGACCCCAGTCCCAGAAGCGCCAGGCGGTGGCGCTGGTCAGGGTGCCGTCGCCCAGGTCCCATACCGCGCGCAGGCCCACGCCGCCGATCTCGTTCCTGGCGGAAAGGTCCGCATCCACGTCGGTCAGCCGGTCGAACGGGTCGCGGCTGGGCGGCGCATAACCCTGCGCGGCGGCCAGCGCCTCGTACTGGCGGTAGAGCGGGCGCTGGGTGGCCCCGGTGCGGACATAGACCGTGCCGCAGCATTCCGGATTCTGGGTCGAGTAGTCGCCCGACAGCGTCAGGTCGAGCGTGTCGCCAGCCTGCCACAGCACCTGCCCGCGCAAGCCGATGTTGTCCTGTTCGTTGATGTATGTGCCGGTGGCCACGTTGAACAAGGTGCCCCGGCGGCTGGTGCCCGACAGCGCCAGGCGCGCGGCCACGTTGTCGCTCAGCGGGCCGGACAGCGCCGCCTTCACCTGCTTGAAGCCCAGGTTGCCGATGGTCGCCTCGATGCGGCCTTCCGGGGTGAAGCTCGGCTGGTTGGTCTGGATGTTGATCGCGCCGGCGGTGGTGTTCTTGCCATACAGCGTGCCCTGCGGCCCGCGCAGCACTTCGATCTGCGCCACATCCAGGAAGTCGAACGTGGCCGAGGCAACACGCGAATAATAGATATCGTCGACATAGATGCCCACGCCCTGTTCGAACCCGTCGTTGGTAAGGCCGAACGGCGCGCCGATGCCGCGAATGGACAGCGAGGTGTTGCGCGGGTTGGAGCTGTAATACTGCACCGTGGGGGTCAACTGCTGCAGGCGGCCCACGTTGAAGGCGCCGGTGTTGTCGAGCTGCTCGCCGCCGACCACGCTGATCGCCAGCGGGATGTCCTGGCTCTGCTCCTCGCGGCGACGGGCGGTGACGATGATGGCATCGTCGGGGGCGGTGTCGTCGGCTTCAGGCTGCGTCGAGGCTGCGGTAGCAGGAGCATCCTGCGCGGCAGCAGGCACGGCAAAGGCGATTACGGCTGCGGACAGCAGCAGGCGGCGGACGAACACTTGGGACATGGGATGAGGCTTTCGATTAGGAAAAGGCCGATCATCCGGTGGTCCAGTCTGCTGCCAGGGAAGGGATAAAGGAGTGCTGCTGCCGTGGTGCCCGTTGTCGGGTCAATCGGCCAGGCGGCGCTTTTCGGTAACGTCGATCTGCTGCACCCGCCCGTCATGCACGACGAGCTGGATGGCGCCGAATTTCAGGCGCGAGAGGGCATCGGAGACGACACCCAGCGCCTCGGCCAGACGGCGGGCCTGGTCGGGTGGCTGCTCACTATCGCGGGGCATGGGAGTCCTTTCGGGTTGGCCTTGGTTACAGGCCCCCCTAAACTCAAGCGAATTACTTGACAATACGGCGTGGCGCAAAGTTTTGCGTCCTGCGGTGATAGGAAGCCTTCGTGCGGCGAAGCGATCAGGCTTCCAGTTGGTCGTCGGTAAACCCCGGCACCGGATCAATCCGGTCCGACAGGCGCACGGCATCGAGCTGTTCGGCCGTGGCATCGCGCACCCGCAGCATCAGCGCGCGGGTGCGGCATTCGCCTTCTTCCACGCAATTTTTGCATTTTTCGTGCGCGAAGCGGCTGGCGCAGGGCACCAGGGCCAGGCTGCCGCGCATCACGCGGATCAGGTCACCGTAGCTGATGTCCACCGGCGACAGCGCCAGCCAATAACCGCCATCGCGCCCGCGCTGGCTGACCACCAGCCCCACCCGGCCCAGTTCGGACAGGATCACGGTGAGGAAGTTGGCGGGGATGTTCTGCTTCTCGGCAATTTCCGCAAGCTGCACCGGGCCTTTGCCGTAATTGTCGGCCAGGTGCTGCATGGCGCGGATGGCATAGCGGGTCTTTTGGGAAAGCATGACGCTTTGTCTATCCGTCCGCTTGGGTTAGCAGTCAACCCGCCCACCCGCAGGAACCTCCCGAACATGGATACCCAACTGGCGATCATCTGCGCGCTGACCGCCTTTATCAACCTAATCGGCACCCTGGCCTATGCCGCGCGCATTGCCGGAGTGCGCACCCGGCGCATCGCCACCAGCCTGGCCCTGTTCAACGTGCTGGTACTGTTCAGCCGCACATCCAACAGTTTCCTGGGACCATTCCTGGCCAGCCGGATCGAGACGCGGCTGGTAAACGGCGGCGGGGAGACGCTCGTCACCGATTTCCGGCTGGTGCTGCTGGCAGGCAGCCTTGCGGTGCTGGTGGGTATCGTGTTGCTGCCCACGGCGCAGCGGCTGTTCGTTCACGCGATCGACCACTTCCAGCGGCACCGATCCGTAGTGAGACTGGCCTTTGCCGCGCTGACGCCGGATGGCCTGCGCGCGGTGCGGGCTTCGGGCGCGGTGCCGCACGCCGCCAGCCTGCGCGGCGGCGGGATGCCGCCGGGGATCACCTGGCAAGTGCTGGCGGCCAATGCCCTGGCGCAGATGCTGTTGGCGACCGGCGTGCTTGCCTCGCTCTATGCCGGGTATCTCAACCCGGAATTCCGCGTCACCGCCTCGCAGCTTTCCGCCGTGGTGAATGGCCTGGCCACGATCCTGCTGTTCGCCTTCATCGATCCGCAGCTGTCCGCCCTGACCGACGACGCACTGGAGCGCGAGGTGAGCGAGGGCGCGTTCCGCCGCGCAATCGGGTGGATCTCGCTCAGCCGCCTGGCCGGCACGCTGCTGGCACAGGTGGTCTTCGTGCCGGCAGCGGTGCTGGTGGCCTGGCTGGCCGACTTGTTCTAGGCGGCCAGCGGCTGCACCACGGGTTCGGAAATGAACGCCGGTTCGGCGGGCACTTCCTCCACCGGCGGGGCTGGCTCAACCGGAGCGGGCGCCACCGGCGCAACGGTCGGAATCGTCATAGCGCCGGTTGCGGAGGGAGCGGCGGCAACCGGCTCCTCGTCCAGCTCGCCCATCAGCGCGGCAATGCGGCAGTCGCGCGGCGGCGGGCGGTTGTGCAGCGCCTCGATCTCGCGCTCGCGCCGGCACAGGTAGTATTCGCGCAGCGCCGTGTAGGGGTCGATCGAATCGCGGATTTCGCCCAGCGTCTCGTCAAACTCCATGCGGAACTGCAGCGAGCTGATCGTGTAGGCCGGCACCGCATAATATGGCGTATCGAGCGGCGGGCCGACGATGAAGGGGACCACCGCCTGGTCAACCAGGCTGCCGAACATGTCGCGCAAGGTGGTCGCGCCGATCAGCGGCAGATAGAAATAGGGTCCCGGCCCCACGCCGTAATAACCCAGCGTGTTGGCCAGGCCATTGCGCCGCCAGGGCAGGTTGAACGGATCGTCCGAAGCCACATCGAACAGGCCCGCAACGCCCACGGTGCTGTTGATCACGAAGCGGCCCAGCGTCTCGAACGCCTTGCCCGGCTTCAGTTGCAGCATGAAGTTGATGGCGTTGACCGGTTCCAGCAGGTTGCGCAGGAAGTTCCGCAGGCCATTGCGCAGCGGCTTGGGCAGGTCGTCCTCGTAAACCTCGGCCACGGGGCCGATCACGGCCCGGTCAAGATCCTGCGCCACATCGAACACCGCTTCGTTCAATTGCGCTGCCGGATCGCCGGGCGGCGGGCCGACGGCCCCTTCCACGATGATCACGTCATCGCCGGTGATCGGCTGTTCTGCCGGAGGTGCATCGCCCCCGGCGGCAGCGGCGGGCGGCTGGGGCAGCGGTTCACCCTGCTGGGCCAGGGCCAGCGTGGTTTCCTCACCCGCCAGCGGCAGGGGGGGAATCGCATCTGCCGGCAGGGCAACAGGCGTGGCTGATGCTAGCAAAACGGGAACAATCGACAGAGGCATTGCGAATCCGTAACTTGGGTTGGGCCGCACAGTGGCAGCCGGTTACCGGTTACGCAAACCCTGGCCCTTCGTTCCTGAACATATCGTTGCAGGATGGCTCAGAACGCCTGGGCGATCCCCATCTTGGCTGTGAAGCCCAGCGTGCTGTGGGTGAAGGGATCGAAGTTCTGGTCCAGCCGGGCAAACGGGGCATCGGCGTCCAGCAGGTTGGCCAGCGTGACGCTCAGCGTGGTGTCCGTTGGCAGCGCCCAGCGCCAGACTGCGTCCAGCGTGGTAAAGGCGGTGATGCGCTTGCCGCCGGTGACCGAAGCGCCCGCCAGCGTGCCCGGGTTGGGGCCGAACACGGCGGCGCCGCGCTGGTCCTCGTAGCCCGCGATATGGTTTACCTGCAGCCGCAGCCAGTGGTCGCCCAGCCGCGCGCCCGCCCAGGCCTGGCCCTTCCAGCGCGGCAGCGGATAGGCCGTGGTCTGGAAATTGAGCAGCCCCACGGCATTGAACGCGCCCTGCACCGGCACGCCCGCCACCACCTGATCGCCGATGCGATAGGTGAAGACATAGGAGCCCGCCGCCCCCACCTGCACCTGCGCCGGGCCCAGATCGTGATCGTAGCTGCCGGACAGGTCCAGCCCGCTGGTGGTCACATCGGCCGAGTTGAAGGCATAGGTGGCCATGCGCTGCACGTTGCCCACCGCGCAGACCCCGCCGCTGAAGGTGAAGCGGGCCTGCAAGGCGGCATAGGCCGGGTTGCCGCAATTGGCCGTGCCGCTGGCGCCGAACATGGCGGCGACCATGCCACCGACCGGCTCGTTCTCGATCGCGCCGCTGAAATCGTAGCGCCACCAGTCGACACTGAAATGGAAGCCGCCCCTCTCGATCACCGCGCCGGCGTTCCAGGTGGTCGCCTTTTCGGGCGCCAGGCCCGGGTTGGCCAGCAGGTCCACCGCGCGGAAGGCCCCGCCGATGAAGGTCAGCGAGACGAGGTCCGCACTGGTCTGGTTGCGCGGCGCGCCGCGGAAGGTCTGGCCCGCGCCGCCGCGCAGCACCAGCCAGTCCGCCGCCTGCCAGCGCAGCCGCGCCTGCGGATCGAAGCTGGAGCCGCCGTTACCGCTGAAGTCCTCGAACCGGGCGGAGAGCTGCAGGTCCAGGGTGTCGACCAGCGGCACCTGCCATTCGGTGAACAGCGCCGCCACGTCATCCGCCACGGCATAGTTGCGGCCCGCGCCGATGAAGCCCAGCGCGCCGGTCTGCGTGGCGCAGGTGGCCGCCGGGTCCAGCGCCGATCCGGGGCACGGGAAGGCATCCAGGTTGCCCACCCCGCCGAAAGTGCGGGCATAGCGGTTGTGCCGCGTCTGGGCGCCAATCGCAAAGCGCACCGGCCCGCCGCCAAGGTCGATCCCGGTGTTGCCCGACAGCACGGCATCGAACACCAGCTGCGTGGTGTTGGCCGTGCGGGCGGAGACGCGGTAGAAATTGCCGATGGTCGCCAGGTCGTTCACCAGTCCGCGCCCGGGGGCGGTGGACTGGCCGGCAAAGGCCCCGTTGCCGGCATAATTGGGGTTGGCCGTGCCCATCACGGTGTTCATCGCCACGCCGGTGGAGAACGGGTTGAAATACGAACAGCCGTTGGTCCCCGCCACGGCGGCCAGTTGCTGGGCGCTTAACCCCGCGCGGCTCTGCGGCGTGGCATAGGCGCAATTGGCCCCGCCGAAGCCGGCGAGGGCATTCTGCAACAGGTCCACCAGGCTGTCGCCCACCTCGAAATAGCGGGCGTTGCGCGAGAACGTGGCGCCCAGGTCCAGCGCCAGATCGTCGGTCAGGTCGGCCGAGAGGTTGGCGTTGAGCTGGTACAGGCTGGCGCGATAGTCCAGTTCTGCCGTGCCGCGATCGTTGGCAAACAGCGGGTTGCCGCCCAGCAGAAACGGGCGGAAACGCACCGGGAATGCCAGCGCCGGCTGGTCCGGCTGCCCGTTCGCGCCCAGCGAGCAGCCCGCCGCCGCGCCGAATCGCGCGCAATAGTCGGCCAGCGCCGGGGCATAGGCGGGGATCACGAACAGGCCCGTCCCGCCAAAGGCCGCGTGGGCACTGGGGGCGATGGTGGGCAGGAAGCTGGGGCTGGTGTTCAGCACCGTATCGGTATGGCTGTAGAGCCCGCCCACGCGCAGCCGCGCGCCATCGGCCAGGGTAAACTCCAACTCGCCCAGCGCCTGCCAGCGCTCCTCCGGCTCGACCAGGTTGGTGAAGCCGAGGTAGCTGGTGTTGCACAGGTCGGCGGTGGAGCCGGGCAGGCTGCGGAAGCCGCCCAGCCCTTCGCAGCCCAGGTCCGCGGTAAAGGCCGTGCCACCCGCGCTGCCGTTGAAATCGAAGTTGCCGGGATTGCCGCCGCCGGAAAAACCGCCCTGCGGGTTTTCGTCGAAATCGCGCCAGGTGAAATCGCGGTGGGTAATCCGCAGTTCGCTGCGCCGCTGGTAACCGCCGGCCAGGAACACCCGGACCATGCCATAGTCGCGGCCATAGCTGGCACTGGCGCTCCAGTCGCCGTTCGATCCGTCGATCCAGCGATAGTCACCACCCACCAGGAACCCGTCCTGGTCGGTGCGGGTGATGAAGTTGACCACGCCGCCGATGGCGTCCGAGCCATAGGTGGCCGAAGCGCCGTCCTTCAGGATCTCGACCCGGTCCAGCGCGGCTTGCGGGATCAGGTTCACGTCGACCACCGGCAGGTTGCCCGCCCCGGTGGAGACCACGCGGTGGCCGTTCAGCAGCACCAGCGTGCGCTGCGGCCCCAGCCCGCGCAGGTTGATGCTGGCCACGCCCTGGTTGAACTGGCTGCGCGGGTCGAACTGGCTGGCATCGCCGATCACCCCGCTGGACACCGGCAGGCTGCGGGAAAGGTCCATCAGCGTGGGGCTGCCCTGGGCGGCCAGTTCCTCGCCGCCCAGCACGTCCACCGGGGCCGCGCCATCTTCCGCCGATCCGCGGATCAGCGATCCGGTGACCACGATGGTATCGCCATCCTGGGCGAAAGCCGGAAAGGCCAGGGCCGAAGCCATGCCGAAAAGAGCCAGCCGGGAAACCCGGCGCCGCGCCGCTGCTGTCATGTCGCGCCCCTTGTGATCCTGCCAGGCCAGGCCTGTCAGGAGCGGGCGGTTAGTGGGGAAGCTGCCTGATGGCAAACCCGTAATGCGTTGCGTGGCGCAACGTAAGCCCTGCTCAGATCAGCCGATCTGCGCGCAGGTGCCCTCGCCCGTCACGGTCAAATAGGTCGACTGGCCGCGCGCCACGATGCCGCCAGTCTGGCTCGATCCATCGGCGCACTGCACCTCCACCGCGCCGTCATAGGGCGGAATGCCGAAGTATCGCCCGCCCGGCAGGCCCAGCAGGCTGCGCCCGCCGTGAAAGCCGACCACGCTGGCCTGGCTGACCATGCCTGTCCGGTCCACCACCACGACATAGCCGGCATAGGAGGTGAAGGCCGCGCCTGCGACCAACATCACGACAAGGAAGATGCCAAAGGCGCGCAACTGCTTCATGGCGCGCATGTTAACCGTGTCGGGTAAACAAATCGCTGATCCGTGGTGGAACGCTACCTGCCCGCACGTTGCCAGCGCGGCCCCTCGCGTGTATAGGCCGCCCCAGCACGCCCCGGCGGATGCGAGGCAGCGCGCTTCGCCAGCCGGGGCGCTGTCGTTTTCCGGTGCTTGCCAGCACTCCAGAATAAGGTTCCCTGCCCATGTCCCGCCGTCGCCAGATCTACGAAGGCAAGGCCAAGATCCTTTACGAAGGCCCTGAACCCGGCACGCTGATCCAGTATTTCAAAGATGATGCCACCGCTTTCAACGCGGCCAAGAAGGGCACCATCAACGGCAAGGGCGTGATCAACAACCGCATCAGCGAGCATGTGTTCACCCGCCTGGCGCACATCGGCATCCCCACCCACTTCATCCGCCGCCTGAACATGCGCGAGCAACTGGTGCGGCAGGTGGAGATCATCCCGCTGGAAGTGGTCGTGCGCAACGTGGTGGCCGGTTCGCTGTCCAAGCGCGTGGGCCTGCCCGAGGGCGAGATGCTGCCGCACACCCTGATCGAGTACTACCTGAAGAGCGACGAGCTGGGTGATCCGATGGTGGCCGAGGAGCACATCGCCTGCTTCAACTGGGCCGGGCATGACGAGATGCAGGACATCTCGGCCATGGCCATCCGCATCAACGATTTCATGTGCGGCATGTTCGCCGCGATCGGCATCCGGCTGGTGGATTTCAAGCTGGAATTCGGCCGCATCTGGGATGGTGACTATAGCCGCGTGATCCTGGCTGACGAGATCAGCCCGGACAACTGCCGCCTGTGGGACATGACCACCGGCGAAAAGCTCGACAAGGACCGCTTCCGGCGTGACCTGGGGGGCGAGGAAGAAGCCTACCAGGAAGTCGCCCGCCGCCTGGGCCTGCTGCAGGATGACGGTTCGCCCGGCGAGGTGCTGGACATGAGCGCCCACCGCACCCGCCTGCGCAACACCCCGCCCAAGCCGAAGAAGTAACCGCTTCACCGGAAAAACCGGGTCCGGCTTGCGGTGTTGGCCGCCTCCGCCACGGAGGCAGGCCGGGGCTGCTCTCAGGCAAGGGGCAGGACTGGCGAGGGCCGGCTACATGGCCGGTTCGAACCACACCTGCCTGCCGGGGAAATCCACCACCATCCGGGTTTCCAGCAGCCAGTCCATGCCCAGGATCACCGCTGGCCGGTCGGCCACCCCGAAGACCTCGAACACGTTGAGGTCGGCCACCAGCACAGGGGCAACCGCAAGGTGCCGGTCGCCCAGATGGACATCCTGCACCTCAGTAGCTCCCGTCTCCAGCGCCACGTTGGTGGCCCCATAGATCGTATCGCCCGCCGAGAGGTCTTCCGGCGCAATCCCCAGCAACCGGGCAAGGTTCCAGTTGATCCGGGTCTTTCGTGCGCCGGTGTCGATTACGGCCGTGGCGGTGACCGATCCGATGCGGACGGGCACCGTCAGCAGCTCGCCGGCGGTGGGCGTGGCGGCGGCGGGGTTGGTCAGCAGACCGGAGGGAACCTGCCCCGGCGCCAGCAGGGCCACCCGCTGCCTTGGCAGATCGAAATCAAGGGTGCGATCCCCGAAAATATCCAGCCCCACGATCCCGGCAAGCGGCACCCCGTCTGTCCGCGGAGGCAACTTGACGGCTTCGATGGGGCCTTTGCGCACGCCATCAAGCGTCAGCGCCTCGATGCTGGCGGTTGCCAGGCTGGAAGCGCCTGTCTGGCCCTGAAGCTCCATGCTCCCGGCATCGGGAATGGCATGGGTGTTGGCAAAATCCTCGTAGATCGCGCTGCCTTCGGCCCCGGTATCGATGACGAACTGGTGCTCTCCGAAACTGCCAACCACGGGCACGGTCGCATGGCCCGATGCCGCGATCCGGATCGGCACTTCAGCCATAGCGGGGGGCGTGAGCAGCAAGGATGCAAGCACTGCTGCCAGACCCGATCTCGCGGATGCATGTTTCACGCGCAAGCCTTTCAGGTAACCCGGCCGGACCATATGGGCGTGCCAGCCGTTGTGCAATGTGGCCCAAACCGGGGACGCCCCGCCAGGCGGCGGGTGATCCGCCGTTGCCGGCTGGCGCGGATGATAAGCAATTGCCCGTTCAGCATTCCTGCGCCATCAAGCGGGCCATGAACCTGCGTGCCTTTTTCGCGCTGACCAGCGCGCTTGCCGTCACCCTTCCCGCCCCCCTGCTGGCCCAGGCCCCGGAATACCAGCACCCGGAACAGGTCATCCACCACGTCACCGCGCCGGTCAATCCGGCGCTGCTGGAGGCGTTCGGCATCGCGGGGTCCGACCTGCCGTTCGATACCGGCTATCGCATTGGCGTGCTGGACAACGGCCTGAAGTTCATCATCCGCCAGAACGGCACCCCCGCGGGCCAGGGCATGGTCTACCTGTGGATCAACACCGGCTCGCTGGGCGAGGAGGAAGACCAGGCCGGCTTTGCCCATTTCCTGGAACACATGGCCTTCAACGGCAGCACCCGCGTGCCCGAGGGCGAAATGGTCCACCTGCTGGAGCGCGAGGGGCTGGCCTTCGGGCCCGATACCAATGCCAGCACCGGTTTCGACCGCACACTCTACCAGCTCAATCTGCCGCGCAACGATCCAGCGCTGTTGGATACCGCGCTGATGCTGATGCGCGAGACCGCCAGCGAGCTGACGCTGGACCCGGATGCCGTGGCGCGCGAGATCGGCGTGGTGCAGTCCGAGCTGCGGGTTCGTGATACCTACCAGCTCAAGAACTCGCTGGCGCAGTTGAAATTCCTCTATCCCGGCGCGGCCTTTGCCGAGAACTGGCTGGGTGGATCGCCCGAGAGCGTGGGCACCGCCACCAGCCAGCGGCTGCGCGATTTCTACACCCGCTGGTACCGGCCCGATAACGCCGCGATCATCGTGGTGGGGGATTTCGATGCCGCAGCGGTAGAGGCCGCCGTGCGCCAGCACTTTGCCGGCTGGACCGCGCCCACCGTGGAGGAACCGGCCAATGCCGGCCCGTTCGACTTTGCCCGCGCCGGGGAAACGCAGGTGTGGCTGGACCCGGCGCTGGCCGAGCAGGTGACCGCCACCCGCACCGCGCCGTGGATCGACCGGCCCGACACCGTGGCCACCCGCCGCGAACGGGTGCTGCGCGAGATCGGCTATGCCATCGTCAACCGCCGCCTGCAGCGTCTGCAGCGTGACGAGAACCCACCGTTCCGCGGGGCCGGCTTCGTAACCGAGGAAGTGTTCCAGGAGGCGCGCTCCACCTCGCTGGTGGTGCAGGCCGCCGAGGGCGAATGGCAGCGCGGCCTGGCCGCCGCGCAGGAGGAATACCGCCGCGCCCTGCAATTCGGCTTTACCCCGGCCGAAGTGGCCGAGCAGGTGGCCAACCTGCGCGCCTCGCTGGAAGCGAACGCTGCGGGGGCGGCCACGCGCGATAACCGCAATTTCATCACCGGCGCGCTCACACTGCTGGAAGACGCGCAGGTGCCCACCACGCCGCAAAGCGCGCTGGAGCGCTTCATCCAGCACGAGCCGCTGATCACGCCGGAAGCCGTGCTGGCCGCCTTGCAGGCCGATGCCGTGTCGCTGGACAACCCCCTGATCCGCTATTCCGGCCGCACCGCGCCCGCCGGGGGCGAGGCCGCCCTGCGCGCCGCGTGGGATGCCGGCATGGCCACCCCGCTGGTGGCGCGCGAGGAAGCAGCCGCAGGCCAGTTCGCCTATACCGATTTCGGCCCCGTGGGCACGGTGGCAAGCGACGTGGTGGAACCGCTGCTCGGCATCCGCACGATCACTTTCGCCAACGGCCTCAAGCTGAACCTCAAGCGCACCGACCTGCAGGAGAACCGCGTCTCGGTGCAGCTCAACATCGATGGCGGCGAGCTGCTCGACACGCGCGAGAACCCGCTGGCCACGGCCATGACCAGTTCGCTGATCACCGGCGGCCTGGGTGCCCATACGCTGGACGAGCTGGTGACGATCCTGGCCGGCAAGCAGGTGGGCATCAACATCGGCGCTGGCGACGAGACGTTCCAGCTATCCGGCACCACCACGCCGGGCGACCTGGAGCTGCAACTGCAACTGATCGCCGCCGCCGTGACCGATCCCGGCTATCGCCCCACGGGCGAGGAACAGTATCGCCGCAGCCTGGCCAACTTCTTCGCCCGCATCAATGCAACGCCCGCCAGCACGCTGGGCAACGCGCTGGGCGGCATCTTGTCCGACGGGGACCCGCGCTTCACCCTGCAATCGCCGGAGGCCTACCAGGCGTTGACCTTTGCCGGCCTGCGCCAGTCGATCGGCGAGCGCTGGCAGAACGGGGCGATGGAACTGGCGCTGGTGGGCGATTTCGACGAGGAGGCGACCATCGCCCTGGTCGCCCGCACGCTGGGTGCCCTGCCCCCGCGCGAAACGGCCTTCGGGGAATACACGGAAAACCGTGTTCGCAGCTTCACCGCCGACCGCTCCCCCCGCACGCTCTATCACCAGGGCGAGGCCAACCAGGCGCTGATACGGATGATGTGGCCCACCCGCGACGGCGAGGACCTGCGCGCGGCGCTGGAGCTGGACCTGCTGGGCCGCGTGCTGCGCCTGCAACTGACCGACTCCTTGCGCGAACAACTGGGCCAGACGTATTCGCCCGTGGCCGACAGCAACACCAGCCGCGTCTATCCCGGCTGGGGCACCATGTCGGTGGGGGCCGAGATTGCGCCGGACCAGGTGGAAGCGGCCCGCGCAGCGATCCTGGATGTGGTCAGCGCGCTGCGCGCCGCCCCGGTGGATGCCGACGTGCTGCAACGCGCCCGCGCCCCGCTGATCGAGACCTACGAGAACCTGCTGAAGACCAATGGCGGCTGGATCGGCCTGGTCGACCGCGCGCAGACCCAGCCCGACAGGCTGCAGCGCTACATGGCCGGGCAGGAGACGATCCGCAGCGTGACGGCGGAAGACCTCCACGCCATGGCCCAGCGCTACCTCGATCCGGCGCAACGGCTGGAGATCGTGGTGCTGCCGGAACCCGCTGCACAGCAATAGCTGCTCTCCGTTCGCCTCGAGCGAAGTCGAGAGGCCGTTTGACCTGTCTCGACTTCGTTCGCCTCGAACGGGTGGCGGTAAATCAGCGCGCCTTCTTCTTCCCGAACAGTTCGCGCCGGCCCCACACCCACACGCCGCTGATGGCGAGGAAAGTCAGCGCCCAGCCGCTGAGGAACACCAGCACCTGCCAGGCGAAGCCGCCGATGGTGGCATAGTGCGCGCCGCGCATCCAGCCGGCCACCGCGCCCGCGCGGGTGGTGGGCGGCGGCGGTCCCTGGCGGGCAACCTCTTCCTTCACCTGCGGCGCGCCGCCGGCCAGCGGCACGGTCACTTCGGCAGTCTTGCCCGGGCTGGACATGGTCACGGTCCAGGCCTGCGTTTCCTCCATCGGCGCGCGGATGCCGGTCAGGCGACCGTCATAGGCGGCCTGCGCGCTCTGCGCGGCGGCCATCCAGGCGGCGGGCTCCGCCTCCATCGGGGTGCCCTCCGGCCCGCCGGGGCGGCGGCGCTGCGGCTGCTCAACCCCAGGCTCGATCAGCGAGGCGAAGAAGCCGGGGAAGGAAATCCACGCGCCGCTGATGGCCTCGAAGATCAGCACCAGCGAGAGCAGGAAGCCCGACTGGCGGTGCAGGTTGAACATGGCCCCGCTGCGCTTCTGCCACTTCAGCGCCTGCACCGCGCGGCGCAGGCCGGGCCAGAAGATGACGATGCCCGACACGCCGGAAATGACCAGGAACAAGCCCATGATCCCCACCACCTGGCGGCCCACTTCAGGGATCAGCAGGATGCCGTGCAGCAGGTGCATGAAGCTCATGAAATCGGCGGTGTCGCCGCTGTCGATCGTCTCGGCGCTGTCGGGGTCCACCCACACCTGCCGCGCCACCGGCCCGCGGCTGCCAAGCTGCGGCGGAGAATAGGGAACCGAGGTAGCGACAATGGCCGTGCCCGGCTCGCCCAGTTCGATCTCGGCAATGGTGCCGTATTCGGCCAGCGCCGCGCGCGCGGCGGCCACGTGGTCCACGTTGAGCATGGCGGGGTCGGCCGTGGCGGCCACCTCGCGCTCCGGGTTGAACAGGGCCACTGTCTCTTCCGGCCAGACCTGCAGCGATCCGGAGAAGCCCAGCAGGGCCATCGGGACCAGCAGGACGATGCCCAGCCAGCGGTGGATTTGCAGCCACACCTGCCGACGGCGGGCACGGGGCGAGAGGTAGGGGGCGGCCTTGCTGCTCACGAATGTTCTCCAGTCCAGATAATCAGCGCGTAATGCGGCCCTATCGCCCCGCCAAGTCGCAAATTGCACTTTCTGGTATGACCGTTCGCATTGCCAGGCTCTGCCCACCCTTGCCCTTGCGCGCCGCCAGCGCCATAGGCGGACCCAGCAAAGCGACTCCTTACAGCAGCAGAGCGAGGCCAAGCCCCATGAAAGTCCGCGTCTTCGTCAGCCTCAAGTCCGGCGTGCTCGATCCGCAGGGCCGTGCCGTCCACCACGCGCTGGAGGGGCTGGGCTTCACCGGCGTGGAGGATGTCCGCGTGGGCCGCCTGATCGAGCTGGACGTGGCCGATTCGACCAGTGACGAGGCGCTGGACGAGATGTGCCGCAAGCTGCTGGCCAACATGGTCATCGAAAACTACCGGATCGAGAAGGTCGCCTGATGCGCGCCGCGGTCATCACCTTCCCCGGCTCCAACTGCGACCGGGACATGGCCGATGCGATCGCAAAGATCTCCGGCCGCGCGCCATTGCGGCTGTGGCACGGCGATGCCGAGTTGCCCGATGGCCTGGATTTCATCGCCCTGCCCGGCGGCTTTTCCTATGGTGACTACCTGCGCAGCGGCGCGATGGCGGCCAAGAGCCCGATCATGCGCGGCGTGATCGCCGCCGCCGGCAAAGGCGTGCCGGTGCTGGGCGTGTGCAACGGCTTCCAGGTGCTGACCGAGGCCGGCCTGCTGCCGGGCGCGCTGATGCGCAATGCCGGGCAGACCTTCATCTGCCGCACCGTGCCGCTGCGGGTGGAGAGCAGCCAGAGCCTGTTCACCAGCCGCTACCAGGCCGGACAGGTCATCCAGGTGCCCGTGGCGCATCATGACGGCAACTTCTTCGCTGACGAGGCGACGCTCGACCGGCTGGAAGGCGAAGGCCGCGTGGCGTTTCGCTATGCCGAACCGACCAACGGCTCGCAGCGCGACATCGCGGGCGTGCTCAACGATGCCGGCAACGTGCTGGGCATGATGCCGCACCCCGAACGCGCGATCGAAGCCGACCACGGCGGCACCGATGGCCGCGCGCTGTTCGAGAGTGTGTTTGCCACGTTGAGCGTGGGCTGAAGCCGCGCGGGCTAGCCCGCCGCCGGGCAGACCGCCAGGCCCATGATCCCGTCACCGCCGCCGCCACCTGCGGGCGCGCCACCCGGCGCGGTGCGCGGCGCACCGGCGTAGCGGGCGGAGGCACGCAGGCAGTCGTTTTCGGGATCGTATTGCGACCGGTCCTGCAAAGCCTCGACCGGTTCGGGCGGCAGCATCGCACGCAGCAGTTCAACTGCGCCCGCATAGCGCGGATCGTCGGCCAGGTTGACCTGCTCGAAGGGGTCGCTGGAATGATCGTACAGCTCGCGTCCCCGGCGGCCGCTTTCCCACTCGGTATAGCGATAGCGCTCGGTCCGCACGCTGCGCCCGCCGGTCACCTGCGATAGCGCGGGCTTGGTCCAGCTATCCAGATCGGGCTGATCCAGCAGCCGGGTCAGGCTCTCGCCTTCGTTGCGGCTGTAATGGGGAAGCCCGGCAAGATCGGTCAAAGTGGGATAGATATCGACCATCTCCACCGTCCGCGGCGAACGCTGCCCGGCATTGCGGGTGCCCGGTACGCGGATGATCAGCGGCACGCGGGCCGATTCCTCGAACAGAAGCTGCTTCTGCCACTGCCCGTGCTCGCCCAGCAGGAAGCCGTGGTCGCTGGTGAAGACCACGATGGTGTCATCGGCCAGCTCCAGCTCGTCCAGCGCGGCCAGCAACCGGCCCACCTGGGCATCCATGAAGCTGGTTGCCGCGTAATAGGCATGGATGAACTGGCGCTGCTCGTCCGCCGTCATGCCCAGGTTGTCGGGCGTCCAGGTGCGCGAGGCGGGCAGGACGGCGGCAAGCTGCTCCGGCATGGTCTGGGCAATGACCACCTGCTCCGGCGAATAGAGATCGAACCAGGCTTCCGGCACCACTTCGGGAACGTGCGGGCGATAGAAGCCGGCGGCGATGAAGAACTGCTGGCCGTTGGCGGCAGCCTCGCGCAGCAGGGCAATGGTCTGCGTGGCCACCATCCCGTCGGTCTGCTGGGCATCTCCGCACTCATGGCGCAGATAGGTCAGCGCCCCGCCATAGGGTATCCCCGGCGTCAGGTTAACCAGCCGATCAAGCGCCTGCATGTCGCAGCCGGAAGGATTGTAGCGTTCGTCCCACGAAGCGGGGTCGTCCAGCCCGTCACGGCCCACACCGCCGGGCACCCCCTGGTGGAATATCTTGCCCACGCGCGCAGTGTGATAGCCGCTCTGCCGGAAATACTGCGGCAGGGTCACAATGTCCGGCAGGTGTGTGCGGATCGGCGTGTTGAGGTCGATCACCCCCACCGTGTTGGGCCGCGTACCGGTGAGGAACGAAGCCCGGCTGGGTCCGCACCACGGATACTGGCTGTATGCCCGGTCAAAGGTGACGCCCTGCGCAGCCAGCCGGTCCAGGTTGGGCGTGATGGCCTTCCCGCCATAGGGCGCGATGCGGGCGTTGAGGTCGTCCGCGATGATAAACAGCACGTTGGGGCGGTGAACCTGCGCCTCCCCAGGCGCGGCGGCAGGAGCCGATTCCTGCGCACTGACCGCCGGCAAGCCCGCAAGCTGCACCAGGGCTGCGGTTGCCAGGGCGGCTGCCTTCAGAGTTTTCCGCATGGATCGCATAGCTGGTCTCTCGCCAAATTGGCCTGACCAGTTCATATTCGATCAGATCAGAGCCGCAAATTAGGTAAGACCAATTGGCTCACAGCTTCTCGCTTTGCAAGGTAATTCGCGGCCGGCGGAATTAGTCGGCCCTGCCAACGCAGGTGCGGCCGATCAGGCTGCGGCGATGTTCCGCCGCTTAACCACCAGGCTGCGCGCTTCCAGCGCCGGCATGGGGCGGCCGAAGTAGTAGCCCTGGATCTTGGTGCAGCCCAGGTCGCGGATCATCGCCGCCTGTGCGGCATCCTCCACGCCTTCGGCCGTGGTGGACATCTCCAGGCTGTTGGCCATGGCCACCACCGCGTTGATGATCGCCAGGCTCTCGGCGTTGTTCTGCGCCGCGCCCTGCACGAAGCTGCGGTCCACCTTGATGGTGGAGAAGCGCAGCGTGCGCAGATATCCGAGCGAGGAATAGCCGGTGCCGAAATCGTCAAGCGCGATCGAGCAGCCCAGGGCCAGGATTTCCTCCAGCGTCTGGCGCGCGGTGCGGCCATCGCGCAGGAACACGCTTTCGGTTACTTCCACCTCCAGCCGGTGTGACGGCAGGCCGGTATCGGCCAGCGCGCGCACCACGGTGCTGGCGAAGTTGGGTTCCAGCAACTGCTCGCCCGAAACGTTCACCGCCACGCGGATGGCGTTGGGCCAGGTCATCGCCTCGCGGCAGGCCTCGCGCAGCACCCATTCGCCGATCGGCACGATCAGGCGGGTGTCCTCGGCCAGGGGGATGAACTTGGCCGGGCTGACGAAACCATGATCCTTGCTGTTCCAGCGCAGCAGCGCCTCGAAGCTGACCACGTGCTCGCTGCGGGTGTTGACCACCGGCTGGAAGGCCAGCTCCAGTTCCTGCTTGCCGATCGCGTGGCGCAAGGATGCTTCCAGCTTCAGCCGCTCCTCGGCATTGGCGTGGAGGGTCGGCTCGAACCGGGCGTGGGCGTTGCCGCCCTCGTCCTTGGCGCGATAGAGCGCCAGGTCGGCGTTGCGCATCAGCGTTTCCACGTTGGACCCGTCACGCGGGCCCAGTGCAGAGCCGATCGAGGCACCGATGTACAGCGTGTGGTTGTCCACCGAATAGGGTGCGGCGATGGCAGCGATGATCGCCTGCGCCAGGTCCGCCACATAGCTGGCGCGCGAGGCATCGCGCACCACCACGGCAAATTCGTCACCCCCGAGCCGGCCGACCTGTTCGTTGGGGCCGATCACCTGCTGCAAGCGCTGCGCGACCTGCGCCAGCAGCTTGTCGCCAATATGGTGGCCCAGCGAATCGTTGACCGACTTGAAGCGGTCGAGGTCGATCATCAGGAAGGCGCAGCGGGCCTTCCACTGGGCGGAATAGCGCAGCGCCTCGTTGACGCTTTCGGTCAGCATCAGGCGGTTGGGCAGGCCCGTCAGCGTGTCATAGCGCGCCAGCCAGGCAATCTTTTCCGACGATTCGCGCTGCTCGGTCACATCGCTGCCCACGCCGCGGAAACCGGTGAACCGCCCCGAATCGTCGAACGCCGGGGTGCCCGAAAGCTCCCACCAGCGCCGCCCGCTGGCGAATTCGGCCTGCACGGTCAGGTTGGAGAAACTCTCGCGGCGCTTCAGCCGTTCGGCCAGCTCGTGCAGCGAAGGGGGCAGCGTCCCGGCCTGCCAGCGCTCGCCGGCCACCAGTTCGATCAGCCGCTGGCCCTCGGCCTGCTTGGGATCGAGCCCCAGGGCAAAGGCAAAGCGCGGGCTGGCCGCGCGGATGCGGCCCTGCGGATCGACCTGCCACAGCCAGTCGGCCTCGTTCTCCTCGAACTCGCGCAGCAGCAGGCTGACCACCTCGTCCTTCTCCGCCGCTCCCGCCTCGGCGATGCGGGCGATCAGGAACGTGCGCGCAGTGGAGACCGACCCGACGATGATGATGGCACTGAAGGCCAGGCTGGACATGGCCAGCAGCGGCTCCCCGGAAATGACGAAGGAAATGGCCGAGGCCAGGCCGCAGACGCTGGCCCAGACCAGCGAGGAGATGGGCGCCTGGGCCATGTTGGCGGCCGATCCCGCCGCCAACATGGCCAGCACGGTCCACATCGCGTGGTGATCGCCCTCGTCGCCGAAGGTGAACAGGCCCAGCATCGGCAACGACCACAGCGCGGCCATCATGGCGATGGCCCGGGCATGGCCGGTGAATTCGCTGCGGGTCATCACCCGGCTGTCAATGTTGGACAGGCGGTGTTCGATCTTCACCGTGTTGAACACGGCCAGGGCCACCAGGACCAGCCAGGCTGCCAGCAACCACCAGGGATTGTCGTCATGCAGCAGCGAAACGGCAATCGCCGCCGCCATCGAGTGGCCGGCCACGCGCAGCATGGCGTGGCGGTGAAGGTCACGATATTGCAGGGACCGCAGCCGCGCCCAATCGCCCTCCACCGGATCCTTCAACCCGATGATTTCCTTCGCGCCCAGGTTGAGCGGCAGGCTGGGCAATAGTGAGAAATTCTGCGTCACGCCCCTGCGATACGTTTAAAGCGTTAGCTTCAGGTAAAGCCGGGGCAGTGGGGAAGCACTATTCCACCGTCACCGATTTCGCCAGGTTGCGCGGCTGGTCCACGTCGGTGCCCTTCACGCAGGCCACGTGATACGCCAGCAACTGCACCGGCACGGCATAGACCAGCGGGGCGATCAGCGGGTGGACCTTGGGCATTTCGATCGTGGCGAGGCAGCCTACCCCCGCCTCGGCCAGCCCTTCGGCATCGGAAATCAGCACGATCTTGCCGCCACGCGCACGCACTTCCTGCATGTTGGAAACGGTCTTTTCGAACAGCGGGCCGCTGGGGGCGATCACGATCACCGGTACGGCCTCGTCGATCAGCGCGATGGGCCCGTGCTTCATCTCGCCGCTGGCATAGCCTTCGGCGTGGATATAGCTGATTTCCTTCAATTTCAGCGCGCCTTCCAGGGCCAGCGGAAAGTCCTGCCCGCGGCCCAGGTACAGCACGTCGCGCGCCGGGGCGATCAGCGGGGCCATGGCCCTGATCTCGGCATCGTGGTCCAGCGCGGCGTTGAGGCAGGCCGGCGCTTCCAGCAGGTGGGCGACGATCTCGGCCTCCTGCTCGGCAGACAGGCGCCCCTTCTTCACCGCGAAGTGCGCTGCCAGCGCGGCCAGCACGGCAAGCTGGCAGGTGAAGGCCTTGGTGGAGGCCACGCCGATTTCCGGCCCCGCGTGGGTGGGCAGCAGCAGGTCTGCCTCGCGTGCCATGGTGCTGGTGGGCACGTTGACCACCACGGCGATGGTCTGGCCGTTGGCCTTGCAGTGGCGCAGCGCCGCCAGGGTATCGGCCGTCTCGCCGCTCTGGCTGATGAACAGCGCCAGCCCGCCGGGTGGCAGGATCGGGTCGCGATAGCGGAACTCGCTGGCGAAATCGATGTCCACCGGCACGCGGGCAAAGCTTTCGAACCAGTACTTGGCGACCATGCCGGCATAGTAGCTGGTGCCGCAGGCGACGATGGTCACGCGCTCGATCCGGCTGATGTCGAAGTCCATCTGCGGCAGGGCCACCTGCCGCTCCAGTGGCCGCAGGTAGGAGCGCAGGGTCTGCGCCACCACGGTCGGCTGCTCGAAGATCTCCTTCTGCATGAAGTGCTGGAAGGTGCCCTTCTCGATCGCTGCCGCGCTGGCGCCGCTGGCCACCACGGGCCGCTCCACCGCAGCCCCATTGGCATCGAACACGCGGGCCTGCTGGCGGTCGATCACCACCCAGTCGCCCTCTTCCAGGTAGGTGATCCGCTGCGTCAGCGAGGCGAGCGCCAGCGCGTCCGACCCCAGGTACATCTCCCCTTCCCCGTACCCCACCACCAGCGGAGAGCCGAGGCGCGCGCCGATCAGGATGTCCGGATGGGCGCGGAAGGCGATGGCGAGGGCAAACGCCCCGCGCAGGCGCGGCAGCACTTCGGCCACGGCTTCCTGCGGCCCCTTCCCCGCCTCGACCTGTTCGGAGACAAGGTGGGCCACCACCTCGCTGTCGGTCTGGCTTTCGAACCGGCGGCCGCGGCCTTCCAGCTCGGCGCGCAGCTGCGCGAAGTTCTCGATGATACCGTTATGCACGATTGCCACCTCGCCCGTGGCGTGCGGGTGGGCGTTGACCGCCGTGGGCGCGCCGTGGGTGGCCCAGCGGGTGTGCGCGATGCCGACGAGGCCGGGGGCCGGATTGGCCGCCACCTCGCGCACCAGGTTGTTGAGCTTGCCCTCTGCCCGGCGGCGCACCAGTCCACCGCCCGCCAGGGTGCAGATGCCGGCGCTGTCATAGCCGCGGTATTCCATCCGCCTGAGGCCGTCGATCAGCCTGTCTGCCACCGGTTCCTTGCCGACGATGCCGATAATTCCACACATGCTGCTTCAGGCTTTCACTAGAGGGTATAGGGAACGCGGATGCCGGGCATCTCTGCCGGGAAATCCTTGGTATTTCGTGTCACCAGGATACGCCCGGAAACCTGTGCCGAGGCGAGGATGATGGCATCGGGTGACTTGAGCGACTTGCGCTGGTGCCGCAGCGCCGCAGCGCGGCGGCCGATCTCCTCGTCGATCTCGCTCATGGCGAACAGCCGGAGGAATTCCTCGGTTTCGGCGGCAAGGTTGTCAGGTGCCCCGGACATGACCTCGATCCAGGTCATCCGGCTGATCCAGGCGCGGCTGACGGCGCGCACCTCGGCCCATGCAGCAGGCCTGTTGTGCAGCATGTCGATCACGATGTTGGTATCGAAGAAGCGCTCACTCACGCAGCGGTGCGCTTTGTCTTGGGCGTGGCCAGCACCGGTGCATCCGGCCACTCGCTGCGCATCTGTTCCTCATAGGTCAGCCCGTCGACAGTGGAGCCATGCCGCTCCCACAGGCCGAAATACTTCTCGAAACCCTGCTTCGATTCGGCGGCAATGTAATCGGCCACCGCCTCGCGCAGGATTGCCGCGCGCGACTTGCCTTCAGCCTTGGCCAGCGCATCCAGCCGCGCCAGATCTTCTTCAGGAATGTCGACGAGAAACCGTGCCATGATGATATATTGATATCATATCATGATATCATGTCAAGGCGAACAGCGTAGTCCCTACCATCCTGCCGCCGGATTCGTCGCCGAACACTGCCCGGCCCACTGCCTCGGGGACCAGCTTGCCCAGGGCCAGCTGGCTCTTCTCGCCCTCGCCCCCGGCATCGATGCGATAGGGCTGGAACACCAGGCGGGCATAGTCGGGCATTTCCAGATGCACGCGAATCGCCTGGAAGAAACCGTGCCCCAGCACGCGCTCCTCGCCCTGGACCGGGGCGACCAGCGCCACCGCCTGCAGGTCATGGGCGTCGGCCTGGTCAGCCATGGCCTGCTCCACGATGGCATAGAGCTGGTCCAGCGGCGTATCGGTTTCCTCGCTGGCGACGCGATAGATATCGACTGCGCCCGATCCCGCCACACGCACGGCAAAGGGGATCACCCGCCGCCCCTCGGACATGCGGCCGAAAGCGGTGTCGAGGCCCACCTGCAGCAGGTAGGCCAGCTTGTGCTCGCGCTCGTCCATGTAACCCTCGTCGCTCACTTCTTCGCCGCCTCTTTCTTCTTCTTCATCGCATCGTGGAAGCGGTCGGCCCAGCCCGGTTTCACCAGTTGCTCGGCGCGCACCATTCGCAATTCGCCATCGGCGACATCGCGGCTGACCGCGCTGCCCGCCGCCACGATCGCATCGCGGCCGATCGAGACCGGCGCGATCAGTGCGGAGTTGCTGCCGATGAACGCGCCGGCGCCGATCTCGGTCCGGTGCTTGAAATAGCCGTCATAGTTGCAGGTGATGGTGCCCGCGCCGATGTTGGCCCGCGCGCCTACCGTGGCATCGCCGATGTAGGACAGGTGGTTGGCCTTGGCCCCTTCGCCCAGCGTGGCGTTCTTCACTTCCACGAAGTTGCCCACCTTGGCACCCGTTTCCAGCACGGCACCCGGCCTCAGCCTGGCATAGGGGCCGATCTCCACCCCTTCGGCCAGGGTGGCCCCTTCCAGGTGGCTGAAGGCGCGGATGGTGACGTTGTCGGCCACCGTCACACCGGGGCCGAAGACCACGTTGGGTTCCACCAGCACATCCTTGCCCAGCACGGTATCGTGGCTGAAGAACACCGTTTCGGGCGCGACCAGCGTGGCCCCTTGCGCCATGGCCTTGGCGCGGCGGCCGTGCTGCCAGTGGCTCTCCGCAGCGGCCAGTTCCTCGCGGCTGTTGATGCCGGTCACCTCGTCCGGATCGGGGGTAACCAGCACGGCGCAGGGCACCTCTGCGCGGATCGCCACGTTGACCACATCGGGCAGGTAGAATTCACCTTGCGCGTTGTTGTTGCCCACCTGGCCCAGCAGGGCGAACAGCACGTCGCCGCGCACCGCCATGACGCCGGAATTGCACAGCGGGCAATCGCGCTCCTCGTCGGTGGCGTCCTTGTATTCCACCATCTTCACGATGGTATCGCCTTCGGTGATGACGCGGCCATACTGGCGCGCGTCCCACGGCTTGAAGCCCAGCACCACGGCGGCGGGCGCGTCCTCGCCGTGCAGGCGCTTCAACATGGCGAGCATGGTATCGGCGCGGATGAAGGGCACATCGCCGAACATCACCAGCACATCGCCCGTGAAGCCTGCCAGCGCATCCTTCGCCTGCATCACCGCATGGCCGGTGCCAAGCTGGCGATCCTGCACGGCAAAACTGACACGGCCGGCCAGGCGCGCTTCCACCTGCTCGCGCCCCTCGCCCACCACCACCACGGTGCGTTCTGCACCGATCTGGTCAACCTGGTCCAGCAGGTGCTCGATCATCGGCTTGCCGGCGATCTTGTGCAGCACCTTGTGGGTGGCGCTCATCATCCGTGTGCCCTTGCCCGCGGCAAGGATGACGACGGCGACGGGAGCGGCAAGATCGGGGGTATCGGTCATGTTGGGGCCATGCCACCAAATCGTTGCGGTTTCCACAAGGCTCAGCCACAGGCTGCAGGCATATGACCAACTTTCCCTTCCGTATCGTGGGTTTCGACCTTGATGGCACGCTGGTGGACAGCGCGCTGGACCTGTGCCCGGCGGTCAACGTGGCCTTGCGCGCCGAGGGGCGGCCGGAGGTGAGCCTTGATGTCACCCGCGGCCTGATCGGCGGCGGCGCGCGGCGGATGCTGGAACGCGCGCTGGAGGTGACCGGCGGGCCTGTCCACGGCGCCCGGTTCGAGCAACTGGTGGGCGTGCTGCTGGAGCATTACACGGCCAATATCGCAAAAGGCACCGTGCCCTACCCCGGCTGCCTGGCCGCGCTAGACGATCTGGCCGCGCGCGGCGTGCTGCTGGCAGTGGTTACCAACAAGGCGGAAGACCTGGCGCTGAAGCTGCTGGCCGAACTGGGGCTGACCCACCGCTTCGCCAGCATCGTGGGCGGCGACACGCTGGGCCGCGAACGCGCCAAGCCCGCGCCCGACCTGATCCACGAAACCGTGGGCCGCTGCGGCGGCGGCAGCTTTGCCATGGTGGGCGATTCCACCTTCGACGTGCTGGCCGCGCGCAATGCCGGGATGCCGGTGGTGGCCCTCAGCTTCGGCTATCACGATGTGCCGCCAGCGGAACTGGGGGCGGACCTGCTGATCGACCACTTCGACCAGCTTGTGGGGGCACTGCAAGCCCTCGGCTAGCTTTCCACCGCCTTCACCAGCCGCCGCTCGATCGGGGCCAGCACGCCGGAGAGGTCGTGGCCGCGCTTCAGGACCTGGCCGTGTTCGCCGAACAGCGCCCACATTCCCTGCCGCCCGCGCAGTTCGGGGCGCTTTTCCACCCGCATCTGTGGCTGGTCGGCGGTGCGCCGGAAGGCGCTGAAGGCGGCATAGTCGCGGGTGAAGCTCATGGCATAGTCGCGCCATTCGCCAGCGGCGACCATGCGGCCGTAGAGGTCAAGGATGCGCGCCAGCTCGGCGCGTTCGAAGCCCACCTGAAGGGGAGCACGGTGGCCGGGAAAGGGAACGATGGTGGCCCCCTGGGGTGAGCCCGCCATCAGCCGTCGGTCCCGCTCTTGCGCGTGGCGGCCACGGGTTTGCGCGCCTGCCGCAGTTCGGCCAGCTCGGCGCGCAAGGCGGCCAGTTCGCGCTCCATCGCATCGATGCGGCCGTTCTCGCTTTCGCACGGCTCGTCACACGGGGTGCCGTAGGGGATGAATTCGCGCAGCCACGTTTCCGCCGGCACCAGGGTGCTGCGGGCCTTGAGGCCGATCATCGTCGCGCCTTCGGGCACGTCATCGGTCACCACGGCATTGGCCCCCACGCGGGCGCGTTCGCCCACGGTGATCGGGCCGATCACCTGCGCACCGGACCCGATGATCACATTGTCCTTCAGGGTGGGGTGGCGCTTGCCGCCAACGCCGTTGGTGGGGTTGGTGCCGCCCAGGGTGACGCACTGGTAGATGGTCACGTTGTCGCCAATCTCGGCCGTCTCCCCGATCACGGTAAAGCCGTGGTCGATGAAGAAATTCTTGCCGATGGTGGCGCCGGGATGGATGTCGATCGCGGTCAGCCAGCGGCTGAGGTGGTTGACCAGGCGGGCCAGGAAATACAGCTCCCCCACGAACAGCCAGTGCGCCACGCGGTGGAAAGCCAGCGCCCAGACTCCGGGATAGAGCAGGATTTCCCCGCGTGACCGGGGCGAAGGGTCCCGCGCTCTGACCGAATCCAGGTAGGATATCAGCTTGTCGAACATCGCTTCACTTGACCCGTTGCTGTGGAAAACCTTGTTTCATCAAACGCCGATCAAAGCAAGCGCGGCTCCTCGGGCCCGTGCAATGCCTCAAGCGCAGCGCGCCAGATAGACAGCGTAGGTGGGGATTTTCTTTCCAGGCTCAAGCGGTCGATCATGGCCACCAGTTTCTCGATGTCGGCCTGGGTGCGCGGCGCACGCGGGACCAGGTAGGCGGCGGCATCCGGGCCCAGCGGCAGGCCCCGCTCGGCCGCCAGCGACAGCAGCAGTTCGCCCGCCATGGTATCGTCCGGCTGGCCGATCTCCAGGTGCAGGGCAGCGCCAAGGCGGCTTTTCAGGTCAGGCAGCGCGATGGTCCAGGGCGGCGTGCCGCCCACCAGCAGCAGCGGGCGGCCCTGTTCGCGGGCGCGGTTCCAGCGGTGGAACAGCTCCTCCTCCGGCTGCAGGTGGGCATCGTCGATCACCTCCGCCGTGCCGGTGGCCGCCAGCCAGCGGGCGAAAAGGCTCTTGCCCGACCGCGGCGGGCCGGTGAGCACGGCGGTGCCGAAGGGCCAGCTCTCCGGCTGGCCCAGCGCCTGCGCCACGCGGTCGTTGGCGGCACCGATCACGATACGCGCGGGGCCGGTGGTTCCGGCGGTCAGCGGCAGGGCAATCTGCGACATCGGGGGGACGCGCTCCGCCGCCCGCACCGCCTCAGCGGGCAATCGCCAGCGCGTTGCCGCCTTCGGTAACGCGCCAGCCTGCCGCCCTGAGGGCTGCGGCGAGTGTGGCAATGTCGCCGGCATAGGTGACCTGGATCACCGAGGTGCCGCCGATGGCGGTGCTGGTCACCGCCACGCCGCGCACCCCGCCAACGCCGTGCAAGGCGCCAAGGGTGCTGTCAAACGAGCGCGGATCGGGGGTTGCCGCCTGCACCGTAATGGTGGTGATCGCCGCTGCCGGCGTGGCCGGTGCGCCATCAAGCACGGCCTCCGCCGCCAGCGCAGGCACTTCGCCCGCCGCCAGCGCCCGCTCTGCCGCCTCGGCCGCCATGCCTTCTTCCAGCAGGGCGCGCAGTTCCGGCGTCAGCTCGAAGTTCTCCAGCGCCAGCGAGGGGTCGGGCCGCAGCACGCCCTGCGCCAGGGCGCGGCGGAAGATGCCGTCCATCCGCGTCACCGCCTGCTCCAACATGGCGGGCACCTGCGCCGGGCTGTCGGCGCGCAGGTCAAACTCGCCCAGCCAGCGGTTGTCCGGGCCATAGCGGGCGGTGAAATGGCCGCGCACCGGCCCGCCGGGATATTCGTACTCCAGCCGGGCAATCGGCACCAGCACGTCGGCCGCGCCGAACTGGTCCAGGATGGTGTTCCACCAGTTGCGGCTGCGGCGGCCGGTCTGGCCATAGGTCAGCAGCAGCGATTCGCCGCCCGCCCCTTCGGGCCGCACATAATCGATGGTGGAAGCGCCGAACTGGGTTTCCGCCCATACCCGCTGCCAGGCGGTGCGGGTTTCGAACATGGTGCCCGTGCCGCCGCTCAACAGCACCGGCAGGGTCAGCATGGGGGCCGACCGGGCCGCGCCCCCTGCCCCGCCCAGCGCGCCGCCCACGCGCGACCGGTCAAAGATCACGCCGAGGCGCGCGACATAGCGGCGCGGGCCGATCTGCTCGCGCTCGATCAGGATCGCGCCGACCATGCCCTGCAACTGCGAATCACTGATGGCCGGGCCACCGATCCGCTCCCACGCCTTGCGCTGGGCTTCTTCGTACCCCTTGCGGCGGGCATCATCGGCATTGTCGCCGGTGACGTTCACCTCGATCCCGCGCACCTCGATATCGGTGCTGCTGGCCACGGGCATGATGCCCCGGTCACCGCCCACCTGCGCCAGCAGCGATCCGCCCGCCACTACGCCCAGCGCCAGCAGCACCGGCGCGGCAAGCGCCAGAAGCGGACGGTGCGACGGCGCGATGGAAAGGGCTGCTTGGCTTGGCATCGGGGAAATCGCGGTCCTTTTGGCGAAAGGCGAGTGGAAATCCAAGCCCGAATGCGCCAAGGGCTGGGCATGACTTCCAACACCCCATCCTATACCTACGAGCAGGCCGGTGTTTCGATCGATGCCGGCAACCGCCTCGTCAAGGCCATCGGCCCGCTGGTGAAGGCCACCGCCCGCCCGGGCGCCGATGGCGAGATCGGCGGCTTCGGCGGCTTCTTCGATCCGCGCGCGGCGGGCTACAAGGATCCGCTGCTGGTGGCGGGCAACGATGGCGTGGGCACCAAGGTCAAGCTGGCCATCGACCATGACCGGCACGACGCCATCGGCATCGACCTGGTCGCCATGTGCGTGAACGACCTGATCGTGCAGGGCGCGGAGCCGCTGTTCTTCCTCGACTACTTCGCCACCGGCAAGCTGGAAAACGGCATTGCCGAGCGGGTGATTGCGGGCATTGCCGAAGGCTGCAAGATCGCCGGCTGCGCGCTGATCGGCGGCGAGACGGCGGAGATGCCGGGGCTTTATGCTGCGGGCGATTATGACCTGGCGGGCTTCTGCGTGGGCGCGGTGGAACGCGGCGAGCAGTTGACGGGTGACCGGGTGGCTCCGGGCCATGTGCTGCTGGGGCTGGCCAGCAGCGGTGTCCATTCCAACGGTTATTCGCTGGTGCGACGGCTGGCGGCGGACAAGGGCTGGAAGCTGGACCGCCCCGCCCTGTTCGATGCCGAAAGGCTGCTGCTCGATTACCTGATTGAGCCGACGCGGATCTATGTGAAGAGCCTGCTGCCCGTGGTCCGCGCCGGGCTGGTCGATGCGCTGGCCCACATCACCGGCGGCGGCCTGCTGGAAAACGTGCCGCGTGTGCTGCCTGCGGGCGCCCATGCGGTGATCGATGCCGATAGCTGGCCCCTGCCGCGCCTGATGGCCTTCCTGCAGGCGCAGGGGAACATCGAACCGGCGGAGATGGCACGCACCTTCAACACCGGCATTGGCATGGTGCTGGCGGTGACGGAGGCCAACGTGGCCGAAGTGACCAGCCGCCTGGAAGCGGCGGGGGAAACCGTGTTCCGCATCGGCGCAATCACCGAAGGCCCCAAGGGCTGCACGGTCAAGGGTTCGGCCGAAACCTGGTCCGCCCGTGAGGCCTGGGAAGCCACCCACAATGCCTGACAAGGCGCGCGTCGCCATACTGGTGTCCGGTAGCGGCACCAACATGGCCGCGCTGCTTTATGCCAGCCGCCAGCCCGGTTGCCCCTATGAGGTGGTGCTGGTCAGCGGCGACAAGGCCGATTGCGGCGGCATCGCCCTGGCCGAGGCCGAGGGCGTGCCGGTGGCGCGGCTACCGAAGCTGAGCAAGGATGAACTGTTCCCCGCGCTCGATGCCGCCATCCGCGCTGCGGGTGCGGAGTATATTGCGCTGGCAGGCTTCATGCGCGTGCTGCCGGCAGATTTCGTCTCGGGCTGGGACGGCCGCATCCTCAACATCCACCCCTCGCTGCTGCCCAGGTACAAGGGCCTGCACACCCACGAACGGGCGCTGGCGGCAGGCGACAGCAAGGCCGGGGCCAGCGTCCACGTGGTCACCGCCGCGCTCGACGATGGCCCCCTTCTAGCGCAGGCCGAAGTGGCCGTGCAGCCGGGCGATACGGCAGAAAAGCTGGCCGCCCGTGTGCTGATCGCCGAACACCAGATCTATTCGCGCGCCCTGGCGGAATATGTGAGCCGCCCCTACAACTCCGAATGGCTGACCGCGCGCGTGGGCGACCTGGCGATTCAGATGCCCGAAGCAGAGGCACGCACCAGCCACGGATCGCCCGGATGGAAGCTGGCGGGCAAGAGCGGCAAGTTCTTCGCCTTCATGGCCGATCGCCACCACGGTGACCGCCACGTGCTGCTGGTGGTCAAGACAAGCGGGCTGGACGAACTGCACGCGCTGGTGGAGCAGCAGCCCGAGGTCTACTGCAAGCCCGCCTACTGGGGCGCAGGCGGCTGGATCGGGCTGATCCTTGACCGGCCCGACCTGGACTGGGACCACGTGCGCGGCTGGATCGAACGCAGCTGGCGCGCCGTGGCCCCTGCCCGCCTCACCCGGTTGATGAATGTGGCGGACGAGTTCTAGGCGGCCTTAGGCTTCCGCCCGCGCCTTCGCCAGGATCGCGCCGATCTCGTCGGCCAGGGCCAAGCGCTTCTTCTTCAATGTTTCGGTGCGTTCGTCGCTGGCGGCTTCCACTTCGCTTTCGATGCGGTGAATCTCGCGGTTCAGATCGTGATAGGTGTCGGCCAGATTGGCGAAGTGCGGGTCGCTGATCTTCAGCTTGTGAATGATGGCCGCATCCTGCGGAAATTCGGCGGCGAGTTCGTGCGGGGTGTGGGACATGGGCTGATCCTCCTGTTGCTTGCCGTTGTCTGGCACAAGTCTAGCGCCCCGGGGCCGTCGCGCCTTGCGCGAGGTCAAACCCGCTATTTGCCTTCGCCGTTATGGCCCAGCGCCCGCAGCAGGCCCACCAGCGAACCGTCTGCCGGGCGGCCGAAAGCCTGCCATTCCACCAGCAGCCCCTTGCGTACCCGCGCGCTCCACTGGGTGGCCACAGTAAGCGCAGGATTGGCAGACAGCGAGCGGCCCGACAGCAGGACCAGCTCACCGCGCTGCACCGCCTGGTCGATCTCCACCCGCAGGTCGGGCGCCACGGCGTTGACGCGCGCGACGGCCTCCAGCACGGCGGCGGCCCCCTCCAGCCGTTCGCCCCGGCTGTCGCTGAACACCATGGCGGGATCGAGCAGGGCCTTTACGCCTGCGATATCGCGCGCGTTGCACGCCGCGACAAAGGCCAATGCCACATCCTTGGGTGAACGGTGCCGACCGAACATGGCAGAGCCCCCTTGCCGCTGGATGAAAACCAGCCGGGCGGCAATCGTATCACGACTGCCGCCCGGAAGCAAAGGTATCAAAAATCAGGGTTAATTGCCCCGAAGGGCAGGATCAGCCGACGATTTCTTCCGGCTTGAAGAAGTAGGCGATCTCGATCGCGGCGTTCTCGTCGCTATCCGAACCGTGGACGGTGTTCTCGCCGATCGACAGGGCGTGGGTCTTGCGGATGGTGCCCTCGGCAGCATCGGCCGGGTTGGTGGCGCCCATCACTTCGCGGTTGCGGGCCACGGCATCCTCGCCTTCCAGCACCTGCACCACCACCGGCTCGCTCATCATGAACTCGCACAGTTCGCCGAAGAAGGGGCGTTCCTTGTGCACGGCATAGAAACCTTCGGCCTGTTCGCGGGTCATGTGGATGCGCTTGGAGGCGACGACGCGCAGGCCGGCTTCTTCCAGCATCTTGGTGACCGCGCCGGTCAGGTTGCGGCGCGTGGCATCGGGCTTGATGATCGAGAAAGTGCGGGTAACCGCCATGGTCTTGTCCTTCGATATAAGGGGGTGATCTGCTGGTGCGCGCCCCTAGCGGCCCCGCAGCCGCAGGGCAAGCGTGCTGAAACGTCAGTCACGCCCCACGGTAAGCTGCACGATCGTGCCATCCGGCCCGTCTGCCGCGCTGGCGGAAAAGGCCAGCCCATCTTCGCCCTCGCCGCCGATCAACGTGTTGGAGCCGGTGGTCACCGTGCCATCCAGCCGCACCCCGGCGGCGGTGGCCTGGGTGGTATAGAACTCGATCACGTCCGCCACCGGATCGTCGGTCTGCATCACCAGGATCACCCCGCCGCCGGTGCCGGTGGCTATGGCGGTGGAGCTGGTGACCTGTGCCCCGGGATAGGCGGTAAAGCCCGGCGGCAGCGCGGCCAGCGCCTCGTCTCCCCCGGCTACCTGCACTTCCTCGCCATCATCGCCGGTAATGCTGATCCCGGCGGAAGCCTGCGCCGACGGTGCGGCGGCATCGTCTCCGGCAGAGCCGCAGGCGGCCAGCAGCAGGGTGGCGGCGGCGATCAGGGTTGGGAAACGCATGGGTCTTGTCCTCTCGTGGTCAGGCCTTGCGGGCCCATTTGCCGCCGTCCAGCTCGTAGAATTCGCGCTCCACGTCCTCGCGCCTGTCGAACTGGCGCCATGTCTGGCGGGCGGCGGCGCGGCCGCTCTCGTCGAAGAACAGGAACACGCGGGCAAAGGCTTCTGCTTCCTCGCGCCACACGCCATCGGCCAGGGCCAGCAGCTCGGCCCCGTTGGCAGCAGCGCAGCCATCGGCCAGCAGGATCGGCTGGCGCGCCTCGTGCGGGCCGCCCGCCAGGCCATGGGCCAGGAAATGCTCGGGCTGGTGCTCCCACAGCGCATTGTCCAGCCGGACGATCTGCTCGTCATCGCCCGAGACCACCAGCAGCCGCTGCCCCTGCCCCAGCGCGGCGCGGGCGATCAGCGGCAGCACCCGCTCCACGGGCTGGTTGCCGGAGAGATAGAAGCCGAGGCGCATCAAACGGTTTTCCCTTTGGCGCTGCGGCACCGTTCAGAGCAGAAGCGCACGTTGTCCCAATCCCGCTCCCACTTCTTGCGCCAGGCGAACGGCAAGCCGCAAGCCGCGCACAGCTTGCTGGGCAGGTCCGCCTTCTTGCGCATCTTCGGCATGAAAACGGACCTTCCGCCTGCTTACCCTTCCACCGTTGCGCGCACGAACTGGTCCATCAGCCGCACGCCATAGCCGGTGGCACCCTTGTCCCAGGTAGCGCCGGGCTTGTCGGCCCAGACCATGCCGGCGATGTCGCAGTGGGCCCAGGCCACGCCCGACTCCACATAGCGCTGGATGAACTGCGCCGCGGTGATCGATCCGGCAAAGCGCGGCCCCACGTTCTTCATGTCGGCAATCGGGCTGTCGATCAGCCGGTCGTATTCGGCCGACAGCGGGAAACGCCACAGCTTGTCGCCGCTGGCCTTGCCGGCCGCCAGCAGCTTGTCGGCCAGGTCATCGGTGTTGGCGAAGACGCCCGCGTGCTCGCTGCCAAGCGCAATCATCATCGCCCCGGTCAGGGTGGCGAAGTCGACCACGGTCTTCGGCTTGAACTCGCGCTGCACCCAGGTGAGCGCGTCGCACAGCACCAGCCGCCCTTCGGCGTCGGTGTTGATAACTTCCACGGTCTGCCCGCTCATCGTGGTCACGATATCGCCGGGGCGCTGGGCATTGCCATCGGGCATGTTCTCCACCAGGCCGCACACGCCCACCACGTTGGCCTTGGCCTTGCGCAGCACCAGCGCCAGCATGGCCCCGGCCACCGCGCCCGCACCGCCCATGTCCCACTTCATGTCTTCCATGCCGGCGGCGGGCTTGATGCTGATGCCGCCGGTATCGAAGGTGACACCCTTGCCCACAAAGGCCAGTGGCGCCTCGCCCGCAGCCCCGCCCTGCCAGCGGATCACCAGCATGCGCGGCGGCCGGGCCGAGCCCTGGGCCACGCCCAGCAGCGCGCCCATGCCCAGGTCCGCCATCTGCTTTTCGTCCAGCACGGACACTTCCGCGCCGGTTCCGGCAAAGCGGGCCTGGCAGCGTTCCACGAAGCTTTCCGGGTAGATCACGTTGGCGGGTTCGGCCACAAGTTCGCGGGTGAACTCCACCCCGGTGGCCAGCGCCCCGGCCTCGGCCCAGGCGGCTTCGGTGCCTTCCGGCGCGCCGGTTACGCTGACAGCCTTGAGCGTGATCTTCTGCTCGTCCTTCAGCTTGGTACGGTAGGCATCCCAGCGCCAGGCGCGCAGGCGCAGGCCCAGCAGGAAGGCGGCCACGCCGGTCGCATCCATGCTGGAACCGTCCGCCTCAAGCACCAGCGCTTCCTCGCCCGAAGTCAGGTAACGCGCCGCCAGCGCCGCCCCGGCGCGTTCCAGGTTGGGGATGCGGTCCTCGCCCGCCGCCTTGCCCCCGCCAACCAGCGCCAGCCGTACCAGCGTGCCGCCCTCGTCCGCAAAAGTCTCGAACACCTGGCCCACCTTGCCGGAAAAGCGCGAGGCCGCAGCGGCGGCGGCCGTGGTGGCGGGCAGATCGGCGGGGAAGCTGTCCTGGTCGACCAGGCGAGCCCGCAGGCGGGGCAGCGAGGACAGGGCAGCAGCGGTAAAGGAAATGTCCATGGTAACTCCGGCAAACGGAAACGGGGGAGCAGCGGCCTGTTGGAAATGCCGCCAATTGCTGCGTTGCAGTTAAGGCGCGCCGGTGCGATAGGCAAGCCATGCTCCCCCCCGCCAAGTTGCCGCCGCAAGGCTTGCCCACCTGCTTGTCTGCCCGGCACCTGCTTGCCTGCGGCCTGCTTGGCGTATCTATCGTCCACGGCGCTCCCGTGGCGGCGCAGGACCAGGAGCAGGCGGCAGAAAACCCGCTGGCCGGGCGCGAGATCGCTTTCGAGGCGGACGGGCTGGCCTATGACAACAACGCCGATACGGTGACCGCCACCGGCAATGTACTGGCCCGTTCCGGCGACCAGTCGGTGCGTGCCGATGCCATCACATGGAACCGCACCAGCGGCGAGATCGTGGCCACCGGCAACGTGCAACTGGTTGACGATGACGGCAACCAGCTGTTCACCGAACGGCTGGAACTGACCGACGAGCTGAAGGCCGGCGCGATGAGCAACATGCTGCTCGCCTTCCGCCAGGGCGGGCGGCTGGCCGCCGACATGGCCCGGCGCGACGATGCGGGCGACATCGTGCTGGACATGGCCGCCTATTCCAGTTGCGCCGTGGTCGATGCCGAGGGCTGCCCTAGGGACCCGAGCTGGCGGGTCACCGCGCGACGGGTGTTCTACGATTCGACCACCCAGCGGATCCGCTTCGAGGGCGCGCACCTGGAACTGTTCGGGGCGCAGGTCCTGCCGCTGCCCGGCCTGGTGCTCAGCGCCGACGGCAGCCCCGCCAGCGGCGTGCTGATGCCCGATGCCGGCTATTCCGCCAGCAACGGCTTCGAGCTGTCGCAGGGTTATTACTGGCGCCTGGCCGAGAACCGCGACCTGACCCTGATGGGCTATTTCTACACCGGCGCGGTGCCCATGGTGTCGGCCCAGTACCGGCAACTGAACCAGACCGGGGCCTTCCAGGTCAGCGCCTATGGCACCTATTCCACGCGCATTCCGCTCAATTCCACCGTGCCCACCGCGCAGGAGGAACTGCGCGGCTACCTGTTCACCAACGGTCGCTGGCAGCTCGATCCCAACTGGAGCGTCACCGGATCGCTGCGCGTGGCGAGCGACCGCACCTTCCTGCGCCGGTACGACATCACGCGCGAGGATCGCCTGCGCTCCACCTTCAACATCGAGCGGATCGATGCCGACAGCTACCTGTCGATCAGCGGCTGGGCCACCCAGGCCCTGCTGATCCCGCAGGACCAGAAGACCGTGCCGCTGGCCCTGCCGCTGCTGGATTACCGGCTGCGGCTGCGCAATCCGGTACTCGGCGGGCGGGTCAGCCTGCAGGCCAACACCCTGGCGATCACCCGCGCCGAGGGGCAGGACACGCAGCGCGCCTTCGTCCGCGCGCAGTGGGACATGCGCCGCATCACCCCGCTGGGCCAGGAGGTGACGCTGACCGCACTGGTGCGCGGCGATGCCTACAATTCCGACCAGAACCTGCTGACGCAGACGCCCAGTTATCGCGGCCTGCCCGGCTGGCAGATGCGCGGCGTGGCCACGACTGCGGTGGACGTGAAGTGGCCGCTGCTGGGCGATTTCCTGGGCGGCACGCAGGTGATAACCCCGCGCGTGCAACTGGTGGCCACGCCGCCCACACGCAACCTGGCCATCCCGAACGAGGATGCCCGCGCCATCGACCTGGAGGACAGCAACCTCTTCGCGCTCAACCGCTTCGCCGGGTATGACCGGGTGGAAGACGGCGTGCGCATGACCTATGGCCTGGACTGGCAGGCCAACCTGCCCGGCTGGCGGCTGGAATCGAGCTTCGGGCAATCCTATCGTCTCACCGACCGCGCCGCCCTGTTCCCCGATGGCACGGGCCTGAACGAGCAGTTCTCGGACTTCGTGGGCCGCAGCACGGTGCGCTATCGCGACGTGGTCAAGTTCACCCACCGCTTCCGGCTGGACAAGGACAACCTGGCGGTGCGCCGCAACGAGATCGACGCCACCTTCGGCAACGATCGCAACTATGTGGAAGTGGGCTACCTGCGCCTCAACCGCGATGTCGATGTGACCTTCGAGGATTTGCAGGACCGCGAGGAACTGCGCGTGGCCGGCCGCGTCACCTTTGCCCGCTACTGGTCGGTGTTCGGCTCGGCGGTGACCAACCTTACCAACCGGGCGGAAGATCCCACGCTGAACTCGGACGGGTTCGAGCCACTGCGCACCCGGCTGGGCGTGGCCTATTCGGACGACTGCCTGGAGATGAGCTTCACCTGGCGACGGGATTTCGTGGCGCTGGCCGATGCACGGCGCGGCAACTCGTTCCGCGTCAATTTCTCCTTACGCAACATCGGATTCCGCTGATAGCCGGGCTGCGCGCGTTGGCATCCACGGGCAAAGCGGCTATCAGGCCGATCAGCTTGGGTTCAGCCTGCCGGATGCAGGTGACCGCGCAGGACCAGAAGGCGCCCTCGGCGCACCGTTTACAGGATTGAAAACATAGTGATCAGGTTTGCCCGGAACCACCTTCTCTTTGGCCGCGTGCTCGCCGCGCCGCTGGCACTGGCCATGCTGTTGCCGATTGGCGCGGCCGCCCAGAGCGACGGGTTCAATTTCCCTGACGACATCAATTTCTTGCAGCAGCCCGATCCCAACCTGCGCCGCGCCACCGCGCGGGTGAACGGCAACATCATCACCGGGACTGACGTGGACCACCGCGTGGCCCTGATCGTTGCTTCCAACGAGGCGCAGATCCCGCCCGAGCAGATGCAGAGCCTGCGCCTGCAGGTGCTGCGCAGCCTGATCGACGAGACGCTGCAGGTGCAGGAAGCCGTGGCCCAGGAAATGGAAGTCACGGCCGAGGAAGTGAACGAGAGCTATGCCAGCTATGCGCTGGAGCAGTTCAACCGCACGCCCGAGCAGATGGACGAGTTCCTCACCTCCATCGGTGCCAGCCCGCGCACGATGAAGCGGCAGATCCAGGGCCAGCTTGCCTGGGAACGGCTGCTGCGCCGCAATGTCACCCCCTTCATCAACGTGTCGGCGGAGGAGGTGAACGAACTGCTGGCCCAGATGCAGGCATCGCGCGGCCAGTTTGAATACCGCATCGGCGAGATCTACCTCTCGGCCAACCCCAACACGCGTGACCAGGTGCGCGCTAACGCCCAGCAGATCGTCAACCTGCTGCGCCAGGGCGGCTCGTTCGTGGCTGCCGCGCAGACCTATTCCGAAGCGTCGAGCAAGGTGACCGGCGGTGACCTTGGCTGGCTGCAGCTGGAACGGTTGCAGAACCCGACGATGGAAGGCGCGGTGCGCGAGATGGTGCCCGGCCAGCTTGTCGGCCCGCTGGAAATTCCCGGCGGCTTTTCGATCATCTACCTGATCGACAAGCGCCAGATCGGCATGTCCGATCCACGCGATGCCGTGCTCAGCCTGAAGCAGGTGTCGATCGAGTTCGCCCCCGGCACCACCGAGACGGAGGCCCAGCTGCGCGCCGAACAGTTCGCCAGCGCGGTCGAGCAGTTCCAGGGATGCGGCGATGCCGATGCCCGCGCCGCCGCCATCGGCGCGACGGTGCAGCAAAACGACCAGATGTCGGCTCGTGACTTGCCCGAGGCCCTGCAAACCCTGCTGCTGCGGATGAACGTGGGCGAGGCTACCCCGCCCTTCGGTGACCTGCAGAACGGGGTGCGCGTGCTGCTGCTGTGCGGGCGTGACGATCCGCCGGCACAGGCGCAGGCCCCGCAGTTCGACCAGTTGATGAACTCGCTGGAGCAGGAACGCATCAACCGCCGCGCGCAAAGCTATCTGCGCGACCTGCGGCGCGATGCGGTCATCGATTACGACTGACGCGCGCGCCGTGGCTCCACTCGCCAACGCGCCTCTCGCCCTGTCGCCCCTTGCCGTGTCCCTGGGCGATCCGGCGGGCGTAGGCCCGGAACTGATCGCTGCTGCCTGGGCAGACCGCGCGGCGCTGGACCTGCCGCCCTTCCTGGTGGCGGGCGGGGCCCATGTGCTCGAAGCGGCGGCCAAGTCGCGCGGGCTGGACGTGCCCGTACGCATTATCGAGGACCCGCGCGAAGCCCTGGCCATGTATGCCCACGCCCTGCCGGTGCTGGGAGCGGGCGGCGATGGCCGCTACACTCCCGGCAAGCCCGACCGTGAAGGTGCGGCGCTGGCGCTGCATTCGCTGGAACTGGCCACCTCGCTGGCCCTGTCCGGCGCAGCTTCGGCGGTGGTCACCGCCCCCGTCAGCAAGGCGGCGCTCGCCGAAGTGGGCTTTGCCTTCCCCGGCCAGACCGAATACCTCGCCCATGCCTGCGATGTGCCTGAGGATGACGCGGTGATGCTGCTGGCCGGCCCCAGCCTCAAGGCCGTGCCGCTGACCATCCACGTCGCCATATCCGAAGTCGCCGGCCTGATTACGCAAGAGCTGATCCTGCGCCGCGCGCGGGTGATCGACCGGGCGCTGCGGCGCGATTTCGGCCTTGCCGCCCCGCGCATCGCCGTGGCCGGCCTCAATCCCCATGCGGGCGAGAAGGGCCGGATGGGGATGGAGGAACGCGAGATTATCGGCCCCGCCATCGGCCGCCTGATTGCCGAAGGGATCGCCGCCACCGGCCCGCACCCCGCCGATACGATGTTCGCCCCCCACAAGCGCGGCACCTATGACGTGGCGCTGGCCATGTATCACGACCAGGCGCTGGTGCCGCTGAAAACGCTCGATTTCGACGAGGGCGTGAACATGACGCTGGGCCTGCCCATCGTGCGCACATCGCCCGATCACGGCACCGCCATCGACATCGCCGGACAGGGCATCGCCAACCCGGCCTCGCTGGTGGCCGCCCTGCGGATGGCCGCGCAGGCCGTCGCGCACCGGGCTGCCAGCAGGTGAGCCTGCCGCCCTTACGTGAAGTCATCGCCCGCCACGGGCTCAGCGCCAGCAAGGCGCTGGGGCAGAACTTCCTGTTCGACGAACAGTTGCTGGACCGCATTGCCGCCATCCCGGGCGATCTTTCGGACAAGGCCGTGCTGGAAGTGGGCCCCGGCCCCGGCGGCCTGACTCGCGCCCTGCTGCGCGCCGGGGCCCGCGTAACCGCCATCGAGATGGACCGGCGCTGCCTGCCTGCCCTCGCCGAACTAGGCGAAGCCTTTCCCGGAAAGCTGCGGGTGATCGAGGGCGATGCCCTGGCCATCAACCATGCCGAGCTGATGGGCGAGCCCTTCGCCATTGCCAGCAACCTGCCCTACAACGTGGGCACCGCGCTGTTCACCCGCTGGCTTGACGGAGAAGGCTGGCCGCCGCTGTGGACCAGCCTGACGCTGATGTTCCAGCAGGAAGTGGCGCAGCGGATTGTCGCCGATCCGGACAGCGGCGCCTATGGCCGCCTCGCCGTCCTGGCCCAGTGGCGCAGCAACGCCCGGCTGGCGATGAAGGTGCACCGCAGCGCCTTCACGCCCCCGCCCAAGGTGATGAGCGCCATCGTCCACGTAACCCCCGCCGCCATGCCCGAAGGGGTATCCGCAAAACGGCTGGCGCAGGTGACCGAAGCGGCATTCGGCCAGCGACGCAAGATGCTGCGGCAGAGCCTGAAGGGCCTGCCAGGGGCCGTCGAGGCGCTGGAAGGCCTGGGGATCGACCCCACCCGCCGCGCCGAAACGCTGGCGGTGGCCGATTTCGTGGCGCTGGCCCGCAAGCTGGGCCCGCGCTAGCGCGCGCGCATCGCTTCCTGCAGCGGGGCGAAGGCCTCGCCGATCGAATCGAACGCGATGTAGCCCACGCAGGCCACCGCCACCACGCGCAGGGCAAAATCGAACATTCGCCCCAGCATCTGCGGGTTGCTGAGCAAGGCATCGCCGGTGGAACGCCGCGCGCGGACCTGGCTGACCGATCGGGCCAGCTCCACCGGCTCGTTGCCGCCTTCGGCCATCGCCGCCACGCTTACCCGTTCGCGCAGGGATACCCCGAAGCGGTGGTCACCCGTCCACTTGACCTGCCCTGCCAGCCGGTTGCGCCCGATCTGCAGCTCGACGAATTCGCCGCGCCTTGGGGGATGTTCTGCCGTGGCCAGCACGCCGCGCGTGGAAATGTCTATCAGGCACACGTCCCGCTCGCCCTGGGCGTCGCGCAGGCGGGCACGCACCATCGCGCGCGTGCGCGGTTCCACCCGGGGATTGTTGGCAGCAAACATGGCTCGTGCCTTTCTGTGCAGCCCGCACGCGCCCTAGCGCACAAGTTCCTACCCGCCCGTTAAGCCTGCACCGATGGCACGATTGACAGGCGGGAACTCTGCCTTAAACCCGGTTGCACATGAAACAACTGACCGCCCCCGAAGCCAGCCTGATCGACCGCATCGATGCTGCGCCCATGCTGCAGCACACGCTGGGCTGGGCGGCGATCAATACCGGGACCGGAAACCTTGCGGGGCTGGCCCTGCTGGCAGACCAATTGGCCCACGCCTTCAGCGTGCTGCCGGGCGAGGTTTCGCTGCGCGAGCCGGCCACCGTCACCGCGCTCGACGCTACGGGCAAGAAGGTGGAAAAGCCGCATGGCCGCCACCTGCTGCTGCGCGTCCGGCCCGAGGCGGAACGGCGCTTCCTGCTGACCGGGCACATGGACACGGTGTTCCCGGCCGATCACCCGTTCCAGCAGGTCGCATGGCTGGATGATGCCACCCTGAACGGCCCCGGCACCGCCGACATGAAGGGCGGCATTGCCGTGATCCTGGGCGCGCTGCAGGCGTTCGAGACGCTGCCCCAGGCCAAGGCTTGCGGTTACGACGTGCTGATCAATTCGGACGAGGAGACGGGCTCGCTCTCCTCGGCCCCGCTGATCGCCAGCCTGGCGCGGGGCAAGTTCGCCGCGCTTACCTATGAACCCAGCGCCCTGGCCGATGGCACGCTGGCCTATGCCCGTGGCGGCAGCGGCAATTATTCGGTATGCTTCACCGGCCGCTCCGCCCATGCCGGGCGCAATCCGCAGGACGGGCGCAACGCGCTGGTCGCGGCAGCCGACTGCGCGGTGCGGCTGAAGCTGATGAGCCACGCGGACCTGCCCATCAACCCGGCCAGGATCGAAGGCGGATCGGCCAACAACGTGGTGCCCGACCACGCCGTGCTGCGCTTCAACATCCGCCCGCGCACCGATCAGGCGGCCGAGGATTTCCTTTCGGACTTCAACGATTTGCTGCAGGTTATTGAGCGGCTGCACGAAGTATCGATCCACTGCCATGGCGGCATCACCCGCCCGCCCAAGCCGGTTGACAGCCGTGCCGCGCAGCTCTTCGCCCTGGTGCGTGATTGCGGGGCAGCACTGGGGCAGACAATCGGCTGGCAGGACTCCGGGGGAGTGTGCGATGGCAACAACATCGCCGCCTGCGGGGTGCCGGTGGTCGATACAATGGGGGTGCGCGGCGGATCGATCCATTCGCCGCAGGAATTCATGATCGTGCCGTCGCTGCACGAACGGGCCGCGCTGTCCGCCCTGGTCCTGGCGCGGCTGGCCGAAGGGGAACTGTTGTGACACACCGCATCCGCGCCGCCACGCCGGGGGATCTGCAGGCGCTCTATGAAATGGCCAAGCTGACCGGGGGCGGGTTCACCAACCTGCCGCCCGATCGCAAGGCACTGATTACCAAGCTGGAAAAGAGCGCCGCCGCTTTCACCCGCGATGATGACGAACCGGCGGATGACCTTTTCGTCTTCGTGCTGGAAAACGTTGCCACCGGCGAAGTGCGCGGCACCTGCCAGGTCTTTGCCATGGTGGGACAGAAGTGGCCCTTCTATTCCTACCGCATCGGCGCGCTGACCCAGCACAGCGAGGAACTGGGCCGCACGTTCCGCGCCGATATCCTCAACCTCTCCACCGACCTGGAAGGGGCCAGCGAGGTGGGCGGCCTGTTCCTGCATCCGGGGGAACGCGCGGGCGGCCTGGGGATGCTGATCGCCCGCAGCCGCTACCTGTTCATCCGCAACCACCGCGCCCGCTTTGCCGATCGCACGCTGGCCGAACTGCGCGGGGTGATCGACGAGGCAGGCGGATCGCCGTTCTGGGACGGGGTGGCGGGTCGCTTCTTCGGCATGAGCTTCCAGGAAGCCGACGAGTTCAACGCCAAGTACGGCAACCAGTTCATCGCCGACCTGATGCCCAAGCACCCGGTCTATATCGCCATGCTGTCCGAGCACGCCCGCAGCGTGATCGGCAAGCCCCACCCATCGGGCCGCGCCGCCATGCGAATGCTGGAGGATGAAGGGTTCGCCTGGGAAAACTACGTCGACATCTTTGACGGCGGCCCCACCATGACCGCGCGGACCGACCAGATCCGCTCCGTGCGCGAGGCGGTGGAAAGCCCGGTAGCGCGCATCGATCCGTCGCTGTGCGAAGGCCAGGGCGACAAGCGCCTTGTTTCCGCCGGAAGGCTCGCGGGATTCCGGGCCGCCTATGGCTGGGTGCAGTCTGGCGAAGACGGCGTGGCCATCGACCCCGCCTGCGCTGCCGCGCTTGGCGTGGCCGAGGGTGACAGCATCACCCACGTGGCGCGGTGGTGAGCGCCATGCCGCTGGTGGAAATCAACTTCGATGGCATCGTGGGCCCCAGCCACAACTATGCCGGCCTCAGCCTGGGCAACCTGGCGGCTACGAGGAACGCCGGGGCCCCCAGCTATCCGCGCTCGGCGGCCTTGCAGGGACTGGCCAAGATGCGCGGTAACCGCGGGCTGGGCCTGGCGCAGGGTTTCTTCGTCCCCCTGCCCCGTCCCAGCACCGGCTGGCTGGAGCAGCTTGCAGCCGACAGCGCCACCGATCCCGCACTGGTGGCGGGCGCCTGGTCGGCCAGCAGCATGTGGACCGCCAATGCCGCCACCGTCAGCCCCGCGCCCGATACGGCAGACGGGCGCTGCCACCTGTCGGTCGCCAACCTCGTCACCATGCCGCACCGCAGCCACGAATGGCCAGACACGCTGCGCCAGTTGCAACTGGCCTTTGCCGACAGGGCGCATTTCGCCGTGCACGGCCCGGTGCCGCCCACCTTCGGGGATGAAGGCGCGGCCAACCACATGCGGCTGTGCGGCGGGCACGGCGCACCGGGCGTGGAGGTGTTCGTCTATGGCCGCCCCGGTGGCCCCTTCCCCGCCCGCCAGAACGTGGAGGCCAGCCGCATCATCGCCCGCCGCCATGGCCTTGATCCCGCCCGCGTTTTGTTCATCGAACAGAGCCCCGAGGCGATTGCCGCCGGCGCCTTCCACAACGATGTGGTGGCCGTGGCCGACGGGCTGACGCTGTTCACCCACGAACAGGCCTTCGCCGATCCTGCGGCCGCCTGTGCCGCAATCCGCGCCGCCTGCCCGGGCGCGCAGATCGTGGAAGTGCCCGCCAGCGCGGTGCCGCTGGCAGAGGCGATCCGGTCCTACCTGTTCAACGCCCAGCTCCTCACCCTGCCCGGCGGGCAGCAGGCGCTGGTGGTACCCGGCGAATGCCGCGAGAGCGCGCCGGTCTGGAGTTACCTGCAGGACATGCTGTCAGGGAGCGGCCCGATCCGCCGGGTGGAAGTGGTGGACGTGCGCCAGTCGATGGCCAACGGCGGCGGCCCTGCCTGCCTGCGGCTGCGCGTGGTGGCCGATCCCGCCACGGTGGACCCGCGCTTCCTGCTGGACGAGCGGCGCGCCGATATGATCGAGCAGGTGGTGGCCCGATACTGGCCCGAACAGATCGATACGGCAGACGTGGGCAGCGAGGCGCTGGCCACCACGGTCATCGCGGCACGGGCGCGCTTGCTCGAAGCGCTGGACCTTTCCGCCCTTTCCTGAGTTTCCCCTAGACCTGTCGGATTGCCTTACACCCGGTCGGCGGTTAACCATCGGTAACCGCACGATTCTGCCACTGGCACGGGTTTTGCGGATGCAGGTGTTAAGGAAAAAAAGGGTTGGCAATGCTGCGCAAGGTCTCACGGCTGTTCACGATCAAGACGCGGGTTGAAGCCTTCCTGATCATCTATGCCCTGGCGCTGGGTGCCTGCACCCGCGGCGCGCATTACCTGGAACAGTTCCCCGGAACCGGCGGCTGGCTGCTGTTCCTGGCCTGCACCGGCGCGGTCTTCATCGCGGGCGCCAAGATCCTCGACTGCCTGAAGTACGAGCGGGCCGAGCGCGAAGCGGTGGCAGAGGGCTGAGCCCTGCCGAGCCCCCCGATCAAGCCCGGGGTGGCGAGATAGCAGGCGATTTGCCGCTGGTCTGCCTTCAGAACGAGCCGAGAAGGGTGAGTGGCGAGGACCGGCGCGCAGCGGTCTCATGGGCCGTGAGCACCGGAAACGCAGAGCGGTGGAATTCGCAACCCGGCATGGACGGAATTGCGGGCAAAGGAAGGTGGGGGATTCTGTTGCTAGGCTCCCCCGGGCCCCCGGAATCCGTTCTGTTGCCCGGTCGGTCCAACCGCGCTTAAGCTTTGTAACGTCTGGCCGTTAGGCCGTCATGTTACGCGGCAAGAGCGAGTGCTTCGTTGTCGTTGGCACTTGTGTGTTTTGAGCCTTTAACGGGTTACTCAGCCCGGGCGAAAACAGTGCTTTTCAACACACGTCGATCCTGGTTCGGCCCCGTCAACACCCCTGCGACAACAGGGCCCCGGTGCGTGCACCGGGTGGTGATGGTGGAGCCGCCGGGTACTGCCCCCGGGTCCGCTGTGCCTATTGCACACCGCAATTTATCGCCATAGCCGGCCGAAACCGGCAGGACCCATATAGGCGACCGATCCTGAATTGGAAGTGTATGCTTGGCCCCGAGCCCGTCATTGCGGGGCGGCAACCAGTGCCTGCACCCGCAATGACGAGATGGTTGCCCGCGCCTACTTTTTCAGCGCGTCGCGGATCTCGGCCAGCAGCTCCACCTCGGTCGGGCCGGCAGGCGCGGCGGGTGCCTCCTTCTTGGGCATCAGGCGGTTGGCCGCCTTCACGATCTGGAAGATCACGAAGGCCAGGATCAGGAAGTTGATGAAGGTGCTGATGAAATTGCCATAGGCCAGCACGTTGGCCCCGCCCTCGCGCGCGGCGGCCAGCGAGGTGCCGGGTGCCACTTCGCCGCTGAGCACCACGTAGAGGTTCGAGAAATCCATGTTGCCGAACACGCGGCCCACCAGCGGCATGATCAGGTCATCGGTCAGCGACTTGACGATGGTGCCGAAGGCCCCGCCGATGATCACGCCGACGGCCAGGTCCAGCACGTTGCCGCGATTGATGAACTCCTTGAACTCGGTAAGCATTCCCATCGTCTGTTCCTCCTCCTCGTCTAACCGGCTGAATTGCATGAAAGATGGTTAACGGCAAGCAGGGGCCGCAGTTCTTGAAAGCGGGTCCAGCCGTGCTATATCCGCAATACACCTGAGAGGATCAGGGATATTGGAGGACGAGAGCACAATGGTCACCCGCATTCCCCGCCTGGCGCTGGTCGCCGTTGCCAGCATGGCGCTGGCCGGTTGCGGCATCAATTCGGTGCCCAGCAAGGAGGAAGCCGCCAAGGCCCAGTGGGCCAACGTGGAGAACGCCCTGCAGCGCCGCAGCGACCTGATCCCCAACCTGGTCTCCGTGGTGCAGGCCGCCGCCATCTCCGAAGGCGATATTCTGGCCCGCGTGACCGAGGCGCGCGCCAGCGCCACCAGCATCAACATCACCACCGAAGACCTGTCGAACCCGGAGGAATTCCGCCGCTTCCAGGACTCGCAGAACCAGCTCACCCAGGCGCTGGGCCAGTTGCGCACCGTGGTGGAAAACTACCCCCAGCTCGCCAGCCAGCCGCGCTTTGGCGACCTGATGGTGGCGCTGGACGAGAGCAACAACCTGATCAGCACCGAGCGCAACCGCTACAACGAGATGGCGCGCGATTATAACACCGAGATCCGCACCTTCCCCGCCACCATCGCCGCCAACGTGATCTACGGCGCGGAGCCGCTGGAATACTTCGAGGCGGCCGAGGGTGCCGAGGAGAACCCGGAGGTCAACTTCGACGGGATCACCGGCGGCGCGGCCTCGGCCAATTGATCGCGCGACCATGATCCGCACCCTGGCCCCCACGCGGTGGCTGGCGGCCCTGGCAGCGCTGCTGATGGCGGCGCTGCTGGTCCTGCCGGCGCAGGCGCAGGACTATCCGCCGCGCCCGGAAGGCCCGGTCTATGACGGGGCGGACATGCTCTCCCCCGCCGTGGAGGCGCAGCTTGACCAGCGGCTGCGCGCCTACAATGCCGAGACGGGCCGCGCGCTGGTAGTGGCCACGGTGCCCAGCCTGAACGGACAGGTGATCGAGCCCTATGCCACCGGCCTGTTCACCGAATGGGGCATCGGCGGCGCGGCGCGCGACCAGGGCCTGCTGCTGCTGATCGCCCGCGATGACCGCAAGCTGCGGATCGAGGTCGGCTATGGCCTCCACCCCTATTTCGGCGGGATCATGGCTGGACGCGTGATCAACGATGTGATTACGCCCCGCTTCAAGGCGGGCGATTTCGACGGCGGCGTGACCAGCGGCATCGATGCCATCATGGAGCACCTCAACCGCAGCCCCGCCGATGCGGCCGCCGTGGCCGAGGCGGCGGAAGCCGCGCAGGCGAATGAACAGAGCGAGGGCGGTTTCCCCTTCGGCCTGCTGATCTGGCTGGGCTTCCTGTTCTTCTTCTTCATCCTGCCCGCCATGAGCGGGCGCGGCGGGCGGCGGCGCTACCGCGGCAGCGGAGGGGGCGATGCGGTGACCAACATCGTGCTGTGGGAGGCCGGAAAGGCGATCTCGCGCGGGCTGTCCGACAACGGCGGCGGCTGGGGTGGCGGCGGCTTCGGCGGTGGCGGGGGCGGCGGCTTCGGCGGCTTCGGCGGCGGCATGTCAGGGGGCGGTGGCGCCTCCGGGGGGTGGTGATGCTGGACCAGGACAGCCAGAGGATCGTGACCCAGGCAGTCGCGGCAGCCGAGCAGAATACCAGTGGCGAGATCGTGACCGTGCTGGCCGCGCAGTCTGACGGCTATGCCGACGTAGCCCTGTGGTGGTCGGTCGGGGTGGCCTTTACCGCCATGTCGTTCGTGGCCGTGTTCGCCGATTTCTACACCGGCCTGTGGGACGCGCTGTTCCATTCCGGCTGGTCGAGCGACTGGACGCCCGGCCAGGTGCTGACGCTGGTGCTGGCCGTGGGCGTGCTGAAATTCGCCGCCATGCAGGCGCTGCAATGGTGGAAGCCGCTGCGGCTGTTCCTGATCCCCCGCCCGATCAAGGCCGCCCGCGTGCGCAACGCCGCCGTGCGCCATTTCAAGGTGGGGGCGGAGCGGCGCACCCACGGGCGCACCGGGGTGCTGATCTACCTGTCGATGGACGAGCATCGGGCCGAAATCGTGGCTGACGAGGCCATCGCCGCGCAGGTTCCCGCCGAGGTATGGGGCGTGGCCATGGCCGACATGCTGGTGGAAATCCGCAAGGGGTGCGTGGCCGAAGGCATCGCCGCCGGGGTGCGTGACGTGGGGGCCGTGCTGGCCGAGAAATTCCCACGCGGGTCCGATGACGTGAACGAGTTGCCGGATCGCCTGATCGTCCTTTATGAGCTGTCGGCATGACAGTTGAAGACGCAGATGCGCCCGAAGAGACCATGTGGGCGGGCAAGTGGATTACCGCCCACCGGCGCGGCAAGTGGGAATACGTCTCCCGAGCGCGCGGCATCAAGGCGGCGGTGATCCTGGCACTGGACGGCGATCACGTGATCCTGGTTGAGCAATACCGCGTGCCCGTGGGCGGCCCGGTGCTGGAACTGCCGGCCGGGCTGGTGGGTGACGAGGACGGAACCGAGGGCGAAGCAGCGATCGATTCCGCGCAACGCGAGCTGATCGAGGAAACCGGCTATGCCGCCGCCCACTGGGAGGATTGCGGCGTGTTCCAGAGCTCGCCCGGCCTGACCGGCGAGACCTTCACCCTGCTGAAGGCCACGGACCTGACGAAGGTGGGCGAAGGCGGCGGCACGGAAGCCGAGAACATCGTGGTCCACCGCCTGCCGCTGGCGGGCTTTGCCGAGGCGCTGGCCCCGTTCCGCGCACGCGGCGTGGCGATGGATGTGCGCTTGCTGGCCGTGCTCGGCCCGCAGCTTCTGGGAGTATGACAGCATGAAGGTTGCCATTCTTGGCTCGGGCGCAATGGGCTGCCTGTTCGGCGCGGCCTTTCACCGGGCAGGCTGCGATGTCACGCTGGTGGACGTCAGCCAGCCGCATGTCGATGCGATCAACGCCTCCGGGCTGGAGCTGGACCTGCGCGGCGGGGTGGAGCATCTGCCCATCCCCGCCCGCCTGCCTGCCGATGCGGAAGGGCCGTTTGACCTGGTGGTGGTCTTCACCAAGACTTTCCATACCGAAGGCGCGTTGCAGGGGCTGGCCCATGCCATCGGGCCGGATACGCACCTGCTGTCCCTGCAGAACGGCCTGGGCAATGCCGAGAAGCTGGCCGGTTTCGTGCCCGACGCGCAGGTGATGGTGGGCGCATCCATGATGCCCAGCGATCTTGTCGGCCCCGGCAAGGTGCGCAGCCACGGTGATGGTCATTCCCGCCTGTACCCCGCCTTCGGGGGCAATCCGGCCAGGGCGGAAGCGGTGGCCGATGCGCTGACCCGCGGCGGGCTGGACACCCAGCTCGACCCCGCCATTCACGAGGCGATCTGGTCCAAGGTGATCTTCAACGCGGCGATGAACCCGCTGTGCGCCCTCACCCGCCGCACCCCCGGCTTCCTGGGCGCCAACCCGGAAGCCCGCGCCACCATCCGCGCCGTGGTGGAGGAAGGCGTCGCCGCCGCCCATGCCAACGGCCGCATGATCGACCCCGCGCCGATCCATGCCCTGACCGAAGTCTCCATGACCGACCACGCCGATCACGAAGCCTCCATGTTGCAAGACGTGAAGGCGGGCCGCCGCACCGAGGTGGATGCCATCAACGGCGCAATCGTGCTGGCGGCAGAGGCCAAGGGTCTGGCCGCGCCGGTCACGCGGACGCTGTGGCATCTGGTGAAGCTGGAAGAGGCGAAGTTGGGGTGAGGGTTTGGTGTGCGGGCGAAAGCTGACATCCCGCAAACGACCCCATTGCGGACCTGCATGCCAGGGCTATTCTTCCCGCATGAAACGAATGAGCGCCATCCTGATCATTTTGGCGAGCGCATTCAGTTGCACCACCTATCCACCCTCGTCCGGTCTGCGCCGCTACGCGGACCTTGAGGGACAGTTGGGTCAGAATGTAACCTTGGTGGGCTACTGGTCATCCCAACATGAGGCCACTGGCATCTACTTCGGCAATCGATGGTATCGGGATGCTCCAGAGCAATGCGTTTCGGTGGAACCCATCCTTCCCGCACAGCATCGCGATGCCGTGCGTGTCGCTGGGTTTTTGGAAAAGAGCGGCTGTGGCGACGAGCTGATCTGCCTTACAGTGTGCCAACCTTACGTCCTCAAAAACGCTCACATGATCCAGTAAAGCGCGCGTCCGCTTTTCACCCCCAATGCGGCCGTTCGCCAGCAAGTGACAATCACCCGTCACGGCACATCACCCTTTCCTACACCCGCCCGCCAGTCCATGCCCCTTCCCGCACCCACGCCTCCCGCAACGTGGCACACCTGCCCCGCGAAAGGTCACACATGCCACACCACTTTTCCGCAAATTCCGGCTTTATCCCAGCACCTTGCGCCAAAGGTCACACCAAACAAAAACGCCGTTCCACGTTCCACATCCACCCGTTTCAGCCGCTTTGTGATCCCGATCAAAGCCAGCCCCTTCCCTTTTGCCCCATGGCCGCATAACCAACCGGACAAACTCAACGAGAGGACTCGCGTCATGGCGGCCAACAACACCATCACCTTCTATGATCTGACCATGGCGCACGGGGCCACGACCAGTCCGTTCGTCTGGGCCACCAAGTATGCGTTGAAGCACAAGGGCTTCGATATCGACGTGGTGCCCGGCGGCTTCACCGGCATCCTTGAGCGGACCGGCGGCAAGACCGAGCGGCTGCCGGCCATCGTGGACGATGGCAAGTGGGTGCTGGATAGCTGGGGCATCGTCGAATACCTCGATGCCACCTACCCCGACCGGCCGATGCTGATCCCGCACGAGAGCGTGGCCGCGCTGACCAAGGCGCTCGATGCGTGGTGGTGGCCCACCGCCGTGGGGCCGTGGATGCGCTGCTTCTGCGCCGACTATCGCGACCTGTGCTTCGAGCATGACAAGGACTACGTCACCACCAGCCGCGAGAAGATGCTGGGGATGAAGCTGGAAGACATGCAGGCGGGCCGTGAGGAGCGGCTGCCGCAGATCTCCGCCGCGATCGAGCCGCTGCGCATGGCCCTGCGCGAACACCAGTGGCTGGGCGGGTCCAGCCCCAACTATGCGGACTACCGCATCCTTGGGCCGATCCTGTTCCTGGCATCGGTGGGCAAGGTCCCCTCGCTGGCCGAGGACGACCCCCTGCGCGACTGGATCGAGCGCTGCCGTGACCTGTTCGGCGGGCTTGGCCGCCATCCTGGCCTGATAAACCTCTATGGCCTGAAGGTGCCGGAAGGCGGGCCGGAACCCTACATGCGCGAAAGCTGGCGCGGCGGGATCTACAAGCGCAACACCGGCCCGGCATCCACCCGCGCCGAAACCGAACACATCACGAAGAAGGACTGACCGTTTGCGCGTACTGGTAACCCGCCGCTGGCCGGAAGCGGTCGAAGCCGCCCTGGCCGCGCGCTTTGACGTGACCTTCAACGATGGCGACAAGCCGCTGAGCCAGGACGACCTGGCGGCGGCGATGGGCGCATACGACGTGCTGTGTCCCACCGTGTCCGACCGGATCGACGCCGGCGTGATCGCCGGTGGAGACAGGGTGCGCCTGATCGCCAACTATGGCGTGGGCTTCGATCACATCGACCTGGCGGCAGCGCGGGCCAAGGGCATCGCGGTCACCAACACCCCCGGCGTGCTGACCGATGCCACGGCGGACATCGCCCTGACCCTGATCCTCATGGCCACCCGCCGCGCCGGGGAAGGCGAGCGCGAACTGCGCGCCGGCCAGTGGAGCGGCTGGCGGCCCACCCACCTCGTGGGGCAGGCGCTGAAGGGCAAGGTGCTGGGCTGCGTGGGCTTCGGCCGCATCGGCATCGCCACAGCGCGCCGCGCACACCACGGCTTCGGCATGAAGATCGCCTATTACGGGCGGCGGCCTTGCGAGGACGCCGTTGCAGCGGAACTTGGCGCAACCTTTCACCCTGATCTCAACAGCCTGTTGGCCACTTCTGACGTGGTTTCGCTGCACGCCCCCGGCGGTGCGGGCACGGCCAACATGATCGATGCAGGCGCCATCGCCGCGATGAAGCCGGGCGCCTACCTGATCAACACCGCGCGCGGCACGCTGGTGGACCACGCCGCGCTGGCCGCTGCCCTGCGTTCCGGTCACCTCGCCGGTGCGGGGCTAGACGTCTATCCCGCAGAGCCGCAGGTGCCCGCAGAACTGCTGGGGCTGGAGAACGTTGTCCTCCTCCCCCACCTGGGCAGCGCCAACCGCGAAACGCGCGAGGCGATGGGTTTCTGCGCCCTGGCCAACGTGGAAGCTTTCGTTGAAGGGGCGGACCTGCCAAACGCTGTTTGATGAACGACGATCCGGTTGCCGCGCTGATTGCCCAGCATCGCCTGCCCGGCACTTACCGGATGGTGGTGGACCGCTACTGGCGCCCGCTGGCGGACGAGATCGCCCGGCAGACCGACCGCAAGAATCCTGTGATCGTTGGCATCAATGGCGCGCAAGGCTCTGGCAAGTCTACGCTTTGCGCGTTCCTTGAAGTGCTGCTGGACGAGCACGGGTTGAAAGCCGCCACCCTTTCGCTGGATGATCTCTACCTCGGCAAGGCAGACCGGCAGCGGCTGGCAGAGCAGGTCCATCCGCTGTTCGCCACGCGCGGCGTGCCCGGCACCCATGCTCCCGCGCGGGGGCTGGCGATCTTCGACGACCTCGCGGCGGGCCGCAACCTGGCCCTGCCCCGCTTCGACAAGGGAACGGACGAGCCCCTGAACGTCACCGAACGCATCGAGGGGCCCGTTGACGTGCTGCTGTTCGAAGGCTGGTGCGTGGGATGCCCGCCGCAGGCCGACATGGACCTGCTGCAACCCGTCAACCGGCTGGAGCAGGGCGAGGATTCGGACGGTGTGTGGCGCAGCGTCGCCAACATCTGGCTGAAGGGTGACTATGCCGCTCTGTTTGCCCGGCTGGACCTGCTGGTCATGCTGGCCGTCGATGGTTTCGATGCGGTACTTGCCAACCGCCAGCGGCAGGAAGACCGGCTGCGCGCCACCCGCCCCGATGCACCGGGGCTGATGGACCAGGCCGCCCTCGCCCGCTTCTGCCAGCATTACGAACGGCTGACCCGGCACATGCTGGCCGCGCTGCCGGACCAGGCGGACATCGTGTTCCGCATTGGCCCCGACCAGACACCGCACGGACCCGTGAAGGGACTCGCGTCGGGCTGAATTTGATTCTAACGTTCGTGATAATGACGCCCGCCAAGAGGCGCATTGATTGGGTGGGGAGTTAGCATGATTGTGGGCCGCAAGACCCTGATTTTTGCCGCCGTGGCGCTGCTGCTGGCGGGCTGTGACGCGCAACCCGAATACGGTAACGTCACCGAGGAGCGCCTGCTCGCCGCCGCCGGGGATCCCGACAACTGGCTGAGCCACGGCCGCACCTATGCCGAGGACCGCTTCAGCCCGCTGGACGACATCACCACCGATAACGTGGGCCAGCTATCCCTCGCCTATGCGGTGGAGTTCGATACCAACCGCGGGCAGGAAGCCACTCCCATCGTAGTCGACGGCACGATGTACCTGTCCACCGCGTGGGACAAGGTTCTGGCCGTAAACGCCGCCACCGGCGAGGTGCTGTGGCGCTTCGATCCGCAAGTTGACGGGGCCAAGGGCGCCCATGCCTGTTGCGATGTGGTCAACCGCGGCGTGGCCGTGTGGGAAGGCAAGGTCTTCATCGGCACCATCGACGGGCGACTGATCGCGCTAGATGCCGCAGACGGCAGCAAGCTGTGGGACGTGGTAACGGTGGACCAGGCCAAGCCCTATACCATCACCGGCGCACCGCGCGTGGTGCGGGGCAAGGTGATCATCGGCAATTCCGGCGCGGAAATGGGCGTGCGCGGCTATGTCTCGGCCTACGATGCGGACAGCGGCGACATGGTGTGGCGCTTCTACACCGTGCCCGGCAACCCGGCAGACGGGCCGGACGGGGCCGCAAGCGACGAGATCATGGCCCGCATGGCGCAGAGCACCTGGAGCGGCGACTGGTGGGAGCTGGGCGGCGGCGGGACTGTGTGGGATTCGATCGTGTATGACGCGGATTTCGACCAGTTGCTGATAGGCGTGGGCAACGGCAGCCCCTGGAACCACCGGGTGCGCAGCGACGGGGTGGGCGACAACCTGTTCCTCACATCCATCCTGGCGCTCGATCCCGATACCGGGGCCTACAAGTGGCACTACCAGCTCAATCCCGGCGAGACATGGGACTATACCGCCACCCAGCAGATGACGCTGGCCGATCTCACTATCGACGGCCAGCCCCGCAAGGTGGTGATGCAGGCGCCGAAGAACGGGTTCTTCTATGTCATCGACCGCAGCAACGGAAAGCTGATCAGCGCCGAGGAGTTTACCGACCAGACCTGGGCCGAACGGATTGATCTGGCCACCGGCCGCCCCGTGGAAGTGCCCGAGGCGCGCTTTGCCGATGCCCCGTTCCTGATCACCCCCAGCGGCCTTGGTGCCCACGCCTGGCACCCGATGAGCTATTCGCCGCAGACGGGCCTCGTCTATATCCCCTCCATGCAGGTGCCCAGCGCCTATGCCGATGACAGCGATTTCGAACGCCACATCGGCCGCTGGAACACGGGCGTCTCGTTCCTGGCTCCGCCCGAAGGCATGGTGCCGGGCGCCACCCCGGAAGCGCGCCGCGCCTACCTGACCGCACGCACCAAGGGCCGGCTGGTGGCCTGGGACCCGGTGAACCAGCGTGAAGTATGGGGGATCGACCGCGACTGGCCGTGGAGCGGCGGCACGCTGGCGACCGGCGGCAACCTGGTGTTCCAGGGCACGGCCGATGGCACCTTCCATGCCTATGACGCGCGCGATGGGAAGGAGCTGTGGACCTTCCGGCAGGAGCGCGGGATCATGGCCGGGCCGATCACCTTCCGCGCCGACGGGGTGCAGTATGTGGCGGTGCTGGCCGGCTATGGCGGGTCGATGGGTATGGCCAGCCAGAGCGACCAGATGCGCCGTCCTGCCGCCAACGGCATGCTGCTGGTGTTCCGCATCGGCGGCACGGGCACGCTGCCCGAATTGCCGCCCTATGTGCCGCCGCCCTATGTCTCCACAGACGAACAGTTTACCCCTTCGCAGGTGGCCGAGGGGCAGGCGCAATACCTGGCGTTCTGCACCATTTGCCACAATGGCCCGGTCAACCCCAACCTGATGCGCAGCCCCGTGGCCACCAGTGCGCAGGCATGGAAGGCCGTGGTGGCTGGCGGCACCCTGGCCCAGCGCGGCATGATCAGCTTCAGCCCGTGGTTGAGCGACAGCCAGATCGAGGCCGTGCGCGCCTATGTCGTAACCGAAGCAGAACGCCGCGCGGCGGAGGAGAATTGATGACTGCGAAGACCGATGTCCTGATTGTCGGTGCGGGCCCGGTGGGAATGCTCACCGCCCTCACCCTAGCACAGGGCGGAGCCAGCGTGCGGGTGATCGAGCGTGAGCCCCACATCATCAACAGCCCCCGCGCCGCCGTCTATTTCCCCTCCACACTGGTGGTGCTGGAGGAACTGGGGATCCTGGACGATCTTGACGCGATCGGCTTTCGCAACCGCGCCTTTGGCACCCATGTCCCCGAATTCGGCTACAGCTCGGTGGTCATCACCCAGCCGGTGGAGGGCATCAAGTACGATTACCAGATCCACGTGGGCCAGCACGATGTTGCGCGCGTAGCCATGGAACACGCGCAGAAGCTGGGGGTGGAGGTGCTGTTCGGGCGCGAACTCCTCTCGTTCACCGATGGCGCAGACGGGGTAGTGGCGCAGGTCCACGGGCCGGACGGGGCGGAGACATTCGCCGCGAAGTGGCTGATCGGCTGCGATGGCGCGCGCAGCACCGTGCGCAAGTTGGCAGGCATCGAATTCGAGGGCCACACCTGGCCGGAGCGGTTCGTGGCCACCAACGTCAAATTCCCCTTCACCGAACTCGGCTACCAGCAGGCCAACTTCGTGTGCGACCCGGTGAACATGGCGGTGATTGCCCAGCTTGATACGCACGGGCTGTGGCGCTGCACCTACATGGAGGATTCCGCATTGCCGGAGGAAAGCTTCGAGGAGCGCATCCACCAGCGGTACGAGTGGTTCATGCAGGGACGCAAGGATTACCAGATCGTCTCCGCCAGCCCCTACATGCTGCACCAGCGGGCGGCGGAAACGCTGGTGAAAGGCCACGTGCTGCTGGCGGGCGATGCCGCCCACGCCACCAACCCGTGCGGTGGGCTGGGCCTTACCAGCGGGCTGTGGACCGGCGTGGTCCTGGCCGATGTGCTGGGCGCGGTGCTGCGTGGGGAAGAGGATGAAGGCATCCTGCAGCGGTTCAGCGATGAGCGGCGGCGGGTGTTCTGGGAAGTCGTCTCCCCCGCCGCCACCGAGAACAAGCGGATGTTGCAGGAAAAGGACCCGGAGCAGCGGCAGAAGGACCTGGGCTTCATCAAGGCGCTGGATAGCAATCCGGAAAGCGGCGCGCTGCTGATGCTGTTTGCCTACAAGGTGATCGGTGATGTGCTGCGGCCCGCCAGCCGCTGGGCCGATGCCGACCCCAGCGACCGGGTGGCGATCAACATCCGTGACCGCAAGGGCCAGATTCATTGAGGAGGTTCGCATGAGTGAGACTGGCCGCAGATCCTATCGCCCGGCTGACCTGCACGCGGCAGGCCAGGCCAATCCGCTGCGGCTGGCCGCGCAGGGCTTCTTCTGGACCGGGGGCGAGCTGGTCGACCATCCGCAGGCGGGCAAGGCCATGCGCGGGCAGCAGTACGTGGAATACTGGATCCCGCAGGAATTGCGCCATCCCCTGCCGATCGTGATGATCCACGGCGGCGGCGGCCAGGGCACCGACTTCCTGGGCACGGCGGACGGGCGCGAAGGCTGGGTCCACTGGTTCGTGCGCCGCGGCTGGGCGGTCTACGTGGTGGATCGCCCGCAGCACGGCCGCAGCCCGTTCCACCCTGCGGTGCAGGGCGAGATAGCCGCGCCTGGCCCGAACATTGCACTGGAGCGGCTGTTCTCGCGCCCCGAGGCGTTCCCCGACAATTACCCGCAGGCACGCCTGCACACCCAGTGGCCGGGCAGCGGCACGCTGGAGGACCCGGCGTTCCTGTCGTTCCTGGCGGGCACCGGGCCCACGCTGGCCGATCCCGCGCAGTGGCAGAAGGATGCCCAGCGCGCAGGGGCGGAGCTGCTGTGCCGCATCGGACCCGCAGTGCTGCTGACCCACTCCGCCGGTGGCCCGCCGGGCTGGCTGATTGCCGATGCGCGGCCCGATCTGGTCAAGGCGCTGGTGGCGGTGGAGCCGCTCGGCCCACCGTTCAGCGCCATCAGCGGCGCCCTGCCCTTTGGCATCACCCATGCCCCGCTCACCTTCGATCCGCCGCTGGCCGATGGCGAGGTTCTGGCCAGCATGGATCTGCCCAGCCCCGGCCCTGACCTGGTGGCCTACAAGGTGCAGGCTGAACCCGCCCGCCGCTTGCCCGCGCTCTCCCGCATGCCCGTCGTGGTAGTGACGGCGGAGGCAAGCTGGATGGCGGCGGACAACCACGCCATCGTCCATTTCCTGCGCCAGGCTGGCGCCAGCGTGGAGCACCTGAAGCTGGCCGAGCACGGCATCCACGGCAATGGCCATGCCATTCAGCTTGAGAAGAACAGCGACGACGTCGCCGCCGTGATCGAGGGGTGGATCGCGCGGCAGGACTTGTAATCGTTATGGTAATGAACGATTGATCGCGGCAAGACAGACAAGATCAATCTGGGGGGAGTCGCCATGGTGAAGGTTCATGCAAGCAGGCTGGCGGTGCTGGCGCTGGCGGCCACCGTCCTCTCCACCCCGCTGACGGCGCAGGATGCCGATCCGGGTGACTGGCCGCTCTATGCGCGTGACCATTCCGGCCAGCGCTATTCCCCCCTCACCCAGATCGACCGGAGCAACGTGAACCGGTTGCAACGCGCCTGGTCGTTCCGCCTGCGCCCCGAAGGCGGGGCGACGATCCTGGCCGGCACCGTGCCCGTGGTAGTCGATGGGGTAATGTACGTGCCGCTGGGCAATGCCATAGTGGCGCTGGAAGCCGATACCGGCCGCGAGATATGGCGCCATCCGCTGGGCGAGGGGCAACTGGCGCGCCGTTCCGTCACCTACTGGCCCGGCGACCGGCACACCCGCCCGCGCGTCTACTACAATCCCGGCAATTCCATTGTGGCGCTGGATGCCCGCACCGGCCGGGTGGACCGGCGTTTTGCCAACGATGGCGAGCTGACGTGGGACGGCGCCAGCTATCCCTATCCGCCCAGCATTTTCCGCAACACCCTGGTGATCGGTGCCTGGACACCCGAGCGCCCGATTGTTTCCGAGGTGGATGGGGGCGATGGTGACACCCGCGCCTTCGATGCCCGCACCGGGGCCTTCAAGTGGCGCTTCAACACCATTCCGCATCCGGGCGAACCGGGCAACGAGACCTGGGGCAACGACAGCTGGCGCGACCGGCCCGGAGCCAACATGTGGGTGTGGTACACCACGGCGGACGTGGAAACGGGCATGCTCTACATGACGCTGGGCAGCCCCGGCCCCAACTATTACGGCGGCGACCGGCCAGGCGACAACCTCTACTCCAATTCCGTGGTGGCGGTGGACATCGAGACCGGTGCCTATCGCTGGCACTTCCAGACGATCCACCACGAGTTGTGGGACTGGGACCTGCCCGCCCCGCCGGTGCTGTTTGACGTGACCATCGACGGGCAGCGCATCCCCGCCCTGGCGGAGACCGGTAAGAACGGCCTGATGTATATCCTTAACCGCCGCACGGGTGAGCCGATCCACGGCGTGAACGAGATGCTGGTGGCGCGCGGTGACGTGCCGGGCGAATGGTACAGCCCCACCCAGCCCTTCCCCGTGCGCCCCGAACCCCTGCAGCGAATGCACTGGAGCCCGGACGACGTGGTGACGGCAGAGGACACCACCCCCGAGCACGCCGCCGCCTGCCGCGCCCTGCTCGACAGCTATGGTGGCACCTTCTTCAACGCGGGCCCCTTCACCCCGTTCTTCCTGCACAAGGAAGGCGATCCCCCGCGCGCCTCCATCAACATGCCGCACAACGGCGGGTCGGTTTGGGGTGGCAGTTCGGCCGATCCCACCACCGGCTATGTCTATGTCAACATCAGCGAGGGCGGCTCGATCGGCTGGATCGAGGAGCGCGATCCCAACGGCAACTACGGCAGCGGCACCGATGGCTCCAACCAGCCTTACGACCGCGGCAGCCTGATCGGCCCGGGCGCCTATTCCGGCTTCAACGCCCGCTTCACCGATGCCAGCGGGCGGCAGGCCACCCTGCCCTGCATCCGCCCGCCATGGGGGCGGATGATCGCGGTGGATGCCAACACCGGCAACATCGCCTGGGCCGTGCCGCTGGGCACATCGCCGCAACTGCCCGAAGGGCGGCGCGAGACGGGGGCCAACAATTCGGCCGGTGGCTCGATGGTTACCGCCGGCGGCCTGGTGTTCATCGGGGCCACCAGCGATGCCGTGTTCCGCGCCTTCGACGCTACTACCGGCGAACTGGCGTGGCAGGAACAGCTCGATTACACCACCAACACCATCCCCATCTCCTACAAGGGGAAGGATGGCCGCCAGTATATTGCCGTGCTGGCCACGGGCGGCACCGCAAAGGGCACGCCGCGCAACGAGGCCGGGGCTCCGGCCAATGAAGAAAGCCTGATCGTCTGGGCCCTGCCCCGGGCGGGGGAACATGGGAGAGACCGCCGATGACCACAAAAACCCTGATCGCCGCAGGCGCTGCCGCGCTGGCCCTGCTGGCCGGCCCCGCGCTGGGTCAGAGCACCACCCGTACGCCCGAAGGCGCAGTGATGGACCTCGATCACGGCCTCGCCTATCCGGTGGGCGCTTTGTCCGAAGCGCAGTTGCACGGCACCGCGCATCACCTGTTCCGCCAGACATCGGCCAACGTCTTCCGCCGTTTTCCGCGCGGGATGACCGAGCAGATGGTCAACTTCTACGTCAACGCCCTGGCACTCCGCTCGCTGAACCCCATCCAGCTCACCAGCACCCAGCAGATGATCCTGACCGGGGTTGGCAGCGGGCAGATCAAGCTGTCTGCCGGGCAGGAGGGGGAGCGACTCTACAACCTGTCTGGCGGCGTAACCGGCGGCACCGGCATCCGTTACCTGCGGCTGACCTATCCCGATGCCGCCGCTGTCAGCGGCCGGTTCACCGCCGCCGGCCTTGCCGCGCCCGAATTCCGCACCACGCCGCAGGGCCAGCAGGCGCTTGTCAATGACCCGGCCGGCCTGCCGATCCTGCTGGTGATCGATCCCGATGCGCAGGACCATTCCGACGATGGCGTGGGGATCGGCATCGGCGTGGCCGACCTGGCGCGCAGCCAGGAGTTCTATCGCGGCTTCGTGGGCCTGGAAGAACTTGCACCCATGCGAAACGAGGCGCTCGGCGTGATGGTCCATCCCTTCCGCCACCAGCAGACCACGATCTACCTGCACCAGGTGGCTGCCGGCCTACCTGCCGATACCGGCAGTAGCGGCATCCAGTACGTGGTCAGCGATGCGCCTTATGTGGCGGCCATGGCGGCGCACCGCAGCGTGGCGGTGGAAACCCCGCTCAACCGGCTGCGCGGGTTTGACCTGACGACCATCTGGCTGAACGATCCCGATGGCGTGACCAACTATTTCGCGCAGGTCGGCCCCACCAGCCGCACCGCGCGCGGGGCCAACTGAGGGACACAAAAAGGGGGCCGGTCTCCCGGCCCCCTCTTTCGTTTCCGGCTGGCGGATTGGCTTACTGCTTCACCTGCACGATGTAGGCGGCAAGCAGGTCGATCTCTTCATCAGAAAGCTGGCCGCCAAAGCCAGGCATTGCGCCCTGGCCGTTGGTGATGCGACCGACCACGAAAGCCTTGTCGATCGTGGCATTGCCATCCAGCGCCGGGCCGATCTGGCCGTGGGCATTGGCATCGCCCAGCACGTGGCAGGCGCCGCAAGACCAGGAGTTGAACAGGCTGCGGCCCTGGGCCACCTGCTCGGCAGTCAGCGCCTCTCCGGTTGCTTCGGTCGCCTGCTCCTGGAACTCCGGCCCTTGCGCCAGCGCCACGGCCAGCGGGATCGCCAGCGAGGCGGCGCCCAGAGTAGCAAGGCCCAGCTTGTGCCACTTGCCGACAATTGCAGTCATTGATCGAAAACCCTTCCTGATCCTTTGGCCCGGCGGCCCTTTACCGACTTGGTCCACCAAGGGAATAGGTGAGCCGAGATTTACCGCCGATTTATGCGGCGTTCGCCTAGCGGTAGTTTTCGGACATTGTCAACCATTGTCACAGGGAGACCGTCAGGCTAGTGTCAGGTTTCGGGCTGAGGATCGACCGCATACGAAAGGTCTGACATACGGTGAAAATCAATTTCCGCGTTGTTGCCGGCAGCCTTGCCGCAACCCTCGCCCTTGCCTCGTGCGCCAAGGAGCCGGTGGACCTGCCCTTTGGCACGGTCCAGCAGATGATGGCCAACGAAGTCCAGCCCACGGCGGACATCTATTGGGGCGCGGTCGGATCGGCCAGCGAGCTGGTGGATGGCCAGCCGGTGTTCCGCGAATGGCAGCCCGAAACCGACGCCGAATGGCAGGCCGTGGCCGCATCCGCCGCCAAGCTGCGCGATCTGGCCAACACGATGGGCAGCCCCGCCTATGCCGAAGGCCGCGATGCGGGCTGGACCGATTTCACCGAAGGCATGGCCGAAGCCGCAACCCGCGCCGAACAGGCCGCGCAGAGCAAGGATGCCGATGCCGTGTTCGAGGCGGGCGGCACGCTCTATGCCGTGTGCTCCGCCTGCCACCAGGCCTTCCCGCCGGAAGCCGGCATCCCGGGCGAGCCGGTGGACATGACCCCGGACCAGTAGGGTCGGGACGGTGCTCTATCTCGCCGCCAAGGCCCTGCTCTCTGGTGTGATCATCGCCATCGCTTCCGAAGTCTCGCGCCGCTGGCCGGGTGCAGGCGCGTTGATCGTATCGCTGCCGCTCGTATCGCTGCTGGCGATGATCTGGCTGTGGCGCGACACCCAGGATCCGGAGCGGTTGGCGCTGCACGCCGGGGCCACCTTCTGGTACGTGCTGCCCAGCCTGCCCATGTTCCTGCTGCTCCCGCGCCTGCTGCGCGGGGGCATGGGTTTCTGGCCGGCGCTGGCGCTGGGCTGCGTGCTGACCGTGGCGCTCTATGGCTTGCTGGTGCTGGCCACACCGCGATTTGGAATTCGCCTGTGACCGGGCGCCTTGATAGCAGCCGCCTGCTGACCCTCGCCGTGCTGGCGCTGTTGGTGCCGGTGGCCGCCCTGGCCCATGACGTGGCGCAGAGCGACAAGGCGTTCGTGTCATCCATCAGCGGCCCCGCCATCCCGCAGTTCCTGTACCTTGGCGCCAAGCACATGGTGACGGGCTACGATCATATCGCCTTCCTTGTCGGCGTGGTGTTCTTCCTGCGCCGCCTGAAAGACGTGGTGCTCTACGTCTCGCTGTTTACCCTGGGCCATTCCACCACCCTGCTGGCGGGCGTGCTGCTGGGCTTTGGTGTCAACAGCTACCTCATCGATGCGATCATCGGCCTGTCAGTGGTGTACAAGGGGTTCGAGAACGTGGGCGGCTTCCAGAAGCTGGGCCTGGCCATCAACACCAAGGTGGTCGTCCTGGTCTTCGGCTTGTTTCACGGGCTGGGCCTGGCCAGCAAGGTGCAGGACCTGGAGATGTCGCGCGATGGCCTGCTGGCCAACCTCATCGCTTTCAACGTGGGCGTGGAACTGGGGCAGGTGATCGTGCTCTCTTTCGTGGTCTACCTGTTTTCGCTGTGGCGTGACCGGCCCAGCTTCACCCGTTATGCCTTTGCCGCCAACGTGCTGCTGATTGCCGTTGGCCTGTGGCTCACCACCATCCAGATACAGGGATACCTTGCCGCATGACCCAGACTGCTCCCCGTTCGAAGAAGCCGCTGCTGATCGGCGGCATCGCCCTTGTTGCCGTGGCTGCCGGGGCCGTGATGTTCGTCCTGCCGGCAGAGACCGGGTGGGATCCCACCGGCGTTGGCAAAGCGCTGGGTCTGGTGGAGATCGCCGACCCGGTGAACGAGGAGCAGCAGCGCGGGATGGCCCGGATGGAGCGCGAGACGGTGCTGGAACTGTCCGATGCCGCCCCCGCCGCCCAGCCCGGTGCCACCGACGTATGGGAATATGAACTGCCACCGTTCGAAGGGATCGAGTTCAAGTACACCATCCCGCAGGGCGGCAAGATGGCATTCAACTGGCAAGGCAGCGCGCCCCTGCACTATGACATGCATGGCCACCCCTTCGACGGCGGCACCGAGATGACCGAGAGCTATGGCGTGTCCGAAGCCCAGGCCATGCAGGGCATCTATACTGCGCCGTTTACCGGCATCCACGGCTGGTACTGGCAGAACCGCAGTCTGGACACAGTCACCTTGCGGCTGGAAGCCAGCGGCGCCATGACCACCTCCACCCTGTTCACCTCCATGGGTGAGGTGGATCGCCCGTTGGAAGGCGTGGAGAATACGGTTGAAGGCAGCGCCGCAGGCCACCAGATGCAGCAGCCGGACAGCGCCGCCGAATGATACATTTGGCGACAAAAAAACCGGATTAAGTCAAATTCACCGACCTGTTTGGCCTTGTTGAGCAGCCCCGGTTGCGGCTAGGCTGCAGACCGAGAGAGACGGGCGGATTCTGCCCGCCCTGTGACTTGTTCGGGAGGCATACATGTTCATTTCGGCACGGCGCACTGCGCGCCTGGCGGCAACCACGGCGCTTGCTGTGGCGCTGGCGGCCTGCGCGACCACGGGCGGCACCACCGCTTCCGCCACCGACGGACCTTCCCGTGCCACCGGGATGGCCCCGGACTATGCCACCTGGGATGCCAGCGGCAGCGGGGCGGATTCCAGCCAGTATTCTTCGCTAGACCAGATCAACCGCAGCAACGTGAACCAGCTCCAGGTCGCCTGGACGTTCGAGACCGGCCCCGGTCAGCCGCCGCGCTTCAACCCCACGCTGGGCGGCGGACGGATGTACGTCATCACCGGCGCCAACCAGATCGCCGCGCTTGATCCGGCCACTGGTCGCCAGCTCTGGGTTACCGCGCTGGAAGGCCGGATTGGCGCGCGCGGCATCAACTACTGGCAGAGCGCCGATGGCAGCCAGCAGCGCCTCATGGTGCTCAACAACGGCATGCTGCGGGCAATTGATGCCACCAACGGGCAGGTGATCAGCACCTTCGGCACCAATGGCGGGGTGGACTTGCGCGATGCCCTGCCGCGCGATGCGGTGATCCCGGCCAGCCCGATGATGACGGACAACCCCGGCCGCATCTACCAGAACACCATCGTCATGTCGCTGCCGGCGGGTGCCTATGACTATGCCTCGGCCCCGGCCAACATCCAGGCCTATGACGTGATCACCGGCCAGTTGAAGTGGACCTTCAACGTCGTCCCACGTGAAGGCGAATTCGGCTATGACACCTGGGAAGCCGGCCCCGACCATCACCGCTATGGCGGCGTCCACAACTGGTCGGAATCGACCGTGGACGTGGAGAACGGCATCGTCTTCATCCCCACCGGCACCCCGCGTTACGATTTCTACGGCGGCAACCGCGAAGGCGACAACCTGTTCGGCAACTCGCTGATCGCGCTGGACGCCAACACCGGCCAGCGGCTGTGGCACTACCAGATCGTGCACCATGACCTGTGGGATTTCGACCTGCCGGTGGCCCCCAAGCTGATGACCATCACCAAGGATGGCCAGCGCATCCCGATCGTGGTGCAGGTGACCAAGCACGGCTTCGTGTTCGCCTTCCAACGCCTGACGGGCGAGCCGGTGTGGCCGATCGAGGAACGGCCGGTTCCCGCCAGCGACATTCCGGGCGAGGTGGCCAGCCCCACACAGCCCTTCCCCACCTGGCCGCAGCCCTTCATGCGCCAGACCTTCACCGTGGATGACATCAACCCCTACCTGCCAGAGGCAGACCAGGCCGAACTGCGCCGCAACCTGACCGAGGTGTGGCGCAACGAGGGCATCTTCACCCCGCCCTCCCTGCGCGGTTCGGTGTCGATGCCCGGCCACAACGGCGGTGCCAACTGGGGCGAAGTGGCGGCCGATCCGGTGCGCGGGCGCCTCTACGTAGTCAGCCGCGAGCTGCCCATCCTGCTGAAGCTGAACACCGACAACCGGCCGGAATCGCTGGCTGCCATGCCCAACCATGACGATGTGGACCGGGTCTATCGCTGGCCGGTGAACTTCCTGCTGCAATCGAACGGCATGGGCGCGATGAAGCCGCCGTTCTCCACGATCACCGCTTATGACATGAACACCGGCGAGCAGCTCTATCAGATCCCCAATGGCGGGATGATGCAACTGATGGAGCAGGGCATCAACGATACCGGCGCGCAGACCCCGCGCGGCGGCCCCGTCGCCACCGCCGGGGGCCTGCTGTTCGTGGGCACCGCCAGCGACCGGATGTTCCGCGCCCGCGATGCCGATACCGGCCGCGTGCTGTGGGAATACCAGCTTGATGCTGCCACTGAAGGCGTGCCCGCCACCTACATGGTCAATGGCCGCCAGTACGTGACCATCCCCGTAGGCGGCGAAGGCCACTTCCTGGGCGGTCTGGACATGCCCGATCCGGGCCCCGGCCGCTACATCACCTTCGCCCTGCCGGCACCCAATCCCGCACGGGGGAACTGATGCGTAGCCCGCTCCTCTCCGCCGCGACGCTGGTGCTGGCCTTGGCCAGCGGCAACGCCGTGGCGCAGGAGGAAGACCTGACCCGGCTGCCGCCCGCTTCGGACGACTATCGCCCGTCGCAAACGCCATGGGGCGAGCCTGACCTGCGCGGCGGCTGGCCTATCGACCACCTGAACGGGCGGACCCCGCTGCAACGCGCGCCCGAACACGGCAACCGGCAACTGCTGACGCAGGAGGAATACGCCGCCCGCGCTGAGGCGGTGGAGGCGCTGGAACAGCGTTACCAGAACGAGGACACCAACGGCACCATGGGTATTGGCCACTGGGCCGAAGTGGCCGCCGCCAACCGCCGTACAAGCTGGATCACCGCTCCCGCCGATGGCCGCCTGCCGGCCTACACGGCGGAAGGCGAGCGCCTGTCCGCCGCCATGCGCAGCACCTGGGCGCGCGGCCAGCAGTTTGACAGCCCGGCCGATTTCGACAGTTGGGACCGTTGCATCACGCGTGGTCTGCCGGCGAGCATGTTCCCCTTCATGTACAACAACGGGATGCGCGTGTTCCAGGCCCCCGGCGTGTTCGCACTGCAGATGGAAATGGTCCACGAAACGCGCGTGATCTATACCGATGGCCGCCCGGGCATTCCGGCGCAGATCGGCCAGTGGCTGGGTGAAAGCCGGGGCGAATGGGTGGATCACAACACGCTAAAGGTGACCACCACCAACTTCCTGCCCGGCCCCAGCGCCACCAACATCGGCACCACCGGCTCCCCGCCGGAGAACAAGACGCCGGTCAGCGCCTCCGCCCGGATGACCGAATGGTTCCACATGGTGGGGCCTGACCAGATCATCTACGAATTCACCTGGGAAGACCCGGTGGTGTTCCAGCAGCCGTGGTCTGCCCGCCTGGAGTGGCAGCGCGACGACGATTATGGCATCTTCGAATATGCCTGCCACGAAGGCAACGTGCAGATTCGAAACTACATAAATGCCAGCCGGGCCGAGCGCGCGGCGGCTGCCGGGGGAACCAGCCAATGAAACTGATCGCCGCACTCGCCTGCTCCGCCGCTCTGTTCGCCGTACCGGCGCTGGCGCAGAGCCAGGTCCCTGCCGACCTGACAACGATGCCGCCGGTGTCGGACGATTATCATCCGGCCACCACGGCCTGGGGCGATCCGGACCTGCGCGGCACTTGGCCGATCAACGACATTGCCGACCTGCCGGTCAACCGCCCCGACCGTTTCGGTGACCGTTTCTGGAAAACCCCGGAGGAGATTGCCGCCGAACAGGGCCGCGTGGAAACGCTGGAGGAAGCCTACAAGGCCGAGGAAGAGGACGCGACCATCGGTCTTGGCCACTGGATCGAATACACCGCCGGCGTCACCCGCACCTCGATGGTAGTCTCGCCTGCCAACGGCCGCCTGCCCGCCTGGACGGACGAGGGCCGCCGCCGCTCGGCACTGATGCGGTCGAGCTGGATCATCGGCCAGACTTACGACTGGACAGACGATTTCGACACCTATGACCGGTGCATCACGCGCGGCTTCCCCGCCGCCATGTATCCGGCTCGCTACAACAACGGCATCCGCATCTTCCAGTCGCCCGGCACGGTGGCCATCCAGATCGAGATGCTGGGCATGCGCGTGATCCCGGTGGGTGAAGGCGGCCACTGGCCCGCTGCCGTTACCGGCTGGTACGGCTCCAGCCGTGGCCGCTGGATCGATCACAACACGCTGGAGGTGGAAACCACCAACCTCAAGACCGGCGCATCGGTGTTCAGCAACGGCACCGGCGGCGTGCCGATCAACAACACCACACCGGTCAGCGAACAGGCCCGCGTGGTGGAGCGCTTCTCGATGGTGGGGCCGAACACCATCACCTACGAGATGACCTACGAGGATCCCATCGTCTGGACCGCGCCGTTCACCCTGCGCGTCGACTGGACGCGCGACGACAGCTACGAGATTTTCGAATACGCCTGCCACGAAGGCAACGTGCAGCTGCGCGGCTACATCACATCCGACCGCGTGCGGCGCGAGGACGAATACCGCCGCGGCCGCATGCTGGAACCGGTCGATCCCAACACCGGCCCGCCCCCGGCGATGGACCCTGCCGCCGGTGGCCTCAGGCGGCGCGACTAGGCTTTTGCGGGCGCGCGCCGCTGGCCTGCGTCCGGGACTTTCAGGAGAGAAAACCGCAATGACCAAGTTCACCATTACCAAGTCGCTGATGGCGCTTTCTGCCGCCGCCCTGGCCTTGACCGCCGCCAGCGCTCCGGTTGCCGCCCAGGCCGTGCCCGAAGACCTGACCGTGATGCCCCCGGTATCGACCGACTATCAGCCGGGCCGCACCGCCTGGGGCGATCCGGACCTGCGTGGCATGTGGCCGATCGACAATATTGCCAGCCTGCCGATGAACCGCCCGGCGCAATACGGTGACCGCTTCTGGCTGACCGACGAGGAATATGCCGCCCGCGCCGCACAGGCCAACCGCTCCGACCAGGCCTATGCTGCCGAAGACGAAAGTGGCACCATCGGCATGGGCCACTGGGTGGAATCGGACAGCTCCGGCCGCCGCACCAACCTGGTGGTCTCGCCCGCCAACGGTCAGCTTCCCCCGCTGACGCCGCAGGCCCAGGCCCTCTACAGCGCCGGCCGCAGCTCGTGGACGCCCAACACCCAGTTCAACTGGGTGACCGAATTCGATAGCTGGGATCGCTGCGTCAGCCGCGGCTTCCCCGCCAGCATGTTCCCCTTCCGCTACAACAACGGCATCCAGGTCAAGCAGAGCCCGGGCTACGTGGTGATCAACCTTGAGATGATCCACGATGCCCGCGTGATCCCGATCGTGGCCAACAAGGCTGCGGCAGATGCACGCCGCTGGCCTGCTGCGGTGGAAGCCTGGATGGGCCAGTCGATCGGCTGGTGGGAAGGCAACACCCTGGTGATCGAGACCACCAACATCAAGAGCGGTGACAGCGCCACCCGCGATGCCTTTGCCCGCAACGGCTCGCCACTGAACATGGCCACGCTGGGCGTGCCGCCGTTCAACACTATCCCCACCAGCAAGCAGGCTCGCTCTGTCGAGCGCCTGACCATGACGGGGCCGGACTCGATCGTATACGAAGTGACCTACACCGATCCGGAAGTGTTCACCGCCCCGTGGACCGCCCGTCTCGACTGGACGCGCAACGAGGAATACGCCTTCTTCGAATACGCCTGCCATGAAGGCAACGTGCAGATCCGCAACTACATCAATGCCAGCCGCGCCGGCGTGCAGCTTTCGGGCGAACGCGGCGGCGTGGAATAGGCGACGGGAACCGGGAGGGGTGGGCCTGGCCGGTACGGTCGCTGCCCCTCTCCCTGCGCCTGCCATTGCTTAACATGACCGGACCGCTGCCAGACGCGGTCGGCACGGGGATGCCCACAAGATGACCTTCACTCTTCGCCAGCCCGCCCTTGCCGCCCTGCTGCTGGCCACCGCAACAGCCTGTGCCACCACCGACCTCCCGGCGCAGGCGCAGGACACTATCGCCAGCAGCCCCGTCCGCACGGCACAGGGCCTGGTGCGCGGCGTGCCAGGTGATCTGCCGGGGATCACGGTGTTCAAGGGCCTGCCCTTCGCCGCCCCGCCGGTCGGTGACCTGCGCTGGGAACAGCCCCGACCGCCTGTCAACTGGGACGGTGTCCGCATGGCCGACACGTGGGGTGACAACTGCGTGCAGAACCCCGCCCCTCAGCGGTTCCCCGTCAACTCCGCCACCGACATGCCCGACAGCCCCGGCATTTCGGAAGATTGCCTGTATCTCAACGTCTGGACCCCGGCGACGACCGGCGCCGAGAACCTGCCGGTGATGGTGTGGATCTATGGCGGGGCCTACAACGAAGGTGGCGGCTCCGCGCCATTCAGCCAGGGCAACCAGCTGGCGGCCAAGGGCGTGGTGCTGGTGACCATCAATTACCGCGTGGGCGCGCTGGGCTTCTTCAGCCACCCCGAACTGACCGCCGCCAGCCCGCACGGCGCATCGGGCAACCAGGCAATCGGCGATACCATTGCCGCACTGCGCTGGGTGCAGGAAAACATCCGCGCCTTTGGTGGCGACCCGTCCCGCGTGACGATCTTTGGCGAAAGCGCCGGCGCAGCCATTGCCGGCGGCCTGGTGGGCGCACCCGAGGCGCGCGATCTGGTCACCCGCGCGATTCCGCAGTCGGGGGCCTGGATGGGCCTTGGCATTGCGCCGATGAACACGCGCGAACGGGCCGAGCAGGCGGTGATGACCGCGGCGCAAACGCAGTTCGGCACCACCAGCCTCGCGGCTTTGCGCGCCCTGCCTGCCGCCGAAATCCACCAGAAGCTGCGCGGTGCGGGGATGATCGTGGACGGCCACGTGATTCCCGAGGACGTGACCCGCGTTGTGGCCGAAGGGCGGCAGAACCCGTGGGACGTGCTCGCCGGATCGAACGAGGACGAAGGCAGCTTCACCGCCGGTTTCGGCCCGCCGGTAACGCTGGAAGGCTGGACTTCGGGCGAAGCCCAGCGCTGGGGTGAAAGCAACGTGGAACTGGGCCGCGCGGCCTATCCCGCCGCCAGCGATGCCGAGGCCGCCGCCCAGGCCGTGCGCCCGTTCAGTGATGCGATGACCTGGCACATGCGCCAGTACGCCGAGGGCCAGGCGCGGCTGGGCCGCAACGCCTACCAGTATTTCTTCACCCACGATCCCCTGTACGATCCCGACAAGCCCAACCTGGGTGCCGCGCACACGGGCGAAATCCCCTATGCCTTCGGCAACCTTTGTGCCCCGCGGACATTCCCGGGCGGCTCTTCGGTCACGCTGATGTGCGGCAACCCGGCCGAGGAAGCCTTTGCCAGCCAGGTGTCGCAGTACTGGGTGAATTTTGCTGCCACCGGCAATCCCAATGGCCCCGGCCTGCCCCACTGGCCTTCGATCACCGAACTGTCGCGGCGCGAGGTGATGCGGCTGGACGGTGATGGCTCCGGCGTGGGCCCGTGGCTGACCGAGGCACAGGACGCGCTCTACACCGCGCAGTTCAACCAGCGCGTGGCCACTCCGCTGGGCCTGCCTACCGGCAACTGAAGCGAGCCGCCTGCCCCCTCTTTCCGGCACCGGGTGCTTGCGCCATAAGGATGCCGGAGAGAATGGGGAGGATACAATCTTGGCACATGTGACACGCGGCCTGCTGGCCTCGGCCGTGGCCCTTGCAGCGCTGGGCGCGGCAGGCGCTTCGGCCCAGGCGAGCGATGAGGCGTTTGCCGACCAGATCAGCACCGGCCGGGCGCTGTTCGCCGCCAATTGCGCGGCCTGCCACGGGGCGGACCTGACCGGTGGCCAGTTCGCCACCGGTGTAAAGGGCCCGGCCTTCCTTGCCCGCTGGGGCGGCCAGCCCGCCAGCGCACTGGTCAATTATATCGCCACCTCGATGCCGCCGGGCGGCGGAGGGCGGCTGTCGGCGGCGCAGTATAATGCGCTGGCTGCGCTGATCCTGGCCGAGAACGGTTTTGCCGGGGATGTGGCACTGGCAACGGCCGAGATTCCCCTGCCTCCGCGCGGCCAGGGCGAAGAAGGCAGCGGCCTGGGCCTGCCCGGCGTATCCAGCCGCTACCCCTTCCCCGCTGCCCCGACCATACCGGATCCTTTCGCCGGCTATACCCCGGTGACCCAGGACGAGCTGGTCAATCCCGCGCCCGAGGACTGGGTGGCCTGGCGGCGCAGCCAGCTTGGCCAGGGCTATTCGCCGCTGGCGCAGGTGACCACCCAGAATGTCAGCCGCCTCGCCGTGGCCTGGGCGCAGGCCCTGCCCGCCGGCCCCACGCTGGCCGAGCCGCTGGTGCGCGATGGGGTGATGTATGTCCACGCCTTCGGCGACGAGGTGTTCGCCTTCGATGCCGCCACCGGCCGGCAGATCTGGCGCTATCGCCGGCAATTGCCTGAAGGCACCATGCCGCTGGGCAAGAAGACCATATCGCTTTGGGATGACAGGGTGATCCTGGCCACCAGCGACCTGCACGTGATGGCGCTGGATGCGCGCACTGGCCGCCCGGTGTGGGACGTGGCGATCCCCACGCAGGGACGCGGCGGCCTGCGCCTGAATGGCGGCACGCTGGTGGCCGATGGCGCGGTGATGATCGGCCTCGCCACCCAGGCCGACGAAGGGGCCTTCATCGCCGCCTTCGACGCCGCCAGTGGCCAGCACCTGTGGAGCTTCAACACCGTCGCCCATGCCGATGAGCCGGGCGGTAACACGTGGAACGGCCTGCCCGACAACCAGCGGCGCGGCGGATCGGTGTGGACCAGCGGCAGCTTCGATCCGCAGACGGGCCTTGCCCTGTGGGGCGTGGCGCAGACTTACGACACGGCAGCCCTGCGCGACTTGGTGCCGGGACAGAACAACGACGGGCTGTTCACCAACAGCACCCTGGCTTTCCGCCCGCGCACTGGCGAGCTGGTGTGGTACTTCCAGCACATGCCTAACGACCAGTATGACCTGGACTGGGTGTTCGAGCGCACGCTGGGCGAGGTCAACGGCCGCCACGTGGTGATGACCGGCGGCAAGGAAGGGCTGCTCGACACCCTCGACGCCGCTACCGGGCGCTACATCACCACGGCCGACATGGGCTACCAGACCTTCATCACCGCGATCGACCCGGTGACGGGCCGAAAGCAGGTGGACCCGGCGCTGGTCCCGGGGCGGGACCGTGATGCCGTGTTCATGTGCCCGCACGCGGGCGGCGGCCGCAACTGGAGCCCGGGCGCCTTCGACGATGCCACCGACACGCTGTTCATGAACTATCGCGATACCTGCATGGAGCTGCGCCCGCGCGCCGACGGCGGCTTCCTGTCGACCGGCGTGGACATCTACTATTCCGCTCCGGCCGACAGCGATGGCAACTTCGGCATCCTGCAGGCGATGGACATGGCCACCGGCACCGTCCGCTGGGAGCACCGCCGCCGTGCGCCGTACAACGCCGGGATGCTGGCCACGGCAGGCGGCCTGCTGTTCAGCGGGGCAATGGACCGGGAGTTCATGGCCTTCGACCAGGCGACCGGTCGGCAGGTGTGGCGCACAGGGCTTAGCGGCGTGCCCAACGCCTCCCCCATCACCTACTCGGTGAACGGCCGTCAGTATGTCGCGGTGGTTACCGGCATGGGCAATCCGCTGGCTTTCGGCCTGCCCAACTTCACGCCCGAACTGCCGGTGCCCGAAGTCAACTCGGCCAGCGTCACCGTCTTCGCGCTCGACGGCGGACAGTAAAATCCGGAGGCAAACAAAAGGGCCGCTTCCCGGCTGGGGAAGCGGCCCTTTCCTGTTTCAGGCTGCGAACGACGCAGGGATCAGTAGTAGATCCCCAGCGTGAAGCCGATGGCACGGCCGCAGAACACGATCACCATCCACAGTACCAGCGACAGCACTGCCGACAGCTTCACCGCAGTCGGCGGGCTTGCGGCCGTGTCCCATTGGTCCACCGTCTTGTAGGTGACAAAGTGGAAGAACAGCATGTTCAGGCCAGCCACTGCCATCAGGCCCATCTTCGTCAAGAAGTAGGGGTTGATCATGTAGGAGCTGGTCTTGCTGATCCACAGCAGGGTGCCGGTAATGGCGGCCACGACGAAGGCCATCCAGGTCCACTTCAGCGTGTCTTCCGACACCTTGCGGATCGGCACTGCGGTGCTGGCCCACCCCAGCATGCGCAGGTCCATGACCAGCAGGGTGCCCAGCACGGTGACCAGCGCGATCACGTGGATGGTCTCGATCATGGGGAAAGCCCACAGGCTTTCGGCGATGGAAATACCGAGCGAGGAGTACTCGATCGATTCCCAGATATTGGTCGGTTGCGGATACATTGCGATTACTCCCCCTTACACCGGCACGTAGGCGATCCAGCGACCGCACAGCATGATCAGAGCCCACAGGAAGAGGATCAGCCAGGCGCTGCCCTTCATCCCGCCGGTGACCTGGCCGTCCACCGCGCCCGAAGCACCGGCAGCGCGAACCTTCTTCTGGAAGCCGATCGACAGCAGCACCACCAGCAGCAGGGCCACCATCTTGATCCAGAACACGGCGTTGACCATGTTGCGGATCGGCTCGGCAGTGATCATCAGCAGGCCGCTGATCACGATCACCAGCAGGCCCCACCAGGTCCAACTGATATAACGGTCGGCCTGGGCGGTCAGCGTCTGGTGCGTGCCAGCCTTGCCCAGCACCCGCAGCGACAGCATCAGCGTGGCCCCGAAGGTTGCACCGATACCCAGGATGTGCACCACCTGGGCCAGCGGCACGTTCCAGAAATTCTCGACCATGAAGAGGCTCAGCGGCGTCTCCGTGATCCAGAAGGCGAGGTCGAGGAGAAACGTGTTCCTCAACCAATCCGTTATATTGAACAGCAAATCGAACATGGTGGGCTCCCCCAGATTTTGACTCTACGGTCCGCCACAGTCCTTGCGGACATGACAGCCGGCAACCTTGATCCAGCGCAAACGCGCTAGCGACTCTACAGGTCCCCGCCAAGAGGCAGGGAGCAAATGCGACCAAGCGCGACAATTTATCACAAAGTCACCCTCGACTTTGCCCCGCGCATTTCGCAACGGATGCCGGACAAGTTCAAATGCAGACTCTGTGCGAGGGCTGCTAGAACAGGCGACAGGCCATTGTCAAAGTTGGGTTGCGCCTTTAGGACAGAATCAACGAGCAGCGGCGATCCCAGGGTCGCCCACCTGCTACGGGAGCTGGTCTGAACAGGCGGGAGAAGAGGCGTTATGGCATTAAGCCGATGGTTGACGGGTGCTGCGCTGCTGGCAACGGTGATGACCGGGGCCGGCCAGGCGCAGGATGCCTTGCCCGCCGGGGACTGGCGGACGATCAACCGTGACCTGGCTGCCACCCGCTATTCGCCGCTGAACGACATCAACCGCAGTAACGTGGCCAGCCTGCAGCAGGCCTGGACCTATCCGCTGCGCGCCTTCAACACCGCAGTTCCCCTGGTGGTGGACGGGGTGATGTACATGCCCGCGCAAAATCGCGTGCTGGCGCTGGACGCCGCTACCGGCACGGAAATCTGGGTTCATGAAGTGACCCCTCCCGCCGACCAGGCGCAAGGCATGGGCGGCGGCGGCTTTTCCAGCCGCGGCGTGGGCTACTGGCCCGGCCAGCGCGGGATGGCTCCGCGCATCCTGGTCATGCGGGGCAACAAGCTGATCGCGCTGGATGCCGCCACCGGGGAACCGGTCACCAGCTTCGGCACCAATGGCGAGGTTGAAGTCGGCGTTGCCTATGGCGGCACGCCCACAATCAACGGCAACGTGGCGGTGATCGGCGCGGCCAGCCTGGAGAACCCGCAGGGGGCCGCCGGCAACCCGCGTGCCTTCGACGTGGTGACCGGAGCCAAGTTGTGGGAATTCGACACCACGCCAGATCCCGGCCATCCGGGCAGCGAAACCTGGGGCGCAGGCAGCTCTGCCGGGCGCGGCGGCACCAACATGTGGGGCTTTGCGGCCACCGTGGATGCGGCCAGCAACACCGTTTATCTGCCCATCGCCGGCCCGGCGCACAATTATTACGGTGGCGACCGCCCCGGCAACAATCTCTACGGCAACTCCATCGTGGCCGTGGACATGCGCACCGGTGCCTACAAGTGGCACTTCCAGACCGTGCACCACGACCTGTGGGACATCGACATGAGCCATGCGGGCCCGTTGATTCCGGTGCGCGGGCCGGACGGGCGGCACCAGGCGCTGGCCAATATCGGCAAGTCCAGCCTGTTCTTCCTGATTGATGCGCAAGATGGCGAGCCGGTCCTGCCGGTGGCGGAAAAGCCCGTGCCGCAGGGCAACGTGCCGGGTGAATGGTACAGCCCCACCCAGCCGATCCCGCAGGCCACCCCGCCGCTCAGCCGGGTCAGCATGACCTATGCCGACATCGTCTCGGCCGAAGACACCAACGCGGCGCACTCTGCGGCCTGCCACGCCATGTGGGATCGCGCCGGCGGCTACCTGAACTTCGGGATCTACACCCCGTTCAATTTCCGCGCGGCGGGCGCTCCGGCGCAATCGACCATCCAACTTCCCGGCGGCACGGGCGGGGTCAACTGGGGCGGCCCGGCGGCCGATCCCACCACCGGCATCGTCTATGTCAACGCGCAGGACACCAGCCTGGTCGGTTGGGTTGAACGCGTGGAGGGTGACCGTCCCTACAGCTTCGATGCCACCAGTTCCCCCGCGTATGACCGGGCCAGCGTGGACGGCAAGGGTCCGTTCTTCAGCTTCAGCGCCCCGCTGTCGGGCGAGTACGACGCCAACAACCGCCCGGTGGGCGTAACCGCGCCGTGCTACAAGCCGCCGTGGAGCAGGCTGACCGCGGTCAACGCCAACACCGGCGAGATCCTGTGGGCCGTGCCGCTGGGCACCTTCGATACGCCGGAAGGCCCGCGTGCCTGGGGCAACTCCGGCAGCGCCGGTCCTACTGTCACGGCCGGGGGCCTGGTCTTCGTGGGGGCCACCAATGACCGCCGTTTCCGCGCCTTCGACGCGGCCACCGGCGAGCAGTTGTGGGAAACCGCGCTGAACGGCAACGCCAATGCCAACCCGATGACCTATCGGGGCAAGGACGGCAAACAATATGTCGCCATCAACGCCAGCGGCGTTATCATGGTGTATTCGTTGGATCAGTGAAGTTTTTGCATACAGGAGAGGTTATGCAGGGGATTAAGCGTTTTACGACGGCAGTGGCGGCAGCGGCGCTGATTGCGCTGGGCAGCGGTGCCGCTTCGGCTCAGGACCGCATCGGCGATGCGCCCAATATCAACGGCATCTGGCAGGCGATGAACACCGCCAACTGGAACCTTGAGCCGCACAGCGCCGGCCCGAACCCGGTGGCTGACCGGTTGGTGGGCGCGATCGGCGCCATCCCGGCCGGCCTGGGCGTGGTGGACGGGGGCGAAATCCCCTATCTGCCCGAAGCGCGCGAGCGTCTGGAGCGCAACCGCGCCAATGTGATCCGCCACGATCCGGAAGCCGCCTGCTACCTGCCGGGCATCCCGCGGGCGACCTACATGCCCTACCCGTTCCAGATCATCCAGGGCAACGATGACGACATCCTGGTGGCCTATCAGTATGCCTCGGCCAACCGCGTGATCCACATGGAAGAGGTCGGCATTCCGCCGATCGATACCTGGATGGGCACCTCCTACGGCCAGTGGGAAGGCGATACCCTCGTTGTCACCACCCTCGCGCTGGGCCCGGGCCTGGTAAAGCTGCCGGGCGGCGAGATGGAAGAAGGCGTGACCTGGCTGGACCGCGCTGGCAACTATCTGACCAACCACGCCACGGTGATCGAACGCTTCACCCCGCGTGGCCCCAACCACATGGACTACGAAGCGACGATCGAGGATCCGACCGTCTATTCGCGCCCGTGGACCATTCGCATGCCGCTGTACCGCAACGTCGACGCGAACGCGCAACTGCTTGAGTTCAAGTGCGTGCCGTTCTCTGAACAGCTGTTGTACGGCGACTTAATCGAGGGCCAATCCGCACAGTGATAGAACACTGTGTGGGGTTGTCCCGCCTGACACACTGAAGAGTGAAACCAAGGAGTTACCTGCCATGCAACTGAAGAAGCTCAGCGCTGCCGCGATCGGCGCCGTGCTCGCGGTGACGGCGGTGGGGGCGGCAGCCCACCACTCGTTCGCTACCGAGTTTGACCGCAACCGCCCGATCCGACTGGAAGGCAAGGTGGTGATGTTCGAGTGGGTCAACCCGCACTCGTGGATCCACATCGACGTGCGCCGCAACGGCCGTGTCGAGCGCTGGCGCGTGGAAGGCGGTGCCCCCTCGGCCCTGCTGCGCCGTGGCTGGAACAGGAACTCGCTGCCGGCTGGGACCGACATCATCGTGGACGCCTTCCAGGCCCGCGACGGTGACACCCGCGCCTCGGCTGCCGAAATCCGCTTCCCGAACGGTCGCGAGCTGTCGCTCGGCAACCCGACCACGGAAGCCGTGGCCGCTGCCGCCCGCCGCGCGCAGGGCAACTAATCCGATCATCGTCGCCTCCGGGCGAGCGAGACGAAGCGGGGGTTCCTTCGGGAGCCCCCGTTTTCGTTGGTGGGCCTGACAGCGAATGTCATCGAGATAACGATCGGCGTCGCTTGCGGACCGAGTGGCAATCGGCCAGTCCCCGGGGGCGTCATCTTTGGGAAATTGACTACACATGCATACCGCCATCCGCACTCTGGCCGCTGCCCTCGGCCTGGCCGTCGCCACCCCGGCACTGGCAGCCTGCCCGGTTGGCCAGTACGAAGCGGTCGGCTGGAATCCCGGCGGACCGGCCGATGGCGAACCCAGCTACCAGGCGCGCGTGACCATTGCGGAACGCGGGGCCGACGTGTGCACCATCGACTGGGTGGTCGGCCGCAACCAGCGCTTCTCCGCCGTGGCCCTCTATGACGAGCGCACCCAGCAGCTTCACGGCTCCTACGCCAACCTGGAGGAAGGCTGGTTCGGCGTAGTCAGCTATCGCCGCGAGGGCGACCGGTGGATCGGCGAATGGGCCATCTACAACACCGGCACCAGCGACCGCGGGCGCGAAATCTTGACACGTCGCCGCTGAGCCCGGTTCGTCGCTCGATCCTTGCCAGCAGGTCGCGCGCGGGCAATACCGGCGCCAACCCCCTGGAGAGGAAAGACATGATCGTGACCCGCGCTGCCCTGGGCACCAGCCTGCTGCTGGCTTCTGCCGCCCCCGCCTATGCCCAGGACACCCCCGCCCCGTCGTGCCTGCCGCAGGCAGCCTTTGCGATTCCCGAATACACCTCGGTCGAACAACTGCCCGACGGACGCGTTACATTCCGCCTCTGCGCGCCCGAAGCGGACGACGTGCGGGTGACCAGCAACGACCTGGATCCGTGGGTTCCGGCGGGCTTTGCCCCGGGGACCGAGCGGGGTCTTGCCATGACAAAGGACGCCACCGGCCTGTGGAGTGCGACCACCGCGCTGCCCGTTCCGGCGGACAACTATCGCTACAACTTCCAGATCGATGGTGTGAAAGTGCCTGATCCGATGGCGACCACCTTCAGCCGCGAGCGGGTGGGCGTCAATTCAACGGTGGACCTGCCGGGCGAGGCCGGTGCCTTCCAGGCCTGGCATGCCGATGTGCCGCACGGCACCGTGACCCGCGTGGATTACTGGAGCGAGCCGCTGGGCGTGCGGCGCGGGGCCTATGTCTATACCCCGCCCGGCTACATGAACGGCACCGATCGCTACCCGGTGCTCTACCTGGTGCATGGTGCCGGCGATTCGGCGGATAGCTGGACGCAAGTGGGCCACGCCAACACGATCATCGACAACCTGATCGCTGCCGGACGCGCGCAGCCAATGATCGTGGTCATGCCCTTTGGCCATACCCCGCAGCGCGCCGATGCGCCGCTGGCAGGCCTGCTGGCCAATGGCGATTTCGGTGCAGATCTGCATCAGGCGCTGATCCCGCAGATTGACGGCCAGTTCCGCACCATTGCCGATGCCGACCACCGGGCCATGGCGGGCCTCAGCATGGGCGGCGCGCACACCATCCGCTTCGGCCTGACCCGGCCCGATGTGTTCAGCCGCCTGGGGATCTTCTCGATGGGCCTGGGCATGCAGCCCGGCGACGTACCGGACTATGTCGCCGCCAACGATGCTGCCCTGCGCCGTTCCGCACAGGAACTGGACCTGGTCTATTACGCGATGGGCAAGGACGATTTCCTTTATGGCACCGTGGCCCCCACGCGCGAGATGCTCGACCGCTATGGCATTGCCTATCACTATAACGAGACCGACGGCGGCCACACCTGGATCAACTGGCGGCGCTACCTGGCGGACTTCGTGCCGCGGCTGAACTGGGGCGACTAACGCAGCCAGCGCTGCAAGCGGGGCCGTACGGTCAGGAAGCGCAGGTACATCGCCTCAAGCAGGGCCAGCACCCGGCGGTTGCGGGCGAGCAGCCCCAGCGGGCGCAGCAGCGGAATGGCCCGCCACATCGCCGCAAAGGCCGCCGCGCCGCTGAGCAGGCGTCCATCCTCCAGCGCGTGAAAACGGGCCAGGGCCTCCTGCCGGGAAACGGGGCATGACTGCCCCTCGGCCCCGTGCAGGTCGACAAAGGAAATGGAACCGCGCCGGTCCAGCCGCCGCAGCAGGGCGATCTCGCGGCGGCACAGCGGGCACTGGCTATCGTGCCAGACTGTCACCCGGCCCTGCGGCATGGCGGCTTCCTCCTGGAGGTGGGACACCGCAGCCGGTGGAGTGGAGTGGGAAGTCGGCAGCGGGACCTTTGAGGGGGGAAGGTATGTCCCGCCACAGCCCGGCTGCGGTGCATGGTCCTGATGCAACACATCGCCGGAAGGGGAAACATGGACCTTGGCCCATGCCGACCAAGGGCGGGGGTTCAGATGCCCGCTTCCACCGCCAGCCGGATCATGTCGGCCGAGCTTTGTACGCCCAGCTTTTCCATCGCGATACCGCGGTGCATCTTCACCGTCTTCTCCGACAGGCCCAGTTCCCAGGCAATCTGCTTGTTGCGCAGGCCACCCGCCACCAGCCGCAGAACCTCAAGCTGGCGCGGCGAAAGCTGGTTCACCCGCTCGGACGCACGAGCCCGGCGGTTAACACTCGGGCCGGGCGACCCTTCTGCAAGTTCCACCTGCGAGCCGACGAAGTATTGCAGCTCGTCCTGCTCGTCGAAGATCGGGGCCACCAGCACCGCGTTGCGGAAAGGGGTGCCATCCTTCTTGTAGTTCAGGATCTCTACCAGCACCGATTTCCTGTCGCGCACTCCCTCCCGGATCACGTCGGTCAGCCAGGGTTCGGTGGCCGGGCCGGCCAGGAAGCGACAGTTGCGGCCCAGCACCTCTTCCACTCCGTATCCCGTCAGGTCCAGGAAGGCCTGGTTGCAGGCGATGATGGGGTTATCGGGCTGGCGCGGATCGCTGATCACCGAAGCGATCGGCGAAGCGGCAATCAGGTTGGCCACCTGTTCGTCCGCTGCGAGATTGAGGACTTGTCCCATGCCAGTAAGTGTAGGTGTTATCAGCGCCATTTACCATAGGCTGAATTGTCTTGATACGCGATGATTCAGGCGCTTTCGCGGGCAATGATGCGGAAGCCCACATCGATCAGGCGCTGATCTGGCAAGGTGCCCTTCTGGTGGCTGGTGATGGCGGCAATCGCCTCGCGCGCGATGCGCCGCCCGTCCACATCTACGGTAGTGATGGTGGGGCGCATCTCCCCGGCAATCGCACTGTTGCCAAAGCCCATTACTGCCAGATCATCGGGCACGCGCAGCCCGGCCGATTGCGCCTCGATCACCAGGCCCATTGCCAGGTAATCCGATCCGCAGATCACCACATCGGGCATCTGCGGCAGGCGACGCATCTCGGCAAAGGCACGACGAGCGTGGCCAAAGCGCGAAGGGATGTCGACGGTAGACAGGCTGGGCTCGCCGCTGGCGATCTCGCGCCACTCGGCCAGGAAGGCATCGCGCCGTTCCATCGCCCGGGCCCCGTCGGCAGTTACCAGATGGGGCCTTCGGTATCCGCGCGAGACGGCAAAGCGGGCAATATCGCGCCCGGCGGCGGCGTGCGAAAAGCCTACGGCAATGCCAATGGGATCGGCGGGAAGTTCCCATATCTGGATGAACAGCGCGGGGCTGCGCCGCACCAGTTCGCGGGTTTCCGCATTGAGCGGGCCCGACGAGATCACCGCATCGACCCGGCGGCTCAGGGCATCGCGGATCAGTTGTTCCGTGCGCTCGGCGGATACGCCGGTGATCCCCAGCATCACGTTGAGGCCGGCGGTGGACAGGTCCTCCACCATCGCCTCGATCGTGTCGTTGAACATCGAATCGCTCAAGTGCGGGATCAGCACCGAGACCATGCGGCTTTTGGAGGAAGCCAGGCCGCCCGCCAGCATGTTGGGGATATAGCCCGTCTCGGCAATCGCCTCGCGGATACGCTCCGCCGTGTCAGGCGCGACCACGGCGGCATTGTTGACGAAGCGGCTGACGGTGGCGGTAGAAACACGGGCACGCTGGGCCACGTCTTCCAGAGTGGGGTTGCGCGCCGGCATGGTCATCCGGCGCAGATAAGCCGATCAGGGCAGGAAGCGCAATGGCACGCTGATCGCGCCGATTTCCGGCCAGCGCGCGGGCACCGGCTCGCCCGCCAGCTCGAACCCGCCCGGGGTCGCTTCCAGCAGCGCCTGCAGCATGACCCGCAGTTCCATGCGCCCCAGGTGCCGCCCGGGGCAATGGTGCGGCCCGCGCCCGAAAGCCAGGTGATCGGCAATGTTGGGCCGGTCCAGCTCGAAGCTGGAGCCATTGGGAAACACCGTCTCGTCGCGGTTGGCCGAGGCATAGACCAGCGCAATCGCCTCGCGCTCCGGGATGGTTACATCGCCGAATTCCACCGGGTGAACCGCCGTGCGGGCAAAGCCGCGATAAGGCGTATAGAGCCGCAGGAATTCCTCCACCGCGGCACCGATCCGCTGAGGGTTGGCGCGCAGGAAATCCTGCAGGGCGCGATCGCGCGAGAGGTGCACGGCAATGCTGCCCGTGGTCACCGTGGGGGCCACGATCCCCACCACCAGGACCTGGCGGACCATGCCCACGATCAGTTCCGGGTCCAGCGGCTCGCCCCGGTCGCGGTTGGCGAGGAGCGCTGTGGTGATATCGGTCGCCGGGTCCAGCGGGTGTTCCTGCCGCAGGGCGATCAGCTCGCGCGCCATGTCGTACAGCGTCAGGCTGGTGCGCTTCATGGCCTCGGGATCGTTCAGGTTTACCGCAAGGATGAAAGCGCGTCCGGAATCGTGCAGCCGGTCCACCCAGTTCTCCGGCACGTTCATCCATTCGCCGAACACCTGAACCGGCAGGTAACTGGCCACCTCGCCGCAGATGTCGCCCCCGCCCCGCTCCACCAGCGGGCGCAGCAGCCGGTCCGCGCAATCGCGCGCATAGCCGGCCAGTGCCTCGGAACGCTCGGCCGATAGCAAGGGTGTCAGGGTGCGGCGGTAGGGGGTGTGTTCCGGCGGATCGAGATGCAGCGGCGGCCGCCGACCGGTAAAGGCCACCTTGGGCACCACGTTCTGCACGGATGTGACGAAAGTGGCCGGATCGCTGGCCGCGCGCTTCACGTCCTCATACCGGGTCAGCGCCCAGAAGCTGCCCATCGCATCGGTGTGGGCCACCGGGCAGCGGCTGCGCAGACTTGCGAACTGCTCCCACGCGCTGTCGAACGTCTCGACCGGATCGGGCTGGAAATCGATGGTTCGCGTTGCCATGATGCTGCGGCATATGGCTCGACGGGAATACATGCAAGCGCTATCATTCCCCGACAGACCAAGGGAGAGGGTATGACAGCCACCGGCACCGCCGCAGGTTCCGCGAAGGATATGGAACAGATTGTCGGCGGCCGCGTGCTGTGGCGGCTGGTGTTGCCTTGTGCGCTGTATATCCTGGTGGGCGCGATCGACCGCACCAATGTCGGGTTTGCCGCCCTGCACATGAACGCCGAGCTGGGTCTCAGTTCCAGCCAGTATGGCTTTGGTGCCGGTGTGCTGTTTGTCGGCTACGTTCTGGCCAAGTATCCCAGCGTGCTGGTTTACGAGGCGCTGGGCTTGCGCAAGTGGCTGGCGCTGATCAGCTTCGTCTGGGGCCTGGCCGCCTGCGCGATGGCCGCGATCCAGACCGATTGGCACCTTTATGCCCTGCGCGTGCTGATCGGTTTTGCGGAAGGGGGCCTTTCGTCCGGCCTGATGATCTACCTCAGCCACTGGGCCACCGAGCGGTGGCGGGCGACGATCCTGGCCATCCCGATCATGTCGATCTCGGTCGCCCAGGTGATCGGCGCCCCCCTGTCGGGCGTGCTGCTTGACCTTGATCAGCCGCTGGGCATGAGTTCGTGGCGCTTCATGTTCCTGGTGGAAGGGCTGCCCGCGCTGGGCCTGGCGCTGTTTGCCCTGCTCTATTTCGTTGATCGGCCGACTGAGGCCCGCTGGCTCTCGCCAGACCAGCGCACCTGGCTGGCCGCCAACACCCGTGGCGCTGCCGATCCGAAGGCCCAGCAATCGCGCGAGGGACGCTGGGACGCCTTGAAAAGCCCCGTGGGCTGGACCTGCGCGGCGATCTGGTTCTGCATCCTGGCCAGCAATTACGGCATCATCTTCTGGCTGCCCCAGATCGTCAGCGGCATGGCCGGCCTCACGCCCACGCAGACCGGACTGGTGGTGGCCCTGCCCAATTTCGCCACCGCCATCGGCCTGGTGCTAAACGCCCGCCACTCGGACAAGACCGGCGAGCGGGTGCTGCACGTGGCCATTCCCGCGCTTGCCGGCGGCATCGGCCTGGTGGTGGCCTACCTGGTGGGTCCGGGTCTGCCGGGCCTTGCCATGCTGATCATTGGCGGAGCCTGTACCGGTTGCACGGTGGCGGCCTTCTGGGCCATACCAACCAAGCTGTTGCCGCCGCAGGCATTGGCGATGGGGGTGGTGATGATCAACATGGTTGGCAGCTTCGCGGGCGCGACCGTCCCCGCTGCCATGGGATGGCTGCGCGACCAGAGCGGGTCGTTCCTGCCGCCGACCTTGCTGCTGCTGGGCATCGCCACGGTCTGCGCCACGCTGTGCCTGGTCGCCCGCCGCCAGTTGCGGCAACTGGACGCCACTGCATGACGCTGAAGGCCGGCCGCGGGACGATCCTGCTGCTGGCGGCCATTGCTTCCCTGGGTTCGCTGGCCACGCAATTGCTGGTCCCCGCCCTGCCGGCCATCTCGCGCGACCTGGCTTCCGGGCCGAGCGATACGCAACTTGTGGTCAGCCTGTTCCTGATCGGCCTTGGCCTGGGGCAATTGCTCACCGGGCCGCTGTCCGATCGCTATGGGCGGCGGCCGGTGCTGCTGGCGGGTCTGGCGATCTATTGCTGCGGGTCGGCCCTGGCTGCCGTTGCCGCCAGCCTGCCGGTGCTGCTGGCGGCGCGACTGGTTCAGGCGGTCGGCGGCGCGGCCGGCATCGTCGGAGCGCGTGTGCTGGTCCGCGACCTGTTCCCGCCCGAGGAAGCCAGCGCCCGGCAGGCAACGCTGATGGCCGTGGTGCTGATTTCCCCCGCTGTGGCCCCGGTAGTCGGCGGACTGCTGACCGACTGGACCGGCTGGCGGATGCTGTTCGCCATGCTGGCCGCAGGCGGAGTTGCCTGTTCGTTGCTCGTGCTGGCCACCCTGCCCCGCCACCCTGTGGAGTTGGAGCAGCACAGCCGCTGGACGCTGCGCCGGAGCCTCGTTCAACTGGTTCGCAACCGGCGTTTCCTAGCCCTTTGCGTCACCGTGGCCGCAGGCAGTTCTGCGCTGTACATCTACCTTTCCAGCGCGCCCTTCCTGCTGTCGCGCGATTTCGGCCTGTCAGCCCGCGATGTGGGCCTGTGCCTGATGGCCGTGGCTACAACCAGCATTGGCGGCACCTTCCTCGTCGCCCCGCTCGACCGGCGCGGGCGGGCGCTGATGACCGGCTCGGCGCTGACGGCCGCCGGCGGCATTGCCTTGATGCTGGCGGCCCTTTCTGGCGTCACCAGCCTCGTCGGCTTCCTGTGTCCGACGATGATCCTGGGCCTTGGCGCGGGGATCAGCGGGCCAGCGGGATTTGCCCGCATTACCGGTGCACAGCCCGGCATTGCCGGCACGGCCACGTCTATCGCCGGCGCTTTCCAGATGCTGGTCAGCGCGCTCAGTTCATGGCTTTTCAGCCATTTCGCACCCTTAGACGAGGTGAAGCTGGGCATCGGCCTGACCATTGCCGGGCTCGTTGCGGCAAGTGCGGCAATTGTGTCACACCGGGCGGGAGCCCGTGCAAGGGCTTGCATAACGCGCACGTGGACCTATTGATGCGGGCATTCCGGGAGTGGAGGACTCTTATGAACCGCATGATTTACAAGACCGGCCTGGCCATGCTGCTGGCCGGCGTTTCGATGCCCGCCCTGGCCCAGAGCGATGCGGCCGGCGAGACCGGCGGCCTGGACCAGATCGTAGTTACCGCAGAACGGCGCGAGCAGAACCTGCAGGACGTGCCGATCGCCGCTACCGTGCTGACCGGCGAACAGTTGCAGCAGCGCGGCGTCGTCAACCTGAACGATGTGCAGCAGGTTGCGCCGTCGGTGGCGATCAACACTTTCAACCGCTCGACCTACATCAACATCCGCGGCGTGGGCATCGCCCAGTCCGCCCCCACGTCCAATCCGGGCGTCGCATATTACATCGATGGTCAGCTGATCCCGCACGAACAGTTCATCGGCCACAGCTTCTACGACATCGGCACCATCGAGGTGCTGCGCGGTCCGCAGGGCACGCTGACCGGCCAGAATTCAACCGGCGGCGCGATCTACGTGCGCACCCCGGCGCCGGAATTCGAATCATTCAGCTTTGGCGGGGATTTCACGGTCGGCAATTTTGACCGCTACCGCGCTGTGCTGACCGCCAACCTGGGCGTGGAAAATGCCGCCGTGCGCATCGCCTATGTGCACGACGAGCGCGACAGTTTTACCACCAACATCGCCCCCAACGCGCAGAGCCAGCCGGGCAACATGGAACTGGATGCCGTGCGTGTCACCGCGCGCGCCCAGTCGCCCGAAGGCAACCTGACGCTGAACCTGCGCGGCGAATACTTCAACATGCGCAGCGACAACAACGCGGTAAAGCGGCGCGGCGATACCGTCAGCACCGATCCGTTCGTGATCCAGGAGGATGCGCTCTCGTTCCTCAACCAGGCCGGCTATCGCGTCTCGGCCGAGCTGGAATACGAAGTGACCCCGAACGTCGGCAGCCGCATGCTGGTCTCGTTCCAGGACGGCTATACCCACGACCAGACCGATGGCGATCGCACCGCCACCGCAGTTGGCGTGCCCGCCAATCTGCCCACCAACGGCACCAACACGCGCAACTTCCCCGGCCGCGTGAGCGTGGGCGACACGGTATTCGAGACCTTCACGGCAGAATTCAACCTGCTGTCGCTGGACGAGGGTCCGTTCCAGTGGGTGTTCGGCGCCTTCGTGATGGACGAGAACGTGCCCGTCACCCTGCTGCGCGACAACCGCAACACGCGCAACTTCGTCTCGTCCAGCAGCGACATCATCGCGCGCGCGATCAACACGTCGCAATCGGTCTTCGGCCAGGTGAATTACTTCCTGACCGACAGCCTGGAAGTGCTGGCAGGTGCGCGGCACAGCTGGGACAAGCAGGTCTACACCCGCTTCGCCGTTCCGCGCGGTCCGGGGCAGACCTTCGTCCTGCCCTATACCAGCGATTTTTCCAGCAGCGAGTGGACCGGCAAGATCGGCCTCAACTATCATCTGGCCAACAATGGCCTGCTCTATGTCTCGGCTTCCAAGGGCTACAAGGCAGGCGGCGTCAACCTGACGCCTGATACCGCGCCGTTCCTGCCGGAAACCAACAAGGTCTACGAAGCCGGCTTCAAGACGGAACTGCTTGATCGGCACCTGCGCCTGAATGGTGCGGTGTTCATGTCGGACTACCAGGACATCCAGCTCGCCAGCCTGGTCGGCGGCCTGCCGGTGACGCAGAATGCCCTGGCCGGTGAAAGCTGGGGTGCGGAGCTGGAAGCCACGGTGCAGTTCGGCGGCTTCCAGGCCAATGGCGGCCTTGGCTATCTTGATGCAGAATTCTCCAACGGAGCCTGCATCTCGGACACCAACTCGCCCGGCACGGACGTGGGCTGTCCCACCAACCTGCGCTTCGTGCCCAAGGGTGCGGTGCTGCCGTTCTCGCCCGAATGGACGATCAATGCCGGCATGCAGTACACTTTCGCGCTGGGCAGCGTGGACGTGACCCCGCGCGTGCAGTGGTCGCACCTCTCCGGCCAGCTTGCCACCCCTTTCGTCTCGGTGAACACCATCGTGCCGGGGCGTGACCTGCTGGATGCGCGCATCACCTTCGACATCGGTGACCGCTACAAGCTGGAAGCCTTTGCCAACAACCTGACCGACGAGGTCTATATCGCCTCGCAGATCCAGAACAGCTCCAGCGCCGATGGCGGCATCATCTATGGTGCGCCGCGCACCTATGGCCTGCGCCTGAAGGTCGAATTCGGCGACTGACCGTTTGGAGGGGGCTTTCGCAAGGAAGCCCCCTTCCCGCTTAAGCCCGCAGGAGCGCGCCTACGTCGGCGCAGTTCTCCAGATCGAGGATGCGGTCTGCCAGTGCGCGCGCCTTGTCCTCGGCCAGCGGCCTCGCCGCGCGCCCCGCACAATCGACAAACTTGGCTATCAGCCGCTCGGAACCCAGCGGCTTCTCCGGGCTGCCGAGCGCAGTCGTGCAGCTCGCTTCCAGGCGACGTCCGTCTGCCAGGGTAATGGCCAACCGCCCGCCGGTGCCGCGCTGCCAACCTAGGTTGTCATCCATTATCGCGGAAACCTTGCCAGACAGGTCCAACAGCGCAGGATCGCGCAGCGCACTGGCGCTGAAGCTGTCGAGATCGACGCCTCCCTGCCCGATCGCAACGGCAATGCAGAAGGGGATGGAGAACTTGGCATCGATCACAGTGGCCGGAGCCTGCTTGCGGGCAAGCGGCTCCACCAGCATCTGCTGGACCCGGTCGATCCCTGCCTCGATGGCCAGCACATCGCGTGGGCCAAAGCCGTGGCGCGCCGCCAACTCCAGCGCCAGCTCGATGAAGGCATGGGTGCCCCGGCACGATGGCCAGGGCTTGAAGGTCAGCTCGGTGATGTGGAACCGCTCACCCAGCCCTTCCAGGAGGTCTTCCGGCGCAAACTTGCCGCCAGCATACAACGCATAGAACCCGCTGCATCCTTCCAGGGGCTCCTCGAAACCAGCCACGCCCTCGCGCGCCAGCAGGGCCGAGATGACCGCTCCCTGCGCCGGAAACCCTTCGCGCACGGCGCGGATCACGGTGCCCTGGCTATGCTTGATCTCGCCGGGCATGACCGACTGGCACAGCATCAGCGACAGCGCATCGCGCGTGGCGGTGGCATCCAGCCCCAGCAGCTTTGCCGCCCCCACGGCCGCGCCCAGGCCGGCCAGGATCGGCGGTGGATACCAGCCGCCCTGCTCCATCTCCTGTCGCAGCGCCAGGCCCAGGCGGCACGACAGGTCACCACCCAGCGCCAGCGCGGTCAGGTACCGAATTCCATCAACTGGTCCTTCAGCGTGGGCCAGTGCGATCAGCGCCGGAACCAGGCTGGCGTTGGGGTGCCCGGGAGAGCGATCAAAGGCATCCTCGAAATCGAGCGCATGGGCCATCGCCCCGTTGGCCAACGCCGCCATCGGAGCGGTCGCTGAAATGCCGGTGCCCAGCACGCCACAAGGTCCACTCCCCCCGGCCTTGGCCAGTGACACGAACGGTTGCACTTCTGGTGACAGGCCGCTGGCGGCCAGCATCACGCCCGTGGCATCCAGCAGCGCCAGCTTGGCGGCCTCCGCCGCTGCGGGCGGCAGCGCAGCCGCCCTGAACTCTGCCACCTGGCGGCAGATCGCGTCCGAAAGCCCCCTCACCGGTCCTTGCCGCGCGACAGCCGCGGGGCGAGCGAAAGCAGAACGATCGCCCCGATCAGGATGGCCGCGCCCCACAGCTCGGCACTGCGCGGCATCTCGCCATCCCAGAACCAGGCCAGCAGCACCGATCCGGCCACGCCCGCCAGCAGGCTGGCCGCGCGCTCCAGCGGCACGCAATAGGCGTTCTCGTGCGGGTCAAGCAGGATGATGATCGCGGCGATCGAGATCAGCGTCAGCGTGCTGCCGATGAGGAAGATTTCCCAGATCACCGGATCGGTCCACACGTCGATGAAACCCCAGCGCAGCTCGTTCGACTGGCCGCCGATGCCCGAGGCGGAGATGAGCGCCAGGATCACCACCGCCAGCGGCAGGGCCACCACCTTCTCCTCCACGAAATAGCGTCGCACGGTCGCCGGATCGCCGTTCTTGGAAATGCGGTTCATCACCGCCAGGCGCAGGAAATAGCCGAAGGTGTAGAGCACCACCACCAGGATGGCCAAGGGAGGCAGCTTGAACCCGCCCCGGTCAAGCAGGGTCAGGGCCAGCGCCCCCAGCACCATCACCAGCGCCAGCCAGCTCCACCAGCGCACGCGGCGACCGAACGCGATGTCCAGCAGCGGCGCTATCACCAGAATGTCGCCCCGCATCAGCAGCTGCATGAAGGGAATCGACACATCCGGAATGGTGAAGCTGAGCGGCACCGTGAACAGCACCAGTGCCGTGCCCACACTTGACAGCAGGGTGAACCTAGTTGGCACCGGCACGCGATACCTGCCCATCTGCACGCCGTTGGCATCGCGGTGCCAGCCCGATGCCCAGATGAAGATATAAGTCAGCACCGTGCTGATGATCAGCGATGCGGGCAGCGTCTCCAGACCGGTCAGCGGGCGGCCCAGATCGGGGTGCGGATTGGTGGTGATGAAGCGGGTGATCATCACATTGGGCAGGTACAGCAGCAGATAGATGCCCACCCAGCTTTCAAGGCTGAGATTCCACCCCTTGCCCGGCCCGGTCATGCCACGCCTTTCAGTTCGACCATGTCCGCACCCTGCCGGTACCGCCCGTTAAGGCCAGCCTCCTGCGTCACGGCAGCCAGGTAATCGATCACAGCCTGATGCTCGGCGCTGCCCTGCGGAGCAAAGTGCGGCACGGCATCCCGGCCGATGTATAGCGGCATGACGCCCGCCTTCAGCAGCTTGCCCCCGGCGATTTCCAGCCGTGCCACCAGCGCCAGCCGGCTGGCCTTGGGGAAGTTGTAGAGCCCCTCGAAATCGGGCTCCCACTCTTCGGCCAGCACGCGGATTTCGTTCCAGCTCTTCGACTTGGCGTGCGCCTCATCCATCGCCAGGTCGGTGGCGAAGTTGCACAGGCAATGGAACACAGGCTTGCCGTGGATCACCTGGCAACCCTTGATGATGTGCGGATGGCCACCGATCACCGCATCGGCCCCAGCCTCGATCGCGGCGCGGGCCACGTCATGCTCATAGTCCGCGATCACGGCGCGCACGAAGTGAATGCCCCAGTGCTGCGAGACAACGACCACGTCGGCCTGCTCCTTCGCCGCGCGGATATCGGCCTGCATGGCGTCCAGGTCCTGGCGGTGGGGATAGGTGTGGACGCGCGCCGGCGTGCCGGGCTGGTCATGCTCGATCTGCTCGTAAACCGTATGCGCCCGCATCGGCACGCAGCCGGGCCGGCGCTCGTCCGCCCAGTAGGAATGTGGCAGGATGCTGGAATAGGACAGGACCGCCAGCCTGGTGCCGTCGCCCAGCGTGAACAGCGCGGGCTCGCGCGCCTCGGCGATATTGGCGCCGGCCCCCACCACGCTGATCCCTGCCGCCTTGAGGTTGGCGCGGGTTTCGTGAAAAGCCTCTGCCCCCCAGTCCATGCAGTGGTTGCCAGCCATCGAGATGACGTTGAACCCGGCCCGGCCCAGCGCGGCCGCGCCATCTGGCCGCGCCAGCACCGCATGGCGGGCCTGCGGCAGGCGCACGCCTTTGCTGGCAAAGGAGGTCTCGAGCTGACCGAAAGTCACGTCTGCCGCGCGCAGCACGTCCCGCGTGGCGACGAAGCTCTCGTCATAATCGGCGCGGTCCATCGCCAGGTCGCCGGTGGCGAGAAAAACGTGGGTCACGTGCGCGAACCCGCCGGCAGGTTACCCAGCGCGCCAGGGGCGAGATAGGGCATGCCCCACAGCTCACCCACGACCTTGGGTTGATCCACGGGAGTGGCCGCGCCGAGCGGCAGGCAGGGCATGGCGGCCAGCGAACCGCCGACCAGGAATGCGCGGCGTGACAACCTCACCCTGCCCTCCAGTGATAGAGCGGCAGACCCTCGGCATCCTGTGGCAACTCGGCATAGGAAAACGGCAGCCCCTGTTCGCGGGCGAAGATCTGGCTGATCAGGCAGTCGCTCCACAAGGTCAGCCCGGAAACCGCCCCGCCAGCGGCCAGGGCGGCGGGGATCTGCCTGCGCCAAGCCACTCCCAGGTCACTGGTGCGCGGGTCGAGCAGGTTCACCCCCGATGCTGCCATGTCCTGCGCAGCCGTCTGCGAAAGCGGCAGCCGCGCATCGAACACGAACAGCGCCATGTCTCCGCCAGCCGCCAGCACCGCGCCGGGAGTCATCGCGGACACGGCCAGCACCCCCGCCCCGCCCTTCATCACGCCGCGCCGGGTCATGCCGATCATTGTCCTGCCTCCAGATAGCGGGCGATGGCCGCCAGTTGCGCATCGCCCAGTTCCGCCGCACGGATCTGCGGCATCGAGCCGATTCCCCGGCGGACCACCATGGTGGTGAAAGCGGCAGGCAGGACCTCTCGATCCTGCAGCAGTGCCTGCCCTTCAGGCACACGGCGCGACAGCACACGGGTGCCGAAACCGCCCTCAAGGTGACACAAGCCGCATTTCTCCACGAACAGCGCCTCGTCGGAAGGCTCCGGAACGGGCGCATCCTGCGCCACGGCGGCGGCACCCAGCGCCAGGCTGGCCGCCAGTCCAAGGGAGACCAGCGCCCTCATTCCCCGGCCTCCCGATAGCGGCGCGGCCAGATGCCCATCTTGCCTGGCGCGATGATGCCCTGCGGGTCCACAGCGTCCTTCACCCTTTCGTTCCAGCGGCGCATGGCCCCGTTGTTGTAATCATAGCTGCGGGCCACCTCGTCATAGAACAGGGTGTGGGTGCGGTATTCACCCCAGCCGTTCTGCGCCCCCACCTCGATCAGGCGGGTGAACAGGCTGTTGGCGCGGTCGCACATGTCCTGATCGTTGCGGTTGAACAGGATCATGGTGATGTGGTTGAGGTAACGCTGGCCGGCGGTGAAGCCGCCGTAGTAGTCGAAGCCCGCCTCCTCATACATCCCGCGCACCAGCGTGTACTGCTTCCACGCTTCGGCGCCGGAGAAGGCCGAGACGGGCGAGAAGGTCAAGTGTCCTCCAGGCCCGCCCAGCCAGTCGACTACGCCCAGCGCGGCCAGCGTAGGGGTCGGATGGCCCGATCCGCGCAGGTCGCCGCCGGTCCACTCGCTCTCCTCGAACTCAGCCTGCACCTTGCCGGCAAAGGCCGCGCGGACCTTGCGGGCGTTGATGGCGTTGACGTCCGGATCGCCGAACAGGCGGATGCCGAAGTTCCAGTGCCCCACCCCGGCCTGTTGGCGCGCGGCATCGAGCACGTCCGCCGGCATCGGCCCGCTCCCCTGCCACAGCGCCGACCGCGGGCCGCGCGTCGCCAGCGATCGGATGACGTTGCCCAGCGAGGGGTTGGCTTGGACCGTTCCATCCAGCTTCAGGGGCCGCAGCACATCGATGGCGGGCGACAGGTCCTCCACCCGGTCCAGCTTCATCGCCAGGTTCAGCGTCTGCGCCGGGCGCGGCATCAGCCACAGGCCCATGCGGGTGACCACGCCGAAGTTGCTCTGCATGAAGGCCGGGTCCCACGAGGGGCCATAGCCATAAGGGAAGCCATGCCAGGTCTGGCTGCCTGCCATCGCCCCCATGCCGGTGCGCAGGAGGCTGCCATCGGCGGTCACCACTTCCATGCCGCAGACCTTGGAGGCATGCTCGCCATACGGGGTATAGCCAACACCGCGCTCCAGCGCGTTGCCCAGCACGCTGCCCCAGGTGTGCGCAGGGGCGGACATCCACAGCGGAATGTCGTTGTCCACCAGGTAGTGGTAGAGGTCATCGAAGCTGACCCCCGGCTCCACAACCACATAGCCCATCTCGACATTGCATTCGAGGATGCGGTTCATGCGGACCATGTCCAGCATCACCACATTGGGGATATGCGGCGCGGCCCCGCCATAGCCGAAGTTCTTGCCCCGGCTGATCGGCCACAGCGGCACGCCCAGCTCTGCCGCCACTCGGACGATCGCCTGCACCTCATCGGTGCTGGCGGGAGCGACGGCGGCATCGGGCGCATAGCTGGCGGGATCGCGCGGGGCCATGGCATCGGCGTAAGACGTGCGCGCGGTATCGCCGGACCAGACATTGTCTGCGCCGACAATGCGGGCAAATTCGGCCAGCGCGCGGGCCAGCGTCTCGGGCGGGATCGGGATCATGCCTGTCCTTCTCCCGGCATCATCCATTGCGGCACCCAGTTACCGTGGATCTGCCCCGGCGCGCGGAACGGCAGCTTGATCCGCGCCACGGGGCCGGCCGCCAAGTTGGCCGTGTCGCCGATAATCACCTGCGATTTCATGTCGGCATAGTCGGTGGCGAAGGCCAGCACCCAGCCATCGCCCTCGGGCGCATCCGGCGAGCGCGGGGCGAAGACCACTTCGGACAGGGCCACGGTCGGGCCGGCATGCATCGTGTCCACCTGCCCGGTCTGGAAATCGAACCGGCAGATGCCATTGCTGGGCGCACGCGGGCCCATCACCTGCGCGTCGTATGCCAGCGAGGGGTGCGAGGCGCTGAGGAAACCGTAGCGGAACGGATGGCCCTGGAACCGGTCATCAATGCGCGACAGGGCACCGGCGTATTCGGGGAAAAGCACTTCCTCCTGCCAGCCATCCTGCGGGCGGGAGAGATCGATCACATACTTGCGCACCGTGGTGCGCGCTTTCGCACCGTTGAACGGTTTGCCGTGAACGTCCGGGAAGAACGGGAACGGGTTCGAGTCGCTGACTGCCGCGTGCAGGGTGATCACCCCGCCCTCGTCCGTCGCCGAGAAAGTGTGGACCATGGCCATCTCCGGCCCGGCAATCCACACCACCTCGCCGTCGCCGCGCCGCGGCATCACGCCGATATAGCTGGGCACGGTATCATCCCAGACCCAGTGGACCTTGCCTTCCCGCAGGCGCTCCATGCTGGAAACCATGCCGTAGACCGGGATCAGGATGTAGTTCTGCGAAATGGCGATATCGTGGACCATCGACAGATAGGGCGCGGCGATCTTGCGCTCGCTTGTCACCGTGCCGTCAGGTGCGATCGTGTAAATCCAGATGGCATTGCTGGCCAGTCCCTCGGCCTCGTAGCCATAGGTGACCATTTCGCCGCTCTGCCCATCCACCTTGGGATGCGCGGTGAAAGTGGGGGCCTTGTAGTCACCGCCGAAATCGTTCGTGCCTTCGGTGCGCAAGGTATCGGGATCGACCACATAAGGCAGCGCATCTTCCTTCAGCGCCATCAGCTTGCCGGCGAACACGATGATGTTGGTGTTGGCCACCGTGCCGTGAACGCCTTCCGCCTCCGGCTCATCGGTAAAGGGGTTGCGATAGTATCCGAAGAGCTGCCGCCGCGCCGCCTTGTTGGCCAGGTAGCGCGGCGTTTCCACATAGCGGGCGGAAAAGTCGCAGGAACCATCGGCAATGCGGAAACGCGAGGCGATGCCATCGGCGGCAAAGGGCGAATCGTCAGGGAACTTGGGCGGGTAGAACCACTCTGCACCCACGCGGAAGAACGAACCGTTGAGGCCCGCCGGAATCGTTCCTTCCACAAGGCAGTCGTACACCTCTGAGGCGAACCGCGCGGGTTCCATGGCCCCGCGCAGGGCCGGGTGATTATCGTAGCTTAGCGTCATTGCATCCTCTCGCCCTTGGTCCTTTACGGACCTGCGATCCCCCGCCATCTTGACAGGCACGGCCAGATTATCAACACGATATGAAAACGCTTGCAAGGCCGGGAGAGAATATGTCGTCAATTTTGGCCGTGGCACCTGCAGGACCATCTACATGAGCGCTCCCCTGCCCCCCGGCACATCGCAAGCCGCGTTGGATGCGGCGCTGGAGGCATTCCGCGCCGCGGTGGGGCCGCAATGGGTTTTTACCAGCGAGGCAGACCGGGCGAGCTACCTCGATCCCTTCTCGATCGGTGATCCCGATGCCCATGCCACAGCGGCTGCGGTTGCCCCGGCAAACACCGATCAACTAGCGCAGGTGCTTGCGGCAGCCAATGCCCACAAGGTGCCCGTGTGGCCGGTATCGATGGGCAAGAACCTGGCCTATGGCACCGCCGCCCCGGCCCTGCGGGGCACCGTGGTGCTCGATCTCAAGCGGATGAACCGCATCGTCGAGATCAACGAGGACCTGGGCTATGCCGTGGTCGAACCGGGCGTCAGTTATTTCGACTTCAAGGCGGAGCTGGACCGGCGGCAATCGAACCTGTGGATGAGCGGCGCAGCGCATAGCTGGGGCAGCGTGATGGGCAACGCGCTGGAACACGGCGTGGGCTACACACCCTATGGCATCCATGCGGAAACGATCTGCGGGATGGAGGTGATGCTGGCCGATGGTACGCTGGTGCGCACCGGCTTCGGTGCCATCGAAGGCAGCCAGGAATGGCAGGCGTTCAAGTGGCCCTTCGGCCCCAACTGGGACGGCGTGTTCACCCAGTCGAACTTTGCCGTGGTGACCAAGCTGGGCCTGTGGCTTATGCCGCAGCCCGAAGGCATGGCCGGCTTCACCATCAGCGTGCCCGCCAAGGGCGATCTGGCGCGGCTGGTCGATACCCTGCGCCCGCTGCGGCTGGATGATACAATCAACGCCACGTACACCATCGCCAACGCCTGGCGGCAGAGCACAGGCGGCGCGCAGCGCAGCGACCTGTGGCAGGGCGAAGGCGCGATCCCGGAGGAGGTGGTCACCCGCCGCCTGGCCGAGCGCGGGCGCGGCTGGTGGAACGTGATCTTCAACGTGTTCGACCACGTGCCCGGCGGGATTGACCTGCGGATCGACAAGATCAACCGGCACTTCGCCGCCCATTTCCCGCAAGCCAGCATCGAGCACACCCGCTGGGTGAAGGGCGAGCCGCAACAGGCGTGGATGCGGCAGGATGTGTCGCTCGCTCCCTTCGGCATCGTCGATTGGCGCGGATCGCCCGGGGGACACAGCGATTTCGGGCCTGTGGTGGCTGCCGTGGGTAGCCGGGTGACACAGGTTTACGAGCTGATCGAGCGGCGCTTCCTCGAACACGGCCTGGACCCCTGGGTCGGCATGTTCGGCATGGGCGGGCGGGCGCTGATCTTCGTGGCGGATATGCTGTACAAGCGCGACGATCCGGAGATGACCGCCGCCTGCCAGCGCCTGTTCCGCACCCTTTGCAGGGAAGTTTCGGCAATGGGCGTAGGGCTTTACCGCAGCCACATCACCTTCATGGACGATGCCGAGGCGATGCACACCTGGAATGCCCAGGACGGCCAGGGCGCGCTGCCTGCGCTGAACGAGCGGCTGAAAGCCTGCCTTGATCCCAACAACATCCTTGCCCCCGGCAAACAGGGCATCGGGAGTGCGCGGGCATGAAACTGACCATCACACTTGCAGTCGGCGCGCTCGCCTTGTCGACCCTTGCGGCTGGCGCGCAAGAGGCACCGCCTTCGCGCACCGGAGAAGATATCTTCGCCCAGCGCTGCGTGTTCTGCCACGACGCGCGCGGCTGGGGTACGCGCTCGCTGGCGCGGCGCACTCCGCCGGACCAGGCTGAATTGCTGGAGCGCGAAGTGTTGCCCGAAATTCTGGTGCGCCACGCCGTGCGGCGCGGGATCGGCTCGATGCCGCAGTTCACTCCGACCGAGATCAGCGACGCAGAGCTCGACGCCCTCGCCCGCTGGCTGGCCACCCGCAACGCGGACTAATCGGCGGGAAGCACATCCTCGGCGGTCAGGGAGCCCATACCGCCGGCCTGGTTGCTGAAAACGTTGTCGCGGTTGGCCTCGGCACAGATGTATTCGCGGATCGCCCAGTCATCGCGCCGGTTGTAGACATGGCGGCGATGGACCGGGCGGGTGAGGTTCACCGGGTCTTCGAACTTCACGGCAATTACCAGCGTGCGGGCATCCTCCTCCAGGCTGATCCGCTCGGTCATCCGCGCTTCAGTGCTGATGGGGATGCCGTTGCCCATCAGCCAGGTCTTGCCGTTGAAGTTGGTGGTGTCGACCACCAGCGTCTGCCCTTCCCAGTGTGCCGTGGCGTGGCCGAAGAAGCGGGTGTCATCCAGCGGATCGGGATGATCGCGCCCGTCGGTATAGACCAGGCGGAACACCGTATCCCATTCGAACAGCATCGCCACCCGCCCCGGCCGCTGGACGATCTCGATCGGGTAGGGGCCAGAGAAATGGCGCGGCAGGCCGGGCAGGCACAGCACGCTGGGATCCAGCGCGGGGCGCACCTCTCGCGTGGCTGCCAGCGCGGCGGGGGTGAGGTAGTCCTCAGGCTGCATCGGCTGCAGGTTCTCGTCTAGGTTGCCGTTCTGCGAGCGGTTGGAGATGACCCACAGACCCGAGAAATCCACCGGATCACGCGCCACGGCTTCCTGGGCGCGCGGGTGCGCGGGCAGGATGACGCCGCCGGTCACCAGCAACAGCGCGGCAAGCAGTGTCCGGCCCCTCACCGCGGCCCCTCCTCGTTGGTGTCGACCGCTGTGGGCGTATCGGCATTGAGCACGCGGCCATCGGCAAAGCGCACGCTGATGATCGCACCGCCGGGCCGTCCGTCCTTCAGGGGGTGGACGGTCAAGGTCACCCGGTCACCCGGGCGCAGGGTCAGGCGGTTCCAGCCGCGCCGCGCCAACACGTTGGGACTGCGGCCTTCGATGCTCCACATGGTGCTGCGACCATTAGCGGTCACATCAAGCTGCACCCAGGTGTGCGGGTTGGCCCACTGGAATTCGCGCACCGTCCCGGCCAGCTCGATCTCCCGCTCGCCATCGAACATGGCAAAGCTGTGATGGGCGGCGGACGGCACGGCCATCATCGCCAGCAGCGCCAGCGTCCCGCCGACCAGCCTGAAAATCCCGTCCCCCATCTATCTTTCCCCGCTTTACAACCTTCCCATCGGATGTAAGCGTATACATCACAAGAACAGCGTCAAGCCTGCCGGTTTGCCGCATGGGAGCAGGACAGATGACAGCCACCCTCAAACTGGCGGCCGCCCTTGCCGCCCTGGCGATCGTGCCGGCCAGCAGCCACGCCCACCACAGCTTCGCCATGTTCGACCAGCAGAACGAACGCTGGATTGAGGGCACGGTGGCGGAATTCCAGTGGACCAACCCGCACACCTTCATCCAGGTCAGCGTGCAGCAGAACGGGCGCGCGGTGGTGTGGAGCCTGGAGGGTGGCAGCCCCAATATCCTCTCGCGCAACGGCTGGCGGCGCACCGCCCTGCAACCGGGCGACAAGGTGCGGATACTGCTCTACCCGCTGCGCAACGGCCAGCCGGGCGGCACGTTCGTGGAAGTGCACAAGGAAGATGGCAGCGTGTACTACTATCATGGCTAAGCGAATCCTCCCGCTGGCGCTTGCCATCGCGCTGCTGGCGCCAACCACCCTGCCCGCCCCGGCCCTTGCCGTGCAGGGCGAGGAACCTGACGGCACCGTGCCGGAGAACCCGCGCGATTTCAGCGGCGTGTGGATGAACGACAACTCGCTGGACGAGCGGCTGAAGCGCGAAGGACTGCGCCGGCTCGATCCCAATGCCCCGCCACCTCCACCGCCTCCGCCTCCACCGCTTACCGAGGAATACCACGTGGTGCGCCAGCAGATGCTGGCCCAGCGTGCCCGGTGGGAGGAAGGCGTTGAGCCCTGTTCGTGGCCGGGCACGGTCCGGCTTATGGGTTACCCCTACCCCTTCGAAATCCTGCACACGCCGGGCCGCATCACAATCATCTTCGAAACCGAAAGCCAGGTCCGCCGCATTTTCCTCGATCGCAGCGAACACCTGCCGTTCGACGAGTTGGACCCCAGCTACAACGGCGATTCCATCGGCTATTGGGAGGGCGATACGCTGGTGGTCAGCACCGTGGGCTTCAACACCCTGACCGAACTGGGCGGGCAGGTGCCGCACTCCGAGGAAATGCGGCTGACCGAGCGCTTCCGCTTTATCGACGGCGATACCATGGTGATGGACATGACAATCACCGATCCCCTGGCGCTGACGGCCCCGATCGAGCGGCGCTTCGTCTATTCCAAGCGGCCCGAATGGCGCATCCGCGAATACACCTGCCTGGAAAACAACCGCGACGCCCCCGGCGCGGATGGGCAGCGCGCTGGCGGCGTGGTAGCGGCGCCGTCCGAATAGGAGCGCGGGCAGACATGAGCGGGGCAGAACGGCAGGCCACGGTGCGGGCAACCATTGTCGATGTCGCCCGCGCAGCAGGCGTTTCCACTGCCACTGTCTCGCGCTTCCTCAATGGCAGCGCCACCCTGGCCCCGGCCACGGCTGAACGGGTGCGGGGCGCGATCGCCAGCTTGGGCTACATTCCCAACATCTTTGCCGGATCGCTGGCCAGCCGGTCCAGCAAGGTGGTAGCCGTTGTGGTGCCCGGCATCGTCAACTCGATCATCGACAAGACGGTGGAGCAGCTTGTCATGCGCCTCTCCGCCGCCGGGGTGGTGCCGCTGCTGGGCATCACCCACCTCGATCCGGAACGGCTGCACAGCATCACCATGGCGGCGCTGGGAATGCAGGCCGAGGCGATCATCTTCACCAACCAGATTCCGCCCGATCTGCGTGATCTGCTGGCCCGGTTCGATACCACCGTAATCGAGATCTGGGGCCTGCCGCGCGAGCCGCTGGACGTGGCGATCGGTTTCTCGCACCGCGAGGTGGGCTTTGCCCTGGCCGACTATGCCGCCCGGCAGGGCTATCGGCGGCCGCACTTGGTCACCGCGCAATCACCGCGCGGACAGATCCGCAGCGATGCCTTCGCCGAACGCTGGGCGCAAAATGGCGGTGCGGTGGTTACCGAGCAGACCGTCGCCATTCCGCTGGTCTATGACCACGCGGGCGAAGTGATGGCGGCCATCGGTAGCGCAGCCGAGCGGCCCGACCTGATAGTGGTCGCCTCGGACCTGCTGGCCTACGAGCTGGTCCGCCAACTGCAGGCCGGGGGGCTGCGCGTACCGCAGGACGTGGCGGTGATCGGCTTTGGCGACATGGCCATGCCCAGCGCCGAGCCGCAGCTCACCACGGTGCGAATCGACGGGACCGACATTGCCGACCGCGTGCTGGACGTACTGACGCTGCGCGGACAGGGCGAGGACCTACCCGAGCGGCGCATCAACTGCGGTTTCACCATTGTCCCCCGGGGAAGCGCCTAAAGGCTGAGGGCTCCGGCCCAGCTCAGTCAAGCGGCGCACCACATTTGGCACAACCTGGCCGCCAAAACCCCGTGTCAGGCCGGCGGGCTCGTCGCAGGATCGGGGATGGTCAGGGACAGCACCGTGCCTCCGTCCGAGCTGGCGATGGCCAGGGTTCCGCCCACTGCGGCGGCGCGGTTCTGCATGCTGGCAAGCCCGCGCCCGCCCTTCACCTCTGCGGGCAAGCCCCGCCCGTTGTCAGCCAGGGTAATGGTCACGGCCCCCTCCGGGGCGACTGCGCTGGCAAGGCTGATCCTGGTGCCGCCCGAATGGCGCAGGGCATTTGTCAGCGCTTCCTGCAGCACGCGCAGGATCTGCAAGGCGGGGCGCGGGCCGGGGCCGGGCTGGTCATCGGGCAGCCCGTGTTCCACCGAAAAGGCCATTCCCGCCGCCTCCACCTGGGGCCGGGCCCGGTGCTCGAAGCTGCGCAGCGTTTCAGCCAGGCCACCTTCCGCCGAATCCATAGAATCGACGATCAACCGCAGGTCGGCTATGCTCGCCTGCAGGCCCTGTTCCACCACCGGCGCATCGGCACCGCCGCTGCGGACCTGCATCAACAGGCCAAGCAATTGTCCGCCAATGCCATCGTGCATGTCGCGCACAATGCGCTGGCGTTCCTCCAGCATCGTATGGCGCTGGAGCATCTGCTTTTGCGCGTCATAGCTGCGCGCCAGTTCGGCATCCTGCTCCGCCAGCCGGCCGGCCAGGATCTGGTTCGATTGGACCACGGTGCGGCGCGCCTCGCTGGCCTCGCGCGCAATGGAGGCGATCACGCCCAGGCCCAGCAGCAAGCCCACCGGTGCGGCGGCATAGAAGGTTAGCGGCACACCCTTGCCCAGCGGGATGGACACCGCCAGGATGCTGTCCAGCGCATCGATAGACAGGGCCAGCAGGCAAACCATCAGCGCCAGCCGTTCAAGCCAGCGTCCGTCACGCCTGGTGGCCACGCCCCAGGCCAGCAGACTCAGCCCGATCACCGCCAGCACGGCCAGCAGCAACGAATTGGCCCAGGCCAGCGCCTTGAACCATTCGCGCACTGCCGGCCCCACCACGAAACCCGCCAGGGTCACGGCCACAAGATAGCAAATAATCGCCAGCCACAGCCAGCCCAGCCCCTTGCGCCAGTCTTCCAGCGCCGCCTCGCCCGCCAGCAGGTTGCGGGCCAGGGCAAAGATCAGCGACACTTCCAGCGCATAATAGATGAAGCTCGTCACCAGAAAGGGCAGTTCCACCGGGGTGGGAAAGCTGATGAACCAGGTGCGCAGGGCCCAGATCGCCAGCAGCAGCATCAGGCTGCGGATCCGCTGCCGGTCCTGCGGCGGCCAGTTGGTGACCAGGCACAGCAGGGTGGCAAAGACCAGGAACGAGATTGCCATCACCGGCACATAGGTGCTGATCAGTGCCGCCATCTCGGCGGCGCGCGCGGCTTCGGTGGCTGGGCCAATATGGAAGGGCGCCAGGGCAAGCAGGCCACTCTGGGTCTCCACCAGCACCTCGATGTGGTTCGCGCCCGGTTGCAGCAGCGCAGGCGGCAGCATGTAAAAGAACGCCCTGCCATCGGTGGCCCCGCGCAGCGTATCGCGCGGCACATTGGGCTGCAGCACGCGGTCGTTCAGGCGGATTTCCTGCAGGCCCGGCGTAGCACCGATGAAGAAGGCCAGCTCTTCCTTGGGCGTCGCGAGGTAGAACGGTATCTGGAAGGCGACATGCGGGCCGGCCACGTCCGCACTGGCGCGATAAACAGGCTCTTGCGAATAGGGTGCCTGCTGCACTGGTGCCGTACGGTCGATCAGACCGGCCTGCGTCACCGGCAGGAAGGTCACCGCCTGGCGCGCGGCCATGCCAGCGGGACGAATGGCTACTTCGCAGGCAGTCAGCGCGGCCAGGAAGCCGGCGATCACAGCCAGCAGCACCACCGCCGATTTCGCGTATGCGGGCCAGCCCTGCATCGATCCCCCCGATAACCTGCCCTAACCTGACTGGCGCCACTTGCGCCAGCCGGAGATGGTCAGCGCCATCCCCAATACCATGCAGGCCGCAGCGGCAAGGTAATGCCACAGGTGGTATGTCCACGAAGTGCGCTGTTGCAGGTCTCCGGCCAGCATGGGTCCATCGCCCTGCCCCGGCACAAACACCACCGGTACGCGGGAGGCGACCGGGTGTTCCTCCTGCCGGGTCTCGCCCACATCGATGCGAGTGGTCGCCATGGCTGGGTAAGCAGATGGCGCCAGTTCCCGGAGAGCCTGCCACTCGGCATAGGGCGTGCCGGCATTCAGATCATAGGACAGCGAAAGGTAGTAGTTGGTGCGCATCCGCGGCTTGCCGCGCTGGGTGTAATTCTCGACCTCCTGCTGGTGTCCGGTCACCACTGCCTCGGCCACCACACCCTGCCTTTGCAGCTCGTCCAGATGCCCATCCTGTTCTGACAGGATCGCCAGCACCACCGGCCCGACGAAAAACAGGCCCACGCCGCAGACGAGCGCCAGTTCGCCCGGCTTGCCCCGCTTGCCCATCAGGCGGCCCTGCGCCGGCCGATGCGCCAGCCGATCAGGCCCAGCACCACCATCAGCGCCAGCGAGATGCCGATGCCGGGATAGAAGCTGGCCGGGTCGAAGTCGCGGATTTCTGCATGGAACAGTGGGCCATCGCTGCTGTAGAACGTGTCGACCACCACCAGGGAATCGCCCACTTGCGCCGCATCATAGACCGCGGGCGGCACTGTTATGATCTCGACTCCCTGGTTATCGGCCACCGGATCGCCGCTCAGCGCGTCCGGCCCCGGCAGTTGCGCTTCGCTGACGCTTGCGGGGTAATCGGCATACTTCACCGTGGAATCGGGATCGAAGCGGATCCACAGCATGCGCCATTCCTCTGTGCGCGAGCGGCCCCGGCGCCCCTCGTAGCGGACGGTATCCACCTGCTTGTCAGTGATGATCGCCCGGCTTACCGTGCCTTCGGCGCGATAGCGGTCCACTACAGATTGCTCTTCCTGCATCCGCATGAAGAAAACGAAGGCGAAGATCAGCGCCAGCGCGGCGGCGCACTTGAAGAACAGGGCAATCCACGGGCGTGCGGCAGAATTCATGGGCTTATCTCCCTCGGCATGGACAATTACGAATGCCCAGGCATTACCCCCGCATCGGAGGGGGGTAGACCCCTTCACCTGAGGGGGTTCAGGGTGTGAACGCGGTGGTCCAGGTGCGCGGCCAGAGATCCTGCGCCAGGCCGATGCACAGGGGCATGCGGCGGGCTTCTGCCAGTTGGAAGCCCTCGGCGGTCCATTGCCAGGTGAGGCTGCTGCCGCAATCACCGTCGGGCCGTCCCAGCTCCATCGAGTGAATCTGGCCCGCAGCATGATCGAACCAGCTGTTGGGAAGGAAGCCGTCGGTGCCATCCTGCGCTGCCAGATCGGGCTGCGGAAAATGCGCCAGGTCAAGCTGGCCATCCTCATCCACAACCAGCCATATCCGCCCGCCGTTGAGCGCTTCCGACCCGCAATCGACGGCCACGATCCGCTTGCCACCCGCCATGCGCCAGACCACCGCATCGCCCGAATGGCGCGGCGCGCCGATGCCGCAGATCATCCGGAAGGCTTGTGTGCCCAGTTCCCGGTTGGCTTCCTCCAGCGCGGATTCACGGACCAGCACCGGCAAGTGCGGAGGCATGATGGCGGCAAGCGGAACCCGGTTTTCCCCGCGGGTGTAGATGCCGGTGACGGTGTCGGTGCGCGCCTGCACATGATCGAAGCGATTCAGGGCCGCTTCGAGGCCGTTCAGCGACACAGCGGCGATGACGCGGCCATCCCGGTGGCGAAACTGCGCGGTGCGGGCGTTACGGGCGGCTAGCAGCAGGCTGAGCCGCTCGTCATGGGGCATGCCGAAGCGCCCCGCCGCCAGCCGATGGAAGGTAAACCGCGTTCGCGCGCGCCGGCCGGGCGTGGAATGCGCTCGGCGGTCTGCGGATTGCAGGACAAGGTCGACCGACATTCCGTCGAAACCTGCACGAGCAAGGTCCAGCACGATCAACGGCAGCGCGTCCCAGTCTGCGTGGCGGGTGATCTGGATCAGCGCGGGCGCATCGGGCACGGCACTGGTGGCGGTGCAATCGTGCCGGTTGTCGCACAACACCATCCAGTCCTCGAACAACTGGTGAGACCCGGCAACAACAGGCGGCGGAACCGGCTGGGCCAAGGCGGGCAGCGCGGCAAGAGCAGCCAGCATTGCGAACAAGAGCCTCAGCATCACCCCGCCCCCCACCCGTCGGCCATGAAGTGGACCGGCCAGTCCTCCGGCAGGATCGCAACGCAGCGCGGCATGGTCTGGCGGGACAGCAGGACCCACCCCTCACCGTCCACCCAGCCGAACCGGTGCCGCAGGCCGCAATCCCGGCTGCCGATTGGGTGATCGAGCAGGGTCAGCACGCCGAGATCGGGATCGAAGCTGGCCTCCATACGGCGGAAGCGTGGATCACGCTGGCGGGGCAAGTCGAGCGGTGCGGGCGGCGCATTGCCGGACGGATACCAGGTGTAGAGATAGTCCCGCCCACCGCAGGACAGCAGGACCAGCAGCGTGGGAACAGTAGTGTGATCCAGCGCATAGCCGTTGGCGTGGCTGTAGGACGCACGGCGGCAGAGGCGGACAAAGTCCGGATGGGTCACCGGCCCGTCCACCCGATCGCGGGGGAACAGGGTATAGCGATAGGGCTCGGGTGCCGGCGGGTCTTCGATCTCGGGGCCGATCGGCTCGGCAACCTGCGGCTGCGCACGGTCCATCCGTTCCAGCAGATCGGCCAGATCGCCCTGTGGGACGGCACCAACGGCCCCGAAGCCATGGAGCAGCAGGCCGGGCCGTTCGTCCGCCAGGACGCCGATGGTGCCCTCCGCATTCTCTGGCATGATCACGTCGCCGTGCGGGCTGGCAATCGTCGGGTCCAGCCGCAGAGAAGCCATCGACCCGCCCATTGGTGTTGCACCCAGTTCCAGCCCCTCGACCGTACCGTTATGGCTGCCGTCTTCGTTGATCAGCCGCATCGCCAGCATCAGCGGATAGCCTGGCCGGTTCTCACGCCAGATCGTCACCAGCGCGCGCGGATAGCCGGGCATGACCGATGGCAGCGGAACGCCGGTGATCGTGCAGTGGCCGTGGTTTTCGCAGACCAGCAACCAGTCGCCCTGCTGGCGAACGGTCTCTGCCATTGCCGGAGCGGGCAAAAGCAGCAGCAAGACAGCGGCCAGCCACCTCATTCGCCCGAACCTGCGCGGGCACTGCGCGAAAGGCGGCGCCAGGAGACCGGCCAGTCACTGACCGCTAGCCCCCGACACAACGTCATGATCCTCTGTTCCACCACCACCCACTCCTGTCCGGTCCAGCCCCAGACGGCGCTGATCCCGCAGTCCTCGCGCCCTTGCATGCCATAGCTGACCGAACGAATCACACCGAAGTCCGCCTCCACCCGGGCATTGGGCCAGAACCAGCCATGCTGCGCCGTGGTCTGGCCCATTTCCCCCGGCAGGCGCAGCACCGGGGCGCGGTTGGGCCAGAAAAAGCCATCGTCCGATACAGTCAATCCCATCTCCCCGCGCTGGGCAAAGGCCTGGGCCTCGGTCCCATCCCCAAGGTGAATGAAGAAGCGTGAGACGGACGCGTTGCGCGCATCCCCGGTGCAGGTGTGTTGCCAGAGCTGGCCCACGGGCCCAAGGTCGAAGGCGTGCAGGTCTGCTGCATCGATGCCGCTGGCGCACCAGTCCATCTGTTCGGCGGTAACCGGCGGCACGCCCGAGACGATAACGGGTGTGATCGCCCGCAGTTGCACCTCGCGCTGGTCGGGCCGCACCCGCCGCAGCCAGCGCCCGATGGCCCGCTGGCGCTGGCGCACCTGTTCCATCGCGTCTGCAAAGCCGATCCACGGCAGGCGCAGGCGCAGAGCACCGGTCTGCGGGTTGACGGCTGCCAGCACCCGCCCGCTGCGCAAATGCGTGACCACGGCGGCCAGATCGGTGCCCGCGAGTTCTCCGCGGCTGAACGGCATGGTTACCGCCCGACCGCGCAACCGTGGCATCGCAAGTTCAAACGAAGAGGAACAATCGATACCCGCCACCGGCTGGTCGGTGACCTGCTCGTCGGGGATGAACTCCAGCCGGGCCACCTGTCCTTGCGGGTTGACCCAGAGGCGCAGGGCCAGCGATCGCGTGCCATGTGCCACCACCCGGTTGGGTTCGGCCAGGCCATCATGTCCGATGATCGTGCACCATGCGCGGTTGTCGCAAGTGAAAACCCAGTCCCCCGCCTCGCCCGGCCCCATCGCCTGCATGGCCCCGGCTGTGGCCGCGGCCTGGGGCGAGAGGTTCTGCTCCGCCATGACCTGGAACGGAAAGGTGGCCCCGGCCAGCGCAATCAGTAGGGCTGCGGCGCCGGCCGGGGCCTGCTTCCCAGAACGAGGGATAAACCAACCCGCCGGGAAGCTTAGGGACATGGCTCAGAATGCCAGGCTGACGGTGGCCCGCACGCTGTGGTTGTCGCGCTGGCCGATTTCTGCCCGGTACCCCAGGCCCACCGAGAGGTTTTCGCGCGTGGTATAGCTCCCGCTGACCCCGCCCACGCCCTGCACCACGTCGCGGGTGTCGCCTTGCAGGACCACCCCGGCATTGCTGGCGGCGAAGGTGACCGGGATTGCCCGATCGCCCAGCGCAGCTAGGTAGCGGGCGCCGAGATCGAACCGCAGGTCCAGCCGTTCCGGCGAATCTTCCGCCGCGAAGCCGCCATCCAGCAGGTTGAGCGTGGCCGACAGCAGGCCTTCCGCCTCCAGCGTGCTGGTGGACAGGTCGTCCAGCTTCAGCCGCAGCGGACTGGTGCCGCCTTCGGTATAGCCGTCCTGCGACAGGTGAACCCAGGCCCCGTTGGCGTTGGCGGCAAAGCGCCAGTTGCCCTGCTCGGCTAGCGGCACGGCAGCCTCCGCGAAGGCGGCCAGCACATCGCTTTGCGTGGCACCTTCCACGCTGGCGGAGAAGCCGTTGAAGCTGACGTTGCGCAGCGTGTCCTGGTCGATCCGGCCATAGACCACGCCCGCCCCCAGGCGCGGGGCATTGCTGTTTGCGGTGCTGGCATGGCGCAGGGTCAGCGCGCCCAGCACGCTCGACTGCTCGCCCCCGCCGCCATTGCTGCCCAGGGTAATGTCTCCGCTGGCCCAGCCCACGGCCGCGCCCAGGGTCACATCACCGCCAACGGCCAGGTTCACCCCGCCAGCCAGGCCGGCGACATCGTGATCGTAGGCCAGCGTGGACGCGGTGGCGCTGCGGCTGCCCCAGGCGCCCAGGCCGCTCAGCCAAACCCGGTTGCCGGTGCCGTGGCGCAGGTCGGTAAGGCCCATCGCATCGATGAAGGTCAGTGTGGTATCGGCCCCGGCCAGCGTCTGGGCATTGAACGTGCTGGGCCGCGCGGTCAGCACCGAAGGGGCCATCAGCGCGCTGTTGGTCTGGTAGATCACCGCCAGCGGCAGGGCCGCGCCCACCGTTTCCACGGTGGCGAAGGTCCCGGTCACGCCGCCGGTCGCAGTAAGGAACGTGCCACCACTGCCTTCCGCGCCGGTGGTGGAGATGAAGCGCAACGTGCCGCCGTTCAGGGTGGCCGTGCCGTTGACCGCCAGCAGGTCAATGCCGCTGCTGCCGTCAAACTCGATCTCCAGCACCGATCCGCTGGTGTGAACATAGTTGCCCTGCACCGTCAGTGTGCCGATCGAATTGCCGGGGGCCACGGTGCCGTTATTGGTCAGCGTGCCGGTGACCTGCCCGGTGCCGTCGAGCCGCGCGCCGCTGGCTATGTTGACGTTGCCAGTCAGCGTGCCATTGATCCGCACAGAGCCCGCGTCCACTGCCAGGGAGCCAATGCTGGCCGGTCCGCCGAATAGCAGCCGCCCTGCCCCCAGCTTCCGGAAGGTGCCCGCGCCGGACAGGCCGTTGGCGAAAGTGGCATCAGTGGCGTTGGTATAGACCAGCTCGGCTCCCGAGGAGATCGCCACGGCCCCGCTGCCGGTGCCGGTGGAACCTCCGGTGGCCAACACGCGCCCGGCGGTGATGCTGAGGCCGCCGGTGAGGGCATTGTTGGTCACCGTCAGGTCGCCCGTGTTGCTCTTGACCAGGCTGCCCGCGCCGGTCAGCGCCAGCCCCAGTGTCTGCGCTGTCGCATTGCCCACCCGCAGCGCCGTGCCGCTGGTGGTGCTGACCCCGCCGGTGCCCAGCGCGTTGACGCTGGTTACCGCCAGATCGCCGCCCTGGATCAGGGTGCCGCCCGAATAGCTGTTGTTGCCCGACAGCAAACCCGTGCCGCTACCCGTCTTGACCACCCGGCCCGCACCGGTCAGCGCGTTGGCCAGGGTAGCGCTGCCGATGGCAAGTTCCGCCCCGCTGGCGATGGTCACGCCTGCCGTGCCAAGCGCACCGCCGTTACCCAGTGCCAGTTGGCCTGCGTTGATCGCGGTACCGCCGGTGTAGCTGTTGGCGGCGTTGATCACTACGGTGCCGCTGCCGTCCTTTACCAGCGTGCCTGAGCCGCTCAGCACGTTGTTCAGCGCCACGTTGGTGCTGCCACTGTAAGCGAGGTTCAGGAAGGTCCCTGCACCCAGGCTTACGCCCCCGGTGCCCAGCGCCGCCGGGGAATTGACCACCAGCGTGCCACCCTGGATTTCCGTACCGCCGGTGTACGTGTTGGTGCCGGTCAGGCTGCCGGTGTTGCTGCTGGTCTTGAGCACCTGGCCGGCACCGCTGATGTCGTTCGCCAGCGCAATCCCGCCGATCGAGAGCTGCGCCCCCTGCAGTACCACAACCGGGCCGGTGCCCAGCGCCTGACCGTGGTTGAGGCCCAGCCGGCCGGCGTTGACCAGGGTGCCGCCGGTGAAAGTGTTGGCGTTCTGGATCACCAGCACGCCCGATCCATCCTTCGTCAGGCCGCCGCCCCCGATAATGGTGTTGCCCATCGTCTCGGTGCCGCTGGTATCGAATACAAGCTGCGTGTCGGCCGCTAGGCTCACCTGACCACCGCCGATGGCACCTGCGGTGCTCACGATCACTCGCCCGCCGACCACGTCCAGCCCGCCGGTCAGCCCGTTGCCCAGCAGGGTCAGGTCGCCCACATCGGACTTGCGCAGCAGGCCCGCGCCGCTGATCGCCTGGTTCAGCGTCTGCTGGCCGGCGATGGACAGGTCCAGCGCCGCGCCCTGCTGCACGGTGATCGCGCCGGAGCCCAGGAAGCTAACATCGGTTACGCGGATAGCGCCCTGCTGGATGTCCGTACCACCGGCATAGGTGTTGTTGCCGGTGACGAACACCGTGCCGGTGCCGGTTTTCACTAGGCCGCCATTACCGGAGACGACGTTGCTGAGAGTTGTGGTTCCTGCGGTGTCCAGGTTCAGCGTGGCTGCGCTGCCGGCTATATTGATCGTGGCAGTGCCGATGTTCTGGCTGCCCTCGATCTGCAGGGTGCCGTTGGAGATGAAGACCACGCCGGACAGGCTGTTGTTGCCGGTCAGTGTCAGGCGGGTGTTGCCGAAATTCTCCAGATCGCCCGCGCCGGAAATGTCGGCGGCAATGGTGGTATCGCCCACCAGGCTGTTCACAAACACGAAGCTGCCGCTGGCAATTGCAAGGTCACCCACGCCCGCTGCACGGCCATCGGTAAGTTCCACGCCGCCATCCTGCACGTCGAACAAGCCAGCGAAGCCGGTGTTGTCGCCGCCAAGGGTGGACTGGTTGTTGGCCGTCTTGATGATCGACCCGGAGCCGGTGATGGTGTTGTTCAGGGTGATGCCGCCGATGCCCAGGATCGCCCCGGCATCCACCTGGATCGATCCCGTGCCCAGTGCTCCGCCATCGTTCAGGCCCAGCCGCCCGCCGTGGATGATGGTGCCGCCGGTAAACAGGCTGGCAACGTCCAGCACCACATCGCCCGTACCTTCCTTGATGAAGGCGCCGCCGCCGCTCATGAAGGAAGTGGTTTGCAGCAGCTGGCCCGCGCCGCTGTAATCCAGGACCAGGCTGGCCCCGGCGTCCACCGTGGTCGCGCCCGTGCCCAGCCGGTCGAACCCGTCCACCCGCAGCGCGCCGGCGGTGATCGCAGTGCCGCCGGTGTGGGTGTTGGTGCCGGTTAGCGTCACGGTGGCATTGCCCGATTTGCGCAGGGTGCCAACGCCGGTCAGGTCATTGGCCAGCGTCCCGTCGGCGGCGAAATCCAGGTTGAGGAGGGCCCCGGTATCAATATCGACCGCGCCCGTGCCCAAGGCGCTGCCGTTGGTCACGTTCAACTGCCCGCCGGAGATCAGCGTGCTGCCGGTATAGCTGTTGATGCCGGAGAGGGTGCTTTGCCCCGGTCCGGTCATCCACACTGCGCCGGTCCCGGAAATGGTGTTGGCCACGTTCAACCCGCCGCCGAAGATCAACTGGCCGTTGTTGGTGATCGTTCCCGTGCCGAAGGCGGTGTCAGAAGTGAGCAGCGCATTGTTCAACTGGCTGATCACCAGTTCGCCGGTAAACCCGTTGGCCGTCCCGCCGAAGGTGAAGACGTTGAACTGCGTGCCCAATACGATTTGCCCGGCACCGGCAAAGCTGTTGTTGAAGGTTTGCTGGACTGATGGCGCAAGAGTCAGGCTGGCCCCTGCCGCAACAGAGACCTGGCTGGTGCTCACCCCCAGCGCGGCCGGATCCAGCACCCGCGTGTTTCCGCTCAGCAGGTTAACCTCAGTCAGATCGGCATTGGTACCATTCAGCGCGCGGAACCCGCCCGTCCCGGCATCCACCGTCAGCTTTTCGATGCTGGTGGTGTTGAAGTTGGTGATGCCGGATCCGTTGATTTCCATGGCATCGGCATCACCGCCGCCGTTGAACAGGATGTTGTTGCCGGTGCCGCCCAGGATCAGGGACCCATCCTGAATGATGAACAGGTCATCCCCGCCACCACCGCTAAAGGCCAGACCATTGCTCTGCACGGTCAGCCTGCTGCCCGCCTGCAATTCGAAGGTCTGATTGCCGGTGTTGCCAGCCACCACGAAGACCGAAGGCACGGTGCCAATGGCGGACAGTTCGCCACCCAGGGAAAAGGTGGAACCTGACCCCGCCGGGCTGCCAATCGACAGGCTGCCCGGTTGTGCGGTAACCACCGCACCGCTCCCGATCCGGAACTGCGCATCCGCACCCGAAACCGCACCGCTGAAGTTGGTATTCTGGCTGTCCTGCAGAGACAGGCTTGCGGCGTTGCCCTGCACCAGCACCTGCACGTCGGCAGTGGTCGCCGAGTTGCGGATGTCTACCGAGTTGCCATTGCCGATGACCTGAATGCTTGAGGTGCTCAGCTGCGTGCCACCAAGCGCTACATTGACCAGCACGTTGTTGGCGTTGGCGACAACGATCGCACCGCTGGTCACCCCGGTGCAATCGACCTGCGAGTTGTCGGTCGTGATGCCGTTCAACGGCTGCACCGGAGTGACTGCGCACTGGGCCTGCGCCTCCCCCGCCGCGACCATCGACAGGACCGAGGCCGACGCCATCAGGCCAAGGCCGGACAGGAGCTTGCGGGCGGAACGCGAAGTGACAGCGGACATGATAACCTACCTTTGGGTGTGAAGATTGCGCCTCACTCCCAAAAGCGGCCGTCAGGAAACATCCCCCTACATGGGGGGATAAGCCCCTCAAACTATTCGCGATCGATCCGGATCAGCCGGGCCTGAATGGCCTCGAACACCGCCTCGCCGCGCGATTTCACCTGCAACTTGCGATAGATCGCCTGCATGTATTCGGCGACCGTGTAGGGCGACAGGTTCATCACCCGCGCAGCTTCCTTGCGGCTCAAGCCCCGGGCGAGATACTCCAGCAGTTCACGCTCGCGCGGGGAAAGATGCGGCGCTGCGGGATCGGCGGGCTCGGGCGCCACCGGCTCATCACGCACCAGGCTGAGGAGATGGCTGGCGGCGCGAGCGCTGATCGGCGTTTCCCCGGCCAGCGTGGCCCGCACGTGGCCCAGCAACTGCTCCACCGAGGTATCCTTTAGGATATAGCCGTCGGCCCCTGCCTTCAACGTGCCTAGCACGCTGGCCCTGTCCTCGAACACGGTGAACACCAGCACCCGGCAACCCGGAACGCGTTCGCGGATGGCCTGGATGATGGTCTGGCCGCTGCCATCGGGCAGCCCCAGGTCCAGCAGCGCCAGATCGGGTTGCAGGTCCACCAGCGGCAGGCCGGCGGCCAGCGACCCGGCATCCCCCACCACGGCGATATCCTGCGCCCCGGCCAGGGCGCCCAGCGCATAGGATCGGAGCCGCTCGTCGTCCTCCACCACGATGACCCGCGCGGGCATCGCCGAAACGGGTGTTGGCCGGTCTGTCTCTGCCTCGCTCATCGCTGTCTGTTTGCCCGCAATATCCAGCAACTTCCAGCCTGCCTTGCGAACCAGGTGCTGCAGGAAGTGCGCCAATGCCCCAAGCTCCGCCCGCCCCGGTTATGCGTGGGGCAGTGGTACGGCCATAGAGCGGGCAAAGCCGCGCGAGAATCCCCGCCAGATGGGGGGATGCTCAGTGCGCCGTCTGCCCGCCGTCGATGGTCCAGGTGGCGCCGTTGACGAAGCTGGCGGCATCGGACGACAGGTGCAGCACCGTGGCGGCGATTTCCTCTGGCATGGCCATGCGGCCAGACACGTTGTGCTGGAAGAACATGGCCTTGAACTCCTCGCTGTCCACCCAGGCCTGAGTCATAGGGGTGGCGATGAAGCCGGGGGCAATGCAGTTCACGCGAATGTTCTTCCGGGCATATTCAACCGCAGCCGCCTTGGTCAGGCCGGCCACCGCGTGCTTCATCGCGCAATAGGCCGCCATGTTCGGGTCCGCGATCAGCGCGCCGACGCTGGCGGTATTGACGATGGAGCCACCGCCAACATCCAGGAAATGGCGGATTTCCGCCTGCATGGCATACCACACACCCTTGAAATCGACCGCGATGGCCAGGTCCAGTTCGTTATCCGGCACTTCGTGGATCGGGCGCAGCGGTGGCAGCACGCCGGCGTTGTTGAACGCCATGTGGAGGCCGCCGTAGGTCTTCAGCGTCGCCGCCACCAGGGCGCGCACTTGGTCGCCGATGGTGACATCGGTGGGGTTGAAATCCGCCGTGCCGCCAGCCTGCCTGATGATGGCGACGGTTTCCTCGGCCCGCGGGTCGATGTCGCCGATCATCACGCTGGCGCCGGCGGCGGCAAAGGCCTTGGCGGTCTCGCGCCCGATGCCGGTGGCCCCGCCGGTAACTAGGGCCGTGCGGCCCGAGAAGTCATAGCTGACCCGGCTCATGATCAGGCGATCCCCTGCTTGCCGGGCGCAAGGATGTGGTTGGGATCGAGCGCCTGCTTGATCCGCGCGTTCACCTCGCGGTTGGTCTGGCCGTATTGCTGGGCCACCAGGTCCATGGTGCTGACCGAGGACCGATAGGCCGCCCAGCCCCGCTCGCCGAAGCGGGTGATCATCTCGTCGATGCACTGTTCGGCGCGGGCGGCGCTGGCATCGTCACCCTTGTCGAACATCAGGAAGATGATGTGGTGCAGTTCGCGCCCGCCCACGGCATAGGCCGGGGCATAGTCGAAGCCGTACTTGTTCATGATCTCGGTGGCGAGAGCCGACTGGGCCAGCGTCTGGTCACCCTTGGCGGGCGCCACAGGGGCGAAAGCCACGGCCCCGCCGTTGCGGCCCCACCAGCGCACCAGGCCGATCTCCTCCAGGCTCATGCCGCCGCGCATCAGCGTCTTGTGGTGTTCAAACCAGGGGTTGCCGCCCATCTCGGCTTCGGTCAGCACCTCGCCGCCCGCAGCCTCGAATGCTCCGCGCAGGATCGGTTCCACTGCCCCGATAATCTCATCGGTCCCGTAGAGTGCGAAATAGGTGTTCCACATGCCCAGACCGTTGCGCGCGGCCTCGGCCTTCAGCAGGTCCATGGGGATTGCGCCATCGCCACTGAAAACCTCGCTGCGGCGCTTGAACATGGCGAGCTGGTACAGCGCGCCCATGATCAGCACACCGTTGGGAATGAGGTTGTTCATCCGGAACGGGCGGATGGTATTGGTTATCGCCGCCACGTCCTCGAAGTTTGCCGAGCGGACCACGAAGGGCTTGTAGACCGGTGGCTTTGGCATCAGCCACATGCCCATCTTCACCACAACGCCGAAGTTTGATTGGGTGAAGATACCGTCCAGATAGGGGCCATAACCCCATTTGAACGCCTGCCAGGTGTTGCCGTTCTCGATGCTGCCCATGCCCGTGCGCAGGATCGAGCCATCGGCCAGCACCACTTCCATGCCGCACTGCATGAAGAAGTGGTCGCCATACGGAGTGTATCCCACGCCGCGTTCCAGCGTGTTGCCCACCATCGAGACGATCGGGCCCACGGTGGGCACGTCCAGCCAGTAGGGCAGGTTGTGCTCTTCGATATAGTCGTGGATCTGCTGGTAGGTGACGCCCGGCTCCACCAGGATGGTGCCCAGTTCGGCATCGAAGTCGATGATCCGGTTCATCCGCTTCAGGTCCAGGATCATCTGGCCGCTGCTGGCAGGGGTGGCCATGCCATAGCCCATGTTGTGCCCGGTGCTGACCGGCCACAGCGGGAGCTTGTAGCGGTTGGCCACGGCGAGGATTGCCTGCACCTGCTCGACACTAGCAGGAGCCACAGCGCCGGACGGGATGTGCTCACCCCGCAAGTCGGGAATGAAGCTCTTGCGGTAACTGATGGTGGACGCTTCGTCAGCGAACACCCAGTCCTCGCCCACGATGGCGCGCAGTTCCCGGCAGGCAGCGGCGAAGACGTCGCGGTCCATCGCTTCCGGCAACATGCGGGCATGCGCCAGCGGGGTCATGGCGGCCAGACCGGCGGCAGCTCCGCCGATGGCCAGCATTTCGCGGCGGGAGAAACCGGGGCCGCTCACTGGCCATGCTCCCGGGGATCGGCAGGGGCGGTGGACAGCCACTGGGCCAGCGCCTGCAGTTCGGCATTGGTAATCTCGGTGGGCTTGAACGCGGGCATGGCACCCTGCCCGCTGCGGACCATCGCGGCGATCACGGGCGCAGGCAGGTTTCGGCCCCGGATGATCGGGGCCACGTTGTGCCCGTGGCAATAGCCGCAGGTGCGGGCGTAGAGAAACTCCGGCGCGCGGGGCTGGACCTCATAGGTTGCCTGCGCCCGGGCATTGCCGCCCAACATGGCGATTGCCGCCATAGCTGCTGCTGCGGCAAGGCCACCGGCGGCCCGCCATCTACTTGCGCTTGTTCCCATCAGCCCTCTCCTCGCCCGACAAATGTTTTTACATTTCGTCTAATATGGGCTGACATACGCTCGCCTCCCGGGGGAGTCAAACGTGGTCTAACGTAGCAGAACGGTGTCGAGAGCAGTCTACGAGGCGGCCAACTGCGGCAGGGGTTGGTGGACGATGGCTCGCGCCTCGTCATGCGGCACGCCCAGCGCTACCAGGATGTGGCCGGCCACGGCTTCCGGGTAATCTGCCGGTGCCTGGCCCCGCAAGATCGTGCCCAGCGCTGCCAGGCAGGCGCCCAGCAGGATATCGCGCCCCAGTTCCATCGAGGCGATGCGGAACACGCCGGCGTCCAGCCCTTCGCGCACAGTCTGCCCGGCCTGGTCGAATGTTTCCGCGCCGAAGATCAGCCCGTTTGCGCTGAGGTTCAGCATCGACCAGCCCCACCGCTGATCGGCCATCGCCCGGTGCAGGTAGAAGCGGATCGCCACGGCCGAGCGGTCGCGGGCGTCAGGCATGGTGGCAATGGTGGCGGTCACTGCGGAGAGAAAATCGTGCGTTACCTCGCGGGTCAGGGCCTCGCGCAGGTCGATCATGCCCGCGAAGTGATTGTAGAACGTGGCGCGGGTTACGCCGGCCTCTTCGGCAATGTCCTCGATCCGGGCAAACAGGCCGTTCTCGTTGCCGAAAATTGTGAAGGCGGCGGCGATGATGCGGGCACGGTTTTCCGCCTTGCGCTTGCGCCCGGCGGCTATCCGTCCCGCGTGTTCGTCACCCTTGCCTGCCACGATCGTCTCCGGCCCGCTCCGGGCCAGAGGCATAAGGCAACCGGGGCACGGCGCAAGCTTACGTGTCAGAAAGGTGCGGCAAGCCGGTGCAGCGCGGCGGACAACTTGCCGCTGATCATCCTGGCATCGCCGCCAGCGAGTTGCAGTTGTCCCACTTCCACGCTGCTGTCGACAACGTCGCGGCAACGCTCGAACCGGCGCTCCTGATAGGCGGCCAGCGCCTCTTCCACCGTTGCGCCCTTCTCCAGCTCCTCGGCCAGCACGATGCCGCTTTCCACCGCCATGCCGGCGCCAGAGGCAAGGTGCGGCGTGGTGGCGTGGACCGAATCGCCAACCAGGACGATGCGCCCGTTCGACCATGGCCCCGGCTGGATCTTGGCGGCCAGCGGGCGATAGTTGATCCAGTGATCGCGCGTCATGTTGTCGCGGATCCAGCCGGCACTGCCACCGAAACCGGCCAGGTTGGCCTTGAGCGTCTGGTACAGTTCCTCGTCGTCGAAGTGCTTTTCGCGGCTTTCATGCGGGGTCAGCATGAACAGGTACACCGCATCCTCGCCGCAGCGGGTGATGCCTACGGTGTACTGGTGGCCGAGGTAGAATTCGCCGCGCTCCAGGCCCGGCGGCCGCTCGATCGAGATGCGCCAGCAGCCCTGGCCAGTCCGCTCCGGCTCGCCCATGTGCGGGAAGGCCATCTCGCGCACGGCGGAATTGACGCTGTCCGAGCCGACCACCAGGTCATAACGTCCCTCGCTGCCGTCGGAGAAGACCACGTCCACCCCGCCATCACGGTTTGTCAGGCTGGTGACGGTCAGCCCCAGGCGCACGGGAATGCCCAGCGCCCTTACCCGGTCCTGCATGATGTGATGCAGCACGGGGCGCATGATCCCGCCAGTGGCGGGCAGGCCTTCCTCGATCGCCGGTTCGTCAAGGTCGGCCAGGTGCGTGCCGTTGAACAGGAAGATGCGCGATCCGCTGGTGATCGCACCCTGGGTGGCGATCTGGTCAACCATGCCCAGCGCCTTGTAGGCGCGCAGCGTGGGGCCGGTGATGGTGATGCCAGCGCCATACACGCGCCATTCGGGATCGAGATCGATCAGGTCCACCGCCACGCCGCGTTCCGCCAGGCTGATGGCCGTGGACATGCCGCCAATGCCGCCGCCCACGATCAGGGCATTCGCTATCGTCGAAATCATCTGAAGGGTTCCTCCCGCACTTGCCCGCTGCCTAGGGTGCGCCGCGCGCGAGGCCAAACCGCTTTCATCGATAGCTGGTGTTCGGTCGGTGGAACTGTGCCGCAGTGGCCGTTCGACGGCGCACCGGTCAGAAGTGGGTAGCGACCAGATTCCAGTGATCCACCCGTGGCGGTTCAACGAAGAACGGCCCGGCCAGTTCGCGCCAGCGGGTGAAATTGGGCGAACCGCGGAAGGTCACCGTGTGGGCCTCTACGCTATCCCAGCCAACCACCAGGCGGTATTGCGCAGGGTCTTCCACCACCCGCTCCAGCCGCATGGACCGGCAGCCACTGTCGGCCTTGAACGAGGCCGCAGCTTCGGCCACGGCAGCCTCGAATTCGGCAGCACGGGTGGGATCGATGGTGATATGGGCCACTTCGGTGATCATGCGGCTGTCATGACCAAAATCGGGGCGGGAGACAAGCGATGAGAATTTTGGTGACCGGCGCGGGCGGCTTCGTGGGCCGGCGACTGGTGGAAAAACTGCTGGCGGCAGGCCACGCGGTGACGGGGCTGGACAGTGCGGCAGGCGGCATCCCCGCAGGGGCGCGGGCGGCGGCGGGTGATCTGGGGAACAAGGCCGTGCGCGCCGAGGCGCTGGCTGGTGGCTGTGACGCGCTGGTGCATCTGGCCACGGTCCCCGGCGGCGCTGCCGAGGCCGATCCCGCCGCCAGCCGCCGGATCAACGTGGATGCCACGTACGACCTGCTGGAAGAAGCTGCTGCTGCCGGAGGCCGCCCACGCGTGGTCTATGCCAGTTCCATCGCCGTGCTGGGCGAGCACCTGCAGGCAACGGGCGTGGACGATAGTACCCCGCTCTCTCCCCACCTGATTTACGGGGGTCACAAGGCAATGATGGAGGTGGCAGCCGCGCTTCTGTCCAACCGCGGGGCGATCGATGCAGTCAGCCTGCGCCTGCCGGGCATCCTGGCCCGCCCGAAAGGCCCATCCGGCATGAAGAGCGCCTTCATGAGCGACCTGTTCCATGCACTGAAAGCTGGCGAGTCCTTCACCTGCCCCACCAGCCCGGCCGCGACGATCTGGGCGCAATCGGTGGATTGCTGCGCTGAAAACTTCGTCCACGCGCTGACGATGGACACCGCGCTGCTGCCGCCAACCCGCGCCGTTACCCTGCCCGCGCTGCTGATCCACATGGACGACCTGGCGGCCGAGATTGCCCGCCAGTGCGGCACCGATCCGGCCCTTGTCACCTACGTGCCCGACCCTCCGCTCGAAAAGGCCTTCGGCGCCTATCCGCCGCTAGCCACCCCGGCGGCGGAGCGCGCGGGCTTTGCGCATGACGGTTCTCTCGCTAAGCTGGTGGCGAGCGCTCTTTCGACGCTCGCCTAGGGGAGAGAAAATCGTGCGGTTCCAGCGACTGGACCTGAACCTGCTGGTAGCGCTGGATGTGCTGCTGGAGGAGCGCAGCGTATCGCTGGCGGCTGACAGGCTGTGCCTGTCGCAGAGCGCCACGTCCAGCGCACTGGGCCGCCTGCGCGACTATTTCGAGGATGACCTGCTGGTGCTGAAGGGCAGGCAGATGATCCTGACCCCGCGCGCTGAGGAACTGATTGAACCGGTGCACGCGGTGCTGGAACAGATCCGCACCACCATTGCCGTGGCGCCGGAGTTCGATCCCGCCACCTGTGACCGGCAGATCCGCATCATGGCCTCGGACTACACTTGCGAGGTGCTGCTGACCGACGTGATCAATGGCCTGGCTAACAAGGCCCCGTACATGCGCTTTGAAATCCAGGGCATGGGCAGCAAGCCGATCGATTCGCTGGAACGCGGGATGATTGACCTGATCGTGTCGGTCGACTTCTCGCTCTCATCCGACCACCCCAGCGAGGTGCTGTTCGACGATGGCTATATCATCGTCGGCGATGCCAACAACGAGGCGGTGAAAGCGGGCATCGACAGCAAGCAATATTTCACAATGGACCATGTGACCACGCGCTTCGGCCGCAGCCGGGTGCCCGCGTTCGAGGACTGGTTCCTGCGCAAGCAGAAGCAGACCCGCCACGTGGCGGTGGTGGCCCCGTCCTTCATGTCGGTGCCCGGCTATCTGATCGGCACGCGGCGCATCGCCACCATGCACCGCAAGCTGGCCGACCGCCTCGTGCAATACCTGCCACTGTCCACCTGCCCCGTGCCGTTCGACATCCCGCCGATCCGCGAGGCGGTGCAATGGCACATCACGTCGAAGAACGATCACGCCATCCAGTGGGTGCTGGGCGAACTTCGCATCTTTACACAGGAGCAACTGGGCAAGGTAGGACAGAAGGAATACGATGACCACGGCCGCATCCTGGTGGAGTTCGAGGCCAACCGGGAGGCGAGCCACCCGGCCTGACCAGCCAGCTCAACGCGTGGCATCATATTGCGCGCGGGCAGCGGCAATCGCTCCGCGCCGGTCGGCGATCCATTGCACCTTGGTGCGCACAAGCCGCTGCAGTTCGCGACCCGGCGGGCTGAGCGCGTAGCTGACCCTGGGCGGCACGTCCGGCGTGGCGTGGCGGGTGACATAGCCTTCCCGCTCCAGCGCGCGCAGCTTCAGCGTCAACATCCGCTGGCTGATCGGCCGCTCGCCCGATAGCTGGTCCAGCGCACGGCGCAGGTCTGCATGGCGCCATTCGCCACTCTCCAACACCAGCAGGATCAGTGGCGTCCAACTATCGCCAATCAGCGCCATGGTGGTGCGGATCGGATCGTCCCGGCCATATTCGGCGGTGGCCATTTGCGCGCGCAAGCGGGCAACCGTGTCTTCCATCTGCTCGCCTCCAGCGGGCCTGCCAGGGCACAAGAATGTGCCTTCTTCCGCTCGCCGCACCTTGCTGCCTATTCTCTACCCGATGCGGGAGGAGAACTGAATTGGCCGAAGTGTTCCTGAAAAATTGCTGGTACCTGGCCGCTTGGGCGGACGAGTTGGCCCCGGGTGCCAAGCTGGGTCGGCAGATTGCGGGTGAGCACGTGCTGCTGCTGCGCGACGATGCGGGCCAGCTGGCGGCCCTGCAAGATAGCTGCCCCCACCGCTTCGCCCCCCTGTCGATGGGCGCGTGGGCCGATGGCCAGGTGACCTGCCCCTATCACGGCCTGCGCTTTGCGGTCGATGGCAGGTGCGTCCACAATCCGCACGGCGCCATCACCGCAGCCCTGGCAGTGCCCGCTTATGCCGTGGTGGAACGGCATGCGGCGCTGTGGCTGTGGCTGGGCGAACAGCCGGCCGATCCGGCGCTGGTGCCGGACCTGTCGTTCATCGACGAAACCCCGCCGCAGTCGCGGGCCATGGGCTATCTCCCCAGTGCTGCCGACTATCGCCTGATGGTCGACAACATCATGGACCTGACCCACGCGGACTACCTGCACGCCGATACGCTGGGCGGCGGCATCAACAGCCGCGCGCGGGCCGATGTGGTGCAGGACGGAGACCGCGTGACCATCACCTGGACTGCGCGGGATGACGAGTTACCCCCACTTATGGTGAAGCAGGTGGATACAGCGGATGGCCGGGGCGATTTCCGCAACCGCGTACACTGGTATGCGCCGGGAACCATGCTGCTGCAACTCCGAGTGGCCCAACCGGGTGCGCTGGAAATTGGCGGCCACGATGCCACCAGCGCCCATGTGATGACGCCCGAGTGCGCGGGGCGCACGCACTACTTCTATTGCAGCACCAGCGACGAGATGATCGCCAATCCGGCGCTGACGCCCATCATCGCCGAAATCCTTGGCAAGGCCTTTGCCGGGGAAGACAAGCCGATGCTGGAAGCCCAGACCGCTCGCATCGCCGGGCGCGACTTCTGGGCGCTGCGCCCGGCCATGCTGCCGTCCGACAAGGGCGCAGTGCTAGCCCGCCGCACGCTCGACCGGTTGCTGGCGGCGGAGGCTGGCGGCTAATTCGATCCGGTGGATAGCTGGCCCCGCATTCAATCAATGCGGCAAACTTGCGCCGGATCAACAATCGCATTCCGCTTCTGCCTCATTCCTCGCCCATCGATGGCGAGGGAGCCCACAGCATGGCAATTACGGGTATCAGGCGGCTGACCTATCTGGTGGACGATATGGACGAATGCGTCCGTTTCTTCTGCGATTTCGGCCTGCCGCTGGTGGAACGGGTGGGCGATACCGCCCTGTACGAGCTGCCCGATGGCAGCGAGGTGCGGCTGCTGCCGCGCGGCCATGCAGACCTGCCCATCGGCACGCAGCAGACCGGCATCGGTGTGCACGAATGCACCTGGGCGGTCGACAGCGAACAGGCCCTGGCGCGCCTGTGCAAGGGGCTGGGAACCGATCACCGGATCACCCGGGATGAAGCTGGCGTTGTCCGCTTCGTCACCCCCTTCGGGCAGGCAATCGCGCTCGAAGTCTGGCAGCCCCGCATGGTGCAGGGTGCGCCCAGCCCCAGCAACACCGTGGGCCGCATCGGCCGCCTCAACCAGCCGCGCAAGTGGATCAACAAGGGCGTGCCCAAGCGCATCCACCACGTGGTCTGGACCTTCCCGGACGTGGACGAGGCGCTGGACTATTACCGTGACCGGCTGGGCTTCCGGCTGACCGACATCCAGCGCGGCTTCGGGGTCTACATCCGCGCCGATGGTGCCTGGGAACACCACAACGTGTTCATCGCCAATGCCAAGGCGCCCATGCCCGGCTTCGACGGGTCGTTAAAGTTCCACCATGCCAACTTCGAGGTGGAGGACATCGACGAGATGCTGGTGGCCAAGAACCACCTCGACCGGCGCGGCTGGCAGTTCAATGACTGGGGCTTCGGCCGCCACCGGCTGACCAGCGCGGCCTTCCTCTATGTCCCCTGCCCGGCAGGCGGCGAAGCGGAGTACGGCGCCGACTGCGATTGCGTGGACGATGGCTGGCGGCCGCGCGTGTGGGAAGGGAACTTCGGCACGCTGATCTACATGCACAACCTGCCCAAGTGGCTGATGGAAGAACCCAGCTGGGACGTGCGCTATGCCCGCGAGGACGAGACGCACTTCATCCCGGTGGATTTCAATTTCGCCCAGGCGGCCGAGTGAGGAGAAAATGCCATGACAAAGAAGGTATGCGTAATCGGCGGCGGCGTTGCCGGTCTGGCCGTGGCAATCGGCCTGCACCGCCAGGGCATTGCTGTCGAGGTGGTGGAGAAGGACGCCAACTGGAGCGTCTATCACGTGGGCATCATCGTCCAGTCCAACTTCGTGCGAGCGCTGGACCAGCTCGGCATCGGCAAGGAAGCCGTGGCCGCCGGATATCCCTACAACGGGGTGCGTTTCATGACACCGGCGGGCGATCTGATCGCGCAGATTCCGGCGGAAAGCCAGGTGGACGGCCTGCCGGGCGACCTGGGCCTGACCCGCCCGGCCCTCCACCAGGTGCTGACCACCCGCGTCAAGGAACTTGGCATCCCGGTGAAGCTGGGCGTCACCTTCGAAAGCTTCACCGATACGGGCGACGGGGTGGACGTGACTTTCAGCGACGGGACCAGCGGCTCCTATGACCTGCTGATCGGCTGCGATGGCAACTATTCCGCCGTGCGCAAGGTGCTGTGGCCGGAAGCCGCGCCGCAATATACCGGCCAGGCGGTGTGGCGCTACAACGTGCCCAAGCCCGCCGGGCTGGAATGGTCCGACATCTACCTCGGGGTGGACAACGGTTTCAACGGCAAGTCCGGCTATTGCCCGCTCACCCCAACCGAGATGTACATCTTCGCCGTGATCGAGGAGCCGGGTAAACCCCGCTTCCCCACCGAAACGCTGGCCGATGAAATGAAGAAGCGGCTGGCCGGCTACGGCGGCATCATGGGCGAAGCGGCGAAACACGTGACCGACCCGAACCTGGTGGTCTATCGCCCGCTGGAAGCCTGCATCATGCCCGATCCCTGGTACCAGAGCCGCGTGGTGCTGATCGGCGATGCCGCCCATTCCGCCACCCCGCACTTGGGCCAGGGCGCGGCGATGGCGGTGGAAGATGCCGTGGTGCTGGCCGAAGAGCTGGGCAAGAGCCAACCGGTCGACATGGCGCTGAAGGCATTCATGGCCCGCCGCTTCGAACGTGCGAAACTGGTCGGCACCAGTTCCATCATGCTGGGCGAATGGGAAATGCATCCCGAACAGGCCGGCAATCCCGTGGAAGTGACCGAACGGGTGCGCCAGGCGCTGGCCGAACCGGTGTAACACCCTGGGCGCTGCCGCCTGCCCTGTCTGTACTCCTCTCTCCCAACGCAGGCTGGCACGGCGGCAGCGCCTTCCCTTCTGTCCGCTCGATAGCGCGATTCCGGAGAACGGGTTTGTGGTGCGTGGCGCGCCGCCATACCCTCGCCCGCTCACGTTTCGGGAGAGGCCCCACGATGACCGTTCTGTCGCGCCGCCAGTTTGCCGGCTCCACCCTGGCGTTGGCCCTCGCCATCCTCGCCCGCCCCGCACTGGCTGCCGATGCACCGCCGCTGGCACGGGTGATCTGCGACAACGACTGGTCAGGCGACCCCGATGGCCTGGTGCAACTGGCGCACCACCTGCTGTCGCCAGCGGTCGACATCCCGCTGATCGTCGGCTCGCACCTGCCCGGCGGAGGCGGCTGGGGCAGCGCCACCAGCGCCACCGACGCCGCGAACGAGGCCAATGCCCTGCTGCGGGTAATGCGGCGAGAAGGCAATGTGCCGGTGGTCGCGGGTGCGGAAACGAAGATTGCCGCGCGCGACGACTGGCAACCCAGTCCCGCCACCGCCGCCATCGTGGCCGAGGCGATGCGCGAAGATGCCGCCGGCCCGCTGGTCTATTGCGCCGGCGCCAGCCTGACCGAACTGGCGCTGGCCTGGCTGGCGGAGCCACGCATCGGCCCGCGCTTGCGGCTGATCTGGATCGGCGGCAACGAGCATCCCGGCCTGGCCCTGCCCCCGCCCGATCCCGACCCGGTGGAGTTCAACCTGGGGCTGGACGTGATTGCCGCGCAGGTGGTGTTCAACGAGAGTGACATCGAAATCTGGCAGGTGCCGCGCGATGTCTACCGGCAACTGTTATTCAGTTATGCCGAACTGGCGGAAATGGGAGAAAGCGGGCCGCTGGGGCGCTATCTGGCGGACAAGATCGCCGGGATCGAACAGGCCCTTCGCCGCATCCGCCCCGATGCTGTATTCCCGCGTACTGAAACCTACGTGATGGGTGACAGCCCGCTGGTCACGCTGAGCGCGCTGCACAGCTTCTTCAACGCCGATCCGGCATCCAGCTTCCATGACCTGCGCCCAACACCGCATCTGAACGCGGATGGCAGCTATACGCCCAACCCGCAGGGGCGGCCGATGCGCGTCTATACCCGCAGCGACAACCGCCTGACCTTTGCCGACATGACTGCGAAGTTCCGGGCCGAGGACCGGCGGCTGAGGGCGCTGGTGCCCTAGAGCCTGACATTCCCTGCGCTCCACTTCACGGTCAGTTCGATGCCCTGACCCACGGGCAGCAGGACGGTCTGCAGGTCAGCCTTGCTGCGGATCGCCTCGCGGTAGAGGCGCACGCTGGGGCGCGCAGCGGCGGGATCGATCATGTTGTCGGAACAGATGACCGCCTCCTCGGACAGATGCGGATAGAGCGCCTCGAAGCACGGGAGGTAAAGGTCCTTCCAGATATCGAGCAGGACAAAATCCCACTCGCCCGGGTCCTCACCGATCATGGCCACGGCATCACCGCAGCGCAGGTCAACATGGGGCAGCAGGCCGGCGCGTTCCAGCCGTTCGCGGGCATAGGCCTGCTTGTAGTCGGCCAGTTCCATCGTGACGAGTTGCCCGCCAACCGCGCGGGCGGCATCGGCCAGGACCTGCGTGGAATAGCCATAGCTGGTGCCCAGTTCCAGGATGCGACGCGGGCGACGGGCAAGGATCAGCGCGTGGAGCACGGCGGCTGCTTCCCGGCCTACGGGCAACAGGAACTCGTCCCGACGGGCGAAGCCCTCGCTGCCAAGGTCGATCATCCGCCGGGCATCGTCGGCAGCGCGAGCCTCGTATTCGTCGAACACCTGCTGCACGCGCACATCGGCAAAGATCATCGGCTGGCTCTCCCCCTTACCGGCCGGTGAATCGGCCGTTGCTAGCTGGCGCCACCCTGCTCTTCCCGCAGGAGTTTTTCCAGTACCCGGCGGGCCCGGGTGCCGCCCTGGTCGATACCAAGCGAGAGTGGCTTCTCGGCCCAGAAATCACCTTTCACGTTGCCATAGGCAGCTTCAATCAGCGGCTTGTCCTCCTCGTCGAAAGCCTGGCGGAACAGGCCCAGCAGCATCTCGTCCAGTTCCGGCTCGGGCCCCTGCGCCGGGCGACTGGTGGACCAGAAATAGTGCGTCTGGTGCTCGTTAGCCGGCGTCAGAATGTGCGCCTGCGGCACCTCGAATCCTGCATCGCGCGGGGTCCCATGCGGGCACACGCCAACATGGAGGCGCATGGAGGCGGGCGCGTTCCAGCGCATGTCCAGCCAGTGATCAACCTTCATCTCCGGCGGAAAGACACCCTGCGCCACAGACGGCGGGGGAATGTCCGGCATCCACCATTTGGAGTGCAAGGTATCGCCGTCCTGTTCCACCGTGTGCTGGCCGGCAAAGATCACACCCTGACCGGCAAAGCTGCCCTTGTGGACGAATTCGATGTGCGACAGGTCCATCAGGTTGTCTGTCCCGTACTCGTAGTTTGCCTGCATCAGCGTATAGCCGGTCAGCGTCCGCCAGCCGGGCGCGTCAGGCACGAAATGGAACGCGGGGATTTGCGCCGGATCGGCCGCCTCCCGATCGCCCCGCCACAGCCACACGATGCTATCCCGCTCGTGAACGATGAAAGCGGGCACCTGCGCGCCGGCGGGGATCTTCTCTGCGAACGGGTTGCGCTTGCAGGCCCCATCAGGCCCGAAAGCCAGGCCGTGATAGGGGCAAACCACCAGGTCGCCGTCGCGCGTGCCAAGCGAGAGGGGCGCGAAGCGGTGCGGGCAGCGGTCGTGCAGTGCGTTCAGCGAACCATCACCCAGGCGATAGATGAACAGTTTCTCACCGCAGATTTCGCGAACCAGTCCCTGCTGGCCAACTTCGTGCGCCCAGCCGGCCATGTACCAGGCGTTGCGGAGGAACGGCATAGGGACTCTCCCGATCTTATGTGTACCGTTGGTACATATTATCGCGCGGGAAGCCCGTCAATGCTGATAGAGGGCAAGAACAGGGCGACGGTGGCACGCGCCCGGAGGGCGGCATCCTGCGCGCTGACGGCACTTTCGCCCAACCCGATCAGAGCCTGTTCGTATAACCCGGCGCGGATGGCGTGCAGCATCTGATCGGCCACCGCGCTGCTATCGACAGCGGAGCGAACCTCGGCCCCCTTGCGCGCCTCCAGCAGCGCCGCCAGAGCCGCTACGAGCGACTGGTGCCCCTGACGGTAAAAGCCGGCCGAGCCCACCGGATCGGCCGCACTGACAACCGCGCGATAGAGCGCCAGTGAACCGGGCAGCAGGTAGAATCGCAGGATGCCGGCCAGCACCCGCTCCAGCGCCTCGCCCAGCGGCAACCCGGCCACTTCGTCCAGCGCCAGATCCGCTACCGCAGCCTGCGCCTCTGCTCCGATGGCGGCGGCAATCAGGCCACTGCGGTCACCGAAATACTTGGCCAGCGTGGCCTTGGATCCGCCGCTGGCCCGCAGCACCTCGTTCACGCTGAAGCGGTCCACGCCCACGGCCATGATCTGCGCGCGGGCGTGGCGCACCATGGCATCGCAGCGGGCCTGCGCGGCGCGCTGCTTGCCGTCGGGCGCAGGGGCTTGCGGGGCGGATGTCACCCGCCCCGTGTGCCCGCGCGCGCGCCTTGCGGCAAGGGCCCGGCCTCAGTCCTCGAAGATCGCCACGGCGCGGGTCCAGCCGGCGCTGGCACCCTTGATCTTGTGCGGGAAGCACGAAATCATGAATCCGGTAGCGGGGATCGCTTCAAGGTTGTGCATCTTCTCGATGTGGCAATAGCCGATGTCCACACCGGCACGGTGGCCTTCCCAGATGAGCTTGGAATTGCCGGTTTCCTCCACCCGCTTCTTGGTGTGGATGAAGGGCGCATCCCATGACCACGCGTCGATCCCGGTCACGCGCACGCCGCGTTCCAGCAGGTACATGGTGCCTTCATAGCCCACGCCCGCGCCGCGGCTGACATATTTCGGGTCGCGGTTCTTCAGCGCCATGCCAGCGCTGGTGTTGACGACGACGATATCGAGCGGCTGGAGATCGTGGCCGATCCGGTCGAGCTCTTCCTCGATATCCTTCGCGGTGATCAGGTAGCCGTCTTCCTTGGCGGTGAAGTCCAGCTTCACGCCGGGGTTGAAGAACCATTCCAGCGGCATCTGGTCGATCGTCATCGCCGGGCGGCTGCCGCCTGCCAGCTTGGCATCCTGCGTGGGGTGATAGTGCCAAGGCGCATCCACGTGGGTGCCGCTGTGGGTGGTCAGCTTGACCCATTCGGCGGCGGCAAACGGCTCACCGCCGATGATCCCGTCAATGTCGGCACCGGGGAAGAACTGTTCCAGCTCGTGCCGGGTATCGGCGTGAACTTCATAGTCGATCTTGGGGGCCAGGAACGGCGGATCGGAAATCACGTCGTTTTCCAGCGTCATCGACAGGTCGATATAGCGGCGGGGCATTGTCTCTCTCCTTAGTCGGCGGTCCAGCCGCCATCGATAATCATGTGTGTGCCGGTCATCAGGGCAGACGCGTCACTGGCCAGGAACACCACCGCGCCCATCAGGTCCTGCACCTGGCCGATGCGGCCGAGCTTGATCTTGCCGAGCACGCTGTCCTTGAACGCTGTGTCCTCGAAGTAGGGCTTGGTCAGCGGGGTTTCGATGAAGGTGGGGCACACGGTGTTGGAGCGGATGCCGTGGGGGGCCAGGTCCAGCGCCATCGCCTTGTTCATGCCTTCCAGCGCCCACTTGCTAGCGCAGTAGAGACTGCGGTTGGGGCCGCCGACATGGCCCATCTGGCTGCCCATGTGGATCAAGCTGCCCCGCGCGCCCTCGGCCAGCATTCGCTTCACGCATGCCTGCGCCACGAAGAAGGCGCTCTTGAGGTTGAGATCGAGCACCGCGTCATAGTCGTCCTCGGACACCTCCCACAGCGGCTTGGGCCGGTTGGTTCCGGCATTATTGACGAGGATGTGGAACGCCGGGCGTTCGGCGAAGAAGGCTTGCACGGCGGCAAGGTCAGACACGTCGAGTGTTTCGGCGGTGGCACCCCTGCCGATCGCTTGGGCCGCCTCCCCGATCTCGCCAGACGAGCGCGCTACCAGCGTCACTTGCGCGCCCGCTTCCGCCAGCGCGGCGGCCGCCGCCAGCCCGATCCCCCGCCCCGCGCCGGTGACCAGCGCGCGCTTGCCGTCGAGGCGGAAGGAGGGAGTTTGGGGAAGCGTCACGCTCTGGTCAGCTCGCTCGGCTCTGCCTGACCGGCGTAGGGCACATTGCGCCCGCCGAACCGGCGCACACGCACATTGGCCTGCTCGCCGTGCCCGGCAAAACCTTCCAGCGCGCACAGGCGGCTGCAATACTCGCCGATCAGTGTGCTGGCCTCGTCTGTCAGCACTTTCTGGTAGGTGCAGGTCTTGATGAACTTGCCCACCCACAGCCCGCCAGTATAGCGCGCCGCCTTCTTCGTGGGCAGGGTGTGGTTGGTGCCGATCACCTTGTCACCATAGGACACATTGGTGCGGTTGCCGAGGAACAGCGCGCCATAGTTGGTCATGTGGTTGAGAAAGTAATCGGGATCCCCGGTCATCACCTGCACGTGCTCGCTGGCAATCTCGTCGGCGATGCTGACCATCTCCTCGTAGCTGTCGGCCACGATCACCTCGCCGAAGGTCTCCCACGCCTTGCGGGCATGGTCGGCGGTGGGCAGGATCTGCAGCAGCCGCTCTATCTTGGCCATGGTGGCGCGGGCGAACTTCTCGGAATTGGTCAGCAGCACGCCGGGGCTGTCTGGCCCGTGTTCCACCTGGCCAAGGATATCGGTGGCGGCTAATTCTGGGTCGCAGCCGATCTCGTCGGCGATGATCAGGGTCTCGGTCGGGCCGGCGAACAGGTCGATCCCCACGCGGCCGAACAACTGGCGTTTGGCTTCGGCCACGAAGGCATTGCCGGGGCCCACCAGCATGTCGACCGGGTCGATGCTCTGGGTGCCGATAGCCATGGCGCCCACGGCCTGGATGCCGCCCAGGGCATAGATCGCATCGGCCCCGGCCATCGCCTGTGCCGCCACGATGTGCCGCGCGGCCTTGCCATGGAACGGCGGGGCGCAGGTGATAACGCGCTTCACGCCCGCCACCTTGGCCGTGATCACGCTCATGTGGGCGCTGGCCAGCAGCGGATACTTGCCGCCGGGAACGTAGCAACCGGCTGCACTGACGGGCACGTTCTTGTGCCCCAGCACCACGCCGGGCAGGGTCTCCACCTCCACGTCCTTCATGCTGTCACGCTGGATCTGGGCGAAGTTCCTGACCTGCGCCTGCGCGAACTCGATGTCCTTGCGTTCCTGCGGGGTCAGGCTGTCCACCGCCGCGTCGATCTCGGCCTGGCTCAGGCGATAGTCCTCGCGGTCCCACTGATCGAAGCGGATGCTCATGTCGCGCACCGCCGCATCGCCGCGCGCCTCGATATCGGCCAGTGCGGCCTCCACGATCTCGCGCACCTTGCGGTCGGCATCGGCCTTCGCCTGTGCGTTAGCGCCGCGCTTCAGCCAGATGGCCATGATGAAACTCCCGAATGCTGTGACAGTGATCGCGCCGCTGAATGCAGCCGCCCCGCCTCGCTGACCAATGGATAGGATGGATGACTAGCTATCGACCCAATGCCGTTGCTGGCGCCTGCCTCCCCGCATAGTCAGGCACACGAGATAGATTCAGGGAGAGTTCTGCACCATGCGCTTGGCAACGATTGACAATGGCACCCCCGATGGCCGCCTGGTGGTGATATCAACCGATGGCACCAGCTACGCGGAAGCGCCCGTGCCGACCATGCAGGCCGCGCTGGAGCAGTGGGCCACGGCAGAAGCGGCCCTGCGTGCCGTCACCACGTTCGACCAGCCGCTGGCCCAGGCCCGCCTGCTGGCCCCGCTGCCGCGCGCATGGCAGTGGCTCGATGGCTCGGTCTATGCCAGCCACGGAGCCTTGATGGACAAGGTGATCGGCGTGGAAAAGCCGCCCGTGCCCTTCCCGCTGATGTACCAGGGCGTCTCCAGCAAGTTCTACGCACCCAATGAAGACGTGGTGATGGCAGACGAGGCGCTGGGCATCGATTTCGAGGGCGAGTTCGGCATCATCACCGACATGGTTCCCATGGGCACCAGCGCCGCCGATGCAGCAGGCCACATCAAGCTGGTGGTGCAGATCAACGACTGGTCGCTGCGCACCCTGGCCGCGCCGGAGATGAAGACCGGGTTCGGCTGGATCCAGGCCAAGCCGCCGTGTTCGATGGCGCCTTTCGCGGTGACGCCTGACGAACTGGGCGACGCCTGGGTGGATTGCCAGCCCAACATGAACCTTACCGTCCACTGGAACGGCGCGCAGTTCGGCAATGCCCACGGGCAGGCAATGGGTTACGGCTTCGATGCCCTGGTGGCGCACGCTGCCCGTACGCGCGACCTGGTGGCAGGCACCGTGATCGGCAGCGGCACCGTTTCCAATGAGAACTTCCGCGAAGTGGGCTCAAGCTGCATCGCCGAGCGGCGGGGCATCGAGATCGTGGACGAAGGCGCACCGAAGACGGAGTTCATGCGCTTTGGCGACAGCGTGCGGATGGAAGCGGTCACTGCCGATGGCCGCAAGCCGTTTGGCGCCATTGACCAGAAGGTTGTCAGCCGGTGAGCGGCGAACTCTTGCCGCCCATCCAGCGGGTGGTGACCGGCCACGATGACAACGGACGCGCCCGGTTCAAGAGCGAGGACGTGGAGGCGCCGAAGCTGGTGCCCGGCGGCGATGCCGAGTTCCTCCTGCTGTGGACCACGCCCACGGTTCCCGCCGACAACAACGACGAGACCGATGGCCGCCATCGCGATGCCGGGCTGACGCTGAATGGCGGCAGCGTGTTCCGCATCGTCGACATCCTGCCAGGCCGTGAAAGCCCGATGCATCGCACCAACTCGATCGATTACGGCATCGTGCTGGAAGGCGAGATCGAGCTGGAGCTGGAGGATGGCCACAAGAGAACCGTGGGCAGGCACGGCGTGATCGTTCAGCGCGGCACCAACCACCTGTGGCGCAACACCACCGACAAGGTGTGCCGCATGGCGTTCATCCTGATCGAGGCCCCGGCCTATCTGCACAACGGCCAGCCGCTGGCGGAACTCAAACCTTAGGGCTAGGCAGCGCCAGACAAGCAAGACGGGAGAGAACGCAGATGGCCAGCGCAACCGAGGCGGCAACCTATCCGCCGCGCAGCCGCGCGTGGCTTTCTGCCGTGGTCATCTTCCTGATCACTGCCATCGCCCTGGCTGACCGAATGGCGATTGCCATGCTGATCGGGCCAATCAAGGCGGAGTTCGGCATCGGCGATTTCCAGGCCAGCCTGCTGGTGGGCCTGGCCTTCACGCTGTTCTACGTCCTGTTCCTGATCCCCATCGGCGCGGCGGCGGACCGGTTCAGCCGGGCGAAGGTTCTGGGTGTATGCCTGGCCGTGTGGTCGCTGGCGACGGTGCTGTGCGGCTTTGCCACGGGCCTCATTGCCCTCTTCATCTGCCGGATGCTGGCGGGATCGGGCGAGGCGGCGATCGGCCCATGCTCGCAGGGCATCATCGGTTGCAGCTTCCCGCGCCATGCGATGGCCAAACCGATGGCGCTGCAGGGCATCGGCTTCCAGGTTGGCCCGGCAGTGGGCGTAGCCGCAGCGGGGGCGATCCTGGCGGCGGGGTCGGCCGGCGCTTTTGAGGGCTGGCCCTTGCTGGGCGAGCTGGCCCCTTGGCGGGTGGCCTTCATCCTGATCGGCCTGCCCGGCCTGCTGGCGCTGCTGCTGGTGCCGCTGCTGCATTCCCCGCCGCCCGCGCCTGCCGTGGCCAGCGGGGCCGAGGGCCAGTTGCTGCCGTTTGTGCGTGGCAACCGCGCGCACCTGACGCTGTTCCTGCTGGCGGCAGGCTGTTCGGCTATTGCCACCGGGGTCATCACCGCGTGGGTGCCGGAATATCTCCAGCGTGTGCTGGGAGCTTCCCCGGCAGAGGCAGGCAGTGCGCTGGGGCTGATCCTGCTGGCCGCGGCATTTGCGGGCCAGGGAACGCTTGCCACCGCCATCGACTGGCTGGCCGCTCGCGGGGTGCAGGACGCGCCGCTGCGCGCTGCGCTGGTGCCGGTCGCACTGGCCATCCCGCTGGGCTGGCTGGCTTTTGCCGCGCCCGATACGGCCAGATTCTATCCGCTGCTCTTCCTGCTGGCCCTGTGCACGTCCAGCCTCAATGCCGCGCACAACACCGTCGCCCAGACGATCGCCCCGCCCGCCTTGCGCGCTCGCGTGGGAGCCCTGTTCATCTTTGCGATCAACGTGCTGGGCTTTGCCATCGGTCCCGCGCTGGTCGGAGCGCTGAGCGAATATGTGCTTGGCGAGGAGCACCTGGGCCGGGCTATGCAGCTGGTCGCCGCCCTGTCGATGGTGGCTACCCTGGCGCTGACCTGGCAGGCGCGCAAGGCCCTGGCTGCGCGGATGGCAGCGACCTAAGACGGCACTGCGCGCCGGGCCCTGTTCAAATCCATCAGGTCGATAGCTCGCATCCCGAAATCCGGCTTTCGTTATTGCCAGCCCGCTGGCTAGGGGAAGATCATCGCGCGCCCTGCCGCCTGTCGGCTTCCCTCCCGGCGCGCCCTGAGGAGACAAGCCGTGGCCCTATTCGAACCTTTCCCCAACTATGTCTGGAACCTCAGCGTCTCCATCGCGATGGAGAACGGCGGCAAGATCGGCGAGATCGTCGACATCATCAAGCCGCTGATGGCGGCGGCCGAGGCCGGCGAGGATGCCGGCACGCGCGAGTTCATGATCGAATGGGTCAAGATGGCCGACAAGCTGGTGGCCCTGGGCGAGGAAGACCTGGCGCTGGGCCGCGAGTTTTCAGCCGGAAACAAGTTCAAGCGCAGCGCGATCTACTACCAGACCGGGGAACGGATGCAGCCGCATGGCTCGCCCGATCGCATGGCGACCTACCTCAACGGTATCAACAACTTCATGCGCGGCATGAAGCTGACCAATGAACCGGTTGAAAAGGTGACCATTCCCTATCAGGGCAAGGAGATCACAGGCCTGTTCCACAAGGCCCCGGTGGATGGCCCCGCGCCCTGCGTGGTCTATTGCAACGGCCTCGATTCCATGAAGGAAATGCTGTGGATGGGCGGCTTCCCGCACGCCATGGCCAAGCGCGGCGTGCACACCCTGTGCGTGGACCAGCCGGGTACGGGCGAAGCGCTGCGCCTGCAGGGCCTGCCCGCCACCCCCTATTCCGAACAGTGGGCCAGCGCCTGGGTCGACTATCTCGAAACCCGGCCCGACGTGGACAAGGAGCGCCTCGGCATGACTGGCATCTCGCTGGGCGGCCACTTCGCCCCGCGCGCCGTCGCCTATGAACCTCGCTTCAAGAGCGGCGCGGCCTGGGGGGCCAACCACAACTGGCATGAGGTGCAGTTCAAGCGCATGAAGCGCGAGGGCGAGAACCCCGTGCCGCACTACTGGGGCCACGTGTTCTGGGTATTCGGCGCCGAAAACATGGACGACTTCCTGGAGAAGTCGAAGGACATGAACCTCAACGGCCACATGGACCGGATCAAGGTGCCGTTCCTGGTTACCCACGGCGTGAATGACCGGCAGATCAGCCCGGACTATGCCCAGCAGGCTTACGACCAGCTGGTCAATTCGCCGCGCAGGGAACTGAAATGGTTCACGGAACGCGAAGGCGGCGTGGAGCACGTCGGGGCCGACAACCACTCGTTCGCCATCGATTACATGGCCGACTGGTTCGCCGAAACGCTGGGGACCTGGACCAAGGCCTGACATGACGGGGTAAGGGGGTTGCCAAGCTTAAAGATATTGTTTAGATATATCTTATGGCACCCCCGCACAGACCCCCGCCCCGCACGCTCACCGTTATCGGCAAGTCCGCCGTCACCCCCAACATGCTGCGGGTGACACTGGGCGGGTCGGGGCTGGAGGGTTTCCCCGCCGGACAGCAGGGCGGCTACGTCAAGCTGCAACTGCCGCAGGTTGAGGGCAAGAAGGCGGTGCGCACCTACACCATCCGCAACCAACGTGACGGTGAGATAGATCTCGACTTCGCGCTCCACGGCGATACCGCCACCGGCCATGCAGGCCCGGCGACCGAATGGGCGCTGGGGGTGGAACCGGGCGCCACGATCGAGGTGGGCGGCCCTGGCCCTGCCAAGCCGTTGCCCGCCGGCTTCGGCTTTTATTTCGTCGCTGGGGACCTGACCGCACTGCCCGCCATCGCCGTCAACCTCGCCGCCCTGCCGGACAACGCCTGCGGCATGGCGGTTATCGAGGTAGCCAGCCCCGACGATTGCCAGGATCTTGCCCGCCCCAAAGGCGTGGACGTGGTCTGGCTGGTGACCGAGCAGCCCGGCTCACGCCCGGACAAGCTGGCCGAGGAGGCGCGCGCCGCCGCGCTGCCGCTGGAAGAAACCTATGCCTGGGTGGCCTGCGAGTTTTCCGCCATGCAGGCCTTGCGCGCCTATCTGCGCGACGAGTGCGGCCTGGGGCCGGATCGCCTCTACATCTCGTCCTACTGGAAATCGGGCCTTACCGAGGATGCCCACAAGCTGGCCAAGCGAGCCGATGCCGAGGCGCAGGCGGACTAGCGCGCGAACAGCGTCCGCGGCAGCCGCGTCACCGCAAGCACTGCCCCCGCCAGCAGCAGGGCCACCACCAGTGCAGCCGGCGGCGCGCCCGCCAGGCTGGATGCGGCATCGGTGCCCGCCACGCTGAAATAGGCCGCGCCCACCAGCGCGATCCCGCCTGCCCCGCCGATCTGCTGCGCCGTGCGGAACGTGGCACTGGCCGTGCCTGCATGCTCGCGCGGGACCTGCGCGACCACGATGGGTCCCAGCGGTCCCTGCAGCAGGCCCATGCCAATGCCCGCCAGAGCCAGCATGGCCAGCAACGGCGCATTGGCCGGCTGGGCCGCGGCGATCAGGGCCAGGGAGCCAGAGGTGCCCGCGATCATCACCAGTCCGCCCGTCACCGGCACGGCCTTGCCGAAGCGCGGCAGCAAGCGGGGCACCATGAAGCCCACGCCCGCCATCACACCCGCGCCGAAGGGGATGTGCACCAGCGCGGTATCCAGCGCGCTCAACCCCAGCCCCTGTTGCAGCGATATGGCGAACACCAGCAGGAAGCCGGTGGAGGCGGCGGCAAAACCGAAGCCGGCCCAGGTTGCCCAGCGGAAAGTGGGAATGGCGAACAGCGACGGCTCAACCACCGATGCAAGGCCGTGCGTGCGGCGCTGCCTGGCACGTATCCAGCCGAACACCAGCAGGCCCACGCCCGCCACGGCCAGCGCCGCGAAGGGCAACGACCAGCCCTTCTCCGCCGCCTCGATCAGCGGGTAGAGCATGGCTCCGAAGCTGGCGGTGAATACCACCGCGCCCAGCGGGTCAATCTGGGGCGGTGCCAGATCCTCCGCACGAGGCAACACCTTGCGCCCCAGCAGGATCACCCCCAGCCCGATCGGCAGGTTGATCAGGAAGATCGTGCGCCAGCCCAGCCCGAACAGGTCCAGGGCAATCAGCATTCCGCCGATGATCGGGCCGATGATGGCGGCAAGGCCCAGCGTCAGCCCGAAATAGGCCAGCCGCTTGACCCGCTCCAGCGGCGAATAGAGCAGTTGCACCACGGCCATCGACTGCGGGGCCATGATCGCTGCCGCCGCACCCTGCACCACGCGGGCCAGCACCAGGTGCAGCGGATCCTGCGCCAGGCCGCACAGGGCCGATGCCGCGATGAAGCCGCCCACGCCCCACAGGAACACCCGCGCATGGCCGAAGGCATCACCCAGCTTGCCGCCCAGCAGCAGCAGCGATCCCAATGCCAGCAGGTAGCCGGCAACGATCCACTGCATTTCCTGCGGGCTTGCGTGCAGCGCGTCCCGGATTGCGGGCAGCGCGGTGTTGACGATGGTCGAATCGGCTACTTCCAGTACCAGGCCGGTCAGCACCGTAATGAAGGCCAGCGTGCGCTGCCGCTCGCTGATTGCGGGCAGGTTAGCCGCCGATCCAACCGGTTGATCAGCCACGCAAATATCCTTCCAGGAAGCTCGCCCGGAACACGTTCGCGGCGATAATTAAAATGGTGCTTCTATTATGCTGCGAAATGCCCTAGCGTCAATCGCACATTCAACAGCGCCCTTTCGGGCGTGGCCGGACAAGGACGCCGCCAGTGCGTCCGGGGAGAGGGATCATGCAGGCACCATCGGGACAGCGCACGGCGGGTCTTCCGCAAGGGATAACCGTCATTCTCACGGCGTTCCTGCCAATCCTGGCCATCGTCTCGATGTTTCCGGCGGTAGGGGCGATCATCGGCCATTTCATGCCGACCGATCCCAGCGCCGCCACCAAGGTCCCCTCGATGGTGACCGCCCCGGGCCTGGCGATTTCGATCATTGCGCTGTTCGCCGGGGTGCTGGTGGACAAGTACGGTCGGCGCAAGCTGCTGCTGGTCTCCACCTTCTTCTATGGCATCGTCGGTGCGATCCCGTTTTTCCTGGAAGACCTCGACCAGATCTATGCCTCGCGCCTGGCGCTGGGCGTGTGCGAGGCCGCCATCCTGACCACGATCAACACCCTGATCGCCGACTATTGGGACGAGAACGGCCGCCGCCGCTGGCTGACCTTGCAGGGCATCGTCGGCCCAGGGCTGTCTTCGGTGATGATCTTCTTTGCCGGTTCGCTGGTGGCTTGGAAGTGGAACGGCATTTTCCTGCTCTACCTGGTCGCCATCCCGATCTTCTTTGCCATGCTGAAGTGGATGTACGAGCCCGAGAGCGATGCCACCGTGCGCCGCAACCTGGGCATGGACGAAGCGAGCGTGGCCGCCAGCGGCTTCCCCTGGGCCAAGATCGTGGGCATCGGCGTGGTAACGCTGTTCACCTCGCTGATCTACTACGTGTTCATCGTGAACGGTTCGCTGGTTTGGCAGGAACTGGGCGTGACCGATCCCGCCAGCATCGGCCAGATCACTGCCCTGCCCAGCCTGTTTGTGCTGGCCGGTGCGGTTATTTTCTGGGTGCTGGGCAGGAAAGGCATGGCATCGCACTGGCAGATTGCCATCATGCTCGGCTTCCTGGGCTCCGGCCTGGCGCTGATGGGCCTGACCACCGGCTGGCAGGGCATGGTGGCCGGCATGGTGCTGCAACAGACCGGCGCGGGGATGGCTATTCCGGTGCTGATCGCCTGGGCGCAGAACCAGATGCCCCGCGAACATCGCGGACGGGGCATGGGGGTGTGGACTTCCACATTCTTCTTCGGCCAGTTCGCCAGCCCTCTGGTCCTGGGCCTGATCCGCGGGCCGGAAGGCACCACGCAGAGCGTGTTCCTGATCGCCGGCATCGCGGCCATGGTGGGCGGCGTGCTGGTGGCCCTGCTGCTGCGCAGCACGCGGGCCGGTGAGGGTGCCGCCGCATGATCCGCCCCGCGCTCGTCGCCCTTGCCCTGCTCTCGGCTGCTCCCGCCGCCGCACAGGAAAGCTTCAGCTATACCGAGATCGCCGCCCCGCGGCAGACCGGAGCCATCGTCTTGCCCACCGTTCCCGCCGGCACTCCCGACCGCGAACAGTGGATGGTGCAAAACGGCCTGATCGGCGTGCGCAACGTGACCGTGCCCACGCTGACGCCGGTGCTGCCCGCCGGCCCTTCCACCGGCGCAGCGGTGATCGTGGCACCCGGCGGGGCGTTCCTGGGCCTGGCAATCGATCACGAAGGCTGGCAGGTGGCCCGCTGGCTGGCGAACCACGGCATTGCCGCCTTCGTCCTCAAGTATCGCGTGATCCCCACCCCGGCCGACAACGACCAGTTCCGGCGCGAGAATGATGCCATGCGTAATGGCGGCACGGCCAGCTTTGCGCCGCCCGCCGATACGCCGCCCGCAGCGCTGGCCGATGGCCTGGCCGCGATCCGCCACGTGCGCGAGCATGCCACCGAATACGGGATCGACCCGCAGCGCGTGGGCTTCATGGGCTTTTCTGCCGGCGGCTTCCTCAGCCGGAGCGTGGTGGAGCATGGCGGCGCCGATGCGCCCAACTTCGTCGCCCCGATCTATCCCAGCATGGCGCCGATGCAGGTTCCGGCCAATGCCCCGCCGATGTTCGTGGCGATAGCGGCGGACGACTTCCTGCTGGCCATGCATCCGGACATGCCGCTGCTGCGTGACTATCGCGCCGCCGGTGCCCCAATCGAGTTCCACCTGCTGGCCAACGGCGGCCACGGCTTTGGCCTGGCCTTTGGCACGGAGGGCAAGGCGAGCGAGGACTGGATCGAAACGCTGTACCGCTGGATGGGCGTGATCGGCGTGCTGGACGCTCGGCCGTGATGCGCCGAGCGCTTTTGCCGCTGGCCCTGCTGGTCGGCGCTTGTTCGGCCGAACCGCCAGCCGATACGGACGCGGCCAATCGCGCCGTCGTGACCGACTTCGCCCGGCTGTTCTACACCGAGCGCGACGTGCCTGCGGCCTTCGAAACCTACGTTGCCGAGGATTACATCCAGCACAATCCCGGCGTGGCCGATGGGCGCGAGGCCGCAGTAGCGGCACTGGCGGGCATGTTTGCCGAAGCCGGCCGCGAGTTCCGCATCAAGCAGATCCTGGTGGATGGCGACATGGCGGTGATCCATGTCCACGCCATCCCTGCTCCCGGCGAACGCGGCGCATCGGTGTTCGACATGTATCGGCTGGAGGACGGCAAGATCGTGGAACACTGGGACGCAATCCAGCCGGTGCCCGAGACCAGCGCCAACGCGCATCCGATGTTCTGAGGAAACAGGCCATGCTCCACCGCCGCCGCGCCCTGAGTTTGCTTGCGGCTGGCGGTGCCGCGATGGCCCTCCCCGGCTGGACCCGCGCCTCGGCGCAGGGCACGGGCTGGCGCCCGCTGTGGGACGGTCGTTCGCTCGACGGCTGGAGCTTCTGGCAGGACGGCGTGGGCGATTCGGATACGATGGGCGTCGTCTCTATCCGCAATGAGGAGCTGCATTTCCTTGGCGATGGCTATGCCCACGATACCGCCCCGCCCGGCTTCATCGCCACCATGGCGGACCACGGCAACTATCACCTGCGGCTGCAATACCGCTGGGGCGAGCGGCGCTGGGCCCCGCGCGGCTGGCAGGCGCGCAACAGCGGTGTACTCTACCACATGGGCCCTCAGCGGTCCGGCCTGCTGTTTCCCGAAGGTATCGAGTTCCAGATGCAGGAGGGCAACTGCGGCGATGCCATCCTGATCGATGCCCTGGGCGTGCAAGGCCCATCACTGGGCGGCACGCCGCTGTGGCCGAACTGGATCCCCGCCTTTTCCGACGTACCGATTGAGCCAACCGTCAACGGGGGCTATGCCCGCCGGTGGCTGCCGCGCCTCAGCGATTTCGAGCGTGCCGGCGAGTGGAATACGCTCGATCTGGTGTGCTTCGGGGACCAGGCCGCGCAGTTGGTCAATGGCCGTATCGTCAACACGCTGTTCAAGCTGCGCCGGTCCGATGGCACCACGTCGCTGACCAGCGGGCGCATCGCCCTGGAGTTCGAATGGGCGAGCGTGGCCTTCCGCCAGGTGATGATCCGCGAGCTGGACGAGGCGGCGATAGCCTCCATCCGCCGCCAGGGATCGGACTAGGGGGCTTCGGCCTCGCCCGCCTCGCGCCGGCGCAGCTGCATCAGCGCACGGCGGCAGCGGATGGCGGCGGCATCGGTCTTCAGGATGGCGGGCCGTGCATCCCAGAAGTCGGTTTCACCCAGCGCTGCCTGCGCCGCCTCGATCATCGGCTCGTCCTCCTCCACGAAGACCTGCATGGCCATGTCGCGGGCCTGCTCGGTCGGCTCGTGATCATAGAAATAGTGCGATGACCCTTGCGTCTCGGGCGTGATGATGTGCGGGTTCAGCATCGGCGGCAGCAGGTGCACGCCATAAGCCGTGCCAGCCTTGCCGATCTCCACCAGCAGCGCCATCGAAGCAGGGGCGTGCCAGCGCATGTGCAGCTTCTGGTCCACCCTTGCGCCCTCGCCCAGCACTGGTTTGGCCCAAGCCGGCGCACGGGCATCGGTCATGGTCCACTTGTTCCAGATCGCCCCGTCAGCTTCCTGTTGCACGGTCTGCGCGCCGCTTTCGAACAGCGAGCCGTTCACCCCGAAGGTCTCCACGTGGAGAAACTCGGCATGGGTCAGGTCCATCAGGTTGTCGGTCACCAGTTCGTAATTGCCCTGCATCACCAGGTGGCCGCGGGTCATCGGCCTGTAGCTGTCGAGGAAGGCGAAGTCAGGGATCAGGCTCGGGTCTGCCAGCGCCGGATCGCCCGGCCAGAACCACAGCGCGCGATAGCGGGCGACCACCGGCATGGTCGCGGCCTTCACGTGGCCGGGCGGGCTTGCGGGAAACGGCGTGTGGACACAGGCCCCGTCCGGCCCGAAGCCCAGGCCGTGATAGCGACAATGGACCACATCGCCCTGCTTCCTGCCCATCGATAGCGGCACGAAGCGGTGCGGGCAGCGGTCCTCCAGCATGGCATAGGCACCGCTTTCCAGCCGGTGGACCAGCCACGCCTGGTCGAGCAGCTTGCGGCTGAGCATCCCGCCATCGGGCACCTCATGCTCCCACGCGGCCATGTACCAAAGGTTGCGGACGTATGCGGGCATTTGCGCTCTCCTCTTGCGCGGCTCGCGGACAGGGGGAGGGAGTGCGAAGCGTTGCGGCAACCCCGTCCCGCAAGGCGGAACCGTCTTCACGACATGGGGCCCGCAGCTGGCCGCCCGGCTGAAGGGGCAAACCATCCCAGGCGGGCCGTTTGCTCCCGCCACCAGGCATGACGCCATCCTAGATAACTAGAATGGATATTTCAATGAGTACCTAGATGGCCCCTTCGCGCAATAACTGCACGGCGTGATCCGCCGCCCGCGCAGTCAGCGCCATGTAGGTCAGCGAGGGGTTCTGGCAGGCCGAACTGCTCATCTGCGCCCCGTCGGTGACGAACAGGTTGGGGATATCGTGCGCCTGGCTCCACTTGTTGAGCACGCTGGTGGCCGGATCGTGGCCCATGCGCGCGCCGCCCATCTCGTGAATGGCCGAGCCGCCCGCGCCGGGCCGGTCAAAGCCCATGATTACCTGCCCGCCCGCGTGGGTCAGCATCTCGGCCGCATCGGCCTTGGCCTGGGCCAGCGCGGCGTGCTCCTCCGCACCATAGGCAAAGTCGATCTTCAGTTGCGGGATGCCGTTGGCGTCCACCCTCGTGCGGTCCAGCGTCAGGCGGTTGCTGGCCCGCGGCATGCAATCGGCAAAAGCCACCAGCACCACCCGCCAGGGGCCGGGGCCGCGCAGGTTCGCCTTGAAATCCTCGCCCACACCGGGCTCACGCATGCCGCGCACCCAGGCCGATTGCAGCGCCCCGCCCTGGTAGGAGAAGCCGCGGGTATGGCCCACGCCGTCCATCTGGTCCGTATTGCGATAGCGGGCGATCACCGCGCCCGTGGGGCGGTTGCCGAAAGTGGTGATCCCCTCGAACCCCGGAACCAGCGCGGCGGCAGACAGCGTGGTGGGGTGGTCCATGATGTGCGTGCCCAGCACACCGCTGGTGTTTGCCAGGCCGTGCGGATTGGCCTCGCTGGCAGAGTTCAGCAGCACCTGGACCGAATTGAAGCTGCCCGCATTCAGGAACACCATGCGCGCCGTGGCGCTGCCGCTGGCTGCGCCATTGCGGCCCACCCAGCGCACACCGGTGACGCGGCGGGTGGCTGGATCATAGTCCAGCTTCTCCACCACGGCATCGGTCACCACGGTCAGGTTGCCGGTGGCCCGCGCGGCGGGCAGCGTGCTGGACTGGGTGGAGAAATAGGCCCCGAACGAACAGCCGCGCGGGCAGATCGCCCGGTTCTGGCACGGTGCGCGACCGGGTTTGGCCTGCGTCAGGTTGGCAGTGCGGCCGATCATCAGGCGGCGTTCGGGCCAGCGCTCGCCGATCCGTTCACGCAGGGCCTGTTCCACCGCGTTAAGTGCCATCGGCGGCTGGAACTTGCCATCGGGCAAGGACGGCACGCCCTCCATCGAGCCCGATACGCCGATGAATTCCTCCACCAGGTCATACCAAGGCGCAAGATCGGCATAGCGGATCGGCCAGTCGGTGCCGTGCCCGTCGCGCCGGTTGGCATCGAAATCGTAGTCCGACCAGCGATAGGACTGCCGCCCCCAGGTGAGCGAGCGACCGCCGAGCTGGTAGCTGCGAAACCAGTTGAACGCGGTATTCTCGCCTGTCTGGTAGGGATTCTCGCGATCGCTGACGAAATGGTTCTGCGTGAACTCGGTGAAATGGCGGTTCAGGCGCTGCACCGCATGTTCGCTGGCGAAAACCTCCGGATCGCCTTTGCCCCGGAACGGCATGTCCCACGGGGCCTTCATCTCGGTGGCATAGTCGCGTCCGTGAATGATCTCGCGCCCGCGCTCCACCATCAGCACCTTCAGGCCGGCCTGTGTCAGTTGCTTGGCCGACCAGCCGCCGGTGATGCCCGAACCGACCACTATGGCGTCAAAATCGTAATTTTCAGCCATCAGCCGAACTCCACCCCGGTCCACTCGTTGGAATAGGCCCGCTCGCCCGGCTGCACCGGCACGGCAGGATCGAAACGGCCCGGCAGCGGGGCGTATTGCAGTTCCTGCGAGCCGCCGATTTCGGACGTGTAATAGCCCAGCAGGATCAGCGCCTTGACCTTGCGCCATGGGTGCGCGCCGGCATTCTGCGCATAGGCGGCTGCATCCAGCGCGCGGACCTTCTCCAGCCGCGCAGGGGGCGCTTCCTCAAGGAAGCCGGCGCCCAGCACATCATCCAGCCAGTCGACATAGCGCAAGGACCCGTCGGCCCGCAGGAACCGGGTGGAGGCAAAGGTCTGCGCGGCAGGCGGCAGCGGCGCGCGCGAGGCTTCCATGCCGTGGGCCAGCGCCATAGCCACGAAGGCGCCCACTTCCGCATCCCCTGCGCCGGGGGTGTCAGTGGCCGGAATGACGATCTGCGATACCTCGCGCAGCATGGCCAGTTGCCGATCATTGGGAGCCTCTTCAGGGGGTAGCGCAGCGGCCAGATCGGCGGCACCAGCCGATGCCGATACGCAGCCGGGAAGACCCAGCGCGATTGCCAAGAGCCCCGCCGCGCCGACGAATTCGCGGCGGTTCCAGCCTGCACCTGTTCCGGTGGCCATTGATCCTGTCTCATTTGTTTGACTGTTGGCGCGAGACGTATCAGAATGCTCATTCTATTTCCAGCGGAGAATGCCCGTGCTCAAGCTTTCGCGACAAGTCGATTATGGCCAGCCCCCGCGTCCCTTTGCGCTGACCGACACCCACGGCCAGGTGCGGCGGCTGGACGAGTTCACCCAGGGCAAGGGCCTACTGCTGGCCTTCATCTGCAACCATTGCCCATTCGTGCAGCACATCCTGCCGGGGTTGGTGGACTTTGCCCGGGACTATATGCCGCAAGGGCTGCAGGTGGTAGCGATCAGCAGCAACGATCCGGCGGATTTTCCCGATGATGCGCCGGAGGAAATGGCCCGGCTGGCGCAGGCGATGGACTTCCCGTTCCCCTACCTGTTCGATGCCACGCAGGACGTGGCGCTGGCATATGGCGCAATCTGCACGCCCGATTTCTTCCTCTACGATGGCCAGATGAAGCTGGCATATTGCGGCCAGTTCGATCCCAGCCGCCCTGGCCTTGGGCACCCGCCGATGGAGGGGACAGAGACCTGGCGCACCTCTGTGCCGGTGACTGGCGAGGACATGCGCCGCGCCGCCGATGCCGTGCTGGCAGGCCAGCCCGCCCCGCAACCGCAGGTGCCCAGCGCGGGCTGCAACATCAAGTGGAAGGCGGGCAAGGACCCAAGCTGGGGCTAGCTGAACGTCGCCGGATCGGGCGGCGTGAACAACAGGCCACGGGCCACCAGGTCCGCCTCGCTCTGCCGTTCGCGCAGCATGGCCCGGCGATAGCTTGGGCGTTCCTGCATCAGTTCGTCATGCCGGGCGAAAGCGGGGAAGCGGCTGACATCGTAGCGCGCGCCGGCCACGCGGAAGAACGCCCAGTTGAGGTAGGCATCCATCACCGACCACTCGCCATACCACCAGGTCCGCTGCGCCAGCCGCGCCTCGATCATGGCGAAGTTGGGGTCCATCGCCTGGCAAGCGGCATCGTACACGGCCTTGGCGCTGGCCGGCCCGGCAATAAAGGGGGCCATGCGGATGCGGGTGACGATGGGGTGCAGGGTGGCGGCGCAGAAGGCCAGGTCCGCCAGTCGCTCCGCCCGCGCTGCCGGGGTGCTTGCAGGCGGCAGCAGGGCGGCTTCCGGGTGTCGCTCGGCCAGGTAATCGGCAATGGCGACATTCTCGGTCAGCACCAGCCCGTCAATCGCCAGCGCCGGAACCTTGCCCTTGGGGTTGCGGGCCAGGTAGTCCGGCTGGCGGTGTTCGCCGGCCATGAAAGCCACAGTGTGGACGGTGAAATCCACACCCGCCTCCTCCAGCGCCACCAGCGGCACCCGGGCGCAGGTTTGCGGGGCGAAATAGAGCACTGTCTCGGCCATCGTGCCCTCCCTTGGCAGCGTTAGGCCTGGTTAGACCCCGTTAGACCCCCTTCAGTCCAGCCCCATCAGCCGCCGGTTCAGGTCGCGATCGCTGCCGCTGTCGGCAAAATCGTCGAACGCGCGCTCGGTCACGCGGATGATGTGCTGGGCGATAAACGGGGCCCCTTCCGCCGCACCAGCCTCGGGGTGCTTCAGCGCGCACTCCCATTCCAGCACGGCCCAGCCGGGGAAATCGTATTGCGCCATCTTGCTGAAAATGGACGAGAAATCGACCTGCCCGTCACCCAGGCTGCGGAATCGGCCGGCCCGTTCGACCCAGCCCTGATAGCCGCCGTAGACGCCCTGCCGACCGGTGGGATTGAACTCGGCATCCTTCACGTGGAAGCACTTGATGCGCTCGTGATAGATGTCGATGTAATCCAGGTAGTCCAGGCACTGCAGCACGAAGTGACTGGGATCATAGAGAATATTGGCCCGCGGGTGGTTGTTCACCCGTTCCAGGAACATCTCGAAGGTGACGCCATCATGCAGGTCCTCGCCCGGATGGATCTCATAGGCGATGTCCACTCCGCACTCGTCGAAATGGTCGAGGATCGGCGTCCACCGCCGCGCCAGTTCGTCGAAGGCATCCTCCACCAGACCCGCCGGACGCTGCGGCCAGGGGTAGAGGTAGGGCCAGGCCAGCGCGCCCGAAAAGCTGGCATGGGCCGTCAGGCCCAGCCGCTTGCTGGCAGTGCCGGCCATCTTGACCTGCTCCACCGCCCATTCCTGGCGCGCCTTGGGGTTGCCGCGCACGTGCGGTGCGGCAAAGCCATCGAACTGCGCGTCATAGGCGGGGTGCACGGCGACAAGCTGGCCCTGCAGGTGGGTGGAAAGCTCGGTGATTTGCAGGCCGTGGCTGGCAGCAACGCCCGCAATCTCGTCGCAATAGTCCTGGCTTTCCGCTGCCTTGGCGAGGTCGAACAGGCGGCCGTCCCAACTGGGCACCTGCACGCCCTTGTAGCCCATGCCCGCAACCCACTTGCAGATCGCGTCGAACGAATTGAATGGCGCCTCGTCACCCGCAAACTGGGCGAGGAAGATGGCGGGGCCCTTGATGGTCTTCATGTCTCGATCCTCGGTCAGTCGGCCAGATCCACCCAGCCCGCATTGGCGGCGCTGGCGCGGACGGCGGTATCGATGAAGGTCATGCCACGCAGCCCTTCGGCAATGCCGGGGAGCAGCGGCGCATCCTCGCCGCGCAACACGGCGGCGAAATCGCGGTAGATATTGGCGAAGGCTTCCAGGTAGCCCTCCGGATGGCCGCCCGGCGTGCGGGTACGCCCGGCAGCCCAAGGGCCGAGCGAGGCATCGGCGGCGCGGACAATCTCGGTTCGGCCATCGGCGTGGTGCTGGGTGAAGCTGTTGGGCTCCTCCTGCTTCCAGCTTATGCCGCCGAATTCGCCATAACAGCGGATCCGCAGTCCGTTGAGTTCGCCCACCTCGATCTGGCTGGCCAGCAGCACACCGCGCGCGCCATTGGCGAAGCGGAGCAGGATCGAACAGTCGTCATCCAGCGCCCGGCCCGGCACCACGGCAGCAAGATCCGCCAGCAAGCGCGTCACCTTCTGGCCAGTAACGAATTCCGACAGGTTGAAGGCGTGAACGCCGATATCGCCAATGCAGCCGCCCGCCCCTGCGCGCGCGGGATCGACGCGCCATTCGGCCTGCTTGCCCTCTGCCGGTTGCGACAGCCAGCCCTGCGGGTATTCAACCACCACCTTGCGCAAGGGCCCGATGGCCCCGGCGGCAATGCGCGCCTTCATCTCGCGCACCAGCGGATAGCCGGTGTAGGTGAAGGTGACGCCCAGCGGCAGGCCAGCTGTCGCAACTAGCCCCGCCAGTTCCTGCGCTTCGGCCAGCGTGGCGGTCAGCGGCTTGTCGGTCATCACCGGCAGGCCGGCCGCCAGCGCCGCACGGGCCGATGGCAGGTGATTGTGATTGGGAGTGACAATGGAGACAAAGTCGATCCCGTCCGCCCGCGCCTTCTCGGCGGCGAACATGGTCGGCAGGTCGGGATAGGCGCGTTCGGGATCGATACGATACTGCCCGGCGGCTGCGCGCGAGCGATCCGGGTCAGACGAGAACACCCCCGCCACCAGTTCGATCTCGCGGTCCAGCTCGGCAGCAAAGCGGTGCACCGGGCCGATGAAGGCCCCCGGTCCGCCGCCGATCATGCCCATGCGCAAACGCCTCTCCAAGCGATCCTCCATCTTCGTTCCAAACCCGCATTATTGCGCGGTTTTGGCGGTTTGTCAGGCGGCCAGCGCCAGCGTCTTCGTGAACCTGGTGGTCGGCACGAAGGGCAGGTAGGAGACGCGATAGCGCACCGCCATGCCCACCTGATGCTCCCCATGAGCCAGCCCACCGTCCTTCAGCACGATGATGGTCGCCTTCTCACCGAAGTTCCAGCGATCATCGTAGACGGTTTCCATCTCGTCGAGCGTATAGGTCTTGCCCCGCACGCTGAAGCGCACATCCTCGCGCGCCACCGTCTCGCCGTCGATCTCCACGGCAATGTCTTCCACCATCGAGAGACCCAGTCCCCGGTAATACGGCAGGCGGCCCAGGAACTGGAAGCCCTTGACCACGCCGCCTTCGGCGTAGTTGGCAAGGCTGCCCTCGACGATCATCTTGTTGTCCATCATTGTCGGGGCACTCCTTATTCGGCAGCCACGGCATAGGCCGGGGTTGTGATCCTGGGGTCTTCGGGCTCGCCCAGCAGGCGGGCCAGCATCACCTGCTGGCGGCGGACCTGCTCGACGCTATCGGGCTCTTGCGCATCCTCGATCCAGCGGTTGCCCTCGTATTCCGAACAGATGTAGCCATCATAGCCGCCCTGCTTCAGCACGGCGGTGATCTGGTCATAGGGGATCGAGGGTTCCACGTAATCATCGGTAATCTCGTAGAACTTGCCGTGGATGTTGTGGATGCGGGGCATGTAGTCCAGCATCCGCTTCGGCTCGAAAGCGGCATTGTGGCGCAGCGTTTCCACCATGCCCAGCGCCGGGCCTTCCGCCCCCATGTCGCGTACGGCCTGCACCACGTATTCGGACAGGGTGCGGTCTTCGTAAGCCTTGACGATGTAGTCGGCGATATTCTTCGGCACGCCCATGCGCAGGAACTTCTCGTACCACACCGGCGGGAAGGCGTGGAGGAACATGCCCATATCGGGCAGGAAGCCCAGCGCATCCGATCCGCTCTTTTCGAAGGCTTCGGCGTGGCGCACGATCCATGGGTGATCGAAGTGCAGGGGTGCATGGACCTCGATCAGGATCTTGAGGCCCTTCTCCTCGGCGTAGGGCGCTGCGGCCACCAGCACTTCCGGCGAGATAGAGACCAGCGCGCGCAGGTATTTCACCCCCAGCTGGGCGCCGAATTCAATATCGCGCCGCACGCTGGCCACCTGCTCCTCGACCGACATGATGCGGCCCTTGAAGCGCTTGTAATCGAGCATGAAGTCATGGCTGACGGGAACGCAATCGTACTTCGCAATCAGGCCGTGCCAGTTGGCGATGGCCGCGGGGTCCACCGCATATTCCGGCCAGCCCCAGAAGCTCTGTTCGCCGATCACCTCGATCCCCTTGGCACCCAGTTCGGCGCTGGTGCGGATACAATCCTCCAGGGTCATTTTCCCCGTAAAGGTCTCGTTCTGGTAGGAATAGAGGCTGACGCCCCGCTTGATGGCCATGTGCCCGATCCTCTCACCTCGCAGGCATCCTGGGCCCGCTGCGTCACCAATCCGGGGTATCACGCCGCTTGCGCGAGTCCCGAAGTTCAATTAGAATATTCATTCTATAATTGCGATGCCGCGTCAAGGGGCACGACAGTGGGAGGGGACCGATACCATGCAAAAGACACCTTATGGCTGGGCCGCGCTTATCGCCCTGGTGGCGCTGACCGTGCTGCTGGCGGGTTTTTCCGCCTTCGTCGGCTGGCACAAGACCACCGCGCCGCTCGCTCTGCTGCGCGAGAATTCTGCCTGGACGATCCACCTGCCAGTCGCGCTCGGCCGGATTGTTGGCGTGCTGGAACTGGCAGCGGTGGCGGCCCTGGCCATCGCCCTGCTGGTGCCGCGCGCCGCGCGCCTGGGGCTGCTGGGCGCAGCCTGGATCGGTGCCAACCACGTTGTCGCGGCGGTGTTCCACATTATCCATAAGGAATGGCATACTCTGACGCAGAGCGGGATCGTGATCGCGTTGTGCCTGGTGTGGGTCACCCTCTGGTACAACCGCAGCCGCCACGCATGACCCTGTCCGGTTGCTACCGTGCGGCGTGGATGCGAAGGCGGGCCAGGAAGTCCGCCCAGGTGAGCCGCATGTCGAGTTCATCGAACACGCGCACGGTTCGGCCCGGAATTTCCTCGCCGTAAGAGAAATCGGCACCAATGCGGCGCGCGGGGAGATCGCGATAGCGGCTGCTTTCGCCGGTAATCGCTGTCAGCAGCACCGGCGGGCTATCCCCCATCGGCCAACTGCCGCCCAGTTCCACAAACGCGGGCGGTGAAGTGAACCGCTCATACAGCCATTCGGAAAACGGCGAGATCGGCCGCATGTCTGCCTCCATCTCGGCAACCGATGCCTGCATCAGTCGATAGGCTGGCTGCGGCACCTGCCACATCGGCACACGGCTTTCCTCGATCACGTGCCGTGCCGCCGCCAGGTCAGCCGAAAGGTTGTATTCCCAGCCACCATCCGGATAACCGCCGCCGCCAATCCAGATTACCGTCAACCTGTCAGCAATGTCGGGAGCGAGACGCAGGGCTTCAGCCACGTTGGATAACGGTCCACCGCAGGAAACGAACAGCGGTCTGGCATCGTCGCGCCGGGCCTCGGTGATAATCGCGATCGCGGCAGGCGATGGGCCTGCAGACTGCTGGCCAAGTTCGTAGCCGCCTGCAATGGGCGGAACTGTGGAAAGGCCCGCGCGGCGCAATGTTTCACCCGCCAGCCGCTCCCCGGCAGATACCGAACGACCGGCAAGGCCATGGCCACCGGGCCGGTCGACCAGGCCAGACACGGTGACCAGCGGCACAATCGTGCGCGGGGCCAGCACCTGATGGGTCAGAGCCACGATGCCATCGGGATCCCCGGCAAAGTCGTTGTCGACAATCACCCGTGCACCGGGCCGCTGGGGAATCCGCGCCTGCGCCCAGGCTGCGGCAGGCATAACAAGCAGGCTGGCCGTTGCCATGCAGCCCGCCAACCACTGCCGCCGGTTCATGCAGAGCTTCCCTTCCATTCCCCGTCCATCGGCCAGAACCACACCACCACGCCCTGGATCGCCAGCAACACGGCGGCTCCGCCATAATAGGACCAGCGGATGGCCTGGCGCGCCACTTCGGTCACCGCATCGGGCTGATAGTCCACCCAGCCCAGCAGGAAGGCGACCCCGGCAGAGCCGATCGCCATGCCCACCTTGGTGGCCAGGCTGACACCGGCGGACAGCACGCCTTCGTTGCGGGTGCCATGCTTCCACTCGTGATAGTCGACCGTACCTGCGATCATGGTGAAGGCAGCGGTGATGGTCAGCGAGGTGACCAGCGCCGCAGCGATGTAGATCGCCAGGAACAGGGTAGTGTTCTGCTCCGCCAGCGGCAGCAGCAGGAACAGCACGGCAGACACCGCGAAAATCCCCAGGCAGCCGTTGCGGATGCCCGTGCGCGCCAGGATCGGCGGGGCGATGAAGGCCGAGAGTAGCAGGGTGCCAGAAACCGCCGGCAGCATGATCGAAATCAGCCACGGCTGGCCCAGCACGTCGATCGCCAGATAGGGCGTGGCCGCCATCATCGCGCCAAAGCGGATGAAGTAGAACAGGCACGACAGGAAAGCGACGATCCACGCCCGGTTGCGCAGCATTTCGCCGATCACCGGTAGTACCGGCGGCCGATCCCCCGCCGGAGCGGTTATCCGCTCGCGGCAGTTGCGGAACAGGGCCAGCACGGCGATCAGCGCCAGACCGGCAAACAGGGCCGCCACGGCCAGGAAGCCACGCTGCTCGTCACCGCCGCCGAACAGGCCCACCAGCGGCAGCGTGGCCGCCGTTCCCAACACCACCGAGGCCGACGTGCCGACCGAGCGCATCCCCGAAAGCTTCAGCCGCTCGCCGGTGTCCGCCGTCATCATCGGCATCAGCGCGGTGTAGGGAATGGACCCCAGGCTCATCAAAATACCCAGCGCCTTGAAGGTGATGAAGGCATAGACGAGCTGGGCGTTCAGCCCCCAGTCCGGCACGGCAAAGACCGCCACGGACATGATCGCATAGGGAATGGCGGTGAACAGGAAGTAGGGCCTCGTGCGGCCCCAGCGGCTTTGGGTACGGTCAACCGCGATGCCCACCAGGATGTCGATCACCGCGTCCATCAGCCGGGCGGTTAGAAAGATCACTCCCACCGCCGTCGCCGGTAGGCCCACCACATTGGTGTAGTAATAGAGCAGGAAACCGCTCGCCATGTTGTAGGCAAGGCTGAAGCCGAAATCGCCAAAGCCGTAGCTGAGGCGCTCTGCCAGCGACAGGCGCTGGCCAGCAACAGCAGCCTCAGCCACCGAGCGCTTCCCGCGCACGCGCGATGGAGGTCACGCTGTCCACTGTGGGGAAGTATTCGAGGCCGATCGGGCCGGTGTAACACAGGTCCGCCAGCACTCGCATCACCTCGGCATAGTCGAGATCGCCGGTGCCCGGCTCATTGCGGCCTGGCCAGCCGGCCACCTGCACATGGGCCACCAGGTGGGTGCGCCCCGCCAGCACTTCGCGCACATCCTCGCCCATTACGCGGCTGTGATAGACGTCGTAGAGCAGGCGCAGGTTCGGGCTGTCCACGGCTTCCACGATATCCAGGCCCAGTTTCGTGCTGACCAGGTACATGGTGGCGAACAGTTCGGTGTTGAGCGGCTCCAGCACCAGCATCACGCCGGCAGCCTCGGCCAAAGCGGCGGCCTGCTTCAGGACCGAAACGGCGTTGGCAAAGTGTTCGGCCTCGCTCATCCCTTCCACCCGGAAGCCGGAGGCGACGATCAACGGGGGCGAGCCGAGCTTGCGGGCCACGGTCAGCGTATCGGTAACAGCGGCCAGCATCTCGTCATGCTCGACCGGATCGACGATGGAGCGCCGCGGATCGACGCAGATGCCGGTGAGCTTGACGCCCGTATCGGCCATCGCGGCGGCAATGCCGTCGCTGTTCTTGTCCCGCCACAAATGAAATTCGGCCAGCGAAAGGCCGGCCGCATGGGCGGCGCGCAGGCGATCGGCCAGATCGTCCCCCGCTTCCGCAAATTGCCATTCAATACATGCCGACAGCTGCATGGCTGCGCCCTCTCCAAGGAAACGGTCGGCCGGCTGCCGGATGGCGGGGGGCGGTCGCCAGGCGCCCCCCGGTATCAGGAACTTAGTAGTCCAGCGAGAAGCGGATGCCCACGGTGCGCGGCGTGCCGAACTGCCAGTTGAAGATATCGTCCGGACCAGCCGAAACGAACGAACCGTAGGTCAGCGGGCGGTTGTTCTCGAGGTTGCGGACGAACAGCTGCACGCCGGCCCGGTCACCCGGATCGCGCCACTGCAGCGACAGATCGGTCTGGAAGAAGGCGACCTGGCGGCCATCGTTGTAGTTGTAGAAGTCGGTGAAGTAGCTGCTCTTGTAGGTGGTGCTGGCGCCAGCTGTCAGGCTACCGGCCGAACCAAGGTCCAGCTCATGCTGGATACCCGCCCGGATCACCCATTCGGGCGAGAACGGCGCGGTGTTGCCTGCAAAGTTGGGCTGCTGCACGCCGGCGGTGGTGGGATCGAGATCGCCCACGCCGTTGACGTCGGTGCCGGTGCCAGGAACGGTGTACACGTTGAACTGGGCAAACAGCTCGTCATAGGTGGCATTGAGGTAGTTCACCGCGAAGTCGATCGTGGTGCCCTGCTCGAAATCGAACACGCCTTCGGCTTCCAGCCCCCAGATGGTGGCCGCACCGGCATTGAAGGTCTGGCCGCCGACTGTGGTGTCGAGCAGCACCGAGACCTGAAGGCCGGTGTAATCATAGTAGAAGCCGCCCAGATTGAACTGGAAGTTGCCGTTCGGGCCGAAGGTCAGCTTGGCGCCGGCTTCATAGGCGGTGTTCGATTCCGGATCATAGGTGCCGACCGAGTCGAAGCCGCCACCCTTGAAGCCGGTCGAAACCTTGGCATAGATCAGCGTATCGGCATTCGGCTGCCAGTTCAGGCCGGCCAGCCAGGTAATCTTGTCATCATCGCTGCCCAGGTTGAGGCGGGTGGCATAGCGCAGGGTGGAGAAGGTCTTGCGCGAAGGGCCAGCGTTGAACAGCCCGGCGTCGGGCGGACCGGCACCGAACGGGCTGGCATTGTCATAGATCGCCGAGCGCGAGTTGTCAGTGTAACGAATGCCGCCGACTGCGGTCAGCGTATCGCCCAGCGGCACTTCGACCTGGCCAAAGGCCGACAGGCTGTCGCTCGACACGTCGCGACCGAAGTAGCTGAGGTAGGTGCCGTTCGCGCCGATCGGCACGAAGAAGCCACTTTCGCTCTGCTGCTCTTCCTTGAAGTAGAAGCCGCCAACCTGGTAAATGATGCCGCTGATATCGCCGTTCAGGCGCAGTTCGTGGCTCTGCGTCTGGGCTTCACCCAGCCAGTTGAAGCTGCGGTAGGAAACCGGCAGGGTCACGAAGGTGCCGGTGTCTTCCGAGAAATCGCGATAGCCTGCGATGTAGCTGAGGGTTGCGGCATCGCTGAACTCGTAGGCAATGCGGCCGCGCAGCGCCCAGGTCTCGTCACCGATGCGGCCCAGGCCGAAGCCCGGCGAGGCGTATTCGGACCGATCCAGGGTTTCCAGGAACGTTGTCTGGTTGGGCACGCACAGCGTCTGCGCATAGGCCGTGGCCACGCGGGTATAGCCGTCGCGGTTGCAACCCGGACCGGCCGGAGCCCGCCCGCCGGAATTCAGGTCAGCCGCCGCGAAGGCCTGCGGCGTGAACTGCCGATCGGCATATTCGAACTGGATATTGGCCGAGAACGGGCCACCATCGTCGAACGCCAGCGTCGCACGGCCACCATAGGACGAGTTATCGTCCGACTGGCCGCCGCCGAACCGCGGGAACGGACCGAAGCCGTAGCCGGCGGGATGATCGACATAGCCGTCGCGCGAGTCCTTGAAGCCGGCAACACGCAGGCCCAGGCCATCGGCCAGCGGCACGTCAACACCGGCATCCACGCGCAGGGCGCTGTAGTTGCCCAGCGACAGCGAGACATTGGCGCCCAGCTCATCGCCCGGCTTGCGGGTGATGAAATTGATCGCACCGGCAGTGGAGTTGCGGCCATACAGCGTGCCTTGCGGGCCGCGCAGAACCTCCACGCGCTCCAGATCGAAGATCGCCACGCCCAGCACGTTCGGGCGGTTGATGTATTCGCCATCGATATTGGCCACGACCGAGGTGTCCTGCGCCTCGTCGTTCGAGGTGGTGCCGATGCCGCGCAGGGTGATCTTCACCGTGCCCTGGTCCTGGATCACCTGCACCGCCGGAGCGATCTGGCTCAGGTCGTTGGCATCGGTGAAGCCTTCATTGGCGAGTTCCTCGCCGCCGACCACGTCGATCGCGATCGGCACGTCAGTCACATCCTGCGCGCGGTTCTGCGCAGTAACGACGATGACATCCTCTTCCTCAGCGTTGTCCTGGGCGTGCGCCGGCATGGCCAGCGCCGCAATGCCGCAACCGGCAAGCAGGATCGATCTCTTGGTGATACGCATGACTTCCTCCCATTCAGCGCCCTCGAAGGGCACCCTTGTTCTATTTCCACCCCGCCCCACGCGGGGGTCCCTGCCTCCCCCTTGGGAGGCGTGTTTCATAACCAAAAGCTGCGCCCTCATTTGCGAGCTTTCGGCACGAACGGCGTTATGGCCGAAGCGGTCAATCAGGTGAAATTGTAAGTTTCCATACAAACCCATTCACAAGATGGATGACTGGTCCTTCCCTCCGCCTGCCCGAGCCCTCATCCAAAGACGTTTCGGGGCAGCAATTTCCTCAACCTCTGACAGCCAACACCGAATTCGAACCGTTTGACGAATCCAAATTAGAATTGCTGTTATCGTTTAATTCCGCATAACGGCCTTCATGTCAACATTCGGAACCCAGACGCGCGCACTTGCGACCAGTGCCATCAGCCGAAAACCCCGCCAGGGCCGCTCCCTCGCCTCCTTCGAAAGGATGCTCGAGGCGACCAAGGCGTTGATGCTGGAACGGGGTAGCGAGGACTTTACGCTGCAGGACGTATCCGAGCGCGGCAACGTCTCGATCGGTTCGATCTACCTTCGCTTCGAAAGCAAGGACCGCCTGCTGCACGCGGTCATCGCGCAGGAACTTGAGCAGGTGATCGCCGGCGAACGGGCCATGATCGACGAGGTGCTGGCACAGAGCGGCAGCCTGGCCGAATTCCTGCCGCTCTACATCGATCGCTACAGCCGCTTTCTTGCGGAAAACGCGGCGCTGTTGCGCACGATCATGCAGCGGGCTGCGATCGATCCGGCCGTATCGGGCCCCGGGCGCGAAACAGCCCAACGTTCCGCGCGCATGTCGCTCGATGCGATCATGACCTTCCGTGACGAAATCGGCGGGGCGGATCCGGAAATCAAGGTACAGGCGGTCTTCCAGATCATCTTCGCGACCATCGCCCGACAGTATGGCCTGGGCGCGACTGCTGAATCCGGTGACGAGAAGGTGTGGACCCTGATGAAGCCGGAATTGTCGCGCATGGCGCTGGCCTACCTGCTGTTTGACGAGCAATCATCAATCCGCCCTGCCGATAGGTAGGCCGCCTTTCAATTTACAGTTGCAATGATCGGGCTTGGCCAGCAAGCTGTCGCGCATGCGTTTCAAAGGCCTTGATCTGAACCTGCTGGTGGCATTCGATGCCCTGATGACCACTCGAAGCGTCAGCCGCGCTGCCGAACGGGTCAACCTGAGCCAACCGGCCATGAGCGCGGCCCTGGCCCGCCTGCGTGAATTCTTCGGCGACGATCTTCTGGTCCTGCAGGGCAAGCGGATGCACCCCACCGCCTTTGCCGACGAGTTAATGCCGCAAGTAAGGAAAAGCCTGCAACAGCTTGAATCCATGCTGGCCAAATCGCCCAATTTCGACCCGGCGACCAGCCAGCGCACCTTCCGCATCGTCACCTCGGACTACGTCCAGGCGTCGATCATCGTGCCTCTGGTGGCCGAACTTGCCGCAGAGGCACCCTCGATCCAGCTCGATTGCCAATTGCCCAACCTGACCATTGCCGAGCATCTCGATGAAGGCAGTGTCGACGTTGTCATCACGCCGGAATACATCGTGACAGGCAGCCACCCGTCCTACGAACTATACCGCGAGCCGCAGGTGGTTGTCGGTGCCGCCGAGAATCCGGTTCTGGCCAAGGGGTCGATCACCGCCGAAGAATTCGAGGCGGCAGGTCATGTAGCGGTGGTCATCGGCGAGCGCCCCGTCGCCTCCTATGCAGACCGTCAGCTCGAAATCATGGGCATCCGGCGGCGTATCGAGGTGACCACTTCGGTGTTCACACTGGTACCCTGGCTGCTGGAGCGAACCGGCCGCCTGGCGGTGCTGCACGAGCGCCTGGTGGTCCAACTGGAGGATCGCTTCGCGATCCGCCGGGTCCCTGTGCCCTATCCGGTGCCACCGATGAAGCAGATGCTGTGCTACAATGCCGGACGCTCTGAAGACGCAGGGTTGCTTTGGCTGCGCGGAAAGATCGAACGGATCGCGCGCACCAACCCATAGATTTGCCAGATGACCACACATCCAGATAAGTCATTTTGCAAATTGCCACTGTTACCTATCTTGCGAGCCTGAGGGGTGGCAGCCCGCAAGGGGCTGCCGCCGGGATCGGGATCAAGCGTCCTGTGTGCTTTGCGATGCAGTCCCCCGGCTGCGCGCAGGCCGCTGGCGCAAATCGCCGGCCCGGATCTGCCCCATAACATGGAAGGAAATCCGATGAGCCGCGTTACCGAAATCCGCTATGTTGGCTATGCTGTGAACGACCTGGCGACAGAGCGCGCATTTTACGCCGACAAGTGGCTGTTGAAGGAAGTGCACGAGGCGGATGGCATGGTCTATTTCGCCGCGCAGGGGCATGACGAGCTTTACGTCGTCCGCCTGCGGCAGGATGCGGTGCAGCGGATCGACATCATCGCCCTCGCCGCCGATACGCCCGCCGATGTCGATGCGCTCCATGCCAAGGTGCGCGATTATGGCTGCCAGATCGTGTTCGAGCCGCGCGAGCTCAACCAGTTCGGCGGCGGCTACGGCTTCCGCTTCTTCAGCAAGGACGGCCTGCCTTACGAAATCTCCGCCGGCGTCCAGCGCGGCACCGCCCGCCAGCTTGAGCGGTTCGAGGGCGTTCCTGAAAAAATCAGCCACATCGTGATGCATTCACCCCGCCACAAGGAGGAGATTGCCTTCTTCACCGATGTGCTGGGCTTCCGCATCAGCGACTGGCTGGGCGATTTCATGTGTTTCCTGCGCTGCAATTCGGCCCACCACCGGATCGCCTTCCTGCCCGGTCCGCCGTGCCTGAACCACGTGGCCTACGACATGCCCAACGTGGACGAGATGATGCGTGGCATCGTGCGCCTGAAGCGGGGTCAGGTGGACCTGCGCTGGGGTCCCGGCCGGCACGTGGCCGGCAACAACACCTTCAGCTATTTTACCACGCCAGCCGGTTTTGCCGTGGAGTACACGGCCGAACTGGAAGAGGTCGACTTCGAGAACCACCAGTACCAGGTGATCACGCCTGCGCCGCACATGATGGACCAGTGGGGAATCGGTGAAGGCGGCCCGCAGACAATGCCGCATCCTGCGCCGGATGCCGGCCTGTTCCAGCCTGCGGGAATCTGACGAAGCTTCACGAATGCGGTCTGGGCTCTCTCAAGCTCTGCCCAGCTGCTCAAGTCCCCTGCCGCCCGGCTCTCCCCCAGACGGCAGGGGCAACTTTTGTCGCGATGGGCAATTGGTTAATCGCCCTGCAGCAAGCGCACCGGACCGATCAGGCCCGCCGGGCGCAAAGGCGCGTCGGGATGATAGGTCGGCGCGGCAGTAAAGGTCACCCGCTCTGCCCCCGGCTGCACATCACCGATCAGCCGGTTGACCCACAGGTTGGCCACCCGCACCTCCACCCGGTTGCTGCCGGCGCGCACATGACGGGTGATGTCGACCCGATCCGGCGCGAACCAGCTTGTCCCGGCATAGGTGCCGTTGATCCACACTTCCGCCACATCGCCCACCTGCCCCAGATCGAGCCACAGGCGGCTGCTCAAGGCGGCTGCCGGCACGTCAAAGGCAGTGGTCCAGTTCGACACGCCAGAGAAATGGCGCAAGCCCGGGTTGTCGAGCGTGTGCAGCGATTGCAGGTGGTTGAACGTGTGCGGGCCTTCGGGTGCCCCGCGTCCGGGCTGGAAGGTGACCTGCCAGGGTCGCTCTGCCAGCGACAGCAGCACGGTCGGCTCGGACACAGGATGGCTGGCAGACGGCGCCTGCGTCGGCTCCCGGAACACCACGAAGCCTGAATCCTCGGCCTCCAGTGTGAGCGGGATCACCGTGTGCTGCCCATCGGTGCGGTAAGACAGCGGCCGCGCCGTGCCGCTGACTGCGTCCCACCATTCCGGCTGCAATCCCGTAACGCGGAAGCGGGCTTCGATGGTTTCTGGCCGGTGCTTGCGATTGGTCAGGAAGTAGAGGTGCTGGTTGGCAACCTGCCGGTGCAGAAACAGGATTTCCGCCCCTTCGCCACCGCCGGTAAAGGCAAAGTCTGCGCCAATTCCCAGCGCGGCAAGCGCCGCTTCGGGATCATCGCTGTCGATCACCTGCGGGTTCTGCCACAAGCGGTCGGCCAGCGTGGCGAATTCTGCTGCGTCATCCGCCAGCGAGGGCGTGGAAAGCGGCTTGCGCCCCACCACCGTTGCCCCCTGCTCGACAAGTTGGGCGATCCGGCGCAGGGTTGGCAGGGTCATGTTGCGCGCGTCGGGCCGCAGCGCCAGCACGCGGTAGCGGGTGCCGCCCTGGCTCACCAACTGGCCTTGCTCCACCCGGAAGGCATCGGCGAGCATCTCTGCATTGACGAAGTCGTAGGCATAGCGGCTCGGCAGGCCGGCCGGGATGCTGGTGGCAAACTGCGCGGTAACCGGCGATTCCTCGCCGCGGAACAGCGCGATGTCGGCAAAATACTGCCCCTGGCTCAGCATCCACGCATTGCGCGCCATGTAGTCGACCCATGGCCCGGCCATCTCCGCCCAGGTTTCGTGGCGGTTGAAGTACTGCCCGAAGATCGCCAGCGACAGTCCGGGCTGCAGGTCATCGCTCGGCTGGTGGACGCTGGTATGGATCACCGGGCGGTTGATGCCATAGGCAAACTCAAGGTCGATAAAGCGCCTGAGGTCGCGCGGGGCAAAGGCCCAGGGGCTGCTGGCGGCAGTCATTGATTCCGCCGCCACGAAGCGCTGGCCATAGACGTGCGCCGTGCTGGCCGCGCCCTTCATGTCGCCCAGCAAGGTGGTGCGCACCTGGCCGCTGCGGGGATAGGTCCACAGCGCCGCCATCGGGATGTCGGCGTAGCGGCGCATCGACAGGTCATCGCCCAGCATCGGGCGCTTGTCCTCTAGCGCCTCACCATAAAGCGTCAGTCCGTTGGCGTCGGCCGCTTCCGCCGCCACGCGATAGAGACTGTCGGTGAGCAGGTCGCTCAACGTGAGGCGCCAATCGTAGAGGAAGCGCTCGGTCTCGGCTTCGGAGCCGATGACGATCCCCGCCAGCGCTGGCATCCACGGCCGCAGGGCATAGCCGCGTCGCGCCGCGAACTCGCGCTCCATCGCGGGCGTCCAGTTGGCATAGCCGGCCTCGATCGAATCGGTCAGAAGGGCGGTTACGCCGCGCGCGCCAATCAGGTCATCACCCACAGTCTCGCGGTACATGCCCAGGTAGGTATCGAAATAGCGGCGGACCGCATCCGGATCGTACTTGTCTACCTCCAGCCCGGTGGCTTCGGGCGGTGCGGGATGGTTGGTCTTGCCGGTCAGCGACCAGCCGAAGTCGAGCACGAGCCAATCGCTTCCGGCGGGCGGGGTCCAGTCAAGCGTGCCGTCGGGTGCGATGCGATCGGTAAGGTCGATCACTTGGGCGGTCGTCAGATCGACCGGCGTCGCATCGTCCGACATGATCGGGTAATAATCGTAGATGCCGGCAAACCCGGCCTTCTCCTGCGCCCGGCCCACGCGATGCGCTCCGCTGAGCCGCAGGTCGTTGAGCGGCACCGTGCTGAGGTCGCCCAGCGCGAAGATATCGACCACAATAGCGCCGGGCACGCCGTCCATCTCGGTTGGGGCGACGGCGCTCGTATTGTTGCGGATCACCAGCCGGAATTCGGCCGCCGTCACCGGATCGAATGTGTGCGTGGCCGGCGTATTCGTCAGCGGCAGGTCGGCCACGTGCTGCCACTGGCCGCCGATGCGGGCTTCCAGCGACGGGCTGACCGGCGGGTCCCGAAAGGGCCGAACCAGGCCCGGCAGGGCGATGTGCAGCGTGCGCACGGTCACCGGCTGCGGATAGGTAATGGTCAGACCGCCCTGGCGATCTTGGCTGAGTGGCAGGGCGAAGCCGCTTTCCAGCGAAGCATCGGCCAGCCCCGCCCCGTCAATCGCCGTGCCATCCGGCAGGCTGTAGCGCGGCTGCGGCAGCGTCGGCTCGCTCACCGGAACGGCCAGCACGGCAATGCGGCCCGCTGCCTGCGGCGGGGCGTGGCCGGTATCGCCGTGGATCACGTCGGGCTGCAAGGCCATGGCCTGATAGGTGCCAGTCACCGTGGGCGCGGCGTTGATCGCGTCGGCAAAGCGCTGTCCGCCAACCAGGCGGGTTTCGCCCCAGACCAGCTTCTTGATGCCATCCTCAACCGGCACCCACGGCCCGCCGGTGTGGCTCCAGCCGGGGGATGAGGCGATGGCCATCTCCAGGTCCAGCCGCGCAGCCTCGCTGGCGGCGAAGCGGAAGGCTTCGCGCCATTCGGGCGTCATATAACGCAAGGGCCGCTCGACCACTTGCGGCGTGTCGAGGTTGGCATCGAAGTTCTGGAAGCCGCCGATGCCCACGCGGTCCATCCACGCCAGGTCCGCCGCAATGCCTTCCTGTGTCACGTTGCCGTGCATCCAGTGCCACCAGACGCGCGGGCGCGCTTCGGCCGGGGGCGCGGCAAATCCCGCCGCAAGGGGATCGACTGCGGCCACCATCGGCGGCGGCGCGACGGTCTGCACCTGGGCGGTGGCGCAACCGGCCAGGGCCAGCGCCGAAACGAAAGCCAGCAACGGGCCCTTGTGCATTCCTGTCATCCTCTCCGATCCTCTTCCTGTGCTGGTCAGACGATCCCGGCGCCCAGACCCACAGCCTTGCGTTCTTGCGCCTTGCGGGCCCGGTGTTGACTGGCACGATAGGTGGTTAGCCAGTCGATCGCCCCGCCCTGCTCCATCCGCGCCATGGCCAGGATCGGGCCGACATCGATCTCGTAAGCGGCGCGCAGTGTGCGGAAGGCCAGCATCACATCGTTGGCTTCCTGCGCCGCGTGCAGCGCCTCGCGGTCCACCAGTTGCGCGCGGGCGTAGCAGCCGGCGATGGCTTCCGCGCTCGCCAGCATGGATTCAATCGGATCGGTCACGTTATGCGACTGGTCGATCATGTAGGCGGGATCGAAGCCGCCACGCGGGTTGGCCTCCGCCTCGGCCAGTTCGTTGAAAACCAGGAACAGCTGGTGCGGATTGATCGACCCGCTGTCGAGGTCGTCATCCCCGTACTTGCTGTCATTGAAGTGGAAGCCACCCAGCTTGCCGGCGCGGTGCAGGCGGGCGACGATCTGCTCGATGTTCACGTTGGGCGCGTGGTGGCCCAGGTCCACCAGGCACTTGCATTTCTCGCCCAGTTCCTGCGCCGCCATCAGGCTGCTGCCCCAGTCGCTGATCACGCTGGAGTAGAACGCCGGCTCGAACATCTTGTGTTCCAGCATCATCCGCCAGCCATCCGGCAGCGCGGCATAGACCTGCGCGGCGGCATCCAGATAGCGATCGAAACTGCGGGCAAAGTCCTGCTGCCCGGGAAAGTTGGTGCCATCGCCCACCCACACCGTCAGCGCGGTGGAGCCGAGCTGGCGGCCGATTTCAATGCACTCGATGTTATGCTCCACGGCCTGCGCGCGGGTGGCGGACACCGTGCTGGAAAGTGACCCCGTTGCATAGGACTGCGCCTGGCCCGGTTGGTCCTGAAAGGTGTTGGAATTCACAGCATCGAAGCCCAGTCCCAGTGCTTCGGCTTCCTGACGCAAGCCTGCGTAATCGCTGACGCAGTCCCACGGGAAGTGCGGGCTGACGCGCGGCGTAGTGCGGCCAAGCTGCTGGATCACCGCGCAGTCTTCCAGCTTCTCGTGGATATTGGTCGGCTCGCCCGCCAGCGGGAACTTGGCGAACCGCGTGCCGCCGCGCCCGGCACCCCACGAAGGCACCGCCACCGACCAACCTTTCACACGGGACTTTATCGTGTCGATGGCAATGCCGCGCCGCTCGAGCTTGCGACCGAGGGCTTGGTATTCATCATGCAGGGCATCGGCCTGCGGAGCGTTCTGCTGAGCGATCAGGTCCGGGGAGATTGGTGGCATCAGTCGCGGTCCTCCAGCCAGCCGTTGCTTTCCAGCCAGGCGATGAATTGGTCCAGCACGCCCGTGCTGGTGGTGCCCGCCGCGCCCAGGCCGAAGCCGTGCCCGCCGTGCTGGTATAGATGCAGTTCCGCGCCGCGCCCCGCTGCCTGCCAGTCGCGCACCAGATCGAGCGGGCCGTTGGGATAGAGCTGGTCGTCCAGCGCCCGCGCGGCGAACATCGGCGGGGCGGCAGCGGGAACCGGGCGGCTGGCCAGATCGCCATAGATATAGCCGAAGAAGGCCGGCTGGTCTTGCGCCTCTGCCCCCAGAACCGTCATGAGCGAGGTTCGCGCACCGGCGGAAAATCCGATCATGCCGGTGCGTGAGGAATCGATGTGCCATTCGTTCGCCCGCGCCCGGACCATGGCCAGAGCCGCTGCCGCATCCGCCCCGGCATCGGGGTTGTAGAGCGAATCCGGACCGGCCGGCGAGGCAAACGCCGCGCCGATCCGCCGGCTGACTTCGGCGGCTGCCTCGGCCTCACCAGCAGGCGTGGAAAAAAGCCGGTACTTGAGCACGAAAGCCGCGATGCCACGGGCAGCCAGTTGGCGCGCCACGCGGGTGCCTTCGTGATCGTAGGACAACATCATGAAGCCGCCCCCGGGCAGTACGATCACTGCGGCGCCTGTCGCCAGCGCTGGATCGGGCAGGAAGGGCTCCAGCGTGGGATAGGTCACGTTGCGCACCGTCCGGTCGCCATTGGGCGCCTGACCCCAGTTCTCTGTTGCCCGGTTGCCCGGCGTCTGGGCGCCGTACAGGGGGATGGCATCTTGGAGGGCAGGAGCAGATACCGCCGTGATCGGCGGCGGACCGGACTGTGCCGCCACCGGAGCAGCAAGCGCCAGCGCCAGCATGCCAATCGTCAGCCGAAAACCCATCTTCCCTCTCCCGCCCCTTTCCGGGCCTATCGCGTGAACGCCTGGACGTTGCCGGCATCCACGTTGATCATGTTGCCGGTCGACTTTGCGCTGGCATCGCTCGCCAGCCAATAGGCGGCCTCGGCGATATCCTCGGGCAGCACGTCGCGCTTCAGCAGGGAACGGTTGCGATAATGCGCTTCTAGCTCCTCACCCGGATCGATGCCGTTGCTGGCCGCGCGCTCCCTGCGCCAGTCGCCGTCCCAGATGCGGCTGCCCCGGATCACTGCATCGGGGTTGACTACGTTGACGCGGATCCCCTCTGGCGCGCCTTCCAATGCAAGGCAGCGGGCCAGGTGGTTGGCGGCGGCCTTGGCGCTGGCGTAGGCCGAAGCGCCCGCAGCAGCCGCGACCGCGTTCTTGCTGCCGATGAACACAACGCTGGTGCCACCCTGCTCCTTCATCGCCTTCAGCAGCGGCCAGGCGTGCTTGGCGGTGAGGAAATAGCCCTGGGCCAGCACGTCGTAATTTCGGTTCCACAGCTCCAGCGTGGTCTGCTCTATGGGGGCCGAACTGGCTATGCCGGCATTGGCCACCAGCATGTCCAGCCCGCCGAACTCGCGCGAGCAGGCGGCAAAAGCCTCGGATACCTGAGCCTCGTCCGTCACGTCGCAGGCGACAGCGCGCACTACGTCCTTGCCGAACTGCCTGGCAAACCCAGCGCGCACCTCTTCCACGGCGGCGGCATCGCGATCTGCCAGCATCACGCAGGCCCCCTCGCGCAGCATCCGTGCCGCCGTAGCCGCGCCAATACCCCCGGCCCCGCCGGTGACCAGGGCGATACGGCCCACCATCGGCCTGGGAGCAGGCATGCGCTGCAGCTTCGCTTCTTCCAGCAGCCAGTATTCGATGTCGAAGGCTTCCTGCTCGTCCAGTGCCACATAGTCGCCGATGGCCTCGGCCCCACGCATCACGTTGATGGCGTTGAGGTAGAACTCACCCGCGATCCGGGCGGTCGCCTTGTCACCGGCGAAAGTGAACCGCCCCACACCCGGCACAAGGACCACCACCGGGTTGGCATCGCGCATGGCGGGGGAATTGGCCCGCTTGCAGCGCTGGTAATAGGCTGCATACAGCGCCCGGTAATCCTCCAGCGACTGCGCCAGGTAGGTATCGTCATCCAGCCGCGCGGGATCGAGCACCAGAGGGGCGATCTTGGTGCGCAGGAAGTGATCCGGACAACTGGTGCCCAGCGCCGCCAACCGGGAAAAATCGTGGCTGCAGACGAACTCCAGCGTCTCCGCATCGTCGGCAAAGTGGCCCACCTTGCGGCGGCTGGCGTTATCAGCGTTTGGCATCAGCCCGCGCAGGCGCGGCATCAGCGAGGAAGCAATGGCGGCGCGGCCAGTTAAGGGAGAGATAGCCGCGCCGCCAAAGGCCGGTTGCCCGGCAAGCCTGGTGTTCAGGTATTCCGCCGCCTGGGAGATCAGGCGCACGGTCTGTTCGTAGCAATCCTTGGCCGTATCGGCCCAGCAGATGATCCCGTGGCCCGCCAGCATGGCCCCCTTCGCCTGCGGGTTGGCGCGGGCGAAATCGCGGATCATGATTCCGAGGGTGAAACCGGGGCGCTTCCACGGCAGCCAGCCGATTTCGTCACCCCAGATCTCGCGGGTCACAGCCTCGCCATTGGAGCTGGCAGCCAGGGCGATGATCGCATCGGGGTGGACATGGTCGATGTGCCTGTGGGGCAGCAGCGAATGCAGCGGCGTATCGATGCTGGCAGCGCGGCCATTCAGGTTGAAGGTGCAGTGGGGCAGGAAGCCGACCATCTTGTCGTCATCCTGGTCGCCCGCGTAATGCCCTTCCAGCCCCAGCAGCTTGTCCTGATACAGGGTGGCAAATCCGTCCAGCTTCATTGAGCCGATGTCGCCGCCCGAGCCTTTAACCCACAGGACCGGCACTGCCTCGCCCGTCAGCGGATCGGTCTCCATGATCTTGGCCGAGGTGTTCCCACCACCGAAATTGGTGACAGTCAGGTCGGAGCCGAGCAGGTTGCTGCGATAGAGCAGCAGCTCCGCCTCGCTCATCCCGGCGGCGTAGGCATCGTCCCAGCGGCTGGCGGGAACGGCAAAGCGGATGGCCTCTGCGGCAGGAAGGTCGAGAATGGTCATGACAGCGAATCAAATATCATCGCCTCTTTTCATAAACAATCATTTTCGCTAACACCCGATCAACAATGCCCACGGGAGGGACGGTTTGATCAGCGGATTCGCCATCGTTGTCGATGTGGGCAAGACCTTGACCAAGGTCAGCCTGTGGTCGCGCGAAGGGCGCCTGCTGCAACGCGCCACGCGTCCCGGTTCATCGCTGGTGATCGACGGCCATCGCCACCTGGATGCGCCGGCCATCGGGGAGTTCGTCCTCGATGCCATTGCCGGGATGGATGCGGCTGAGGTCAGATATCTTGTGCCGGTGGCCCATGGTGCCGGGGTGGCGGCGATCAGGGGCGACACTCTTGCAGTGCTGCCGCTGGACTACGAACAGCCGCTGCAAGGTGATATCCTGGCCGAATACCGGCTGCAGCGCGCGCCGTTTGCCGAAACCGGCTCCCCTGCCCTGCCCGGCGGGCTGAACTTCGGGGCCCAACTGTTCTGGCTGGATCGCAAGATGCCCACTGCAATGCACGGCGCCACCCTGCTGCCCTGGGCGCAATACTGGGCGTGGTTCCTGAGTGGCGCAGCGGCGAGCGAAGCGACCAGCCTGGGCTGCCATTCGGACCTGTGGAACCCGGCGCAGGGCAGGTTTTCCTCACTGGCGGAGCAGCAAGGCTGGGCCGGCCGGTTCGCCCCGCTTGCGCGCGCCGGCGAGGCGATTGGCACGGTCCGGCCGGATATTGCCAAGCGCTGCGGACTACCCGCAAGCTGCCAGGTGCTGGCCGGCCTGCACGATTCCAACGCGGCCCTGATTGCCGCGCGCGGCTTTCCCGAGATTGCCGGGGGAGAGGCGACCGTGCTGTCCACCGGCACGTGGTTTGTGGCCATGCGATCCGGGGCCGGCATCCTGCCGGATCTGCCGGAGGAGCGGGACTGCCTGGTCAATGTCGATGCCTTCGGCCAGCCCGTGCCTTCGGCCCGCTTCATGGGCGGACGCGAGATCGAGCTGCTGGTGGAGATTGACACCCGCCGTGTGGATATCGTCCCCGATCAGCCGCGCATGCTGGCATCGGTGCCGGGCATCGTTGCGCAAGGATCGATGGTCCTGCCCACCCTTACCCCGGGTTGTGGCCCCTTCCCCGTCGCGCAGGGGGGCTGGCACAACCGGCCCGACGACTGGTTCGCCCGGCGCGCCGGAGCCTGCCTTTATGCCGCGCTGGTGGCCGATACCGCGCTCGACCTGATTGGCGCTCGGGACACTCTCCTGATTGAGGGCCGTTTTGCCGAGGCGCAGGTGCTTGTCCGCGCGGTTGCCGCGCTGCGCCCGGAAATGCAGGTCTACACCGCCAACGCCCACACGGATGTCAGCTTCGGCGCGCTGCGCCTGATCGATCCGGACCTTGCACCGGAAGGCACGCTGAACGCGGTCGAACCGCTGCCGATCGCGCTTGAACAGTACAGAACAGAATGGACGGGAAGGATCTCCGCATGAGCCACGACACCGCGCAGGAAAAGGACAACTGGCGCAACACTATCCTCGCAGGTCTGGCCAATTATATCGACGCCGGCTCGATTGTGGCCGGCGCGGCGGCGCTGGCGTTGTGGCAGCAGCAGTATGGCCTCTCCAACGATTTCGTGGGGCTCATCGCCGCCTTTGGCCCCAACGCCATCGGCGCGGGAGTGGGCGCGCTGATCGGGGGCTGGTTGTGCGACAAGCTGGGCCGCAAGCGCATCTACCAGTGGGACATGCTGGTCTATGCCCTGGGCATGGCCATGCTGGTGTTTGCCGTGGCCCCGTGGATGATCGTCATCGGCTTCCTGATCGTGGGCCTGGCCGTTGGCGCGGACATCCCGGCAAGCTGGTCGCTAATTGCCGAGGAAGCGCCTGACACCCGGCGCGGCAAGCATTCCGGCGTGGCGCAGGTGCTGTGGTATCTGGGGCCGGTGGTGGTGCTGCTCCTCAGCCTGGCGCTGACTGACCTGGGCGTGCTGGGCGCGCGGATCGTGTTTGCCCACCTGCTGGTGATCGCGCTGGGGCTGATGCTGCTGCGCCGCAAGATGAAGGAAAGCCGCCGCTGGGAGGAGACGCAGAAGGCGGACGTTGTGCGCCCGCCGGTCTCCATCCTGTTCAAGGGCCGATACCTCACCGCCATTCTGGGCCTTGTGGGCATGTACGGGTTCTGGAACCTTTGGGCCGGCACCAACGGGTTCTTTTTCCCCTATATCCTCCAGACGCTGGGCACGGCGGACCAGGCGGGCAGCGTGGCGATCCAGGCCCTCAGCTTCGCCATCGGCATGGCATCGATCTACTTCATCTTCATGCGCTTTGCCGACAAGGTGAACCAGCGGCGCCTGTTCATCCTCTCGGCCGTGATCCAGGTGTTGGGCATGGCGCTGCTGGCCGTGTTCGACCTGACCATTCCCGTGGCCCTGCTCTATGTCTTCCTGCTGCAACTGGGCGGCGGCTTCGGGGCGCAGAGCTTCTTCCAGCTGTGGAGCGCGGAGATGTTCCCCACGGCCCTGCGCGCCACGGCGCAGGGGCTGTGTTTTGCCGTGGTGCGAATTGCGCTGGGCTTTTTCAGCTTTTTCGTGCCCGCGCTTACCGCTACCGGCTTTACCACGCTGGCCTGGATCTTGGTGGGCTTCCTGGCGATGAGCGGGATCATCGGGGCCCTGTGGGCGCCGCGCAACGAGGGCAAGTCGCTGGAGCAGATCCAGCGCGAGCGTGAAGGCTGACAATGCACGCGACCGAGCGGGAGGAGGCGATACTGGCCGCACTGGAGCGCAGCGGCTTCGTGTCCTATCGCGACCTTGAAGCCAGCCTTGATGCCTCCCCCGCCACTATCCGGCGCGACCTGTCGCGGCTGGAAGAAGCAGGGCTGCTGCGCCGCGTGCATGGCGGGGCCAAGGCGGCGGGCGACGATACCCGCGCCGATGGCCAGCCACTGGCGTTGCAAGGCACTCCGTTCGACAAGTCAATTGCCCTGCACCTGGCCGCCAAGCGGGCCATCGGCAAGGCCGCCGCCGCGCTATGCCAGCCCGGCGAAGGGGTGATCATCGACGGCGGCACCACCACCTACCAGATGTGCGACCACCTGGCCGGCAAGGGGCTGCAGGTGCTCACCAATTCGCTGCACATCGTCAACGCGCTGCTGCCGCAGGACGGCACGCAACTGCTGGTGCCATCGGGTACGATCTTCCGCGAACAGAACATCATCCTTGCCCCCGGCGGCGAGCATTCGATGCCCAGCTTCTTTGCCAGCAAGGCGTTTATCGGCGCGGCCGCCGTCAGCCCCAGGGCGATCTTCCAGGCCGATGCCGTACTGGTGGCCAGCCAGCGCCGCTTTCTGGAGATTGCGGAGGAGGTGATCCTGCTGGTCGATTCCAGCAAGTTTGCCGGCCAGTCTGGTGCGATCGTCTGCCCGCTGGACCGGATCGACCGGGTGATTACCGACAAGGGCGCGGACCCGACAATGCTGGAGGCGCTGGCCAAGGCAGGCGTCCGGCAGATCGACCTGGTCGACACCTGAGACATTGGCCGCGCGGAACGTCCACGCTAGGCTGCACGCCTGGAGAGGAACACACATGGACAACCTGAACATCGGCATTGTGGGCGGCGGTATCGGCGGCCTGACAGCGGCCATTGCCCTCAGGGCACATGGCTTTGCCGTCACCGTATTCGAAAAAGACCCGCACGGATCGGTGGACGGGGTAGGCATCACCCAGCAATCCAACGTGATCCGGGCGATGCACCAGCTCGGCATCCTCGATGCCTATCTGGACGCCGGCTATGGGTATGACGCGGTGGAGGTGTTCGCGCCCGATGGCACCATGGTTGCCCGCCTGCCCTCCCCCCGGCTGGTGGAAGGTCGCCCGGCCAACATGGGCGTGGGCCGCCCGGCGCTCGCCCGCGTGCTGCAACAGGAAGCGCGCTCTGCCGGGGCAGAGATCCGGTTGGGCGTGTGGCCGGTGGACCTGGCCGACGATGGTGAGAGGGTCACCGTCACCCTGTCCGACGAGACCACCGCCAGCTTCGACCTGCTGGTGGGAGCAGACGGCCTCTATAGCTGGGTCCGCGGCCAGATCATGCCCGAGGCCCCGTCGCCCGAATTCGCCGGCCAGGGCGTGTGGCGCTACAACCTGCCGCGCGATCCCACGCTGGATGCGCTGCGCACCTACAACGGCCGGATCGGCGCGGGGCTGGCGCCGATGACCGACGAACACATGTACATGTTCGTGACCTCGCCCGAACCGGGCAATCCGCGCTTCGAGCAGGCCGGCATGGCGGCGCGGATGCGTGAGCGGATTGCCGGGGCCGCCCCGACCGTGCGTGAACTGGGAGAGCAGATCACCGACGATGCCGGAGTGGTCTATCGCCCGCTGGAAACGGTCAACATCACGGGTGACTGGTATCGCAGACGGGTGACGCTGCTGGGCGATGCCGCGCATGCCACCACCCCGCACTTGGGCCAGGGCGCAGGCATGGCAATCGAGGATTCGCTGGTCCTGGCAGACGAACTGGCGACGAAGGCCAGCGTGGCCGAAGCGCTGGCCGGATACACAAAACGCCGCCAGCCGCGCTGTTCGTACATCGTCGAAAGCTCGCTGGCCATCTGCCGGGGCCAACTGGGCCTGGGCCCGACTGTCGACCAGTCGCGCGCGGCTGCCGAGATGATACAGCTGGTCAGCCAGCCGCTCTAAAGCGCACCCTCCGCCAACATGCTCGCCGCCGCATCGGCCGCGCGGGCGGACATGGCCATGTAGGTCAGCGAGGGGTTCTGGCAGCCGCTGCTGGCCATGGCCGCGCCATCGGTGATGAACAAGTTGGGCACGTCGTGGGTCTGGTTCCACTTGCCCAGCACGGACGTGGTGGGGTCCTTGCCCATGCAGGCGGTACCCATTTCGTGGATCCCTAGGCCAAACGGGCCGGGCTGGTCGATCGTGGTGACCACAATGCCCCCGGCGGCCTCTGCCATGGCGCGCCCGTCGCGCTGGATCTGCTCGGCCATCTTGCGCTCGTTCTCGCCCATGCTGGCCGAAATATGCGCCTGCGGCAGGCCCCACTTGTCCTTCAGCGTGGGGTACAGCGTCACGCGGTTTTCGGGGTTGGGCAACACTTCGCCAAAGCCGCCCAGGAACATGGTCCAGGGGCCAAGCTTGCGCGCTTCTGCCTTCAGTTCCTCGCCGATCAGTCCCGGCTGGCCGATCACCTGGCCCGGCCCGCCGTTGCGCGAAAAGCCGCCTTGGTAGCCATAGCCGCGCAGGAACTCCTCGTGCTGGCCATCGAGGTTGCGATAGCGCGGGATGTAGAAGCCCGTGGGGCGGCGGCCAAAATAGAAGCTGTCCGGCCCATCGGGAAAAACCGCGATGGTCAGCAACTGGTACATGTGATCCATCAGGTTGCGGCCGACCATGTCGGAACTGTTGGCAAGTCCGCGCGGCTGCGCCTCGCTGGCGGAATTGAGCAGGATCATCGCCGTGCCGATGGTGCTGGCACAACTGAACACCACCTTTGCCTCGTAAGTTGTGCCCGCGCGCGTCTGGGCATCGATCACCCGCACGCCGGTGACGCGGTTGGTAGCCGGATCGTGGACCAGTGAATGGACGATGGCGTTGGTCACCAGCGTCATGTTGCCGGTGCGCTCGGCTGCCGGAAGGCTGGTGTTGAGGCTGGAGTGATAGGCCTTGAACATGCACCCGCGCTCACACAGGCTGCGCACCTGGCACGGCGCGCGGCCTTGCGCGCGGTGATGCTCGCGCGCCTCGCGCAGGTTGGCCACCCGGCCGGGGATCACCTTGCGGCCGGGGAAGCTGCTTTCCACCGCTGACTTGAACTGCAGTTCGCCGTCGTTCAGCTCGAACGGCGGCAGGAAAACCCCGTCGGGCAACTGGTCCAGCCCTTCCATGCTGCCGGACACGCCGATGAAGTCTTCGATGTGGTCGTACCACGGGGCCAGGTCGGCATAGCGGATCGGCCAGTCGGACCCCACGCCGTCGCGGGCATTGGCGGAAAAGTCCATTTCCGACAGGCGATAGGTCTGCCGGCCCCACATGATCGAGCGGCCCCCCTTGTGGTAGCCCCGGATCCAGCTGAACGCCTTGTCCGCGGGGGTCTGGTACGGCTGTTCGCTGTCCTTCACAAAGAACTGCTTGGTAGCGCTGCTCAGCGCATAGCACTGGCTTTGCACCGGATAGTCGGCGGCCAGTTCCGCTTCGGGAATCATCCCGGCATTGGGCAGTTGCCAGGGCTGCATCCAGTCGGTCTGGTCGGCGGGCTGCACATCGCCGCCGCGTTCCAGCACCAGCACTTTCAGGCCGCGCTCGCACAGTTCCTTGGCGGCAATCCCGCCGCTCATGCCGCTGCCTATGACGATGGCGTCAAACATTCCTGTGCCCCTCGCTTCAGAACATGCCCGGCCCGCCCTGCGGGCGCGTGGCGGAGGTTACGATTACCGACGACTCCCAGCGGCCGGGCACGTGGGTATAGGCCAGCTCCTGCGTCAGCGCCGGCTGGCTGAGGTAATAGAGCGTGAGCACCAGCTCCTTGAACTGCTGGTAGGCGGGATCCGCCGCGGGAGGAGGGCCGAACGGATTGGCGCGCGGGGCATCGGACGGGGCCAGCGCGGCAGCATCGAATGCCTGCAACGTGGCCTTGCGCTCGGCCGCAGACAGCGCCGCGAAGCCGCCACCCAGCGCAGCAAGCCGGTCGAGCACATCGGCCAGCGCAGTGGCTGTGGCAGGCGCGGCCCAGTTGGCCAGCAGCCCCTCGAACAGCGCCGGCACACCCACGTCCACCGCGCCCGGCGTGTCGGTTTGCGGCACAAGGGTGTCGGCGGCAGCGACCAGCGTGGCGCGCTGCGTGTCGCTCAGCAGGTCGGCCTCGACCGCCGCCAGCGCCTCGAACGGCAGGCTGACAACGCTCGCCCCCACCAGCAGCAAGGCGCGCGCCAGCAAGGTGCGGCGATCCACGCCCTTGGCTCCCATCATCCCAATTCTCCCATCGTTCCGCAAAGTTAGAGAAGGCATAAGCTTCCGGCAAATCGATGCATCGGATATGCAGGCATCTGGCAAAGCGATAAAAGGAGCAAGGGGATGCTGGTAACGGACAGGCGCACGGTGCTGCGCGGCATGGGGATCATGGGCGCAGCGGCGATCATCCCGGGATGCTCAGGCGGAGGCGATGCAGCGCCCGCCGCAACAGGCAAGTTTTTCGAACGCATCGGCAAGCCCATCGGCCTGCAGCTTTATGCCATGGGTGAGGAAGTCGGCGCCGACCTGCCCGGCACACTGGCAGCGGTGAAGGCCATGGGTTACGGCGAGGTTGAACTGCCCAACACCTATGGCAAGGACCCGGCCGAGATCAAGGCGATGGCCGATGCTGCGGGCATCGCCATTGCCTGCCTGCACGTACCCGCCGTGCCTTTCGACCGTTCGCGCGATGGCCTGACCTTCCAGTCCGATCCGGATGCCGTTGCCGCCGTGGCGCGGGGTCTGGGCATCACCAGGCTGGTCATCCCCTTCCCTGTCCTGCCCGAAGGCTTCGCGCCGCAACCGGATGAACCCTTCCCCGTGGCGATCGAGCGGGCCCTGGCCGGTACCGGCATCGACCACTGGCAGCGCGTGGCCGAGCGGTTCAACCAGATCGGCAGCGAGATGAAGGACCGCGACATCGAGCTGGGCTATCACAACCACAATCTGGAATTCGCCCCGCTGGGCGATACCACACCCTTCGCCGTACTGATGGACGAAACCGATCCCGACCTGGTCAAGTTGCAGCTGGATCTTGGCTGGGTGGCGCAGGCGGGCCTCGATCCGGCGCAGGTGCTGCGTGAACAGGGGAGCCGCGTCACCTCACTGCATGTGAAGGACGTGGCTGAAGGCGGGGCCAACAGCTTCTATTTCAACGCCACCCCGACCGAGGTCGGTTCCGGCCGGCTCGACTGGAAAACCATCCTGCCGCTGGCGGCCGAATTGGGCGTCCAGCACTACTTCGTGGAGCAGGAGCCGCCCTATACCATCCCCCGTGCCGAGGCGATGGCCAAGAGCGCCCGCTTCCTGCAGGCTCTGGAAGCCTAGGCGGCAGCCAGGCAGCGGCGGATATAGGCATATCCGTCGCTGACCACCTCCATCGGATCGGCGAAAAAATCGCGCCATACGCGGGTGGCGGCGGCAAGCTCGGGCACGGCCTGGCCGAAGGCCTCGATGGTCAGCCAGCCATCGTATCCACGCGCCTGCAGCAGGGCGATGGCTTCAGCGATCTTGGCGTGGCCCTTGCCGGGTGTGCCCCGGTCATTTTCGGCAATGTGGATATGGGCGACAACCTGCGCCGCCAGCAAACTGTCCAGTGCCGCGATCGGATCCTTTTCCTCGATGTGCGCATGGAAAGTGTCATACAACACGCCAACTGCGGACGAATCGACACGGCGCATCATGGCTTCGGCCTGCGCGCCAGTGTTGAGCAGATAGGCCTCGAACCGGTTGAGCGGCTCGACCGCACAAACCAGTCCCGCATCGGCAAACAACGGCCCGATAGTCCGCAGAAATTCGGCACAATGGTCCAGTTCCTGCGCGGTCGCCGGACTGCCAGTGAACTCGCCAAGCGGCTGGAACAGCGGGCCGACAATGCTCTGCGCGCCAAGTTCGACCGCACAATCGAGCAGCCGGCGCACGTGATCAACTGCGGCCGTGCGGGCGGCAGGATCCGGCGAAACCGGGTTGTGCGCCGCATCGGGTATGGTGGAACAAACCGTTCGCGCCAGGCCCAAATCATCCAGCAACTGCCCTAGCCGGCGATAGTGCGCGGGGTCCGAGGTATCGAACACGGGTATCTCTGCCCCGTCGTACCCCGTTGCGGCGATGGCTTCGAGCATCGGGCGGTGGGCCGGGGTCACATGCCCGGTCCACAACAGCAGGTTGATACCGATCTTCATCGCGTGTTCTTGCCCCGCTCGAAGAACCAGACCGCACCGAACACGAAGAACAGCACCACCGGGATCACCGCCACGGTCTGGAATGATGTTTCCGCCGCATAGGCCAGTACGCCGTGCATTTCGGGCGTGCCCGGTTGCAGCGCGGCCAGTGCTTCTGCCCCGCCGGCGCGCGCCAGCTTGGCCTGGTCATAGATCGCGCCCAGTTGCGGCAGGACGAAGCGGATCGCCAGCGCCCCGGCAAAGCCGACGAGGCCAATGCCCCAGGGCCCGCTCTTGGGAAAGCGGCGGGCCACGGCGGCCAGCATGGTGGGCCACATGAAGCACACGCCAAAGGCCCAGAACGTGGCCGCGAACAGCGCAGTGGCGGCCGATGTCGCCGTGCTCAGCAGGTAAAGCCCGATGGCGGCGGGCACGGTGGTGAACCACAGCAGGCCCATGTCGGAGAAGCGGTGCTCCAGCGCGCCGGCAAAGTGGCGCATCACGAACATGATCGCGCTGACATAGACCAGCACCAGGATGCCCGAGAAGCCGACCGTCTCGGTCAGCGTCACGTCCACCCACGCGCCGGGGGCCAGTTCCGCGCTGGCGGTGAGGAACATGATCGCAAAGAAAATCCAGAAGGTGGGCCGCTTGAACGGTTCGGCCATCATTTCATTGAAGCTGACCCCCGCCACCGTGCTTTCCGTCTGCGGAAACGTGTGGCGCATGGCCCAGACGGCCAGCGCCAGGCCGGGAATGATCGGCAGGGCAACCAGCAGCCGCCAGTCAAGGTCGAGCTGGCGGAAGAACAGCACCGACAGCAGCCCGCCGACGATGATCCCCGCCGGCCACCAGGCGTGGAGCGCGTTCAGTTTGCCCGTCTTGTCATCCGGATAAAGCGTGGCGATGACGGGGTTGATCGATGCCTCGGTGGCCCCCCAGCCGAAGCCCCACAGCACCATGGCGACGTTGAGCACGGCATAGATGGCACCGCCCGTCCCCGCGCTGGCCAGCACCAGCGCCGGGCCCACCACGAAGCAGAAGGCGGCAAACAGGATCACCTTCTTCGCGCCGAACCGGTCCAGCAAAGGGCTGATCACAAGCAGGCTGAGGGCAAAACCCAGGAAGCTGTTGCCCAGCACCGTGCCGATCATTTCGCCAGAATGGATGGCATCGATCGGGTCGAGCAGGTCGGCCTTCATTGCCCCGGCCGCCCCGGCACGAACGGCATTGGCCAGCGCGGCGGTGAACAGCGCAAGCACGCTGATCCAGTAGATGGCCGATCGGTTGATCGCCGGTTGTGGCTGGCTGGCCATTCCTATTCCCCTTCCCCGTTGGTCCCGTTGGTCGGTGCCGGATCGCAGCCCTCCCCTTCCAGCCGCAGCGCCCAGCGCGTGGCACCCAGCAGCAGGGCGACATTGCCGGCCTCGGCGTAATATTCCGCCTTGTGGCCCAGCGCCGAGAAGAACGCGCGCCCCTGGCCCTGGCAGTGCCACCAGACCATCGGGTGATCGGCCCCCATCGCCAGGTCCTGCCCCATCAGCCCTTCGGGCTGGTAGGTCGCCTCATCCAGCGTCAGCAGCACGTTGTAGCCCTTGGCCCGGGGCGAGGCGGCGAAGGAATACCACTCCTCCTCGCGCGTCCATTCGTCCGGCAGCGTGGCCGTGGCGGGGTGGTTCTTGTCCTCTACCCGCAAGGTGGCCTGCTGGAACTGCGGGTCCATCGGGTGGCCGATGAACTGCGCGCCGATCAGCTCGTCGACATACCAGGTCCAGGCATATTCATTATCGCCACCGCTGCCGTGGAAACCCACGAAGCCGCCGCCGTTCTCTATGAAGGACTTGAAGGCTTCGCGCTGATCGGGGGTGAACACGTCGCCCGATACGTTGTTGAACACCACCGCATCGAAGCGGGCGAGGATTTCGGGCGAGAAGGCCGCGCCGTTTTCAGTGGTGTAGATGCCCCAGCCGTTCTCCTGCGCCAGTCGGGCAAACAGGTCATTGGCAGCCGGGATCGCCTCTTCGTGGCGGAAGCCGTTGGTCTTGGAGAAGACCAGGATGGCCGGGCGCGGCAGGTCGGCGGGAATATCGGGCGCCTGCGTCTCGTAGACTTTCACCCCGCCCAGGAACATGCGCTGGATCGTATCGCGGTTGACCAGCAGAAACAGGCCCAGAGCCACGATCACGCCCAGCACCAGCAGGCCGCAGCCCTTGCGCGAAACCAGCTTCATCGATCCACCCCTTATCGCCGCGCCATGCTGCGCGGTCCGTTCAGGGCAGACCTTAGGGCCAATGGACCGATTGATGAACCGCTTTGAACGGATAGGGAGCTATCCGCCCGCTGGATAGCTTTGCGGCCTCAGCGGCAAAGGTTCCGGATGTGGGCGAAGGCTTCGGCCGACGGACGCTGCGGCTGGCATTCGATGCCGATCAGGCCGCGGTAGCCCAGCCGTTCGAGCATCGCGAGCGCGCCCGGCCAGTCGATAGCGGCAGACCCCGGTTCACCCCGCCCCGGCGCATCGGCAATCTGGACGTGCACCACCTGGTGCATCGCGGCCTGCAACTCGGCTTCCGGATCTTCGCCCTCCACCACCGAATGGTAGAGATCGTAGAGCACCTTCACGCGCGGACTATCGACCATGTCGGCTACCACCACGCTGTCTTGCGTGGTCGAGCACAGCACGCCGGGATGATCGTGCCGGGTATTGGCCGATTCCAGCAGGATCGTGGTGCCCAGTTCCTCGGCAATCGGCACGATCTTGCGCAGCGCATCGGCAAAGATGGCAAGCTGCACCGGCCGCTTCAGCCAGGGCACGCCGCGCCCGGAAGTGACCACCACGTTGCCGCAGCCCAGGAACCGGGCGTTCTCGGCCGCCTCGCGGAAGGTTTCGCAGAAGCCGTCATGCGTGGCGGGGTCGACCAGCTGGGTGACGTAGTCCGCCACAGTGCTGACCAGTTGCACGCCGTTGGCATCCAGCGCCGCCTTGATGGCTGGCAGGTCGCGGCCCTTGAGAAGGAACAGTTCCACCTTGGTAAAGCCCGCAGCGGCGGCTGCGGCAATGCGGTCTTCGATCTTCTCGCCCGCTTCAGTGAAGCCATATTCGAGGTTGACGGATAGCTCCCAGCTCATGCGTCCGGCCCCCACACCCGGCGGGCCATCGCCTGGTGGCGGCGCACCTGTTCGAAGGCGTCGCGCATGTCATAGGCGTGGCCTTCCCACTCGCTCACCATCGTGCCGGTGAAGCCGCCATCCTTGAACAGGCGCAGGATCGTGTCGTAGTCGATCGCTTCCTCAACCAGGTCCTCGCTCACGCCGTAGAACTTGCCGTGGATGTGGATCGTGCGGTCAACCAGCGCGGCCCAGCTTTTGGGGTCGTGGTTGGAGAGGATGAAGAAGGCCAGGCACGCCGCCTGGATGTGCAGCGGCTCATGCCCGTGGGCCATGCCCCATTCGCGCAAACGCCCGGCCTTTTCGTAGCTCTGCCCGTCCTGCAGCCAGACTTCCTTCAGCTTGTTCAGCAGGTCTTCCTTCGCACCCTTGGCGCGGGCGGCGTCCAGCATCGATTCCGGGATGCGGCTGGCCGTCCCACCGAAGTCCGGAATCCAGCCCAGGTAGGGGGTGTTCAGCTTGTCGTACATCTCGCCATAGGCCTGCACGGCCGGGTGGCCGGCCCACATCGGCGCGTGGACTTCCACGCCCATGCGGATGTCCAGCTCCTCGGCATAGGGAGCGACCTCGGGCAGCAGGTGGACCGGCAGCGCGAACTGGTAGCGGACCAGCTGGAAGCCCAGCTTCTTGGCGCTGCGCAGCTGGCGCTTGTGGTACTCCACCAACGCCGCGTCCTCGATCGGCTGCTGGCCGGGCTTCAGGAAGCGGTCGGAATTGATCGCGCAGGACACGGGGTTAAGGCCGGTATCGGCCATCATCTGCTGGAACTGCTCGGCGAAGGCGTCCGACACGTCGGGGAACTCGCGGAAGCTCTGGAAGCCGATGATCTCGATGTTGGGACCAAGCTTGCGCTTCGCCACTTCGGCCAGCAGCGTATCCAGCTCGAACTGGCGGGTGAGGAATTCGTTGGTGAACGAATAGAGCGTGACGCCCACTTTGGGGCCGGTGGCGGTGGTCATTGTTCGATCCTCTCTCAGGCGGCCACGCGCAGCGTGTCGGTCTGCGGGTTCACGCGCTTCATGCCGGGAATGTAGGGCGGGCTGACGAACAGGTTCAGCGCCACCTCGTGCTCGCTGTCGACCGGAAGGGCCAGCGAGGGAAGCACCAGGAACGACGAATCGCGGATGAACCAGAAGGTGTCGACCTTCTCGCCATTCTCGGCCAGCGGCCAGCTCTCGCCATTGTATTCGATCTGCGCGTCGGAGAGGTCGACCGCCCTGCCGTCAACCTCCAGGCTGGCCACTTCGACCACCGAGAACGGCAGGCTGCGATACCACGGCAGGCGCATGGCCAGTTTCACGCCGCTGCCGCTGGCAGCAAGCCCTTCTTCCCCGATCACACGTTCGACTGGCAGCATCGCTATCCTCACCCACAGAATTGGAAGTGACCTTGGGGCCACTAATAGAATTGGGCTTCTAATTTTCTGGACGAGCGCGGTCAAGCCCATTATGACGCGCCGGACAAACGCAATCAGGCCCCAGGGGACGGGATCAGTGGACAGCTTCGACTACATCATCATCGGCGCAGGCTCGGCCGGCTGCGTCCTCGCCAACCGGCTCAGCGCCGATCCTGCCACCCGCGTCCTGCTGATCGAGGACGGGGGCGACAACCAGCACCCCTTCATCAAGATGGCCGGCGGCTTCGTGAAGATCATGGGCAACCCGGCCTACTTCCGCGTCTACCCGCTGAAACCGCGCGAAGGGATGCGCGGCGGCATCCACACCTATGGCCGCGGCATGGGCGGATCGAGCGCGATCAACGGCACCTGGTACCTGCCCGGCATGCCGCAGGACTTCGATAGCTGGACCGCCATGGGCCTGCCCGGCTGGGGCTGGGACGAGATCGCCCGCTGCTACAAACAGGTGGAAAGCTATCGCGAGGCCGGCGCCCACCCCGGCCGTGGCCGCGATGGCGAGCTGCAAATCACCGCCAGCACCTATCAAAGCCCGGTGTTCGACGCGCTGGCGCAAGGTTTCGCCACGCAAGGCATGCCCTGGCTGGACGACATCACCCAGCCCTACTCCCACGGCGTGGGCCGCTCGCAATACACGGTGGACCGCAAGGGCGTCCGCGAGAGCACCTACAAGGCCTTCATCAAGCCGGTGGAGGGCCGCCGCAACCTGGCCGTGGCCATGCACACGGCGGTGAAGCGCATCGTGATCGAAAACGGCCGCGCTACCGGGGTTGTCACCGAGGCCCACGGGCAGGAACGCACGTTCACCGCCAAGGGCGAGGTGATCCTCTCCGCCGGGGTCTATGGCTCGCCCCACCTGCTCCAGCTCTCCGGCGTGGGGCCGGGCGCAGCACTGCAGGGCCTCGACATCCCGGTGCTGGCCGACCTGCCCGCCGTGGGCCAGAACCTGTCCGATCACACCAAGTTCGGCGTCTCGTTCGACCTGACCAACCACCCCGGCACCAATCGCGAGTTCTTCGGCTGGCGGCTGTACCGCAATGCCCTGCAGTATTTCCTCACCGGCACCGGCCACCTGGCCCGCGTGGGCATGCCGCTGACCGGCCTCGTTGCCAGCGAGGGGGTGGACGCGGACTGGCCCGATTTCCAGGTGGCCGCCGCCCCCTTTGCCATGCGCACGGTGAACGAGATGGCCGCCAAGCCCGGTAGCCCGCTCACCCCCAATCCGGGCCTCACCTTCTCCGGCTATCACCTGCGCCCCAGGAGCCGTGGCAGCGTGACGGTGACGTCACCCGATTTCCGCACCGTGCCGGTGATCGACACCGCCATCTGGGCCGACCCCTACGACAAGGCCAAGTCGATCGAGCTGTTCAAGCTGTTCCGCGCCATCGCCACCAGCGATCCGCTGAAGCCCTTCATCGGCCGGGAGCGGATGCCCGGACCGGAAGTGCAGGATGACGAGGCCATCGCCGCCGAACTGGCCAAGATGGTAGAAGGCGGCCTGCACGGCACCGGCACCTGCCGCATGGGCACCAGCCCGGCGGATTCGGTCACCGATGCGCGCTGCCGCGTTCACGGCGTGGCAGGGCTGCGGGTCATCGACTGCTCGATCATGCCCACGCCCGTTTCCGGCAACACCAACGGCCCTGCCATCGCGGTGGCGCAGCGGGCGGCCGAACTGGTGCTGGAAGACGCGCGCGGCTGAGCCTTACAGCGAGCGGATGCGGACGTTGCGGAAAGAAATTTCCGCGCTTTCGATCTGCAACAGGATGCGCCCGCGCGTGACACTGGCATAGGCGCGATCGGCCTCATGCTGGGCCTGCAGGCCATAGAGCGCGGTGACAATGCGCCCGTTGACCACGTGGGCCGCGCTGTCACCCCGGCAGATCAGCTCCACCGTGTTCCAGCCTTCCAGCGTATCGAAGTTGCCGTCTGCCCGGATATGCTGGCGCAGGTTGGGCCCGGCATTCACCTGCGGCGCATACTGCGTGTTGCCGGGGAAGTCGCGCGGCCACGAAGGCAGGCCCCCGGCGGATATCGCCTGGATCGCCCGGTGGTTGACCGGGATGGCATCGCCCGTGCTCTGCTCCATGATCTGGTATTCCACGCAGTCCGGCCACAGGTAATCACGGCCCGAGGGGGCGTGGTAGAGGATGCCGCTGTCACGCTTGGCCAGTTCACGCGGGGCAAAGCGGCGCGGGCCCCACTTGTATTCCAGGCTCAGGTGATAATCGCCGTATTCCTCCGCCGTGGCGATATAGCCCATGCCGGGGTTCTCCGGGCCTGTGTATTCCGGGCCCAGCACGTGCATCTCGCCATCGTGGAAGGCGATCACCCCGTCGCGGTCCTGCGCGCCCACGCCATCCTGGAAGAAAGTCCAGCCGGTCAGGTCACGCCCGTTCAGCAAGGGCCGCCAGTCGCCGCCCGCGCTCCCGGCTTGCGCCAGCACGCCGCCCGGCAGCAGCGCCGCTGCTCCCGCACCCAGGCCGAGATGGGCCAGCAGGCCGATGGCTTCGCGTCGTGTCGTCATGGTCTGTCCGCTCCCCGGCGGGGCGATCCTTGCGCCCTTCGAAACGCTATCTAAGCGTTGCTTAAATTAGATGCAAGCGCCAGATTGGGCTGGCCCCCGCGCCAATCGGTGTTAGGGCGGCAGCGAACGGAAAGCCCAAAGCGATGGCCAGCAAGAAGCCCTATCACAAGGAAGACCTGCGCGGTGACCTGCTGGCCGCGGCACGCGGCTGGGTGGCAGCGCACGGCCACCTGGGCCTGTCCATGCGCACGCTGGCCCAACAGGTGGGCGTTTCGCCCGGGGCCCCCTATCACCATTTCCCGGACCGGCGGGCCCTGCTGCTGGCCGTTGCGAGCGAGGGCTTTGCCGAGATGCTGAGCCTGTCGCGCGTGGCTGTGGCGGCGACGGGCGATCCGGTGGCGCGGCTGCGCGAACTGGGCCGCGTGTTCGTGGCCTTTGCCGCCGCCAACCCCCACCTGGTGGACCTGATGTACGAAAGCGAGCTGACCACGCCCGCGATCGATCCGCTGCTGCTGGATTACCAGCTTGGCGCGCACGAAATGCTCAGTGGCGCGGTCGTGGCTGCCTGCCCGGATATCGACGGCGCGGAAGCTGGCCTGCGGTCCATCGCCTACTGGTCGGCCATCTATGGCTTCGCCTCGATGGTGCGCAAGGGCGTGATCCGTTCCAGCCGGGTCCTGCCTTCCGCCGAGAAGCTGGGCGATGCGGTGGTGGAACGGGCCTTGCGGTCGGCCATTGGCGCCTAGGAATGGCCGGGGCTTGAAAACGGCTGGCCGGCAGGCCCGGCGCTAGCGCGTTTCCACTCGTCGCGAAACTGGGAACGGCCCTGCCCGTGCATGATTAGCGGAGTCCCCCACCCGCTTACCGGAGAGGTAATCCCATGCCGACCAAGACCACTCGCGCCAAACCCAAAAAGGGTGCGCGCACTACCCGCCGTGCCACTGCCGCCGCCAAGCGCCCGCAGGATGCCATCGCCCTGCTTAAGGCCGATCACCGCGAGGTGAAGAAGATGTTCGCCGATTACGAGAAGCTGGAGGAGGATGCCGACAAGCAGGCCCTCGCCACGCAGATCTGCGATGCCCTGACCGTGCATGCCCAGATCGAGGAGGAAATCTTCTATCCCGCCGCCTACGAGGCGCTGGACGAGGACGACCTGATCGACGAGGCCGAGGTGGAGCACGCCAGCGCCAAGGACCTGATCGCCCAGATCCAGGCCAGCAGCCCGGCCGAACCGCTGTTCGATGCCAAGGTGAAGGTGCTGGGCGAATACATCGACCATCACGTGAAGGAAGAGGAAGGGGAGATGTTCCCCGAATGCCGCTCCAGCGACATGGACCTGAAGGCGCTGGGCGAGCAGATGCGGGCACGCAAGGCCGAACTGGCCGCCTGATCGCGGTTACCCGCAAGGAAAGGCCGGTGGCGACACGCGGTCGCCACCGGCCTTTCCCTTGGCGGCTGCGCTCAGTATCTGGCAGAGACGCGCACGCCGAACTCGCGCGGGGCACCATAGAATTCGTTGAGCCCGAACTGGCCCGAGACGTAGCGTTCGCGCGTCAGGTTGGTGCCATAGGCTTCCACCGTGACTGGATCCATCGCCAGCGTCAGGCTGGCGGAGACCAGGTCATAGCCCTCGATCAGGTCGGTCACCGGATCATAGGCCAGGTAGGTGAAACGATCGCCTACGTGCGAGTAGTTGACCCGCGGGGTCAGGTACATGTCGCCCCCCAGTTCGATCTCGTAGGCTACACTGGCGTTATAGGTCCACTTGGGCGAATAGAGGCTTCGCCCGCCCTGGGTGGTGACGATGGCCGGGGTATAGTCGAAGCATACCAGCGGGTCGGCAGGCACGCCCGCCGGGCACTGCGGCACGGTGGTGCCGCTGGGCACCAGCCGGGTGTTGACGAAGGTCAGCCCGTCGATGTTCGACTTCACATAGGCCACGCTGCCATCCAGCATCAGCCCGCCGAAGCGGCCCTGCACCTGCGCCTCCAGCCCCTTGATGGTGCCGCCGGCCACGTTCTCCACCCCGCTGAAGCCGGTGGACGGCTCCAGGATCTCGAACTGGAAATCGTTGTAATCGTAATAGAAGGCATCGACCTGCGTGCGGATGTGGCGGTCGAACAGCTCGCTCTTCAGCCCCACTTCGTAGTTCCACACCGTTTCCGGCGCGAAGCGCGAAGTGGCGGAGTTGAAGCCGCCCGGCTTGTAGCCGCGCGAGGCGAAGGCATAGAGCAGGTGGCCATCGTCCACCGTCCAGTTCAGCGCCACCTTGCCGGTCACCATGTCGTCCTTGTGGCGGCCGGACAGGTCTGCCACCGGCAGGCCATCGGGCGGGAAGCCTGGAATGCCGCGCCCGATCAGCACCTCGCCCGTGCCGCTGGCTTCGTACGATGACCAGCGCGTGCCCACCTGCAATTCCAGGTCAGGATCAAGCTGGTAGTTGACCTGGCCGAACAGGCCCAGCGTGGTGCGCTTGTTGTCCGGGAAGATGTCGGTGGGAAAGCCCGCCTGGTCCTGGAAGATGCGCACGGTGATCAGGTTGCGCTGGAAATATCCGCCGACCACCCAGCTCAGGTCCCCATCGGTGGGGGAGATCACGTTGATTTCCTGGCTGTACTGCTTCTCGCCCGCGAAATAGTCCGAGCTGACCTCGCCGCCGACGATGGTAGGGGGGCCGTTGGGATCGGGGATCAGGAACGGGGCCTGCGAGGCATCGTCGTCGTTGAGCGCGTTGATCCGCTTGTGCTGGAAGCCGCTGAGCGAGCGCAGCACGGTGCCGTCGCCCAACTCCTGGCGCAGTTCCAGGCTGGCCTGCACCGCCCGCTCGCGCCGCGCGGTGGGGGTGTCGAAGCTGAGCGTGTAGATGTCGCCCGTGCGATAGGTGCCGAACTGGGTGCCCGCGATGGGGCGGTAGGCATAGCCGCCGGTTTGCCGGTCGTTGATCTGCACGCGGGCCAGCGCCTCGAACGCACCCGGCTGCCAGCGCAGGGTGAAGCGGCCCGCCGTCTCGTCCAGCCGCCCGGCCTCGTTGGCGAAGGGGCCGACATCGGTGTAATAGCTGTCGCGCTGGCGGTGCAGGCCGGCGGCGCGGAAGGCCAGGTCTTCGCCCAGCGGCACGGTAACCGCGCCTTCCACGGCGAACAGGTCGTAACTGCCCGCCTCGGCCTGGGCATACCCCTCTACCGCGCCGAATTCCGGCTTCTGCGAATTGAGGAAGATCGCCCCGCCGGTGGAATTGCTGCCCACGAAGGTGCCCTGCGGCCCGCGGAACACTTCCACGCCGGCCAGGTCGAAGAAGCTGTTGGATTGCACGATCGGTGGCTGGAACAGCCCGTCGACATAGGTGGCAACGCCCGCAGTCACGTTGGGCGACCCGGCGGCTAGGCCGATGCCGCGGATGTTGACCGCCTGGGTAATCCCGGCATCGGTGATCGAGACGGCCGGGGCGATGGTTTCCAGCCCCAGCGTGTTGATCACCCCGCGGTCGGCCAGCGCCTCCCCATCAAGCGCGGTGGCGGCCACGGCCACGTTCTGCAGGTTCTCCTCGCGCCGCTGGGCGGTGACGATGATATCGCCCAGCCCTGCGGTGTCGGCACTGGTGGCAGCCTCATCCTGCGCCGCGGCGGCCTGCGGCAGGGCCAGCGCCAGCACACTGGCAGCGGCAAGATAGCGGGTGATGCTCATGATGGTCTTCCCCTCTGATATATTATGGTTTTGTCGTGACTGTCAGCGCGGCTGCCAGGCCGATGCGGCGCGCAGGAAAGCCTGCGTCTCGTTGTCCGCCTCATCGCCCAGCGGCGGGAAATAGCTGAGCTTGACCACCACGGTGCGAGTGGCCGGATCGACGAAGATGTACTGTCCCTGCAGGCCGATGGCGGAATAGGCGGTATCGCCCATGGTCCACCACTGCATGCCATAGCCAAGGCCCGGCTCGGGCACGCGCTCGGTAGGCCGGGTGGACTGGGCCACCCAGTCCGCCGAAACGATGCGCCGGCCGTTGGCCACGCCGCCGTCCAGCATCATCTGACCCACGCGGGCAAAATCGCGCAGCGTGGCGTTATAGCCCGCGCCGCTGAACTCGCGGCCCACACCGGGCGCGCCGTCCATGATGAAGAAGCCGTCCGCCTCGGCCCCCAGCGGCTCCCACAGGTTGCGCGCCATGTAGGCGGCCAGCGGCATCCCGCTTACCCGTTCGAGCAGCAGGCCCAGCACGGCAGTATCCAGCGTCTTGTATTCGAACAGCGCGCCCGGCTCAGCCTTGCGCTCGATGGTCCGCGCGGCATCCACGAAACGCACCCGGTTCTGCACCAGCGCACCGATGTGGTTGCTGGCCGCCGCGCCGGGATTGGCGAAGTCGTAACGCTCCTCGTAAGCCACGCCCGATCGCATCTGCAGCACCTGCCGCACCGTCACCCCGCGATAGCCGCCTTCGGCCAGTTCGGGCAGGTAGCGGTCAACGGGATCGTCCAGCGAGGCGATCAACCCCTGCTCAGCCGCCACGCCGACCATGATCGAGACCAGCGACTTGGTGGCCGACCAGCCCATGAACCGGTCCGCCGGGGTGCTGTTGTTGCGGTACGCCTCATAGACCACGCGCCCGTCCTTCAGCACCATGATGGCGTTGGTATAGGTCCGCTCGATCCCCTCCTGCGCCGACCAGGTGCGCCCGCCGAAGTCATAGCTGAAATCCAGCGCGTGGCTGGCCTGCGGCAGCACCCAGGGCTGGCCGGCATGTGGCACGGTGCGGGTGGTGAACAGCCGGTCCATGCTGCGAAACGCCAGGCTGCTGAACGGCTGGTCCAGCATCAGCCAGCGCAGGTTCTGCACCGTCACCGGCACTTCGCTGGCCGCCGCGCCACCCTGCAGCACCTCAGGCAGCACGGGCTGGCCAAACGCGGCAGTTCCGGAAACCGCAGCGGCCAGCGCGCACAGGCTGGCCAGCCCGGTTCTGATACGGCCGGTTCTGAAACGGGTCATCGGTAATCCTCCTCCATGTTTGGAGGCCGGATTACCGGGGCGCGAAACTCGCGATCAGTACCAAATGGGATATGCGGGGCCGAATTGTGACAGGTGCTGCGGTGCGGTTACAGCCGCGCCAGCGCAGTGCACACGTGGCGCACCAGATCGGTCTGCCGGCCCACCCCGGCCTTGGCGAGGGCACTTTTTAACTGCATCCGCGCGGTCCCTTCGGCAATGCCGCGACCGGCGGCATACTCCTTCACCGTCAGCCCCTGCACCAGCGCAGCGGTCAGCAGCGCCTCGGCGGGCGTCAGGCCGAAGAACCGCTCGATCGCAGCCGCGTCCACCTGCGGCGGCATGCGCGGCGAGGTGAGCGCCAGCAGCGTCAGGTCCCGCTGCCAGGTGTCGGGTCCGGGGCTGGCGCGCTGCAGGTAGCGCAGCAGCACCCCGTCCAGCGGCAGGTCTCCCGCCACCAGGCAGGTGCCGCCTGCCGATCCGCGCACAAGGTCGCGCACGGCAGCAGCGGCCTGCGGCTGGCGGAACTGCAGCGCGTTGCCCGCCAGCCGCACCTGCGGCAGCGCCTGCAGCAACCGCTCCGCCGCGCCGTTCAGCCAGTGCACCCGCAGGCCATCGTCGCAGGCCAGGATCGGCAGGGTGGCGGACTGCATGATCTGTTCCGCCAGGGCAAACCGCGCGCGCGCTTCCGACAGGCTGGCGATCTGCCGCGAGATCTGCCCGAAATGCGGGGTCAGCGTGTCCAGGAAGCGCTGCTCGCGCGGGGTAATGTCATGCCATTCGCCGCGCGGACGGTGGCAGATCAGGGTTATGAAGTCGCCCGGCTCCAGTCGGTAGCCGATCCAGAAGCCCGATCCCAGGCCGCACCCGGCCAGGCCTTCCTGCAGTTCCTGCCGGTCCTCCGGAGTGAAGGCCTCGCTGCGCTGGTCGCTGTCGATCTCCAGTTCCACCGTCTGCTGGGTATCGCTGCGAAAGCGCGGGCTGGCGGGGGAATTGGCCCAGGCATCGTGCTCTGCCGCGTGGGCGCTGGACCAGGAATCGCGGAAATTGACCAGCGGAAGCAGCAGGTTTTCCTGCGTGCCCAGCCGCTGCACCACCACGCTGGCCAGGCCCAGCCGCTGCTTGATGGCATCGAGCGTGGCCGTCCACCGCGCGGGGTCGGTCGTTGCGCCGTAGAGCGAGGCAATCAGCGCGTTGTCGTCCATGTCCAGGTGCTCCTCCCCAGCAGCCTGCGCCCGTTGCCGGGGTGACGATCATCGTCGCCCTGCGGTCTAGCCGTGCGGCCATACCCGCGCAAGCGAAGCGCGGCCCCCCGCCTATCGAGCCCGTCACCTTCGATCCGCCCGAATGGGCGGCGCCCCAGTGAATCCGCCCGAGTGGGTGCCGCCCGAATTCGATCCGCCGGAAATCACGCCGTTCGACTGGACCAGTTTCGACGATGCCGACTACCCGGGCTCCGAGCCGACGGCCGGATCGTGTCGATCCACGTGGGCCGCTGAGCCCTACCGCCGTGCCAGCAGGGCCACTCCACCATCTTGCCGGACCGCCCCAATTTGCGGATCGCCCGGGTCCGGTAATCCGGCCCGGCTGTCACTATGACCGTACGTCGTCGGCACGAGCGGGAGTCTGCGCCGACCACCCCCCGCCAAGAGCGAGGAAGACCCGGATTTGCGCACGCGAGACAAGGGCGTCCTGCTCGGCCAGTGCGGCCCGGGCCTCCGCCAGGGTGCGTTCGGCGTCCAGCCGCTCGAGCGCGTTGGTGGTCCCTTCGCGCTGGCGGGCACGGCTGATCTGCATCGCCCGCGTGGCCGCAGCCTCGGCCGCCTGCAGCCGCTGCCGCCTGTCGAGCGAGCGGGCGTAGGTGCTGAGCGCTGTCTCGGTTTCCTGCAGTGCGATCAGCACGGCACCGTCGAACGCCGCCAGCGAGCCCTGTGCCTCGGCATCGGCGGCGTCGATGCGCGCCCGCACCGCTTCGGTGTTGGGAAAGGCCCAGTCCACCAGCGGGCCAAGGAGGAAGCGAAGGGCTCCGCCGGTCAGCAGGTCGCCCAGCCCCGCAGCACTCGCGCCTACCGACCCGCCCAGCGTCACGCGCGGGTATAGGTCTGCGGTGGCAATCCCGATGCGGGCGGTGTCGGCTGCCAGGCGACGCTCCGCCGCGCGAATATCCGGGCGACGGGCGAGCAGCGCGCTGCCATCGCCCACGGGCAATGGCGTGGCGATGGTCAGCGCCACGCTGCGCTCCCCCGCAACCGGCGGAAGTGCGGCAGGCGTGCGGCCGGTCAGCGTTGCCAGGGCGAAGAGCGCCGCCTGCCGCTCGGCCTGCAGCAGGGGGATGGCGGCGGCGCGCTGTTCGCGCAGGGCCTGCAACTGCGCCAGGCCAAGTCCGCTTTCCACCCCGGCTTCGTGGCGGCGGCTGGTAACGGCAATCGACCGGTCCAGCAGCGCCACGATATCCTGCGCCACGGCAACCTGTGCTGCCGCGCCGGCGGCATCGGCATAGGCGCGAGTGGTCTCTGCCACCACGAGCACGCGCACCGTGTCGGCATCGGCCTGGGCGACTTCCACGTCCGCCCGCGCCGCTTCTACCCCCCGGCCCACCCGGCCGAACAGGTCTGCCTCGTAGCTGATCGACAAGCCGCCATCATAGGCAAAGCCTTCCCGGTCCGCGCCCGGCGGCAGCGTGCTTTCAGCCGCGCGGCCATAGCTGGTGCCGGCCCCGAGCCCGGTCTGCGGCAACTGCCCGGCCCGCGCCCCGCGCAAGGCAGCACGGGCGCGCTGTATACGGGCGCTGGCCTGGCGCACGTCGGTGTTGGCGGCCAGGGCATCGGCCACCAGGCCATCGAGCACGGGATCATCGTACAGCCGCCACCACTGGTCGGGCAGCGGGGTGGGCGTCACCACGCCCGCCTCGACGGAAAGAAAGGGGCCGGTCGTCGCCAGGGGTGGGGGGACTGGAGCGACGTAATCCGGCCCCACCGCGCAGGCCGCCAGGGCCAGCGTGGATAAGGTCAGGGTAAGAGAGCGAAGACGCATGGCGAACTCCATCATTCAGCGGGCGTGGCCACGGGCGAGCCGGCAGCCGGGCGGGACCAGGAGGCGCGCAAAGCGGCCAGACGGTCACCCAGCGCGCGGCAGACGACGTAGAACGTGGGCGTGAACACCAGGCCGAACCCGGTCACCCCCAGCATCCCGAAGCATACCGCCGTGCCCAGCGCCTGGCGCAGTTCCGCGCCTGCCCCGGTGGCGACCACCAGCGGCACCGACCCCAGGATGAAGGCAAAGCTGGTCATCAGGATCGGGCGCAGGCGGGTGCGGGCGGCCTGCACCGCCGCTTCCACCGGGGTGAGGCCGTGGTGCTGCTCACCCTGGCGGGCGAACTCCACGATCAGGATCGCGTTCTTGGCTGCCAGCGCAATCAGCACCACCAGGCCGATCTGCGTCAGCACGTTGTTGTCCATGCCGCGCAGGTTGACCCCGATCATCGCCGCCAGCAGGCACATCGGCACGATCAGGATGATCGCCAGCGGCATGATCAGGCTTTCATACTGCGCCGCCAGCACCAGGAAGACCAGCAGCACGGCCAGCGCGAAGACGATGGCGGCGGTGTTGCCGGCCGTATCCTGCTGGTAGGCGATGCCGGTCCATTCCACGTCCCAGCCGCGCGGCAGCACCTGCGCCGCCACCTGCTCCATCGTCTCCAGCGACTGTCCGGTGGAGAAGCCGGGTGCGGTATCGCCGTCCACCGCCACGGCCGGCACCAGGTTGTAGCGGGTGACGCGGTAGGGGCCGGTGGTGTCGGTCAGCGTGGCCAGCGAGCCCAGCGGCACCATCGCCCCGGTATTCGACCGGGTGTAGAGCCCGGCAATATCCGCCGCATCATCACGAAACGGGGCATCGGCCTGCGCGGTCACGCGATAGGTGCGGCCCAGCAGGTTGAAATCGTTGATGAAGGCGCTGCCGAGATAGACCTGCAGCGTCTCGAACACGGCACTGGGGGACACGCCCAGGATCTGCGCCTTGTCGCGGTCGATATCGGCGTGGACGCGCGGCGTGCCGGTGTCGAAGAAGGTATAGACCCCCGCCAGCCCCGGCCGCTGGTTGGCCTCGGCAATCACGGCATAGGCCATGTCCTGCATCGCCTTGTAGCCGGCACCGTTGCGGTCCTCGATCATCATGCGGAAGCCGCCGGCCGAGCCAATGCCCCGGATCACCGGCGGCTTTACGATCATCAGGCGCGCCTCGTTGATATCGGCCGTGGCAGCCTGGGCGGCGGCCATCAGGCTGTCGATATCCTGGCCAGCCGCCGCGCGATCTTCGAAATCATCAAGCACCCAGTAGGCCGCGGCCGAGCTGGCGCTCTGCGTCTCGCTGGTGCCGTCGAAGCCCGACAGCATGACCGTGCCCGATATCCCCGGGATCGGCAGCATCCGTTCGGCCACCTGCTTCATCACCGCATCGGTGCGCTGCGTTGAACTGCCCGGCGGCAACTGGATCACGGTCAGAAAATAGCCCTGGTCCTGCTGCGGGATGAAGCCGGTGGGGGTGGCGAACAGCGCCAGCGCGGTGGCCGCGATCAGGCCGCCATAGACCGCCATCATCCGCTTCGGCATGGCCACGGCCCGCGCCGTCCAGCGACCGTACCAGTCACTGAAGCGATCGAAGGCGCGGTTGAACCGGTCGCCAGCGCCGTGCAACACCTGCCGCCAGCGCGGGTCGTTGCCGTGCGGGGCCTCGTGCTTGCTCAGCAGCAGGGCGGACAGCGCCGGGCTGAGCGTGAGCGACACCACCAGCGAGATCACCGTCGCCGCCGAGATGGTCACCGCGAACTGCTGGTAGAACGCGCCCGACAGGCCGCCGATGAACAGCGTGGGCACAAACACTGCGCACAGCACCAGCACGATGGCGATCAGCGCCGCGCCAACCTCGTCCATGCTGGTGCGCGCGGCCTCCAGCGGGGTCATCCCCGCCTCCAGGTTGCGCTCCACGTTCTCGACCACCACGATCGCATCGTCCACCACGATGCCGATCGCCAGCACCAGCCCGAACAGCGACAGGTTGTTGAGCGAATAGCCGAGCATCGCCAGCACCGCGAAAGTGCCCACCAGCGAAATCGGGATCGCCAGCACCGGGATCACCGAGGCGCGCCACTTCTGCAGGAACACCACGATCACCAGCACCACCAGCACGATCGCCTCGATCAGAGTCTTGATCACCTCGTCGATCGACTGGGCGATGAATTCGGTGGGATTGTAGACGATGCGGTATTCCAGGCCTGCCGGGAAATCGGCCGACATTTCCGCCATCGCCGCCTGCACCGCCTCGGCGCTGGCAAGCGCGTTGGAGCCCGGCTCCTGCAGGACGGGGATGATCACCGAGTCCATCTCGTCCAGGTACGCGCTGGTGGCATAGTCCTGTGCGCCGATTTCAACCCGCGCCACATCGCCCACGCGCACCTGGCGGCCAGCTTCATCGGTGCGGATCACCACGTTGGCGAACTGCTCGGGGCTGGTGAAGCGGCCCTGCGTCTCCACGTTGACCTGGAAGGCGCTGTCGGGGCTCGGCTGCTGGCCCAGGGTACCGGCGGCCACCTGCACGTTCTGGCTGCGCAGTGCCTGGACGATGTCGCCCGCCGTCAGGCCCAGCGCGGCGGCGCGGCCGGGATCGATCCACACCCGCATGGCCAGCTCGCGGCTGCCGAACAGCTGCACCCCGCCCACGCCCTCGATGCGGGCCAGCCGGTCCTTGATGCGGGTCTGGGCATAGTTGGAGATGTATTCGCGGGTCAGGCTGCCATCGGGCGAGACCATGTTGACGATCAGCAGAAAGTCCGGCGTAGTCTTCGCCGTCACCACACCCAGCCGCTGCACCTCTTCGGGCAGGCGCGGCTCGGCAATCGCCACGCGGTTCTGCACCAGCACCTGCGCTTCATCGAGATCGGTGCCCGGCGCGAAGGTGACGGTGATGGTCACCCGCCCGTCACCGGTGGACTGGCTGGACAGGTACAGCATCCCGTCCACTCCGTTGATCTCCTGTTCGATCGGGTTGGCCACGGTATCGGCCACCGTCTCGGCAGACGCGCCTGGGTAAACCGCGTTTACCGTCACCGTTGGCGGCACCACTTCGGGATACTGGGCAACCGGCAGGAACAGGTAGGAGATGGCTCCCGCCAACGTGATCAGGATGGCGATCACCGCGGCAAAGATCGGCCGGTCGATGAAGAAGCGGGACAGGCGCATGGCAGGGCTCCGTGACGGGAGTGAGGGGCGACCGGTGGCGGGTGCGCGGAGGTTAGCGGGTAACGGTGGCGCTGGAGGCAGCGGCGGCGCGCACCGGCGCCTCACCCGGATCGTTTGCGGGGGCCGGCGGGGCGGCGATGGTGCCGGGGCGGGCCTGCACCTTCTGGCCGGGGATCGCCATCTGCACGCCCTGGATCACCACCCGATCGCTGCGCGTCAGGCCGCTGCGGATCACTCGCAGGCCATCAACCAGCGGCCCCAGTTCCACTTCGCGGGCGGCAACGGTGCCTTCGCGGTCAACCACCAGCAGCAACTTGCGCGTCTGGTCGGTGGTAACGGCGGTATCGGGTACCAGCAGTGCGTTCACGGTGGTTCCGGTAGCCATGCGCATGTTGCCGAACAAACCGGGAGCGAGGAACCCGTCGGGGTTCTGCAAGACAGCACGGGCGCGGATCGTGCCCGATCGCGGATCGAGGCCGTTGTCGGTGAAGTCCAGTCGTCCCTGCCAGCGATAGCCGGTCTCGTCGGCCAGGCGGATTTCCACCTGCGCATCACCCAGCCCTTCCCGGCGGGCCTTGAGAAACAGCGCCTCGCTGCCCTCGAAGCTGAAGTGGATGGGGTCAACCGCGTTGATCGTGGTCAGCAGGGCGCTGTCGCCGGCCACGAGATTGCCGGCATCGATCCGGCGATCGGAAACCCGCCCTGCAATCGGTGCGCGCACGGTGGTGAATTCCACGTCCAGCGCCCGGATGCGCGCAGTCGCCTGAGCAGCGGCCAGCGCGGCTTCGTTCACCCGCACTTCGGCCCGCAGGCGGTCGACTTCGTTGGCCGCAATGGCGTCCTCGGCTACCAGCCGCTCGGCTCTGGCGAGGTCGCTTCGGGCCAGAGCCAGCGCGCTCGACGCGGAAGCCACGCGCGCCTGGGCTTCGGCCAGGCTGGCGCGATAGGGGCGCGGATCGATGGTGAACAACGGCTGCCCGGCACGGACGAACTGCCCATCAGTGAAATGCACGCCGGTGATCTGGCCGGAGACGCGCGGCCGCACCTCGACGCTGCGGCTGGCTTCGAAGCGGCCGATGTATTCGTCCCATTCGGTCACCTCGCGCTGCAGCGGGGCTGCCACCACGACCTGCGGCACCGGGGCGGCAATGGCCGGCGCACGCTCCCCGCGCAGCAGGGTCCAGGCGGCGGCCAGCACAATGGCGATCAGCGCAAGATAGAGCCAGCGGCGGCGTGACGGCGGCGGCCCCTCGGTCTGGGCCGCATCGAGAGGCCCGACGCCCGTGGGTTCGAGCGAAACCATCTCGGAATCATCATCCACGCCATAGCGCTGGCGGTCGTTATGCATATCGAAAGGCGTATCTAACATGGATCCCCCACCCCCTGATCCGGGGCGAACTGGCTCGCGCCCACAAGCCATGCGCCCGGGGCTGATAACAGGTTGCAGACATGGCCGGACTCGCCCGCAAAGCCCTGAATGGCCGCGGGTAATTCCTCGCCGGGGGGCCAACCCCAGCCAGGCCTAATTTCTATACCGATAGGTACGTAATCTGCCGTTCAGGTCAAGTGATATTTTTATACTGACCGATATTTTTTTCGCACTGCACCATTTTCTGGCTTCGTCAGCGCGAGGGCCACATCACCAGTGTAGCCTCGGCAACCTGTTGCAATTGCTGGCGATCAGCCCCGGCACCGGCCTGCACCGACATACCCTGCAATACGGCCATCAGATAGCGAGTGATCGTCTCGGCATCGGTAGGGACGGTGAAATCGCCTTCGTCGATCGCCCGCTGCATGCGATTGATCAGCGCCTGGCGCGACGATTCGGCACGGCGGGCAACGTCATCCCTGATCGATGGTTCGGCGCTTTGGCAGGCGACCGACGCGATCACCCCCATGCACCCGCGACACTCACCACCGGTGACCGTATCGATGGCCCCGAACAGCAGGTTTTCGGCCACCCCGCGCGCCGTTCCGGCCGCCAGCGCCTTGCCCACATAGGTCAGCTTTTCGCTTTCATAGAGGTCGAGCGCCTGCTTGAAGAGCGCCTCCTTGTTGCCATAGGCTGCATAGAGGCTGGGCCGGGTTATCCCCATTGCATCGGTCAGGTCGGACAGCGACGCCCCCTCGTACCCCTTGGTCCAGAAGACGCGCAGCGCCGCCGCCAACGCAACGTCGGCATCGAATTCGCGCGGGCGCCCGCGGGTGGCAACCTTTTCCATATCGAACGGTATAGATAGAGGCGGGGAAAAGATCAACCAGGCAGGCGAAAGGACCCAAGCTGTTGGTGGCTCAAGCCGGGCTGGATCGCGCTGGCTCCAGGCCATCGACGAGGGGATAATGCCTTTGTCCAGAGTCTCGGCCCGCTGGTAGTAACGGCCCCTGCCCTGCGCCCGGGCTGCTTGGCCGCAGGCGATGCGCTGTTGGGTCTGGGAACACGAGAGGGTGGCCATGGGTGATCGCCTGAAGGATCGCATTGCAGTCGCCACAGGTGCCCGCAGCGGCACGATCGTAACGATGGCGGCAAGATTGGCAGTCCAGCCAGAAAGTGATTTCGCGTGGTCCCCGCCTTTGGCCGGGCCTTTCCCGCATCTTCACTTTTCGACCCGAGAGATGCGCGGTAGATGCACCTCGACGCCAGAGGTCCCGGCCATTCGCCGGGTGAAAAGGGAAGCCGGTGAGATGCCGGCGCTGCCCCCGCAACTGTAGCCGGCAAGCGCGTCGTCCGATAGGCCACTGGTGGGGTATTCTCCCGCCGGGAAGGCGGGCGATGCGCGTTCGAGCCGGAAGCCAGGAGACCTGCCACTGGTGGTCGTTCGGATGCAGGCGGGGTGCACTGCAGGCCAGCGGAGCGCGGCGCCGGTCGGACGGCGGCGGGTTTTGCCATGAGCGACGGTGTTTCGATCGTTCACGGAAGGCAAATGGCGTGTCCTGTTTCCAAATAGCGGCATTCACGGCGGCCTGCCTGATCGCTATCCCCGCGCAGGCGCAGGAGGCGGATGACGCGCCGCAGGAACCGCTCGTCATCTATCACCCGCCCGACGATGCCTTCATCACCGTGCTGGCCAGCGGAGTGGAAGAGCCGACCTTGTGGAACGGCGTGGCCGTATCGGTGTTCGACCGGGCGGATATCGAAGCCGTGCAGGGGGCAGACCTCACCCGCCTGCTGGAACGTGCGCCCGGCGTGGTCCTGTCGCGCAACGGCGGCACCGGCAGCTTCACCGCGCTGCGGGTGCGTGGCGCCGAAGCCGAGCAGGTGCTGGTGCTGGTCGATGGCGTGCGGCTGGCTGATCCCGCCGCGCCGGGGGCGGGCTTCGATCTGGGCACGCTGATGCTGGGTAACCTGGCCAAGGTGGAATTGCAGCGCAGCGCCAATTCCACCCTGTGGGGCAGCCAGGCGCTGGGCGGAGTGCTGGCGGTGACCAGCGCGGTGCGCGCCGGTCCGGCAGCGGCAGTGGAATATGGCGGGCACGACAGTTCCTATGCCACCGCCTCTGCGGCCGGCGAACTGGGGCCGCTGGACCTCGGCATATCGGGCGGCTGGCGCGACAGCGCCGGATTCTCCGCCGCCGCCGGTGGCACCGAAGCTGACAGTCACCGGCAGTTCGACCTGTCCGGGCGCATCGCCGCACATCTGACCGGGCAGGTGGAAGCCTTCGCCCAGGGACGTCTGGCCGATGCCCGGCTGGAAACGGACGGCTTCCCCTTCCCCGCTTACCTGTTAGCCGATACCGCCGAATATCAGGCCATGCGGCAGATTTCAGGTGCGGCGGGTCTGGCCTATTACGGCCGCGACCTTACCCTACGGACGAGCTATTCCGCAGCCGAGACAGAAAGGCAGAACTACGATCCCGCTTTCGGCAGCGATCCCGGCTATGCCACCAGAGGCACCAGAGAGCGGATCGAGTTGCGCGGACAATGGGGCCGGATCACCGATCGCTGGCAGGTGCAGTTTGGCGCGGACTACGAGTGGCTGGGCTTCTCCACCCTGTTCGACGCGGCGCGCACCACCGGCATCGGCGCGCTGTTCGCACAGCTCGATTACGACGAAAGCCCGCTGCACTTCGCCATTGGCCTCAGGCGCGACGAGCACCGCCAATTCGGTGGCGAGTGGAGCCTGGGAACGGATGCCGCCTATGACCTCGGGCGCAATCTGCGACTGACCGCCAGCTATGGCGAAGGGTACATGGCGCCCAGCCTGTTCCAGCTCCTGTCCGACTATGGCAACGCCGAATTGCGCCCGGAAAGGGCGCGCAGCTATGATGCGGGACTGGCCTTTGATGGCGTGGTGGGCGGCCATCGCGCGCGGCTGGCGCTGACGGCTTTCCGCCGGGACACGCGCGACCAGGTCGTGTTCGAGAGCTGCTTCATGGTCGGTACGGGCATCTGCGCCGGGCGCCCCAACGGAACTTACGACAACCGCGCCCGCACCCGTGCTTTCGGGCTGGAGGCTGAAGCCGGTCTGTGGCTGGCCGAAGGGTTGGAGCTTGCCGCTGTCTATGCACTGACCCAGGCTTCTGATCGCACCCCCGGCTCGACCACGCGCGGCAATGCCCTCGCCCGCCGTCCGCGCCATGCGGCGACGATCTCGGCGCAGTGGCAACCGGTCGAGAGGCTCTCGCTCGCCGCCGACCTGCGGCTCGTCAGCCATGCGTTCGACGATGGTGCCAACCGCGTGCGGCTGGGCAGCTATCAGGTGCTGAACTTGCGCGGCGCGCATGACCTGTCAGACTTGCTGCAACTGTTCGCCCGGATCGAGAACCTGACCGATACCACTTACCAGACCGCAGCCGGATATGCCCAGGCGGGCCGCGTGGGCTATGTCGGCGCGCGGTTGCGACTGTGAAGGGCAGGCCCGCGTTCCTCGCCCTGTGGGCGCTGGCGGCGGTTCTGGCGGGCTGCGCCCGTGCGCCGTCGTCAGAGCCCGAACCTCCCTTAGCCGCTCGACCCACCGTGGTCAGCCTCAACCCCTGCACCGATGCGATCCTGGTTCAGTTGGCTGATCCGGCCCAGGTGCTGGCGATCTCGCACTACAGTCACGATCCGCGCGCCTCGTCGATGCCAGTAGCACAGGCAGCGCGCTTTACCGCCACGCGTGGCTCGGTGGAGGACGTGCTGGCACTGCAACCCGATGTTGTGCTGGGCAGCAGCTTCACCGATCCGGCGACGGCCAGCGCCTTTGCCCGCCTCGGCCTGCCGCTGGAGCGCTTTGGTGTGGCCGGGACAGTGGCCGAAAGCCGGGCGCAGATCCGCCAGATAGCGGCGCTGGTCGGCCACCCTCGGCGAGGCGAGGCTTTGATCGCGCGGATCGACCGGGCGCTGGCACAGGCGGCCCCGCCCCCGGGCGCAGGACCCGTTTCTGCGGTCGTGTGGCAGGCCGATGGCCTGGTGCCCGGCGAGCAGACCCTGATCGTGGACTTGCTGCAGCGGACAGGATTTGCCAACCACGCGGCCCACCAGGGCCTTGGCCAGGCCGACCGGCTTTCACTGGAGCAGCTGTTGACCAAGCCGCCACGCGTGCTGCTGACCATCAACGAAGGTCCCGACCGGATGCGTAGTCACCCGGCGCTGGCCAGCCTCGCCTCCACCCAGCGGCACAGGCTGGACCCGCGCCTGCTCTATTGCGGGGGACCCACGATCATTGCTGCGGTGGAGCGGCTGGCGCAAGTGCGCCGCCGCCTTGGCGCGAGGCAACCAGGCGCATGAACCGGGTTGTCCTGATCCTTGCCGGGTTGCTGACCGTGGCCATGCCGCTGTCGCTGCTGGCAGGACAGGTGTGGCTCGACCCTTTCGCCACGCCGGTGCCGCAGGCGGGGGTGATCCTGCTGGAACTGCGTCTGCCACGCGCGGCGCTGGCGCTGGTGTTGGGCGGCGGACTGGGCGCGGCTGGGGCGGCGATGCAGGGCTATCTGCGCAACCCCCTGGCCGATCCCGGCCTGTTCGGAATTGCGCCGATGGCTGCGCTGGGGGCGGTGCTTTCGTTCCATGCGGGTTATCAGGCGCAGGCCGTGCTATTGCCGCTGTTCGCGCTGTTGGGCGGAGCCGCCGGCATGGCGCTGCTGGCGCTGATCGCGGGCAAGGCGGGCGGTATCACCCTGTTCACGCTGGCTGGCATGATGCTGGCCAGCCTCGCGGGTGCCTTGACCAGCCTGGCGATCAGCTTGTCGCCCAACCCCTTTGCGCTCAGCGAGATCGTCACCTGGCTGATGGGCGCGCTGGAAAACCGCGGCTGGCCAGACGTGTGGCTTGCCCTGCCCGCCACCGCCGCCGGGCTATTGCTGCTGCACCGCGCCGCCCGGGCCCTCGACGCATTGAGTCTGGGCGAAGCGGCGGCAATCTCTCTGGGCGTAGACCCCGTACGGCTGCTGTGGCTGATGATCGGCGGGGTGGGCCTGATCGTGGGCAGCGGGGTGGCCGTCGCCGGGGTGATCGGCTTTGTTGGCCTGATGGTGCCGCATCTGCTGCGCCCGTTCACCAGCAAGCTGCCCTCAGCCACGCTGGTGCCCTCGGCACTGGCAGGCGCATTGCTGCTGCTGCTGGCCGATTGCCTGTGTCGCATCGCGCCACTGGCGAGCGGCGAACTGCGCCTGGGAGTTGCCTTGTCGCTCATCGGCGCGCCGTTCTTCCTCTATCTGCTGCTGCGCCTGCGGCGCGAGCTGGTGTGATGCTGGAGGCCCGCGATATCCATCTTGCCGGGCGGCTGGCCGGGGTAAGCGCGTGTATCGCGCCGGGGCAGTTGACCGCGATCTGCGGCCCCAACGGAGCGGGCAAGTCGACCTTGCTGGCCGCACTGGCCGGACTGGTCGCTCCGCAAGATGGCAAGGTGCTGCTGCACGACCAGCCGCTCGCCGCCCTGCCCCGGCAGGTGCGCGCGCGCACGCTTGGCTATCTGCCACAGCAGGCCAGCGTTGCCTGGGACTTGAGCGTGCGTACGCTGGTTGCGCTGGGGCGTTTACCCTACGCCAGCGGCGCAGCCGAGGATGCCCGCGCCGTGGCCACCGCCCTTTCCACCATGATGCTGGAGGAGCTGGCCGAACGGCCCGTCTCGACCCTTTCCGGCGGCGAGCTAGCCCGCGCCCATCTGGCCCGTGTCCTGGCTGGCGAGCCGCGCTGGATCCTGGCTGACGAGCCGCTCGCCGGTCTCGATCTGGCGCACCAGACCAGCCTGCTGGCGCATCTGCGCGACCTGGCCGATGGCGGGCAGGCGGTGGTGCTGGTGATGCATGATCTGGCCGCAGCGATGAACTGGGCTGACCGGGTGATCGTGCTGCACTGCGGCCGTGTGGTAGCAGACGATGCGCCGGACGTGGCGCTGGCCGGCGATGTGCTTGCTGCGGTGTGGCAGGTCAAGGCCGAGTGGATGGGCCAGCCCGGCGCCCGTGCGCTGGGGTTGCGGCGGCAAACCTGATCGGGAACGATGCGCAGGATCATGGCCCCGGGAAACTCTGATCGGGTGGTTTCGAAGGCTGGCTTGAGTATCTTCGCGCTGTAAGTAAAGGAACAGCGGATGATCCTGTTCGGTATTCGCAGCCCCCTCGTGATTGACTATGAGGAAACGCTGGCGCGGTGTGGCATGCCATTGGCGGCTGCTGTCAGCATCGGTGGCGTCCCGCGCCTGCTCGATCGGCGGGTACTTGTTGACCTGGCGGATTTCGTCGCCCCGCCCGGCGCTTCCTTCCTCGCTCCTGCCTTCGCCCCGCTACGACGCCGCGAATTGTGGGATCAGGCCCTGGCACTGGGGCTGTCGCCGGCTGCGGCGCTGGTCGATCCCACAGCCGTTGTGCCGCGCAGCCTGCGGCTGGGTGCAGGCACCTTCGTCAATGCCGGCGTGGTGATCGGCGGCCTTTCGATCCTTGGGGAAGGCGTGCTGGTCAATCGCAGCGCTTCGCTGGGCCATCACTGCATGCTGGGCGATTTCGTTTCGGTCGGGCCGGGGGCTGTCCTGGCGGGCAATATTCACGTCGGGGCCGGATCGGTAATCGGCGCGGGCGCAGTCGTCTTGCCCAACATCAGGATCGGCACGGGCGCGATCGTGTCGGCCGGGGCCGTGGTCCGCAAGCATGTGGCCGACGGGACACTGGTCATCGGCAACCCCGCACTGCCGCACCGGTTCAACCCGCTCAAGTCCTCGCTGGCGGTGGAAGACGGCGAATGACTGCGCTGCAAGACCTCTGGACGACTATCGCCGAGGGCGACAAGCGCGACTTCATGGTGCTCCCCCGGCAGCGCGTCAGCTACGCCGATCTGCGCGAAATGACCGGGCAGTGGCTGAGCTGGTTCAGCGCCGCCGGCATCGCGCCGGGTGACCGTCTGGTGATCCGCACGGCTGACGAGGTCGCAGCCGTTACTGCTTTCATCGCCGCGCTGCTCGACGGTGTGGTACCGGTGTTGTTGACCGCCGATACGCCCGATGCCCGGCTGGCTGGCGTGGTCGAGGCGGTGGAGCCGGCGGGTGTCGCAGCAGACATTTTGCCGGCGGGTGTGGACACGCGGATTGCCGTCCTGGCGTTATCTCCGGCTCCTGCCCCTGCCAGGCCTTCGTGGTTCTCGCGGGATCGGCGGGCAAACACGCTTGCCTTCCTGCCCCAATCGGACTCCCGGCGGGTGCCCCACCTGCCTGGCGACGATGCCGGTCTTGCCTACCTGCTGTTCACCTCGGGCACCACGGCAGCGCCCACCGGGGTCCAGATCACCAGGGCCAACCTGCTGGCCAACCTTGCAACGCAGACCCGCCTGTTCGGTTACGATGGCAAGGCGCGCATCTTCAACGACATGATCCTGGCCCACGCCGACGGGATGATTCAGGGTCCGATCCAGGCATTGTACTGCGGCGGGACCGTGATCCGCGCGGGCGGCTTCGATCTGGCGCGGATCGAGCAGTGGCTGAACCGCGTCCGGGCCGAGCGGGCCAGCCATGTGATCACCGTGCCCACCGTCTGGGCGATGATCGACCGCTATGCCGCGCACGACGACTATTTCGATGCGCCAGAGTGCCGCCTGCTGCTGTCCTGTGCCGCGCACCTGCCGGAGGACCTCTGGCGGCGGCTGGAGGCGCGTTTCGCTCGCCCCGTGTGCAACCAGTACGGTCTGACAGAAACCGTGGTCACGGCACTGTGGGCCGGGCCACACCCGGAGATGGGCAAGGTGGGAACCCTGGGCAAGGTGGCAGATGGCGAGGCACGCGTCGCCGATGCCGATGCAGCGGGGACGGGCGAACTGCAACTGCGCGGCGACAACGTTTTTCCCGGCTATTGGCGCGATCCCGCGCGGACAGCCGCCAGCTTCACGGCCGATGGCTGGTTCAAGACAGGCGACCTGGCGCGGCGCCTGGCTGATGGCAGCTTCGCCTACATGGGGCGCAGCAAGACGGTCATCATGGCGGGCGGCTTTCTGATCCGGCCCGAGGAAATCGACGAGGCCATGCTGCGCCATCCCGCCGTGGCGGAAAGCGTGACAATCGGGATCGAGGATGACCTGTTTGGCGAAGTGCCGGTGACCGCCGTGGTGCTGGCGCACGGCGCTGCCGCAGCAGACGAAAACGCGCTTGCCGCGCACGCCCGCGCCTGTCTCGAGGCGCAGAAGGTGCCCAAGCGGATCGTGATGGTGCCAGCGATTGCGCGCGGTCCGTCGGGCAAGCCGGTCCTGGCAGACCTGCGCCGGTTGCTGACGGCAACCGTGGTGGGCGATCCGCTTCCCGCCAACCACCGGGACATCACGGCAGAAGTGACGGCCCTGGCGGCAGACGTATTCCGTGTGCCCGCCGAGGCGCTGGCGCTGACATCCGGTCGCGGTTCGGTGGCCGGCTGGGACAGCTTCTCGCAACTCAATTTCGTGTTCGCCGTGGAACACCACTTCGGCCTGTCGATCCCGGCGGCGCGCGTGGCGACTATCGAAACGATTGCCGACATGGTTCGCACGGTCCGGGACCTGAGCGCTTGACGTCGCGCGCCCTCGCCAGCGCGTGGGCCTTGGCCATTGGCGTGCTGATGGTGGCAGCCGCCGCGCTGGCAGCCAGTGCGTTCAGCATTCCGCCGGTTTTTGGCGGTGCTCAGATTGCCGTGATCGGCTCGTCCCAGAGCAAATATGCGTTCGCAAAACACGCCGGCAGGGATACGGAAGACGGCACTTCCAGCAGTCTGCTCGGTGATGGCCGCAGCCATTTCCGCATCGGTCTGCCCGCTATCAGCGAGGCCGAGGCCGTGGCCCTCGTCGAACAGGCGGCGGCGGAGCGGGCAGAACTGATCCTGCTTGAGGTTTGGCCATTCATTTATGAACTGCCGTCCCTCCACGCCGCGCGCCGGTGTGACCAGCCGGCCCGCAGGCTGCGCGTCTGGCTGAAAGAGAGGCAACACCAGCAGACCGATGTGGTCGCCCGCCTGATCGGCCGGGCCACCAGCACCGACGACGGTGGCGAACCGCCCGATATCGACAGGCGCACCCCGGAACACTTCGCCGCGACGGCACGCAGTTACGGGCTGGTCATGCGCGGACCCTGCGACATGGACCGTCTGGCGCGCGCGGTGCGCGGTGCCCAATCCGGGGGTAGTCGGATCATCCTGGTTGCCCCGCCGCGTTCTACTACGGCGGAAAGGCTGCTGGGCGCAGACCAGGTGCAGGCCCTCGACAATGCGGCGCGTGACCTTGCGCGCCGGCTCGCCGTGCCGTTGTTTGCCCCGGAGGGGCCGTGGCCGGACGACCTCTTCATATCGATCGGCCACCTCAGCGGCTCCGGGCGGGCGCAACTGCAAAGCCGGCTCCGCGACTGGAGCGATCGTCGACCGTGATCGATCTCGCCACCCTGCTGATTGTCGCGTCGTGCGTGGCTGTGGTGCTGGCCTGGCTGGTGCCGCGATCCTGGGCGTTCGACATTGTGGCGCTGTGGACGATGGCAATACTCGCCTGGCTTTCGTGGCCCACCGCGCTGTGGCTGGCACTGGTCACGCTGCTGACGCCGCTGGTGCTGCAGGCCGGGGAGCGGACGCCATTTCGTGGCGCGGTTGCCGGGTCATGGGCGGCGGTACTGCTGGCCGGTTTCGTTGCGGCGCAGGTGATGGTGTCGCAAGTGTGGATCGGCGCTGCATTCTTCACCTTGCGCGCCCTGCACGTGATCGGAGACTGGTGGCTGGGCCGCCAGGCCGCGCCGGGCTTGCGGGCACATTGGCGATATCAGCTGTTCCTGCCGGTCCTGTTTGTCGGCCCGATCCATCGGTTGCCGCATTTCGTCCGCCAGGTAGAACGGCGCCGATGGGACCCTGCCGATTTCGCCGCCGGGGCAGAACGAGCCCTTACCGGCCTGTTCTGGGCCACGGTCTTCGGCGAATACCTGGTGGGGATAGCCCGCCAGCAGTTGCTGCCACACAGCGTAGGCCCGCAAGACTTTGCGGTAGACTGGCTGGCCTCGGTGCTTGATTGGGTTGCGCTGTATTTCGTTTTCGCAGGCCTTACCGGGGTGGCGCTGGGCCTCAGCAGGATGGCGGGTCTTACCCTTGAGGAAAACTTCGATCACCCCTGGCGCGCCCGCAACCTGATCGACTTCTGGACCCGCTGGCACATGAGCCTGACGAGCTGGTGCCGCGACTATGTGTTCACGCCGGTCACGGCTTTGACCCGCAGCCCGGTTGCCGGGCTGTTTGCCGCCATGCTTGTGGTGGGGCTGTGGCATGAGATTTCGCTGTACTATGTCCTGTGGTCGGCGTGGCAGGCTGGCGGCGTCTTGATCAACCACATGGCCGGGCGCCATCTCCCGCTGCACAGGGTGCCGGATCTGGCGCGGCGGATATGCGCGCCGTTCCTGATCCTGGGCTGGCTCTCGCTGGCCCGCCCTGTCATCGTGAGACTGCTGGAGATTGTCCAATGACCCCTCTTTCGCGCCTTGCCGCCAGATTGCTGCCCCCGGCGCTGCGGATACCCGTATTGGGGTTGATCTATGCGGCCATGCTGGGTGCCGTGTTCCTGGCCAGCCGGGCCGAATACGGGCAGATCATCTATGTCGACGTGCGGGCGCGTTGATGGGCGCGCGCGCAATGAACGTGCTGGTGCTCGGGGCCAGCTATGGCCTCCTGCCAGCGATCAAGCTGGCGCTGGCCGGGCATGCCGTAACCGTAGTGGGTCGTGAGGACGAGATAGCCGCGATGGCCGATGGGCCGGTGCAGCTTGAAATGGCGATGCGCCGCACGGGACAGCGGATCGTTCTGGCCGCTCCGCTGGTCGCTCACCCAACCCCGGGAAGCCTGACGCTGCGCACACCGGCCGGTGCCGCTCCAGAGCAGGCCGATTTCGCGCTGCTGGCGATGCAGGAGCCGCACTTTGCGGCACCCGCGGTGGCCGCGCTGATGGCGCGGATCGCGGCTGCGCGGGTGCCGTGCCTGTCGCTGATGAACCTGCCACCACCGACATTTCTGGCGCGGCTGGATAGTGTCCCGGAATCAGCATTGGAGGGCGTATACAGCGCGCCACAGGCATGGGCTGGCCTTGATCCCGCGCTGATCAGCGTGGCAAGCCCGGATGCGCAGGCGCTGCGACTGGACGGCACCCGGCCCGGCGTTCTGACCGTAACCCTGGCGTCCAACTTCAAGGCCGCGCCGTTCGCCGATCACGCTGCACAGTCCCTGCTGGAGAGGCTGGCGCGCGACATGTCACACTTGCATGTGCTGTCGGCAGGGGAACCGGTCCGTCCGCCGGTTGCACTCATCGCCGCAACCTCACGCCACGTGCCGCTGGTCAAATGGCCGATGCTCCTGGCGGGAAATTGCCGCAGCGTCACCCGGGCGGAACCACGGCCGATCGCTGAGGCGATCCACGCTGACCTGCCTGCCAGCCGCGCCTTATACGATGCAGTGTCCGATCTGGTGCTCCGGCTTGGCGCCCGGCCGGCCGATCTGGTGCCGTTTGACACCTATGCGCGAGCCGCAGCGCAGCTTACCCGCCCGTCTTCCATCGCGCGCGCATTGGATAGCGGCGCGAAGGAGGTAGAACGGATCGACCGGTTGGTATTGAACCTCTTGCGGCACCATGGCCGGGATGTTGCCCCGGTGGCGGAGATTTCCTCGTTGATTGACGCCCTGCTGGAGGCCAACCGCAGCCCCGGACACCACGGCTGACCGCTGCCGGTCAACACGCCCGGAAATGGTGAAATGGGTGCTGTCAGTCTGGTCGCAGCGCAACTTCGATTGGCGGAGTTCGTGCTAACCCAGCAGAGCCCCTGAAATCTCATCCGGTCGGGTCCCATCCCCGGCGGGTTGGGATCATGGAGATGGGACCCTCGGATGTCGTCGATTTGGGGCAAACGACACCCGTTTCCGGACGGCTTGCTCAGTCGTTGTCGGCTTCAGGACTGCCTGCGCCAGTGCGGTTCGATGACGGCGCGGAAGGGCCATCGCTCTGCCTGGTGCGCTGCGCACCCTCGAGCGCCATTGCTATACAGGCAGCCTTCAGTTCCGGGGACGCCTGTGACCCCAGAACATCGTCAAGGCTGCCGAGAACGACGAGCTTGGTGCTGGCTTTCCCCGACACGGTGGGAAGCTTACCCTTGTTTGGCTCGGTCAATTTGCTTGCTCCTTGATGAGGATGGGCATTGGCCTGTGACTGCGGCTGCGTCAGATGAGCTTGTTCTGGGCCATGCTGAAGACGCAGCCCCGGGCGACAATGCAGTGATCGACCAGCTTGATGTCGAGCGAGGCCGTGAGTTGCCTCAGGCGCTCGGTGGCATCGCGATCCATGGTGCTTGGCGTTGCAGAACCGGACGGGTGATTGTGCGCCACGATCAGACCGAAGGCACCCAAATCAAGGGCCCGATGAAGCAGATAGCGCAGCCGGACCGAAAGACTATCGCGGGACCCTTGCGACACGCGTTCGTCTCTTATGAATCGGTCATCACGATCCAGGTAGATTGCCTGGAGGCGCTCCTCGGCAGGGTTGTCCAGCTCCGCGATCAGGTAGTCGCGAAAGGCCGGGTTCAACGGGCTGACCCGCTCGCTGACCAACTCCTCCAGGGTACTTATCCGGATCAGTTCGCGGCAGGCGATCACGGCATCGGCAACAGATGGATCCTGCTTCAGGGCTTCCCGGAGCGCATCGGGCGAGGCATTGATTATTCCGGATATCGACCCGAAGCGGCCAATCAGTGTCTCGGCGAAATCATCTGACCGGCTGCCCAAAAGCGGCGTCAGGACTCCCGCCAGGACCGGTAAGTGCCGTAGATTTGCGTTCGGCGACGATGAGCGACAAGTCCGGCCGAGAAGGCCAGCACCTGGATATAGGACGGAGCGTGGACCAGCAGGAAATAGGCGATCGGCGGGACCTGTGAATCCAGTTCCCGGCCAAGGTGCATCAACGTCGCGATCAGTTGTGCGGCAAGCATCCATAACGGGTAAATCCGGTTTGCCCTGATCGCCAACCGCATCAGCAGAACCAGCACGACAAGATCGATTGCCATCAGGCCAAGGTCGATCTTGTCGTACACACCGCTCCGTCCGGCGAGATTGTGGTAGACGAGAAACACCACCACCATCGCGGACAGGATTGCTCCGGCCTGCTTTTCAGGGCCGGCTCCCCGCGCGAAAGCGTAAGCTGTCAGCGCGAAGATGATCAGGTATTGAATATAGGCTCGGTACTCGACGAGGAGAGTGTGGATCACCAGCCGCCGATCGGCGACAATCCAGACCCTCCCCCGATCATGCGCTCTCGGCGACCTTGGCGACTTCGGTTGCGGGACAGCGCCCGGGTGTGTCGGGCAAGGCGGTGATCTTCGTGAAATCATCGCGCAGCGACTTGTGAACACGGGTCAGGTTGCTCATCGCATCGACCATGTGCCGCTGGGCTTCCTGCAAGCGGATGAGGGCGGTCTGGCCCTGGTATTGGGGCACGTCCGTATCGAGCCGGACATTCATCATGCTCACGTTCAGCCGCGCAAGGGCGCGCAGGCTTTCATTGGTCATCCGCTCGGCTTCCTCGAGGTCCCGTGCCACGCGGGCCCCTGCGATTTCGACAGTCAACATGCGTAATCCTCCTGCAGTTCGATACAGGGGCACTCGTGCAGGTAGATGACAGCGCGTCACACCAGCTCGCCGATCTCCGATGCAACCGCCAACAGGACCAGGCAGAGCACCAGCATGCCGAGGGCTAATCCCACGGCGGCCAGCATCCGGTTGAGCGCGGCGCTTCGACCTTCCAGCACCCCCGGAACTACAGCCGGCTCAGACTGCGACCCCCACGGCGCCGCGACCTCGAAAGGGATCGCATCGCCGAGGAACATGTCCTCCACCGACTGGTTCCGGTGATCTGTCTGCTCACCGGGAAGCGATGCGGATAGCTGAAAGGATTTACCGGTAAGATCGTTACAGGCTGCCTGGCCGGGGCGCCACAGCGGATCATCGGGGCATTCGACACGCGCGGTGGTACCGTTGCTTTCCTGTCCAAGCGACTTGAGATAGCTGCGGTAGGTTCGCGCAAGGTCCTTGCGAAGCACCCCGCCGGCCTTGCGGCGGACCGTTTCGATGCGCTGAACCGCAGCACTTTCGGAAATGCCGAGACTGCGGGCGATTTCCTTGCTGGTGCGCCCCTCGCCAAGCAAAGCCATCGTCTGCCTCTGCCGCTCGGAGAGGGAATCGAACACTTCAAACAGAGGGGAACTGGGCGTTGTCATTGTGCGTAGCGCTTTTGCGGCGGGGGGTGCCTCAGGGCAAGATAGCGTGTCGAGCCAGAATTGGAAAGTTAAGCGAAGAGCACCCGTCGCGTCTGAGCGGCTGTCAACCTAGCTGAAAGGCTAGGCCAGGGCGATGGTCGACCGGTCAAGCGCCGGGTGCATGGTCGCCAAAAGGCCGCCTATCTACGGGGCAGTAGTTTGGTGACTTTTCCGTCCCTGTCTCGCCGCCGGTTAAAGGCAATGATTCCAGAAGCTTGCGCACCTGATCGTTGAGCGCATCAAAGTCCAACTCGCTTGCAAGCTGTACGGCAAGTTCGCCAAACCGATGCCCTTGCGGGAACTTGCCACTCGCCATTGCGAATCCTCAAGGATTGCCGCTCTCAGGCGCTACCACAGCAAAGCGGTCATGTAGCGTCGAGTATGACACTGTATCGAGAGCGTAGCTGGGGGAGCGGCCGCACGTGTGCAGATTGCCCCCCAGAAGCTCCCGACCCGGAGGAAACATCGGGGCACGGCCGGAAGGTGATCCTCTAACCCTGCAGGAACCGAGAATTGCCTGTGATGTTGCGGCGCAATTGCAGGCGCAGACCTGCCGCGTGTCAGGCGAAGGCGGCCAATAGAGCCTTTGGCGAATAAGGTTACCGCCCACAACCGCCCCAACGTGCTGGACGGCCGGGACGGGGTAGAGATCGTGGTCGAGGATGAAGGCACGGGTATGACTGCCGAGGCGATCGAGAAGGCGTTCGAACCGTTCTTCACCACCAAGGAGGTTGGCCGCGGCACGGGTCTGGGCCTCAGCCAGGTTCACGGCTTCATCAAAGCCGCCGGAGGCACGGTTTCGATTGCCAGCGAAATCGGCAGCGGCACCCATATCCATCTGCTCCTCCCCCGGGCGGACCGGGAAACCGCAGCCATTGGTAATACGACCGAAGGGCCGGGCGCAGACTTGACCGGGAAAAAGGTGCTTCTGGTGGAAGACGATCCGGCCCTGAACGAGCTTATCGGGCAGATGCTGGAAGAGCGGGGGTGCAAGGCTTCATCTGCCCGGTCGGGCAGCGACGGCTTGCACATGATCAGGAGTGAGAGTTTCGATATCGTGCTGTCCGACATGGTCATGCCCGGGCCCCTGGGGGGTCTCAACCTGGCACGGGAGGCACGCAAGCAGCATCCCGACCTGCCGATCGTGCTGATGACCGGCTTCAGCGAAGCAGCAAGAGCCGCTGTCTCCGAGGGCTTCCCTCTGCTGCGCAAGCCCTTCAGGGTCCCGGAAATGGAGAAGGCATTCACCCCCCTGCTAAGAATGGGGAAATGACAGCGCCACGATGACCGACTGTGCCGCGCAAAGCCGTCTGTTCCGCGCCTTTGCGCGGGTCGCCTGTTAACGGAGACAAGTTATCGGGATGTCTGGCGGAGAGGGTGTCCGATTAAAAATCCAGATAATCACTTGATCTAACGCCATATTTACTAGCCATAAAAGTAACAGACCCTCACATAGACCCACATTTTCATGCGGTTGCGGTCGGACATTCTAGGACCCACAGCCCTCGCATCGCCGCTAAATTCCGATATCCAATGCCTTGCTCTTCTCTCGCTGGAGCTCTTCCCGTGATCGCGAAGGTGTCTCAGTTTCATGCCCCCTGGCAGATCCCGTAAGCGCTGCAGCTCGCAATCTCTCCGTCACCTCCAGCGCCGAAGCCTTGTCACCCTTGTTTTCCGCCATCGCCCCACCGAGCCGCGAAGCGCTGTCAATCACCAGGGTCAAATGATCACGCAGACGGGTCACGGTTACGAGGAAGGTCTTCTGGTTGGCCAGATTGCGCTCGCGGCTGTCCATGACTGCAATCCCGCGATCCGAGGTCAGCCCTTGTGCCATATGGGCATTGAGCGCGTAGGCGAGATCGAGCCGTTTGAGCATGGGATCGTCGGCTTTGAACTCGACACGGTCACCCTTTGCCGTCTCCACCGTCACGCGGTTAACTTCGATAGCAAGGATTGTGGCACGGTCGGCGTTGAACAAGCCGCGCTCGTGATCGTTGCGGGTCCAGCGAATTCGGTCACCACGATGAAGCTCGAGCTGGCGCTCCTCGTGCAAGGCAAGATTGTCGTCTTTGCCGGTATTCCTGACCTGTGACGGGCGGAGCCGATGCAGCCGCCCATCCATGTCGATCAGCCGGACGGTGCCCTTGGCCGCGTCGATGGCATCCACCTTGTACTCGCCGCGTTTGAGGCCGAGCGAGCGCTCCCTTTTTGTGACCTCGAGCACCATGCCCGGGCGATATGCAGCAGGATAGCGCAGTTCCTCGCGGGTCAGATTGGCCCGATCGAGCACGCCCAGCGTGATCGTTTCGGGGCCGATATCGCGATTGGCGAGGAGGCCTCGCTGGACTGCTTCGTTTACCGCGGACCGTATGCGGCGGCCCGAGGCGAAGATCATCGTCTGGTCCCGTTCGGCAGGCGACAGCGCTAGCCAGCGTTCGGCGGCAACGATCGCCCCCTCCCCTTTGGTTTCGACTGTATACTCCCTGAGGTGGTCGAGAGCGGCATGGACCAGACCAGCCTGGGCGGCAGCCTGTGCCTGCCGCAGCACCGGATCACGCCCGCGCAGGTTGACCGACATCTCGGCTTTGGCGATCCCGCCCTGCTGGAGCAGCGCGAACGGTTTGCCGGCATCGACTGCCCCCAACTGCTTGTCATCGCCCATCAGGACCAGACGATGGACTCCGGCGAGATTGGCGATGCGGATCAGCCGTTCCTTGTCGGCGTTCGAGACCATCGAAGCCTCGTCGAGAACCAGCACATGATCGCCCAGCGCTGCTTTCGCCTCGGCCTGATGGGAGCCAGGTCCCGGATCGTCGATCAGCTTGCCCCAGTCCTTGAGGAACCGAGAAAGCGTCTGCGAACGGAGGCCCGTGTCCCGCTCGAGCATCTGGACCAGCGTGTTCTGCACCGCGAGTCCGATCACCGGATGTCCCTGCTCGGCGAGCACTTCGGCCACGGGCTTCAGCACGCTCGACTTGCCCGCTCCGGCAACACCCTGGATCGCGATGATACGATCGCTCGAGGTCAGGATAAGCCGGGCGGCCGAGAGCTGGCCCTCGTTGAGAGACAAGCCGTGGTTGATCGCTGCCGAAGCCTGCACGCGCTCGACAGCCTCCGTGTCGGTCAGGGACGGCGCTATTGCCCCACGCCCTTCCCCGGCGAACGCCAGGATACGGGTCTCCAGTTCGACCGCCTCGCGGCTCGCCAACCAACCCTTGTGTGCGCCCTTCCCTTCGATCAATTGGCCGGTTCGAACCAGCGCGCCAACCGCGCGTTCGACATGATTGATGGTCGTCGGCAGGCCAAAGTCGAGTGCAGCCTTGTAGAGCGCCACACGCTCGAAGCCGGCTTCACGCTGCGAGAGATGGCGCACGCCCGAGGCGACCGCCTGGGCTGCGGCAATGCTCTGCCGATCACCTTTCACCACGGCGGATGGAACCAGCTTATCGCGGGTGTCGCCGCGAATACGGGCAGCGAACTCGGCGAGCAGCGCCCTCCCCCGCTCGATCAGATTGGCGGGACGGCTTGCTGCCTTGTCTTGTTGCCCGGACTTGAGCAGCGCCGCCGCGACCAGCGGCTTGAGATCGAGACCCACGTCTTGCGCAGCCGCCTCCCATCGTTCTCCGAGAACTCCCCTGTCGACCACGCCGTCTTTTGGTGCACGGGTAGCCAATGCCGCGATCCGTCCGGCTTCGAGGCCGTGTCCCTGCCTCGCCGCGAGCACTTCCTGCCGCCTGGTGGAGAACGCCATCAGCTGCTCGCTGGTGATCCCCCTCGCCTCAAAGTTGCCGTGCTTTAGGGTTGGCCCGACCTCATAACCCAGCTTCTCAATGCTGGTGCGAAAGCGCGCCATGGCGATCGAGTTGAGCAGGGTGTTGAGCGACCAGAGCTTGTCATTCTTGAGAGTGCGCCACACCCCATCAGGCCCGCGCGTGACGTTGGCGACAACCGCATGGAAATGCAGGTTCGGCTCCTGGTTGCGGTTGGTGTCGTGCTGGAACAGGCCGATCGCGAGGTTGCCGGTGGCAACGGTTCGCAGCTTGCCCTGCTCGACAAGCCGGGTCTCGGCGGCATTCCTTTCGGCCCAGGCGAGCGTCTCGATGACCGCTTCGCGATAGGCCTCGATGATCCGCTGGTCCTTGCCGACCAGCGCCAGCAGCGACCAGCTCTTGGGCAGCGAGAAAGTCAGATCGGTGCCCGCACGGTGCCTCTGCCCGGGATTGCCGACACTGCTCCCGTCGGGCAGTTCGCCGCGCAGCAGAGCATCGAAGACGGCGGTCTCGACCTCGCCCTTGAGGCCTAGCAAGTCTGCGCATTTACCGAGCCATTGGCCCGAGCGGTCCGCATCGACGCGGGCATAGTAATTGTCGGCGGCAAAGTAGCTGGCAGCGGCCGAGGCCGAGCGGACGTTGGCAACGGACAGCATCGATCATGGATCCTGGTCAGCCCTCCCGGCCCCTCCCTGCCCGATCAGATCTCGGGATCGACATTGCCGATGTCGTGAGCCTGGTCCGGCTTCGAAGCACCGCCAAGCAAGGCGCGTTGCTGCTCCTCGTGCTGGCGCTGTTCGGCCTTGTTGCGGCCCTTTGAAGCCTCATTGGCGGCCTGCGGATCGGGAGCATCGGTCCGGGATGAACCAATGCGATTGGCTGGCTCTGCCTTCGCCTCACCCAGTGGCAACTCGCACTGAGCCGCCCCCTCCTTCTTTCCGGCAGGCGTGGCGTTACTGGCGACCTTCCCGGCAACCCGGGCCTGATCGTCGAGGATGGTCTTGTGTCGATCTTTCGGTCCGCCCTTTGGCTGGCGCTCGTTCCGCTTTGGCAAAACCTGTCTGCCTGATGCGCGCACCTTCTGCTTGTTAGCGGGCGCCTGACGCTTGCCTGCCATACGCCGCGGGTCGCTGCCTTCGTCAGCGCTTTCGTCGCCATGATCGCCATTGTGATCGCCATCATGATGATGACCATCATCGCGCTGATAAGCGCCCATGGTAGCCCCAGTCTGACGACCAACGGGCCGCTTTGTGTCCGGCGATGGCGTTTCCAGATCGCGGGCAATAAACCCCTCAGCCACGCGCGGCCATTTGCGCGGGGACAGGGTAACGGGCGCCGCCGGAAAGCCGTCGGGGAACTTGATGAACCCCGACAGACTTGGCAGCTCCATGAACTCGTCGGGCAACAGCAGCGGCACGACCTGGCGGCGCGGGGTCAGGCTGACCGCATCGCGGGCATTGTTATAGCCATAGCTGTAGCCTTCCTCCATTTCCCGCACCTCGCGGTGTCCGATGACATCGGAACACCAGGTCGCTGTCTCGCGATCGGAGGTCGCAAGGATCAGCTTGGTGCGCGAGAGCGACGACAAGGTCATGGCCATGTTCTCGCCGTAGACGTCCTTCAGCTTGGCGAAGGCGTGGACCCCGGTGACGATGGCGCCGCCAAAATTGCGCGCGGTCTGGAGGCCCTTCTCGAGTGATGGCAGGCGGTGCAACGCCCCGAGCTCGTCGATCAGGAACCACAGCTTGACGTCTCGCGTGCGCCTGCCGGTCATCAGCGTGTTGATTGCGGTATCAAGCCACAAGGTGAGCAACTGCGAGAGCACACTCATGTCGACATAGCGCGCTGAGAGAAACAGCAGCGAGCCGGCCTCGCCCTCGCCGCGCACCCATTGGCGGACCGAGAATGGCGCGCCGTCGGCGGGCAACATCTGCATCGCCTTGGCGTTGACGTTGAACACCGCGCGCACCGATTCCGCCATCTTGGCAGCGGTCGGCGTGGTGATAGGACCCGCCATGGTATCCTCGAGCAGCTTGTGCAGATCGGTGAGGTCGGCGTTCATCAGTTCGTCGGCGAGCGCCTGGTTGCTGCCTCGCCCTTCAGCCGCGAGCTTGACGCAGGTCTCGACAAACATGGTGCGCGCGGCGAGCACCCAGAACTGCTCGGAACCGCCGCCATCGTGAGGCACGAGGGACTCGGCTGCGGCATGGAACTCGGTGCGCGTGGTGCAGTCGTTGAACACGCTCCAGGCCGGACACCGGGCATCGAGCGGGTTCAATATCACGTCGGTATCGGCATCGTAGAATGTCTCGATAAAGGCCCCCGTGAGATCAAAAATGACTGCCCGCTCTCGTCTTTTGCGGATCTCGGCGACCAGCTCGGTGAGGGCCACGGTCTTGCCCGTCCCGGTAGTCCCGACGAGCATGGTGTGGCTCTGTTCGCGGCGCCACGGCCAGGTCACCCCGGCAAGATGCGCGGGCGCGTAATAGCCTGCCTCATGCAGGGCTTTGGCCCCGACAAGCCGCCAGCGCCAGCCAAGGCTGTCACCATATTCGGCGGCGCGCTCGCGAGCGTTATGGCGGGCAAGCTCATCCTCGAGTTCGGGCAGAGTGACGAGCGAGGCGCCGCGCACGTGCTTCTTCTGCTTCGAGCGTTCGCCGAAGCGTTCGGCAAACCACCAGAAGAAGGCGAACAGCGGCAGGAGCACCACGCCCGCAATGACGAGCGCGGAGCGCACCGCGTTGGCGAAGGCGGCGGCAGCCTCGCGCATCGGGGGATAGTCGGTGATGACCCGCATCGGGAACGACACCAAATCGCCATTGCCCAGTTTGAGGTGCACGAGTTTGTCGGGATCGAACTCCAAGAAGGTATAGGCCGAGACGTAGACATGCATCCACAGGAGGTAGACCTGGTGTTCGGACAGGCTGGTCTTTACTTCCCACCAGGTAAGCCCAAGCATGAGGGTAATGGTGAGGAACAGCGGGCCCTTGAGCCCTGCGGCAAACATGAAGCCGAAGTGGCCGAGGAGCTGGCTGCCACGGGTGAAGTTGACGAGACTATGCTTCATCGTTGCCTCCCTTGGCGGGAGCGGCAATGAGGCCCAGCGCTGCGAGCCGGCGGTGGTAAGCAGCGAGCGTACGTTCACGCAAAGCCGGGTCGTCATGGTGCATCAGAAGGGCGTCGAGCGCGACGGTCATGAACACCAGTTGCCGCGTCGGATCGGTACCTGACGAGCGCGAAGCAGGGTCACTTTCGCGGTTCCAGGCGGCGACCAGTAGGTCGCGCATGACCACGCTGACGCTGGTCTCCTTGAGGCGCGCCTGCTCCCTGATCCAGTCCGCAATCAGCGGCGGAACATAGGTCTGGATTTTCGTATAATGCTGCATTGTACCAAGCTCCTTGAACAACAAGAAACCTGGTCCACCCTGCGGAAGGCGAGGATCACTCTACGCAGCAGTCGACCTGTAGGAAAACGAAAAGTTCGCGTTTAACTTCAATGCCTTCGATGACGATGATCCTCTGGCGGATCATGGCGGCGGATCATGGATCGCCCGGGGATCAGTTACTGCACACCCTGAAAATCGCATCCATCCTGTTGAAGATAAACACAAATACACGGCAGCACCGCTGCGTACGGTGTGCCTGTCAAGTTCCCAATTGCGCGGACGTCTCCAGTAGCTCGCCAGTCCCGTTCAATAGATTGTTTTTGCGCTCTTATTTTCGGAGCGAGAGCAAACGGGCGTTGCTGGGACAACGCGAGATTTTAGCCCAAAATTGCTCTGGGCTACAAACTGGCCTTACATCGGCGGAAATCGTGGTCGGCTGAATGCGTTAGGTCGATCTCCACAACCATCTGGAAACCAATCACAAAGCACCCCGGATTGGTGTCGCGGCGGGGACCAGATAGCATTCACCAGACGCGTTGATGTCGGACACCACGTGCGGTTCTTCACGTCCCTTTCCACCGAGGTCAGGTTCGGCATATTGGTCAACAGTTGCGGCTCGGCGAACAAGAAAAAAGGGCAGGAGCCGTTGCCGACCCCTGCCCTCTTCGTGCGGTCAGAACTCGTCTGACATCGCCCCGTGGATTGTGTGCACCACGCGCGCTGCAAGGTGCGCCGGAAGAGCGTTGTAGTCGCCCTCGTCCAAGGCAAAATATCCAAGGCGCTTTTCCTCAACGATGTGCTGATCGAAGAAACTGTGCAGCGCCCGACGTTCCGCCACAGCCAGTGCAGCAAAGTAGCGATCCGAAGTCGAGGTGCGTTGAAATTGCGTAGCCATTGTATCCTCCTGATGTCTGCCGTTGACGGCAGGAGCAGGACGGATGGGCGTGCGGCCGGCGGGTCAGGGATCGCCCCACGGGCGACCGCGATAGCGGCGGTAGGGGTAACGATTTTGTCGGACCTTAGCGCAGCGAAGGGGAGGCAAAATGGGGGGACCCTGCCGTCCTTGACGCGCCGGTTGCACGCCCATCAGAATAGGACAACCGTGAGCCAAGCCCCCTCCCCCGCCAGAGAGTTCGAACAACAAAAGAAGGGCGCTGTCCGGTCTGGACAGCGCCCTTCTGAGGGGGATCGATGATGATGATGGATATCAGTCGATATCGGGAGCGTCGGTGTTGTCGTTGTCGTCACCCGAGCCGTTGCCGCGGGAGAGGAAGTCGACCTTGTCGGCGAGGATCTCGGTACCATAGCGGGTGACCCCGTCCTTGTCCTCCCACTGGGTGTAGTGGATGCGGCCCTGGACGCTGACCAACTGACCCTTGGAGCAGTACTGACCGACTGTCTTGGCGAGGCCGTTGAAGCAGGTCACCCGGTGGAACTCGCTTTCCTTGGCGGTGTAGCCGTTCTCGTCCTTGTAGGTCTTGCCGTCCTTGTCGCGTGCGGGGCGATCGGTGACGACGGTGATCCCGGTGACATTGGTGCCGCCCTTGGTCTCGCGGGTATCGGGATCGCGGGCGATGCGGCCGGTGAGGATTGCGATATTGGTCATGATGAAAGTTCCTTCAGTTCCTCAAACCGGAGACCATCTCCGGCTTGCGAACATCCAGAAGAAGCAGGGCATGGGAGGACTGCACCGCAGGAGCGAAGCTCCAAGGGAAACCTGTTCATGACGGGTGGTGCGGGCAGGCAGCGCAGCTGCCAACACGGCCGGAAAGGAACGGGTTGCCGTCCTCAGCTGACCTGGTTCAGGACTGTTCGCGAAGAAAGCCGGATGGGTATCGGGTGCGGGTCTGAAGGTGCCAGGAACCTGCCGCAATCAGCTTTCCCCATCGCCCTCCGATGCCGCCAGGAGATCCATGAAGTTGCGCGCCGCCTCCCGGTCTTCTTCGCTTTCGAACGCCACATCGAGATCGGGGGCGGACCCGAACATGTGCAGGAACGACCACAATGCAAAGCGCTTGCCCCGGTCCAATTCTGGCTCGGCTTGCGTCGGCATTGCGCCGCAATTGCGGACCGAAGCGGCCAAATTCAAAGCTCCTGCAAGCGGACGTTCTTCATCGGTGGTCACCGTTCGAGCGATCGATTGTCATCACAGCACTAAAACCTCCGTCGCGTTCGAAGTGAAGTAATCCGGCGTTCGCCGCCACGGCACGCTGTGCGATTGCGAGGCCAAGCCCCGATCCGGCTGTGCTGCGCGCCTCGTTGCCGCGCACGAAGGGATTGAGGAGTCGCGCCTCCGCGCTGGCGGGAAAGCCCGGTCCGGCATCGGTGACCCTGATCTCGACGCCTGCATCATCACGGCTCGCCAACACTTTGATCGGCGGTGTCCCGTGGACCAGCGCATTGCGGATGAGATTGCTGAGACCGCGCGTCAGCGCCTCGGCGCGAATGGAGATGGCAAGTTCGGCTGGACAGTCCACCGTGACGACGTCCTTGCCATCCGCCCGAGCCACCGCCTCGGCAAGTACAGGTGCGAGTGTGCAGTCGGCCACCGGCTCGTCCTTGAATCCCCGCGCGAAGTCGAAGAACTGGCCGAGCATGAGATCGATCGTATCGACCTGCCGGTCGCAGCCTTCCAGCAGGTCGGCATCCTCGCCCTTCATCATCGCCAGCGAGAGTCTCAGCTTGGCCAGCGGCGTTCGCAGATCGTGGCTGATCCCGGCGAGCATGATCTCGCGCTCGCGCTCGACCGCGCCCAGTCGCTCGCCCATGCGGTTGAACGAGGCGGACAGCTGGGCGATCTCGGTCGCCCCGTCCTCCAGCAAAGCCGCATGCGGACGCTGCGGATCGAAGGCGTCCGCGGCGCGGGCCACGCGTTCGAGCGGGGCGGACAGGCGCCGTTGCACGAGGAAGCCCGCCAGCGTCGCAGCCACCAGCGTGATCGCCATGACGAGGCTCAGCGTGGTGAAGGGCGTCCACAGGCGCGGGCTTTCCAGCGCCATCCAGTATTGTTCGCCGCCGAGGCGCAGGTGGAGCCACAAGCGGCTGTTCTCGTCCATCCGCCAGGTAATCGACTCCTGTCCGCGCAGGCTCTTGGCGAGCATGCCCAGGTAGGCGCGCTCCAGCATGCGCGGGCGCTTGTTCTCGCCGCGCGGCTCGGCCCCGTCGGGCAGGATGATCGCCGAACGTTGCTGCGCATAATGCTCGATCACGGCGGCCCGCTGTTCGGGCGGTACGGCATCGAGCGTCACCGAGAGGTTGTCGACCATGTCGGCGACGATCGAGGTGGCGCGGTCCAGTTGCGGGCGGATCACGAAGACGGAAACCGCGACGCCCGCAACCAGCTGGGCCATGAGGACCAGTACCACCAGCAGCGCGAAATTACGCCCGAACAGCGAGCGGAACATCACTCGCTGCCCGTGGCCAGCATGTAGCCGGCACCCCAGATGGTCCGCACCCACTGCGGGTTGGCCGGGTCATCGCCGATGGCCTTGCGCAGCCGCGCAATGGCAACGTCGATGGCGCGGTCGGTCACCTCGGCATCGCGGCCGATCGCCCGCTCGACCAGCGTTGCGCGCGACAAAGTGCGCCCCTGCGCTTGGGCCAGGGTACTCAGCAAGGCAAATTCGCGCGAGGACAGCGCGATCTCGGCGCCGTCTCGGCTCAATCGATGCCCGGTCACGTCGAGACTGAAGGGGCCGAAGGCAATCGCCTCCTCGACGACCGACGCACCGGATGGTGTCATCCGGCGGAGGATCGCGGTGGCACGAGCGACGAGTTCACGCGGCAGGAAGGGCTTTGCCAGATAGTCGTCACAGCCCATCTCCAGCCCCAGCACCCGGTCGACCGGATCGCCGCGCGCTGTCAGCATCAGGATCGGGATGCTTTCGCCATCGGCGCGCAGACGGCGAGTGATCGCCAGCCCGTCCTCGCCCGGCATCATCAGGTCGAGCACAAGCAGGTCGGCCGGTTCGCGTCTCAATTCGCGATCCATCTCCGATCCACTGGAGGCAGTGCGAACCTTGAACCCGTGCTCGCTCAGAAAGCGCTGCAACAGGCCGCGAAGTTCGGGATCGTCATCGACGACGAGAAGTCGGGGCGGTTTCGTGCTCATCGCGGCATCTTCTGCCACGTCTTTTCGGGCGTGGCGAGGCGAGGATGTTACGAGATGTTTCAAGCAGCCCGCGCCGTCACAGGCGGTCGCATCTCGCCGGTTTTGCGTCATTTCCTCGATACACCTGTGTGGTGAAAGACCCCTGTCAGCAGGGCCATGGCGGTCCTGCCCGAACACAAGCAGGAGTACCCGAGATGAAGACCTTCAAGATGATGACCGCCGTTGCCGCCATGGCCGCGATGATGGTGGCGGGCACCGCCGATGCGCAGCAGGCCCGCATCAAGGCGCGCGGCCAGAACGGTACCGTAACCGCTGCCGCAAATGCCAATGGTGGCGCCGTGGTCCGCGGTCGCGGCAAGGTCGAGAATGCCGATGGCTCCACGACCGTGGCGAGCGGCGGCGCACGCCGCACTGCTGCAGGCGGCCGCGCCGTTCGCGCCGGCACTGCGACCTATGACGAGACGACCGGCGCCTATTCCTCGCAGCGCGGCGCGGCCGTGCAGGCGGCGAACGGTGCGACTGCAACCACCCAGTCGAGCACCAGCGGCACCCGTGGCGAGGGCTTTACCCGCAGCGGCTCGACCTCTGCCAATGGCGAGCAGGGCAGTGCCTCGACCAGCAGCAATTACACCCGCAATGCCGACGGCAGCTGGGCCGGCGGCAGCGACACGACGATCACCGGCAATGCCTCGGGCATCACCTATAACGGTACCACGACCATCGACCCTGCGACCGGCCAGCCGGTCCACAGCTACAGCTGCACCGACGCCAGCGGCGCTGCGGTCACTTGTCCGACGCGTTGATCGCGGGCGATTGCACCAACCCGACACCCGAACGCATGACCCCGGACGGTTTTGTCCCGTCAGCCCCTCCCCCAACCCCGGAGCCGACCGGGGTCATGCACCCGGCCAGAAGCGATTTTCCCAGAAAAGGCATAATCATGAAGACCTTGTTTACTTTGACACTCGTAACGTTGGCCGTCGCCGTCGCACCGATCGCGCAAGCACAGGATGGCTCGCGTATGATGGAGCAGATGGCCAAGGCGGACAGCAACCGCGACGGCAATGTCTCGAAGGCCGAGTTTCTCACCTATCGTGCCCAGCAATTCGATCGGCTCGACCGCGACGACAACGGTGTACTGAGCGACAGCGATCTGCCGCGCATGGCGCGTATCGCGGAAATGATCAGACAGCACACGGCCGCCATGGATGCCGACGGCAATGGTGTGGTCACCCGCAGCGAGTTCGCCAATGGTCCGACCACCGCCTTCGACATGGCCGACACCAACAAGGATAATGTCGTAACTACCTCCGAGTTGCAGGTCGCGCGCGCCACGCTCGAAGATATGGCGAAGAAGCGGTGATGTCTCCCGACTTCATGAGCGGAGCCAACGAATACCGCCCGTTCATACTGGCGCTGGCCCTGGCGTTGGCCCTGGCTGAATTGATCTGGCGGCGTTGGGGCTTGGGACGGGGATATGACCTCGGCTCCGCCGCCGCCAGCCTGGGCGTGATGGTGCTGGGTATTGTGCCCAAGCAGATCGGCGCTCTGGTGTTAGGCACGGTTCTGTTCGCACTTTCGTGGCTGGCGCCATGGCGGATGCCGATGGATGACTGGCGCATATGGGTGGCGTGCTTCCTGGGCGTCGAACTCGCCTATTACTGGTTCCATCGTTGCAGTCATATGATCCGCTGGTTCTGGGCCAATCACGCAGTTCATCACTCCGCCAATGAGTTCGTTTTGCCCAGTGCTTACCGGCTCGGCTGGTTCGGACCGTTGATGGGAAGCTGGCTGTTCTTTGCTCCGCTGGTGCTGATTGGCTTTCCACCAGCGATGGTCATGGGGCTGCTGGGCATCAACCTCCTCTACCAGTACCTGCTCCATACCGAACTGGTCGGACGGCTCGGGCCGCTGGAATGGGTGCTCAACACGCCATCGCACCACCGTGTGCATCACAGCCGGGAGGAGGCCTATCTCGATTGCAATTTCGGCGGCGTGGTGATCGTTTTCGACCGGCTGTTCGGGACGTATCGGGCCGAGCCTGAGGGCCGAAGGCTCGATTACGGTTTGGTGCACCGTTTAGAGAGCAACAATCCCCTGCGGATCGGCCTGCACGAGCTGGGCGCCTTATGGCACGATGTTCTGGTCGTGCCTGGCTGGCGGCAGAAGGTGGCGGTGCTGTTTGCGAGCCCTGCGGACAGCGAAAGGCTGGCCGAGAGTTCTCGTGCATGACCGGTTCGGGACGGTGCCGGGAAGGTCCATGCCTAGGTGGCGCCAGTCACCGATAAAGCGGTGCGGGCAGCATTGAGAGCCAAATGCTGCGGATTGATGTTATACAGCCGCTTTGCGCCCAAATGCGGTCATTTCACGGGCAGAATGCTGATCCCGGAAGCGGTCATTCCGGGAAGACATCTTCACACGATGAACGAGAGCGAATTGCCGAAATTGTGAAGCAGAACTGGCAGGAGCAGGCTTCCGGTGCGCAAACGCAGCCAGACCGCGATAAAGGCTGGGATTGCCGTCAGCGCCATCGTGATGGGATCGAAGGCAAAGCTGTCGTCCGAGAAGCCACAGGCATGTGCCAATCCGAACAGGAAGCACGACAGGACCGCGCCCCATCCCCAATCGACCCGAGGAACCGTCTCCTTCCGGTGAAAGCCTGATTCAGCGCGAACAGCAGGATGCCACGATGGAAGAGCTCCTCCTCCAAACCCGGCAAGGTAAGCTGAAACGCGATATCTTCGCCGCTAGCCGGGTCTCCAGGGAAGATGAGAGCTATGACGACAAAGAAGGCGCAATAGAGTGCGGCGGCTACTCAGCTGCGGCACTGGTTGATCGAATGACGGACCGGTTTCCGCTACGTCGAAGGTCAACACCGCCGGACGCACGACCAGAAGCCGGCCCGCCAACCATAAGCCGAATGTAAGCACCATTGCGTTCTGAGCCATCGAAAAGGCAAGCGGGCGCCACGCGAAACCAAACATGGCGTCTGCCGCAAGATCGACGAACAGCATCCCGCTGAGGAGGATTACTACCACGGAGCTGGCGTCATGCCGTTGCTGGATCAAGTCGCCCCGGCGCTCGGCAAGAAGTCGCGAGACAAGATGCACGACTATGGCGAAACCCAGAGCCACGAGAAATATCGATAGCCCTTTGCTGGCGAAAGCTTGGCCGAACAGCCCCCGATCCAGAGCGGCAAGGAACGTCCAAACCAAGCCGACGCCCAGCACCCCGCCGCGCAGCCCGAACTGGCGATCGAAACATGAGAGGCAGAACCACCACAGGAAGGCGACGGTGAAGTCGCTTGCGGCATGAGCGACGGCACCGATTGAGCCGGCCGGTATTAACGAAGACATCGGCGTATTGCCCGCGACAAAACCGGATGTGCACAGCGCCATCGGTGCGAACAGGATGGCGGGCATACGAACGTGACGGTGCTGGCGAAGCAGGAGCCATGCTAGCAAAAGCATCGTGCAGATGGCCCCGGCGCGGATCATAAAGTCGAGATGAGCGATGATCATCCCGCCACGTTAGCGGCAGCTTTCGATGGTTGAAATCGGATTACCTGCTATTCCGCGTTCCACCCACTTCGAGCCGTCCACCTGACGAACAAGTTCTGATTGATCGAACGATGGCTTTCTGGCGGTAAAGCACCCGTTGCAATTGCTCGACATCCGGCCCGTAGTGTCGCCGAAGCCGTTCGGTCTTCATGCGACCGCCATGCCTACCGCTGCTTAGTCAACTGAGGTAGATCGACGCCAAACACAGATACGCTGATCTTAGATGCGGTTTGGCTTCGAGCGCTTCCTGCGATCAAGTGCAAGCTAGGTCGCGACAACTTGCAGGTGATGGATAGCGAGGCCAAGCGAGCCTTCGAATGGTCCTTAATGGCGGTGCGGGAGCATGCTTTCATCATGGTCAACTATTTGAATATTGGCTGAGACCGCTACTTGTCATCGGGTCGCCCGCTTTCTGCGTCCCTGAGCGGCGGCTGCCGGGCATCGCTTGTGGTTGATCCCGTCAACAACCGCGCCCCGCGTCCGTAAGTAAACCATGCCCAAGCCCAGTTGACATAGACGACTAGGCGGCTGCGAAAGTCCACAAGCAGCATCAAATGTATAAGTGACCAGACCAGCCAGGCGAGAAATCCCGTGAGCCGGAGCCTGCCGAATTGCGCCGCCGCACGCGAGCGCCCGATCACCGCCATGGTACCATAGTCGCGGTAGCGGAAGGCGCCGGGCTCGCGCCGACCGGCGATACGGGCCGCGAGCAGCTTCCCGACATATGTGCCCTGCTGCTTGGCAACTGGTGCAAGAGCCGGCAAGCGCTCGCCGCCGCCTGCTTCGAAACTTGCGACGTCCCCGATCGCAAAGATGTTTGGATGACCCGGCACCGAACAATCGGACCGGACCGTTACAGCCCCGTTGCGGACCCCATCGATTCCAAGCCATTCAGCAGCCGGACGGGCCTCAGTGCCGGCACACCACAGCACGGCTCCGGTATCTATCCGCTCGCTACCGAGCACCACGCCGGTGGGATCGATTGCCTCGACGGCCGTGCCAATCCGCACCTCCACCCCCATCGAGGTTAGAGCTTCGGCCGCATAGGTCGAAAGCGCGGGATCGAAACCCGACAGCAAACGGCCGCCCGCCTCGCATAGGACCACCCGCGTGTCGCGCGGATCGATGCGAGAGAAATCGCGCGCCAAAGTCGCGCGTGCGAGTTCGGAGATGGTCCCAGCCAGTTCCACGCCAGTTGGGCCGCCCCCAACAATAACAAAAGTCAGGAGGCGTCGTATCTCTGCGTCGTCGGTCGACTGCTCGGCCCGCTCGAACGCTTCCAGCAACCGCGCGCGGATGGCAAGCGCATCCTCAATCGTCTTGAGAACCAACGTGTGTTCGCGCCAGTTGTCCTGTCCAAAAAAGCTCGAGGCCGATCCCGTGGCGAGTACGAGATAATCGTATGACAACCGATGCCCATCGCGCAGCAGCACCGAGCGCGCCCTGATATCGACGCCTGTAACCTCCGCCATCAACACACTTAGGTTTGACACGCCGCGCATCAGCACACGGGTGGCCGTAGCGATGTCGGACGGGGAAAGCGCCGCAGTCGCGACCTGGTATAGCAGCGGTTGAAACAGGTGATGATTGGTTTGGTCGATCAGCGTCACTTCCGCGGCATTGCCGCGAAGAGCGCGCGCTGCAGCCATGCCGCCGAAACCGGCGCCGACGATGACGACCCGGGGGCGGTTCGCCGATTCGGGATGAGACAGGTTCAGCGAAAGCGTTTGGCCTTGCAATTGGGTCTTCCTACTGCGACGAGCGATGATATGTAAACTTATTCGTTTCATTTTGGGCGCATGTCAAAGTCTGATTCGCGCCGAACCATTTTTGGGCCCGAACCCTTCATGCTGCGCATATTCGTTTCGCTCATTTTCACATGTCTGATCGCAGGTTGTGACAACGCCCCCGTTCCGGAGGAGGCCGATCGGCGTCCGGTCAAACTCTACACCGTGGCGGCAGGCGGTCAGGCGAGGACTTACGAGTTTCCCGCGATCATCGAGGCAAGCACATCTTCGGATCTAACCTTCGATGTGCCGGGCAAGATCGTCCGGCTGACGGTGGACCAGGGCGATTTCGTCAGGGCCGGCACGGTGATCGCGCAGCTCGACCAGACCATCGCGCGCAACCAGCTCGTCCAGGCACGCGAACAGTACGAGGCGGCACAGGATGCATTCCGCCGCGCCGACGCGCTGGTCGGCGAAGGCGCGATTCCGCGGGCAGTGCACGTTCAGCGCGAAACGCAGCGCGACACTGCGCGAGCCGAACTTGACAATGCGCGCGAGCAGTTGGAGAAGACCGTCTTGCGGGCGCCCTTTTCGGGCCGCGTGGCCAGGCGACTGACCGAGCCGTTCGAATATGTTTCGCCGCAGCAGCCGGTCGTGACCTTACAGACCGCCGGTTCCGCCAAGGTGGTGGTCCAGGTTCCCTCGTCCATCGTTGCCAATGCCGAGCAGCGGGCCCCGATCAACGCGGCGATCGCGCTCGACAGTCTTCCCGACAGGCGGTTCGCGGCCCGGTTCGGCTCGTTCGCCACCGACGCCACGCGTCAGTCGCTCACCTACGAGGCGACGTTCCTGTTCGATCCGCCTTCCGGCGCGCTGATCCTGCCGGGCATGACGGGAACACTGCATGTCGAGCTCGATACCGATGATGCCGAGATGCCGGCTGTGCCACTGGAAGCGATCGTTGGGCGTGACGAAAAGACATTCGTCTGGCGCGTGGACCGCAGGACGGGAGCCATCGCGCTGCGCCGCGTCACCGTAGGCAAGGGAGCAGGCGGAATGCTGCCTGTAACTGCCGGCATCGGCCGCGGAGACCTGATAGTGGCTGCTGGCGTGGCCAATCTCGAAGAGGGGATGAAAGTCCGCCCCTACGAGCGGGACTGAGCCATGTCGTTTAATCCCGCCGTCTTCTCGATCAGGAATCGCCTGCTCATCCTGCTCGTCATCATCGGGACGATCGTTGCCGGGATGGCGGCCTATGGGTCGCTGCCGCGCTTCGAGGATCCCGAGTTCACCATCCGCCGCGCTGTCGTGGTAACACCCTATCCTGGCGGATCGCCGATGGAGGTCGCCACCGAGGTCACCCAGCGTCTCGAGCGGGAGATCGGGCAGATGCAGGAGGTGAAGGAGATTGTTTCGACCTCCGAGGCGGGCCAGTCGCGCATCGAGGTGGAGATCAAGTACGAGTTCGGGCGCAACAAGGAACAGCTCCAGATCGTCTGGACCAAGCTGCGCAACCGCGTGGCCGATGCCGCCCGGCTGCTTCCGCCCGGGGCAGGTCCCTCGATCGTCAACGACGATTTCGGCGACGTCTTCGGCATCTTCTACATGCTAACCGCCGATGGTTATTCGCCGGCCGAGCTGTACGACTATGCCGAAAAGCTGCGCACCGACCTGAGCGGTGTGGAGGGTGTGGGCAAGGTGGTGCTGTCGGGCGAGCAACGCGAGGCCTTCTATGTCGAGATCATGCGCGAGCGGGTCGCGGCGCTGGGGCTGTCGGTGCAGAGCGTCTATCAGGATCTAGCACAGCAGAATTCCGTCGTCGCAGCGGGCAGCGTGCGCGTCGGCGACCAGCGTCTGGAGATCGTTCCCACCGGCGAGATCGATTCGGTCGAGGAATTGCGCGATCTGCCGGTGATGACCGGCCAGGAAGGCGCGGTCGTGAGACTGGGCGATCTGGCCCGCGTGACGCGCGGCTATGTCGATCCGCCGATGCAGATCCTGCGCTACAATGGCAGGCCGGCGGTGGGCATGGGCATCTCGAATGCGACCGGCACAAATGTGGTCGAGGTCGGCGAGGCGATCGAAGCCAAGCTGCGCGCGAGCGAGAGCGACCGCCCGATCGGCATCGAGATCCACGAATTCTACCACCAGGGCAAGGTGGTGTCGGACGCGATCGGCGATTTCGTGATCAATGTCGCGACGGCGCTCGTCATCGTGGTGGTCACGCTGCTGATCTTCATGGGCTGGCGCTCGGCCGTGGTCATCGGCGCCGTGCTCATGCTCACCGTCGCGGCGACGCTGGCTGGGATGAATGCCGGCGGGATACCGATGCACCGCATCTCGCTGGGCGCGCTGATCATCGCGCTGGGAATGATGGTGGACAACGCCATCGTCGTGGTCGAGGGGATGCTCGTCGGCCTCAAGCAGGGCAAAAACAGGCTGGAGGCGGCGCGCGCGATCGTGGGCCAGATGCTGTGGCCGCTACTAGGAGGCACGCTGGTCGGCATCATCGCCTTCGCCCCGATCGGCCTCGCCCCCGGGCAGGTCGCCGAATACACCAATCACCTGTTCTGGGTGATGATGATCTCGCTCTTGTTCTCGTGGTTCTTCGCGGTCACCGTAGCGCCTTTTCTCGCCAACTGGCTGTTCGAGAAGGAGGAGGATGCTGCCGCTTCCGGCACTGATCGGGAGACAGGATTCGATGCAGGCCACGACGGTCTCGAGGACGAGGCCGCCCCGCAGCGCGAAGCCGGCCGGATCGGCACCGCCTATCGCGAATGGCTCGCGCGCGCGCTGCGCCATCGCTGGCGTACCATGGGCCTGACCGGGGGGTTGTTCGCCGTCTCCCTTGTGGGCTTCGCGTTCGTGGAACAGGGTTTCTTTCCCGCCTCCACCACGCCGCATTTGATGGTCGATTACTGGCTGCCTGCGGGCACCGATATCGAGCGGACCAATGCCGACCTGGAGGAGATTGAGGAGGATCTGGCGACGATGGACGGCGTTACTGACGTTCAGACCGTGGTCGGCATGGGTACCTTGCGTTACAAGCTGGTCTATCAGCCCGAGGCGCCGACATCCTCCTTCGGCCAGATGATCCTGCGGGTTGAGGACGCCTCGACGCTCGAGCGGCTGCAGGCAGATGTGCATGCCTATTTGCAAAAGAACGCCCCCGAAGCGCGCGCCAAGGTCTGGCTGTTCGAACTGGGGCCGGGTGGCGGCTCGAAGATCGAGGCGCAGTTTTCGGGGCCCGATCCGGCGGTTCTGCAGAGCCTGGCGCAGCAGGCCAAGGATGTCTTCGCCGAGGACGAAGCGGCCATCCTCGTGAAGGATGACTGGCGCGAGCAGGTGCCGGTCATCCACCCGCTCTATTCCGAAACGCGCGCGCGTCGCCTTGGCGTCAGCCGCGAGGACGTGGCCGAGGCCTTGCAGGGCACGTTCGCGGGCCGTCCGATAGGCGTCTTCCGCGAGGGCGACGACCTGATCCCGATCATCGCCCGCTCGCCCGAAAGCGAAACGCGCGACGCGCAGAACATGGAAGCAATCCAGGTGTTCAGCGCCAGCGGCGCCTCGCTTCCGCTGCAGGAAGTGATCGACGGTTTCGAGACCCGCTGGCGTCATTCGCAGATTCAGCGGATCGATCAGCGCTGGGCAATCAACGCCCAGGCCGATCCCGCGCCGGGCGAAACCGCCAACCGTCTGCTCGATCGCGTGCGCGGAGACGTCGAGGCGATCGAACTGCCTTCCAGCTACCATTTCGAATGGGACGGCCAGGAAGGAACGAGCACCGAGGCGATCGATTCGCTGATTGGCGTGGTCCCGCTCGGTGTCATCGGCATGGTGCTGGTGGTAGTCGTGCTGTTCAACGCAGTGCGCCAGCCGGTGATCATTTTCATGATCGTGCCGCTGGCGATCATCGGCGTAACCATCGGCCTGCTCTTCACCGGCATAGCGATGGAGTTCATCGCCATTCTCGGTGTGCTCTCGCTCTCGGGCCTGCTGATCAAGAACGCGATCGTGCTGGTCGATCAGATGGATATCGAGATCGGCGAGGGCAAACCGCGTTTCGATGCCATCATTGAGGCAGCCTATGATCGCGCCCGCCCGGTCATCCTGAGTTCGCTGACGACGGTACTCGGCGTCATCCCACTGCTGTTCGACGCCTTCTTCAAGGCGATGGCCGTGGTCCTGGCCTTCGGGCTGGCCTTCGGGACGGTACTGACCCTGTTCGTGGTGCCGGTCCTCTATGCAATCTTCTTCAAGATCGGCCCTGACGAGACCGCAGCCGAGCCACAGGGGGCAAGTTGAACCATGCGCATCGTCCCTCTCACCGCCATGTTGCTCGGCCTGATGCTGGTGTCAGGCTGCTCGCATCCCGACAGGGTCGGCGATGGTCCGGTCGCACCCGCCCGCGCGGCCCTGCCGCCTTTGCCGGAACGCTGGCGGGCAGTCGCCGATGCCGCAGGGCCGGTCGCGGACGGATGGGTCGCCGCCTTCGGCGACCCGCGCCTCGCCGCGCTCGTGGCCGAAGCGCAGGAGAAGAACAGTGATCTTCAGGCCGCCGCGGCGCAGGTCCAGCGCGCCGCAGCACTTGCCCGTCAGGCGCGTTCCGGGCTGCGTCCGGCCGTTCAGGCGGTCGGCCTGGGTTCGCGCAGCCATATCGAGATCGATGATATCGAAATCGGCGGGCAGGCCGGACTGCCGGTGCCGTCCAGCATCGAATATGACAGCACCAGCTTTCTGGGACTGGCGCAGGCGAGTTGGGAAATCGACCTGTGGGGCAGGATCAGCGATGGCTGGTATGCCGCGCTCGAGAACGAGGCGGCTGCCCGCGCCGACTATTTCGCGGCCCGGCAATCGATTGCCGCGGGCGTGGCGCGCGCCTATCTGGTCTCGATCGAGGCTTCGCGGCAGGTGGGGCTGGCCGAGGAAGCGGTTGATACGCTCGAACATCTGCATCGCTTGGTGGGTCTGCAGGTCCGCGAGGGCGTCGCGATGGATGGCGATCTGGCACTGATCCGCGCCAATCTCGAACAGGCGCGCGAGGCTCTCGCACGGGCACAGGGCGCGCGGCGCGAGGCGATCCGTGCTCTCGAACTACTGGTCGGGCGCTATCCCGCGGCCGAGTTCGCCTCGGGAATTGACTTGCCGCCCATGCCAACGCCGCCGCCTGCCGGGCTGCCTTCGACGCTGCTCGAGCGGCGGCCCGATCTGGTCGCGGCCGAGCGGCGCGTCGCCGCCGCACTGCATGCCGAGGACCAGGCCAGCAAGGCGCGCCTGCCGCGCCTGTCGCTCACGGGGCTGGCGGGCGCGGTGTCGGACGCCCTTGAAAATATCTTCGATCCTACCGCGACCCTGTTCAGCATTGGCGGCAATGTCGCGGCGCCGATCTACCAGGGCGGCGCGCTGGCTGCCGGCGAAAACATTGCCGATGCCGAACTGCGCGCGGCGATCGCGCAATATGCCGGCGCCGCGCTGGCCGCTTTCGAGGAGGTGGAAACCGCGCTCGACAGCGGCGTGGTGCTTCGCCGCCGCCGGGACGCGGCCGTCATCCGCGTGCGCGAGATAGAGGAAGCGCTCAGGATCGAGGATCTGCGGTACAGGGTCGGCGAAAGCAGCCTGCTTGACGTGTTGCAGATCCGGCAGCAGGCGATCACTGCGCGCAGCGATCTGGCGACGATCGAGCGCATGGAACGCGAGCAGTTCGTCACGCTCAATCTGGCGCTCGGCGGAAGCTGGAACGCGCCGGAGGCTGATCCCCCAGAGATTTCCGAGAAGGATGGCGATGCGAACCCGTAAAGAACTCCGCCTGACCATGATGCCGGGACAGGCCATCGACCTGGTGCGAACGCTCGTCCTGGGAGTGCTCGGCCCCGCATTGCTGCTTGGCGGTTGTGCCAGCTTCGACCGGCAACCGTTCGAGGCCGCGCAGATCGAAGCCGCGCACGCGCCGGATTCGCCGAAAATCCGCCATTGGGCCAATTCCCCCGACCTGTTGACACAGATCTCGATCGCCCCGCCACCGCCGGGCGAGCCACTGCGCGTGCTCGCGCTGTCGGGCGGTGGGGATGACGGGGCCTATGGTGCGGGTTTTCTCAACGGATGGTCGCAAACCGGCAAGCGACCTGAATTTGCCGTGGTCACTGGAGTCAGCACCGGGGCTCTCATCGCCCCCTTCGCGCTGCTCGGGCCGGACTACGACGACGAGCTGAAACGCGCCTATACCGAGATCACGCCCGACGACATTTACAAGGACCGCTTCGCGTTGGCGATCCCGTTCTCGACCAGCGTCGCGACGACCGGGCCGCTCGAGGCTCTAATCGCCCGCTTCGCCACTGATGCGGTGATCGATGCCATCGGCGAAGAGCACCGCAAGGGCCGGCGCCTGTTCGTCGGCACCGTCAGCCTCGACCGCCCCGGCAATGCGATCTGGGACATGGGAGCGATCGCGGCCGGTGATGCGCCCGGTCGCTATGCCCTTTTCCGGCGCATCCTGCTCGCCAGCAGCTCCGTCCCGGTGCAGTTCCCCCCGGTGCTGATCGAGATGGAAGCGCAGGGAGAGCGAATCAGCGAACTCCATGTCGATGGCGGCACCATTGCGACCCTGATGGCCGCTCCGCCGGTCGCGAACGACCAGATCCTGCGGGACAGCCAGTCCCCAACGGAGCTGTATCTGCTGGTCAACGGCAAGATGGCAGGCGAGTTCGAGCTGATCGAAGCAGGTCTCTCCAGCATCGCCAAGCGGACGCTTGAGGTGATGCTCTTCTCCAGCCTCCAGGACCGTGTGGCCTCGGCCTATGTCTGGGCGAGATCGACCGGCGCCGGATATCACTTGACCTTTATCGAGCAGGACTTCGACGCGGACGAGCACGATCTTTTCGAGCAGGATTATATGCGCACGCTGTTCGACTATGGCGTGGAGCGCGGTCGGGCACAGGCATGGCAGGATAGTCCGCCATCGTCGGATCCGGACACTGTCGCATCAGCCGTGCCCGAAACGACGAGTTCCGAGGATTAGCGCCCGTCATGGCACCGGGACGAACATACCGCATGAGCTTCGCCTTTTCCGATATCCCCCATCAATCCGGACGGCCGGCCGTCGTTAACGGCGCCAATAGCGGCACCGGCTACGAGATCGCCCCGCACCTGGCGATGAAAGGCGTGCGCGTGCTGCTGGCGTGTCGCGATGCCGAGCACGGCACTTTGCGTGTCTTACAGGCCGTGACCGATCCGCAAGCGGAAGGCGGCGACCATCCCGGTCCTTGCGGTCTCATGGGGATGCGTGGCCAGACTTCGGGTCGCGCGGTCGTGACAGACCCGACTCGCGACCGGGAGATGACGAGAAAGCTGTGCAACAGGTCGGTTGCACTAACCGGAACAGAACCGGACATTGGCCCTGCTGTTCCGTCGCAGACAACGCCTCCCGACAGCGCACCGTAACGCGGATGCGCGACCGGCACCCTCCGTTCATGATACAGCGCGCAGCTTCTCATGCGTTCGGAAATACGGCACTTTCCGCAATCGGCTTGAGTGTCGCTAAGCACGCGGTGGGCCATCCCGGCCTGACGGGCGTTGCACTTGTCGAGGACGGCATAGACGCGTTTGCCATCCGCTCTCGACTCATCGCCGCGGCCGAAAGATCGATCGACCTGCAATATTACATCTGGCGCGACGATCTGACCGGTAATCTCCTGCTGGAAGACTTGCGCAGAGCGGCAGCGCGGGGTGTACGGGTCCGTCTGCTGGTTGACGATAACGGCATTCCCGGCCTCGACCGCAAATTGCGCTGGCTGGCCAGCGACCGCAATTTCGAAATCCGCATTTTCAATCCGTTTCGAAACCGACACTTCAAGCCGCTCGATTTCCTGCTGGATTTCCACCGCGTCAATCGCAGGATGCATTCGAAAAGCTTTACAGTCGACAATCAGATAACCTGTGTCGGCGGGCGTAATGTCGGAGACGAGTACTTCGCCAACCGAGAGCAGGGGATTTTTGCCGATGTGGATGCGCTTTGCGTAGGCGCGGTGGTGCAAGAAGTCTCCGAATGTTTCGATGCGTTCTGGAATTGTCCCGCTGCAGTCGAAATCGACTGCATCGTGAAGGAAGATCCGAAGCAGTACGCGGCAAGCGGGGCAACTGATTTCACGCGGTCAGTTTCCGGCCCCTCCGCGACCGATTATCTAAGCCGTGCCGCCGGATCTGTTTTGCTTGAGCGTGCGCGGGCCGGACGGATTGAATTCGAATGGGTGCCCGTCGAGCTGGTCAGCGATCGGCCCGCCAAGGTTTTCGGACAATCGCGTCAAGGCGATCTCATGGCTAGCGTCCTCAGGAGTCTCATCGGTCAACCGGAAAGGGAATTGCTCGTCGTTTCGGGCTATTTCGTGCCGACCTCATCAGGTGCCAGGGCCTTTGCGCAAATGGCACGCAACGGGGTCGATGTGCGCGTCCTGACCAATTCCTTTGCTTCGACCGATGTCGCTATGGTTCATGCCGGATATGCAAAGCATCGGCATTTTCTCGTGAAGTCGGGGGTGCGTCTGTATGAGATGCCTGCCCCTGGAGACCGGCCCAAGACCACCCGCAAATCTCTGCGTCGACCTTCGCCGCGCAACACAAACGAGAATGCCACCCTGCATGCCAAGATGTTCGCTGTAGACGGCCGTCGGGTCTTTGTCGGTTCTTTCAATTTCGATCCGCGCTCTTTCGCTCTCAATACTGAGCTCGGGATCGTCATCCAGAGTGAGAATCTGGCGGCACAGATGCACCACGCCTTCGATACCATGATCGCGTCCGGCTCCTACAAAATCGTCGTGGATGACAAAGGCCGACTGAACTGGATGGACATGCGCGACGATGTCCGTCAATGTGAACTGGCCGAGCCTGGAACCACATGGTGGTCGCGAGTGCTCACTCGCCTTCTCAGCAAAACGCCGATCGATTGGCTGCTGTGAATACCATCTGGGCGCGGCGACCTACGCGCCGACGTCATTCTCCTGGGTCACCAAATGGACCGTCCGCGTCGGGTAGGCGATAGCGAGACCGGCTGCCTTCAACCTCTCGAAAATGGCCAGCAGCAGTTCCTGCCGGATCAGTCGGCTTTCCGCGTAATCGGCAACCATGATGTAGGACCAGATCTCGATATCCAGCGAGCTCTCGCCGAAATGAGCAAATCGAGCACGGAGGCCATCCTTTTCAATCAGGTGGTGATCGCGCAGGATCTGCTCGATAATCTCCACGGCCCGGCGCAGCTGGCCTGCGGAGATACCGTATTCGACGCCGATCGTGGGATTGAAGAGAAAGCGGTCGCGCTTGGCGAAGTTTTCGATCTCGCGGGAGGAAAAATCACCGTTCGGGATGGTGACGAGCGTGCGTTCATTCGTGCGAATCCTCGTCGAGCGCATACCGATATCCTCTACGGTGCCGACAATATCTCCCGCGCGGCAGAAGTCTCCGACCTGAACAGGGCGGTCTGCGATGACGTTCAGGCTGCCGATCAAATTCTCCACGGCCTTCTGTGCGCCTAACGCCAAGGCGATGCCGCCAATGCCCAATGCGGCAATGCCCGTGGTCACATCGACCCCCAGCGTGTCGAGGACCGCTACCGTCGCCAATAGGAAGAGCACTATCTTTGCCGTACGCCGCAACAGGACGACGACCGACACTGCCTGCCGCCGCTGGCGGCGTTCCATCCGGGCACTAGCAACGCGTGCGATGGCATCGACCAGGCGCAGCGCAAACCAAGCAAGCGCTACCCAGCCAACGATACCGATATAGCGCAGCAAGGTCTGGCGCGCGACGATGGACGCCTCGATGCTGCCCGTCCACAGGTGGAAGGTCACCACTGCGAGAAACAGGCTGAGCGGCGGCAAGGCGGCCTGCGTGAAGCGGTAGATCGCGCTTTTCTCGCGGTCGGCCACAAAACGCCGCATGATGGCCAGAAGTCCGGCCGATATAAGCCAGTAGAGAAAGAAACTGCCGGCTGCGCTCCCGAGCAAGAGAGCCCAGTCCTGCAGCGGGGCTCCGGCCACCTCGGCGCTTTCACCGTCTTCCGGTTCAGCCGGATTTGTCGCCGCCACAGACACTGCTTCGAGAGCTTCAACGGTCTCCTGCGAAATCCCCCAGACCTCGCTGCCGACAGGGCTGTCGGTCCGGGTGAGAAGGATCGGCAGACTTTCCTCGCCGCCGAGCCTGCCTACCTCTTCGGTGTCGGCCGGCAGTTCATCGTCGAGACGCCCACTCGCTTCGTTCGACAAGGCACCGAAAGGCAGGAGCGTCCCCTGTCCCCCGTCAGCGCCAATGGCACAGATTTGAGGTTGTGATTTAAGGAGGATTTGGGCTTCGTCGTAGTGACGAAGGAACGAAGATGAAGCCCAAATCCTCAAGGTCCAAAAAGCCCGCCGAACAGGTGGTAAAGGACATCCGCCGCAAGACCCGCCGACACTTCTCAGCGGAAGACAAGATCCGGATCGTGCTCGATGGGCTACGAGGCGATGACTCCATTGCCGAACTTTGCCGCCGCGAGGGTATCGCCCAGAGCCTGTATTACACCTGGTCCAAAGAGTTCATGGAGGCTGGCAAGCGTCGCCTCGCCGGTGACACGGCCCGCGCTGCGACCACGGACGAGGTGAAGGACCTGCGCCGTGAGGCCCGCGACCTGAAGGAGTGCGTGGCCGACCTCACCCTGGAGAACCGCTTGCTCAAAAAAAGCATGATCGCGGATGGGGGAGGCGGCGAATGAGATACCCCGCATCCGAGAAGCTCGAGATCATCCGGATCGTCGAGCAATCGCACCTGCCCGCCAAGCGCACGCTGGACCAGCTCGGCGTTGCTCGCCGGACCTTCTACCGCTGGTATGATCGCTACCTTGAAGGCGGGCCCGAAGCGCTGGCAGACCGGCCATCGACGCCGAGCCGGGTGTGGAACAGGATCGCGCCCGAGGTTCAGGATCAGATCGTCGACATGGCTCTGGAACACAGCGAGCTATCGCCGAGAGAGCTGGCGGTGCGCTTCACCGACGAGAAGCGCTACTTCGTGTCCGAAGCCACGGTCTACCGCCTGCTCAAGGCCCACGACCTCATCACCAGCCCGGCCTATACGGTGATCAAGGCGGCAGAGGCGTTCCACACGAAGACCACGCGCCCGAATGAGATGTGGCAGACCGACTTTACCTACTTCAAGATCATCGGGTGGGGCTGGATGTATCTGTCGACCGTGCTCGACGATTACTCGCGCTACATCATTGCATGGAAGCTCTGCAGCACCATGCGAGCCGAGGACGTCACTGACACGCTCGATATGGCGCTAGCAGCCTCAGGCTGCGATCACGCCAACGTGCTGCACAGGCCCCGCCTGCTCAGCGATAATGGCCCCAGCTACATCGCTGGCGAACTAGCCGAATACATCGAGGCCAACAAGATGAGCCACGTGCGCGGCGCACCCTTCCACCCACAGACCCAAGGCAAGATCGAGCGCTGGCACCAGACCCTGAAGAACCGCGTGCTGCTGGAAAACTACTTCCTGCCCGGCGATCTCGAACAGCAGATCGAGGCCTTCGTCGAGCACTATAACCACCAGCGCTACCACGAGAGCCTGGACAATGTGACACCCGCCGATGCCTACTTCGGCAGGGCTGCCGCCATCATCAAACGAAGAGAAAGGATCAAGCGAAAGACACTCGAACATCGGCGCTTGCAACACTGCAAGCTCGCCGCCTAAACATCAATCCGAGACGAGGCCCACACTCCGCTGATCTACGCCACGAGTTGTGCCAAATGTTCTGACGACGGACAGCCCCATTCGCGAGCGCCTGGAAGCCGTTGCGCATAAATTTCTAGAAGCCTCGCTCACCGCAGAAGGCCGCGGCATACAGACCTTGCTGACATGGCTTGCCAATTACCGCCCCGATTTGCAGAACAAGATCAGGGCCAAAGCCGTGGCTGACGTTACCGGCGTTATGAACCAAATTCTAAAGGACGGCTACGCAAACGGAGAAATTGCGTTCTCAGACTTCCCGGCGATCGCTAAGATAGTCTTCGACTTATTATTCTCCTTGCCGAATTATGAAATACTGAGGGGCATGGGTCCCGAATATCATGGCAGCGAATCCGTCAGCCTGGACAAGGAACTTGATTTCGTGATGGCTGCACTTCGCACTGGCGTCGTCTTTTCGACGAATGGGCGGTAAGCTGGCGCATATCTTATAAATCAGTAACTTCGTTGCATTGGTTTGAACCTAAAGATATTTCAGTATCCTTCGGATTCATCGTGATCGGAGTGTCCAGAAGATGGCCCCGGCTCAATGTGCTCTGGAATCTCGTCGAGCAATGTTCTGCCAGAGGCGTACCGCCGCCCGAGCGTCTCGATAAACCCTTAGTAACGCTTCGCATCACGATCTCCTACAGATCAATGCCGTCGTCGGGGTTGCGAGGCCTGTCGCGCCAGCCCTTGCATCCGTCGCCGCAAGGCCGATGCGCGCGCAGCTTCATCCGGGTCATCCTCGAAAATCGCGAACTCGCCGGTCGGTAACGAGTCCGGCGTTTCTCGTGCGATATCGAGATGATCGGGCAGTTCGGGTTCGCGGCGGAGCCCATGAGTTTTCTCCATGACGGGCCGGTCGGGAGCCTCTCTCCTGACCTCAAAACTTTCACGAAGCGCAGCGTCGCCCTCTTACTATAAAGAGAGCGACGCCGCGGTCTGGGCGACGGTGGAGGTCAACCTTACGGCTCTGACTGGTGATCTATTGGCGCTGCATTCAGATGAGGACCGCATCGGCCTCGACCTTTCGCCGGCAAGCCATGTGCTGGGTGATCCCACCGCGCTCGGACGGATTTTTGATAACCTCGTCGATAATGCCCTGCGCCACGCCTCGACCGTCACGGTAAGGAATGTTTCGGATGGCGGTAAGACCTGCTGGTCGTTTGAGGACGATGGCCCGGGAGTTGCGCCCGACCAACAACTGACGTTAGGCACGGCCTATGCCCGTTTCGATCCGTCACGCGATCGACAGACGGGCGGAGCCGGCCTTGGCTTAGCGATCGTCTGCGGACTTGCCGAAGCCATAGGCGGCTCCGTCTCGTTCCGGTCCAAGCCGGGCCGAGGACTGCATGTGCAAGTCGTGCTGTTGTCGGCGGGTAGAAGCTCAGAATGAGCGAGACTCCACTGCAGACTGATAATAATCGGAGGAGTAAATCAAATTGATAAAATTGAGGATCATCAACGATGAGTATCGTCGCTCAACTCGCGATCGGAACGGTGACCGTTGCACTTACCATCATCATGCAAGCGTGTTTTGCCGCAATAGCCTTCTCAGTCGATGATCGCTTCACGCCGCCTCGCACGCGAACAACACGCTTTGGAGCGACCTTGCTTCTTGCCGCTTCTACGATATGGATGCTGCTCGCTATCACGCTGGCGGCTTGGATTTGGGCGGGCCTGTTTATTGTATTGGGTGCCTTCGAAGCGCTGGAACCGGCGCTCTATTTCGCAACGGTTTCCCTGACGACGCTAGGCTTCGGCGACGTTATCCTCTCGCAGGATGTGCGGCTGCTGTCTGCGATCGTGGCTGCCAACGGCCTCGTCATGTTCGGTTTGAGCACTGCGTTTCTTCTCGAATTCGTGGGTCAGGTGCGCGAGGAGAAAGGCAGTTCGACGCGATCCCACATTTCGACGGCAGAATGACTTCGTACAGAACCGGCTCACTTTGGCTAGCATAAACGATTGTGCCTGCCCACTCTACCCGCATCGCCTTGTCCAAGTAGAAAACGCCGATCCGCCCGGGTTTCGACAAATAGTCTGGGGCTTGGCGCTTGCGTAGACTGGATGGTCAAAAGTGGAATGGCGGGTTGCGACTCTAATGTCGGTCCTAACCACCAACTCGGCGGTTCGCCAGAAGCAGATGTTCGCATGGCATGCGCTCAGGTCGGCTTCGCCCTCTCATCCCAGTCATCCGAGCATTGAGGGCTACGTTCCGAAAGCGGACGTCGGTTCGAGGGCGTCGGAGCGATGCCCATATCGGACAATAGGATTAGTCGGCTTAACGGAGATGGATTGGGCTTAAGGACATCTCGAACGGTGGCAACAAAGCGACCTGGGTTCGGTCTTTATCCGCCTTTGACTTGTGCAGGGTCGAGCGCCTGCACCGGGGTTGCGAGAAAGCGGAATGGCTCGGCGGTTCCTTGCTTCGCGGCCGCGACAGCGTTGATGAGCAGCGCCGCCGAAGCGGCAAACCCTTCGATTGAATTTGCCTTGCCAAGCCAGACCCGCGAGGCCTTGGGCGACACGCCCACGGTAACTTCCAGCGCGGCATTGCGCGAACGCGCGGCCGACCGGTAGAAGCTCTGGTCATCAAAGGGGTCGAGCGAATAGTCCAGATCCTGTCCGGCAAGGATCTTGGCATCGGCCTTCGTGGCACTTCTCCGGTGAACGCCCGACAGCCACAGAGTCCGCGCCTGGCCATTCTCCAGAAATGCGGCGGCCATGGTTGAACGGGATATCGGCAAGAGCCAGGTCGGTGGAACGGCTCGACGTCTCTGACCTTGCCGATTCATCGGAAAGCCTCGCGGTTTGGCTGAAGTGCGATCTCACCTTTGATGCTGCCGAGATTGTCGCGAACGTCGACTACGCCAACCTCGTCTTCCAGCAGCGCCTGCACGTCCTGCGACAGCTCTTGCAGCTTCAACATGTCGGGGCCGGTCAGGACGATTTCGATCGGATCGCCCGATGTTGGCTGTCCGGTCTCGGGTGCCACCAGTAGAGTGGCACCGGCGACATTGCGGTCGAGATAGGTCTGTAAAGTCGGGTCGGCAGTCCTCATTTACGCGGGCGGGCGAGAGGAAACGAACTGCATCGCAAGGTCGCTCGACTATCGCCAAGCGTCCCAGTGGACGCCCCACGAAGATCGGACAGGCAATCCTCGCAGACGTGCGACACCTGCTGAGAGGCTTCACCTCTTCGAGCCGGTTTGCTCCGCAAGCAGTTCGACAAGCCTGCGCACGCTGTCCCGCAGTTCGTCAATCCCTTCGGATTTGCGCCCCCTCGCGAGGGTTTCGGGAACATACACTGCCTGGTTGCGCAGTATTTTTCCACTCTCGGTCAGTTCGATAACCACTCGGCGCTCGTCTTCCGGATCGCGTGTTCGTCGAACCAGGCCGGCGGCCTCCATACGCTTCAGCAGAGGGGTGAGAGTTCCGCTATCGAGGTAAAGCCGCGCGCCGAGGGAGCCCACCGTCTGGGGTTCTTTCTCCCATAATACCAGCATGACCAGATATTGCGGATAGGTGAGACCCAGCTCCCGAAGAACAGGGCCATAGAGGCGGCTGAGGAGGTTGGTGGCAGCATAAAGGGGAAAGCAAACCTGTCGATCGAGCAACAAGGGATCGCGCGGGTCCTGTGCTGCTGCCACTCCGTCATTCATTGGGCGAACACATTAATTTTCACATCGACGTTTCCGCTGACTGCGTTGGAATAGGGGCAAGCAGCGTGGGCGTTCTTCACGATCTCGTCAGCCTTTGCCTGATTGACCCCGGCAATTTCGACATCCAGTGTGACAGCGAGATTAAACCCGTCATTACCATTCGGCAAGAGGCCGACCTGGCAGGAGACTTCAATGTCGTCGTCACCCACCTTGTCGGTCTGTGCCCGCGTTACATGGATCACGGCATTTTCGAAGCAAGCCGCATAACCAGCAGCGAAGAGTTGCTCGGGATTAGTCGCGTCGCCCTTGCCACCGAGTTCCTTCGGTAGAGCGAGGTCGAGCTCGAGAATGCCATCTTCGCTTTTGACCTTTCCGGCGCGGCCACCATAGGCGTTAACGCGAGTGTTGTAGAGATTTTTCATGTTAGCTCCTTACGGTTAGACAGCAGGATAAATAGTATCCAATTATATTGTGCGCAATATATAATTTGCAAGGCGCGTCATGCTGGCAGACACGCCTTTGCGTCAAATTCTGACCGCGTCACCTGCCCAAAGCCCTCAGAATAGTCTTCTCGACCGGCGAGTAGCTATTGTCGGAACGCTCGAGACTGATCGGCTCACGCGGTAGCAGTGGCGGCTGCGCAATGAAGCGCGGCTACTTACCGTAATCCTTATATGCAGAATGCACGAGGAAAGGGTGGCACAGATACACCTTGCCGGCCGGACCCGTTGCCAGTTGCTCCAGGCGATGGGCCGATCCGGCGAATCCGTCCGAGGTCAACTCTCGAAGGGTCAGACCGGCTTCCTTGGCCGGTGCGAGTTGTCGCGCTGTATCGATATGCGAGCCGACCCGAATGCGCGTTGAGGAATCGTGAATACCCACATCCGAGAATAGGAACAGCATCAACAGGGCGCGGCCCTTGCGGTGCACATTGGCCCGCCACTCCATGAAGTCGGGCTTCTCATAAGCGAAGCTGACCTCGATGTGCCACCCGTCGTCTCCAGGTTCTTCGGCAGATGGAAAGCCAACAGCAAATGTTCCGAGTCCGCCCCGCGGCAGCCACCGACCTTTGCCCACAAGCTGGTCGAATGCTGTATGCAGGGCGGTTGTGTTTGCCGCTTCGTGAAACGGAGCCTGATCGAACCGCTCGAGACGGGCCGGGTCCAGGTGGTCGAGTCATCGGGATCGCATCCCGTGGCCACCCACAGGATCGCGCGCGCTTCTGCGGCCACCTTGGATGAAAATGCAGCACCCACCCAGACGAAGCCGTCGCGAACGAAGCGGGCAATGGCATCTGCGCCAAGCGCAAAGAAGTATCGATTAGGCGCGTATGGTCGAGCGGCATTGCTGCTTCACGAGCCGGAAACCCGGCCAGCTCAGCCCAACGGAAAGGGTCGAGGCGCGATTGAGAGTGATGAACTTCATGGGCTTCTGCTACCTGATGTATTGTAGAGACACGACAAACGGCTGCCATTGAACAGGTGCTGGGCATACATGGGTGGTCTGCCATGGGGTCGGAAGCAAAATGGCCGATTTGCATTGGTTGCCTGCCCAAAGCAGACAGTCAGCAACCGGCCCACATTCGGTCTTTCGTCGATCGCAACATGACCGCCCGCAATTGGGCCGAAAGACGACTGTCAGGTTTCGAGTGTTGGCCACGGAAAGCCGCCTTTCGGCAAGGCCCCGGATTGCGGCTATTGCTCTGGTTTGATTGGGCAGGAATGGATGCGATGGCTCGGTCAGCCTGACTGAGTCAACAGGGAATCGGAACGACCGTAGCCTGCTGGCGCGTCGTGCGAATTCCAGGTTTCGGCATCAATATTGACGCTCGAAGCATATGGACACGGCATAAGCTGACCTGCATAAATTTGGTTGACCAAATGGCTGGGTCGCCGAATCCCTGAAGACAGGCTTGGAGGTGAGCTGATGCGCAACATGTTCGGTCCGGCATTGCTGGTTGGGGCGCTGATGCTCCCGGTCTCTGCGCGGGCGCTTTCCGTGAACGGCCTCAAGGATCAGGGCGTTGACCACATTTATGGTAGCTATGCACGGAGCGGAGATTGTTCACGCGAACCGCGCGTGACGATCAGCGATGCCGGCATGGCCTTTACCTCCAGTGGCCGCACTGTGCAGGTCACACGGCTGGAGTATGCCGTGAGTTTTTTCGGCATGAGTTATGAAGGCATTTCTCTCGCCTTCTTTCCATTCCCGCAGAGCCGTAGCGATATGGGGCCTGTGCTCCTCTATGCGAACTACGATGAGAAGCCCGGCGCCCTCCTCATTGAAGCCAATGCAGAGCCCGGCCAGCGGCTCGATCCTTTCCATGCTTCGCTTGCGGGAGAGTATCAGCTCTGCGCCGGAACCGGCAGCACAGCTGCACCGGCCACGCCCGCCAGCACCGCAGCCCCTGCCCCGGTGGCGGGTACGCCTCTGGAATGGACCAATCTCGCTGCACTGGTGGGCCGCTATCCCGGCGCCTATTCCGAGGACAACATCGACCTGTTCGACAAGGGCACGATTGCCGCGGCCCTGCGCGCAGCCCTTGGCGCGAAGATGCCGGTGCTGGAGGCAAACCTGTCCGCGGTCACGCCCCTGCAAAGCGAGGGTGGACTCTATTATATCATGGGCAATGCCCCTCATCGCGGCGGGGAGGATCAGGCCTATGTGACCATCGACCCCGTGAAACGCGCGGTGCAGGTGGGACTGTGGGAACAGGGCAAGCTCACTGTCTATGCCCCGGCAAGCGGACGCCTGCCGGAACCACGGGAAGTGCGCGATATGCTGGCGCGCAGCCCCGGCGAGAGCGCGAATGCCGCGCCGGGCACGCCCTGGGAAGTGCTGCCCGTGAGTGGCCGCGTGCCTGTCGCCTATGTCGAGGCAGCGGCCTCGCCGAGCATCATATCGCTGACACTCTATTGCGAGAATGGCCGCCCCTACATGGCCATGCTGCTGAACAAGCCCGCAAATGGCGCGCGCAGCACCATGACCTGGAACTTTGCCGGACGGCTGGTGAATATCCCGGTTCAGCGGGCTAACAATGCCGGAACCTATTGGGTGGGCGGCATCACCGGCACGCAACTGGTCCCGCTGCTCATGACGCAAAGGGACATGGTCTATCTGCGCATCGATGGCAGGCTGGAGGGCGAAGCCTCCCTGGCGGATGCGCCCGCGACTGTTCGCGCAACTCTGCGCCAGTGCGTGAGGCTATAGTCCGGACGTCCGCGCCCCAGCGCATATTTGTTGCGTTGTCGCCAGGTTGTCACAGAGAGCCTTGTCGCATTGACCTTGCACGTCCATATTTGTGCAATGCAGCATACTTCAACCGACAAATCGACCGCAATGGAGGTCATTGCGCACGCTATTCAGGCGAAGCAGATGATCGCCGCCACATACAATGGAGCGAAGATCGAGTTGTGCCCGCATGAGCTATTCGTGCGCCGTCAGTCTGTTTATCTAAGGGCCCTGAATCCCAATAAAAGCCGCAGACACGATGAAGAGGCGAACCTGGGCAATTTCAACATCACGGGAATGTCCGAAGTAGTTTCCTCCAACCGATCCTTCAGTCCATTACCTTCCTTCAGCGAGATCGCCTCAGGCACCGATGAGCAGTCCATTATGAGCGTAATAGACGGCTACCTCGGCTAATGGGGCGGAAGGCGACTGTCCGGTTCCAGCGATGCGAACATGAAAACCGCCATTCGATCTTCGTATTCTTCGCCGCTACCCACCCCGCAACCACCGTACCCCCGTATGTTACCCGGTTTGTGCCGGACCGCTCTCAATACCGAGCGCGTTTCATTGTCCTGCAATGCAAGGGTCTGATAAGGTAAATCGCAAGGGCGCACGAACAGGGGGCACGCCAATGCGGACAAGGTTCATACTCGGTTCGGCAGCAGGGCTTGCGATGTTTGCGGCGCTGCCCAGTCATTCACAGACCTCTCAGGACAGTTCGCTGGAGGCAGCCTGCCGTGCAACCGAAATGTCGCAGCCAGCATCTTGCTCCTGCACCATCACGAAAGCACGGGCAGCGGGTGTCAGCAATGCCCAGCTGGTCTCGCTTTTCCGGGATGACGGACAGTCGGAGCCGGTCGACCAGGCGAGCTATGGCCGCTTCTGGCAGGTCAAGACACAGTGCATCGGTGAAGCGACCCTGGCGAGCATGGGCATTAGTGCGGCTAATCCGCTGCCGGGCGTGCCCGCACATATGAGGCCCGGAATGCCTCTGGGTGGAGCGGCGCCTGCGCCTGCCGGATCCGGCGTGCTTCCTCCTGCACCACCCGCCGCGATCCGCCCCGATGGGCCGACGCAGGTCGCGCCGCAGTCTGTCCCCCTTGCAACACCGACTTCCGGGTCTTCGGCGGCGGGCTCGCTGGCCGTGGGTCAGAATATCCCGGTATCAGTCAGCCAGCGCAGCTACGAATATGAAGGCATGACCCATGTCTCGATTGTCGAGGAATACACCTTTCCGAACTTCGACTACGAATTCTCCTATGACCCCGCGATCCGCGACAATCCGCAACTCTTTGCTCGGGCCAAAAGCGCGGCGCTGGAGGACCAGAAGCGCTGGCAGGAGGACTACAATACGCCCTCGCAGATTCGCGATATGGCCGGTTACAGCTGGTCCGCTCTGGGCGACCTGGGGCGGCTCATGCCGATTGCCATTTCCGGTTACACCAATAACCGTCCGCAGGGTGGTTTCCTCGGGGCACTGTTGTGGGATGCCGAGGCGGGGCGGGAGATCGCCTGGACCGACGTGTTCGATGCCGGACTTTGGAGCGGACGCATGCGACGTGAATATTGCGCGGGGCTGCAGGCCCAGCGGCGTGAGCGCGGGACGAACCAGAACCGATCCTGCCCCGATTTCGACAGGCTGCAGATCGGCTTTGCGAAGGATGCCCGGGGACAAATCCAACTCGAACTGACTGCACTTGCCTATACTGCGGGCAGCTATGCCGAGGGGCCTTACGAAGTGGAGCTCCCGCTCGATGCTGTCGTCCTCGGTGGAGTCAGGGAACCTTTTCGCGAAACGCTCGGAGCGAGCGGGGTGACCGGCGCGGTCGTGCTGCACGACCGCCTGGCGCCCGTCGAGGGCGAGTTTGATTCGGACAGCGGTTGCTCCACGGATATCTACTTCCTGCCCGCCAATGGCCGAATGCCCGCAAGCGTGGATCAGGCCTTTGCCCATGTCCGCACCCAGGTTCACTCGCTGTTCGCGACCAGCGTGGCTACTTCGATCAGGCATCCCGACGGGTGGAATCTGTCCGGCTGGAAGGTCAACTACAACGGAACGACGACGGTCCTCGAACCCGTTCCGGGATCGCAGGGGCTTTTCCGCAAGGGAGCGCTCAGCATGAGCGTCAATCGGATCGCGGAGGCGCTCTACGATCCCAATGAACCCTCTTTTGGTTTCATTCACCTGCGTATCGATTTCGAGGATGGCGGCCAGAGGGACAGCTTTGAGGCAATGCAGTTAGGCGGTTGCTGAGACGATAATCGTCCCGGACCGGGTCGTTTCCGGACTGTCCGATCATGGGGCCGAGTGATCTGAAGCGGCCGTGCACGACCGACGTGCACGGCAGCCCGATCCCTCAGATCTCCGTTCGTTCCGCCAGCAATAAGGCGTCTTCGACATCGACGCCGAGATAACGCACTGTGTTCTCGATCTTCGTGTGGCCGAGCAGGATCTGGATCGCACGGATGTTGCCTGTGGCTCGATAGATCATGGCGGCCTTCGTCCGTCGCAGCGAATGCGTGCCGTATTCTGCTTTTCTCAGGCCAATTGCCGTCACCCACTCGTCAACCAGGCGGGCATATTGCCGCGTACTCATGTGCCCCGCCGGATCAACGCGGCTCGGGAATAGATAATCGCTTGTTGATCCACCCCGACGCTCCAGCCAAGATAAGAGCGTCGAGCGAACATCGGCAGTTATTTCGAACTGAACGGGTCGATTGGTTTTCTGCTGAATGACGATTGCGCGGGTACGGCTGTCGGCCCCCGCAACTACGTCACCGATCTTGATCTTGACCAGATCGCAACCCCGCAGCTTGCTGTCGATGGCAAGGTCGAACAGCGCTTTGTCCCGCAACCGGCCCTCGCGATCGAGGTGGAAGCGGATCGCCCAGATTTGCTTCTGGGTGAGCGGACGCTTGGTCCCTACATTCTTTCCAGCGTTCCAGGCGGGTCGGCGCTGCATGGCCGGATCATATCTCGAATATCCCATTGTCGTTCTCCACGGTCGGAATTGACCGGGGCGGATCAGACGCTGGCAGGATGAACAACCTTCCCGCAATGTGTCGCGCGACACTTGACAATTTGCGGACTTGAGACTATCCATGCTGTATGGAAATCCAGAGCATCAGGCACAAGGGTCTGCGGCGTTTCTTCGAAACCGGCAATGCCAAGGGCCTGGTTGGCGATGTAGGCCGACTACGCAAGATGCTCGCATTCATCGATGCCGCCGAAGGTCTGGACGAATTATCGGTCCCGCCCAACTTTGGCCTGCATGAACTGACCGGAGACCGCAAGGGCACCTGGTCGATGACCGTAACACGCAATTGGCGCATGACATTCGGTGTGAATGATGAAGGCGCACTGTTCGATATGGATCTGGAGGATTATCATGGCGCTTAAGATGCACCCGTCGCTCGCCGTCAATGTGGGTGACTGGCTGAAGAGCGAGATTGTCGAACCTGCCGGGGTTAGCGTCACGGCTCTTGCCGAGCATTTTGGCGTTTCCCGCCAGGCGCTGAGTACTTTGCTCAACGGCAATGCCAGCCTGTCAGCGGATATGGCGATCCGGTTCGAGAAGGCCTTCGGCGTCAAGGCCGATACGCTGCTACGGATGCAGACGGCCTACGAGCTTGCTCAGGCTCGCGAGCACGAAGGCGACATCAAGGTCGATAAGTTCGCAAAGGCTGCGTGAGCGGCTTCTGGGCCGATTTTGGACCGTCTTCTCTCAGCCGGGCGACGGGGGAATGCCGACATTCGGCATGCGACAGTGGTCGCTAAGATCGGGTAGGCAGCATGCGCTGTTCCTGGTCAGCGATATGTCGAGTTTCGTAACGGGGTCGGCGCTTTGGGCCGACGGCAGCAATGCTGCGGTGAAACTGTGCCTACTGAACAAGGGCAATTGGCGCGAGGGCAGACCTCAGGCTTGTCTGGTTTCCCTCTTCCATCCCCCCACGATTGCCATCAGTGCTCAACCTCGCAGCGCTGGAAACGGTCGTATTTACGCGGGCCGATGACAGGCGAAAATTGGCCACTGTGCGACATCCAGCCAGTTACTGGATTTTGTTCATGACGGCGAGTCGCCCGGAGCGCCGCCCAGCGCCTGGTATAGCGCGACATGGGCATTGAGGCGGTCGCTCTGGATCTGAACTAGCGCGAGATCGACCGACAGCAGCGCGCGCTGCGCGTCGATCTGTTCGAGGTAGGGCGAATAGCCTGCACGATACCGGTTGGTGGCATGGCGAAGGGCATCGGCCACGGCTGCGCGCTGGGCCTGCAGGGCGCGCTCCTGCTGTGCCAGACGGTCAATCACGGCCAGTTGATCCTCTACCTCGCGAAATGCCGTCAGGACCGTGCGCTGATAGGCGAAGGCGGCCTGATCACGCTGGGCTGTCGCGGCGTCGAACTGCCCTTCCAGCCTGCCACCGCTGAACAGGGGTGCAAGGACGCTACCGCCAAACGACCAGATCCCCACCGGATCGTCCAGGTTCGACGAAAGCACCGCACCGGCAGAGGCGGCAAGGCGCAGTTGCGGAAGAAACTGCGCCCGCGCCGCGCGCAGGCGGGCGTCGCTAGCGGCCAGAGTGAATTCCGCCTGAGCAATGTCGGGCCGACGCCGCGTCAATTCGCTTGGGAGAACGGCGGGAATGGCGGGCGCTTGCAGATCGGCGAAGGTTCCGCCGCGGGCGACAGCGCGCGGGGTTTGCCCGACCAGCTGCGACAGCGCGTTTTCCTGCCTGGCAATCGCGGCTTCTATCGCGGGAATTTGTTGCTGCGCGGCGCGATATTCGGCCTCTGCCTGCCGCAGTTCGAGCTGCGAGGTATAGCCAGCCTCCGCACGGTCGCGCGCGATCCTCAGCGCCTCGGCGCGCGCGGCAAGCGCCTCCCGCAGAATTTCGAGCCTGCTATCGAGCGTCAGCAGGGTGATATAGCCAGATACCGTAGCTGCTGTAACAGCTAGCGTGGCGGCTTCCCGCGCTGCCTGTGTTGCCGCGCTGTTGGCGCGCGCGGCATCTATCTGTGCCCGGTTGAGGCCGAACAGATCGATCTCGTAAGCCGCCTGAAACAGCGGTTGCGCGGCCAGCCCCTCGTTGGCGCTGCCAAAGGCGTTCAGGCTGCGCGATTCGCTGATCCCCGCCGTGGCGTTGAGCGTGGGGAGCAGCAGGCTGCGCGCGGCGCGTTCCTGCCCGCGCGCTTCACGAACACGCGCGGCTGCGATGGCGATATCGGGATTGTTGGCCTGTGCATCGGCCACGATTTGCGAAAGTGCCGGATCGCCAAAGGCATCCCACCACTGCCGCTCTACATCGCCGCGCGCATCTAGGTGCGTCCGCCATGCGACAGGCGGCGTCACCACGCTGGCATCGGGGATTGGCGCAAGCGTGGGTGCGCATCCGGCCAAAGCGGCAAGGAAGGCGATCGGGGTCAAACGGCGGGCGGTGTGGCGGCGCATCAGCGATCCCCCGTGTGAACCGTTGCGATCACCGACATGCCCGGCCCCAGTCTGGCCGCCGCTTCCTGGTTCGGATCGATGCGAATACTCACTGCGATGCGCTGCGGAACCTTTACGAAGTTGCCTGCGCCGGTATCGGGCTTGATGACGCTGAATTCGCTACCCGCAGCGGGCGAGACGCTCTGCACCGTGCCTGCAAGTTCAAGCCCGCCCAGCGCGTCGATCCTGAGTGTGGCTGGTTGGCCCACTCTGATCCCGGCAGTTTGGGCTTCCTTGAAATTGGCGACCACCCACAGCTGTTCCGGCACCAGATACATCATCTGCGTGCCGGGCGAGACCAGCTGCCCTTCACGCACCGAAACCTCGCTCAGACGGCCATCGCGCGGGGCGCGAATAACAGTGTTGTCGAGATCGATCTGCGCAAGGTCGCGCGATGCGGTGGCTCCTTCGACCTGCGCTTCCAACCCGCCTTGCCCGACATCGACCGAGCGCAGCTGCTCGCGCGCGATGTCGCGTTGAGCCATGGCCTGCGCCACACCCGCCTCTGCCTGACGCAAGGCAGCCCGTGTCTGGTCGCGTTCGCGCAGCGATACCGATCCTTCGCCGACCAGTTCGTCGACCCGGCGTATATCGGCCCGCGCTTTGGCCAGCTGGGCGCGGGCATTGGCGACGGAGGCCTCTTGCAGGCGCAGCTGCGCCTCAGCCGAGCGCCGGCTCTGTGCCGCATTGGCGAGGCTGGCGTTCTGCGCTGCCATGCCGGCCTCGCCCTGTGCCACCCGTTGCCGGTAGATCCTGTCATCGATGCGCACCAGCGGTTCGCCCTCTTTTACATCGGCGAAATCCCGCACCAGCACTTCGGTGACATATCCGCCGACCTGCGGACTGATGACAGTGGTCTGGCCGCGCACATAGGCATTGTCCGTCGTCTGGCTGTCCGCCTGAAACGGCGGCAACTGCCAGGCATAGAGCACGGCCAGTGCGCCAGCGATGATGGCAAGGGCAAAGAAGATCGTCTTGAGGCGCGATCTCTCCGGGGCCCATCCTTCGGCACTGGTCTCGTCCGCCGTGGGTTCTGCCTCGGAACCCCCTTCACCGGGAATTGTACCGGTGCCGTTATCAGGTGTTTTGTCTGGTTGCATGTCCGGCCCTTTGCTGGCCCCTTCGGTTTGCTGGTCTGGCTTTTTCTGGCTCATTCTTTTGCTCCGCCCATGATCGCTGCAAGCGCCTCAAGTTCCTTGGCCAGGGGCTTGATCCCGCGCGCACGGTTGTAGAGCCAGTTCGCAAGGAGCACTGCAAAGGCGATGGACGCAATCACACCAATGAGGAAAAACATGTCGTTGAAGGCAAGGATCGCCGCGTCGCGCCCCGCCTGCTGGATCAGTTGCCCGGCGCCGCTGGCCTGCCGCAGCACCGGATCGGCCATGGTGGCGTTATAGGCGGCAGCACGCTGCTGGATGGCCTGCGCAACGGCGGGATCGGTCAGCGATAATTCCCGCCCGATTTCCATCAGATGCACTTTTGTCCGAATGGTCTGGAACGCGGCCAGCCCGGCAACACCGGCCAGCCCGCCCAGTGTTTGCGAAAGCGAGAACACGGCAATGAAGCTGATGATATAGTCCATCCCCCGTGCCAGTGCGCGCAGCAACCCTTCCATCATGGCCGATCCGATGAAGTAGATCGCGGCAAAGGCCATCATCGCCTGCGTCCAGTAGAAATTCTCCGGGCGCGACAGCAGGCCGGCGCGCGTATCGATGAAAGCCGCCACGGCAATCAGCGCCAGCGCCACCAGCAATGGGCGTTGCAGATCACTGACATCCAGTCGCACGATCAGCACCACAAGGCCAAGCAACGTCGCGCCGGTAATGATCCAGTAATAGGTCACCAGTTGATCGTTTATCATGCCGACTGTGGCCAGCAGGCCGCCAGCTCCAAAACCCTGTTCGGACAGCAAAACCCGCATCAGGGCGCCGGTAACGGCAAAGATGAGGATGTTCTTGCTCGTCATCCAGCGGGTATGCAGCATGGGATTGGCGCGGTTATGTTCGATCAGGAATGCGGCGCCGATCATCACCATGGCGCCCGCCAGCGCCCATCCCAGCCACGGGGTGGTCCACCACTGTATACGGCCCTGAACAAGAAAGGTGCATAGCAGCGCCATCCCGGTGGCCAGCAACGGAAAGGTGACAAGATCGAGCTTCTCGAATGCCTTTTCAATCTCGCCTGGCGGTAACGGCAGGATGAAGACCGAACCGAAAGCCACCAACGAAAGTGCGAATTGCAGGTCGAACAAGTGGGTGATGTCGCCCCCGGCAACCAGTGCGGGCGAGATGGCGCGTGCAAGCGGCAGGGCAATCTGCGACAGGCCAAGGCCAATCAGCACGCCCGCGATCCGCGCTTTCGGCGGCAGGCCCTGCATCAGGTAATAGATGCCCAGCGTCGATAGGCAGCTGGCGGCGATGCCGGAAATCCCGCGCGAGACGAGTTCGATCTGGTAGCCTGCGTCGAACAGTTGCACGAAGTTGGCCAGCAGCAACGCACCCATGGCGACCCTGACGAAACGCTGGATGCCGAACTGCTGGCGCATCTTGAACAGCAATATGCTCATGCACGCATTGGTCATATTGTAGGCGACAGTGACCCAGCCCGATTCCACCGGGGTGAGCGCGAGATGGCCCTGCAGACTGGTGAGATTGGCCAGCAGCAGGCCGTTCTGGAAACCGCCGAGCACGGCCAGATATATCCCTATCAGCAGATAGCCTGCCTTGCGCCGCGTCGGATGATCCGGGTTGGCGGGAGAACCGGCCAGGAAAGGCCGTTCGTGCGGCTTGAACACATAGCCGCCGGATGAAGGCGTTGCGTCAGTCACCGTGGAACAGCGGTTCGACAAGGGTTGCGTGCAGGGCTGCGCGAAAACGGCCATCATCGGAAAATTCAGGCGAATCCTGCGTCAGCCGGTCGCGCCGCAATATGCAGGCGGCCGTGCCGAAGGCGAATTGCAGGAAGGTCATTTCAGGATGCGCGGCGCTGATCGCGCCGTCCGCTTTTGCTCGTGCGATGAGAGGGAGGAATTGATCGAGCAGACGGCGAGTCACATGGTCATATATCCACTGCGCCCGTTCAGGATCATGATCGATGTCGCGCACCATGAAGCGCGCCGCGTCGGGCCGGGCCGCCATGAAGCCGATATAGGCACTCATCGCGGCTCGTAGCGTAGTGCCCGGATCGCTGAAGCCGGTGGTCTTGGCCAGCAACATCTGCGCCGCTTCGATCTTCTGGCCAATGATCTCGATGATCCGCTTCCACAAATCCAGCTTGGACCCGAAATTGTAAGACACCAGGGCCATGTTGACCCCCGCATCATCGGCGATTTCACGCAGGTTGGTGGCGTCAAAACCCTTGGCGGCGAATATGGGGACCGCGCTGTCCATGATGGCCTGCACGGAATCTATCTCGTTCTTTCTGGGCCGACCGCGCGTTCGTTCGGATTGCGCCATGATCTATCCTTCAACGCGCCGCGAATGGACAGGTAGATAGACGCAATTACTATTTAATCAAGTGATGAATTACGGATTCGGTGAGTTAATGCGTTTGTCGGGTCTCGTGGGGGTCAGGCGCTCGCCAGCTCGGGCGGCACCAGTGGGCCACCCCGTTCGATCGCCTTGATCAGGCCCGGTTGTCGGTGCAGCCGGTCCAGATAGGATTGTAGCACTTGATAGGCATCGAGGGCGCCTGCCATTCTGGCGATTTCAAGCGTATAGACCATCTGGATGTCGGCTAGCGTCAGTTCACCGCCCATCAGGAAAGGCCCTTCGCCCACCCCTTCGGAAATGTAGGCGAGCAGATCCTTGCCTCGCGCATCCGCGAACTGCGCGATCGGATCGGGAAGCCCGCCCATCATCCGGCCCAGCAACGGCAGCAGAAGCGGAAAACTGGCAGACCCCTCCGCCAGATCGAGCCATTGGTCGTGCATCGCGCCCTGTGCGGTGCCCGCCTTGGGAGAATGACGGCCATCGCCGTAACGAGCGTCGATATAGCGCAGGATCGCGCTCGATTCCGCAAGGACCAGATCGCCATCGACGATGAAGGGCGCCTTGCCCAGCGGATGGATATGCTTGAGATTTTCGGGCGCGCGTCCGCTAACCCTGGCGTGGCTTTGCAGCTCGTATTCGAGATCAAGCTCTTCCAATAGCCACAGAATACGTGTCGAACGCGAAGTTTCAAGGTGGTGAACGACGATCATGCGTTTATCCTCTGGAGTGGGCGCATAGTTTGTTTTTGGCGCAAGGGTCAGGATCATGCGGAGTGATGGCCGTCCTGCTCCGCGGCCTCTCCCAAACGCTCGACCAAGGCACTGGTCATGGCGCGCAGATCGGCGAGCTGGTTTTCCTCAATTCCCACCTGCTTCGACAAGGCACGCGGTATTTCCCGAGCTGCGCTATGCAGATCGCGCCCATGCGCAGTGGGTGCAATCAGAACGCGGCGTTCGTCTTGCGGATCGCGCATCCGTTCCACCAGCCCGGCACGCTCCATGCGCTTGAGCATGGGGCTGAGCGTGCCGACATCGAGGTGCAGGCAGGACTGCAGCGCACCTACCGTGACGGGCTCACGCTCCCACAGAACCAGCATCACGAGGTATTGCGAATAGGTCAGGCCAAGCGGTTCCAGCAGCGGCCGATACAGGCGCTGGAGAAGATTGGTTGCGGCATAGAGGGGGAAGCACAGCTGCCGGTCGAGCCGCAGCAGTTCATCCTCCTCTTCAGCTGATGGACGGTGCTCTGTCGTCACGGGCGATTCCGTTAGGCCTCTGCCCGAACCTTAAGGTCAACATCGACATTTCCGCGTACCGCGTTGGAATAGGGGCAGACTTCGTGTGCCTGTGCCACGATCTTTTCAGCCGTGTCCTGGTCGACCCCGGCAATAGCGACATCGAGTGCGACCGACAGGACAAAGCCACCTTCGGCATTCGGCGACATCGAGACCGTACCGACGACTGTGACGTCGTTATCGGCGATCTTGTGCGTGTTGCGGGTGACGTGGATTACCGCATTGCCGAAACAGGCAGCGTAACCAGCCGCGAAAAGCTGTTCGGGATTGGTCGCTCCACCCTTTCCGCCCAGTGCTGCGGGCAGGGCAAGATCGACTTCGAGCAACCCATCGTCGCTGGCAACGCAACCGCTACGACCGCCTGTGGCAGTGACCTGGGCAGTATAGAGTATCTTCATGGCATCGGTCCTTTTAACTGGCTAGCCATAATATGGGCTGCAATGTAATTTCGTCAAGCGGTCTCTTTTTCTATTTGGTCAGTTCCGGGGGCTGACTGACATGGGCTATGCCTGATGATTGCTGAAGCTTTGCCGACAGATCGCCACCGATGCATTCTAATGTCCGCTTCGAGGTGATCGTCGCATGGAATTCGATGGCCTTAATTTGGGGCGCAAAGCTGCCAAGCGAATTAGACCCCACGACATTGAATTCGAATCTCTGGAGCGCGAAATCTCACTGACGCCAGGGGGCTTCGGATAGCGCCAGTCTGCACGCGATTTCATCACCAATTTCGGTCGCAGCCTCAAGGAGGGAGGTATCATCCAAGTGTGCATACCGAGCTGTTGTCGAAACCTGCCTGTGGCCAAGGAGGCTTCCAATCATCGGCAAAGTCTCGGATGATCGCGCTGCCAGGCTGGCATAGTTGTGCCTCAGATCGTGGAGCCTGACGTCATCCAGACCGGCATCACGTCGGAGCTTGCGCCAGAACCAGTCAATCGCTGAAACCGACTGCCCCTTGAATGGAAACACCCGCTCATCCCTCTTCCCGCGCGGCAATCCATCGAGCACCGCCCTCGCCTCCTCGCCAAGCCAGACGATACGCGGGCCGGTCTTGGAGTCGGTCAGTTTGAGCTTCCTCCCCTGAACCTCGCCCCAGGTGAGGTTGAGGATTTCGCCGCGTCGGCATCCTGTCAACGCGAGCAGTGTGACTAGCGCCGCTTCGACGGGCTGGTCAGCGCGCCGGTCGGCAAGGGCTTTCCCGAGCCGCGCCATTTCGGCGTCGCTCAGAAACCGTTCGATCTTGCGCCCCCTGTTCTTCTTCACGCCTCGAAAGGGGTTTGAGTGCTCAGGAATATAGCCCCAGGCCTCGGCCTTGGCGAACATGGCTTTCAGAATTTCCATGGCGCGGTTTGCTGCGCCCGGCCCTGCCGAGCGCGTTACCTCCGCGTGCCAGCGCACCGCATCGGCATGATCGATCTCGTCGATGAACTTGCTCGCGAACGCATGATCGAGGTGCGTGCGGCGGTAGATGTCGTGGATCTCGCGCGTCGACTTCTTCCAGGTCGGTGCCGCCACATCCCAGTAGGACTGAAGGAACGCCGCATAGGTCGGCGTCTTCCTGCCGCGCTTCTTCTTGTCTGCTGGGTTCTGCCCGACCTCGATCCGGAGGATCAGACGGCGGGCAATATCCTTCGCGAGGCGCTCGGTAACAATGGCGGCATCGCCGATCGTTATCAACCGCTGCTTGCCGCCGATGGTCCGCTGGAGGACGTAGCTCTTGCGTCCTGAGCTGTGGATGCGCTCGCCAAAGCCCGGAAGCACATAGTCAAATCTCGTTCGCCGCTTCCCCGCCTCACCCGGAACAACGCGCGCGAGTTCCTCGGCCAGGATATGCTTGAGGTCGTATCCCGTCACGCCGCGATGCCCAGTGCGCCGGCGAGGCTCGAACAGATCCGCTCGGCACTCTCCAAGATGATGTCGTCGGCTAGGTGCGCATAGCGCGCGGTCGTCTCGGGCAACGCATGCCCCAAGAGCTTGCCGATGGTCGCGAGCGGAATGCCCTTGGCAATGGCCACCGAGGCAAAGCTGTGGCGAAGATCATGAAGCCGGACATCGGGTAGAGCGGCCTTGCGCCTGATTTTGATCCAGTGCTGTCCCAGATCGATTGGATTCTCCCGATGCAACGCCGGAAAGACAAGCTGGTCGTCGGCACGGCGGTCGAGGCCATTCAGAACGTCAATCGCTTGCCGGTTGAGATAGATGGTCTTCGGGCCGGTCTTGCTGTCGGGCAAGGCAAGTCGAGGAATCTGGACGTAGCGCCAGCGCAGTGTTGTGATCTCAGAGGCACGTGCGCCCGTGTAAATGAGCATGAGGAGCGCCGGGGTCACGAACGGGTTCGCAAACTCGTGACTGGCTAACACGCTGCCGAGCCGGCGGTATTCGTCGGCGGAAAGGTAGCGCTCCGGGAGCTCGCGCTTGAAGCGGGAAACACCGCGACAAGGGTTGGTGCTCTTGGCGCGATACCCGAGCTTCTCCGCATACTGCATCATGACCGACATGATCGGGATGGTGCGATTGAAGCTCCCTTCCTTCTTTGTCATGGAGTCGCGCCAGCGGTTGATGTCGGATCGTGCGATCATGTCGACCGGAAGTTCGCCGAATTGCGGTATCAGCAGCTGATCGATGCGCGAGCGGGAGCTCGTCCTGGTCGACGGTTTCCAGTGCGGCGAATAGTCGGTCCAGAATTCCTCGGCGAAGTCGACAAAGAGCGGGACCTTTTTCTGCTCGGGCGCAGACGGCAGGTCGGCAAGCGTAGCCCTGATGAGCAATCTGCGCGCGGCAGCGCGCGCGGCGGGAGCGCCCAGCGCACCTGCCGCCACTCCCGCGCGTCCCAGCGTCACCATCCTCTGCACGCCTCGGGGCCTGTACTTCAATATCCAGCTAAGGTGTCCGGACTTGCGCTTGCGCAGTCCGAAGCCGGGCAGTTCATTATCCCATGTAATCCCGAGCGGAAGTGAGGCTCGACGGGCCACATGACCGGTCAGTTTCAGCTTATTGGATTGGCGTTTGTGGGTGACGGCTGTGCCTTGCCCACCCACAGATTGCCGGTGGGTTAGAAATTTCGAACTATCTGTTTTTACTAGGTTTTGCTCCATAAATGCAGCTTAGGCTGCGTACGGTGTGCCAATTGTACCCCCTTTGCCGGTCGAAATCCGGCTGCCAGATCCGGTTCGTATCAGGAGGATATGGGGAATGCTGCCAAGCAAGAAGCGGGTACCTTTGACCGCAGCGGCAATTTGATGATGACGGTGTGAAAGTCGACCGCAGCGACCTATGATCATGGTCCCGGCAATGACGCGAGGGAGTCCATACCATGACGCAGGTGACTTTGAGCGCAAACCCCAAGGGCAATGGGTTCCAGACAAAGGTCACCTATTCCAATGGTGTGTCTATTAGCTCGGCCGAGGCTTTCCCGACCCGTGCCGAGGCAATCACATTCGCCGCGATCAAGGTGCTCGGCATGCCCGAACGGCTCGAGGCATTCGACACGCCAGAAGGCGGCGAGTGAGACCCATGGACTGCGCTATCCCGAACAACTACGGGGTTCGCAAAGGTCCTCGAGCAAAACAAAAGGAGGAAGCCCTGATGGACTTCCTCCTCGTGGCCGGTGTCAGAATTCGTCGCTGAGCCTGCCCGGCACGGTGTCGATGACCCGGTCGAGATAGGCCGGGGGAAGCGCCCCGTAGTCACCCTCGTCGATGGCGATGTAGCCCCGCTCATCGTCGGTCAGAACGTACTGGGTGAAGTAACTGTGGTAGGACCGGGCGTGGGCCTGGTCGAGCGCGGCCACGAAGGCTGCCTGGTCTGCCGAGATGCCCCGGACGGTGTGGTGTGAGATATGCATGATCGTTCCTCCTGATGGTCGATGCGTCGCATCAGGATCTGCACGGATGGGGGTGACGGGCTGGGTCAGGGACCGCGCCATGGCGCGGCCGCGCAGCGGCGATGGGGGCAACGATTTTGCTGGACCGTAGCGCAGCGAAGGGGAGGCAAAATGGTGGGGCCCCGTCGTCCTTGACGCGGCCCCAAAGCCCCCGTCACACTTGGCAAGTCTGCGAGAGAAACCTCTCTCCAACCCTCGCGGCATCGAGCTGCTCTCGCCCCAGAAACCAGTTTCCTACAGGAGCGAGCGAGTGGCACTGTCAGGGCTGGAGGGGACCAACGGCCAACGAAAGGTTTGTCCCATGGCCAGGTCCAAAGTGAATGCGCGCGATGCCTTGCGCAGATTGCAGGAGCAACGTGAACAGCTTGCCGTCGAGGAAGCGCGTTTACGCGAAAGCGTGGCCGCTGAACTCGGTGCGATCATGCTCGAATGCGGCGCAGAGACGCTCGAACCGGCAGCGCTCAAGCGGCTGATGCTGAGGGTACGCGAGCTCGGTATCGAGGAGACGATGAAGCGCATTTCCCCATCGCCAAGATGAGCCATCAGGCGGCGCGGGGGGTTCGATGCCCCTCGCGCCGCCATCGCCGGTGAGCACAGAAAAAGGCCCCGATGGCTCGCGCCACCGGGGCCTTGTTCAATGCTTGCGAGGGTCAGTCCTCGTCGATGTCGGGAGCGCCTTCGTTGGCGGTGTCACTGCCATTGGCCCGGCCCTTCGAGAGGAAGTCGACCTTGTCGGCGATGATCTCGCAGCCGTAGCGCTTGGTACCGTCCTGGTCTTCCCACTGGGTGTAATGGATGCGGCCTTCGACAGTCACCAGCTGGCCCTTGGTGCAATACTTGGCGACGTTCTGGCCGAGGCCGTTGAAGCAGGTGACACGGTGGAACTCGCTGTCCTTGGCGGTGTAGCCGTTCTCGTCCTTGTAGGTCTTGCCGTCCTTGCGGGCCGGGCGGTCGGTCACCACCGAGACCTGGGTGATCTCAGTGCCACCTTGCGTGGTGCGGGTTTCGGGGTCGCGAGCGATGCGGCCAACGAGGATTACGAGATTGGTCATGGTACTTCTCCTGATCGGGCAGCGCGGGTCCATCCCGGCTGCAAACCCGAGCAGAAGCGCCCAGTGGCGAAGCGCACCGCAGGGGAACCCGGATCTGGTACGGGTGGTGCGGGCAGCCGGGCACAGCCCGGCAACACGGCCGAACCCGATCCGGGTTGCGCGTCTCGACGCGGGGTGTTTCAGGGACAGGTTTGCATCGAAGCCGGGTGGAGCTGAATGCCCTGAGCGGGGTTAGCCAGCCTCGTTCTCGGTCCTGTTGGACAAGCTGTTCTCGTCCCCCAGCCACGCTCCGCAGGTGCCCTGTCAGATCGGCCTCGTCAGATTGGCGTGGTGACCGATCGAACCTCGGCCCCAGACACGGGCATGGCCTTGAACGCAGCGCCATCGCTCGCCTGCGCCATGTCCACCGTCACCACTTCGGCCTCGTCGAGCGGATGCCCACGCAGCATCCATGCCTGCGGGGAGATGAGGCGCGCCCAGTCGGCAAACGAGGGAATGACACCAAGGTCCTCGCGCACATGCTGTTCGCCGACGAGGCGCACCGGAACAGTGCGGCCATCGGCATTGACGATTGTCGCCCCGAACAGCGTCTCGAGCATGAAGATCCCCTCGGCATGGTGACGCAAGGCCCGGTGGCGCGGGTCGGCAAGAATGGCTTTCGACTGGTCGAACCACTGGTGGAGCGGGAGATAATCGTCGACCACCCCGCCCCATTTGCGGACCGAGGAGAGCGCGTGATAATAGCAATGAGCCATGAGCTGGTCTCCTAGAGCGCGGTCGAATGATCGTCGGTGGCGATGAAGCGCAGGCTGCAATCGAGCGCAAAGGTGCCCGCCGCGACGTCGATCACAAGCTGTCCGTAAGCACCGTCGTTGTTCTCCCACCCGGGATGATGCCGTTCGAGCGCAAGATAGGTCAGCTGCTCAAGCGCTGCATCGAGTGCCTGCGGCGTTCGGCCATCATCGCCAAACCCCTCATCTCCACCATTGCCTGCCCGCGCTTGGGCTGGGGGAAGTTCCAGCATCACGCTTGGACAGGTGATCGTCGCCCCGGCGGCATCCAGACACAGCACGTCTTCGACCGCGCCGCTGTCTCCCGCGCCGTCGAAAGTGACCTCGACCGCGGCGATCCCGCCAGCCCTGAGCTGCGGAATGAGCACTTCTTCCAGCTGCCCGATGCGGTCGGCGACGCGGATCTGCCGCGTCGCGAGATGGCTCGCAAATTCCGCCATCATCGTGGTCAAATCGTTCATCGTATCCTCCTTAGGCCTGGCGGTCCCGATGGCCTTCACCGGCACCGCAAAACCCTGCGCATGCCTCCTCTCTTCCGCGGTAACGCCAGCGCCCGCGGGCGCTGGCGCGAAGGCCTTGGCGGCCTTAGGAGGTGCTGGCCGGTGTGCTTTTCGGGCAGGTACCGAGCGGGCCACGGCGATCGACCACGGTGATCCGCCGGGCCTTGGCCTCGATCACCAGGCGTTCAAGAACGCCGTTACCAGGAAAGGCGACGACGTAGCGCGGATCCGCCGAGAGCATGCGCTCGTTGCGCTTGAACCCGGCCCGGGCACCAAGGCGCATATCGAGCGAGAAGGTTACCTGCGCGATCCCGCGCCGCTCGGCCCAGCTGGCCGCGAGCCGGTCGACCCCCTTGGTGTCGCCGCCGTGGATGAGGACCATGTCGGGAACCCGGTCGTGGACCTTGTCGAGGGTGGCCCAGACGTTGTTGGCAAAGGTCACCGCCTCGGCATCGCTTGCCTGGCGGGTGCGCCCACCGGCGAAGACGACCGGCGTGCCTTCGGGCATGGCGGCCCGATGCCTCGCCTCGGAACGCGCGCGCAGGAAGTCGCGGCCTTCGACCAGCGCGGAGGTCAGCATGGCCCCGTGGTTGAAGCGCGAACTCGACACCGGCTTCCACGAGGATCCGAACTCGTTGAGGTAGAGACTGGCGGCAACCTCGCGCATCTCTTCGAGCGCCAGCATGGCGCTCTCGGCGCATTGCGCTCGCTCGATCTGGGTCTCGAGATCGTGGGTGTGGACTTCCGAGCCATCGGCGGTGGCGATGAGTGCGCGAACCTCATCGGTCGCCCGGTCGAGCGCAGTGGATTTGCGCTGCGCAGACCGGTGGAACAGATTGACGAAGGCCCAGCCCAGGTCCTCTCCATCGGCTTCGAGCGCGGTCCCCGATACCATCGCAAACAGGTCGGACCAGACAGCGGATAGCGTCTGGTTGACCTCCTCCGAGGTCGGGAAGTCGGTCTGCGCCAAGGGCGCGGGTCCGATCGAGAACCCGGCGAGATCGAGCCCGGCGAGCTGGTCGACAAAAGTGGTGTGCATGGGTCTATCCTCCTGACTGGTGTGACGCTGACGCTTGCAGCATTGGGCTGCGCCAGCGAGAGCCCGTCAGGGTCAGCTTGAGGCGGGACCCGCACCGTCAGGGGAACCCGCTTGGGCGGGCTGGCGCGGGCAGGACTGGCCAAAGGCCAGGCCAACACGGGCCTGCCCAAGCCGGGTTGCGGGGAGCGCCGGCTGGCCCAGGGCCTCTCTCGCATGGCGCAAGGCCAAGCGCGGAGCGCACGCAATTCACATCGGTCGATGGGGTGATGCTCTGTACGCAGTCCGCCCCAAAGGAACGGCACTGATCCCCGCCGCAGAACGGTAGCAGGGGGGCTTGCGAAGTCTCAGGCCGCCTGCCGTCTCCGGTAAACGCCTTCGCCATTCGACATGTGCCCGAGGCAGTCGTAGTCGCCGAACAGGACATCGAAGCGAGGCGCAATCTGCCCCAGCCAATGCTGCGCGCGGGGCGAGCGGGCGTGCCGCCACTCGGCGTCCCAGTATGCACCGTCATCCCGCTCGGCGATCCACACGGCAACAAGCCCGCCGTAGACCGAGCAGCCGAAGTCGGCATAGGCGTTGCGCAGCAGAATGCGATCTTCGCGGCCGCGCCAGCCCTCGTGCGGAACGAGCGAGGGAAAGGCCTCTCTCGCCCGCTCGCGCAGATCATCGCGCAGCCATTCGCAGGCGAAGTCCCAGTCGTCTTCGTCGTCGGCTTCGAGCACAGTGAACGCAACCAGTGCGCCGCTCGGATAACTGACCGATCGTCCCATGATCGCCTCCCTCAGGCCGCCAGCTGGGTGTCAGCGGGATCCTCGTCGGCTTGTTCGGCGGCAAGGTGCCCGCCGAGCCGGAGCAGCAGGTGCGAGGCTTCCTCGGCCTTGGCCGCCGCGGTCAGGATCGCCCGGTCGTCCTCCTTGAACAGCTTCAGCCAGTGGTCGATGTAGCTCGCATGGTTGTCGAGATGCGCGACCGGCAGGCCCAGTTCTGCCCCAAGCATCGCGCTCGAGAGTTCGGCGACCAGTTCCTCGGCGGCATAGGCCGCCGTGCCGAACCGGTTCTTCAGGTCCCGCCCCAGGCGGCTGGCATGACCGGTCCAATGCGACAGCTCGTGGGCGAGCGTCGCATAATAGTGGTCGAAACCGCTGAACAGGTGCGCGGGCGGCATGGTGACCCGGTCGGCTGAAGGCTCGTAATAGGCCTGGTCACCTTGATGGCGCAGCATAGCCGGAATGGCCCCGAAGAAGGTGTCGAGCGCCTGCTCACGACCCTCCGGCTCAATCAAGTCGAGCGTTGCCGCCGGATGGAAGCGGTCGGGAAGACCGTCGACCTGATCGGCATTGAACACCGGATAGGCCTTCAGCACCCGGCGCGCCTCGTCGCTCTTCTCTCCGGTATCGGGCGCTTCCACCTCTTTGGTGTAGCTCTTGTAGAAGATGGCGATAGTCGCCTTCTCGCCCTTGCGCACCTGTGCGCCCAAGTCCTTTGCCTGGTTGTAGGTCATCCAGAATGGTGAGGCGTAGCCGCACATGTCGGCGACCATCCACAGCCAGAACACGTTCATGCCGCGATAGGGAATGCCGCAGGCACGCAAGGGCCGCGATTGCGGCACACCGCGCCAGGGCTTGATCCATGGCCTTGTACCGGCCTCGAGCCGGGCGATGATTTCCTGGGTGATGCGGGCGGCAGGCGACAAGCCGCTGCCACGTTGTTTGCGATAGGCCATGATGGATCTCCTGATCGACCGGCCAGCCTGATCGCCGGGCAGGTCCAACCAGCGCCCGAGCCCCCTCCCCTCTCCTGGCTACACGAAGAAGCGGCCCTCCGGCGTGAGCCGAAGGACCGCTTCCGTGTTGACGAGTGGTTCTGCCTGTCAGGAGGAGGTCAGGCAGCCAGCTCGTTCGGGGACCGGTTGGTGTCGTTGGCACTGGTCATGCCTTCCGCGCCGTCCAGTTCGGTCTTGTCCGCTGCGGGAGCAGCTGCACCAAAGCGCATCACCTTGGGCACCCAGGCGAGCGCCTTGTCGCGTACGGCGACCTCGGTGATGTAGGTTCCGGCAAAGACCCGTTCGGCGCTCATCGCGAGATCACCCTTCTTGACCGCAGCAAAGCGCGAGGAGAGTTCAAGCCCGCCGACATCGGTCAGAGCGTCAAGGATCACCTGCTTCGGCACCCGGTCGAAGTAGTTCGCCGCCGTCGGCCGCCACCAAGCCGCCATGTCGATGCCGATCATGCCGCCGAGATGTTCGTGGAAGGCGATGTGGCGTTCGCCGGTCATGTTGAGACTTGCTTCGAGCGTGCGGGCCACGACGAACCCGAGCCAGGCCGCACGGTCATCGTCGCTCAGCGCACGGAACAGGTCGAAGCGCGCAGCCACATCCTCGCCCGCCCGCCAGGTCTCATCGAGACCGGACCTGAGCTCGGCCAGCGACGCACTGGCGGCTGCGTCCTTGGCCTCGAACCCGACGATCGGACCGGCCGGGAGTGGCCCGCGCAGCGTGGTCGCCGCCCGGGCGCGCCAGTCGTGGCTGTCAGCATCAGCCAACGTGAAGATCATGAGATCGAGCGCGAGGGCCGGATCGGAGGCGAGGTGCAATGCGAGCACGTCGCGGCGCTGCATGGCGAGTTCATCGGCCAGGCGCTTCGACATGGTGGCACGGCGCTTTCCCTCGCCGCCCTCACCCGGCACGACTTCAATGGCATCGCCGTCATCGACATCCGGTCCCGGACGTTCGCCATAGAACACCGGCTGGAGCGTGGGGGTGCCGTCGCGCGCGAGGACAAGGATCATGCCCGCCTCGGCCTTCTGCTCGGGAGCGAGCACCGGAGGCCGCGCCCGAATATCCTGGCACTCGCGTTCGATCGCCTCGATCGCCGCTTCGGCCCCCGCGACGGCTTCTTCGGCGCTGTCCTCGCATTCCAGAATTGCGGCGTGCTCATCGTAGGACGCATCGAGTTCGTCGAGCCGGGCAATTTCTGCCTCGGTCAGCGGCGCAGGCTCGGCAGGCAGGCGGATCAGGCCTTCGACCAGGTCGTGGCTGGCATAGGGATCGAGGGTCGGCTTGACCCAGGCGAGCCCCTGCTCTGCAGCAATGATCCGGGCCTGCTCTTCCATCCTCGCGGCGGCGAGGGTCTCGAGAAGGGCAACATCGGCCCAGCTTTCGCTGTCCTCGTCGTCGAACAGTTCGCGCTCGATCCGGCCACCGGCGGCAAGATAGGCCTCACGGCCCACGAGGCGGGCACGGGGATCGCTGCCACGCACCGTGCCAGAGAGCACCATGCGCCGGATCGAGTCCGGATGCGGCGCATAATAGCCGGTGGTGACCTCACCGAACACGCGCGCCTGGATCACCTGATCCGAGGTCGCGCCGAAGGCCTTGGCCATATCGAGAGTGATCTCACCCGCAGCCAGAGCGTCGAACACGACCGGAGCGAGAGTCGCCAGGCGCAGCCGCCCTTCGACGAAGCGTACGGTCACGCCGAACCGGCGCGCGACTTCCTCGACACTTGCCCCCTGTTCGATCAGCGAGGCGAACGCCTGGGCCTCGTCGGCCGGGTTCATCGCCAGGCGGTGGAAGTTCTCGGCGAGACTGGTTCCAGCGGCGGCATCGCTGTCTTCGAGCACCAGGCAGGTGACCTCGTGGTCGCGGGCAAGGACCTTGTCTTCGGCGAGCGCCAGCAATGCCTGGCGGCGGCGTTCGCCGGCCTCGACCTCGAACTTGCCGCGTGCGCCGGGCTTGACGATGAGGTTCTGCAGCAGACCGTGCGCGGCAATGCTCGCCTTGAGCTCGGAATCGGCATTGGGATCGCCGTGACGACGGACATTGCGCGGGGACTGCACCAGCTTGCTCAGCGGGATCGACTTGATCATGGGACTTACTCCTGGTTGCGAGCCGGTCCATCGACCTTCGATGTCCATCTGGCTCGATCAGGGCAAAGCCCTCTCTCCTCTCTCAGAAGATCGCGTGGTTCTTTGCGGGTGCTGCAGCGTCAGGCGGAAGCGAACGGGCCGCAAACCCAGGGGTCAAGGTTGCTCGACCAGCCTGAAGACCGCTCCTGAACCTGAATCACGGACAAGATCGACGCGCTTACCGTCCCAATGATAATCGAGGTGCCGCCCCTGAACAGGATCGGACGCGCAATCAGGATAGAACAGCGCCGCACATTCACCGCCACTATGTCGCAGGCTGGGATAGACGACCCCGTCGGACCCGGCTGCGCGCAAGGCGACCCCCAGACTTTGGGATACCGCATGACTGTCGGCGGCTAGCGCAGGATGGGCGACGAGCTCCGGGATCCGCAGGTCATGTAGTCCTGCTTTGACCGTCAGAATGACCTCGCGAAACTGCGAGGTCCAGCCTTGAGCTTCCTTCGTCCGCGCCATGAAGCGGGCATGGTGATGGATTGTCTCGAACAGCGCGGTCTCGAACTCTCTGCCAGCATAGAGCACGCCGTAACTGCCATCGGTGAAGCGGCTCGGCCAATCCTTGCTGACATGGGTGAAGGGTGCCATGAGGTAGGAAGCGCCCTGCCCGCCCACCCGGCGATCGACCGGGACCAGGTCAAGATTACCGATCGTGGCCATGATGCGCGGGTTGGTTTTCTGTTCTGCCGAAATCAGCAGCGGCCAGTCAGCGGGATCCGCAATATCCTCGAACAGGTCAATCGGTGGGAAAGCGCTCCGGATGATCCTGACCGCGTCTTTCCACTGCACTTCGCAGAGCGGGATATCACCTGGGCCGGTCACCAGCCACCGCGCGCCGCATCAAGATAGCGCCGCACGCGCATGATATCGGTGAGTTCGCCGCCGAGCATGACGTCGAGTGCGCTGCCGCCGCCGAACGCTTCGTTGCTCGCCTTGATCCAGGCATAACCGCGCTGGCTCTCGGCAAACACGATCCGCAGCGCCTTGTGGATCCCCATCAGGTTGGAGAGCCTCGCGCTCCCGTCACGCGAGATACGCCCCGCCCCTTCCGCCTTCCAGCGGCGATAGGAGCGCACGGGCATGTCGAGCAGGGTGGCGGCCTGCTCATCGGTCAGCTCCCATTTGCCGAACAGGTTAATTGCCGCGCGGAACATGGCGGCTGCTTCGTCCTGCGAGATCGGCTCCGGCCGGAAGGCGGGAGCGAGAGTATCAACGGGTTGTAGCGCAAGCATCACCTGTCTCCATATGGCATCATATACGCAAATATCTGCCATTTGGCAATGGCGGGCTTATGGGTCGAGCCGCGCAATCACCGCCGCTGCACCCTCGAGCGGAACGAACAGCCGCGTCTGGTAGCGGATGATCTCGGTGAAACAGCCTTGCGCCTTGTACCAGTCGAGCCGCGCGGCGCTCCATCCGGTGAGTTCGAGGCGCTGCGAACCGTTGACCAGGCTGCGCTTGACCATGAGCGGTTCGCGGCTGGCGAGTTCCATCGCCCGGCCCGTCGCAATGACCGACCGAACAATATCATCGGTCGAGAGCTTCTGCTCGTGTTCGAGCCCCAGCGCCCGGCACAGGTCCGGCACGCAGTGGACCGGGACCTCGCGGCCGAGCAACGAGCGGCCATCGCTCGCCGCGATCCGGCTCACCCGCACGAAATCGGCCGGAAGCTTGTCCCAGACCGGCAGCAGCAGACCGGTCGCGAGATAGAGCCGCTCACGCTTATGGCTGGCGCGTGCTTCCTCGACCTCGGCAATCCAGCATTGGCGGAACTGACCGACATCAACATCCTCCCAACTGCTTTCCGCCAACTGGTCGGCAGTGATGTGGCTGCGCTTCAGGGGACGCAGAAGTTCGAACCGGGACACCCGCGTGCCATCGTCAGCGAGGATGCTGCGCGCAGGAACCAGCAGCGCAACACGCCCAGAGCGCGCATTGCGCACGCATCGCTGGCGCTCACCGCCGATACCATGCAGTTCCTCGAGCCGCTGCAGCGCCAGGGGCTTCAAAGCCCGGGCAATCTCGAGTTCAAACAAATGGGTCGTCGCGCCCAAGTGCGGATCGGTGCGCAGCAGCGTGTCGGACAGGATCGCAAAATCCTCGACCGCGATCGTCTCGAGCCCGAGATCAAGCGTGCCCGCCTGCCGCGCGGCATCGACCCGCGCCTCGACCAGACCCATGAACTCGTCGAAGATCGCGTTTTGCAAGGCGATCGGCAGGGCGAGGATGCGGTTGAGCCAGCGCTGGATCGAGGGCAGGTCTTCGACCATCGAACCATCGGCTGCTGCGATCCTGAGCCCGGTCAGGTCCTGGAACCGCGTCAGGCTGACCGCCTCGAGCTTGCCGGAAAAGAGCAGACCGAACCAGCGAAGGAGCGCTTCCCTGGCATAGGTGCTCTCCAGGTTGTCCGCCGGATCGAACAGGTTCTGTCCGCCGGTCTGACGTTGCCCGCGGGTCAGCGCGCCGAGACTGTCGAGCCTGCGGGCAATGGTCGAGATGAACCGGCGCTCGCCGCGCACGTCAGTGGTCACCGGCCGGAACAGCGGGGCCGAGGCCTGGTTGGTGCGGTTGGTGCGCCCCAACCCCTGGATCGCGGCGTCGGCCCGCCAGCCCGGCTCGAGCAGGAAATGCACCCGCCTGGCCTGGTTCTTCGCAGCAAGGTCCGCATGGTAGCTGCGCCCCGTGCCCCCGGCATCCGAGAACACCAGAATGCGTTTGGTGCCATCCATGAAGGCTTGCGTCTCGGCGACATTGGCGCGGGGCGAGCGTGATTGCAGCTTCTGGCGACCGTCATGCCCGACGATCAATCGCCGCGTCCTGCCGGTCACTTCGGCCACTTCGTCGACGCCAAACCGCTCGATGATGGCATCGAGCGCGGTTGCGATCGGCGGCAGCGCGCAGAGCTGCTCGATCATCCGGTCACGCGCGGCGAGCGCCGAGCGGCACAGGACCGGCGCGCCTTGCTCGTCGCTCATCGGTTCGGAACGCGGATTGCCGTTCTCGTCGGTAAACACCGCCATCAAGCGTACCGGGAAGCTCTTGGCGAGGTAGTCGATCACGTATTCACGGGGACTAAGGTCAATTTCGAGCGCCTCGAGTTCCTCAGGCGACAGTTCAGCCAGCCTGCGTTCGAGCATGGCCTCGGCGGTTGAGACCAGCTGCACGACCACGGCATGGCCATCGGCAATTGCGGTATCGATCGCGGGCAGCAGGCTGGGGAGCTTCATCGACAGGAGCAGCTGGGCGAAGAAGCGCTGCTTGGTTCCCTCAAAGACCGAGAGTGCCGCTGCCTTGGCACCTGAGTTCAACGTACCGCCGCTGTCGGCATCGACGATCCGGGTCGCTTCCAGCGCCTCGCGCAGATTGGCATGGATGATCGCCCAGGCATCGGCATAGGCATCGTAGACCGCGATCTGGTCCGGGGTCAGGCAATGTTCGAGGATCTCGTACTCGACACAGGCGAACGAGAGCGCGCGGGCGGTGTAGAGACCTAGCGATTTGAGGTCCCGTGCCACCAGTTCCATCGCCGCAATCCCGCCATTGCGGATATCGGCCACGAACGCCTCCCGGTTGGCGAAGGCGGTCTCGGGACCCCACAGACCAAGCCTGGTGGCATAGGCGAGGTTGTTGACGTCCGACGCACCGGTTGCTGAAGCATAGAGCACCCGGGCGCGTGGCAGAAGGTTCTGCAGCCGCACCCCGGCAACGCCCTGTTCCGATCCCTTGATCTTGCCGCGCGAGCCTTCGCCGCCTGCCGCATTGGCCATGGCATGGGCTTCGTCAAACACGATCACACCGTCGAAGTCGTCGCCGGCCCAGGCCAGGATCTGTTCGAGCCGGGACGCATCAACGCGGCCCGAGCGCAAGGTGGGGTAGGTGACGAACAGGATGCCCTCACGCATGGCGATGGGTGAACCGAGCTTCCAGCTCCCGAGCGGCTGGACATCGATCGGCAAGCCGCCGAGTGCAGACCAATCGCGCCTCGCATCCTCGAGCAATGCTTCGTTCTTCGATATCCAGATGTGCCGGCGCTCGCCGCGCACCCAGCGATCAAGAATGACGCTCGCGACCTGGCGCCCTTTGCCAGCACCCGTTCCATCACCGAGGAAATAGCCCTGACGATAGACCTGTCCCTCTCCTGATGCCTTGATGGAGCAGCCCTTGTCTTCAGGCTCGAAACGTCCCGGGAGGTCGCGCGCATGCGCGCTGGCCGCATATATCAGGGACTCGGCCTGGGCCGCCGACAGCAGCCCCTTGGCAACGAGGCCATCCGGCAAGTGCGGGACAGCATGGGGTATGGGTGCGGCGATCGACCCCATGGCGACGGATTCAACCAGCGGCGTGGGATGGTCTGCCGCACCCTCGATTGCGATCCGGCTTGGCCGGTAGGGCAGGTAATGGCCGACCTGGGCCTCGATTAGCGCAGGTGTCTCGAGCGACCGGTAGGTCAGCGGACAAATTGCGGTCGGCGCGGGAGCAGGACGGACCGCAATTGGCAGCGGTCGCCGTGAACTCGCAACGAGGCGGAACGGCGAGCGAAAGGGAATGCCTGATCGCTCCGCACTGGCTGCACCTTCAAAGCGCGCAGGTAAAGCATCGATCAGGGCTACGAGTTCGGCAAAGGCACTGGTGCGGGCGACAACGGGGTTACCCGCACCTTCAACCTTGTCGAGCACCAGCAGGCGCGTGGTGATGCCTGTGCCAGGGCGAGCAAAGGCGCGTTCGACCGCGACATTGAGCCGCAGTTCTGCGGGTCCCTTGATGTTGGCGAGGAATCGGCCGGTATCGAACCACTCGGGCATGACGGCGACAAGACGACCACTGCGCGCCAGGCGGTTCCAGGCCGAGCGCAAGTGCCGCGCCCCGGTCTTTCCATCATGGCCGCGTTCAACACCGTGCGAATATGGCGGGTTCATCAGCACGACTTGCGGCAAGACAGCGGGATCGAGCAGTTCGTCGATCAGCTCGCCGTCATGGCCCGTCACGCGGGACATGGGGAACAGATATTCCAAGCAATCGCGCCGCAATGGGGAGATTTCGTTTAGGGCAAGGCTTGCGCCGGCACGGGCACCCCAGACCGCCAACATTCCGGTGCCGGCTGAGGGTTCGAGAACCAGGTCGCCGGGCAGGAAGGAGCAGGCTCGCCCCGCGAGCCAGGCGATCCTTGGCGGAGTCGCAAACTGCTGCCACGAGATCTGTTCGTCGCTGCGGGTGGATTGTACCGGAAGGCGTGTCTCAAGCGCGGTGAACCAGCTATCAGCCTCATCGATGGACGCGGTGAGATCGATCGTCTCAGTGCCTTGCACGGACAACACCTGCGCCAGTTCGAGCGCGGCGTGAGCGTCGCGTAGCGACCAGCAGCCCTGGGCATCACTGCCGCCAAACAGGTCGGTAAGAATGCCGGTGATAGTCGCGCGAGTGATTGGAGTTCCCGCGATCAACTTTTCGCCAATAGTCCGTGCGGCGGCGAGCACCAGCGGCGGGTTGGTGTCCTCGAAGGGAAGGGCGGGAGCAAGACTGGACATGGCAAACCTCCTGACGAGGCACCACGATGATCGATGGGCCTCGCTCTGCTCGAAGCCTTCTCTCCTCTAGGGCTTGCGGTTCAGGTCTGCTGCATCTGGCGGGACAGGAGCACGTCGTTCCAGTCCAACCCTGGCGTCGCGGGAGCACGGGTCAGAATGCGCCGGTCTGGTCTCGCATAGGCTCTCAAAGCGCGCTCAATTGCGACTCTCCCCCCGGCATCGTGATCGACGAACAGATGAAGCTCGCGTACGCTCTCCGGGATCGCCACCAGGCCGAACCGTTCGTTCCCCAGCGTTGCCCAGCAAGGAATGCCGAATAGGGCCATGGCCGAGAGTGCGGTCTCGATTCCTTCGGCAAGGCCGAGGCGTTCATCTGAAGGTGGAGCAAGTCGCACCGCCCCGATGCCGAGGGACCCAAGTGCGCGCCGGGGGCGCTCGAACCGCGCCAAAGCCGAGCGCGCGGGATCGAGGAAGGTGCGGTGCACGGCGACAAGGCCCGTGTCGGTCGTCACTGCTGCCAGCATCGCAGGCAGGAACTTGACGCTGCCTTTGGGACCGAGTGGCGTCCGCTCAAGATAACGTATGGCGGACGGCAATTGCGCAAGGCCGCGCGACTTCAGGTAAACGGCAGCCGGACTTTTCGCCAAAGCGCGCGCTTCCTGCCACAAGCGGCGGGCGTTGTCCTTCGCTCGATCCGGAGAATGTCGCTCGACGACGGCGATGCGGGTGGGATCGAACAGGTCTCGCGTTCGCACACCAGCGCGGCCCAGAGCGGCCATGACCGCGGCATTCGGACAACCGGCAAAGCAATGGAAGAGGATCGCCTTGTTGCCCAAAGTCACGCTCAGCGACGGTGTTCGGTCGGTGTGCGCGGGGCAACAACACATGCCCTTCCCCTGGCGCCAGGTTCCCGAGAGGCGCTCGACGATCTGGCGGGCGCGGCGTTCAAGGTCATCGCCGTGGGCATGGGCATCGTATGACATCAGTTTGGCTCCGGATTGCATACCCTCCCCGGTGCCGCCTCCGCTCTCCCTATTGCGATGGGGCATTTCCTACAGCCATTGTTCTATATATGTTCCACCATGAATCGACCAGCCACGGATTTGATGATGATGATGGTGTTTGCAAAGGTTCTTGTCGGCATCTTGGGCTTAGCCCTTGCCCTCACCTCTCCGGCGCAAGGACGGGTTGTCACCAGTGTTGTGAGCGATTTTACCACTGAGACATCGCTAGGCGATCCTCACGGTGAGGATGCGACAGGTTTCCGGTTGGTGGAACACGGAGCTTGGCAGCGGCCGCAGTCGGCTGATGTTCAAGAGCCTGCGACCACAGCGGGCTTACAAAGCCAGTTTGATCACCATATATCCCAACGGGACCGCGCTTCATCAAACTTCCGTCGAGCGACCTACTTGGGCCACGTCAGAGCAGCCGAAGCGCGCCATGCCCTGCCCGCCGGCCTCCTCGATGCGCTGGTCTGGACAGAATCCCGCTACAATCCAACTGCTGTAAGCAAGGCAGGAGCTGCTGGCTTGGGCCAGCTGATGCCGGGAACCGCTCGTGACCTGGGAGTGGCCAACCGGTTTGACCCGGTGGCGAATGTCAACGGCGCCGCGCGCTATTTGCGGCAAATGCTCGACAAGTTTGGAGTGGTGCAACTGGCGCTCGCTGCTTACAACGCTGGGCCAAGGGCTGTCGAACGGGCAAGGGGCATCCCGCGCAATCGGGAAACCCCGACATATGTTCGCAGCGTGGTGCAACGTTGGAGAGCAGCAATGGAGGCTGAGTGAGTTGAGGCTTAGCCGTCCCGTACAAGAGAAGCAAAAATGTGCAGCGCACACTTCTCCTATGTTTCAAGCTTTTCCATATTACTTTTGGATGGGCAGATGTAATTCGAGTGCCTCGGAACCAAAAATTGAGGGCTGCCAGAGCCGTTGATGCCGGACATCGGGTCTGAGAAGCGGGCCTCTAACAGAGCGTCGGCGGCGGAGATGCTGAGGTGGCAATCAATTTCCATCCCAAGCCGTGCCCCGTCCCGCGACCGGAATGCTCTGCGGGTGGGTGCAGAAGAACACTTCGCTGGTCATACGTGGGTCCTTGCTGGAATGATCGTACCGGTGCATTCGCCAAAGCCGATGGAGACGAAGCTATCGGCCAGCGCGCGACCCTTGATGGACAGGGTATCGCCGTCTTCCAGCATCACGCGCGTGGCACCATCGGGCAGGGTTATGGGGTTCTTGCCCAGTCCGGTCAGCTCGACGAGACACGCACGCGCCTCGTCCGCCGCGCCGGACACGGTGCCGGTCGCGATCAGGTCAGCGTTTTCCAATGGCGCGCCGCCGCTCGCCTGGTGGGTGACCATCTGCGCCAGCGTCCAGAACAGTTCAGCCACGTTAGTGCGCACTATCTGCGCCGGGCCGTTGCCGGTATCCAGGTGCGCGGTCAGCTCCACGTTGAGGCCACCCGCCTGCCGGTCTCCCGGATGGTCAAGATAAGGCAGCAGCGCAGGCTCATCCCCCGTGCGGCCGCGCGCAGGAACGCGGAACGGAGCCAGCGCCTCCATCGTCACCACCCACGGGCTGATGGTGGTGAGGAAGCTCTTGCCCAGGTGCGGCCCCAGGATCATCTCGTAGAACTGGATGCCGCGGGCCGACCAATCGTTGACCAGGCAGCAGCCGAACAGCGTGTCTTCAGCTTGGTCCAGCGGCACCGTTTCGCCCAGCGGGTTAGCCGGCCCGCGCAGCCACGCGCCAAACTCCACCTCGAAATCCAGCATCGGTTCTGGCGCGAGCACGGCGGTGCTTTCCCCGCGCGGCACCACTTGCCCCATGGGCCGGATCACCGGCGCGCCGCTGACCGCGACCGAGCTGGCGCGCCCGTTGTAGGCCACAGGCAGCGTGGCCCAAGCCGGTTGCGGCGGGCGGCCGCCGTTCCTTGCCATGCGCAGGATATGGTCCGCGCTGGTGCAAAAGTCGGTGAAGGCGGGGGGCTTTGCCGGCATCAGCATGGTGGCAGAGGCGGCAGGAAGCAGCGCCGCCCCGGCCCGGTCCTGCCTGCCAGACTCCTCGCGATAGAGGTCTGACAAGGCGGCCCGCAGCTGCGAAACCTGGCCAGCCGGGGCCATGAACAGATCTGCCAGCGAGGGGCGGCTGGCCACGGCGGCAACCCCTGCCGCCGCGCCGTCCAGGAGGCCCGCGTCCAGCACGGCCGCAAGGTCGATGATCGCATCGCCCAGCGCCACCCCGCCGCGCGCGCCTTTTCCGTCATCGAACACACCAAACGGCAGGTTCTGGATCGGGAAATCGGTATCGGACGCATTGGCGCTGGCCACGAAGCTGCGGCGCGCGGGATCGTGGGTGGCGTTGATTTCAATGGGCATGGTGACACCCTTCATGACCGCAGGCGTGGCGGTAACGCAGCATTTCGGCGAACAATTCTGGCGGGGTGGCCGGTGCCATCTTCGGATCCCATTCCTTGTAGAGCGAATAGACATTGGCCACGACACGTTCGGCATCGGTCCAGTGTGCGTATTCCTTCAGCGGGATGTCGCGTGCAGCCTCGCGCCAGGGCATCCCGGCGTCGAACCGTCCGCGCGCCTCGGCCATCAGATGCTCGACGTAGCCGCGCAGGTTTCGCACCGCCTCCACCCCGCAGATCGGGCCATGGCCGGGGACGACCACTTCGGGGGCGAGGCTTTCGATATATTCGCAAGCGGCCACCCAGCGGCTCATCGGCCCGGCCCACAGGATCGGGTGGCCTTCGTTGAACAACAGGTCCCCGGTGAACACCACCTTGTCTTGCGGGACCCAGGCGATGGTATCCGACAGGGTATGCGCCGGGCCGAGGTCGACCAGCTCGACCTGCTTGTCCCCCAATGTCAGGGTGAGTTTGTCGTCAAAGGTGCGGGTCGGCAGGGTCAATTCGTCCACGCCGCTGAAATCAAACTGACGGCCCATCGTTTCCATCAGGAATTCGCCCGCGTCGCCCATCTTGTCCCAGTTGGTCGACAGGCCTGCCAGTGCGCGCGGATCGAAGTGGCTCATTTCCTCACGCATGGCGGCGGTGCCGATGATTTCGGCCCCTTCGACCACGCCGTTGCCGAAGAAATGGTCCGGGTTGGCATGGGTGTTGACGAGCAGGTCCACGTCGTCACCGCCGTCTACACGCGCAAAGTCGGCCAGCATGGCGCGGGTCAGCGGGACGCTCATCAGCGTGTCGATCAGCAGCGTCTGCCCGCGGCTGGTGACAAGGCCCGCATTGGACCAGCCCCACGTGCCATCAGGCTGAACATAGCCATACAGGCCGTTGCCGATATCGTGCACCCCTTGCCGGAACGGCCAGTTACCCAATGATCCTCTCCTCTCGCCGGGGAAGCCATTTCCCCAAAAAAAAAATCGTTTAGCACCAACGTGATTGTGCGGTGGCGGTCTGTTCTGTGCGCCCGGCTCCACAAGCAGGGAGCGATTGCCGCAAGCGGCGGGAGAGGCGCGCCGCACGGGGCGTCCAGTTACGGCCGGCGTGGGCGTGAGACGCGAAGCACCGCTCTGTGTGCAACCTGCTTTACCTGCGCCTTGGTCACTTGGTCGACCGCCTTGCCGTCAATCAGCTGGGCCATGTCAGGAATGCTTCGCGTGATATTCGTTGATCCACTCGGCCGAGGCGGTCAGCGCGCCGAACGGGTAGAGGTGCAGGCGCACGCGGCCGTGTTCGGCACCCAACTTCTTGTCCAGGCTGTTGACCAGCTTGTCCGGGCCGGCGCTGCCGATCAGGTTGGTGAGGCTGATGCCATACTTCTTCATGACGCTGGCCGACGCACCCACGCCGCAGCGCTTGGCAAAGCCCAGCAGGCGCTTGATACCGGCCGGGCCGGGGACGCCCAGGCGCACCGGCACATCGATGCCGCGCTGGCGCATCTCGGCCAGCCAGTTGACGATGGCGTCATCGTCGAAGGCGAACTGGGTGAGGACCAGCGGCACCATGCCGTGGGCGCGGATCGCGGCCAGCTTCTTTTCCATCCACACCCACAGCTCGGCAGGCGTGTTGTTGGGGTGGCCTTCCGGGTGGCCGCCGACGCCGACGATCTCGATGCCGTGCTTTTCCAGGAGGCCGGTCTCGATGATCTGCAGCGAGTCGGAATAGGGGCCTTCCGGCTCGGGCGGATCGCCGGCGATGATGAAGACGCGCTTCACCTGCGCCTTGCTGGTGATCTCGCCCAGGTACCAGTCAAGCTGCTCCTGCGACTCGATGCGGCGGGCCGAGAGGTGGACGATGGGTTCGAAGCCCAGTTCGCGCACCAGCACGGCGGCCTCGATGCGCTGTTCCAGCGTCTCGCCGGGCAGGAAGGTGACGGCCACCTGGGTAGCGGGGCGAATCAGGTGGGCCGCCTCGCGCAGGCCTTCGATTTCCTTGGCGGTCATCTCCAGCGAATAACCGTCCACCATGTTGAGGCGGGGAAGCTCCCAACGCGGGTGGATCTTCTCGTAAGACATTCCGAAACTTCTCCTCAATGAAATGCCTTAGAACAGGCCTTCGATCTGGCCGTTCTCGTCGAGGTAGATGGCCTCGGCCGAGGGAACCTTGGGCAGGCCCGGCATGGTCATGATCTCGCCCGCGATGGCGACGACGAAGCCCGCACCCGCGCTCAGGCGCACTTCGCGGATCGCCACGTCGTGGTTTTCCGGCGCGCCCAGCGCGGTGGGGTCGGTGCTGAACGAATACTGGGTCTTGGCCATGCAGACCGGGAAGTGGCCATAGCCCATGTCTTCCCACTGCTTCAGCTGGCTGCGGACCGAGGCCGGAATGGTCACTGACCCTGCGCGATAGATTTCGGTCGCGATGGTGGTGATCTTGTCGGCCAGCTTCATGTCCGACGGATAGAGCTGGTTGAAGTCCGGCGCGCCGGCATCGGCCTTGGCAGCAACGATGCGGGCCAGTTCCTCGGCCCCGGCGCCACCTTCGGCCCAGTGGGTGCAGATCACGGCCTCGGCACCGAACTCCTTGGCCATCTCCACGATCACGTCCAGCTCGGCCTGGGTGTCCAGGTAGAAGTGGTTGATGGCGATGGTCGGGGTGATGCCGAACTTCTTCACGTTCTCGATGTGGCGGCGCAGGTTGACCGAACCGGCGCGGACCGCATCCACGTTCTCGCCCTTGGTCAGGTCAGCCTTGGCCACGCCGCCGTTCATCTTCAGCGCGCGCACGGTGGCCACCAGCACCACGGCATCGGGCTTCAGGCCCGCCAGGCGGCACTTGATGTCCATGAACTTCTCGGCACCCAGGTCGGCGCCAAAGCCGGCCTCGGTCACCACGTAGTCGGCCATGCGCAGCGCGGTCTTGGTTGCGATCACGCTGTTGCAGCCGTGGGCGATGTTGGCGAAGGGGCCGCCGTGCAGGAAGGCCGGGCGGTTCTCCAGCGTCTGCACCAGGTTGGGCAGGATCGCGTCCTTCAGCAGCACGGTCATGCTGCTGTCGGCCTTCACGTCGCGGCAGAACACCGGGGTCTTGTCGCGGCGATAGCCGATGATGATGTCGCCCAGGCGCTTCTGCAGGTCATTGAGGTCCGAAGCCAGGCACAGGATGGCCATGATTTCCGAAGCCACGGTGATGTCGAAGCCGGTCTCGCGCGGGTAGCCGTTGGACACGCCGCCCAGCGGGCCGACGATCGAGCGCAGGGCGCGGTCGTTCATGTCCAGCACCCGGCGCCAGGTCACGCGGCGCAGGTCGATCTCCAGGCTGTTGCCCCAGTAGATGTGATTGTCGACCATGGCGCTCAGCAGGTTGTGCGCGCTGGTGATGGCGTGGAAGTCACCCGTGAAGTGCAGGTTGATCTCGTCCATCGGCATGACCTGGCTCTTGCCGCCGCCAGCGCCGCCGCCCTTGACGCCGAAGCACGGGCCGAGGCTGGGTTCGCGCAGGCACAGCAGGGTCTTCTTGCCGATGAGGTGCAGCGCGTCGGACAGGCCAACCGAAGTGGTGGTCTTGCCTTCGCCCGCCGGGGTGGGGTTGACGGCGGTGACCAGGATCAGCTTGCCGTTGCTGGTGGTAGGCAGCAGGGCGGTATCCACCTTGGCCTTGTACTTGCCATAAGGGATCAGCGCGTCGTCCGGCACGCCGGCGTTCTTCGCCACTTCGGTAATCGGGATCAGCGTCGCTGCGCGGGCAATTTCGATATCGGTGGGCATCTGGTGTGTACCTGAAATCTAGAGTGAATAACGCGCGTCGATAATGATAACGCGACCTAGGAAGAATTGCTGAAAGGCGCATCGATACCCGCGCCCCAGATGCGCTCTAATTCTTTGACCGGAGGCGAACGCAATTTGGCATTTCTCATCGGACCGCATCTTGATTGCTGTTACGGACAACTGTCATCCCCAAGCTGATCCAGACGGGACCCGCCGTGAAATTCCGGCACCGCCCCGCTCCTTAGGAGAGGAAAAAGGCGTGGCGGTGCCGGTGCCCGCGCGCTTGCACGCGGATAGTGTTTGCCCGGAAGTTCATCACGAGGGAGCGACTGATCGAGAGGTCCGGCATCCTCGCACGAGAATCGCTGTTCGTCCCGTCAGTTGGTGAGCTCGGTCCGGACAGCATAGGTATAGGCCCCATCCGACACGTCCCTCTGCCAACCTGTAGGATTGCCGAGCTTATCAAATTTTATCATGCAAGCTCTTGGATTGCATTTCTCCGTCGCTCCATACGTCATAAGAACTCTGGCAGAAGATCATGTAAAACGCTGATTACCTGTCCCCAATCCAAGGCAGAAACTGCATCTTTGAATGCGATCTATTGCACTGGCTTATGGCTCGATTCCGGCTGATGCGGCGGTCCTCGTGGCTATAATGCAGGCAAGAAGATCAAGGGCCACAAGCGCTACGTCTTGACTCACACCAACTGCAACCTGGTCCACGCCGTAATCCACACTGCCAAAAAATTCAGGACCGAAACCGGGCAACCCCTGGTGCTGGCCGCGAGCATCACGCGCTTCCCGTGGCTCCGAGATGCCTTTGCCGATGGTGGTTATGCTGGCGACAGGCTCCAGCAAGCTCTGCGCAGGATCGGCAGATGGGGCCCGGCAACCGCATGGCTGCCCATCGCCTCGCTTCAGCTCTTCGCCCGACGCATTGCAAGGCTTACAATGACGATGCACTGGTCAGATTGGCTGGCGCCTGGCGTGCGCGCAGCACGACTCAATGGCTTGAGGCAATATCTTTCAGTGACGTAGATGGATCAGCGAGTTTGTCGCCTCCGACCTTAGCCCTTCCTTCAACCAGCTTGCGGCCCTGGACATAATCCTTGGCCCGGTTGACGCAGTCGAGCGCGACGACTTTGCCGTGGCGCAGGTAGATGACCGAGAAGCTGCGCTCCGCCGGATTTCCCCGCAGGATGGTAGCGTCGTAACCGGTGTTCAGTCCGACCGTTTGCAGCTTGAGGTCATACTGGTTGGACCAGAACCAGGGTAGCGCGACATAGGACGCATCCTCGCCCATAACATGCCTCGCGACAGTAGAGGCCATGTCGTGCGCGTTCTGGACGCTTTCGACACGAAGGGTGGCGTCGTCGGCCCAGCCGTTCGCATAGGCTGCGCAGTCACCAATGGCGTAGACATCTGTAAGGCTGGTGCGGCAGTATGCATCCACAGTCACGCCGTTACCGTGTACGGCCCCGGCTTCGATTAGCGGATCCACTGCGGGCACGATGCCGATGCCTACGATCACGGCGTCACATGCCATGACCGTCCCATCACTAAGCTCAACCGCAGCGACACGGCCATTGCTGCCCGACAGGGCAACGACCTGCGCCCCGGTACGCAGGTCAACTCCGTGCGCGCGGTGCTCGGCTTCGTAAAAGGCGGACAGCTCCTCACCCGCAACGCGGGCAAGCACACGGGGCAACGCTTCGAGCAGGGTGACCTGACAGCCAAGCTTGGTCAGCACCGCCGCTGCTTCCAGGCCGATGTAACCGCCGCCAACCACAACGATCCGCTTCGCGCCGCCGTCGAGTTCGGCCATCAGGCTATCGACATCGGCCTTGTCGCGGATGCAGTGGATGCCCGCTAGGTTTGAGCCGGGACACAACAGGCGGCGAGGATCACCGCCGGTTGCCCAAATTAATTTGCCGTATTCGATCCGCTCTCCGCTCGCGAGTTCGACCTGGTGTGCTGAAGGATCGACCTTCACGACCGCACACCCGCCGCGCATCTGCACTTCGCGTTCCTGCCAGAAGGACGCCGGGCGGATCATGATACGTTCGAACGGCTTGTCCCTGGCCAGGTAGTCCTTCGACAGCGGGGGACGCTCGTATGGCAGATCGCCGTCGCGCCCCAGCATCAGGATCGAGCCGGCGAATCCTTGCTGGCGCAGGGCGATGGCAGCCTGTGCGCCGCCGTGGCCGGTCCCGACTATAACGATATCGACCGATTGCATGGCCGTCAGTCCTCCGGCGCGATGCGAACCGTCAGGCCGTCCAGGTCCTCGGACAGCGCCAGCTGGCATGACAGACGGGAAGCCTCGGTCCGATGATCCGAGCTATCGAGCAGGTCGTTTTCATCCTCGCTGAGCGGCGCAATGCGACCTGCGAAAGCGGGATCGACATAGACATGGCAGGTCGCGCACGAACAGCATCCGCCGCACAGCGCCAGCAATTCGTCGATGCCGGCATCGCGAATGGTTTCCATCACGCTGACGCCCGGCCGCAGCTTAAGCTGATGCCTGTCGCCAGCACGGGTGATGACGGTGACCGAGCCCATCAGAACACCACGACCGAGCGGATCGACTTGCCCTGGTGCATCAGGTCAAACGCGGTGTTGATCTCTTCCAGCCCCATCACATGCGTGATCATCGGATCGATCTCGATCTTGCCGGTCATGTACATGTCGACGATCTTGGGCACGTCGGTGCGGCCCTTGGCCCCGCCGAAGGCCGTGCCGCGCCAGTTGCGGCCCGTCACAAGCTGGAACGGGCGGGTAGCGATTTCCTTGCCCGCTTCGGCAACGCCGATGATGATGGAGGTGCCCCAGCCGCGGTGGCAGGCTTCGAGGGCGGTGCGCATCACGTCGGTGTTGCCGGTGGCATCGAAGGTGTAGTCCGCGCCGCCATCGGTCATCTCGACGATCTTGGCCACGGTGTCCTCGCGGCTCAGGCCCCGGCTGTTGAGGAAATGGGTCATGCCGAACTTGCGGCCCCATTCCTCGCGATCAGGGTTGATGTCGACGCCGATGATCTTGTTGGCTCCGGCCAGCCGCGCACCCTGGATCACGTTGAGGCCAATGCCGCCCAGGCCGAAGACGACCACGTTGTCGCCCACCTGCACCTTGGCGGTGTTGGTCACCGCGCCAACGCCCGTAGTCACGCCGCAGCCGATGTAGCAGGCGCTCTGGAACGGCGCGTCCTCGCGGATCTTCGCCACGGCGATTTCCGGCAGCACGGTGAAGTTGCTGAAGGTGGAGCAGCCCATGTAGTGGAAGATCGGCTGGCCCTTGTAGGAAAAGCGCGTGGTGCCATCGGGCATCAGCCCCTTGCCCTGCGTGGCGCGGATCGCGGTGCACAGGTTGGTCTTGCCGCTGAGGCAGCTTTTGCACTGGCGGCATTCCGGGGTGTAGAGCGGGATCACGTGGTCGCCGGGCTTGACCGAAGTCACGCCCGCGCCAACCTCGCGCACGATCCCGGCCCCTTCGTGGCCCAGCACGCTGGGGAAGATCCCCTCTGAGTCGAACCCGTCCAGCGTATAGGCATCGGTGTGGCACACGCCGGTGGCCATGATTTCCACCAGCACTTCGCCGGCCTTGGGGCCTTCCAGGTCAAGCTCGACGATCTCCAGCGGCTTCTTGGCCTCGAACGCTACGGCTGCCCTAGTCTTCATGATGGGAGGTCTTCACTGCAAATTGCTCCACGCAATACTGGACATACTAGCCAGGCAAATTCGGTATCTCGCCCTCACGGGCTCACAGCGCGAGGTGTTGCGCTGTGAGCCTGATCGAGGCTGGAATGCTGCACGCTGCCCCCAGGGCGCCGGGCAGCAACAGTCACGTCAGAAATCGAAACCGGCGCGAACCCCGAATGTGCGTGGTGCTTCGTAGGATACCGATATGACGTTGGGCGTGCCGGACGTGTAGTTGGTGAGCACGTCCTCGTTGGTCAGGTTCCTCACATAGGCGGTCACGAACCAGTTTTCGTCTGCGGGGCGCAGAGTCAGCGATGCGTCCAGGGTCAGATCCTCGCCCGATCTCGAAGTCGGTAGGTAGCTGATCGTGAGTTCACGGGTGCTGCGATAGAACCCGTCAACATTGCCCACCAGACTAAGCTCGCCCAGCTCGACAACCTGCTCGAGACCGAGCCGAGCTGTCCATGCCGGGGCATTTATCGGGCGGGTGCCCGAGCAATTGACAGCATAGGTCGCCAGAGGGCCCCGCGACGTTTGCACCGTCGAACCGGTGTACGGACAGCCCACAAGCGGTGTCACGAAATTAAACGGTGCTGGCCGGGTATTCGTATCCGGGACTTGATAGACATAGGCATCATTCGACGCATCGAGATATTGCACCGAACCGGAAATAGTCGTCGATTCAGTCGGCGACAGGGCAAAATCCACATCAATGCCCTGCAACGTGGACCGGCCGATGTTCTCGGTAAAGAAGGCGCTGGCACCGCTCAGGTCCAGGCCAATATGGCTGACCTGTTGGTCGCGATATTTCCAAATGAAGCCTTCGATATTAAGCTGGAGCAGTCCATCGAAAAACACGTTCTTCGACCCGACCGTGTAGGCATCCAAATATTCGGGCCCGTAGTTTTCCCGCCCGAAGGTGATGTTGAATCCGCCCGAGCGATATCCCGATTCATAACTTGCGTAGAGCAGGTTGTCATCGCTCAGATCGTACTCCAGCGCGCCGCGCCAGGTTACTCGGCTGAAGCTGCTTTCGTCCTTCACGATCGTGTTTCCGCGGATCATGATTGCCGGCTGTGATGGGTCGGCAAAATAGGGCACGGGAACACCCAGCGGCACCTGCAGGGGCGTCAGCCCCGAAACGAACAGAGCCGGGTTGATCGCGGCGATGGACTCTTCGATCGTCGGACGGAAGGGAATGCTGGGAACGGTCGAGCAATTCGGGGTTGCGGCAACGCAAATCGCAGCCAGCGAAGGTTGCGTCGCGTCGATCGACTTCTGGTCATCAGTATAGCGAATGCCGCCCACGATGCGCAGCTGATCGGTGACATTTGCCACTAGCCTGGCGAATGCCGCCATGGATTCGGTTTCGTTCCGCGCGTTGCCATTGTTCTGCAAGGACCATTGGTTGAACGATGCACGGAAGGTGGTCTTCTCGTTATAATAGAAGAGGCCGGTCACATAATCGAGCAGGCCGACGGAGCCGGCGAGACGCGCTTCCAATGAGACCTGCTCTGCCGTCTCGTCCTGCAGCGCACCCTGGAAGATACCCAGGCTGTAAATGTTGTGCAGCTCCTGCTTACGATAGGCAGGGATCAACGTGAATTGGGCAGCGCCCAAGTCGACATTGAACTCGGCATTCACGCCCCAGATTTCGTCGTCGATCGACGGATAGGCCGGAGCATTCGCGCGGGAAAACAGGGGCGCGGCCAGGAACTGGCCCAAATAGGCCAGCGATTGCGGAGTATACAGGCCCGAGAATGGCTCGGCAACGCTGGCGGGAGCCGCGGTGTAGGTCCAGTTGGGGATTGTTGTGGGGGTGTTGGGCGGCAGGAACACATTAGGGGTCAGCTGGTACGCCCCGATCAGGTTCCCGCCAGGACCGTTGCCACCCCTCGTGGAATACTCGGCCAGCACCCGAACATCGACCGCCGGGGAAATCTCGGCGTAGATCTGCCCGCGCAAGGCGAGGTTTTCGGCATCTCCGGTGCCATCGGCAAAGTAGCCATCGTGACCATTGATAATGCCTGACAGACGCAGGGCGACACTGTCGCCCAGCGGCGCGTTGATGGCTCCGGAAAGCTCATAGCTGTCGTGATTGCCGTATCCAGCGTGAACAAAACCGCCGAATTCCCCGAGTTCGGGATGCACGGGAATGACGTTGATCGCGCCGCCCGTCGCGTTGCGGCCATAGAGCGTGCCCTGCGGTCCCTTGAGCACCTCGACCCGCTGGACATCCATGAACGCCGCAGTCGAGGACGGGCGACCCACGTAGACCCCGTCAAAGTTGAACGCGACAGCCGGATCGGAAAGATTGTTATTGTTGAAGTTGCCCACGCCGCGAATAAAAAAGGACGTTGCACTGCCGGCCTGGTTCACGATGTTGAGCGAAGGGGCCACCTTGCCCAACTGCGTCACATCGGCCACGCCAGCCCGCGAAAGCTGTTCACCTGTCGCTGCAACAATGGGGATGGCTGCATCCTGCAGGCTCTCCTCGCGCCGTTGCGCAGTCACCATGATGACATTATCGTCAGCGACGCGTGCTTGTGTGCCTGAACCGCGCGAAGCCTCTTCAGGATTCGGTCCAGCTTGCGCCATCGCGGCATTGGGCAGCAGCCCGGCGCCCAGAATGCTTCCCACCAGCAGCAGCTTTTTCATGTTGATCCTCCCACACCCAAGACGGGCTTTTGTTCTGGGCTGAACGCTTATGGACTTGTCCGCAGTCTGCAAAATTCGTTGAATCAATCGGGACCAGAACCGCCACCGATAGGTCAGATTGATCTGCAATGGTGTGGCGATGCGTTGAAGATGGCGATTTTGACCGGTCGCTCGGACCTGCCCGGTGAAAGCGCGGGAAAAGCTTTTAGCGCACGAAATTAAAAGCTTAGGACAATCTCTTCAGCCTGCACCGAATGTAGGAAAATGCTCCTGCTTGCGCCCAGGATCGTTCGGACGGGCTGGAACCCGCTATTCAAGCCGGTTCGACTTCGACCGGAAGACTTCCGATCGCGTGAAGGGTGTTGTTAATCCGTCGCACTGGCGCGCCCTTCAGGGCTATCGACCCAACCTTGGCGGCCAGGGCGGCAGCAATCAGCTCGCCTTCCAGCCGGGCTACCATCTGCCCCAGGCATTGATGGATTCCGAACCCGAACCCAACATGACCACTTGTCTGTCGCCCCAGGTCGAATTCTTCGGGCCGGTCCCAATGTCGGGGATCGCGGTTGGCGGCGGCGAGGAACAGCAGGACTTTTGCCCCTTCCGGTATCCTGGTGCCGGCAACTTCGGCGTCGCGGGCAGCAGTGCGGAAAAAGGTCTGCACCGTGGGATCCCAGCGCAAACTCTCTTCGAACGCTTTCGGAGCAAGTCGGGGCTTCAAGCGCAGTTGTTCAAACTGCGCAGGATGGGACGCCAGAGCCAGCACCAGATGGGCAATTCCGTTCACGGTCGTATCGACGCCAGCAGAAAGAAACGAACGGACCAGACGCTCTGCTTCTGCTTCGGTGCATTCGCCGGCATCGGCCGCCTCGAAAACGGCCATGCCCCATCCCCCGGGCTTCAGGTTTTCCCGCTTGCAGGCATCGGCAACCCACGCAATCGCTTGCTCCTTACCGCGATTTCCCTCGTGGAAAACAGAATTGCGGGGCCCGAAAGCGTTGAATACGATTGAGGCATAGTCGAGCAGTAACTCGCGGCCATCATCGCGCAGGCCAATGGTATCGGGGAACACCCGCATCGGAAAGATTTCCGCCAGATCGCCGACTGCGTCGAAACTGCGCGCGCCGACCAGTTGGTCGATCAGAGTGCCAGCCTCTGCTTCCCATTTCGGTCGCAATTCCTTCAGGGCGCGCAACGAAACGATCCGGTTCATCAAACCGCGCGTCCGATCATGGATTGGTGGATCGGCTTCGAGTAACAGCGACGGTGGCCGGAAGGGCTCCTCTGTGGCGAAATCAGCCAAGCCAACGCCGCGGCTGGAGATGAAGGTTTCATGATCGCGCAAAGTGGCTTGCACTTCAGCAAACCTGGCCATGCCGTAGGCTTGGACACTTTCCAGCCAGACCACTGGTCCGGCGTCCCGCAACAGATCGTGGTGAGCGTAAGGGTCGGCCAGGAACTCGGGGCCAAACGGATTGATCTGCAATGAGGGCACGCTCATGTTAGCCTCCTAGATGATCGCCCGGTTATGCAAGGGATTTTGCGAGCTCTCAGTGACGCAGGACGGCTCGCTTATGGAATCGTCCATCCTTCATGATGGCCACCAGATTGTTCTTGCTCTCGAGAATGCTCACGTCACGGGTAGGGTCACCCTCGACAAGAAGCAGATCGGCAAGCTTGCCGGCGCGGATCTCGCCGACATCCATCCCCATCAATTCGCCGCCATGCCGGGTTGCCGCGACCAGCGCCTCGATCGGAGAATAGCCAAACAGGTCCACAAAAATACCAAGGTCACGCGCGTTGCGACCGTGCGGATTGTAGGGGAAGCCATAATCACCGCCCGGCAGGACGCGAATCCCCCGCTTCTTCATGGCGGGAACAACCGTTTGCATCAGTTCGAGGCCTGAGACCGCACCCATGTGTTCTGCCTCGGCCCGGCCGATGCCAAATTCTTCGGCTTCGTGGCAGCGGGCGTAAAGCAGACCCGGCGCCGGAGCCATGAACGTGTCGTGCTTGCGGGATTCGAACAGATCCAGCGCTTCTTCGTCGGCATAGGTGCAGTGGAAAATCATCCGGAATCCGGCCCGCAAGGCCCGCTTTACGGCTTCCGATGCCTGCGCGTGGCAGGCCAGCCAGATATCGTTTTCACGCGCAGCTTCGCCAATGGCCTGCGCCTCTTCCTCGGAATACATCAGCAATTGCGCGCCGCCAGGCGCAAAACCTTCGTCCGACGACATGAGGAACTTGATGGTATCGCAGCCCTGGTGTTTCATGCGCCGGATATAGTCACGCAATCCAGGAATATCGCGATCATGTGTGGGATCGTGCCCCGCCGGTACGCCCATCACGCCCTCGGCACCCTTCTCGAGCGCCGACGCACGCAACCGTGGTCCCGGCAGGTAACCGGCATCAATGCTGTCCCTCAGCGCAGGCTCTATCTTCTCGCCCAGCGCACCCGCCGAATAGACACTGGTGAACCCGTGATCGAGCACGATCCGGGCATTATGCGCGGTTACCAGCATGTGCTCCTCGATCGGGAGGGGCTTCATGCTGTTGACGACCCGCTCGACAGAACTGGGCCAGGTTAGGTGCCCGTGAGCCTCAACCAGCCCCGGCATCAGGGTCTTGCCCGCCCCGTCGATAACGTCAGCGCCTTCGTGTGGTAGTCGTTCATCGCCAACCGCCACAGCTGCGATCCGATTGCCCCGGATCAGCACTTCTCCTGGAAACAATGGGCTGCCGCTGCCGTCGAACACCGCAACATTGGTGAATAAGACATCTGTCACGAGGTTTCCCGCTCCATCCAGCGTGCAACGATGCGCCGCGCCTGCACACCGGGGCCATCGGCCTTGACGCTCTTTTCCAGCAAATGCGTAGGGCGCGGGTCGCGGCTCTGGACGCGTTGCACCGCCTCGATCATGACCTCGTCTTCGGCAAAGCCCAGTTCTGTCAGCGCCTTGAACTCGTCCATCTCCTGATCGGAAGTGGCAAAATCGCGTCCGCCTACCCAGAAGTAATGCATGTGGGTCTGGTCAATTGGTGTGGTGGCGTGGCTTACCCGAAAACGCCCGGTAATCTGTTTGGAGCCCGGCTCGATCAGATCGACCGCGGCGATCTGCAAGGCCGGGCTCACGAACGAGCCATAGTTCGACCGATCATACGGCGTGCCCACCGGAAGCCCCATGGGCACTGCAAAAGGCGGGGGGAGCGGAGAGGCAGAAAAGGCCTGATGATAGCCGCAAATGTCGCCCTCGCCGGTCAAGCGCGGCGCCTCTACCCAATCGGTGATCTGGAAAGATTTTGCGTGGACAAATCCGAAGTGGGTAAGGTCCAGCACATTCTCTTTCAGCAACAGATAGTTGGCGGCAATGTCAATTCTGCCATGGACTTCAGCGAAAGCCGGATCGGTCGCCCAATCCAGCACATGGGGGGCGGGCACATCATCGATCCTTGCCGGGTCTCCCAGGTAAACCCAGATGAACGGATAGCTCTCGATGACCGGAAAGGCGCGTACACGCAATGCGGGCGGCGGCGTCTTCATCGACGGCACCCGGACACACGAACCATCCGGGCTGAAGGTGAAACCGTGATAGCCGCATTCCACGTTATCGCCCTTGCGACAGCCCAGGCTGAGCGGTGCGGAACGGTGGGGGCAGCGGTCCTCGATCGCGATGGCCGTGCCGTCTTCCCGCCGATAGAGGAGCACCGGGGTGTCGCACAGCCAGCGCCCGAGCAGGTCCTGCGTCACTTCGTCAGCCAACGCGGCCACCCACCAGCAATTCATGGGATAGTTGCGTTCGCCAGCAGGCCGGGGCGGCGGCCAGACATTCTCCGGGGTCGCCTGTGCCTGACCGCTCATTCTCCGGTCTCCGCATCAAGTCCGGCGGCGGCAATGCCAGCCAGGGCGCAGATTTCGTCGTTGTCGGACGTGTCTCCACTGACGCCCACCGCACCCACCAGCTTGCCGTTCGCCTTGACCAGCACGCCGCCGGGCACCGGCAGTATCCCTTTGGGAAAGACTGACTGCAGCCCTGCGAAGAAGCCCGGCATTGCCTCAGCCCGGCGCTTCAGTTCACGCCCGCCGAACCCCATGCCCAAGCATCCCGCAGCCTTCGCTGTGGCAATTTCAGGACGAAAGATGGATGCGCGTTCGTCGCGCAGGGTGACAATGACGTGGCCCCCGATATCGAGAACAACGCAGCACAGGGGTGCGAGGTTGCGCTGCACGCCTTCGGCAAGAGTCCGCTGCGCTATCGTCAGCGCTTGTTCCAGTGTCAGCATCGGGTGGCCCTCTCCCTTGGTGGTCCGGGATGCAAAGCGGGCACCCGGTCGTGGATGATCTGCTTACCCGCACGAGGCACGGGGCGAAAAATCGTTGTTTCAATCCCTGCTATCGAACCAGCCTATATCCGGCGACGTCATCCGTTGTGGCGATGGCAAGCACTCAGGCCCAGCAGTTCTGCCGCATTGGCGCCGACAATCTTGCGGAGCGCATCGTCGCTCAACCCGGCGTGGAAGCCCACTGGATCGGGCTCTGCCATGTCGAACGGATAGTCGGTGCCCAGGCAAAGCCGATCCGCGCCGTGGGTTCTCACCAGGGATATCAATTGGTCATGGTCGAACACCAGCGTGTCGAGCCAGACCTGCCGAAGGTAGGAAGACGGTTCTCTCGTAATATGCTCGCGGCAATCCTCGCGCGCGCGGAAAGCATGATCCATGCGCCCCCAGTACCCTGGCAGAAAACCGCCACCGTGAGCCACGCACAGACGCAACCCCGGATGCTGGTGGAGCACGCCGCCGAAGATCAGGTGGCTGAGAGCGATGGCGGATTCCAGGGGATTGCCCAGGATATTGTCGAGATAATGCCGGGACAGCCGCTGGCCGTGCGTAAAGCCAAGGGGGTGCATGAACAGGAGTACGCCAAGCTCTTCCGCTTCGGCAAAGAATGGGCGGAAGTCAGGATCGGCGAGTTCGCGGCCGTTCACATGCGAGTTGATTTCGATCCCCCGCAATCCCAGTTCACCAACGCAACGCCGCATTTCGGCAATTGCCATCTCGACATTCTGGAGCGGGACCGATCCCATGCCAACCAGCCGATCCGGATAGCGGGCGACCGCATCGGCGATGCCGTTATTAACCATTTGCGCGGCCTCGCGCCCTACTTCAGGCGGAGCGAAATAGTAGTATTGGCCGGGCGATGGGCTGATTGCCTGCACGTCCACCCCCAGCGCGTCCATGTCCCTGATCCGCTCATCCACGCCGTTCAACTTGGGGCCGATGGTGGCAAACAACTTGCCGTTGACCGCCTTCGATGCCGCAGAGGTGAAGGATAATGGATCGGGCGGGTTGTCGATTTGCGAACGGATATAGCCTTCGGCAGCGGGCACGCTGAGGTGGCAATGGATATCGACCACCAGGTGCCGCCCGCGCTGGCTTACCGGAATGGGCTTGCGATCATGGCCGCACGTGGAAACCACTCCCGTCATCAGATAGCCTCCGCCAGACGATGCATGGCCTGCCCCATCATCACGCCGATTTCTTGCGGCGGAGCACCATCGAGCTCTCTCCGCGCAATTGCCAGGCTGGTTTCGACCACGAACTTGCAGCGTTCATACCGGCGGTCGGTGAAGGCATCGAGCGCCACCCCGACGTTCCAGTCGGCCCGGCGAAGCTCTTCAGCCAGCACAAGGCCATCTTCCACCGCGATCCCGGCCCCGCTCGCCAGATGCGGGGTGGTCGCATGGGCTGCATCGCCCACGAGAATGATCCTGCCAGTGCGCCACGGACGCTCCTGGAAGGCGAACTCGAACGGTCGCTGCACGATCGAGGAGTCGGGCCCAAGACTGGCGCGAATCGCAGCCATCGGACCACCAAAGTCGCGCAACAGCTCGCCCACGATGGCGACCTTCTGGTCATCCGGAACACGTGCGGGGTTTGGCTGTGGCTGCAAGATGAAGGCATACACGTTGTCGCGGGAACAAGGGATGATTCCGGCGATATTCTCGTGCCCGAAAAAGAAGCTGGAAACTTCCATTTCCGGAGGACGGGGGGCAACAATTCGCCAACTCATCTGCCCGCAATAGGCGGGCTGGACCGCATTCTCGAACAGCTTTGCCCGGATGTTGGAATAGATGCCATCGGCTCCGACGACCAAGTCATACCGATGAGCTGATCCGTCGGTGAACGTGACGCGGACTCCATCGTCGTCCTGCTGGAAATCGGTAGCGGTCACGCCCAGGCGGACATTTACTCCAAGTCCAAGGATCCGCTCGGACATGATCTCGTGCAGCTTGGGCCGCATGATGCCGCCGGAAGAGGGCAGTCCTTGCTCGATGGAAGGAGATACGGTTTCGGAAAGGAGCGTTCCATTGAACAGGTATAAATGCCCGCCCTTGGAAAAGAAGCCGTGCTCCGCGATATCGTCGAGCAAGCCAAGATCGCGGAACGCTCGCAAAGTGGGGCCGGTAATGGTCAGACCCGCTCCGTAGACCTTCCACTCGGGGTCCAGCTCGACCATGTCGACAGCGGCACCATCTTTTCGCAGCGCGATAGCGGTGGCCATGCCGCCAATGCCGCCTCCGATGATCAAAACTCGGCGCTCGTTTGTCATCCAATTCCTCTCAAACCGCCCTTGGCAGGACCCCTCTTTGCAGTTGTCCTAGACAGGGGGCCTTGCAGCGCAAAAACGAATTACCTGATCGGACCTATCGCGCGTGGCGATTGGTCTGCGCCACCAGCAGCAAGCGTGCTTGGTTGAGGTCATCGGCGTCTGCGAGGATCGCATCGACACAAGACCGCCGAAGATCGGCCTGCTGATCGCGCGACAGGTACTCCACGGGCGATTTGCCATCGATGCGGGCCAGCGCCAGGGCCGGAAGAAGGCGAGCGGCACGCGCTGCGACGGCTGCTGGATCCTCCCAATCGACAAGTCCAAGATAGCTTGCCGTCAAATCATCCAATGCCTGATCAATAGAACTTGCCCACTCCGGCAGGATTCGGCGCTTGATCACCAAGTGGTTGAGGCAGAAAGCCAGATCAAATGCCGGATCACCGAACCACGCGACTTCGGCATCAAGCAGGACCGGCTGCCGGGGGCCGACAAGGATGTTCTTAGGGCTGACATCGCCGTGAACCAGCACCCGGCGCGTCTTCGCGGTCCTGTCAGCAAGCAAGCGAAGCTGCGGGGCGACCTGTGGATTGCGTTCGGCGGCTGCCAGAAAGTACGGTTCCAGCCGCAGCGCGTAGAATGAAGTGTCGGTTGCAAAGCGGGTCGCAAGCTCGCCGTCGTCCGCTGTCGCGGCGTGGATGCGCCCGAGCAGGTCGCCGACAGATGCTGCGAAGGCTGGGTCCACCCTGCCCGCCAATAATCTTGATTTCCAAAGGCCGAAGCGATCTGGCGGAAACCACTCCATCGCGAAAAGACCGGCCACCGGGTCGTGAGCGATCGGTTTGGGTATCGAACCGGGAGCAATCCTGCAGCCGACTTCGAGAAAGGCCCACTCGGTAGCGTTGCGTTCCACCGGCGCTTTCCAGTCACCCGCCACCTTTAACTGCGCCAGAGCCCGCTTGACGCAATAATCGCCTGATTGGGTGCTGACTTTCCAGATATCGGAAGAAACGCCGCCGGCCAGCGGTGTCCAGATTCCCTGGTCCTCTTGATCGGCAAGTCCAGTACGGTGGAGGAAGTCGACGAGTTCCGAGGAAGGCTCGATCATAGCGGCGCGAGACCCGAACGCCCGGCCCAGGCCAGGCCCGCCTCCTCGATGCGCAGCAACTGATTATATTTTGCCTGCCGCTCGGAGTTCCGCGTAGATCCGATCTTGATCTGGCCGCCGGCCACTCCGACAGCAAGATCGGCCAGGAAGTCGTCCTCGGTTTCGCCCGACCGGGCGGAGATCACGGTTGCGTAACCTGCTGCCCTGGCAATCCGGATAGATTCCAGCGTCCCCGTTACCGTGCCGTTCTGATTGACCTTGATCAGGGCCGCATTGGCAATGCCGGCTTCAATGCCGCGCTGGATTCGCGCCGGCTGAGTTGCAAACAGATCGTCGCCCAAAAGCTGGGTCCGGCCAAGCCTACGGGTCAATTCGGGCCAGGCTTCCCAATCGTCTTCGCCCAGGCCATCCTCGATCGATACGATCGGAAACGCATCGATCCACCGGGCCTGCATCTCGATCATCTCGGACGATGTCATGGCCATCCCTTGCCGGGCAAATTGGTACAGCCCGGCCCCGTCAACCAGTGAGGACGATGCCACGTCAATGGCGATGGCACCATCGTGACCCGGCGAAAGGCCCGCCAATTCGAAAGCGCGCACCATCAGTTCAAGCGCCTGCTCGGGCTTCTCGAACCCCGGCGACAACCCGCCCTCGTCCGCCAGCAAGGTGGGTAGGCCCATCCTTTCGCACAGGATGGCAGCGCTGTCGCGCACGCGGCATGTCCATTCCAGCGCCTCGCTGTAGGATCCGGCGTTGATCGGCACGAACAGAAAGTCCTGAACGTCCATGCCCCGACCAGCGTGCAGTCCGCCAGACAGGATGTTAACCATCGGCATCGGCATCGTCGGACTCGCCCCCGACAGTTCGGCAAACCGAGCATAGAGCGGCTGCTGCTGGGCCGCGGCGGCCGCTCGTGCCACCGCCAGGCTGACGCCCAGAACGGCGTTGCCACCCAGCTTTGCCCAGTTCTGCGTGCCGTCCAGCTCGCGCATCCGTTTATCGATGCCCGCTTGATCCAGCACATCCATGCCTGCCACGGCCTGGGCGATTGCGCCGCGCACGTTGGCTACCGCATGGGTGACCCCCCGCCCGCCCCATGCTTCGCCACCATCGCGCAGCTCGATCGCCTCCGCCTTCCCTGTCGAGGCACCGGACGGTGCGGACGCCCGCGCGGTCATGCCATTCGCCAAGGTCAATTCTGCTTCCAGCGTTGGGCGGCCGCGACTGTCGAGGATCTGACGCGCATGAACTTTGGCAATGGACGTGGCGGTCACGCAGTTTTCTCCGGCAGGTTACAGGGGTGTCGCGGGGGTTCACCGGCGAGGACGCGAACAACTTCCTCGGCAGAACGTCGCCGCAGCTCGACGAGCGAAGCCTCCGACGAAAACGCCACGTGGGGGGTAACGATCACGTCGGGACGGTCGATCAGGGCACGCGGCGGGCACGGCTCGCCTTCCACCACGTCCAGACCGGCGCCGGAAAGGTGGCCACTTTCCAGCGCCGCGATCAGCGCATTGTTCTCGACCAACGGTCCCCGGCTGACATTTATCAGATAGGCTCCCGGCTTCATCGCCGGAATCGTTTCGCGATTCAGCAGGTGCGCCGTGGATTGGGTAAGAGGCGCATGGATGATGACGACATCGCTTTGCCCAAGGAGCGTGGGCAGGTCACACGACATGCCGATATCGACAGCCCCGCCGCTGGCACGATTGATCAGGACCTGGCAACCAAAGGCGGATGCCTTCGCGGCTGTGGACCGTCCGATGGGGCCATAGCCGATGATGCCCACGGTCAGATCAGACACCCGGCGCAGCTGAGCCGCTGCGGGATTCCAGTTCCCGTGCTTCACGTCCCTGTCGAAACGGACGGTTCCGCGCGCCCAGTCCAGCAGCAGCGCAATGGCATGGTCGGAGACCTCATGCACGCAATAGTCAGGAACGTTGGCCACCCACGCGCCCCGCGCTGTTGCGGCAGGCACGACAATATTGTCGAGGCCAACGCCAAGCCGCTGGATAATCCGCAAGTCGCCAGGCAGTTCGATGGCAGCCCGGCTTACCTGTGCCCAGCAAGTCATGATGGCTTGGGGATCGTGCCTGGCTACCAACCCTTCAATTTCCTTCGCCGATAGCGGCGTCGATGGGCCGCAAACCAGCCGGTGGCTGGCAGCTTCGATGATGCCACGCTCGATGCTGGTGTCTGGCCAAGCAAAATCGGTCTGCAGAACTGTCGCCATGATGCTTTAAGCCCTCAACGCCACACGCAAGACAATTCGATCCCGCTGCCGATCGGCAGCAGGATCGTTTGGAGGTCAGGCTTTGCGCGGACTGCCGCGCGATAGGCTTCTGCGTCCGCTCGGGCGCTTTCAGGACGCAGGATGTTGTCCGCTGCCACGATGGCGCCCTGGGCCAGCTTGGGATGCAGGATCTCAAGACAAGGCACATAGAGATCCTTCCACAGGTCTATCAGGACGAAGTCGATCCCTTCCTCGACTTCGGCGAGCAGTTCCACCGCATCGCCGCATTGCCAAGTGACATACTCACCCAGGCCTGCCTTGGTTATCTGTTCCCGCGCATGGGCCTGCTTTTCGGCATCGAGCTCGAATGTGACCAGATGCCCGCCGACCTCGCAGGCGGCAGCGGCCAGAAACAAGGTGGAAAAGCCATAGGACGTGCCCACCTCGACCAGGTGCTTCGCCCCCCGCGCGATGATTAGGGATTGCAGCACACGCGCAACCTCCTCGCCAATCTCCAGCAACAGCTCATCCCGGCGGGCGAAAAATGCCGGCCCGCCAGCTTCCAGCAACGTGCGCTCGGCGGCGGCCCGCTCGCGATAGGTTTGGAGAACTTGTTGAAATTGCTGCTTCACGCGGTCAAGTCCCTCAGATTGCTTCAGCGTCGAGCATCGCCTGGATCCTGTGTCGCACCTTCATCGCGTGGATGTCGGACTTTGCCAGAAGCTCGCGCTGTACCGCCGAGGCGACATCGATGCGCACCTCAATCGCCTCGATCGCGTCGATGTCCTGCTGGCGGACTTCGATGTCCATTGCGTCGAGCAAGCGATCGAGCTGCTCGTCGTCCAAGCGGTGATTGCGGGTCGTGAAAGACCAGTAATGCGTCGACGTCGCTGTCTCTGGGGTTATGCCGTGCACAAAGTAGACATGGCCCAGAGCTTCGGAGACTTCGGCGAAGCCTTCGACTGCACTGATGATCGGTCCGCTCGTGCGGATCAGCTCTGGGCCGTAGAAATCGGTGACGGATTCCATTTCGCATGAGCCATCGAAACGATGCTGTGGTCCGAACAGCAGATCAAAAAAGCCGCTCCATTCCGTTTTGACCGATCGCCGCAACTGGTAGGAATGGCTACGCTCTACAGCCACCATCGGCGTCCTCTTGAACGCGTCGCCGCCATCGATCTGGTGATGGATGTAGGGCAGGTGAGTGAGGTCCATCAGATTGTCGACCAGCAACTGGTATCGACCCTTCATGGGTAGGCGAACGAGGCTGGCGTGCGCCCAGCCATCGCCTATTCCGAAGTCTTCATGCGGCGGTATGAGAGCGGGATCGCACTTGCCGGGTTCGCCCATCCAAATCCAGCACAGCGGGCCATGTTCTACGACAGGGTAGCTTGGCTGGCAAAAATCGGCACCGGTTTCCTGCGAGGGAATGCGCGTGCACTTGCCGTCAGCCGCGAAAGTAAAGCCGTGATATCCGCAGACAATGGCGTCGCCATCGAGCCTGCCTTGTGCGAGGGGGAAATAGCGATGAGGGCATAAACCATACATGGCGACCGGCGCACCCGCCTGAGTGCGGTACATGACGACCGGGATGCCGAGAAGCGTACGTTCCATCGGCTCTCGCCCAATTTCGTGAGAAAAGGCGGCGATGTACCAACGGTTTCTGACCATTGAGCGGTCACCGGTGAAGGGGTAGGTCACTCAGCCGCCTCGTTTCTGACCATCGCCTGCACCAGACGCCGCCCCTCGATTGCGGCTCGGTCGGCTGCCACGCTGAATTCGACAGCCTTGTCGTGATCGGCGGTGCAGCGGGCCATTTCCTGGCTGGCTTCGACAATCTCGATGTCTTCGCCAAAAATCACGCTCGCCTGTGCCCGCATTGCCGCGAAATCGAACGGCTGGCCATGATCCCGCGCCATCGCCCAGTAATAATGGGTCTTGCCGATCGAGACCGGCGTGGTCAGGTGAATGATGCGGAGCGCAAAGCGCTCCAGACCGTCCGGACCCGGATCGGGATCGTGCATGTCGACCGCTCCATGGTGGGCGCCCGGGCTTAGCTGCGTCCCCCAGTTGTCGCGATTGACGAGCTTGCCCGGCGCCTTGCCTGCGGGAACGGCATAAATCGCCGGCAGCGGCTGCATGTCGAACAACTGGCGGAAGGTAACCCGCCCGTTGGCCACTTCTACTGCAGGCGGGCGATCCCAGCCGGTGATCTGCGCCGAGTTTTTGTGCAGGAAGGCAAAATGCGTCAGGTCGAGCACATTCTCCTTCATCTGCATGAAATTGCCGCTTACCGGCAGGTATCCCCACACCACGTGCCACGCGGGATCCGAGAGATAGGCCAGATCGGCCGGGATCAGGTCGGGGTCAGCCCGCTCTACCTCACCCGTCCAGACCCACACGAACCCGTAGCGTTCGACCACAGGATATGACCTGACGCGGATGGCCGCAGGGGTCTTCTCCTGGGTCGGCACATTCACGCACTGACCGGAGGGCGCGAACTGGAAGCCGTGATAGGGGCAGACCAGGTTGTCACCTTCGACATCCCCCTTATGCAGCGGGGCAAACCGGTGGGGGCACCGATTGTGCAGCGCAGCCAGGGTTCCTTCAGCCGTGCGATAGAACGCGATCGGCATCTCGGCGATCCACCGCAAGATGGGCTTTTCGGTGACTTCGCTGGCGTGGGCCGCGACCCACCACGAATTGAGCGGCCAATTGCGGTCCGGCCCGGTAGTGCTGGTTCCGGCGCGGACCGGATCGGGCTTCGTCTGTGCTGGATCGTCCATGCGATGTGCCCTTTCCGCTCAATCGGCCCGGTAGGTCGTGCGGGCGTAGTCATAATACGGGGCCGGCTGGACCACCGCGCGAATGGATTGGAAGTCGGGCTGGTAATCCGGACCCGCATCGGGCCCAGGATGCTGGCCCCACAGAACGGTTACCTCAGTACCAGGCTCGGCGTGGGCTACATCGACGATTGCCAGCGAGTGGACCGTTCCCGCCGGGCCCATGTAGGTCGCGTATTCGGACACACCCACGAGAGCGCCGTCGATCTCCACCCGGTCCTTGGTGTAGCTGTGCGCGGCGATCAGATCGGTGCCGAACACCCGCTTCACATCATCGGCATTCCAGACCAGCGTCACCTTGGTCCGCCGGATATCGTCCTTCATCTTTTCGAGCGCTTCGCGGCCGACGAAATCATGGTTGAAAGCGATCGACCGCCCGTAGCCCAGTTCATAAGGCGTGCGGTAATAGTCCCTGATGTCGGGCGAATAGAACGTGCCCTGCAACGCCCCCATCCCCTCATAGGAATAGACGCTGGTGGCCTCGCGGAAGCCCTGGAGTTCGGGCGCCGTGTACACGGCGGCAACCGGCGTAGCATGCCAGCCGCTGTCGACGCCAACGGTGTAATATGCCTCGCCGCCGACCTGCTGGATCCCGTCTACCTGACCGGCCTCAAGCAGCTTCTCCTTCAGGAATGCACCATGCTCCCACGGGCCGAAGAACTCGAACCCGGCCTGACCCGCCATGCCATGGCGCAGGGCAAAGAACTTGCGACCATCGAGCTCGATCTCGCGAAAGTGGAAGAACTTGATCCCGTCAAGCTTGTCGCCGAACAGACGCTCGAGCAACCCGCCCGCCTTCGGTCCCTGCACCTGATACCGGAATAAGACCGGATCGGCACCGCCCCGGTAGTCAGATGAAGGATCGCTGGTGATGGTTACGTCGTAGTTACCGGCCTTGGCGTGGTAGGCGGCCAGATTCTGGATCGTGCCGATGCCGATAACATGGAAACGGTCCTCGGCGAGCCGGAGCATGATGGCGTCCTGGATCAGAAACCCTTCCGGTGAAACGGCAATCAACTGCTTCGCCTGTCCCACCGCGAACTTTTCGTAATTGTTTGCGCTTATGTGGGACAGGAGCTGCTTGGCACCCGGCCCCTCGATCACCGTATCAAACATGTGATGTGAAAGGTCGTACAATGCGACGTCTTCCTCCCAAGCGCGCTGCTCTTCCTGCCAGCCAGCAAACTCGGCGGGAACGACCGGCACCTTGGCGAAAGGCGCACCCGGCTTCCACAGCAACTTCACCGCGCTGCCCGCCTTATCGAGGGCACCCTGGACCGATGGCACGTTCATACTCTTGTCTCCCAATGATATCTGTTCGGCGGGCCTTCGGCCTCACCTTGTGCGTGGCTTGAGTGCAGTTGAAATCACCGCTGGGGCGCTATTTCGCGCCCGAGGTGTCCTGCGCATGATAGGCTTCCTTGTGGGCCACGTTTGGCAGCGCGCCAGCCGCATCGGTAGGCGATACAGGGAGCACCTCGCTAGGCTGCTGCGCATGTGGCTGGGTTTTCCGGGCCGGAGTGGCCCCATCCACATAGGCCACGCTCCAGGGTGCTTCGTCGAAAATCCATGGTTGCAGATTGTGCATAAAGCTCATCGAGCCGAACCGAGAATTCCAAGTGCGAGGAATCCAGCTGTCGTCCAGCACGTCGCTGTCGGTCCCATATTCCGCGTCGCCGCCCGCAGGGCATGGCAGGTACATGAAGACCGAGCTGGCAATCCGGTGCCGCCCCAGGCCCCAGATGGACTTCTGCCATCCGCGCCGCTCCATGTAATTGGCCCCGACCATCACTTCGTCCAGATCTTCCACACCGTAATTGACATGGTTGAAGCGCACTTTGCCGTCGAGGCCCGGGAAAGGCAGATCGGCCTTCAGCCAGTAGATCGAATGGTGCTCGTTAGTCCCGGGTGCCCGAGCAAAGACCCCGAAGCCTTCCTGGACGTCCGAGAGCCGGAAATCCAGGTTGTCGCGATACCATTCCCAGCTCGCCTGCGGATCGGGCACCTGGTAAACTACGTGCTCGATGGTCTTGGGATTGGCCTTCAGCTTCCATTTGCGGTGCTGGTTCATCCGGCCGACATTGCCGAAACTGTTGACGGGATCGGGCGCACCCCAAATCCGCTGCTTGGCATAGATACGGATGCCCATGGCGATGCCATCGCAATCGAAGAAGCGGGCTGTGCCGTCCTCGTCGATCGTCACCTCGGTTGCCCTGCGCAGCTTGTCGACCACGCGGTCGAACTGCTTCTGGTTGGGTACGCCCCAGATGACCTGTTGGACACCGAAGCCTTCGAGTCGCTGAGCGGCCACCACGGCCTCTGCCAAAGGAAGAATGATTACGCTGCAGCCCTGCTCCAACTCGAAAAGAGCGGAGGCACCGGAGGAATGCTCTGTCAGGGGAAGCCCGAAGTCATCGAAATATCGAACGCACTCATCGACATCTGCAACACCGTAAACGACGGTTTCGATCCCGTTAATTCCACGCACGGCTCAACCTCCAGGGCAATTTGTGCTGCTGGATTAGTCCAAGCAGAGTGGACTGCGGAAATCGTTTAGCGTGATACGTTGTATAGCCGAAAGCTGCCCCTCTTCAGAGGGCTCCTGCCGCTTGCTCGATCGTCTTGACGAGCCATTGCACCCCGGCATCTTGCGACCTCATACTGTGCCATTGCGCCACTTCGGTCAACATCGGCACGGGATAGGGCACCGGAAGTACCGAGATAGGCATGACGCGTGCGCAACGCACTGCATACCGTCGCTGGATCGTGGCAAGCCGCTCGGTCCCGATCACTGCATCAGGCAGCATGGTGAAAGTAGGAACGTAAACTTCGATACGTCGATCAATCGCGTGCTGTTCAAAATAAAGCTCGGAAAATGCTGGTGCGCGCGCCGGCCCAAAATAGCTGACCGCGTGGCCCGCAGCGCCAAATGCCTCCCGGTCGATTCCGGCGGCATGCCGCGATCCAGACCAGCAGATAACCGCCTGTTCATCCTTGAACAGCTCCAGCCGGGGAAAATCGGGTCGGACGCGCGTGTCGATCGTGATGAGCAGATCTGCCTCGCCCCGATCGAGGAGGTCCATGGTGCGCTCCTCGGGAGAAAGAATCTCGAAGGAGAGACCAGGGGCAGTCTTGGCTAAGCCTGCTACCATTTCGGCCAAGAACACAAGAAACACATAATCCGAGGCGATTACGCGAAAGGTACGCTCGACCCTTTCCGGATCGAACCGGGCTGGCGTGGTAATGCGGGTGCGGATCAACATCAACGCATCGTTCACCGGTCCCGCCAGTTCTTCCGCCTTGGGAGTAAGGACCATTTGGCGCCCGCTTTGCACGAGCAGCTCGTCGCCAAAGAAGTCGCGTAACCGATTCAACGCGCCGCTTACTGCGGGTTGACTGAGATGTAGGCGACGTGCCGCAGCCGAGACGCTGCGCTCCTCGATCAGCACCGCGAGAGCCACCAGCAGGTTCAGGTCGAGCCGTTCGAAGCGCATGCATCCTCCAGTTTGGGATTTGCTTCTATAAAGCCAAATGCCCACACGAAGGTATCAGAGGTGCTGATAGCTGCATACCGGCGATCCAATTGGACGCGCACACGTTTGAGCAGTTAGCGCTTAACCAGACAGGCTAGCGAGCAGACGCGGGGATCTCGGGCGATGACTTCCACACTAGAAGAGGAACTTTTGCTTCGCGAGAAGGAGCGCCAGGCCGCACTGGTATCGGATGACATGGCGGCGTTTGCCGCGCTGATGTGTGACGATATTGTGCATGTTCACGCGACCGGCAACGTACATGGCAAAAGTGAAGTTCTCGGACATGCGGGCGGCTTTATCCGCTTCCACGCGATTGAACGAGGCGACCTGCTGATCCGCCCCATCGGCGACGACGCGGCAATCATGACAGGTCCGATGACGAATACGGTCGGCCGTCGCGAGAGCGACGAGCGGGTCACGGTGGAGGCGTATGTAACCCAGGTCTGGGTGCGGGAATCGTCCGACTGGAAGATGAAGAGTTTTCACGCGGTGCGCTTGCCGGTTGATGCGCCAACGCAGGCTACCGGGGCGAAAGGCAAGGATAGCGATTAATGACCGAAATGTACGCTCTGGGAACCTTCAATCGCGATGGTGGCCCGCGCTGGCCAGGTGTTGTGCGGGACGGAAAGGTCGCAGCGCTGCAGGACATATTGCCTGACTGCCCCGCAACACTCCTGGACATCTTCGAGAACTGGGAACGGCTTTCGCTTGCTATTGACAACGCCGTTGCCAGAGCACCCGGCGACGCGTGGCGGGATGAAGATCTCTTCGTCGCGCATTTACCGTTGAAACCGGAAAACCTGTTTGGCGCGGGTGCCAATTATCGCAATCATGTCATCGAGCTCGTTGTCGATAGCGGCGCGGGCGGGTTTCAGGATCTGAGCCGCGAGGAACGCAGGGAGCGGGCGACCAGGGAAATGGACGAACGTGCCGCAAGCGGAATGCCCTTTATTTGGGTCGGGCTGCGCAGCGGCATCGCCGGTCCGGCCCGCGGCCTGACGATCCCATACGATATGGAGCAAGTGGATTGGGAACTTGAACTGGCGGTAGTTATCGGCAAGTCAGCCCGGCGGGTCTCGCGCGAAGATGCGCTGGACTATGTGGCCGGCTACACGATCGCCAACGATATCACCGCCCGTGAACTGGTCAGTCGGCCCGACTTGAAAGCTCTGGGCATGGACTGGCTAGCTTGCAAGAGCGCTCCCGGCTTTCACATCTTGGGGCCCTATATCACGCCTGCCCGCTTTGTTTCTGATCCGCAGAAGTTGCACATTCGCCTGTCGTTGAATGGTGAGGTGAAGCAGGATGAGGGGACCAGCGACATGATTTTCGATGTCGCCCGTCTTGTCGAGTTCGCTTCTTCATATGCCCAGCTTCAGCCCGGCGATATCATTATGACAGGGTCGCCATCAGGCAATGGCACTCACTACAACCGGTTTCTGCGGGACGGTGACGTGATGGTTGGCGAAATTGAAGGCATTCTGGGCAAGCAAGTGATCAGATGTTCGGCTGAAGCACCCTGAGCGAGTGGGTTGTTGTCAAGCTAAACACAACTCATCTCCGATTGACGGGGTTCACCTTACCGCAGCCGGCTATGGCCAACAGCGCCGCCACTCGGCAAACTCGCCCGGCTGGTGGGTTAGGCAGATATGTCGTTCGACAAGGCGGCGCCAGAGGCCAAGATGGTCGCCTGGGGCCGAGCCTTCGCGCTCGGCCCCGCTCTTCATCTCGCGATATCGACTGACTTCGGATGCTATTCCGCGACTTTGTCTGCCGGCATCTCGACCGGGTATGGCTGGCCAAAGTCGGCCGACGAACTGACAGCCTGCCAGGTGCGAGCTTCGACGATCTGGCTATCAGAATAGGCGATCGCCCCCTGAACGGCATGATCGCCCAGCAAGAGGTGACTGGGCAGGTTCTTGCGCTTGACCACATCGACAATGATGGCGGCGGCGCGGTTGGGGTCACCGGCCGATTCCATGCTGCGGAGCATCTGCGCGAAGGCACCGACCGTAGCTTCATAGCCTGGTGCCAGCTGCTCGGTCTCCATCGATTTGCCCGCCCAGTCCGTCGCAAACCCACTGGGTTCGATCACCAGGAAGCGAATGCCGAAGACCGCCGTCTCTGACGCGAGAGAGCGGGTAAGGCCATCGACTGCAAACTTCGCTGCAGCGTATGCTCGCTGGCATACTCTGGAGCGCAACACCCCACCGCCAGCTGTGGCCTTGGAAGCGGCAGCGGAGAAACGTGCAGCGATAAGTGTCGCGCAAGAAGCCGGCCTCATCACGTGCTCATTCCCAGCCGAGAACCTGCTCGAACTCATCCTGACCATGTCTAGGGTTGGCGCGGAAAGCTCTTTCGAAGGCGGAGAACCGAGCTCGACTTGCCGCGAGTTGCGCAAGTCCCTAACAGAAGCCGTACGACGTGTCGTCGCCCCTCATCCGCCCGAGAGCGGAAGAGGGGCATGATCCGACTAGTTTGTCCCTTTCGGCGAAAAGGGCCGGGTAATTCTAGGCCGCGCCCAGTGGAACAAGCTCGGCTCAGGCTGCGAGGTAGGGTCGATAACCCTCGCGGACCGCGCTTTGCAGCGGGCTGGGAGCGACGGTTGCGCGCACGGTGCACTGACGGTGACGTTCGACCAGAGGGCGGTTCGACCCGCCGTTCGGTTCGCCCCAAGTCAGTTCCACTTCATCGCCATCTCCAACACTGTTCGCATCCAGCAGGGCCAGTGAAATCCACCGGCGAGCGTTCGAGCTGTAGACTACGTATGTCGAGAAGCCGCCGATCTTCCTACCGTTCTTCATCACCGTGTCGAACGGGAAAGTGGCGTAATAAGCAGCGGGCGCTTCCATGAATTTGCAGCGTTCGTCACCTACGTTGAACTGCGAGCGGAAGATGTCTACCACATCATCGTTGTTCCACAGCAACGTCACCTTCTTCAGGCGCGGCTGGTGCCTGGCGGCCAGCAAAGCATCTCGACCGACGAAGTCGCGATCGAAATCAATGAAATTGTAGCCTGCATCCCACGGCTTGATGTAGTAATCTTCGATGCGGTCGCTCATCAGGCTTCCGCCGAGCGACGCTCCAGCCTCGAAACCGCGATCGGGCAGCCAGTTGCGATAGTCCTTCAGTTTTGGATCGGTGTAGATGGCAGGCAGAACCGAGGCATACCAGCCGCTCTCGGTGCTGGCTGTCGAATAGGCCCTCGCACCACCTTGGATGAGACCAAGGTCACGACCAGCCTCCAGGATCGCGGCACGAACCTCTTCTCCCTCGTCTGCCGGCCCCCAAAGTTCCAGACCAGGAGCTGCCGCCATACCGTGCTTCAGCGCGCGAACGTTGCGACCGGCAATTTTGATCTGACCCATCTGGAAGAACTTGATGTCCTCGATCGGGCCACCGTTAACCCGTTCGAGCACTTCCCAGGCCTTCGGCCCCTGAACCTCGAACCTGTAGGTGCGGCGTCCGCGAGTGCTGGCGATGCTGCGCTCGTCACGGTCCACTACCACGTCGTAGCCGCCGGCTACCGCGTTATACTGAACCCAGTTGGGGATATGCGGACGGCCAACAAGACTGATGCGATTGTCATCGAGGCCGAACAGGACGGCGTCGCCGATCACCTCGCCCTCGTGATTGCAGCACACGAACTGCTTGGCCTTGTTGCGACCAAAACCCTGGAACTTGTTGATGCCGAGCTCGGACAGTAGCCGTATCGTATCCGGCCCCTCGACATAAAGGTCGACCATGTGGTTGGATTGATCGAGCAGAACGGCAGTGTTGTTCCACGCCTCGGCCTCGTCGCGCCAGTTCGAGAACTCCGGCGCGACCGGGAAAACGTAGCTCCCGATCTGGGAGTTGCGCAGCATTGCCAGCGCGCCTCCCGCCTGATCGATCTTGTGCTGCAATGTACCCATAACGTCTCTCCGGATTCGTGATTTCGGCTATGCCTCCTAGAGAAGAAATTCCTTGCTCGCAATCGCATTTGTATCCCAAATTTGGGCAATTTTGGGGGCCTTCCGCACAATTCGGGACGATTTCCAGGAATTTGTATCCCAAACCGGTCGTTCACAATCTAATCAGTTTGACAATCTTCCCCCGCAGCCGTCAAATGTGCCGATGAAGAACGGATCCCTCGAGAACAAGGTGAAGGAGATGATCCTTCGTGAAGACCTCGCTCCTGGCGAGAGATTGACCGAGGCCGGGCTGGCCGAGCGCCTGGGCGTATCCCGCACACCAATACGCAACTTGCTTCCGATGCTGGCATCTCAAGGGTTCATTGAGCCGGTCGGCAAGCGCGGTTTCATGGTTTCGTCGTTCGGTGAGAAGGAAACCTTCGAGGCGCTCGACCTGCGCGCGACCCTCGAAGGCTGGGCTGCACGCAAATTGGCTGAGGATGGCACCAGCAAGGTCATTCTGGCTGCTCTCGATCAGTGCCTCGCAGATGGCGATCGTCTGTTCGAGAAGGGAGAGCTCACTCTAGAGGATGAAAATTTATATGGTGCCATGAATGGTAGGTTCCACCGGCTTATTATCGAAGCATGCAACTCGCCGATCCTGACGTCATTCTTGGAACGCCTGGAACACGTGCCGTTCGTGGCGCCCTCAGTGATCGTCTTTGACCAGATCGGTCTGCGCAAGGCGTTCGAAATGCTGCATCGCGCCCACGGTTTCCACCATGCAATCGTGGAGGCAATTCGGGAACGCGACGGCTCGCGCGCCGAATTTCTCTTCCGCGAGCACGCCAATCACCAGCGGAGGAGCATGTTCGCAAGGCGCAAGACAAGCGGTGACTGAGATACGCACCTCGCCGCCAGCCCAATGCATCCTCAGCGCGTACAACCAGACAAAAGCATCAGAAACGCTCGATGTCGTCGCGCCGCTCCTTGGCCGATCAACGTTCATCTACCGACCTGCCCATCGCACCATCGTGGAAGAACCACGGGCAAGTTCTGATCGGCAAAGCGTTACAATGTGGCGGTTCCTGCGGTCTGCTTCCATGGTCGTATGTCCGAAGACTGGAATAGGCCGACTTGGGCATAGGGGTCGCAGGCGGCAAAATTACGAGCGTCTTCCAGGCTGGCGACCTCGACGATCAGCATCGAGCCGACCATGTTGCCATCATCATCGAGAAACGGTCCGGCAACCTTGACCCCCGAGGACTCGGCGAGGAATTGGAGGTGCTTGGGACGAGTAGCCATGCGCAGGTCGAGCGAGCCCGACCGATCGATGCAACTAATAATGTAAAGTCCCATTTTGTCATCCCCGCGAAAGCCGTAGCCGGCTGCCCACCACAGTCCCTATGCTTGGCCCGACCGACCTTGGGAAATTACATTTTCGCAGCAGTCGCATAGACAACAGTAATAGCTGACCTCTGACGCCGATTGGGGCGTTAATGCGCATCCTGACAATCCGGCGACGACACGTCTCATGCCAGACAGCGCCACGCTTCAGCAGCGACATCTCGAGCGGCTCAAAGCACTACCGTTTCGGCAGATAGCAAGGCGCGCGCAGCTTATGTGCCTTTCAGCTCTGCTGATATCCAGTGGCTGAGGGACTCCTTATGTGAAAGCCCTGCGTGATGCCGGAGCGAACAACATACCGTGGCCGTCGTCCGCTCTCACCGTCAGAGATTTCCGGCGTTTCCGGAGCAGGAGGATGAGAACGAGCAGGAACGACCTGCATTTTTGCTTATCTGGCCAGGATCGGAAATAAACAGGCAAGCGTAAGGAATGTGCATTTCAAACTCTTAATCAAAAACACGTCCAATTTTCGAACCACATTATGTATTCTATTATATTGTCAATTAAATGATTTGCGAAATCCAGTCTTCGATCTCCGCTTCGACCCAGACCGTACACTTTGACCCCAACGAACGCGATTTCGGAAAACGCCCGTCAGCCATTTTCTTGTAGATGGTTGACCGGCTCAGCCCGACTCGGTGTTGCACTTCCTTCAGCCGGATCAGGCGCGAAGCTGGCCGGACCTGCGATTGGTCGGCTTGATCAAATTCAGACACGTGCACCTCCCGCTTCGCCGGCAAAGAAGTTGCCGAGGAACGCATCTTTTCGCTCAAGCTCGACGATGTGATCCGATAGCAGCCGCGCCACACGCAACGCAGTTCCCTTCGCCCAGCGCGGCTTCACATCGGCAATCTGGTTGCCGAGGATACGTTCGAGCGCAACCGGGAACTCTGCGCTGAACTCGGCGAAGAAATCGGCGAGGTCAGATTGCAGCCAGGCCACGGCCTGATCGCTGCCGCAGACCAGGAACAACAGCATCTGCGCGTGCGGCTTGACCTCGCAGGCGGCAAGGATGCGCATGGCTTCGCCGAGGGAAGCCGAGCGTGTTCCGGCAAGGATCCGCCGCAGAGCATCACGGTGGACATGGGCATCGTGCGCGATCTGCCCGCGTGATCGGCCGCTTTCTTCGACTGCGGCAACCAGCAGGCGGGCGAGATCGGCCCGCACCACTTCCTCGGTCAACATCATCGTCGTTCGCATTGGCAGGTCCTTTTTATCCTGATTGCTGGTCGACTCAGGGCTAGACGCGAAGGATTGGTGTAGGAAAACAAAAAGAACATTTGCGGAACATAGGAGAACGCCCGCTGAGCGCGATTTCCAAGATTCGCGCAAAATTCGGATGGCGACGCGCAAGTTCCGGCAGGCCTGGCGCAGTTTCCGGTAGCCGGGACGCAGATCACATCGGGCACCACGCACAAACCGCCCCGACCATCGCCAAATGTCGCTTTTTGCTTGGTCGACCCGGCCAAAATCACAGCAGAGCATTTCCTACACCCCGACGCGTGGCGAAGGAAAGAACATACAGCGAACGAGCAATCGCCCGCTGATGTTCAACCAGGAGCCCCCTCCCATGCATTCCAAGCTTGCCCTGCCTGCCGCGCCGCGCCGCCGCGACTATATCGTGCCGGCCCTCGCCGCTCTGACCATCGCGGGCGCCGCCTATGCCGGCGCCGACACCACGTTCGACCCTGCCCTGCAGAAGTTCACCGACTTCCTTGAAGGCTCGGGCGGCAAGATCATCACGGTCATGTCGCTCGCCGGCGGCCTCATTGCCCTTGCCTCGGGCCGCTTCGCGCTCGGCCAGGTGGCCGTGCCGGTGGCGGTCGGGATCGGTGTCGGCACCGGCGTGCCGATCGTCACCTCGGTCGTGACCGCGGTCATCTGACCCGTCTCTCGCGGTTTACGACACGAAGGAGGGCGGCATGGCCGACAAGTACCTTGTTCCACGGCGGCTCGACGATCCGGAGCTGATCGGCTTCTGGACGATCGACGAGTTTGCGGGGCTGCTGGTCCCGTTCGCCTGGGGCATCCTGGCGCAGCATATCATCATCGGCACGGGCCTTGCGGTCCTGACCTGGTTCGCCTTGCGGAAGGCCAAGGCAGGCAATTCGGGCGCGAAGCTGGTGCATGCTGCCTACTGGTACCTGCCCGGGGGCTTCCTCGGGCTGAAGGCCACGCCGCCCTCCCATTGCCGCCTGCTGGCAGGCTGAGGGAGGACCAGCAATGCACACCGAGTTCGCCCACGCCCAGGCGCAGAAATACCTCGCGCAGCGCAACCGCCTTGCTGTCACCAGCGCCCTACTCGGTGTGGTGAGCGTGCTTGGCCTGGGCGCAGCGATGACTCGCGACCAGGAGATCGTGCTCGTCCCGGTCACGTCGGAGACGCTGACGCTGTCGAGCGGCGGGGTCGATGCGCAGTATCTCGAGCTGATCGCCCGCGACACTGCGCTGATGCTGCTGAATCGCGCGCCCGAAAGCCTCGACTACTGGATGGAGCAGATTCTGAAGGTGGCCGATCCGGCAGCGCACGGACGGCTGAAGGCCGAGCTCGTGGCTATCGTCGAGGAACAGCGCGGCTCGGACATTTCGCAGGCTTTCGTGATCCGCTCGATCACGCCCGACACCGACCATCTCACCGCCGTGGTCAGCGGCACGCTCAAGACCTTCGTCGGGGCGCAGGTGATCGCCAGCCAGCAGCGCAGCTTCCGCTTCACCTGGACGCGGCGCGGCCTGTCGCTCGGGCTCTCCGCCTTCGAACAGCTTTCCAATCCGCAAGAGGACCAGGACCAATGACCCTCCTCCCCCACCCCCTGCGACCCCATATGGCGAGTAGCGGCTTTGCCGTGCTCGCCCTGACGCTTGCCCCTACCTCGGCCCTGGCCGACCAGGTGATCGAAGCGGCGGACAACGCGACGATCGATTGCCAGCTGTCGCGCGGCGAGCTCTCGCGCATCGCTCTCATTGACGATGGCTTTGCCAGCGTCTCGAAGATCGCCAGCGGCTATCCGTACAACGACTTCGAGGTGACGCACGAACCGGTGCGCGGCGACATCTATATATCGGTCCCGCCGCTCTATGCCTCGGACCGGGTGAGCTTCTTCGCCACCAGCACCGCAGGCTATGTCTACCGCTTCGCCTGCCATCTCGCGGGCGAGGACGCGACCCAGCTGTTCATCACCAATCCTGCCTTGCGCCATGCTGATGCAAACGACTGGGAACAGCAGGCCGGACCCGACGAGACCGGGATCCGGTTGATCGAGGCCATGGCGAGCGACGCTGTGCTGCCCGGCTTTACGGCCCGCGCCGAGCTTTCGCGCCCACGCCGGACCGGCGCGATCGAAGTGCAGCAGGTTGCGCAATACGACGGCGCGACGCTCACCGGCCAGCGCTTCGTCATCCGCAATCTCGGCGCAGAGCCGCTCGATCTTGGCAGCGAACGCGAAGGCCCCGCCGGCGCGCTCGCCTTTGCCTATGGCCGCGGCGTGCTGTCGCCGGGCGAGACGACCAGCGCCTTCCTTGTCTTTGCCAGTGGAGGGCTCGAATGATGGCCGACAACAGCAACACCACGCCCGCGCCCACACCCACCTCTGTCGCTGCGTCAGCGCAGAACGACAGTGCCCGCGAGCAGGGCCGCCGCAGTCTCAACAACCAGATCGCGCAGCGCCAGAAGCTGCTGCTTGCAGGGATCGGCGCCGTAGTCCTGATCGGCGGGGCGTGGTTCGTGCTTGGCGACGGCGACGAGGCCGGCAGCGAGGGCGCGGGCTCCGCGACCATCGACACCGGCAGCCTGGTCAACCGCAACCTGTCGCAACGCGAGTTCGTCGCCACTTACGGCAACCGGCTCGATGCACAGGGCCGCGCGATCAAGGACCTGCAGGATACCGCGGTCCCGCGCCCGGCAATCGACCAGGAGCTTGAGGCCCTGCGCGCCGAGAACGCGGCGATGATGAACGACGGGCAGGCAGCAATCGATGCGATCTCGGCCGAGAACCAGGCCTTGCGCAGCGAGCTGCAGCAGGTTCGCAACGCCGAACCTGCCCCTGCCCCGCCGCCGCCCGCCTATGGTCCAGGAGTCATGCCAGCGGGACCGCAGCAGGCAAGTGGTCCCGGTCAGGCTGCACCGAGCGGCGGCGGACTCAGCCTCACCAGCTTTGCGCCGGCGCGCGACACTGCAAGCCGGCCGAGCGGCGAGCGAGCGCCCGCACTGATGCTTGAGGCGAGCCGCGACTACCTGCCGCCCAATTCCTATGCACCGGCAAGGGTCATCGTCGGGGTCGATGCCTCGACCGGGGTGACGAGCCAGAGCGACCCCTTGCCAGTGGTGCTCCGGATCACGGGTCCGGCGCGTTCGGTGATGAGCGGCAATCGCCTGCTCACGACCGATCTCACCGGCTGCCTCGTCAACGGCGCCGCGCGCGGCGATCTCTCGGCCGAGAAGGTCTACGTCAAGCTGGTGCGCATGACCTGCGCACAGCCGGGAGGACGCTTCGCGGTAAGCGAGGTCAAGGGATTCATTGCCTTTGCTGGCAAGTCGGGCGTGCGCGGCCGTGTCGTCAGCCGCGAGGGCAGCCTCGTCAGCCAGGCCCTGCTCGCCGGGATCGTCGGCGGGTTCGGGCGTGGCTTTGCCGCCAAAGCCAATTCTGTGTTCACCCAGAGCAACGGGGCCGACGGCCAGCGCCAGGCGCTGTCACCGACCGACATTCTGGCCGGAGGCCTTGGCCAGGGCGCGGGCGAAGCTGCCGATACGGTCAGCCGCTACCTCATCGAGCGCGCCGAACAATACCAACCAGTCGTCGAGATGCCGACCGGCATCGAGGTCGAGATCGTGTTTCTCGACGGCGTCCACGTCAGGAGCAGCGAGTAACATGACCTATTCCAACCACACGCCCGGCCTCAAGGCCCGCCTCACCCACATGGCGCTCGCCGCCACCGGCGCGGCAACCGTGCTCACCATCGGGCTCGGTGCCGTCACCGCCATGCCCGCCTCTGCGCGCGATGACGCGGTCGAGACCGCACTCAAGCTGCGCCTGCCCAAGACCCCGGTCGATGCACTCACTTGCGATGGGCTCGGCCCCTGGTGCGAGGTCGTCTCGGGCGACACGCTGTTCTACATCGACAAGGCGGCGCGCTACCTGTTCGTCGGGCGGCTCTACGACATGGAACAACGCAGCGACCTGACTGCCGCGCGGCTTCTCGAACTCAATCCCGACCTGATCGCAGCCGGCGGCGCTCGGGCGCAGGCCACTGACAAAGAGGGAGCCAAGGAAAAGCCGCAAGGCCCCGAGCAAGTCGACCTGTCGGGCCTGCCTGCCGAAGGCGCGATCCGCTGGGGCAATCCCGATGGGCCCAAGCTGGTGGTCTTTTCCGACTTCCAGTGCGGCTATTGCAAGCGGCTCGCGGGCGAACTGGCCAAGGCCGGGGTCCTGGTCGAGGAACGCCCGATCTCGATCTTCGGCAAGGAAAGCCGCGACCTCTCCGAGGCGGTGACCTGTGCGGGCGATCCCGTGGCGGCTCTCCATGAAGCCTACGAAGGAAGGGCGCCGCAGGCACAGCACAAGTGCCCAGGTGTGCGCGGTCTCGATGCCAACGAAGCGTTCGCCCGCGCCAACGGCTTTGCCGGAACCCCGGTGATCGTGCGGGCGAGTGATGGCGCGGTACTGCACGGCTTCCGTGATGCCGACACACTGCGGGCCTTTGCAGCTGGCGGCAAGGAGAAGCGCAAGTGAGCGCGCCGCACCGTCCGGCCATCGCGGGCCTGTTCGGCAGCATGCTGCTGGCAGGCTGCAGCACGCTCGGGGGCAATGTCGGCGGCGATTTTGCCTGCCGCGCCCCCGAGGGCACCTGCGCGCCGACCACGCTGATCGACGAGCAGGCAACAGGCCAGGCAACAGGCGTCGCGACCAATGCGCCGGCCATGCCGGTCACGGCGGCGCACACCGCCGCAGCACCCGAGGCGGAAGCAATGGGCCGCACCTTGCAGATCGTGGTAACGGCAAAGCGCGATTCCGCCGGGCGCGAGCACGAGGCGCGCGTGATCCATGTCGTGTTGCCGGAACCTGCCGGAGAAGACTGGCGGCAACCGGCCAGCACCGGCGACCTGCTTCGCGCAATCGGCGCGGCAGTGACCACCGCCACGCCGTCCCCCGACGCGCCGCAGCAAGCGGCACCCGAGTCCTCACCCTTTTTCGCAGCTTCCGGACCAGTTGTTCCCCCCCTCCCCGTCTGGTCCGGGAAACTCCGGTGCCCTCGCGGCGCCGGATCCTGGGGCACCCGGTCGTCCCCCCCTCCCCGACCGGGTGCCCCTTTTGTCCGCCGATCCTGATCTCACTGAGTTCCAACCCCTGTCACCCGGAGTCATGCCATGAGCCTGTCCTTTGCCGCCGCGCGCGATGCCGTGCTCGCTGGCCTCTTCGCCGACAGCGACCGGGCCGAGCGCGGGCCTGCCCCGCTCATGCTCGACATGCTGTCCGATTGGCTGCCCTACCGGGTCTACGACGAGCGCGCGGGGCTCTACCGCAACCGCGCGTCGAAGGGTTTCGTGCTCGAGGTGACCCCGCTCGTCGGGGCCGACGAGCGCACCGGCGAGATCCTCGGCCAGTTCTTTTCCGAAGGGATGCCGCAAGGCGCCTGCCTGCAGATCCTCAACTTTGCCAGTCCGCGGATCGGCAGCGTGGTCGGCCCCTGGTTCGCCCCGCGCTACGAACAGGGCGGGATCTACGAGGCTATTGCCCGCGCGAGGACGGCCAAGCTCTACGACCTCGTCTGGCAATCGGGTTCGGCGCACGCTCCGTTCCACGCCCGCGCCACCCGGCTCGTGGTCTCGCTCGGTGTGCCGGTGCCCGGCCCGGTCACCGACCTAGAACTGACCCAGTGCCGCGACGGGCTTGTCGGCATGCTCCATTCGCTGGGGCTCCATGCCGCCGGGCTCGAACCGCCGGGCCTGCTCGCGCTGGTCGATGAATTGACCTCGCCAACGACCGCGCGCGAGCCCGAGCGGATTGACTGGAACCGGCACGAGACGCTGCAATCGCAGGCCATCCGCCGCGACATTGCGCTCACCGTCGAGGATGACCGCATGACCTTGCGCACCGAGCGGTTCCGCGAGACCGGTCGCGACCGCCAGGGCGTGCCGGCGGTTGGCGAATGCTATCCCGACCGCTTTGACCTGCGGCACTTTGCCGTGCGCTCGGCGCCTGAGCGCTGGGCCCCCTGGGAATGCGCCCGCCTGATCGGCGACATGTTCACCGACAAGCTGCGCTTTCCCTGTCCGGTCGCGACCATGCTGTGCCTCGTCTATCCGGACCAGGAAGCGGCCGCGGCGCGCGCGGGCTACAAGTTCATGCGCACGACCAGCCTCGCCGATACGAAGAGCGCGCGCTTTCTGCCGCGCCTCGCCGAGCAGTCCGCCGAATGGCGCCACGTCCAGGCCGAGCTTCAGCAAGGCAAGAAGCTGGTGAAGCTGTTCTATGGCCTGACCACCATGTCGCCGCTCGGCGAGGGCGATGCCCACGAGCGGGTGGTCAAGGCCATCTACAAGGCGGCAGGCTGGGACCTCACTGACGAGCGCTTCCTGCAATTGCAGGGGCTGATCGCGGCCTTTCCCTTGAGCCTGGCCGATGGCCTCGCCGACGACATGGTACGGCTGAAACGCCTCAGGACCATGCTCTCGACCACAGCGGCCAACGTGGCCCCGCTGCAGGGCGAATACCTCGGCAGCAATGTCCCGCATCTGCTGCTCGTCGGGCGGCGCGGGCAGCCGTTTTTCTGGTCGCCGTTCGAGAACAAGGCCGGCAATCACAACATCGCGATCTGCGGCAAGTCGGGTTCGGGCAAGTCGGTCCTGCTGCAGGAGCTGTGCGCGGCGCTGCGCGGGGCCGGCGCCAAGGTCGTGGTGATCGACGACGGGCGCAGTTTCGAGCACTCGGTCAAGCTGCAGGGTGGGCGATTTGTCGAGTTCACCTTGTCCTCGGGCTTCTCGCTCAATCCGTTCTCGCTGATCGACGATGCCCGCGCATCGCTTGATGACGATTACCGTCTCGACTGCATGGCGATGGTCAAGGCCATCGTCGGCCAGATGGCGCGGCCCTCGACTGCTCCGAGCGATACCGAGCGCGGGCATATCGACCGGGCGATCACCCAGGTGTGGGAGAGCCTCGGCAGTGGCGGGAGCATCGATGATGTCGCCCACAATCTGCACGGCGGCGAGAACGAGGTGGCGCGCGATCTCGCCACCGCGATCGCCCCGTTCTGCCGCGGCGGCTCCTATGCGGCGTTCTTTGCCGGCAAGGCGAGCTTTGCCTTCGAGGATGATTTCACGGTCTTCGAGATGAGCGACCTTGCCTCGCGCGAGGACCTGCGAAGCGTGGTTCTCTCGGCGATCATGTTCATGACCGGCCAGGCGATGACCCGCTCGTCACGCTCAACCCGCAAGCTGCTGCTGATCGACGAGGCCTGGGCCATGCTCAAGGGCGGCTCGATGGGCGAGTTCGTCGAAACCTATGCCCGCACCGCGCGCAAATATGGCGGTGCGCTCGCCACCGCGACCCAGTCCCTCAACGACTACTACAAGTCCGACGGGGCGCGCGCGGCGCTCGAAAACAGCGACTGGATGCTGGTCCTGCAGCAAAAACCCGAGACCATCGCCGACTTCCGCAAGGCCGCACGGCTCGACATGGACGACCGCACCGAGACGTTGATCCGCAGCCTCAAGCGCTCGGGATCGGAATACAGCGAGGTCTTCATCAAGGGACCGGACCTCGAGACGGTCGGCCGCCTGGTGCTCGACCCGCTCTCGGCCACGATCTTCTCGTCCGACCCCGACACTTACGCCGCGATCCAGCGCCATGTCGACGACGGCATGCCGCTCGCCAAAGCCATCGCGCTCGTCGCTGGCATAAAGGGAGACCTCTAGATGTGCCTCGAAATCGAGTCCATGCTTGATCGTATCGAGCACGGCCCGCGGCTGGCCCCGGAAATCGCCTGGCGTCCGTTCATCGAAGGTACCTGCCTGGTGCTGATCGAGACGGCCGGCTTTACCCTGACATCGCTTCTCATCGTGCTCGGCCTGCCGCTGTTCGTGTTCCTGTTCCTTGTGGGATGGGACCTGACGCTGCTGTTTGCCCAGCTCGGCAACCTTGCGGAGCACTACGACAGCGCCGAACCGCTCGCCCGCCGCCTGTTCAGCCGGGACTTGCAGGTTGCCTTCATCGCGCTTGCCGGCGGGTTCGCGCTGCTGCGCCTGCCCATGTTCCTGCGCCATCTGGCTCGCCGTCTCGATGAAGGAGGCCCGGACCATGACTGACCTGCTTCGTATCGAACCGCGCTGGGCAAAGCGCTCGGCGGTCATCCTTGGCACCTGCGCAGTGCTCGTGTGGGGAGGCTGGATCACCCACGAGGTCACCGCCAACCGGCCGCCCGAACTGGTAACCGTGCGGCTTGCCGAGACCATGGCCAGTTTTGTCGACGAGGCTGCACGCGCCGATGCCGACCCGGCCGAGGTTCAGGCGGCAAGCCTCGCCTATCTGCGAGCCGCCGAAGCCGCAGTCGCGGCAATGGATGGCAAGGGCCGCGTGGTGCTGGTCGCCGAGGCCGTGCTCGCGGGCGAAGCCGTGGACGCCACCCCCGAGCTCGAGCGCCGGATCAGTGAGGAACTGAAGAAGGACCAGCGGCCATGACCGACCTCCTCTCCCGCTGGCGCCGCCCATTGGTCCTGACCGGACTCGTCGCCCTGCCGCTCGCCTGGACCCCGCTCGACCAGTTCCGGCAGGATCATGCCCTGCTGATCAACGCCAGCCCGAGCCTGCCCAACTGGGCCTTCTGGCTCGACAGGCAGGCAGCGATCACGCGCGGCAGCCTCGTCTTCTTTGCGCCGCCCACGAGTTCGCTCATCGAGCGGCATTTCGGCAAGGATCCGCAGCTGTTCGGCAAGCGGGTCCTCGGCCTGCCCGGCGACGTGGTCACCCATCAGGGTATGGCGGTGCTGATCAACGGCAAGGCCGTCGCCACGCGGCTTCCTCGCACCCGCCTCGGCATTGCGCTTTCGCGCGGGCCGGAAGGGGTGATCCCCGAGAATTGCTACTATGTCGGCACCGAGCATCCGCGCGGGCTCGACAGCCGCTATGGCGAGATCGGCCTCATCTGCCGCCGACAGATCGTCGGCAGCGGGAGGGCGATCCTGTGACCGCACGCCCTGCTTTGTTCGCCGCCGCCCGTCTTCTCGCCGGTATCGCAGCTGTACTCACTGTGCCGGTGGCGCTGGCGCCGACCGTGGAGGCCCGCGATTACGGCCAGCACGGTGCGGTTTTCCCCGTGATCGAACGCGATCTGCTCGAGCAGATCCATTCCCGGCTCGCCGCCATGGAGCGCTCGGGCGAGACAGCGCGGCGCAATGAAGAGTTGAAACGCCGCACGCTTGCCCGGGTCAACCGCCCCGCTCCCGTCGCCGGAATCGCGCGGGCCAGCGAGGCGCGGCGCTGGCTGTTCGATCCGACCATCACACTTGCCGCCGATATCCGGGGCGCGCGCGGCGAACTGATCCATGCCGCCGGCACCAGGGTCAATCCGCTCGACAGCGTGACCTTGCGCGCCGAGCTGCTGTTTCTCGACGGCGACGATCCCGCGCAGGTCGCCTGGGCGCTGCGGCAAAAGGGTCAGGCCAAGCTCGTCCTCGTGTCGGGCGCACCGCTCGAGCTGATGAAGGCCCGCCAGCGCCGGTTCTATTTCGATCAGGGCGGCACGCTCACGAGCAAATTCGGGATCCGCGCTGTGCCCGCGCGCGTACGCCAGCACGGCCGCGTACGCCTGCGCTCGTGTTGTGGGACAGCGTGGCCAATCGTCCGATCCCAATCGGCTATGGCGTGCTCTCGGCCGACGAGCTGCAGGACCGCATCTATCTCCTGACCTCAAGGGAAGCCGGACATGACTATTAGGATTGCACGCGCCGCACTGGCGCTTGGGCTGACCGGCCTTGTCGCCGCGGCCCTGGCCGCGCCCGCCCTCGCCAATGTCGGCACCAGCATGGACCGGTTCATGGACGACATGGGCGCGGCCGCCAATGTCACTGGCCCCACCGCCTTCGAAGGCCAGGCGGCAGGCTATTACTCGATGGGCAATGTCTGGACGCGGTTTCCGCAGAAGACGACCAACATCGCCAATCTCCAGTTGCCGAGCGCGCGCGCCGGATGCGGCGGGATCGACATCTTTGCCGGGTCCTTCTCGTTCATCAACGCCAGCGAGATGGTCGCAATGCTCAAAGCCGTCGCCAACAACGCGGTCGGTTTTGCCTTCAGCCTCGCGATCGACACCGTTTGCCCCGAGTGCAACAAGATCATGCAGGAGTTCAGCCAGAAGGCTCAACTCATGAACAATCTCTCGATCAACTCGTGCGAGATGGCGCAAGGGCTGGTCGGCGGGGTCTGGCCGCAGGGCGACCTCGCCGACAAGGCGGTGTGCGAGGCGATCGGCAATGCCAGCGGCGTGTTCACCGACTATGCCGCCGCCAAGCACGGCTGCGGCACCAGGGGCCAGCGCGCCTCGACCACTGCCGGTGCTGGCGAAGAGTTCGCTGACGTCAATCCCGGCTTGCCGCGCAATTACACCTGGCACGTACTCAAACAGAGCGCCTTCTTCAGCCCCGGCGGCACCTTCGACCGCGAGCTCGCCGAATATGCCATGACGCTGATCGGCACGGTCATCTACGTCCCGCCAATCGACGATGATCCGGGCAGCTTCGTGCCGTTTGCCGGCGATGCCACCTCGACGCTGGTCACCGCGCTTCTCGACGGGACGCAAGGCCAGAGCGTGCGCGTGCTGCGCTGCGACGAGCCCGATCTCTGCCTCAACCCCACGTTCGAGCAGCTCAGCCTGCCGAGCGACAAGGCGATCCGCCCGCGCGTGGGGGCGCTCATCACCAATATGGTCGAGGCCATTCGCACCGATACCGCCATCGGCCCGAGCGAGATTGAACTGCTCCAGGTCGCCTCGCTGCCGCTTTACAAGATCCTCACCGTTCAGGCCGCCTTCGGGCGCGGCATGGCGACCGACGACCGCGAGACGCTCGCTGAGGTCGCCAGCATCGACCTGCTCCACGCTGTGCTCGAGCGGATCGTCTCGGAAGCCGGGCGCTCGATGGCGACCTTCATCGCCGCCGACGAGGCCAAGCTGGCGATCTGGCGCACACAGGTCGCCGAGGTGCGCGGGCAACTGGCGCAGCGCCAGGCGACCGGCCAGGCGCGGGTCTCGGCCATCGTCCAGATCATCGAGAAGACCGCCATGATCGAGAACATGCTCGCCGCCTCGATGTCGCCCTCGATGGCCGCCGCGCTCGACTGGTCGCGCGGGCTCCAGTCCCGCTCGATCACTCCCTAACTGTCAGGAACCTAAATCCCATGGTCGAGATCTTCACGGTCGGCGGCGGCGAATACGTGGTCCAGGTGCTCAATGCCGTGGCCGCCTGGACCGGCGCGGGCGGCTACAAGAGCCTGATCCAGGTGACCCTGGTCATGGGCATGGCGCTGGCGGTCATTGTCCTCGCGTTCAACCAGGACTGGCGCGCCTGGCTCAACTGGTTCTTGGGTGCCACGCTCATCTACATGTGCCTGATGGTGCCGCGCATGGACGTGCAGGTCACCGACCGCGTCAATCCTGGTCTTGCCCCTGCAACGGTTGCCAATGTGCCATTGGGTCTGGCGTTGATGGCGAGCTTTACCAGCCAGGTGGGCGACTATCTCACCCGCTCGGCCGAGCTGGTGTTCGGTCTGCCCGATGATCTCAATTACTCAAAGAACGGCATGATCTATGGCGCCCGCCTGCTCGAGGCGACGCGGTCCTTGCGCATCTCCGATCCCGAATTTGCCGCCAATTTCGACGAACATGTCCGGCAATGTGTGTTCTACGACCTGCTGCTCGGTCGCTATTCGATGCGCGAGCTCGCGGAGAGCGACGACATCTGGGCGACCATCGCGCCGGGCAGCGCGGCGCGCGCGCAGAAGTTCCTGACCCGGCAAAGCGATGACACCGTCACCGCCACCATCGTCACCTGCCGCGATGCCTACAGCGCCCTCAACAGCCAGTGGACGGGGCTGATCGATGCAATGACGCTGGCCACCGGGCGCCAGCTCTATCCGCGCCAGACTGCCGCCCTCGCCCGCGCCAAGCTGATCGCCGACCTGCCGGTTGCCTACCAGTATCTGACCGACGTCTCGCAAGATGCGAGCGCCATCTTCCGCCAAGTGCTGACCATCAACGCGATGAACCAGGCGATGCACGGTTTTGCCGGAGCCAGCGGAACCTCAAGCGTCGATGTCTTTGCCCAGACCCGCGCCGATATCCAGACCGAGCGAACCTATGCCTCGATCGCGCACAATGCGATGAAGTGGGTGCCGATCCTCAACGTCGTGCTGACCGTGGTGTTCTATGCTTTGTTCCCGGTGCTGTTTCCGCTGTTCCTGATGCCACGCACCGGACCCATTGCGCTCAAGGGCTATGTCACCGGCTTCTTCTACCTTGCCGCCTGGGGACCGCTGTTCGTGATCCTCCACATGATCCTCATGTTCAAGGGCGCGAGCGATGTGGCCGCCGCCGCCAACGGCACCGGGCTCAGCCTCGCAACCTTTACCGGGATGAGCGACGTCAACTCGGATATTGGCATTCTTGCTGGCTATCTCGTCGCCTCGGTGCCATTCTTGGCAGGCGGCGTCGCCAAAGGTGCGATGGCGATCTCTGGCCAGGCCACGAGCTATCTCAATCCCAGCCAGAACGCGGCCGAGGAGGCGGCGCGTGAGGCAAGCACCGGCAACGTCTCGCTCGGCAATGCCAATATCGACAACTCGAACGTGTTCTCGCGCCAGTTCGCGCAGGGCAATCTGGCACCGAGCGTGACCTATGGTGCGGGACAGATGCGCAGCGTCGGCGACAGCGGCACGCAGACCACGACTTTCCCCGAGGCCGAGTTCGCCCATGTGCCAAACTCGAGCTATCCGTTCATACCCACGCTGGGGCGGGATTTCAGCAGCAGGCTGGCAACGATTGCCGGGCAAAGCCGCAGCCAGAGCGAGACCTATGCCAACCTCGCCCAGCAATCGACCAGCTCGGCGGTCACCCGCTTCCACGAACTGCGCGAGGCCTGGTCGGCGAGCCGCTCAAACGACAGTGTTTCGGGAACGTCGGAGAGCGACAGCATCGGCACCGCCTTCAGCGAGATCGACAATGCCTCGCGCACGCTGCAGCAGCAGTTCGGCCTGTCACGCCGCGCGGCGGACGACATCACGGTTTCCTGGTTTCTTAATGGTGATGCTGGCATCAGCCTCAGGGGCGAACGGGGCCCAGTCAGGGGCACTTTGGGCCTTCGTGGCGGTCGCAATCAGAGCTGGACCGACAGCGATATCGGCATCGCCTCCGAGGATCGTTCACGACTTTTGGGTGCGCTGCACCAGATCTCGGACAGCCAGAACTGGTCGAGCACGCGTGAGGGCTTCCTGCGCGAGACCAGCTCGAGCTCGGAAGCCCTGGTATCGAGCAATGCCGCGGGTATGACCACCTCGCTGACCGAAGCGCAAAGCTACTCGGTCGAAGCGCGCCGTTCGGAAGAACTGGCGAGCCGGCTCGAGAGCCAGGCGAGCTTCTACGAAGGAGCCAGCGCCGCCGGCTCGCTGAACCTCAGCCAGGCTTACCGCGAATGGGGTTTGGCCGAGATCGAGGCCAACCGGGACTATTACGGCCCTGTGCGCTTTGACGACATCGCGTTCCAGATGAGTGGCCAGGGCCGCCAGTTGCAGGCTCGCTTCATTGAGGACTATTCTGGGCGAATCCGCGAGGATATTGCCGAAGAGCTGGTCTTGCCTTCTGCGCCTCCGGTCTCACGGCCAGGCATCGGCAGCGCGGGCGATGTCCGCGGCTCCGAGCGGATCGGCGGAGTACCGCAAGGCCTGCCGGATCCAGACGACAGGCGGACCGAAATCGGCGACGAGGTTGACCGGGTGCAGCAGCAGGGCGACCAGCGGCTCGGCACCGTGCGCGTTCACCTGCGCGAACTGACCAACAATGCCCGTGGCGCCTCGGCCGAAGCTGCCGATGAGGTCAAGGAATGGTAGGTCAGATAAGGCCGTCGTAGATCGCCACAAACAAGACGAATGCCGTGAACAGCAATCCGAACACAATAAACCCAAACTTGCCCCATGGGTCGGCCCATGCCTTCTTCCAGGTGTAGGCCGTCAGCCGGTTGTCGGCCATGGCCTGGTCAAGCTCGCGCAGGCCGCTCCACTCCCCGCTCATCGGGAGCTGGCTATCGTCTCGATCGGTCATGCGCGTTCTCCTTCGCCACCAGCCTGCAGGGCAGCCTTTGCTCCCCGCGCGACCTGCCCCGCCATGCGCGAGTTTAGCGCAATCCCTCCCGGAATTGAATCGCCATTCCTCGTTTTGCTGAGGCCAGTTGCACAGGGTGGCAGCGATGCCGGAGCCTTGGCTGCAGCCACAGGGTCCGCACTTTCACCCAATCCGGCGAGATAGGTTTCCAGCCTGGCGATCGTCTTGCGACGCGGACTGCGTCCATTGCGCAGGTCAAGCACAAAACGCGGATCACCGACCGCCAACCGGCCAAACCGCGTTGCGGAAATCCCACGCTCTTTCAGGTGGTTCTCGATCCAGTCGAGCAAGGTCGGGTTTTGCATTGGGCGAATCCGCAAATAGCTTGTGTTCCTGTTTTGTTCGTAGTAGGAAATCCTCCTTGAGTCTAGGAATTTTCCTGCAAAAGCCGTCAAGGGACGCACCACATGGAACAGGTTCGCGAGGAACTGGATCGCCTTATCCACCAGCGGAAAGTCGGCTACGCGGCCGTCTCGCGCATGCTTGATCGCAACCCGAGCTACATCCAGCAGTTCATCAAGCGCGGCTCGCCACGCCGGCTCGAAAGCGAGGACATCACGCGGCTCGCCAGGTTCTTCGGCGTGAAGGAGCAGGTGCTCGGCGGCTCGCCGGAAGGGACCGAAGGCATGGTAGAGATCCCGATCCTCGACCTCGAGGCCTCGGCCGGGTTCGGGGCGATTGCCTCAGGCGAGAACACCTACACCCGGTTCGGGTTCGATGAGCGTTGGCTACGCAATCTGACCGCGGCAAAGCCGGGAAGCCTGTCGATCATCCATGTGGCTGGGGACTCGATGGAGCCGACCTTGAGTGCGGGAGACGAGGTCCTGGTCGATGCTTCGGACAATGGCCGACGGCTACGAGACGGTATCTATGTTATCCGCACCGATGACCATCTTATGGTCAAGCGGATCGCCATGACGCCCGGCAGCCGGCTGATCACTATCGCCAGCGACAACCCCGCCTACCCCACCTGGAATGACATGGATCCGGCAGAGGTGCACTTTGTCGGGCGGGTGATCTGGTTCGGGCGATCGGTGTAGGTCTGTCGGCACAGTGCAGACCGCCGGAATTCTGCATCCTCAAAATGATCCTGGGATGGCGAACGAATTGGAACGTTGCGCGTTTGGCCGCACCGCGACCGTCGCACACGCAACGTCTCGAAAGCGCCTATGTCTTCGCAAGAGCCCTTCAGGTAATGTGCTGTTACGGATTGCCGATCTTCTATCGGCCGCATCCGCTACGACAGATCAGTTGCATGTCTCGCACGTCACGCGGCTTTCAGAATCCAGCGCCGGAGAAGCGTCAGACGCTGCAGCAGGCAAGGCGGGTGCCACTGAAGCCTGAAGCGGTTGCGCTCCGGCGTTGGGGTCAGTCGCGGTAAGAGGCTCTTCGGCCCTTCTCGGCACATATCCGGCGGGCACCGCGACCGGCAGATCCTGCTCGGTGTGCGCCATGGGTTCGCGGCCCCGAGGTATGACGCCGCTCTTGCCCGTGATGAAAGCCGCAAAAGGCCCGGCAAGGATGACGCCTCCGACAGTTGCGACAGTGTTGCCTTCGCCTTCCTGGCGATAGGTGCCGTTGACCGCGATCCTCCGGCCCCTCACTTCGACGTATTCGAGCTCAATATCCATTTTACCTGATTTGCCGAACATGCCCTTGTCGGTCAGCCAGGTGATGCGGCCGATGCCACGGCTGCCTCGCGGAATGACGATGAGGCCGTCGACCATGACATCGTGAACCACGCTCATTTCAAACGTGTCGCCTTCATTCCAGCGATCCCCGCGCGTGGTGACCTCCTCGTTCATCGAGAGGAGGATCTCGGAATTGGCCGGAAGGAGAATGCTGGGCGCTGCTTCAGGAGCGACGGCCATCAATGGCGGAGCGTCCTGAGCGGAAGCCGCACATGCGCACATCAACAAGCCAGCACCAATTACGATCTTGAGCATCATTACCCCCAGTTCACTCAGCCGAATCAACCCCTAGACCGAGAGACTAGATCGACTGCCACAGAAAACTATCCGAAAATCGGGTAGTGGGTCAGTTTGAAATCCAGCCGTCTTGACGCAGACTGGAATGCTTAGCGGTAAGGTGCCATATGCACGCTATGACCGATAGCCCGAAACGCCCCCGCGACCCAAACCAGCTTGCGAAGCTGATTGTCGACATTGCGACCGGTGATGAACCTGACACGGCGGGCCAGCCGAAAGACGCGGCTGCGCAGGCTATGGGCAAGAAGGGTGGTCAGGCAAGGGCGGCGACAATGTCACCAGAGCGGCGGGCAGAAATAGCGCGGAAGGCAGCGGCCAAGCGTTGGTCGAAACCTGTCCAATCTTAAAAAAAATATTCCAGGTCTATTCCATCTGCGGTTGAAGTGTGGTAGCGCACCTCCCGAACAACAGGGAATTCTGAGCGTGCCGATCCGTAGTGCTGCTGATGCCGAGGCCGAGATCGGCCACCATTTCGCCGGCCTTGCCCAGGTTGGGCGCGAGGCTCACGCTTTCTTCCAGTCCGAATGTCGCAGTGTCGCCCCGCTGATGGAATCTCGCACCCGCGCTTCCTTGTACCGCGACATCATCGTGCGGAAGCTGCGTGATTACTGTGATGGCACTGCTGGTGCCCACCTTCACCGGAAGAACCAGTTGACGCTTATCGGCCTTGAGAGCCTCTACGCTTTGCGAGTCAAGCGTTTGGCGGCAGGCTTTTCCGTCGGCGTGAGTCCGACCCGTGCGTCAGAGCAGTATGATGCCAACGAAATGCCGGAGTACGCCACGGACCTATTCCCTGATGCCCCAGCCGCGACGCTGCTTTACTTCGGGTGGAGCGTCCCTGAAAACGCCCCTAACGAATTCAAAATGTATCTGGTCTGCAACGATGCGAACCGCGACGTGCTGTGGGCAATTGCGCTTGATGATGGTGAAGATGATGGCCGTGGGATTTCGACCCCGCTGCCGCTCGACGGAGACGATGCAGGAGTCGGAATCCGTGTGCTGGTGAAGGGCAACGAACGGAAGGCCAATGGATAAGCTGTTCAATGGCTCTTTGCTTACTTTGGCGCGGCAGGTCCGGCGCAAAGGGCAGGCTGAGCTAGTGGCCCTACTTGAAGGGGCGATTACACAGGGCACACTTTCCAAATTGGAGCATGGTCGCATTCAGCCGCAACCAGAACTGGTAGAGAAGCTCGCTGCCGCTCTGCGCGTCCGACCGAGCTTCTTTTATCGTTCGGCATACGTTCGCGAGCCGATGGTGAGTTACCATCGGAAGCGGGCGAAGCTTGCCGTGAAAGACCAGGATGCGGTTCACGGGTTGGCTGAGATTTTCCGCCTCAACCTAAAGTCCCTGTTGGCATCGGTAGAGTTGGATCCAACCCTGCCGCCGCTTCCGGTGGTTGATCCTGACGAATGCGGCCGTGATATCGAAGAGATTGCACGGATGCTGCGGCAGCGTTGGCAGTTGCCCAAGGGGCCGGTGGATGATCTCACCAAACTCGCAGAGCGAGCCGGAATCATTGTGATCGCGTTCGATTTCGGGAGTGAGCTGATTGATGGCTTTTGCCAGCATGCATGCGACGGACTTCCGCCGCTCGTTTACATCAATTCCAATCAGCCAAAAGATCGATACCGGTTTAGTCTGGCGCATGAGATTGGGCATTTGATTTGCCACCAGACCCCCCACAAAGAGCAGGAAATAGAGGCAAATCGGTTTGCCTCAGAGTTTCTAATGCCAACTCGCGATATCAGAAATGATTTCGAGCCTCATTCTTTGACTAAATTCATGGATTTGAAATTGTATTGGGGAACCTCAATGCAAGCCTTGATTTACAAGGCGTGGCAAATCGGATCACTTTCTGATCGCATGTACAAGTATTACATGATTGAAATGTCGAAGCGCGGTTTCCGAAAGCGAGAGCCGGTCGAGGCATCACATCTTGTCGAGAAACCGGCCACACTTCGTTCTATCATTCGGTCGCACCTCAACGATTTGGAGTACAGCGTTGACGAGTTGGGGGAACTGTTTGGTTTGGTGACTGAGGATGTCGAGAGCCTATACCCAGTCCCATCCGCAAGGCCACGCCTTCGCCTAGTTTCGTAATATCCTTTTTCCTTGACGCTAAGCATAAAGGTCCATATAAAATGGACATGAGAAAGCTTGCCCCTAAAGACCGTGCTCAAATCCTCCACATGCTTTGCGAGGGGATGAGCATCCGTGCGATCACCCGTATGACGGGTGCAAGCAAGAACACAGTCGCCAAGCTGCTGGTGGATGCTGGGAAGGTTTGCGCTGCCTATCACGATGCCAACGTCCGTAACGTGAAGGCCGCGCGCGTTCAGGTCGATGAGATTTGGTCGTTCACCTATGCCAAGCAAAAGAATGTCGCGACCGCCAAGGCCGCACCGGAAGCCGCTGGTGATACCTGGACGTGGACCGCGATTGACGCTGATAGCAAGCTGATCGTTTCGTATCTCGTTGGTGGCCGTGACAGCGAATATGCCAACTGGTTTATCGATGATCTGGCATCGCGCCTTGCAACCCGCGTTCAACTCACCAGCGATGGCCACCGTGCCTACCTTGAAGCCGTTGAAGGCGCGTTTGGTGCTGATGTTGACTATGCACAGCTGGTGAAGCTGTATGGCTCTGTGGGCGGCAAGGGGACTGAGGTCCGCTACAGCCCCGCTGAATGCACTGGCATTCGCAAGCGCACCGTTGAGGGCAAGCCCGATGAGGCGCACGTTTCGACTAGCTACGTCGAGCGGCAGAACCTCACCATGCGTATGCACATGCGCCGCTTCACACGCCTGACCAATGCGTTTTCAAAGAAGGTGGAGAACCACGCGCACGCGGTTGCGCTGCATATGATGTATTACAACTTCATCCGTATCCATAAGACGCTCCGCGTGACCCCTGCTATGGCAGCTGGTGTTGCTGATCGGCTTTGGGAGATTGGCGACATTGTTGCGTTGATCGAAGCGGATGAGGCGAGCCAGCCTCGCTCTCGCGGCCCCTACAAAAAGCGCGCTTAATCGCCATATGGGAACCATTAAGGAAGCCAATGTTATTGACTTCATAAGGCTTGAATCGTAGTGACCGATCAAGGCCGCGCTACGGCCAAAGGGATAAACCAGCGAGCCAGTCGATCCTCTATGTTCCGCAGTAAGCGGTGCTTGGGTCGGCTGGCTCCGAGTTTTTTATGTTCCTAGCTCGCTACGCCATATTGCTCGACGGTGGCTTCGTAACAAAGAAGCTCCAGCAAAAGCTCAAACAGCCAGCTACCGCTGACGATATTGTCGCGCTTTGCGGCGAGATTAGCGCGCACGCTGAGTTGCGGCACTATGAGTTGCTAAGAACCTACTTTTATGATGCTCCGCCTTCGCTGGAATCGCTTAATCAGCCCGTGAGCGGTGAGCGCTACAATCTGGCAGTCACCGAAAGGGCGAAGCACGCGCAAAGCCTTTATGATCAACTTGAGTTGAAGCCAGGCTTCGCTCTGCGCATGGGCGAAACGCGACTGACTCCGCAGCAATGGAAATTGAAGCCCCGCTCCGTGCAGCAAATTAAGGCAGAGCCGCGTCCTCTTGTAGATGATGACTTCCTGTTGGACATCAACCAAAAGGGGGTCGACATTAGGATCGGTCTCGACATGGCCCGGCTGGCGCTGCGCGATATGGTGCGCGCCGTTGTCGTGGTAACTGGCGACAGTGACTTCGTTCCAGCGTTCAAGTTCGTGCGGCGTGAAGGGGTAAAAGTGATGCTTTGCACTCTCGGCCACGCCAGCGCACGGCGCGAATTGAAGGCGCACGCCGACTTTGTTCTATCCTGAAATTTCAGACTGACCCACTACCGAAAATCGGTCTTCTTGCTGGAGAGACGATCAACACTTTAGACTTCGATAATTTCCGCCAAAAATTCTGGCGGTAATGCTGAGACATCAGCGGGCACGACCGCCCTTATTGGACTGCTCGATCGAGTACGGAATAGTAGGCTATTCCGCTGCGCAATTTTTCCGCGCCACGCTTGAATTTTTTGATCCCTAGTCGAACGAACGAAGTAGCCGCTGTCCTAGTATGATCCGGGCGACCATCGGCAGAGAAGCCTGAGAAATCCTGGCGAATGGGTCTGTCTTGCTCTCAAGGCTTCTTTTTGCGTCGACCGGGACGTTGCCCTGGCTTGCGGCCAAGGCCGATCTTCTTGGCCAGTTCACGCCGCTTCTGGGCATAGTCGGGGGCAACCAGCGGATAATCTGCCGACAGGCCAAACCGCTCCTTGTACTCGTCCGGCGACAGACCGTGATCGGTCGAGAGGTGGCGCTTCAACATCTTCATCTTCTGCCCGCACTCGAGGCAAACGATGTGGTCGGCCTTGACCGAAGCGCGGATCGAGACAGCGGGTTCCGGCTTTTGCTCCACTACAGCTGGAGTTCCCAAGCCCGCCAGAGCGCCATAGACACTGGAAATCAGGCCAGGCAGCGCCGATCCATCGACCTCGTTGTTGACCACATGCGCGGTAATGATGTCAGCGGTCAGCGTGATCAGCATTTCGCTGTTGTTGGTGTCTCAATTTTCCATGGCCTCACCCCTCCCCTGCTCTTGCTGGCCCGATGGTATTGGCAGAACCAACCATCCAACTTCCAAAATAGACTACGGCAACTTGGTGGCATTGCAATTCGTGTTCGCACCAATTTCTGGAAATGCAGAGTCACGAGCCCCCTCGATGAGGACTTGGCCAGCTACTCGCAGCCCACTCCGTCACCGTCGCGGTCAAGGTGGCGCCCATAGCCTGGTTGGCCGACCCTGACCGGCGCCGCACCAGCCGCACGCGCGGCGGCACAGTTTGGATAGTAGACATCGCGGCCACCACCACGCTCGGGAACCGGGGTTGCTCCCGCGCTCGGCCCCCTGTGGCAATGCCGGACACCGGCACTGCGATCCATATGGCAACCATCCGCAGCAAGCCCTCCGGGGTGCGCAAAGGCCGGCACAACCCAGAATGCGACCGTGGCAATAGCACCTAAGATGAGAAGGCCAATCCAAGTATAGCCTTCAGCCAGCAAAAGACGATCTGGCTTGTCATCCTTTGAGGGGTCTGGAGTGCCCTCAGTCATGAGAATTGTCCCGCAGAGAAGGCGATCAGCACCATGGTTCACGCCTTCCGGTCCATGTCCGCGCCGGACCTTCGGCGACCAGCCTGTCGCCAAGCGAATTGCCCTCTCTAATAACAACACGGAGCTTACGACCGTACTGGTCTTCATCGCGCGTCCCGACCGGTTCCAGCGCAAATGGCCCTTCGTTGAGGAGATCTCGCAGACGGTCGCGCGCACGGATGCCAAGGGCATATTCGGCGTCACAGCGCGGTTCCGAAATCTCGGGCGTATCGATGTCGGCGATGCGGATCTTTACCCCTTCAAGCCAGAACGTATCGCCATCGACGACACAGGTTCGACGAACCATCCCGCAAATTGCGAAGTCAGGACCTGCCTCCGCAGCTTGCGCAACATTTCCCGAACCAAACGGCCCGAAGTCGCTAATCGCCACCAGCCCCAGCAGGGCTCCGAACCCGACACCACCTGCGAGCATGACGAGCGTGCGCAGCCGCTTCGTCCGCACTCGCGCCTTCTCATTGGCGCGGTACACCCGGCCCAGCTTGATAGGCACTGCTGCTTCACTCTTTCGTCGTGCCATAATTGCTGCCTAAGTGATCGACGACATTGGGAAGATGCCACACTTTGCCATCCAAGTGCAGTATTCAGTCGAATGATTAAGGAGTCTCAAGTGGACGATGATGAGCGCCGCCTCAACTTGAGCCGAGACCAAGAGATCTGGGGTATGGCCCTGTGGGTCGACCGGGTGCACGGAGAAAACGGCTGGTTCCACATTGCCACCCAGCAAGATCGGCTTCTGTCTGAAGGCGATCTCGACGGGGTTGACCTTTGGCGCAACGTCCAGCGCCAATGGGAAAAGCTGCAAAACGCCAAGGAAAAGCGCCACTAACCGTTGCGGAGCGCCTGATGGTAGCGTGATCGATGGAGCCAATGACCATCGAGGAGCGTTCGATGCCCGAGGAACCCAATCTCTCTCTGAAGCGGTGCGCCATCTATACGAGAAAGAGCACCAATCATCTGCTCGACCGGGACATAAACTCACTCGTCACCCAGCGAGAAATCTGCACCGCCTACATCGCCAGCCAGCGCTATCGCGGATGGGCTGAGGTCACCCAGCAATACGACGACGGCGGACACTCGGGCAGCGGCCTGGAGCGCCCTGCGCTTGCCCGGCTGATGCACGACATTGAGGCAGGGCTTGTCGATGCGGTTGTGGTCTACAAGATCGACCGACTGACTCGCAGCCTGCTCGATTTCGTCCGCTTGATCGAGATCTTCGACCGGCGTGGCATTGCCCTTGTGTCGATCTCGCAGGCTTTCGACACCTCGGACAGCATGGGCCGGATGATCCTCAATATCCTGCTGACGTTCTCACAATTCGAGCGCGAGCTCATCTCTGAACGGGTGCGCGACAGCATCCGCACACGCAAGCGCCATGGCAAGATACACGGCGGGACGGCTCCGTTCGGCTATGACTACACATCTGACGGCTTAAGCATCGTCGAGGAGGAGGCAGCCATTGTCCGCTTCATATTCGCCGAGTTTCTGCGATCACGCCGCTACACGTCGGTCATGACAGCGGTCCGCGAGGCGGGGCTGAAGAGTACGGTAAAATACACCAAGCGAGGAGCCCAGCGCGGCGGCACCCAGATCTGCGCAGGGCTGGTCTACAACGTGCTGCGCAACCCGATCTACGTCGGTGAGATCAGGGGGCACGACCGGACCTATCCCGGTCAGCACCCGCCGATCATCTCTCGCGAAACGTGGGATGCGGCGCAAGAATTGAGCGCCGAAAGAGCCAAGCGACGGCCGCACGCCAAGGATACCGATCATTTCCTTGCTGGGCTTCTATGGGACGACCTTGGCCGGCACATGTACCTTGAAGTCGACTGGCATAGAGGCAAGCCGTACTACTGCTATGCCTCCAGCAATGCGATGTGGTCGCATGCCGAGTTCCGCCGCGCCGATCGCAGCAATGCCGACCGTTTGGAAAGCCTGGTGACTGCCGCGATCCAGACTTTCCTTGCTGATCGCGGCAAGTTGCGTGAAGCTCTGAAGAGCCTTGGCCTCTATGGTTCCGATCTGGATGGGCTCGCGGCGAAGGGAGGCCAAGCCGCAGAAATGCTGGGCAACATCCCGAGAGAATGCATGGAGGAGGCTATCCAGGCTCTCGTCGAGCGGATCGAGATCGGCGAGGAGAGCCTCTCGATAGCCTTCCGATCGATCGAATTGCAGCGCTTCCTTCAGTGGATTGGCAAGGATGCATTTCGCGGCAGGCCAGCGGATTGGCCATGCAGCAGCGCCAGGTTTGAGCTCCATGTGCCGGTCTGCGCCATTTCCGCTGAGCGATGGCCGGTTCTAAATGTTACTCCCAGCGATTCTGAAGCGAGAGAAAAGCCCGACCCAAAATTGCTGGCCCTGCTGAAACGCGCGCGCAAGGCGCAGGAACTACTGGAATGCCGAAGGGACGAGACGCTCGCACAGCTCGCTCACAGAATGGAATGCCGGCCCGGCTTTTTCTCGCGCCTCATTCGATTGAACTACCTTGCCCCAGATATCACAACCGCAATCATCGACGGATCTCAGCCGGCTCAATTGGATGCCAGTACGCTTATCAAGGCTAACCTGCCGATGGACTGGCCACTGCAGCGCAAACTGCTTGGGTTCCCCTCCCCAAAACGAGACTTCACCCCTCGCAATCTTTTTCAGCGAGGCATGTGGCCAGAAGGGCCCAAGTGATGAACTCTAGGCTTAGGCAGCGTCCCCGATTGGGCCGATAGTAGACAGTCAGCTTGCGAGCGAGATTTCGCAAATGCTGCCATTCGACGCAACCAAACCGCACTTCAACCAGTACTCTGATCTTTTGCCATCCGCTCAACCATCCGGTTGAAGATCGTGACCGGCCGATCGTGCGCCGTCGGCATCACGGTTGGGTTTGGCGTCAGGGCGATGATCTTGTGCTGCGCTTCGATCATCACCTTGTCCTCATTGAAGGCCTGCAGGGCGAGATTGATGAGCAGGTCACGCAGCTTCTCATCGCCATGGTCGCGGTGGGGACCCCAGCAGAAGAAGTAGCGCGCGGTCCCGTCCGTCATGGGCGTGACTGCCTGGCTGGTGAAGGTCACGTTGGCGCAGGCCTGCGAACGATCGGGTGGCCCGAAAGCGCAAGCTTCGGCAGTGCCCGCCGGAAAGCCGCCGCTCCACATCAGCAGTACGCCCGGCACCAGGAACTCGTAGCTCATGTAGTTGTCGAGCAGATCTTCCGACCGGCGGCCCACCGGCCCCCGCGCATTGGGTGCCCAGCGTGAGTAGCGGATGCCGCGATCCAGCGTCTCGATCTTCGGCAGGCTGTGGGCGAACTGGTCACCGGCTTCGAAGCTGGCGGCATGGACATAGGTCAGGTGGCTGAAATCGAGCAGGTTATCGTTGATCAGTCGGGCCTCGGCGTCATAGTCGAGGAACCCCTGGCCCATGATGTAGTCCGGATGATCAGGGCCGATCGAGGGCGGGATCAGCGCCTCGTCAGCCTTGTCGGCATCGCCGAGCCACACCCACAGCCAGCTGGCCCGCTCAACAACGGGATAGGCCCTGACGCGGGCCTTGGGCGGGATCAGGTCCTGGCCGGGAATTTCCCGCGTCACGCCATCGGGCCCGAACAGCAGGCCGTGATACATGCAGCGCAGGTTCTCCCCTTCGCAGCGGCCAAGCGAAAGCGGAGCCAGCCGGTGGACACAGCGATCTTCCAGCGCCACCAGGCGGTCGCTGCCCACTGCGCGGTAGATCACGATGGGTTCGCCCAGGATCCTGATCGCGAACGGCTTGCCTGGCTCGAGATCGCTGCTCCAGCCAGCGACGTACCAGGCATTGCGTGTGTACATATTCTGGCTCCCAATCATGGCGTGGAGCGCGCCAGGCGCGCCTCTTCCCGCTCGCGGTCCATCATCCGCTGAAGAATCCTCCTACCCAGCACGGCCGTGCCGTCGCTCTTGAGCATTAGTTCGGGCGGCAGGTCGTCGAGCGTCTGGACGATCTTCTCGATCTCAACTGTGGCGAACATGTCTTCGGCGAGGACCGGTTTCAGGTATTCGACCATATCGTCCACGCCCTGACGGTCGGTCGAACCCATGGCGAAGAAATAGTTGGTGGTGAATGTCTTGGCCGGGGTCACCGCGTGCCACACGCGTGAAAAGTTGATCAGTTCACCGGCCCGCTCATGACCTTCGGGCAGGCGCACCTCGCCAATCCCCGCGTGGAAGCCGGGAAAGTAGAATTCCATGCCCGAAACCCGGTCAACCAGACCTTCGATGGCGTGTTTGGCCCTGACCGCCGGGGTGGGCGGCGTGTTACGCATGACCCGCCGGCTGCTGACACGGCGATCGGTCACGTCGCGCTCTTCCGGCGTTGCGGCATCGTCGGTGGTGCCGATGCTGGTGCCGTGGAGGTAGCCCAGGTGGCTCAGGTCGAGCAGGTTGTCGTTCAGCAGCTGATAGCGGCCATCGACATCGTGCGCATAGAATGGCTTGGCGTAGATGCCCTCGATCTCAAACCCGATTTCCGCCAGCGTGGGGATCAGGCTTTCATCAGCCTTGGCCGGATCACCCGGCCAGATCCAAGCCCACAGGCCGCGCTCGACCAGCGGGTAACTGCGGATCGTGTAGACGCCGGGGATCTTCTCCTGGCTGGGCACGAAAGTGCATTTGCCAGCCGCGTCAAAGGTGATGCCGTGATAGCCGCACTGGATGGCATCGCCCACGCGCTTGCTGGCTCCCAGCGGGAAGTGGCGGTGCGGGCAGCGTCCTTCGACGGCTACCGCCGTGCCATCGTCCTTGCGGTACATCACGACCGGCTGGTTGAGGATCCAGCGGCTGAGCAGGTCGTCGCCGATCTCGTTCCGGAATGCCGCTACATACCAGCCATTGCGGGGTGCATAGCTGCCTTCGGTGAAGGGATACATCGAACAATCTCCGGGAAGGAGCCGGGGCTGCCGGGGAGGAACCTGGCAGCCCCGACAAGGGAGTCAGAACCGGCGCCGGATACTGAGCGACCATTCCCGCGGGCGACCCACCACGCCGGTGGCCAGGCCGAAGTTGGCGGCGTTTTCGCTGGCGGCCACGTAGTAGAACTTGTCGAACAGGTTGGTGACGTTGGCGCTGACCTGCCAGTTGCCGTCGGCCGTCTCGTAGGCCAGCCGGGCATTGACCAGCGACCGCCCGTCGATGCGGTTGAGCGGATTGTTGACCGAGCCGTAGAAGAAGCTCGACTGGTAGGTCCAGTCCAACCGCGGCGACAGCGTGCCTGAAGTGCCCAGGTCGACATCGTACTGGGCGCTTGCCGACAGGTTCCACTCGCTGGTGAACGGCGCGACCATGTCCAGCGTGATGAAGGTTATCGTAGGTGCCCGAGACGCGGGCATAGAGCCCTTCACCAAGCGTCACCCCGGCGCTGCCCCGCAGGCTGATCCGGTCAAGGCTGCCATAAGTGGCTTCCAGGAAGCCGCCACCGTTCTCGTCCGGCACCTGGGTGAACAGCTTGACCGCGCCGCCCAGCGAGTTCTTGCCCGCCAGGGTGCCCTGCGGCCCGCGCAGGACTTCGACCCGCTCCAGGTCAACCAGGTCAAGCACCGCGCCAAAGGTCGTGCCGTAATAGACATCGTCGATGTAGATGCCGACGCCCGGTTCCAGCGCGAAGCTGGAATCGTCCTGCCCGATACCGCGGATGTAGGCGCTGAGCGAGTTGGAGTTGATCGCGGTCGATTGCGACAGGTTCACGTTGGGCACGTACTGGCCGATGTCGGCAATGGTCGTCTGGTTGCGCGCCTCGATTGTCTCGGCCGAGACGGCAGTGATCGCCAGCGGTGTATCCTGCAGACGCTGCTCGCGGAACTGGGCGGTGACGGTAATCACGTCGTCGCCGCTATCTTCGGTCGCATCCTGCGCCCAAACGGGCTGGGCCAGACCCACCATCAGCGCGATGAGCGAGGCCTGCGCCAAGCGGCTGGTGTACATGTGCTTCATAGATCCTCTCCCTAGGCTTGGCGCAGGTACCGGTTTGCCCGGAATGCCCCCGCTTTGATCCGCCTTCTAACGGTGTTCGAGAGAATGTCTAACACTGTTCGAAAAATGGTGCAACACTGCTATTTGCGGCTGGTCAGAGCCGGAGGAGCGGCTAAAGAATGTACGCATGGCAAGGCGCAACCTGACTTCGGAAGAGATCGTCAGCGAGGCGATCAAGCTTGTTCGCGAACAGGGCGTTGATGGCTTGAGCATGCGAAAGCTCGCCAGCCGGCTCAAGGTTCAAGCACCCACCCTCTACTATTACATCCCCGATAAGTCCGCCTTGCTGAACGAGATTCTCACGGAGCTATTCGCGAGTTGCTTTGCGCGGATACCGCCTTGCAAAACGTGGCAGGACTGGATGCGCGCATATGGCGCGGCGATTTGGGATGTTCAGCAGGAAGAGCGTTTCGCACCTCTCCTCATCCTCAATACCCAGCTCGACGAGGCGCATTTCCAGGACACGCTGGTGCGGATCAAATCGCAACTGTCAGCCTTTCCTGTCGACCAGGAAAAGCTGTTCTTCCTGCAAAGCGCAGTCCAGGCGGTGGTCACTGGATGGTCCGTTTTTGCCAATGCCCGGTATGCAGAAAAGGTCGAGCAGTTCTTCGACTTCAAGGACGCTGCGATGGATAGCGTCGATTCCCTCGTGAAGAGCTGGGAACCCAAAATCCACTGACGTGACCGCCGTGAAAGGGCGGTGCGTCATCGGCTCGAAATGGTCGAGGGTTGACGAAGGCGTCGCTTCGCTGCAATTTCTAACACTGTTAGATAAAGGCACGTGGAGAGGCGATTCGGTATGGCAAACACCCTTCAGCAGAAGATCGATCAGGCAGGCGGGCCGCTGGCCATGCTGCGCGACACGGGGGCTGGCGGCTACGTGTTCCCCGTCGTGCCGGGCGAGCAGACAAGCTGGCAGAACGAGCAGCGCGCGTGGATGGAAGACTGCGTCCTGATGGACCAGACGCACCACATGGATGACCTCTACATCGAGGGGCCGGATATCGTCCGCTTGCTGAGCGATACGGGGATCAACAACTTCGCCAAGTTCCGGCCTGGCATGGCCAAGCAGCACATCATGTGCAACGCCGAGGGCTACCTGATCGCGGACAACATCGTGGCCTGGCTAAATGACGGGCGCGCCATGTCGGCAGGCCTTGGGCCGGGTAACAATTGGCTGGAATACCAGGCCCTGACGGGCGGCTATGACGTGCAGTTGACCAAGAGCCCGCGCACCCCGCCGTTCTGGGATGGCCGGCCCATCGAGCGGGCCTACTGGCGCTTTCAGATCCAGGGGCCCAAGGCCTGGGCCCTGATCGAGAAGCTGAACGGCGCATCGGTGGCCGACATCGGCTTTTTCCGCATGACCACGATCAACATCGCCGGCCGTCAGGTCGAAGCCCTGCGCCACGGCATGGCGGGGGCTGCAGGACTGGAGATCTGGGGCCCGATTGCCGAGCAGCAGGAAATCCTCGGCACTATACTTGAGGCCGGCAAGGAGTTCGGCCTGCAGCAGGTCGGTAATCGTGCCTATGCCACCAGCGCCGTGGAATCGGGCTGGCTGGGTGCATTGTTCCCCGCCGTCTACACCTCGCCTTCGATGCAGGCCTATCGCGAGTGGTTGCCGGCACTGACGCTGGAAGGGTTCTTCCAGCTTGGCGGCAGCTTCGAATCCACGCGGATGGAGGACTATTACAAGACCCCCTTCGATGTGAACTATGACCCGTTCATCCACTTCGACCACGATTTCATCGGCCGAGATGCCCTGCGTGCGATGATGGCCGACAAGGACGCCCAGCGGCGCAAGGTGACGCTGGAGTGGAACGGCGAGGACGTGGCGCGCATCTATGGCTCGCTCTACACCGACGGGCCGCAGTACAAGTTCCCCGACATTCCTGTGGCCCTCTATGCCTTCGGCCTCAACGACCGGGTGGAGCTGGATGGCAGGCTGGTTGGCCTGTCAATGATCCCCGCCACCACGCTCAACGCCCGGCGGATGATCTCGCTCGCCTCGCTGGATCGCGATGTGCCGATCGATGCGCAAGTGGAGCTGGTCTGGGGCGAACGTCCCGGTGCCTACACCAACGTCCGCGTGGAGCCGCACGAACAGACCCGCGTGCGCGCCACCGTGCGCCCGTCGCCCTACACCAAGGTCGCTCGCGAAGAGCTGCGCCAGCGCTGAAGGAACACACCCGATGACCCGCGAAGACTATGAAAACTACCTGCGCCTGTTCAACGCCAAGGATTATGACGCGGTGTTCAACCACTTCACCGACGATTGCGAGGTGGTGTTCGCCGGCTACTGCTTCCAGGGCAAGGACACGATCCGCAAGTTCTACGACTTCTTCCACGCCCACACGAAGGAGACGATCACACTCCAGCGGTTCGTTGCGGGGGATGACACGGTTGCTCTGGAGGCGATTGTCCGGCTGGAAGGCCTGAAGACCATCACTCCGGAAATGATGGCTGCGATGGGTATGCCGCGCCTCGCGGCAATGCCGGAAGGCGGCTTGTTCGAGATGCAGCAGTTCATCCATTACCACTTGGAAAACGGGAAATTCAAACGGGCGATGTGCGCCATTTTCGAGCCCGGCACCGAGGTGATCAGCTCGCTGCCCTGACACGCGCCATCAGCCACTTCCCAAAGCTCATCCCACAAAGGATCACCCCATGAACCGCGAGCAATACGCGCACTACGTCGACCTGTTTCACGCCCGTGATTACGATGCCGTCCTCGACCACTATGCCCCTGACGGCGAGTTTGAGGTCACTTTCTTTGGGCAGAGCCTGCGGTCGCGAGCCGAAGTGAAGCGTTTCTACGGCTTCTTCCACGACCGCGTGAAAGAGGAAATTCTGGTCCACCAGTTTATCTCCAACGACCAGATGGTCGCTGCAGAGGTCACGGTAAGGATCACAGCTTTCGCAGATTTGACCAAGGAAGCGGCGGCGGAGGCCGGTATCGACATCGAATACCCGATCGCCAACGGGCAGGTTCTCGAAGTGCCACAATTCGTCCACTACCATCTGAAGGATGGCAAGATCGTCGCGGCGCTTTGCGCGTTGTTCCAACCCGCCTAAATTCATCCGGTTTGGGAACCTTGGACAATCCTATGCAGCGGCTACAGTTATCCAGAGCCCGACCATCAATGAGGTAAGTTCACGGCTGATCCTGCTGAAGGGAAGCGACCCGCACGTAGTCGTCGTGACGCTTAAGTGGCGGCGTTTGGTTGCGCTCACAGCAGCTCTCTACCCTTATTGTGGCCACCTGCACCTTGCTGAGCGGATACTAAAGGCGGTCGACCGATCTCACCGGCCGACCGCAGAAGGGAATCAGATTTCGGTGCGCTCCGCGAGCAAGAGCGCATCTTCCACGTCCACACCGAGGTAGCGGACCGTGTTCTCGATCTTGGTGTGCCCCAGCAGGATCTGAATTGCCCGAATGTTGCCGGTAGCTCGATAGATCATCGCAGCTTTCGTCCGTCGAAGCGAATGCGTTCCGTAATCAGATTTCCGCAATCCGATCGCCGTCACCCATTCGTCGACGAGGCGTGCATACTGGCGGGTACTCATATGTCCGGCGCGATTCACGCGGCTTGGGAACAGATAATCGCTGACCAAACCACCCCGCCGCTCCAGCCACGCATGAAGCGTCGCGCGAACGTCAGCCGTGAGCTCGAACTGCACAGGTCGATGAGTCTTTTGTTGGATGATGATGGCACGGTTGCGCACATCAGAGCCCGCGACGACATCGCCAATTTTGATTTTCACCAGGTCACAGCCCCGCAGCTTACTGTCGATGGCAAGATCGAACAGGGCCTTGTCTCGCAGCCGGCCCTCGCGATCCAGATGGAAGCGGATCGCCCAGATCTGCTTTTGCGTTAGCGGGCGCTTGGTCCCGATATTCTTGCCGGCATTCCACGCTGCGCGTCCTTGCATGGCGGGGTCAAATCGAGAGTATCCCATTGCTCTTCTCCTTGGCCGCTATTGGCCAAGGAGGAGCCTGAAATTGGTAAGTGGCGATCAATAGCCGATACTGCGACGGCGCGGCGCCAATGACCGCTTTCGGGCGATCTAGGTGACCAACCTAACGACAGGGATAAGGCGCATAGCCGACCTGCTTAAGCCTGCACGTCACCCTGCAGATAGCAGGCCCAGTCAGTCATAAGTGGCTTGCGCTTGTCGAGATAATTGGTTCGCCGATAAGCCGCTTCGACCCTGTTCGCGTTGGTGTGAGCCAAAGCAGCTTCTGCAATTTCCCCAGGATAACTGGTCGTTTCAGCAACCCAATCGCGAAACGATGAACGAAAACCATGGACTGTGACGTCGTCTCCCTTGTCGCGCAGGATCTTGAGCAAGGTCATGTCGGACAGTGGCCGTCTGGGATTTTGGCCAGGAAAGACAAGATCACTGACTGGTGATCGATAAATCGCCGCTCGATCCAGCAAGTCCAACGCGGCCTTCGTGAGCGGAACGACATGTTCTGTTCCTGCTTTCATGCGCACGGCCGGGATCGTCCACACCTTCTTCTTGAGATCGATCTCACTCCAGCACGCACCGCGAACTTCACCAGAGCGTGATGCATTCAAAATGACAAATTCGAGCGCCAGACGACCGACAGTGGTCCTCTCGCGCAACCACACGAAGAACTTGGGTAGCTCGGGGTAAGGCATCGCTACAAAGTGTCCTTGCTTCTTAGGCTGGCGTGGCAGCCCCCGCATGACCGAACGCATCGGAGCCTCCGTCTCGCGAAAGCCTTTCGCGCACGCCCAGTCGAGCACAGAGACAATCCGCTGCCGTACTCTTCGGGCGGTCTCCGGCTTGGTCAGCCAGATCGGCGCCAGCACTTCACGAATTGCCGACCCGTCGATATCCGTGACAAGCTTGGCACCTATTGTCGGGAAGGCGTAAGTCTCGAGAGTGTTGATCCACTGGGACTGGTGCTTGCCATTCTTCCAGGCGATCTTGTGCTCCTCGTGAACGGTCTTGGCCGCCTCTCGAAATGTCGGGATGACGAGCGCTTCCTTGTCGCGCTCAGCCACGACATCCACTCCGGCCTTCATGTCCTTGCGAATGGCGCGCGCCGCGTCACGCGCTTCAGCTAATGGAAGGTCAGCCAAAGAGCCCAATCCGACATCCCTGCGTTTTCCATGTGCCTGTACGCGAACGATCCAGCTGCCTTTGCCGCGTCCAGCGAACTTGAGGATCAGGCCCTCACCATCAGAATATCGTCCGGGCTCCTTGAGATTTCTGATTCCGACAGCTGTCAGCTTGCCCATTTCCATGTCCTTTCAGACCCACACCCAGACCCACACTCGCATCCAGATGGCGCGAAACATATAGAGAACATCTTGGATAACGAAAAGGGCCAGAATGCCGCATTTCTGCGGTTTTTAGGACTATATGGGATGGTGTGAGAAAGGCTAGCTGGCGGAGAGGGTGGGATTCGAACCCACGTTACGGTTGCCCGTAAACCGCATTTCGAGTGCGGCGCATTCGACCACTCTGCCACCTCTCCGCGAGGCGGGCGGGCGCTTGCGAACAAGGCCGGCCGGTCAGGAAGGGCGGCGGTTAGCCGATGATGCGGCGCTTGCCAAGCCTGCTTATCGCCGCTTTTTGCCATGCGGTGGATTGCTGGCCCTGCCGCCTTGTCCGGCGGGCGCAAAAGCCTATATTGGCGGCATGGAAAGCCCGGATTTCTCCTTTCCGCAGGCGCGCCACCCCCTTGGTGCCCCCCGCAAGTCAAGCGCCCGCTTCGCCATTGGCGACGTGGTGCGCCACAAGCTGTTCGATTTCCGCGGCGTGGTGTTCGATATCGACCCGGTGTTCGCCAACAGCGAGGAATGGTACGAGGCGATTCCCGAAGAGGTGCGCCCCAGGCGGGACCAGCCGTTCTATCACCTGATGGCCGAAAACGAGGACGCCAGCTACATCGCCTATGTCAGCCAGCAGAACCTGGAGCATGACGGCGACGGCGGCCCGGTGGATCACCCCGGCCTGGGCCAGTTGTTCGATGACTATGCCAAGGGCCGCTATCGCCTGCGCCGCAAGCTGACGCATTGATGGTTGCGGGTTAGCATACGACCCACCCCACCGCCCCACCCGGCAACCATTGATACCACCAGGCTATGGTGGCCGGGTTAGCGGTGGGGCGGGAGGTTTGACCCCCAAAAAAGAGCTCTTCAGCTCTTGATCTTCCAGCCGCTTTTCAGCGCGCGGTAGCAGACGAAGCCCAGCACCAGGTTCAGCAGCCCCATCGCCAGCGCCGCCATGGCCACGTGGGCATTGGTGTTGCCGATATCGCTCTGCCCCAAAAAGCCGAAGCGGAAGCCGCTGATCATGTAGAAGAACGGGTTGGCGCGGCTGATCGCCTGGAAAGCCGGGGCCAGGTTCGAGATGACATAGAACGTGCCCGACAGCAGGCTGAGCGGGGAAACGATGAAGTTGGTGACGGCCGCGTTGTGGTCGAACTTTTCGGCCCACAGGCTGGCCAGCAGGCCCATCAGCGCCAGCAGCATGGCTCCCATCAGGCCGAACCACACGATCGCCCACGGGTGCGCCGCCTGCATGTCCACCCCCGGCCACAGCGCCATGGCCAGGGCCACGGCCCCGCCCACCATCACCGCCCGCGTCATCGCCGCGCCGACGATGGCGATCATCAGTTCGGCAGCGGACAGCGGCGGCATCAGATAATCGATGATGGTCCCCTGCATCTTGCCGCCCAGCAGGCTGAAGCTGGCATTGGCAAAGGCATTCTGCATCATGCCCATCATGATAAGGCCGGGAGCCACGAAAGTGGCGAAGTTGACGCCCAGGATCTGCCGGTCCCCCCGCCCCATCGCCACGCTGAAAATGACGAGGAACAGGAGGGTCGTGATCGCCGGGGCCCAGACGGTCTGCGTCTGCACCTTGAGAAACCGGCGGATCTCCTTAATATAGAGGCTCCACAGCCCCACCCGGTTGATGCCGGTGATCAGCGCTTGGCCCTTGGGCGGAAAATTCCGTGCCACCACAGCTTGTGCGGCATCCTGTTGCGGGGTGTCTGCTTGGGCTTGATCGGCCATACGCTGCCGCCTATCGGCATGGCACAAGGCTGGCAAGCCATTGCCGGGGGAAGCCCCCCGCTTTGCATGATGAAAGTTGACTGATGAGTTGGACCGAAGAACGCATCGCCACCCTCACCAAGATGTGGGAAGGCGGCGCCACTGCCAGCCAGATCGCCGACGAGCTGGGCGGCGTGTCGCGCAACGCGGTGATCGGCAAGGCCCACCGCTTGGGCCTGAAGTCGCGCCCCTCGCCGGTCAAGGCGAACGAGGCGAAGGTGGAGCGCAAGAAGGACGCAGCGGTAGAGGCCCGCCCCGCCGCTGCGCCCAAGCCCAAGGCGCCCGCTCCCGCGCCAGCCCCGCGTGCTGAAGCCCGCCCTGCCGCGCCGTTCCGCCAGCATCGACGATATCTTCCGCAACCGTAGCGGGGACCGACGCCGCCCGGGTGGCGGTGGCG